>NZ_JBEPOC010000001.1:2400000-3890914 GCF_040546585.1 Marmoricola sp. OAE513 | reverse complement strand
ACGCCCGGCACGCGGTCGGCGCCGACTCGGTCGGTCTGATGACGATGGCACGCCTGCTGCCGTCCAAGGCCGTGCACCAGGTCATCCGGGTGGCGATGGGCCAGCCGCGGCACGGCTCAGTCAAGCCGGACTAGTAGAGGTAGGGCACCAGCCGGCGGTGCGTCCGGGCGTACTCGGCGTACGCCTCGCCGAGCTCGGCGGAGAGCGCCTGCTCCTCGACCCGAACCCGGTAGGCCAGCCCGACGAAGGTCAGCACGCGGAGCGCGATCCAGAGGATCCCGACGAAGGTGGTCACGGGCGCAACGTCCTGCCACTACGGTGTGCGCATGGAGTTCGAGGCGATGACGGGCTCGGACTGGATGCTTCTCGAGTTCGAGTACCCCGACACCCCGATGCACACCCTCAAGATGGTCGTGGTCGACGGCGCCGGCCGGGGGAGGCCCGTCACCCTGGACGAGGTCGCGGCGGTGGTCCCGCGCTACCTCGACCTGTCGCCCCGGTTCACCAGCCGCGCCGAGAAGCGTGCCGGGCGGTGGCTCTGGATCCGCCAGCCGCTCCGGATCTCCGACCACCTCGACGAACGCACCCTGGGGAGCCCGGACGCCTTCGACGACCTGTGCAGCGCGCTCTCCCAGGAGCAGCTCGACCGGTCGCGACCGCTGTGGGCCATCACCCTGGTGCACGGGCTCGCCGAGGGACGCCAGGCGATCGTGGTGCGGGTCCACCACGCGCTGATGGACGGTTCCTCGGCGCAACGCATCTTCACCCGGGTCACGAACACCGAGCCCGGCGTACCCGCTCCGCTGCCGGAGCCGAGCACCCTGCTGGGGCCCGAGTACCGGGCGCCGCTGCCGCGACGTCTGTACGACGTCGCGGGCGCCCTGGCCGACGTGCTGCGGCAGTCGCGCAGGTACGGCCCGGACAAGGAGCTCATCCCGCACGGGATGGTCCGGCGCTCCCAGCTCAACCAGCGTTCCGCGGGCGGCCGGCTGTGCGCCGTCTCCGAGCTGCCGCTGGCGGACTTCCGCGAGCTGGCGTCCCTGACCGGGACCAACGTCAACGGCGCCGTCCACGGCGTCATCACCCGCGCCCTGCGCGCTCGGATGCTCGCCGACGGCGTGCAGCCGACCGAGCCGCTGGTCGGCAGCTTCGGGGTGATCGAGGACCGCAGCCTCGAGCGCTACGCCGGCAACAACCTGGCGACCGCCCGTTACTGGCTGCACGTCGAGGAACCGGACCCGGTGCGGGCCGTGCAGCGGGTGGGTGCGAGCTGCGCGGAGACGGTGCTGTTCCGCCGCGCCCGTGGCTTCCGGCTCCAGACGCTCGGGTCCGAGTTCGGCCGGTTCATCCCGCCTCTGCGCAACCGGTTCGTGCACCTGTGGCCGCTCACCCCGATCCACCTGCTGACCGCGTACGTGAGCGGACCCCAGGAGCAGCGCTGGCTCGGGGACGTCGAGGTGGTCTCCTGGATCTCGATCGCGGTGTCGATCGAGCTGACCAACGTCAACGTGGTCGCCTACACCTACGCCGGCAAGGTGGCGTTCGGGTTGATCACCACCCCGGAGTCGATGCCCGATCCGGCCGGCTTCCTGCGCCTGCTGGGCACCTGCCTCGAGGAGCTCCTCGAGGTCGCGCGCGTGCGCGCCTCCTAGACCTTGGCCGGCGCGACGAACGTGCCGCGACCGGTGGGGAGCGGCAGCTCGAGCGTGGTCCGGATGCCGGGGGCCGCGGCGACGACGTCGGGGATCGCGTTCACGATCCGGCCGCAGGCCGCCACGATCGCGGCGTGGTTGTGGTCACCGTGCTCGCTGCTCGGCACCACGTCGACGACGTAGCTGGGCTCCCCGGTGATCTCGATCCGGTAGGCACCGCCTCCTGAGGACGGTCGCGCCCAGTCGGGACGGAGGTCGTCGCGGGTGCGCGTCACGTGCTCGACCACGATGGCGGGATGGCCGTCGACCATGCCACTGATCGAGAAGTGCAGGGCGGCGATGGTGCCCTCCTTGATCGTGCCCGCCGCGATCTCGTAGGTCTCCGGGGCGGGCTCGGCCTCCCAGAACTCCACGATCTCGTCGACCTCGATCCCGAGCGCGGTGCCCATCATCCGGATCGCGGTGCCCCAGGCGAGGCCGAGGACGCCCGGGAGGAAGAGCATCGGAGTGGAGTCGACCGGGGCACCGAAGCCCATCAGGTCGAACATCACCTCGGCGCCGTCGTACGTCGCGTAGTCCGCGAGCTCGTAGCACGTGATCTGCTCGATCCGCTGGCAGGTGCTGGCCAGGGCGAGCGGGATCAGGTCGCTCGCGAAGCCGGGATCCACTCCCGTGATGTAGACGCTGGCGCCCCCGGCCTGCGCGGCCGCCTCGACCTTGTCGATGACCTTGTCGGCCATGGTGCCCCAGGGGAACTGGAGCGTGCCCGGTGCCGACCCGACGACATCGATGCCGGCCTCGAGGAGCTTGATGACGTCCTTGGTGGCCTCGACCGGGCGGGTGTCGCCCATCGCGCAGTAGACGACGGCGTCCGGCTTCGTGGCGATGAGTGCGTCGAGGTCACCGACCGCGTGGACGCCGGTCACGGCCTCCACGCCGGCGAGCTCACCGGCGTCCTTGCCCACCTTGTCGGGGCTGGACGTGCTCACGGCGACCAGCTCGAAGCGGTCGTCGGCGATCAGCTGGCGAAGGGTCAGCATGCCGGCGTTGCCGGTGGCGACCTGGGCGACACGGATCCTGCTCACGGGAGCCTCTTCTCCTAGAACGTGTTCTAGAAAACAATGTATCGTCTCCGGCATGGGACGTGTAGACGACAAGGTCGTTCTGATCAGCGGTGGTGCGCGCAACATCGGCGGGGCGAGCGCCCGGAAGCTGGTGGCCGAGGGCGCGAAGGTGGTCATCGGTGACCTGCTCGACGAGGAGGGCGCGGCCCTCGCGGCTGAGCTCGGGGACGCCGCGCGGTACGTCCACCTCGACGTCACCTCCGAGGAGGACTGGAAGGCCGCGGTCGAGCTCACCGTCTCGGAATTCGGCAAGCTCAACGTCCTCTTCAACAACGCCGGCATCTTCAACGGCGGCCAGCTCCAGCGCTACAAGGCCGCGCAGTGGCAGCAGATGCTGGACGTGAACCTCACCGGCGCCTTCTTCGGGGCCAAGGCCTCCGCTGACGCGATCATCGCGGCCGGTGGCGGCTCGATCATCAACACCTCCTCGATCGAGGGCCTGCGCGGAACGCCGTGGGCGCACGGGTACGTCGCCTCGAAGTGGGGCCTGACCGGCCTCACCAAGTCGCTGGCGATGGAGCTCGCTCCGCACAACGTCCGGGTGAACTCGATCCACCCCGGCCGGATCAGCACCCCGGCCACCGACCAGATGCCCGAGGGACTGATCCCGATCCCGCTGGGTCGCGCCGGTCAGCCCGACGAGGTCGCGACCTTCGTGGTCTTCCTCGCCAGTGACGAGTCGTCGTTCTCGACCGGCTCGGAGTACGTGGTGGACGGCGGCACCGTCATGCACATCCCCACCAACATCTGATCAGGCTCGCTGCTCGACCGTCGCCTGAATCGTGGTGGCGGTCGCGCGCAGACGGATGGTGGCGTCCGCGCGCTCGATGATGCCGAGCAGCACCGTGAGCACGATCAGGCTGCCGGCCAGCTCCAGCACCTCCTCGAAGAGCGTGATCGCGTGGTACCCCGGCGAGTCGCGGCCCGGGGTGATCACCTTCCCGGAGATCACTTCGACCACGAGCGCGCCACCGAAGTAGACGCCGCCGCCGAGCAGCAGCCCCAGGCGGGCCACCGGCTCCAGCGCGAACAGCAGCGGGAGCAGGTAGAGCCCCGCGACGACAAGCACGAGTGCTGCCGGGATCACCCAGGCGAAGAAGAGGCTGTCGCCCATCTCCACGTCCAGCAGCTTGCGCATCCCGCTGGTCGCCATGTCGTGGATCTGCGAGGCCTCGTCGACCGTCATCACGAGCAGCAGGGCGCTGACGACGAACCAGCGGCGGGCGTGCGGGTCGTTCCGGGACCGGGCCAGCACGGTGTTCCCGGCGGCAGCGATGGTGCAGCAGAGCAGGATGAACGCCTCGAACCAGCTGGCGAAGTTGCCCTCCTGGTTCAGGTCCACCTGGCGCCAGAGGCCGTGGATCCGCTGCCACTCCCACCACTCGTGGCCCAGGATGCCGAGCCCGTCGAGCACGACGGTCACCACGGAGGCCAGGACCAGGAGGGGGAGGATGCGGATGTTCAGCACCCGAGAACTATAGAGAACCTCGGATTCGCCCGAACTTGGGTGCCGATCCCGAGAAAGTCGCAGGCGTCGGTTAAGATTCCCGGCGTGATCACCCTCTTCGAGGTTCTCCTCGTCATCTCCAGCCTGCTCATGATCGTCCTCGTGCTGCTGCACAAAGGTCGTGGCGGTGGCCTGTCCGACATGTTCGGCGGGGGTGTGTCCAGCGGTCTCGGAGGTTCGTCGGTTGCCGAGCGCAACCTGGACCGGATCACGGTCGGCATCGGCCTGGTCTGGTTCGCCTGTGTCATCGGCCTGGGGCTCCTGCTCAAGGCCCAGTAGTACCAACTGACCTTTCGAGTGCGGGCGTAGAGGAGAACAGGTGGCAGGCGGAGGTAGCGCCATTCGGGGGAGCCGCGTCGGAGCGGGCCCCATGGGCGAGGCAGAGCGCGGCGACGCCGCGCCGCGGCAGAACGTGACGTACTTCTGCTCCCAGGAGCACCGGACGATGATCGCGTTCGCGGTGGAGGCCCAGGTCCCGGAGTCGTGGGACTGCCCCAAGTGCGGCCTGCCCTCGAGCATCGACTCGGAGAACCCGCCGCCGCCCAAGAAGGTCGAGCCCTACAAGACCCATCTGGCCTACGTGAAGGAGCGTCGCTCCGACACCGAGGCGAAGGAGATCCTGGAAGAGGCCCTCACGACGTTGCGCACCAAGCGCAAGAGCGGCGAGATCGTCTTCTGAGGAACCAGGCAGCCGCCCACGCCGTGGTTCCGGCCATGGTCAGCTCGCTGATCGGGTTCTGGGTGGCTGTGCGAGCGTTCGCCTCCGGTGAAGACGCCCGGGTGCAGAACGTGGCTCTGCTGACGACTGCTGCGGTCGTGGTGCTGCTGGTGGTGGGGCTGTGGTCGCGCTCCGCCCGTGCGCCGGCCCTCGGCGTGGCCGCCGGGCTCGCGATCGGGCTCGCATCCGCCGCGCTGCTCGCGGTGGGATTCGGCGCTCTCTAGCGCCCCGCCGCCGCCTCGTCCACGAACCACGTCACCGACGGTCCGCTGATCCCGCGCGCCGGGGTCTCCTCGACCGTGCCCTCGAACGCCCAGGCCCGCTGCACCGCCTCGGCCTTCTCCGACCCCGTCACCAGGAACCACACCGCGCGCGCCCGGTTGAGCGCGCCGAAGCTCAGGCTGACCCGGTCGGGCGGCGGCTTGGGGGAGTCGTGAACGGCGACAGCGATCTCGTCCACGCGCAGCTCGGGAAAGCCCGGGAACAGCGAGGCCACGTGGCCGTCCGGTCCCATCCCGAGCATGACCAGGTCGAACTCGCCCGAGCCCGCGCTGCGCAGCAGTGCTGAGTACGCCGACGCCGCCTCCTCGGCCGTGTCCACGTCGTCGCTGCTGGGCACCTCGTGCACGTGCGGGGCGGCGATCGGGTCCAGCAGGTCCTCGCGTGCCTGGCACGCGTTGCGGTCCGTGCTCGACGCCGCGACGAAGCGCTCGTCGCCGAACCAGAAGGTCACCCGGTCCCAGTCCGGGCCGTCGTCGGCGAGCTCCGCGATCCTGCGGTGCACCAGGCGGGCGACGGTGCCGCCGGTCAGGGCCACGTCGACGGCCTCATCGCGGTCCTGCGCCGCCCGGATCCTGTCCAGGAAGCGTTCCGCCACCTCGGCCGCGACGGCGTCCGGGTCGGGCAGCACGACGACGTCCCGGGTCATGCTGGGTTCATTTCTGGGCTCATTTCTGGGCTCATTTCTGGGCTGCCAGCTTCAGCATCCGCTTCGCGGTCGCCTGGTAGACGACGTCCTCGTCCAGCCGTCGCAGCTCCTCGGCCAGCAGGTCCGGCAGCTCGCGGCGGCGCAGCGCGACCGGTCGGTCGGGGCGGTTCGGCGAGGAGAACACGGCCAGCTTGCCGTCGCTGCGAGCGATCCGGATCGGACCCTCCTTGGTCTCCAGCACCACCTCGGTGATGCCAGGACCCTTCGAGGTCACCCGGTCGACGGGCACGCGCAGCCGGTCGCTGAGCCAGGCCGCGAGCAGGTCGGCGCTCGGGCTGATCCGCTCGCCGGTCACCGACGCCCGGCGTACCTTGAGCGGTTGCTGGTCCAGCGCCGCCGCCAGCAGGGCGCGCCACGGGGTCACGCGCGTCCAGGCCAGGTCGGTGTTGCCCTTCGTGTACGACGCGCACTGGGTCGCCATCGCCCGGGTCTTGTTGCGGGAGGCCGCTGCCGCGTCGGTGATCCGGCGCTGCGCCAGGCTGCCGAGGGGATCGGCCGCCGGGTCCTCGGGCGGGTCGGTCGGCCACCAGACGGCCACCGGGGAGTCCGGGAGGAGGAGCGGCAGCACGACCGATTCGGGATGCTTGACCACCGCGCCGGAGAGCCGGATCATCGCGGTCTCGCCGGTCCAGTCGTCCCCGATGCCGACCTGGGCGTTGACCACACCCTTGCCGCGGGCGTCGCCGAGGATCACGGCCAGCACCCGGGCCGGGTGCTCCCGGGAGGCTCGGCGAGCCGCCTTGAGCGCCTCGGTGGCGACGTCCTCGTCCACCACGATGACCAGGGTCATCACCATGCCCATCGCCGGGCTGCCGGCCTTGGTGCGCGCCTTGACGAAGGCGGCGGCGATTGCCGCGGAGTTGGTGTCCAGGAGCTCTTTCACGGCCTCCTCCAGGTCCTTCCGTCACGCGCGAGCATCTTGTCCGCCGAGGCGGGTCCCCAGCCGCCGGAGGCGTAGGACTCCGGCTTCCCGCGGGTGGCCCAGTACGCCAGGATCGGGTCGAGGATCTTCCAGGAGAGCTCGACCTCCTCGTGCCGCGGGAACAGCGGCGGGTCGCCGAGCAGGACGTCGAGGATCAGCCGCTCGTACGCCTCCGGCGACGCCTCGGTGAACGACCCCCCGTAGGCGAAGTCCATGTTCACGTCACGGATCTCCATCGCGGTCGCGGGCACCTTGGAGCCGAACCGGATCGTCATGCCCTCGTCGGGCTGCACCCGGATCACGATGGCGTTCTGGCCCAGCGCCTCGGTCGCCGTCTCGGTGAACGGCAGGTGCGGGGCGCGCTTGAAGACGATCGCGACCTCGGTGACCCGACGACCGAGGCGCTTCCCGGTACGCAGGTAGAACGGCACCCCGGCCCAGCGGCGGGTGTCCACGTGCAGGGTGACGGCGGCATACGTCTCGGTGGTTGACCGAGCGCCGATGCCGTCCTCCTCGCAGAAGCCGATGACCTCCTCGCCGCCCGCCCAGCCTGCGGCGTACTGGCCCCGGGCCGTGGCGAGGTCCAGGCGCGGCGGTAGCGTGACCGAGCTGAGCACCTTCTGCTTCTCGATCCGCAGGCTCTCGGCGTCGAACGACGTCGGCTCCTCCATGGCGACCAGCGCCATCAGCTGGAGCAGGTGGTTCTGGATCACGTCGCGGGCAGCGCCGACGCCGTCGTAGTAGCCGGCCCGGCCACCGATGCCGACGTCCTCGGCCATCGTGATCTGGACGTGGTCGACGTAGTTGGAGTTCCAGATCGGTTCGAACAGGTTGTTCGCGAACCGCATCGCCAGGATGTTCTGGACGGTCTCCTTGCCGAGGTAGTGGTCGATCCGGAAGATCGAGCCCGGGTCGAAGACCTGCCCGAGGATGTCGTTGAGCTCGCGAGCGCTCTCCAGGTCGTGCCCGAACGGCTTCTCGACGACCACCCGGCGCCAGGAACCCTCCTTCGGGTCGGCCAGGCCGTGCTCCTTGAGCTGGGCGGCGACGTTGCCGAAGAACGACGGGGGGATCGCCAGGTAGAAGGCGTGGTTGCCCTGGGTGCCGCGGGTCTCGTCGAGCTCCTCGATCGTCCGGCGGAGGTTGGCGAAGGCGGTGTCGTCGTCGAAGTCGCCGGGCACGAACCGGAAGCCCTCGGCGAGCTGGTTCCAGACCTCCTCGCGGAACTCGGTGCGGGCGTGCTCACGGACCGAGTCGTGCACGATCTGGGCGAAGTCCTGGTCGGCCCAGTCCCGCCGGGCGAACCCGACCAGGCTGAACCCCGGCGGGAGCAGCCCGCGGTTGGCCAGGTCGTAGATCGCCGGCATCACCTTCTTGCGCGACAGGTCGCCGGTGACCCCGAAGAGGACCATGCCGCACGGGCCAGCGATCCGGGGGAGCCGCCGGTCCGCCGGGTCGCGCAGCGGGTTCTCGGTCATCTCCGGTTCTCCCGGTAGTAGGCGATCAGAGCCCTGGTGCTGGGGTCCTGCGCCTCGGCGGGCGCCTCCTTGCCGGCGAGCGCCGGCTCGAGCTCCAGGGCGAGCTTCTTGCCGAGCTCGACACCCCACTGGTCGAAGCTGTCGATGCCCCAGACAACGCCCTGGGTGAAGGTCAGGTGCTCGTACAGCGCGATCAGCTGACCGAGCACCGACGGCGTCAGGTCCGGCGCCATGATCGAGGTCGTCGGCCGGTTGCCGGTGAAGTTCCGGTACGGCTCCTCAGCACTCTTGCCGAACGCCAGGGCGTGGGTCTGGGCGAAGAAGTTCGCCAGGAACAGCTCGTGGACGTCGACGCTCTCGCCGTCGTGCTCGTCGACGAGCGGGTACGCCGGGTTGGCGAAGGCGATGAAGTCGGCCGGGATCAACCGGGTGCCCTGGTGGATCAGCTGGTAGAACGCGTGCTGGCCGTTCGTGCCGGGCTCGCCCCAGAACACCTCGCCGGTGTCGGTGCCGACCTTGCTGCCGTCCCACCGCACGCCCTTGCCGTTGGACTCCATCGTCAGCTGCTGCAGGTACGCCGGGAACCGGTGCAGCTGCTGCGCGTACGGGAGCACCGCGTGCGTGGCCGCGCCGAGGAAGTTGGTGTACCAGACGTTGAGCAGCCCCATCAGCAGGGGAGCGTTCTGCTCGGGAGGCGCGGTCCGGAAGTGCTCGTCCATCGCGTGCATCCCACCGAGGAATTCAGCGAAGCGCTCCGGGCCGATCGCGACGACCAGCGACGTGCCGATCGCCGAGTCGATCGAGTAGCGCCCACCGACCCAGTCCCAGAACCCGAAGGCGTTCTCCGGATCGATCCCGAAGTCGGCGACCTTGTCGAGCGCCGTGCTGACCGCGACGAAGTGCTTCCTGACGGCGTCCTCGGCGTCACCGGCCGGCAGCCGATCGAGCAGCCAGGCCCGGCACAGCCGCGCGTTGGTGAGCGTCTCCAGGGTCCCGAAGGTCTTGCTGGCGACGATGAACAGGGTCGTCTCCGGGTCGAGCCCGGCGAGCGTTGTGGCAGCGTCGGTCGGGTCGATGTTGCTGATGAACCGGCACTCCAGGCCCTCGTGCACGTAGGGCTTGAGGGCCTCGTACGCCATCACCGGTCCGAGGTCCGAGCCGCCGATGCCGATGTTGACGACGGTCTCGATGCGCCGGCCGGTCACGCCGGTCCACGCGCCGGAGCGGATCTTGTCGGCGAACGCGTAGACGCGCTGCAGCGTCTCGTGCACCTCGGTCACGACGTCGTGGCCGTCGACCTCCAGCGAGGCGTCCGCGGGCAGCCTCAGGGCGGTGTGCAGCACGGCCCGGTCCTCGGTGGCGTTGACGTGCTCCCCGCGGAACATCGCGTCCCGGCGCCCGGCGACGTCGACCTCCTCGGCGAGCGCGAGCAAGGCGGCCAGCACCTCGTCGGTGACCAGGCCCTTGGACAGGTCGACGTGCAGGTCGGCTGCCTCGACGGTGAGCCGCACCGCCCGCTCGGGGTCGGCGGCGAACCAGCTGCGCAGGTCGGGGACGAACGCCGCCCGCAGCTCGGCCAGGCGGGACCAGGACGTGGTCGTGGTCGGATCGACGGGGGCGCCCGAGCGGGAGGCCGTCATGCCTTCGCCTGCTCCAAGCTCTTGCCGACCGTCTCGAGCAGCTCGTCCCAGGCGGTCACGAACTTCTCCACGCCCTCGCGGATCAGCAGCGCGATCACGTCGTCGTAGTCGATGCCCGCGGCCGCGAGATCCTCCAGCGTCTGCCGGGCCTCGGCGTAGAAGGGACGCACCCGGTCCCCGGCCACGACGCCGTGGTCGGCCACCGCCTGCAACGTCTTCTCGGGCATCGTGTTCACGGTGTCCTCGACCACCAGGTCGACGACGTACATCGTGTCGTCGTACTCCGGGTTCTTGACGCCGGTGCTCGCCCAGAGCGGGCGCTGCTTGTGCGCGCCCTGTGCAGCGAGCGCCTCCCAGCGCTCACCGGAGAAGAACTTCTCGAACGCCTCGAACGCCAGTCGGGCGTTGGCGATGCCGGCTCGACCCTTGAGGACCGGTTCGGCCCCGGCTGCGTCCAGCCGGGCGTCGATCTCGGTGTCGACCCGGGAGACGAAGAACGACGCCACCGAGTGGATGGTGCTGAGGTCGTGACCGTTGGCCGCAGCCTGCTCGAGACCGGCGACGTAGGCCTCCATCACCTCGGCGTACTGGTCGAGGCCGAAGATGAGGGTCACGTTGACCGAGATGCCCGCCGCGAGCGTGCGGGTGATGGCGGGGTTGCCCTCCGGCGTACCGGGGATCTTGATGAGCACGTTCGGGCGGTCCACGGCGGCCCAGAGCTTCGCCGCCTCCGCGACGGTCTGCTCGGTGTCGTGGGCGAACCCGGGGGAGACCTCGATCGAGACGCGGCCGTCGACCCCGTCGCTGGCCTCGAACACGTCACGCAGGACGTCGGCTGCGTTGCGCACGTCGGTGGTGGTCAGCTCGAACACCGTGCGCTCGACGTCGGCGCCGTCGGCAGCGAGCTCGCGCACCTGCGCGTCGTACCGCTCACCCTTGGCCAGCGCGGACGCGAAGATGGACGGGTTCGTCGTCACGCCGACGACGGAGGAGGTCTTGACGAGGTCGGCGAGGTTGCCGGTCTCCAGGCGTTCCCGCGACAGGTCGTCGAGCCAGATCGACACACCTGCCTCTGCCAGCTGCTTCAGACGGTCGGACATGGTGTGCCTTTCTGGGAAGTGGTACTAGCTCCGGGCTGCCTTCGAGACGGTCCTGAGGGACTCCTCGGCAGCAAGGGTGACGGCCTCGGCGGTGATGCCGAACTCGCGGTACAAGGTCGAGTAGTCCGCGGAACCACCGAAGTGGTCGAGCGAGACGATCCGGCCCGCATCTCCTACAACGTCGCGCCAGCCCTGGGCGATTCCCGCCTCCACGCTGACCCGGGCCTTGACGTCGGGCAGCAGCACCGAGTCGCGGTAGGCGGCGTCCTGGGCGTCGAACCACTCGCGGCACGGCATCGAGACGACCCGGGCACCGATGCCCTTCTCGGCGAGCTGGTCACGGGCGGTCACGGCGAGCTGGACCTCCGATCCGGTGCCGATGAGGATCACGTCGGGTGTGCCCTCGGTGTCGATCAGGGTGTAGCCACCCTTGGCCACGCCCTCGGTGGTTGCGTACCCGTCTTCGCCGCGCGGAACCGTCGGAACGTTCTGCCGGGTGAGTGCCAGGGCGACCGGGCGGTCGGTGATCTCCAGGGTGGCCTTCCACGCTGCGACGGTCTCGTTGCCGTCAGCGGGTCGGACGACGTCGAGACCCGGGATCGCGCGCAGCGACGCGACGTGCTCGACCGGCTGGTGGGTCGGACCGTCCTCGCCGAGACCGATCGAGTCGTGGGTCCAGACGTAGATCGTCGGCAGCTTCATGAGCGCGGCGAGCCGGACGGCCGGACGCATGTAGTCGGAGAAGACCAGGAAGGTCCCGCCGAAGACGCGGGTGCCCCCGTGCAAGGTGATGCCGTTCATCACCGAGCCCATCGCGTGCTCGCGGATGCCGAAGTGCAGGACGCGGCCGTACGGGTTCCCGCTCCAGTACGACGTCTGCCACTCCTCGGGCGTGAAGCTCGGCTCGCCCTTGATGGTGGTGTTGTTCGAGCCGGCGAGGTCGGCCGAGCCGCCCCAGAGCTCGGGCAGGTGCGCGGCTACCGCGTTGATGACCTCGCCCGAAGCGACCCGGGTGGCGACGCCCTTCGCGTCCGGTGCGTACGACGGCAGGTCGGCGTCCCAGCCGGCCGGCAGGCTGCGCGACCGGAGCCGGTGCAGCAGGTCGTTGCGCTCCGGGTTGGCCTCCGCCCAGGCGGCGTACTGCTCGTCCCAGGCAGCGCCCGCGGCCGCGCCGCGCTCGACCAGCTTGCGGGTGTGCGCGATGACCTCGTCCTCGACCTGGAACTGCTGGTCGGGGTCGAAGCCGAGGACCTTCTTGGTGGCTGCGATCTCCTCGTCGCCCAGCGCGCTGCCGTGCGACGCCTCGGTGTTCTGGGCCTGGGGGGAGGGCCAGGCGATGATCGTGCGCAGGACGATCAGGCTGGGCTTGTCCGCGACGTCCTCGGCCTGGTCCAGCGCGTCCCAGAGCGCGGGGATGTCCTCGTAGTAACCGTCACCGTCGGCGTGGTCGCCGTTCTTGGTCCAGTCGACGTGCTGGACGTGCCAGCCGTAGGCCTCGTAGCGCTTCCCGACGTCCTCGGTGAAGGCGATGTGGGTGTCACCCTCGATGGAGATCCGGTTGGCGTCGTAGATCAGCGTCAGGTTGCCCAGCTGTTGGTGACCGGCGATCGAGGAGGCCTCGGCGCTGACGCCCTCCTCCAGGTCGCCGTCGGAGCAGATCGCGTAGACGTGGTGGTCGAACGGGCCGTCTCCGGTGGTCGGGGTGCCGCCGTCCGGGTCGAACATGCCCTTCTCGCGGCGAGCGGCCATCGCCATGCCCACCGCGTTCGCGACGCCCTGGCCCAGCGGACCGGTGGTCGTCTCGACGCCGGCGGTGTGCCCGTGCTCGGGGTGGCCGGGGGTCCGGCTGCCCCAGGTGCGCAGCGCCTTGAGGTCGTCGAGCTCGAGCCCGAAGCCGCCGAGGTAGAGCTGCGTGTAGAGCGTGATCGAGGAGTGGCCGCAGGAGAGCACGAACCGGTCGCGGTTGGACCAGTCCGGGTGCGCCGGGTCGTGCCGCATCCGCTTCTGGAAGAGAAGGTAGGCCACCGGAGCGAGGCTCATGGCGGTGCCCGGGTGCCCGTTCCCGACCTTCTGGACAGCGTCCATGGCGAGGCAGCGGGCGGTGTCCACGGCCCGCTTGTCGAGATCGGACCATTCCAGCGGGGTACGTGCGCGGCTCATGCGTCGAGCCTACCGATAGACTGAACCGCCGGGACCAGCCGGTCCGACCATGGAATGAAGGCGAGGCGTGCGTGACCGCGCTCGACGCAGAGGTGTCCGTCACCGGACAGGCTCCCTCCCGAGCGACCCTTCGTGACGTCGTCGCCGCCTACGTCGGGCTGACCAAGCCGCGGGTCATCGAGCTGCTGCTCCTCACCACGGTCCCGGTCATGTTCTTCGCCGCCCAGGGCGTGCCCGGCTTCGGCCTGGTGGTCGCCACGGTGATCGGCGGGACGCTGTCGGCGGGCTCGGCCTCGGTCTTCAACTGCGTCTACGACCGCGATATCGACGAGCAGATGCGACGCACCCGCCGGCGCGCTCTTCCCCGGCACATCGTCACGCCGCGGGCCGCGCTGATCTTCGGTGTCGTGCTGGGCGTGCTCTCGACCGTGATCCTGGCGGTCTGGGTCAACCCGCTCTCCGCGATCCTCTCGGTCAGCGCCAACGCCTTCTACGTCTTCATCTACACGATGCTGCTCAAGCGCCGGACGACGCAGAACATCGTCTGGGGCGGCCTCGCCGGCTGCTTCCCGGCGCTGATCGGCTGGACCGCGGTGACCAACGAGCTGGCCTGGGCCCCGGTCGTGCTGTTCCTGGTCGTGTTCTTCTGGACCCCGCCGCACACCTGGGCGCTGGCGATGCGCTACCGCGAGGACTACGCGGCGGTCGACGTCCCGATGCTGCCGGTCGTCCGGACGGGGGAGCAGGTCGCCCGCCAGATCGTGGCGTACTCCTGGGTCATGGTGGCGGTCTCCTTCGCGCTCTGGCCGGTCGCCGGCACCGGCATCGTCTACCCGGTCGCAGCCGGGGTCCTCGGCGCCACCTTCCTGGTCGAGGCGCACCTGATGTGGGTCCGCGCGCGGCGCAGCGACGAGCTCACCGAGATCAAGCCGATGCGGCTCTTCCACTGGTCGAACCTCTACCTGTCGCTGCTGTTCGTCGCCGTGGCGCTGGACCCGCTGCTGACGCGTTGAGCATCACGTTCGTCCCGCTGGCATCGGACGCTCCGGAGGCCGAGCGCCTGCTCGCCGAGTACGCCGCGGAGATCGCCGCCATGTACGACGGCGCTGACCTGGCCGCTCCGGGGATGCCGTCGGGGTCGCCCGCGGACTTCGCGCCGCCGGGCGGCACCTTCCTCGTCGGGTTCCGCGACGGCGAGGCGGTGTGCTGCGGTGCGGTCAAGGGCATCGGTCCCGAGGTCGGCGAGATCAAGCGGATGTACGTCGTCCCGGACGCCCGGAGGCAGGGCATCGCCCGGCTGCTCCTCGCTGCGCTCGAGGACGCTGCCCGATCGCTGGGGCACGGCACCGTGCGGATGGACACCGGGTCGAAGCACCAGCACGCGGTCGCCTTTTACGAGGCGTCCGGCTACCGGCCGATCGCCGACTACAACCAGAACCCGCTCGCGACGTGGTTCGGGGAGAAGGTCCTGTGAGGGTCCGGCTCACGCGCATGCTGCCGCTGGTCATCCTGCTGCTCACCGTCGGCCAGCTCGCCGTTGCGGAGTGGTGGCCCGGGATCGACCGGTTCGCCGACAAGGCTTTCGGTGCCCGGCTGGTCGCCTACCCGTTGCTGATGCTGCTCGCGCCGGCCCTGTGGTGGTGGTTCGTGAAGCGTCTGCGACCGGACGCGGTGGCGCCGTACGGGGCGTTCTCGCTGATCATGCTCGGGTTCCTCGTCGACGTCACCGGGAACAGCGCGGACCTCTACGACACCGTGTCGTGGTGGGACGACGCCAACCACTTCGTGAACTGGTTCTTCCTGCTGTCGGGCATCGGGCTGATCATCGGCGATTCGGTGCGGCCGCGGTGGGCCCTGGTGCTGCTGGTCACCGGACTGGGTGCCGTGCTGGCCATCGGGTGGGAGCTGGGCGAGTGGTACACGTTCATCCGGCACGGCACCGAGCTCGACACCGCCTACGAGGACACCCTCGGCGACGAGGCGCTGGGCACGCTCGGCGCGCTGTGCGCGGGGCTGGTCGTCGGGCGACGGCGCTAGCCGGCGTCGGCGCTGACGCCGGTGCGCAGCTGGTGGTCGAACACCGCTCCGACCAGGACCAGCCCGATCGCCAGGACGCCCGGACCGACGTGGTGCGACTCCTCCGTGGCGACCACCGCCGCGACGACGACCAACGTGCTGACGACCGACGGCGCGACCAGGGTGCGCAGGTCCCCGGTGCCGAACGCGTGGATCGAACCCAGCGCCAGCAGGTAGACCACGACCGCGACGGCCAGGCACAGGACGGCCTGGCGGTGGGTGATGCCGTGCGCCTCGTGCTGGACGACGTCGACGTTCGCGGCCAGGGCAGCGCCGACGGCAGCGATGCCCCCGAGCAGGAAGTAGTGCGCGTAGCCGAAGAGGAAACCGTTCCGGCCGTGGATGCAGTCGACCATCGGGCGCTTGAAGTACACCCACCACAGCGAGAGCACCAGCAGCAACCCGCCGGCGATGACCATCCCGAGGTCGGCGGAGAACCCGTGCTTGCCGCGGCTCGCCGAGATCGCCTGGGTCGTGGCCAGGATGACCTCGCCCAGCACGATGATGGTGAAGAGCTCGAACCGCTCCACGATGTGCTCGACGTGCCAGGGCGTGGACTCGCCACCGCTGTTCTCGGCGACGTACGGGATCGCCATCTCGGCCAGCGCCAGGGCGACGAAGGTGACCAGTCCGAGTGCCTCGTCGTGGACGAGCAACCGGGCCACCCACAGCACCTGGACGACCGCGATGCCGGCGGCGTAGCGCAGCGCGATCCGGCGCGCCTGCGGGTGGTCGCGCGCGACCCGCAGCCACATCGGGATCAGCGCCGCGCGCATCACCAGGTAGCCGGTCACCACGACCTTGAAGTCGGGATCGTCCTCGAAGATGTCCGGGATGCCGGTGGCCAGCACCAGCACCCCCGCCAGGATGACGAACGTCGTCAGCCGGAAGACCACGTCGCCGGTGTCGTAGGCGCTGGCGAACCAGCTGTAGTTCAGCCAGGCCCAGTACGTCGCGAAGAACACCATCGTGAACGCGATCAGGCCGTCGAAGTGCCCGGCGGAGAGCTCGTGGTGGAGGGCTGCCGCGGCGGCGGCGACCGCGACGACGAAGCTCAGGTCGAAGAGCAGCTCCAACGGGGTGGAGGCGCGGTGCTCCTCCTCGGGGTCGCGGCCGGTCAGCGGACGCTTCCACGGGACGGCGGTGGTCCGGCTCATCGGTGCTCCTCGGGAGGGGTGATCCGGCAGGCGGCGGTGCCTCCGGGCATCCGGTGCCGGTTCGCGGCGATCCGGGGGTAGACGAGGGCGGCGGCGTGCCGCAGGCCGGGCACGGTGAGCAGCCAGCCTGCGACTCGCGCGGGCCCTCGCTTCGCTCGGAGCGCGCGGACGATGGCGGGAGCGCCCAGTGCCGTGATCCGTCCGTCGACGAGCCACCCGGCGTTCTGGTCGGCCTGGTCCCGGGTGGCACCGACGGCGGTCAGGTCGAGCGTGTGCCAGGCGACGGGTGCGTCGTCGAGCCAGTGCGCGGACCGGGTGCAGAAGCCGCAGTCGGCGTCGTAGACCAGGTGTCCCACCTCATGCCTCCCGCGTCGCCAGCACCGCCCAGGTCATCGCGGCGGAGATCAGGGCCGCCCCGAGCATGTGGAACCCCACCAGGACGACGGGCAGGTCCGTGAAGTACTGGACGAACCCGATCGCGCCCTGGGCGATCTCCACGATCAGGAGCAGTCTGGCAGCCCGCTTGGCTGCGGCGCTCGCGCCGGTGACGTGCAGGACCACCAGCAGACCGATGGTGAGGCCGACGAACAGGAAGACCAGGTCGGCGTGCAGCTGCGAGAGCTGCAGCGGATCGAGCCCGTTGCGGGGGGCTTCCTTGTCGCCCGCGTGCGGTCCGGCGCCGGTGACGACCGTGCCGACGTACAGCACCGCCCAGCCGGCGGCGAACGTGGCCCAGGCCAGCCCGGTGACCGGCTTCACCGCGGTCGCGGGCGCCAACGGGCCGTCCCGGTCGACCAGGTGCAGCAGCAGCACCGCGGCCCCGACCATGGCCATCGAGCAGAGCAGGTGGAAGCTGACCACCCACGGGTTCAGGTCGGTCAGGACGCTGATGCCGCCGATGACCGCCTGGGCCGGGATGCCGAGCGCGAGCACCAGGGCGACCTGGCGCAGCTCGCGACGACCGGACTGCCACGCGGCGACGAAGGTCGCGACGGCCACGGCGACCAGGACGAAGGTGAGCATCCGGTTGCCGAACTCGATCGCGGAGTGCAGCGACAGCGAGCCGTGCGGGGTGAAGGACTCCTCGGTGCACCGCGGCCAGGTGGGGCAGCCCAGGCCCGAACCGGTCAGGCGGACGGCACCGCCGGAGACCACGATGACGATGTTGGCCACGATGCTCGCCCACGCGAAGCGCCGCAGCTGCGGCGTCAGGTTCACTCCCACCGGAAGGTCCTCGCGGTGAGCACGGTGCCGAGCGCCGCCCACACGACCAGCACCATCAGGTGGGCAGTCGCGAGCTGGCCCTCCATCAGGGCACGGCGCATGGCCTCGCCGAGCGCGCCGGACGGCAGGTGGTCGAGCACGATGTCGGCGCCGCCGTACTCGGAGACGGGCAGCACCACGGCTCCGCCGGCGAGCAGGAGCAGGTAGATCAGGTTCGCCGCAGCCAGGGTCGCCTCGGCGCGCAGGACGCCGGCGACGAAGAGGCCGAGGCTCGCGAACGCTGCAGTGCCCAGCAGCAGCGTGACGGCGGCGGCCAGCAGCGACGTCGCCGTCAGCTCCGGGTCCCAGCCCAGCACCAGGCCGACGGCGCCGATCACGACGACCTGGAGCAGCTCGACGAGCAGCAGTGCGCCGACCTTGCCGACGAGCAGTCCGGAGCGGGGCAGCGGCGAGGTGCCCAGGCGCTTGATGACGCCGTACCGGCGCTCGAAGCCGGTGGCGATCGCCAGGGAGGTGAACGCCGTCGACATCACCGCCAGGGCGAGCACGCCCGGGGTCAGCACGTCGACCGGGCGGTCGGAGAGGTCGAGGCCGACGTGCTCGGCACCGCGGACGCCGCCGATCAGCACGATCACCGGGATCACGACGGCGAGCAGCAGCTGCTCCCCGTTGCGGATCATCAGGCGCGCCTCCATCGAGGCCTGGGCGGCGATCATCCGGCCCAGGGGAGCGCTGCCCGGGCGCGGGGTGAAGGTCCCGCTCACGACTCGGGTCCTTGTCCGGCCAGACCTCGACCGGTCAGCTCCAGGAAGACGTCCTCGAGGTTGCGCTGGCCCAGGCTCAAGGACTCCGGCAGCACGCCCTGCTCTTCGCACCAGCGGCCGACCGTGGCCAGCGTGGTGTGGTCGGCCGGGCCGGTGACCAGCAGGCTGACGTCGCTGATCGGGGTCACCTCGACGCCGGCGCCGAGCGCCCGCTGCAGGCTCTCGGGCGCACCGTCGGGGAACGGCTTGGTGACGACCAGCCGGATGGTCGCGGTCCCGCCGCGGGTGAGGTCCAGCGGAGTGCCCGAGACGATCATCCGACCGCGGTCGATGATGTGGATGTGGTCGGCGAGCTTCTCGGCCTCGTCCATGTAGTGGGTCGTGAGCACGACGGTCACGCCGTCGTCGCGCAGCTCCGAAAGCAGCTCCCAGGTGTTCCGGCGGGCCTGCGGGTCCATCCCGGCGGTCGGCTCGTCGACGAAGACGACCTCGGGCCGCCCCACGACGGCCATCGCCAGGCCGAGGCGCTGCTGCTGCCCGCCGGAGAGCCGTCGGTACGGCGTCCGGCCGCAGTCGCCCAGCCCCACCCGCTCGGCCAGGTCGGCCGTGTCCAGCGGGTTCGCGTGCAGCTTGGCGATGTGCTCGAGCATCTCCATCGCGCGGATGCCGGACCAGGCGCCGGAGCCCTGCAGCATCACGCCGATCCGGGGGAGCAGGTCCCGGCGGTCGCGGACGGGGTCGAGCCCGAGCACCCTGACCTCGCCGGCGTGGGGGCGTCGGTAGCCCTCGCAGGTCTCCAGCGTCGTGGTCTTCCCCGCGCCGTTCGGGCCCAGGACGGCGGTGATCGTGTTCCGCTCGACGACCAGGTCCAGGGAGTCCACGGCGACCTTGTCGCCGTACGTCATCCGGAGCCCGCGGACCTCGACGGCAGGAGTCGTCGGGTCGGTGGTCACGGCCGAAGTCTAGGAGAGGGTCTGGGAGGCTCCTGCACGAGGGAGTCTCTTGAGATCAAGAGTTAGGCAACCCTTATTTGAAACCTTGATTTCATTAACGGCACACTGGTGTTGTGGAAATCGACCAGGTGACCGACGACGCCCCCACGCGGGAGCGTGTGGTGCGGTCGATCCTGGAGAACGGACCGTCGACCGCAGCCGCCCTGGGCGAGCGCCTGGCACTCACCCCGGCCGCCGTACGGCGCCACCTCGACCAGCTCCTGGCCGACGGTGCCGTCGAGGCGCGGGAGCCGCGAGCGGCCAGCGCGCGGGGCCGAGGCCGCCCGGCGAAGGCTTTCGCACTGACCGAGGCGGGACGCGACCGCTTCGACCAGCAGTACGACGACCTGGCCGTCCAGGCGATCCGGTTCCTGGCCGAGACCGGCGGCGAGGACGCCGTCCGGGCGTTCGCGGACCGCCGGGTCGCCTTCATCGAGGAGGAGTTCGGCGCCGCGATGGCGGCGGACCCCGAGTTGTCCCCGGCGGAGGCACTGGCGCGGATCTTCTCCGGCCAGGGCTACGCGGCCAGCGCGCGGAATATTCCGGTCGGTGAGCAGTTGTGCCAGCAGCACTGCCCGGTCTCCCACGTCGCGCACGAATTCCCGCAGCTCTGCGAGGCCGAGACCGAGGCGATCAGCCGCGTCCTCGGCACGCACGTCCAACGACTCGCCACCATCGCCCACGGCGACGGTGTCTGCACCACCTGCATCCCCACCCCTCAAGAGAAGGTGTCGAAATGACCAGCATCGAAGACCTGAACCCGGAGCTGAAGGGCATCGGTCGCTACGACTTCGGCTGGGCCGACAACGACGTCGCCGGCGCCAGCGCCAAGCGTGGTCTGAACGAGGACGTCGTCCGCGACATCTCGGCCAAGAAGAACGAGCCGCAGTGGATGCTCGACCTGCGCCTGAAGGGTCTCAAGCTCTTCCACCGCAAGCCGATGCCCACCTGGGGCGGCGAGCTCGACACGATCGACTTCGACAACATCAAGTACTTCGTCCGCACCAGCGAGAAGCAGGCGACCTCGTGGGAGGACCTCCCCGAGGACATCAAGAACACCTACGACAAGCTCGGCATCCCGGAGGCGGAGAAGCAGCGCCTGGTCGCCGGCGTCGCTGCGCAGTACGAGTCCGAGGTCGTCTACCACTCGATCCGTGAGGACCTCGAGGAGCAGGGCGTCATCTTCGTCGACACCGACACCGCGCTGAAGGAGCACGAGGAGCTCTTCAAGGAGTACTTCGGCACCATCATCCCGGTCGGCGACAACAAGTTCTCCGCACTGAACACGGCCACCTGGTCGGGTGGCTCGTTCATCTACGTGCCCAAGGGCGTCCACGTGGACATCCCGCTGCAGGCCTACTTCCGGATCAACACCGAGAACATGGGCCAGTTCGAGCGCACCTTGATCATCGTCGACGAGGACGCCTACGTGCACTACGTCGAGGGCTGCACCGCGCCGATCTACTCCTCGGACTCGCTGCACTCGGCGGTCGTCGAGATCATCGTCAAGAAGGGCGGTCGCTGCCGCTACACGACCATCCAGAACTGGTCGAACAACGTCTACAACCTGGTGACCAAGCGCGCGGTCTGCGAGGCCGGCGCCACCATGGAGTGGGTCGACGGCAACATCGGCTCCAAGCTGACGATGAAGTACCCGGCCGTGTACCTGATGGGCGAGCACGCCAAGGGCGAGACCCTGTCGATCGCGTTCGCGGGCGAGGGCCAGCACCAGGACGCCGGCGCCAAGATGGTGCACGCGGCCCCGAACACCTCGTCCTCGATCCTGTCGAAGTCGGTCGCCCGCGGTGGGGGCCGGACGTCGTACCGCGGCCTGATCCAGGTCAACGAGGGTGCGCACGGCTCGAAGAGCAACGTGCTCTGCGACGCGCTCCTGGTCGACCAGATCTCCCGCAGCGACACCTACCCGTACGTCGACATCCGCGAGGACGACGTCTCGATGGGCCACGAGGCCAGCGTCTCCAAGGTCTCCGACGACCAGCTCTTCTACCTGATGTCGCGCGGCATGGAGCAGGACGAGGCGATGGCCATGATCGTGCGCGGCTTTGTCGAGCCGATCGCCAAGGAGCTGCCGATGGAGTACGCCCTCGAGCTGAACCGGCTCATCGAGCTCCAGATGGAAGGTGCTGTCGGCTGACATGGTCACCCAGCTCCCCTTCCCACCCGACACGAAAGCGTTCGACGTGACCTCACCTGACACCGTCGCCGCAGCTCTCGAGCAGAGCCGCGTCGACTCCCACCTGCACCCGACCGGGTCCTTCGACCTGGCCGACCACCCGGTGCCCACCGGCCTGGAGGAGGTCTGGCGGTTCACGCCGCTCAAGCGTCTGCGCGGCCTCGCCCAGGACGCCCCGTTCGGCGCCGAGGTCAAGGTCGACGTCGAGGCCGCCGAGGGCGTCCTGGTGTCGCAGGAGTCCGCCGACGCGACCGTGCGCGGCACCTCCGGCCTGGTCCCGCTGGACCGGGTCTCGGCCCGGGCCTGGGACGCGTCCTCGTCGGTGACCGTCGTCCGGGTGCCGACCGAGCACGTCGCGGAGACCGCCACGGTCCTCCGCGTCGTCGGGTCCGGCGTCGACGCCTCCAGCGCCGCGCACACGGTGATCGTCGCGGAGAAGTTCTCCCGCGCGACCGTCGTGCTCCAGTTCGAGGGCTCGGCCGTCCTGGCCGACAACGTCGAGATCGTCGTGGAGGACGGAGCCGAGCTGACCGTCGTGTCCCTGCAGGACTGGGCCGACGACGCCGTGCACCACTCCAGCCAGCACGCGAAGGTCGGCCGCGACGCCAGCCTCAAGCACGTCGCCGTCACCTTCGGTGGCGACCTGGTGCGCCACGACACCACCGCGGAGTACGCCGGCCCCGGCGGCTCGGTGGAGATGCTCGGCATGTACTTCGCCGACGAGGGTCAGCACATCGAGCACCGGTTGTTCGTCGACCACACGGCCCCCAAGACCAAGAGCAACGTCATCTACAAGGGCGCCCTGCAGGGCGAGGGCGCGCACGCGGTGTGGATCGGCAACGTCCTGATCCGCAAGGTCGCCGAGGGCATCGAGACCTACGAGGAGAACCGCAACCTCATCCTCACCGACGGCTGCCAGGCCGACTCGGTCCCGAACCTGGAGATCGAGACGGGCGAGATCGAGGGGGCGGGGCACGCCTCGGCCGTCGGTCGCTTCGACGACGAGCAGCTGTTCTACCTGCGCTCGCGCGGCGTCGAGGAGTCCGAGGCCCGTCGTCTCGTCGTGCACGGCTTCTTCAACGACCTGGTCCGCAAGATCGGGGTGGCCTCGCTGGAGGCCAAGCTGATCGAGACCGTCGAGGCCGAGCTGGCCAAGAACGTGCTGAAGGTCTGAGGAGATGACCTTCGTCCGCGCCTGCTCGCTGAGCGAGGTACCCACGGGTGCCGCGCTGTGCGTGGAGGTCGACGGCCTCGACGTCGCCATCGTGCGCGACGGCGAGGACGTCTTCGCCATCGAGGACCAGTGCAGCCACGCGGCCGTGCGGCTCTCCGAAGGCGACGTGGAGGGCTGCGAGATCGAGTGCTGGATGCACGGATCACGCTTCGACCTCCGCACCGGCAAGCCCCTCGGCCCGCCGGCCACCGAACCCGTTCCCGTCTTCCCGGTGCAGATCTCCGGGGACGACGTACTCGTCGATCTAGGAGAGAACTGACCATGGCAACACTGGAGATCAAGGACCTGCACGTCTCGGTCGACACCGAGGACGGTCCCAAGGCGATCCTCAAGGGCGTCAACCTGACCATCAAGGACGGCGAGACGCACGCGATCATGGGCCCGAACGGCTCGGGCAAGTCCACCCTCGCCTACTCGGTCGCGGGACACCCGAAGTACAACATCACCGGCGGCAGCGTCACCCTCGACGGCGTCGACGTCCTGGAGATGTCGGTCGACGAGCGCGCCCGCGCCGGCCTCTTCCTGGCGATGCAGTACCCGGTCGAGGTGCCTGGCGTC
The DNA here is from genome assembly GCF_040546585.1 of Marmoricola sp. OAE513. Lineage (NCBI taxonomy): Bacteria > Bacillati > Actinomycetota > Actinomycetes > Propionibacteriales > Nocardioidaceae > Marmoricola > Marmoricola sp. OAE513. Next base: position 3,867,426 of record NZ_JBEPOC010000001.1, on the reverse strand, counting down.
TCGGTCGCGAACTTCCTGCGCACCGCGAAGACGGCCATCGACGGCGAGGCGCCGAAGCTGCGCACCTGGGTCAAGGACGTCAACGGTGCGCTGGAGCGGATGAACCTGGACTCGACCTTCGCCTCCCGCTCGGTCAACGAGGGCTTCTCCGGTGGCGAGAAGAAGCGTCACGAGATCGCCCAGCTCGAGCTGCTCGACCCGAAGGTCGCGATCCTCGACGAGACCGACTCCGGGCTCGACATCGACGCGCTCAAGGTCGTCTCCGAGGGGGTGAACCGGTTCCGCGAGAACGACGGCAAGAGCGTCCTGCTGATCACGCACTACACCCGGATCCTGCGCTACATCAAGCCGGACCACGTGCACGTGTTCGTCGCCGGCAAGGTGGCCGAGTCCGGTGGTGCCGAGCTCGCCGAAGAGCTCGAGGCGAACGGCTACGACAGGTTCCTCAAGGCTGCGGCGGTCTGAGATGACCGCCGTGGAAGGACTTCTCTCCGACCTCGAGGTCATCCGCAAGGACTTCCCGATCCTCGGGCGCACCGTGGCGAACGACCTGCCGCTGGTGTACCTCGACAGCGCCAACACCTCGCAGAAGCCGCAGGTCGTCATCGACGCGATGGTCGACCAGCTGGAGAACCACAACGCGAACATCTCCCGAGCGATGCACACGCTCGGCGCGGAGTCGACCGAGGCGTTCGAGGCTGCCCGTGACCGGGTCGCGGCGTTCCTGAACGCGCCGTCGCGCGACGAGGTGATCTTCACCAAGAACGCCTCGGAGGCGCTCAACCTGGTGGCCCGGACCTACCCGCTCGGGCCCGGCGACCGCGTGGTCATCACCGAGATGGAGCACCACTCCAACATCGTGCCGTGGCAGCTGGCCACCGAGGCCGCTGGTGCCGAGCTGCGCTGGTTCGGGATCACCGAGGACGGCGAGCTGGACCTGTCGAACATCGACGAGCTGCTCACCCCGAGCACCAAGGTCGTCGCGCTGACCTGGGTCTCCAACATGCTCGGCACGATCAACCCCGTCGCCGAGATCGCCCGACGTGCCCACGAGGTGGGTGCCGTCGTGGTGCTCGACGCCTCGCAGGCGGCGCCGCAGCTCCCGGTCGACGTCCAGGCCGTCGACGCCGACTTCCTGGCCTTCACCGGGCACAAGGTCACCGGGCCGACCGGCATCGGCGTGCTCTGGGGCAGGTCCGAGCTGCTCGACGCCATGCCGCCGTTCCTGGGCGGCGGCGAGATGATCGCGACCGTGTCCATGGAGAAGTCCACCTGGGCGCCGATCCCGCACAAGTTCGAGGCGGGCACCCCGCCGATCGTCGAGGCCATCGGGCTCGGGGCGGCGATCGAGTACATCTCGCACGTGGGTCTCGACCGGATCCACGCCCACGAGCAGGCGATCACCGGCTACCTGCTGGACGGCCTGGCGAGCGTCGGGGGCGTGAAGGTCCTGGGACCGACCGACCCGACGCGTCGCGGCGGCGCCGTCGCCTTCGAGCTCGCCGGAGTGCACCCCCACGACGTCGCTCAGCTGCTCGACAGCCGGGGGATCGCCGTCCGGGCGGGGCACCACTGCGCGAAGCCGGCGCACAAGCGTTTCGGGGTGCAGTCCTCGACGCGCGCGTCGTCGTACCTGTACACGACGCCGGCGGAAATCGACGCGCTGGTCGAGGGCCTGAACTACACCAAGAACTACTTCAAGGTCGGGTGACGTTACACAGTCATGGACTTGGACTCGCTCTACCAGGAGATCATCCTGGACCACTACCGGAACCCCCTGCACGCGGGGCTCCGGGAGCCGCACGAGGCCGAGGTTCACCACGTGAACCCGACCTGCGGTGACGAGGTGACCCTGCGGGTGCACCTGGAGACCACCGCCGGGGCCACGATCGTCTCGGACGTCTCCTACGACGCCGAGGGCTGCTCGATCAGCCAGGCCTCGGCCTCGGTGATGGCGGACCTGGTGATCGGGCGCTCGGTCGACGAGGCGCTCGAGACCCACGGCGCGTTCCTGGAGCTGATGCAGGGCAAGGGTCAGGTGGAGCCCGACGAGGAGGTGCTCGAGGACGGGATCGCGTTCGCCGGTGTGGCGAAGTTCCCGGCCCGGGTGAAGTGTGCACTGTTGTCCTGGATGGCGTTCAAGGACGCTGCCCTGCAAGCGCAAGGAGAGAACGCATGACCGATCACTCTGATCTTCCCGAGGTCGACCTCGGCGGCGGGACCGCCCTGGCCAGCGACGAGGACATCCTCGAGGCCATGCGCGACGTCGTCGACCCCGAGCTGGGCATCAACGTCGTCGACCTCGGTCTGGTGTACGGCGTCAACCTGGACCCGTCCTCCAACCTGGTCCTGGACATGACGCTGACCTCGGCGGCCTGCCCGCTGACCGACGTCATCGAGGACCAGACCAACACGGCTCTCGAAGGCCTGGTCAACGACGTCACGATCAACTGGGTCTGGATGCCGCCGTGGGGCCCCGACAAGATCACCCCCGACGGTCGCGACCAGCTGCGCGCGCTGGGCTTTAACGTCTGAGCTGTGGTCGAGACCCGGTGACGGCGGTCGCAGTCCCAGCCGAACGGTTCCCGCGCTGGATCGCCAACTTCGAAGCACGTCACGGCAGCACGACGTTGACCGTCGCGGACGGCCGGCTGGCCGGTGCGGCCGTCGACGGCTCGAACTTCGTTGCCGCGCTGCCCTTCTCCCGCTCGTACGAGGGCGTGCCCGAGACTGACCCCTTCCTGGCCGCAGCGCACCCGCCTGCGGACTGGGCCGTCCTCCTCGTCCGCAAGGGCGGCTTCGCCGTGGCCCGCCTGTCGGGTGGATCGACGACAGCCTCGAAGGTCGGCCAGCGCCACGTCCAGGGCCGGACCAAGGCGGGCGGTCAGAGCCAGCAGCGGTTCGCCCGTCGTCGGGACAACCAGGCGCGGGCCGCCTTCGAGGCCGCGGCCGAGCACGCCGTCCGGTTGATCGCCGGCGCTCCGGCCGTGGTGGTCGGCGGTGACACGTCGGCGGTTGCCGCCGTGCTCGAGGACCCGCGTCTCAAGGAGCTCTCCGTCCGGGTGGTCGGCCGCTTCCTCACCGTCCCCGATCCGCGCCGCGGCGTGCTGGAGGAGGCCGTCGAGGCAGCTCTTGCCCTGACTGTCGAGGTCGAGAACGCCTGAGTCAGCCCGCCGTGTGCGGGGTCCAGGCCTCGCCGTCCCAGTAGCGCAGGGGAGCCTCGCGCAGCGGGTCGTCGTACCAGTCCGGGGCGACGCGCTGGGTCGGGATCCTGGGCGCGACGACCCGCTCGGAAGGAGCGGCGACCTCCTCCCGCGAGATCAGGCGGCGGGTCTCCTCGGCGAGGGCGTGGTCGCCGCGGAACTCCGGGAAGGCGAAGAAGAACGGTCCGGAGTCGCTGGTGATCTCGAGCATCCAGAGGTTCGTGCTGGTGCCCGGGAGCAGCTGCTGGTGCACCCCGATCAGGGACTCGGGGCCGCGGTACAACGAGCTGAAGTCGTGCTTGGTCCGGAAGCCGCCGCGAGACGCGGTGATGATCATCCGGTGAGGCGTGAGCAGCATGACCGCGTTCGGCCAGGTCTTCCCGTACCGGTGCAGGATGCCGGGGGTGAGCCAGTCGACGGTCTCGCCCGGGGCGAGCTGCGCGGCCGCGAGGTCACCGTGCTGCGCCACCGTCGCCGACGCGGCCTGGACCCAGGCCGGCGCGTCGAACCTGCTCAGGTTGCGGCCCAGCGCAGCGGTCACCTCGGAGACAGCCGCCTCGGACACCTCGATCGTCATGCTCGGAGCATAGTCGTCGGGCTTCTGCCACGATGGGTGGCATGTGGCAGCCCGATCCCGCGTGGACCCCGCTGCCCGCCGGCGGCGGTCCGGCCACCGTCGGCGTCTGGAGGGCCGTCCACGAGGGCACTGCAGCCGTCGTGAAGAGGCTCGGCCGGCCCGGACCCGACGACCAGCCGCTGCTGGAGGACCGCGCGCACGCCGGCTACTGGCGCCGCGAGGCCGAGGTGGCGATGAGCTCCGAAGTGGTCGACGGCCCCGGGCTGGTCCCGCCGCGCTACCTGCGCTGCGACGAGGACGAGGACGGCATCACGCTGTGGTCCGAGCAGGTCGTCGCCGAACCGCCCACCTCGCTCCTGGTGGCGCGGTCGCTGGGACGCTTCGCCGGGGCGCCGTACGACGAGCCCGCCTGGGCAGCGCGACGCACCCTCACCGACCGGCTGGCGATCGCCGAGAGCCGGGGCGGGTGGCCGACGCTCGAGCGGACCACCCTGGCCGACGTGGCCGCCCACCTCTGGTCGAACCGGGCTCGGCTGCTGGCCGCCCGCGACGAGGCGCCCCGTGGACGCGTGCACGGTGACGCCGTCCCGGCGAACTTCGTCGCCACCCGTGGGGACGCCGTTGTGGCGGTGGACTGGCAGGGCTTCGGCGTCGGGGCGGTCGGTACCGACCTGGGCTACTACGCGCTCTCGGCGCGCGAGGACTTCGAGGTGCTGCTCGCGACCTTCCTCGACGGGGTGGTCGAGAGCGGGGGCAGTCCGGACCCTGCCGCGGTGCGCACCGCCGCCACGGTGATGGCGGTCTACACGGTCTTCAGCCGAGCGGAGTGGGCGCTGTCCCGGGTCGCCGGGGGAGAGGGTGCCCTCGCGGGCAAGTTCGGGCACCCGTCGGTGGCGCCGCACCTGCGCGCCCTGCAGCGCCAGGCGCCGCAGATCGAGTCGCTGCTCGGTTAGTCCAGCTCGACGCCGGGGGCGACCACGGCGGCGAACTCCTCGGCGTCCCAGGTGCCCGCGCCGGCGGGGATCCTCGCCATGATGCGGGATCCGGTCATCCGCGGCAGGTCGAGCAGGTTCTGCTCCGATGCCAGATCGGGTTCGACCGGCCACGACCCGACCACCAGTCCCTCGACCTGGTGACCACGTGCCCGGATGGCGTCGACCGTCAGTGCGGAGTGGTTGAGGGTGCCGAGCCCGGACCGCGCCACGACGACCCAGCTCACCGCTGCGCCGCTCGCCTGCACGGCATCGGCCAGGTCGAGCAGACCCCAGTCGTCGCCCAGGTTCACCAGCAGACCACCGGCACCCTCGACGAGCACGTGGTGCCGGCTCGCTGCGTCGACGACGGCAGCGGCCTGGGCGGCGACCGTGGGGAGCGAGGCGCCCTCGAGGCGTGCCGCGGCATCGGGGGCGAGGGGAGCCAGCAGCCGGACGCCCTCGTGTCCCGGGACGCCGCCGGTCAGCCGTTGCACCTCGGCCAGGTCGCCGGGCTCGTCGGCGGTGACGCCGGTCTGAGCCGGCTTGACGACGTACGGGTCCCTGCCGGCACGGCGAAGTGCCACGGCGAGCGCTGCGGTGGCGACGGTCTTCCCGACCTCGGTGTCGGTGCCGGTGACGAACCAGACCGTCGTCACAGCAGGCCTCGCAGCACGCGGGCCGACCGGTCGAGCTCGTCCTCGGTCAGGTGCGCGTGGGCGGTCAGGCGGAGCCGGGAGATGCCGTCCGGGGTGGACGGCGGTCGGAAGCAGCCGATCCGCACTCCCTGCTCGGCGGCGCGGGCGACGGCGGCCACGGCCTCCTCGGGCCCGGGCACGGCGACCGCGAGCACGGCACCGTCGGCGGACGGTACGCCGCACGCCTCGGCCAGTAGCCGGGCGACCTCGCGGACCCGACCGACGCGCTCGGGCTCCTCGAGGATCACCTCGAGGGCTGCCAGCGCAGCGCCTGCCGCGGCGGGGGCCAGGCCGGTGTCGTAGATGAACGGGCGAGCGGTGTTGATCAGGTGGTCCCGGACCGCGGCCCCGGACAGGACCGCGCCTCCTTGGGCCCCCAGGGACTTGCTCAGCGTCAGGGTGGCGACCACGTGCTCGGCTCCGGCCAACCCGGCCTGGTGCAGCAGTCCGCGGCCCTCGGGCCCGCAGACGCCGAGGGCGTGCGCCTCGTCGGCGACCAGCAGGGCGTCGTGCTTCTCGCACGTCGCAGCGAGCTCTGCCAGCGGCGCGGCGTCACCGAGCACGGAGTAGATCGACTCGACGAGGACGAGCGCGCGTGTCTGGGTCCGGTCGGCCAGCGCGGCCTCGACGGCGGCGACGTCGTTGTGACCGACGACCTGGACCGTCCCGCGGGAGAGCCGGCAGGCATCGATCATCGAGGCGTGCACGTGGGCGTCGGAGACGATCAGGGTGTCGGCGTCCGCGAGGGCGGCGACGACCGCGAGGTTGGCGTGGTACCCGGTGGACAGCACCAGCGCCGCGGGGAACCCGGTGAAGGCCGCCAGCGCGTCCTCGAGCTGCTCGTGCACGGAGAGCGTGCCGGTGACCAGGCGGGATGCGCCGGCCCCGGCGCCGTACGCCTCCGCGGCCTTGGCTGCGGCCGTGACGACGCGCGGGTCGCGGGAGAGTCCGAGGTAGTCGTTCCCGGCCAGGTCGAGCATCGGGCCGGCGACGTCGCTGGCGAACAGGCTCCGGACCAGGCCGGCCTCGGCGCGAGCGGCGGCACGTTGGGCCAGCCAGTCGCTGAACGAGCTCATCCGTGCACCTCCTCGACGGCTTCGACGATCGCGGTCGTGATCGTCCTCAGATCCTCCTCCGACGTCACGTACGGCGGCATCGAGTAGACCAGATTGCGGAACGGACGGACCCAGACCCCGCGGGCGAGCGCGGCCTCGGTGACGCGTCTCACGTCGACGGGAGTGCCCAGCTCGACCACCCCGACGGCACCGAGGGTGCGGACGTCGGCCACGCTGCCCAGGTCGCGGGCGGGCGCGAGCCCCTCGTCCAGGGCAGCGTTGATCCGCGCGATGTTGGCCGCCTGGTCGGTCGCCGCGAGCAGGTCCAGGCTGGCAACGGCGACCGCGCACGCCAACGGGTTCGCCATGAAGGTCGGTCCGTGCATCATCGCGCCCGCCGGGCTGGCGTCGACCGCGGCGGCGACCTCAGCGGTCGTGAGCACGGCAGCGAGCGTCACGTATCCGCCGGTGAGCGCCTTGCCGACGCACAGGACGTCCGGGGTGACACCGCAGGCGTCTGCCGCCCACGCCGTCCCGGTGCGCCAGAAGCCGGTCGCGATCTCGTCGAAGATCACCAGTGCGCCGTGCTCGCGGGCCAGGGTCGCGAGAAACCGGACGGCCTCCGGGTCGTACGCGTGCATGCCGCCGGCGCCCTGCAGCAGCGGCTCGAGGATCACCGCTGCGACGTCGTCCGCGTGCTGCTCGAAGAGTGCCTGGGTCGCCGACTTCCACTCCTCCAGCGGCTCGCCGGTCGCCGGAGGGCGGTCGGCGAAGACGTGCTCCGGCAGGAAGCCTGCGTACAGCGAGTGCATCCCGCCGTCCGGGTCGGTGACGCTCATGGGGGAGAACGTGTCTCCGTGGTAGCCGCCGCGGACGGTGAAGAACTTCGTCCGACCGATGCCGTCGCGGGCGTGCGCCTGCCACGCCATCTTCATCGCGACCTCGACGGACACGGAGCCGGAGTCGGCGAGGAAGACCTTGTCGAGGCCTGCGGGCGCCAGGTCGACGAGTCGGCGCCCGAGCTGCACGGCGGGCTCGTGCGTCAGACCGCCGAACATGACGTGGCTCATCCGTCCGAGCTGGTCGACCACGGCAGCGTCGAGCTCAGGGACGGCGTACCCGTGGATGGCGCACCACCAGGACGACATCGCGTCCACCACCTCGACCGGGCCGGAGTCACGCTGCAGCCTCAGACGGACGCCGCGGGCCGAGAGCACCTGCTGGACCGGGCTCGGTGCCGTCATCGAGGAGTACGGGTGCCACAGGTGGTCCCGGTCGAACGCCAGGAGGTCGTCGTACGAGGTCACAGTGCCCCGGCGCGGAAGGTGTCGCAGGCCTGGAACGAGCCCTTCTCGAGACCGATGTTGAACCAGCGCGCCCGTTGCTTCGAGGACCCGTGCGTCCAGGACTCGGAGTCGACGCGGCCTCCGCCGGCCTTCTGGATCCGGTCGTCACCGACCGCCGTCGCCGCGTCGATGGCCCGGGCGATGTCGTCCTCGGTGAGGCCCTCGATGATGGTGTTCCCCTCGGCGTCCCTGGTCTCCTGGGCGCCCTTGGCCCACATGCCGCCGAGGCAGTCGGCCATCAGCTCCGACCTCACCGAGTCGCTCTTCGGTCCCTGCTGGGTCCGGATCCGGCTCAGGTAGCCCAGCAGGTCCTGGACGTGGTGGCCGTACTCGTGCGCCATCACGTAGGCGAGCGCGAAGGTGCCGCCCTGGGCGCCGAGGTCACCCTCGAGCATGTCGTCCATGAAGTCGGTGTCGATGTACACCCTGGCGTCGTTCGGGCAGTAGAACGGGCCCATCGCCGACTGGGCGGCACCGCAGCCCGAGGAGGTGCCGCCGGCGAAGATGATCGTCTGGGCACGGTCGTACGAACCGAGGCCCTGCTCGGCGAAGGTGGTATTCCAGTAGTCCTGGATCGACGTGGTCAGCAACGAGATGGCGCAGTCGTCGGTCTCCGACTTGTTGGCCTCGGCACCCGTGCAGCGGACGTCGCTCCCGGTCTGGTCGCCGCCACCGTCGCCGGTCAGGCCGCTCATGTCGACACCGGTGAGCTGGGCGACCAGGTACAGCAGGCCCGCGGCCACGACCCCACCGATGGTAAGCCGGCCGCCGCCACGGCCGCCGAGACCGGGGAGGCCGATACCCCCACCGCCTCCGCCGCCACCGGTGCGGCGGGAGGTCTGGCCACCGTCCGAGCTCGCCTTGGGATTGAACCTCATGCCCGCCTACTTCCGTCGTCCGTGCGACTCGTAGACTAATGCCTCCGTGATCACCGCCTCCCGCCTCGAAGTCCGTGCCGGCGCCCGTCTCCTGATGGAGAACGTGTCGTTCCGCATCGCGACTGGCGACCGCATCGGACTGGTCGGGCGCAACGGCGCCGGCAAGACCACGCTCACGAAGATCCTGGCCGGCGAGGGCCTGCCCGCGTCCGGGTCGGTGACGAGCTCCGGCACGCTCGGCTACCTGCCGCAGGACCCGCGGACCGGTGACCCCGAGGTCCTCGCCCGCGACCGGATCCTCTCGGTGCGCGGACTGGACACCGTCGTGGCGCGGCTGCGCGAGGCCGAGGAGCAGATGGCCTCGGACGACCCGGACGTCCGCGAGAAGGGCATGAAGCGCTACGAGAAGGCGGACACCGCGTTCCACGCGGCGGGCGGCGGGTACGCCGCCGAGGCCGAGGCCGCGCAGATCTCGGCCGGTCTCGGGATCGACGAGCGGCTGCTCGGTCAGCCGCTGAAGACGTTGTCCGGCGGTCAGCGTCGCCGGGTGGAGCTCGCCAGGATCATCTTCTCCGGCGCAGACATCCTGCTGCTCGACGAACCGACCAACCACCTCGACGCCGACTCCATCGTCTGGTTGCGCAACTTCCTGGCGAGCTTCAGCGGGGGACTCGTGGTGATCAGCCACGACGTCGAGCTGCTCGAGGCAGTCGTCAACAAGGTGCTGTACCTGGACGCGAACCGCGCCGAGGTCGACCTCTACAACATGACCTGGAAGAACTACCTCCAGCAGCGCGAGAACGACGAGCACCGTCGCAAGAAGGAGCGCGCAGCTGCGGAGAAGACGGCCGAGACGCTGATGGCGCAGGCCAACAAGATGCGCGCCAAGGCCAGCAAGGCCAAGGCCGCGCAGTCGATGATCAAGCGCGCCGAGAAGATGATGGACGGGCTCGAGAGCGTCCGCGCCGCCGACAAGGTCGCCAAGATCAAGTTCCCCGAACCGGCTCCGTGCGGCAAGACGCCGCTGATGGCCCAGGGGCTCTCGAAGTCGTACGGGTCGTTGGAGGTCTTCACCGACGTCGACCTGGCGATCGACAAGGGCTCACGGGTGGTGATCCTCGGACTCAACGGGGCCGGCAAGACGACGATGCTGCGGATCCTGGCCGGCGTGGACTCCGGCGACACCGGCTCGTTGCTCCCGGGGCACGGCCTGAAGATCGGCTACTACGCCCAGGAGCACGAGACGCTCGACACCTCGCGGACGGTCCTGGAGAACATGGCCACCTCGGCCCCCCAGCTCACCGACGCGGAGCGGCGTACGGTCCTGGGCTCGTTCCTGTTCAGCGGCGACGACGCCACCAAGCTCGCAGGGGTGCTCTCGGGCGGCGAGAAGACCCGACTGGCGCTGGCCATCCTGGTCGTCTCCTCGGCGAACGTGCTGCTGCTCGACGAGCCGACCAACAACCTGGACCCGGCCTCGCGGGAGGAGGTCCTCGCGGCGATCCGGAGCTACCAGGGGGCGATCGTGCTGGTCACGCACGACGAGGGCGCCGTCCAGGCCCTCGAGCCCGACCGGGTGCTGCTGCTGCCCGACGGCGACGAGGACCTGTGGAACGACGGCTACCTCGATCTCATCTCGCTGGCCTGAGGGTCGGTGTCCGCCACTAGGCTCGGGCCATGCCTGGACTCCCCGACGCCGACACCCTCGCCGCAGCGCGCCTCGCCCTCGAGATCGACGGTGCCGTCGCCACCATCACCCTGAACGCGCCGCAGAAGCGCAACTCGCAGGTGCCGTCGCTGTGGCACAACCTCGCCGCGATCGGCGAGGCGCTGCCCGAAGAGGTCCGCGTCGTCGTCGTCAAGGGCGCCGGCACCTGCTTCTCGGCGGGGCTGGACCTGGGGCTGCTCAGCCCGGGCGGGGTCGAGGGGGAGGAGTTCCTCGACATCGCGGCGTCCTCGGACGAGCACGTCATCGACACCATCGACGGCTACCAGCGCGGGTTCACCTGGCTGCACGATCCTCGGTTCGTCACGGTCGCCCAGGTCCACGGCTACGCCATCGGCGCCGGCTTCCAGCTCGCCCTGGCCTGCGACCTCCGGGTCGTTGCCGAGGACGCCTGGTTCTGCATGAAGGAGCCAGCGCTGGGCCTCGTGCCGGACCTGGTGGGAACAAAGCCCCTGGTCGAGCTTGTTGGCTATGCACGGGCACTGGAGATCTGTGCGACCGCTCGGCAGGTCTCCGCGCCCGAGGCGGCCGCCATCGGGTTGGCGACCGCTGTCGTCCCGGCCGCCGAGCTCGACGAGACGACCGCGGAGCTGACCGCGGCGCTCCTGGAGGTCAACGCCGGTGCGGTGAAGGAGACCAAGGCCCTGCTGCAGTCCGCGAAGGCCACCGACCTGGAGTCGCAGCGGCTGCTGGAGCGGACCGCGCAGACCCGCCGGTTCCGCGCCCTGTCCAACGGGGGCTGAGCACGCTGGACCGAGGAGGACCGAGATGAGCGCGATGAGCCCGATGATGGCGGCGATGCGTGCGATGCGCACCGACCCGTCGGTCGTCGACCAGAAGCTGACCCGACGCACGCTGCGACGTGTCCTCGGCTTCGCCGGCCCGCACAAGAAGCTGATCTCCGGGTTCATCTTCTTCGTCGTCCTCGACGCCGCGCTCGTCGTGGTCACGCCGCTGCTGGTCAAGTACCTCCTCGACGACGGGATCGTGGCCGGCAACGGTTCGGTGATCACCTGGGTCGCGCTGGCGATGGTCGGCGTCGCCCTGGTCGACGCGCTGCTCGGGGTCGCCAGTGGTTACCTGTCGTCGCGGATCGGGGAGAACCTGATCTTCGACCTGCGTACCCAGGTCTTCGCCCACGTCCAGCGGATGTCGCTGGCGTTCTTCACCCGCACCCAGACCGGTGCGTTGGTCTCCCGGCTCAACAACGACGTCATCGGGGCCCAGCGCGCGTTCACCTCGACGCTGTCCAGCACCGTGGCCAACACGATCTCGGTCGTCGTCGTCGGGGTCGCGATGGTCACGCTGTCGTGGCAGATCACGCTGGCCTGCCTGGCGCTGTTCCCGATCCTGCTGGTCGCCTCGCGCTGGGTCGGGCGCCAGCTGAGCGGACTGACCCGCCAGCAGATGGACGGCAACGCCGACCTGTCCAGCCTGATGACCGAGCGCTTCAACGTCGGCGGCGCGCTGCTGCTCAAGCTCTTCGGACGCCGGGAGGACGAGGACGCCGTGTACGCCGAGAAGGCCGGCGTGGTCCGCGACCTCGGCATACGGATCTCGCTGGTCACGCGGATCTTCGCGGCCACGATGATGCTCATCCCGGCACTGGCGACGGCGCTGGTCTGGGGGATCGGCGGCCACCTGGTCATCGACTCGACCCTGACGATCGGCACCCTGACCGCGTTGGCGACCCTGCTGCTGCGTCTTCTGGGACCGCTGCAGGGGCTCTCGAACGTGCGGGTCGACGTGATGACCGCGCTGGTCAGCTTCGACCGTGTCTTCGAGGTCCTCGATCTGCCCTCGACCGTCGCCGAGCGCCCGGACGCGGTGATCCTGCCGCACACCGCCGGTCGCCTGGAGTTCGACCAGGTCGACTTCACCTACCCGCGCGCCGACGAGGTCTCACTGGCGAGCCTCGAGGTGGTCGCACGGCCCGAGAGCCGGGACCAGGCACAGGTGCTGCACGACGTCTCCTTCACCGCGGAGCGCGGGCAGATGGTCGCCCTGGTCGGGCCCTCGGGCGCCGGGAAGACGACGATCACCCACCTCGTCGCGCGCCTGTACGACGTCACTGGCGGCGCCGTGCGCGTGGGTTCGCACGACGTCCGTGACCTCACCCTGCAGTCGCTCGAGGACACGATCGGGTACGTCACCCAGGACGCGCACATGTTCCACGACACGATCCGGGCGAACCTCCGCTACGCGCGGCCGGGCGCGGCCGACACCGAGATCTGGGACGCGCTCGACGCCGCCCAGATCGGTTCCCTGGTGCGGTCGCTGCCCGACGAGCTGGACACGGTCGTCGGCGACCGCGGTTACCGGCTCTCCGGTGGGGAGCGGCAGCGGCTCGCGATCGCGCGCCTGCTCCTCAAGGCCCCCTCGATCGTGGTGCTGGACGAAGCGACCGCCCACCTGGACTCCGAGTCCGAGCAGGCCGTCCAGGCGGCGCTCGACAAGGCCCTGGAGGGGCGCACGTCGCTGGTGATCGCCCACCGGCTCTCGACGGTGCTGAACGCCGACCAGATCCTTGTCGTCGAGGACGGGCGGATCAGTGAGCGCGGCACGCACGCGGAGCTGGTCGCCCTGGACGGCACCTACGCCCACCTGTACGCCACCCAGTTCGCCACCGACGTGCTGGTGCAGCCGTGAACGGCCCCCTGGAGGGTTCCGTCTACGTCGTCACCGGCGGTACCCGCGGTCTCGGCTTCGCGACCGCCGCGCTGCTCCTCGAGCGCGGCGCCCGGGTCGTGGTGTCCGGGCGGCACCAGGAGGGCGTGGACGCCGCGGTCACCCGGCTCGGCGAGGGTGCCCGCGGCCTGGCCGCGGACTCGGCCTCGCCCGACGCGGCCGCCGGTCTCGTGGAGCTCGCGCGGAGCGCGTTCGGCAGGCTCGACGGTGCGCTGATCTCGGTCGGCGGTCCGCCCACGGGCACCGTGATGGAGACGCCCGACGCAGCGTGGACCGCTGCGTTCGAGTCGGTGTTCCTCGGCGCGGTCCGCACCGCACGCACGGTGGCCGAGGCGATCTCCGGTCCCGGCTCGATCGCGTTCGTGCTCTCCTCCTCGGTCCGGGCTCCGCTGGCCAACCTGGCGGTCTCGAACGGGCTGCGTCCCGGGCTCGCCATGGTCGCCAAGACCCTGGCCGACGAGCTGGGACCGCGCGCCATCCGGGTGAACGGCCTGCTGCCCGGACGGATCGCCACGGACCGGCTGGCCGAGCTCGACGCCGGGACCGGCGACGGCGAGGCGGCCAAGGCACGCGCGATCGAGTCGATCCCGCTGGGCCGCTACGGGGAGCCGGCGGAGTTCGCCGAAGCGGCTGCGTTCCTGCTCAGCCCGCAGTCATCGTTCGTGACCGGAGTCATGCTCCCGGTCGACGGGGGCATGCTGCGCGCCCTCTGAGCGCGCTTGTGAACGTGCCTGGCGACGCTCGTCGTACGCGAGGTAGCCGAACCCGAAGATGGCCAGGGCGGCGAAGAACCACCACTGCAGGCCGTAGAAGAAGTGCGGACCCTCGCTGGTGTCGTCGGGCAGCTCGACAGCCGCGAGGCTGCCCTCCGCCTCGGGCGTCTCGGTGTGCAGGTCCAGCCAGCCGCCGTAGAGCTCGTAGCCGGTCTTCTGCTGGTTCAGCACCGCGCTGGCCGCCTTGCTCGAGACCGCGCGGGTGGCCAGGTCGTTGACCTCGGTCGAGCCGCCCGTCGCGTTGCGGCGCACCCAGCCGACCACGGTGACCTGGCCCGCGGTGGCGGCCGGGAGCTTCGGACGCTCACCGCCGCTGTTGTCGGTCTTCATCCAGCCGCGGTCCACCAGGACGGCCGGACCGTTGGTCGCGCAGGTGTCGTCGTCCGGGTCCCCGTTGCCGCCGGTCTCCACCTGGGCGCAGGTGACCAGGGGAGTGACGACGTCGACCCCGGGCCCGCCGTCGCGGGTCTGGTACTTCAGCACGATGGTGTTCTCGTCGTCCCAGGTGCCGTGCACGACCACCTTGCGCCACTCGTCGCCCTTGGCCGGGTCCTTGCCGATGCTGAGGACGTCGGCGACCGGGACGGGTGGGAGGTCGAGGTTCTTGGCCACCAGGGTGTTCAGCTCGCGGCGCTCGTCGAGCCGGCCGAACTGCCACTGCCCGAGCTGGGTGGCCAACCAGGCCAGCGCCGCGACGGTCAGCGCGAACAGGACCCAGCGACGGGTGAACAAGAACCTCACTCGGGCGAGCGTAGCCGTGGGTCCTTGAGGGTCGGACACTAGGATCGGTTCATGCGCACGCAGGAGCTGGTCGACCGTCACGGTCGCATCGCCACCGACCTCAGGGTCTCCCTGACGGACCGGTGCAACCTTCGCTGCAGCTACTGCATGCCGGCCGAAGGCCTGGACTGGCTCCCGCACGAGGAGGCGCTGACCGACGACGAGGTGGTCCGGCTCGTCGGCATCGGCGTGGAACGTCTCGGGATCACCGAGGTCCGGTTCACCGGGGGCGAACCCCTGCTGCGCCGCGGGCTTGCCGACATCGTGCGCCGTACCAAGGCGCTGGCCCCGACCCCCGACGTCTCGATCACGACGAACGCGCTGGGTCTCGAGCGGGTCGCGCCGACCCTTGCTGCCGCGGGCCTCGACCGGGTGAACGTCAGCCTGGACACCGTGCGGGCCGCGGACTTCCACACGATCACCCGCCGGGACCGGCTGCACGACGTGATCGCCGGCCTCCGGGCGGCCGAGGCAGCCGGCCTCACCCCGGTGAAGGTCAACGCCGTCCTGCTGCGCGGGATCAACGACGACCAGGCGCCGGAGCTGCTCGCCTGGTGCCTCGAGCGCGGCTACCAGCTGCGCTTCATCGAGCAGATGCCGCTGGACGCCCAGCACGGGTGGACACGCGAGGACATGGTCACCGCCGAGGAGATCCTGGCCTCGCTGGAGTCCGAGTTCGTCCTCACCCCGACCGGTACGCCGCGCGGCAGCGCGCCGGCCGAGGAGTTCCTGGTCGACGGCGGCCCTGCCAGCGTCGGGGTGATCGCCTCGGTGACCCGGCCGTTCTGCGGGGACTGCGACCGGGTCCGGCTGACGGCGGACGGTCAGGTGCGCGACTGCCTGTTCGCGAGCACCGAGTCCGACCTCCGGGCGGCGATGCGTGCCGGAGCCTCCGACGACGAGCTGGCGGACCGCTGGGTCGCGGCGATGCTCGGGAAGCGGGCGGGCCACGGTATCGACGACGTGACGTTCCTGCAGCCGGACCGCCCGATGTCCGCTATCGGTGGCTGACGACGTCCTTGAGGAAGCCGCGGGCGCCGAGGAAGTCGCTGAGCGAGGCCTTGTGATCGTCGCACGCCAACCAGGTCTTGCGCCGGTCGGGCGTGTGCAGCTTGGGGTTGTTCCAGAGCAGCTCCCACTGTGCTGGGGCGGTGCAGCCCTTGGCGGAGCAGGCGGTCTCGTCAGTCGTCACGGTGTGTGTCTCCGAAATTGGGTGGTGCCGGACGATCTGGGGGTCTCGTCCGGCACCGAGGTCGGCGCCCGGGGGACAGGCGTGATCGACCTGGGTCGATCGTGCCACCTCCGGCTGGTCGGTGGTCAGGGTTTCAGCGGTTCCGGTCCTCGGGTGGTAGCAGCTCGCCGTAGTCGGCGAAGGGGCTGACGCCCGGGCCCTCGAGGTCCTGCGCGACGCGCGGGGCGGCCTGGTTGGCGATGACGACGGCGATGAACGGGAGGAAGAACGACGCCCCGATGAGCGACGCGCAGAGCCACGGGATGCTCACCGTGAACAGCGCCGCCACGAAGCAGACCATCCTGACGGTCATCGACAGCAGGTACCGGCCCTGGCGCTTGTCGATGTCCTGGTGGGGGTTGTGCGGCGCAGCAGTGATCCGGACGACGTCCGGTTCGACCTTGCGGTGCAGCAACCCCATGGTCCGATCGTACGTCGGCCCCTGAAGCGTGGCATTCTTGGTCCATGACGAATCGCACCTACCGAGTCACCGAAATTGTCGGCACCTCCCCGGAGGGCATCGACCAGGCGATCCGGAACGGCATCGAGCGCGCCGCGTCCACGCTGCGTCACGTCGACTGGTTCGAGGTCACCCAGGTGCGCGGCCAGGTCAAGGACGGCACCGTCGAGCACTTCCAGGTCGGGATCAAGGTCGGCTTCCGCCTAGAAGACGACTGAGCTGTCGATACGCAGCCATTCGCTGCGTTGTCGTCGCTTGACGTCCGCTCCGCTGCGCTCCGCATGAGGACGCCTGCGCTCCTCCGCCTTGCGACTGACTACGTCTCGACACCTCAGTTTGTGGGAAAGTCACAAACGATCTTGATGGTTCTTGTGCCCGTCGGGCGCTCCCGAACTCTGATTTGGAAGTAGCCGACAGATCGGCTCTACGGTCGCACCATGAGCAGATCTGTTCTGGTGACCGGCGGCAACCGCGGGATCGGCCGCGCGATCGCCGAGGCGTTCCTCGCTGCGGGCGATCAGGTGGCCGTGACCAGCCGCAACGGGGAGGGCCCTGACGGGGCCTTCGTGGTCGCGTGCGAGATCACCGACCAGGAGTCGGTCGACGCTGCCTTCGCGGCCGTCGAGGAGCACCAGGGCCCGGTCGAGGTGCTCGTCGCCAACGCGGGCATCACCCGCGACACGCTCGTGCTGCGGATGTCCGACGACGACTGGTCCTCGGTGATCGACACCAACCTCACCGGCTCCTTCCGCGTCGCCCGCCGGGCCGCGAAGGGCATGCTCCGGTTGCGCCGCGGTCGGATCGTCTTCGTCTCCAGCGTCGTCGGCCTCCTCGGCTCGCCCGGGCAGGTGAACTACGCGGCGTCGAAGTCCGGACTCGTCGGGATGGCCCGGTCGCTGGCGCGCGAGCTCGGCAGCCGGTCGATCACCGCCAACGTGGTCGCGCCGGGCTTCATCGAGACCGACATGACGGCCGAGCTCCCCGCGGAGCAGCAGGACGCCTACCGGTCCCAGATCCCGCTGGGTCGGATGGGAACGGCGGAGGAGATCGCGGGCGCGGTCCTGTGGCTCGCGGACGAGAAGAGCGGCTACGTGACCGGGGCCGTGATCCCGGTCGACGGCGGACTAGGGATGGGGCACTGAGACCGATGGGCATTCTCGACGGCAAGCGGATCCTGGTGGCCGGCGTCACCATGGACACCTCGATTGGCTTCGCGGTGGCGAAGGTCGCCCAGGAGCAGGGCGCCACCGTGCTGATCTCCAACTTCGGACGCGCGCTCGGGATCACCCGGCGGATCGCCGGTCGGCTCCCCGCCGAGGCCCCGGTGCTCGAGCTCGACGTCACCGACCCCGAGCACCTGCAGCGGCTGCCCGACCTGGTCCGCGAGCACGTCGACGGCCTCGACGGCGTGGTGCACTCGATCGCCTACGGCAACCCGGAGACACTGCTCGGCGGCCGTTTCGTGGGCGGTCCGTGGGAGGACGTCGCGCAGGCCGTGCAGGTCTCGGCGTACTCGTTGGCCTCGCTCAGCGAGGCCTGCCTGCCGCTGATGGGCCCCGGCGGCTCGATCGTCGGCCTGACCTTCGACGCGACCGTTGCGTGGCCGGCGTACAACTGGATGGGCGTGGCCAAGGCCGGTCTCGAGTCGACCGCGCGCTACCTGGCCCGCGACCTCGGACCCGACGGCATCCGGGTGAACCTGGTCAGCGCAGGCCCTCTGCGGACGCTGGCAGCCAAGGCCATCCCGGGGTTCTCCGACCTCGAGGAGGGCTGGTCCGGCAAGGCCCCGCTCGGCTGGGACAACGTGGACCTGGACCCGACGGCGCGCGCCGTCGTCGCGCTGCTCTCGGACTTCTTCCCCGCCACCACCGGCGAGATCGTCCACGTCGACGGCGGCTACCACGCGATGGGCGCCTGAGCGTCGGTCCGCTGGCGTACCGTGACCGGGTGCTCGAGCTCCGATCGCCGCGTGGCCGGCTGACCCTGGCCACGGTGATCCTCGGCACGGGGGTCGCGCTGCTGGACGGCACCGTGGTCAACGTCGCGGTCCGCAGCATCGGTGAGGACCTCGACGCCGGGCTGGTCTCGCTGCAGTGGGTCGTCAACGGCTACCTGCTGAGCCTCGCGGCGCTGATCCTGGTCGGCAGCTCGCTCGGGGACCGGCACGGCCGCAAGAAGGTCTACCTGGTCGGCGTCGCTGCCTTCGCGGTCGCCAGCGTGCTGTGCGCGTTCGCCCAGACCCCGGGCCAGCTGATCGCCTTCCGGGTCCTGCAGGGCGTCGCCGCCGCGCTGCTCACCCCGGGCGCGCTGGCGATCATCCAGGGCTCGTTCCGGCCCGAGGACCGCGCCGCAGCGATCGGGACCTGGGCCGGGTACGCCGGCATCACCGCGGCGGTGGGCCCGTTCATCGGCGGGTTCCTGGTCGAGAACGCCAGCTGGCGCTGGATCTTCGCCCTCAACATCCCGCTGTGCGTGCTCGTGCTCTGGTTGGGCCGCCAGGTGCCCGAGTCGCGCGACGAGGAGGAGACCGCGCCGTTCGACGTCCCGGGTGCGCTCGTCGGGACGCTCGCGCTCGGCCTGCTCACCTACCTGCTGACGTCCTGGCGGGACCTGCCGACGGTGCCGCTGGTGGGCGGCGCGGTCGTCGGCCTGGTCGCGCTGGCGGTCTTCGTGGTCCTGGAGCGTCGACCCGGGGCGATGGCCCCGGCGGAGCTGTTCTCCTCGCGGATCTTCACCGCCGCGAACGTGATGACCTTCCTGACCTACGGCGCACTCGGAGCAGTGCTGTTCCTGCTCGTGCTGCAGCTGCAGGTCACGTCCGGCTACACACCGCTGGAGGCAGGGGTGGCGACCCTGCCGATCACGGTCCTCATGCTGCTGTTCTCCTCCCGCGCAGCCACCGTGGCGGCGAGGATCGGGCCGCGGCTGCCGATGAGCGTCGGGCCGACCCTCTGCGCCCTGGGCGTGCTGCTGCTCTCGTTCGTGAGCCGGGACGCCTCGTACGTCGTGCACGTGCTGCCGGGCATCACCATCTTCGCCGTAGGTCTGACGATGCTGGTCTCCCCACTCACGGCCGCCGTGCTCGCCGCGGCGCCCGACCACCACGCCGGGGTGGCCAGCGGCATCAACAACGCCGTCGCCCGGACCGGTTCGCTGCTCGCGGTCGCGGCTCTTCCGGCTCTGGTCGGCCTGAGCGGCGCCGACTACCAGGACCCGGTCGCCCTGACCGACGGCTTCCGCCAGGCCTTCTGGTTCTGCACCGGGCTGCTGGTCCTCGGTGGCGCCGTCTCGTGGTGGGGACTGCGTCCTGAGACGATGGAGCCATGAGCACCCGCACCCTGGTCGTCATGCGACACGCGAAGGCGGAGCCGGTCGCGGCCAGCGACCACGACCGCGAGCTGCTGCCGCGCGGTGTCGCGGACGCCACCGCTGCCGGACGCTGGGCAGCGTCGGTGGGGATCACCCCGGACCACGTCGTGGTCTCCTCCGCGGCGCGCACCCAGGGGACCTGGCAGGCCGTGGCGGACGGGGCGGGCTGGAGTGCCGGCGCGGTCACCGACAAGTCCTTGTACAGCGCCGGCACCGATGGTGCCCTGGAGATCCTCCGAACGGTTCCCCCGGACGCGGCCACGGTGCTGCTGGTGGGTCACAACCCGACGATGGCCTACCTGGTGCACCTGCTCGACGACGGCGGTGCGGACCCGGCGGTGTTCGCCGAGATCAGTGCCGGGTACCCGACGTCCGCGCTGACGGTCCTCGAAGTCTCCGGGCCCTGGGAGTCCCTCGACGTCGGTACGGCGCGCATCACGGGCTTCCACGTCGGTCGCGGGTAGTTGCGCTCGCGGCCGCGATCTCGTGTTGACTGTGCGCCATGAGCGATCAGACGCCGCCGACTCCGCCCACTCCGCCGACCGGCCCCACCCCGCCGACCTACCCGGCTCCGCCGTCCGCCCCACCGGCGTACCCGGCCCCGCCGGCGCCGGCACCCGGTGGCTACCCGCCGCCCCCGACCGGCTACCAGGCCTACCCTCCGGCGTACGGCGGCGGCACCCCGGAGCCGAGCAAGACGATGGCGATCATCGCGCTGGTGCTCTCGTTCATCCCGATCTGCCTGACCCAGATCGCCGCGATCATCATGGGCTTCATCGTGCTGAGCAAGGCCAAGCGGAACGAGGCCGCCGGCAAGGGCCTCGCGATCGCCGCCATCGTGATCAGCTTCCTCGTGATCGCCGCGGGCATCGCGCTCGTCGCGGTGGGCGTGAACGAGGACCAGAAGCAGGACAAGGCCCGGGAGACCGGATCCGGTGACATCGGGCTCGCGCGGATCAAGGTCGGTGACTGCCTTCCCAAGATCCTCACCGGTCGCGTCGGGTCGACCCTCGAGATCACGCCGTGCTCCAAGCCGCACGAGGGTGAGGTGTTCACGGCCTTCAAGGTCGACCTGCCGAACGACGCCACCCAGGACGAGATCAGGAAGGTGGTCGAAGAACGGTGCTTCAAGGACTTCGCCCGCTACGTCGGGTCCGACCCGATGAGCTCCGAGCTCGACGTCACGTACATCGCTCCTGCCAAGGGAATCTCGTTCCGCGTCGACAAGAAGGCCGCCTGCGTGGTGACCGACGGCGGGAAGAAGACCACCGGAACCCTCAAGGGCTCCAAGCGCTGATCAGCCGAGCGGCGGCGCGGGCGTGACAATGCCTGCGGCCGCGTCCGCCGCCTCGATCTCCTCGCGGCTGATCCCGAGCAGGTACATCACCGTGTCCAGGTACGGAACGTTCACCGACGTGTCTGCCGCCTTCTGCACCAGCGGCTTGGCGTTGAACGCGATCCCGAGACCGGCGGCGCTGAGCATGTCGAGGTCGTTGGCGCCGTCGCCGATGGCGATGGTCGCGGCCTCGGTGATCCCGACCTCGGCAGCGAAGCGGCGCAGCGCGCGCGCCTTGCCGGGGCGGTCGACCACCTCGCCGAGGACGCGCCCGGTCAGCTTGCCGTTGACGATCTCCAGCTCGTTCGCCGCGGCGAAGTCGATGCCGAGGTCAGCAGCCAGACGGTCGGTGATCTGGGAGAACCCTCCGGAGACGATCGCGAACCGGTAGCCGAGCCGCTTGAGGGTGCGGATGGTCGTCCGGGCTCCGGGAGCCAGCACGAGGTCCTCGTAGACGCGCTCGATCGCGCCGGCGTCCAGACCCTCGAGCAGGCTCACCCGCGCCGTCAGGCTCTCGGTGAAGTCGAGCTCGCCGCGCATGGCGGCCTCGGTGACCCGGGCGACCTCGGGCTCGCAGCCGGCGTGTGCCGCCAGCATCTCGATCACCTCGCCCTGGATGAGCGTGGAGTCGACGTCCATCACGATCAGTCGCATGCCGCGACGCAGCAGGTCCGCGGACTGCACCGCGACGTCGACCCCCTGGCGGGCGGCCTCCTCGGCCAGGACCGCGCGGAGTTTCTCGGGTGCGGCACCAGAGACGTGCAGGTTGATCGCCGTGACCGGGTAGCGCGCCATCCGCTCGATGCGGTCGATGTTGGCCCCGACGTCGGCGATCCGACCCGCGATCGCGGCGACGGCCGCCGACTTCAGCGGCGTGCCGAGGACGGTGACGTGGCTGCGGCCGTCGGGGCGCGGCTTGTTGTCGCCGGCACCGCGCTCGACCTCGACGCTCATCCCGAGGTCGTCGGCGACCTTCTCGACGGCGTCGCGCAACGGCTTCCAGTCGCGCGGGGTGGAGACCAGCAGACCCAGGACGAGCCGACGGCGCAGCACGATCTGCTCGATGTCGATCACCTCGACGCCGAACCGGGCCAAGGTCTCGAACACGGTCGAGGTCACGCCTGGACGGTCCTTGCCGGTCAGGGTGATCAGCAGGGTCTTCGGCCGCTCGTCGGCCCCGGGGCGCTCGCTCATGACGCTCTGAGGCTAGCGGAGCAGAACGCCACCACCGCGCGACGGGCGGCAACGTCGAGATCCGTGAGACAGCGCGCCCGGGCCGCGGCCTCGTGCGCCGTGATCGCGCCGCCGTCGTCGGCTCTCGCGAGGGCCACGACCTCAAGACACAGATCCGCCCGTTCGAGTGCCTCGACCGCGACGGGCGGGGTGCCCGGGGGGAGGTCCAGCCCCGGACGGTGAGCGAGGTTGAGCAGCAGGTCGGGGATCTCGGGCTGCCAGCTCGCGACGTCGAGGCGGACCAGCTCGGCCGTGGCGCCGAGCAGCACCTGACGCAGCACCCGGCCCTCGTCGTACGGGTCGAGAACCCGGGGGGAGACCGCCTCCGTCACGGTCCAGAGCACGGTACGGGCGTCGATTCCCGGCAGCAGCCCGAGCGGCCGGGGCCCGTCGAGGACGACCGCCTCGCCCAGGTCCACGGCATCGGCGTTGAACGCTGGCGGACCCGCCAGGCCCAGCGGGTCGCCGGCTGTCGGGAGGGTCAGCGCCGCGCGGGTGCAGCCGTACCCCCGGGCCGATGCCGGGAGGTCGGCGAGGGGCACGGGGACCGGTGTCCCCGGCCAGCCCAGAACCAGGTGGGCGGGGTCCTCACCCCGGACCGCCTCGGCGAAGTCGTCGGGCCCGGTCCTGCCGTCGAGGAGCGCGTTGAACCACAGCGAGAACAGGGCACTGCGTGGGAGAGGCACGGGGAGAGGGTAGTCAGGCTAGGTTGGACCGCGTCATGAACAACGTTCTCGAGCTGGCCGGCGTCACCGTGCGCAGGGGCCGGTCCACGCTGCTGGACTCCGTCGACTGGACCGTGGGCGAGGGCGACCGCTGGGTGATCCTCGGTGCCAACGGTGCCGGCAAGACGACACTGGTCCAGCTCTGCTCGGCCCACCTCCACCCGACCTCCGGACGCGCGGCGATCCTCGGTGAGACGCTCGGCGCTGTCGACGTCTTCGAGCTCCGCCCGCGGATCGGCTACACCAGCGCGGCCGTCGCCGAGCGCATCCCGCGCGACGAGCTCGTCCGCGACGTGGTCGTCTCGGCGGCGTACGGGATCGTCGGACGCTGGCGCGAGCAGTACGAGAACCTCGACCACCAGCGCGCGCACGACCTCCTCGTCGAGGTCGGCGCCCAGAAGCTCGTGGACCGCACCTTCGGCACGTTGAGCGAGGGCGAGCGCAAGCGGGTCCAGATCGCCCGGGCGCTGATGGCCGACCCCGAGCTGCTCATCCTCGACGAGCCCGCAGCCGGGCTGGACCTCGGTGGCCGCGAGGACCTGGTCTCCACGATGAGCGTGCTCGCCACCGACTCCCACGCCCCCGCGATCGTGCTGGTCTCCCACCACGTCGAGGAGGTGCCACCGGGCTTCACCCACGTGCTGATGCTGCGCGCCGGCACGGTCGTCGCGGCAGGGCCGCTGGAGGAGACGATGACCGCGGAGAACCTGTCGACGACCTTCGGGATGTCGCTCCAGCTCAACGTCGAGGACGGCCGGTACGCCGCTCGCAGGCGCGCGGGGCGTCGCCTCGGCTAGGGTCTCGCCATGGACTGGTTCCGGGACAACATGTGGGCGACCTGGTTGATCATCGCCACGGCGTTCGGAGTGCTCGAGCTGCTGAGCATGGACCTGATTCTCATCATGCTCGCCGGCGGCGCGCTCGTCGGCATGGTCGTCGCCCTGGTCACCGGGTCGGTGGCCGTGCAGATCCTGGCCGCGCTCGCGGCCGCACTCGCGCTGCTGGTGTTCCTGCGACCGGGCATGGTGCACCGGCTGCACGCTGGCCCGACCCTGGCGGTCGGGGCCGAGGCGCTGATCGGCAAGCGGGCCTTCGTGCTCGAGGCGCTGACCCACACCGCTCCCGGGCGGGTCAAGATCGGGGGAGACGTCTGGACGGCGCAGCCGTTCGACGAGGACGACCAGATCGCCGAGGGAACCTCGGTCGAGGTCGTCACGATCAAGGGCGCGACGGCGTACGTCGTCCGGTCTCGGACAGAAGGAGTTTAGATGGAGACGTTCCTGCTCGTGTTCTTCACGGTGCTGGTCCTCTTCGCGATCCTCGTGCTCGCGAAGACGATCCGGATCATCCCGCAGGCACGCGCCGGCATCGTGGAGCGGTTCGGCAAGTACCGCACCACCCTCTCGCCCGGCCTCAACATGGTCACCCCGTTCATCGACCGGGTCCGCTACGTCATCGACATGCGCGAGCAGGTGGTCTCGTTCCCGCCGCAGCCGGTGATCACCGAGGACAACCTGGTCGTCTCGATCGACACCGTCATCTACTTCCAGGTCACCGACCCGGTCGCCGCGACGTACGAGATCGCCAACTACATCTCCGCCATCGAGCAGCTCACCATGACGACGCTGCGCAACATCGTCGGTGGGATGGACCTCGAGCAGACGCTGACCTCGCGCGAGGACATCAACCGGGGTCTCTCCGGGGTCCTCGACGAGGCCACTGGTCGCTGGGGCGTGCGCGTCGGACGCGTCGAGATCAAGGGCATCGACCCGCCGCCGTCCATCAAGGACGCGATGGAGAAGCAGATGCGCGCCGACCGTGACAAGCGCGCACTCATCCTCACCGCCGAGGGTCAGCGGCAGTCCGCGATCCTCACGGCCGAGGGAAACAAGCAGTCCGCGATCCTGAACGCCGAGGGTGACCGCGAGGCGCTCATCCTGCGCGCCCAGGCCGACCGCGAGTCCGCGATCCTGCGGGCCCAGGGTGAGGGGCAGGCCATCCTCACGGTCTTCCAGGCCATCCACGACGGGAACCCGGACCAGTCGCTGCTGGCCTACCAGTACCTGCAGATGATGCCGAAGATCGCGGACGGCGACGCCAACAAGCTCTGGATCGTCCCCTCGGAGTTCACCAAGGCGCTCGAGGGCCTCGGTTCGTCCATCCACGAAATCGCCGGCATCCCGCAGCAGTCCACCGGCCCGAAGGTCCGGGTCGACATGGGTTCCAGCGAGCGCGTGGAGCTGGGCGGCAGCGGTGCCCTGCAGGGGGCGCACGAGAGCGTCGAGGCCGCGCTGAAGGAGGCCCAGGAGTCGGCCGCTCCTGAGGCCGGCCCCGAGGTCGGGACCGATCCGGACGCAGGGCCGCAGCCTCCGGCTCCGTGAGCCTGCTCGAGTGCGCCGTGATCCTGCTGGCAGGGGTCGCGGCGGGCACGATCAACACCGTGGTGGGGTCGGGAACGCTGATCACGTTCCCGACCCTCCTCGCGTTCGGTGTCCCGCCGGTCACCGCCAACGTGTCGAACACGCTCGGGCTCGTGCCGGGTTCGGTGTCCGGCGCGATCGGCTACCGGGCCCACCTGACCGGCCAGCGAACGCGGATCCTGCGGCTGGTCGTGGCCACGCTGGTCGGGTCCGCGATCGGCGCG
This sequence comes from Marmoricola sp. OAE513, assembly GCF_040546585.1. NCBI lineage: Bacteria > Bacillati > Actinomycetota > Actinomycetes > Propionibacteriales > Nocardioidaceae > Marmoricola > Marmoricola sp. OAE513. Next base: position 3,841,733 of record NZ_JBEPOC010000001.1, on the reverse strand, counting down.
ACCCTGCTGCTGGTGCTGCCGTCGTCGGCCTTCAAGGCGATCGTGCCGGTGCTGATCCTGGTCGGTCTGCTGCTGGTGGTGCTCGGACCGCGGATCTCGGCGCGGGCGGCGGCGGCCGCTGACGGGAGCGCGCCGGACGCGCCCTGGGTGCCGCCCGCCGTCCTCGGCGCCGGTGTGTACGGCGGCTACTTCGGCGCCGCCCAGGGCGTGATCGTGCTCGGCATCTTCGGTGCCGGCGTGCACGAGTCGCTGCAGCGCCAGAACGCCGTCAAGAACGTCGTCGTCGCGTCGTCCAACAGCCTGGCCGCGGTGATCTTCACCTTCTCCGGCCACATGGACTGGTTGATCGTCGCCCTGCTGGCCGTCGGCGCGGCCACCGGCGGTCAGATCGGTGCGCGGGTCGGGCAGAAGCTGCCGCCGAACGTGCTCCGGGCAGTGATCGTGGTCGTCGGCCTGGTCGCGCTGGTCTCGTTCCTGCTCTAGTCCGAGCGCTGCGCCTTCGCGGCCTTCTTCAGGGCCTTCCGGGCCTGGCGCTTGGAGAGAGCGGGCTGTACGGCGACGACCGTCTTGCCCGCCCGCGTCCGCGCGAAGAGTCCGACGAAGCCGGCTCCGACGGCGAACACGGCCGGCGCGACCAGGCCGATACCGACCTTCTGGTCGACCGCTCCGGTCTGCATCGCGTCGTACCCGGCGTACGCGTCGGCGCCGTCGACGGCGATGCCGAGCGCCACCAGCTGACGCCGCGCAGCGCCCTTGGACACCAGCGTGACGGCGCCGAGGGCGATCTCGCGGGAGCCGAACATCCGCAGCATGTACGGCAGCTGCGGGTTGTTCGCGGTGTCGAGCTTGAACAGCTTGCTGGCGAGCTCGGGGGCGGCGAGGGCGCCGGCGCCGATGGCGATGCGGCCGAGGGAGAGTCCAGTGACGGGGTTCATACCTTGAACCTAGCCATCGACGTACGCGGAGAGAAACACCGCCACCTCGTCGAACACGACTTTCCGAACCTCCGGGCGCGACAGGGTGACGTCGTGGACGGCACCGTCGATCTGCGCCAGCGTCACGTGCCGGCCCAGGAGAGGCGCCCGCCGCCGGATCTGCTCGACGTCCAGGACGATGTCGGTGCTGTGCACGTCGGGGTGGTGGATCGAGCTCGGGTGACCCGAGCGGCTCGAGGACAGCACCAGGACCGGCGCCGGCACCTCGATCCCGCGAGAGATCGCGATCTGCCCCTCACGGATCGCCCGGATCCAGCCGGCGTACACGGGCCAGGACTGCAGCGGCTTCCACTCCAGGTTGAAGTCCCAGTCGCCCTCGTGGGCCGCGTGGATGCTCCGAGCGTAGAAGCCGCTGACCTTGCGCGGGATCTCCAACTGCGGCCTGCGGGACCCGAGCCGTCTGATGACCGGCATCGCGACGTTGCGGGTGACCGCGTCGCCCTGCATGTCGAGCCAAGGTGCGTTGAGCACCATCCCGGCGATGTCGAGCCTCCGCGCTGCCGCCCACAGCGGCACGGTCAGTCCGCCGGTGGAGTGCGCCGAGAGGACGATGTGCTGGTAGTTGGCGCTGATGGCCTCGTACGCCTGGTCGAGCTCCTCGTGGTACGTGCTCAGGTCGTCGACGTAGTTCGGCGTCTGGTGGGGCAGCAGCGACCGCCCGTACTTGCGCAGGTCGAGGGCGTAGAAGTCGTACCCCCGGTTGCACCAGAAGTCCGCAGCCGGGGTCTGGAAGAAGTAGTCGGCGAACCCGTGGACGTGCAGGACGGCCTTACCGGTGGGCGGCCCGTCGGCGGGACGGTGCACCAGGGTCGCGGTGACCTCGCCCTCGGCGTCCGGCCGCAGCGCGAGGGTTCGGGCGAGGTACGGCGCCCCGAGGATGTCAGTGCTGGTAGGTGCCATGGAGGATCGCTCGGCCGAGGGTCTTGAACGCCAGGTTGAACGAGACCACGGCCGCTGACGCGTCCGAGTCCACCCCGAGCTCCGGGGTCTTCACGGCGTGCACGACGAAGTAGTAGCGGTGGACCTGGTCACCCTCGGGCGGAGCAGCGCCCATGAACGCCTTGGGTCCGCCGTCGTTGCGGCACATGAACGCGTTGCCGGGCAGGTCGGCACCCTCGGCTCCGGCCCCGACGTCCAGGCTGGTGACGTCCGCGGGAACGTCGACGAGGACCCAGTGCCAGAACCCCGACGGAGTCGGCGCGTCCGGGTCGAAGCAGGTGATCGTGTAGCTCTGCGTCCCTTCCGGGGCGCCGCTCCACGACAGCTGGGGAGAGGTGTTGCCGGCAGCGGCCACCTGGTCGTCCTTGAGCGGCTGGCCGTCGGTGACGTCGTCGCTGGTGACGGTGAAGGAGGCGACGGCCGGGAGCAGGGGGTACGGATCGGGGGATACCGGGCGTTCGATGCTCATGGCACGACACTAGTCCGCAGGGTGAACCCGCGTCAGCACCTCGTGCGGCGGATCGGGAGAATGGCCCGGTGAGCGACTACCCGACGTACCCCTCCGGACTCAGGCTCGCGGGCCGCAAGGTCGTCGTCGTCGGTGGGGGACACGTCGCCCAGCGTCGCGTCCCCGGTCTGATCGCCGCGGGTGCGGACGTCCACGTCGTCGCCCCCGAGGTCACGCCCGCCATCGAGGGTCTGCACGGGGGTGGTGAGATCACGCTGCTGCAGCGTCCCTTCGAGGACGGCGACCTCCACGGCGCGTGGTACGTCATCGCGGCCACCGACGACCCGGGCACCAACCAGCGGGTGGTCGAGGTCGCCGAGAGCCTGCACACCTTCTGCGTCCGCTCCGACGAGGCCCTCGCGGGAAGTGCCTGGACGCCGGCCGTCGGGCGGCACGGCGAGGTGACCGTCGCCGTCCTCGGTGATCGCCGCGAGTACCGCGACTCCCGGCAGACGGCAGCGCTGCGCGACCGGATCATGGAGGGCCTCCAGGACGGGACGCTGGACGGCGTCGACGTCCCGCGGGAGCCCGGCGTCGTGCTGATCGGCGGTGGCCCGGGGGATCCCGGCCTGATGACGCTGGCCGGTCGGAAGGCGCTGATGGAGGCCGACGTCGTCGTCGCCGACCGTCTGGCCCCGCGCGAGCTCCTCGGTGACCTCAGCCCGGACGTCGAGCTGGTCGACGTCGCCAAGCTTCCGCGAGGACGCTCGGCCCAGCAGGAGGAGATCAACCGGATCATCGTCGAGGCCGCCCTGGCCGGGAAACGGGTGGCCCGGTTCAAGGGCGGCGACAACTTCGTGTTCGGACGCGGCTACGAGGAGATCCTCGCGTGCCGCGACGCCGGCGTCCCGGTCACCGTCATCCCCGGCATCAGCAGTCCGATCGCCGTGCCGGGAATCGCCGGCATCCCGGTCACCCACCGCGGGGTCACCCACGAGTTCACCGTGATCTCCGGTCACCTGCCACCGGGCCACCCCGAGTCGCTGGTCGCCTGGGACGGTGTGGCCCGGATGACCGGCACCGTGGTGGTGATGATGGGCGTGCAGAACGCCCCGGCGATCGCCGCGACGCTGATCGAGCTGGGTCGCGACCCCGAGACCCCGGTCGCCGTGGTCTGCGACGGCACCATGCCCACCGAGCGCACGGTCGTCTCCCGGCTGCGCACGCTCGCCGACGACCTGGTCACCCACGACGTGAAGGCGCCCGCGATCATCGTGATCGGCGACGTGGTCCGCGTCGCCCACCCCGATGCCTGACCTGATCGAGATCACCGACCGGGCCGATCCCCGGCTGGCCGACTACCGCGACCTGCGCGACGTCCAGCTCCGGGCCAGCCTCGAGGTCGAGCACGGCCTGTTCCTCGCCGAGGGCGAGAAGGTCGTACGCCGCGCTGCCGCGGCCGGGTTCGCCGCGCGGTCCTACCTGATGGCTCCGCGCTGGGTGGACACGCTGGCCGACGTCACGAGCGCGTCGAACGCCCCCGTGTACGTGCTCGCCGAGGAGCTCGTCGAGCAGGTCGTCGGCTTCCACGTGCACCGCGGCGCGTTGGCGTCGTTCGCGCGCAAGCCGTTGCCGTCGGTCGACGAGGTTCTCGACGGGACGCGGTCCGTCCTGGTGCTCGAGGACCTCGTGGACCACACCAACGTCGGGGCGGTCTTCCGCTCGGGGGCGGCCCTCGGGTTCGACGCCGTGCTGCTGGCGCCGCGCTGCGCCGACCCGCTCTACCGACGTTCGGTCAAGGTCGGGATGGGCGCGGTCTTCTCGACGCCGTGGACCCGGCTGCCCGACTGGCACTCCGGTCTCGTGGACCTCTCGACGCGCGGATTCACCACCGTCGCCCTGACCCTGGCGCCCGACGCCGTCCCGATCGAGCAAGCGGTTGCCGGGGTCGGCCGGCTCGCGCTCGTCCTGGGGTCCGAGGGCCACGGCCTCTCGCAGCGCTGGGAGTCCTCCGCCGACAGGCGCGCCGTCATCCCGATGGCGGCCGGCATCGACTCGTTGAACGTCGCCGCGGCGTCGGCGGTCGCCTGCTACGTCGCCGCCCGACGCTGATCAGGCAGGCCAGCCCGGCGGGAACTCGTGGGCCTCGGACTCCATCTGTTTGGTGAGCTTCTTGCGCTGACGCGTCGAGAGGCGGTCGCCGAACACCATGCCGTTCGTGTGGTCGGTCTCGTGCTGCAGGCAGCGGGCCAGCAGACCGTCCCCGGAGTACTCGACCGGGTCGCCGCGCAGGTCCTGGCCCGTGACGCGCGCGAAGTCCGGTCGCGCGCACGGCACGAAGGCGCCGGGGAAGGAAAGGCAGCCCTCGTCACCGTCGTCGAGGCTGCGGTCGCGGCCCTCGGGCAGGTGCAGCACGGGGTTGCACACGACCCCCTGGTGCTCGACCCCCGCCTCGTCGGGGCAGTCGAAGACGAAGATCGCGAGGTCGACGCCGATCTGGCACGCGGCGAGCCCGACGCCCTGGGCGGCGTACATCGTCGCCACCATGTCGGCCGCGAGGTCGGCAAGCGTCTGGTCGAAGGTCGTCACCGGACGGGCCGGGCGGTGCATCACGGCTTCGCCCCACCGGGTGATCGGGCGCACGGTTCCCCCGGACGGGAGGACGGACTCGGGAGCGGTCGTCATGGGCTGAATCCTAGACAGGCCGAAACTCGTGACCGGCGCCACGTACGAAGTTGTAGCGCTATGTGTAACTCGCAGTTACAGTAACGGCATGGCATTCGACCCCGTGAAGAGCGTGCTCGCCGCAGGCGGCAAGCACGGACTCAGTGACAACGAGAAACGTGACCCGATCGGCCTGGCAGTCGTCGCGCTGAACAAGCTCGCGCAGAGCGATGTGCTCGACCGCCTCGGCATCCGCAGGACCAGTGAGCAGACCGTGTTCCGGGTGACCAGCGCGGGGTTCAAGACCGCCAGCGCCGCCGGCCGCGCGTTCGCCAAGGTCGGCGGGAAGGGCGGCGGCAAGCGGGTTCCGTCCGCGCAGCCGACCGGTCTGTTCGACCTGACCCCGAGCGAGGACGAGCAGATGCTCGTCGACGTGGTCTCCGAGTTCGCCGACGAGGTCGTCCGACCCGCGGCTGCCGAGGCCAACGAGGCCTGCGCGACGCCCGAGGAGCTGCTCAAGGCCTCGCTCGAGATCGGTCTGCCGATCCTGGGTGTCGCCGAGGACCTGGGCGGCATCGCCACCGAGCGTTCCGCCGTGGCGGGCGTCCTGGTGCACGAGGCCCTGGCCAAGGGTGACCTCGGGATCGCGGTCGCCGCACTGTCCTCCGGCGCGGTCGCCACGGCGCTCTCGTTGTACGGCACCGACGAGCAGCAGTCGACGTACCTCCCGGCTTTCGCCGGCGACGAGGTCCCGGCCGCTGCGCTCGTGCTCGCCGAGCCGACCGCCCTCTTCGACCCGCTGGTCCCGAAGGCCACGGCGACCAAGAAGGGCTCCGGCTACGTGCTCAACGGCGTGAAGTCCGGTGTCGTCCGCGGCGCCGAGGCCGAGCTGTTCCTGATCGGCGCGGAGCTCGACGGCAAGCCGCAGCTCTTCCTGGTCGAGTCCGGCGCCGAGGGCATCACCGTCGTTTCCGACCCGTCCATGGGGGTCCGAGCGGCCGGCATCACCCGCCTGGAGCTCCACGACGTCGCCGTCGAGGACGTCGCGCTGTTCGGCGACGAGGCCACCTACCGCGAGGTCGTCCAGAACTCCCGCCTGGCCTGGTGCGCCCTGGCGGTCGGCACCGCCCAGGCGGTGCTCGACTACGTCACGCCGTACGTGAAGACCCGGGAGGCGTTCGGCGAGCCGATCGCGCACCGCCAGTCGGTCGCGTTCATGGTCGCCAACATCGCCATCGAGCTGCAGGGCATGCGCCTGGTCACCTACAAGGCGGCGGCGCGCGTCGCTGCGGGCAAGGACGCGAGCCGCGAGATCGCCCTGGCCCGCCGGCTCTGCGCCGAGCGCGGCATGGGCATCGGCAACGACGGCGTCCAGCTGCTCGGTGGCCACGGATTCGTCAAGGAGCACCCGGTCGAGCGGTGGTACCGCGACCTGAGAGCTGTCGGCCTCATGGAAGGAGCCGTGCTGGTATGAGCATCAACCTGGAAACCCCGAAGAAGGTCCGCCCGCTCATCGACCAGGCCCACCAGGTCGCGATGAACATGCTGCGGCCGATCTCCCGCAAGTACGACGCCGCGGAGCACGAGTACCCGGTCGAGCTCGACATGCTGGCCGCGATGATCGACGGACTGGCCGACTCCGGTGCTTCGGAAGGCGCCGGTGCGGCAGGAGTCCGGCGTGACGACAAGCCGGTCGAGAAGGGCAACAAGAACGGCGCCAACCTCGCGTCCGTGCTGTCCATCCTGGAGATGTGCTGGGGCGACGTCGGCCTGACGCTGTCGATGCCGCGCCAGGGCCTCGGCAACTCCGCGATCGCCTCGGTGGCCAACGACGAGCAGCTCAAGAAGTTCGACGGCACCTGGGCGGCGATGGCGATCACCGAGCCGTCCTTCGGGTCCGACTCGGCCGCCATCCGCACGACCGCGGTCAAGGACGGCGACGAGTACATCCTCAACGGCGAGAAGATCTTCGTCACGGCCGGTGAGCGCGCCGACAGCGTCGTCGTCTGGGCGACGCTCGACAAGAGCCTCGGCCGTGCGGCGATCAAGTCCTTCGTGGTCCAGAAGGGCACCCCGGGCATGCGGGTGGAGCGGCTGGAGCACAAGCTCGGCATCCGCGCCTCCGACACCGCGGTGATCATCTTCGACAACTGCCGTGTGCCCGCCGAGAACATCCTGGGCAACGAGGAGATCGACACCAAGGAAGGCTTCGCCGGCGCCATGGCGACCTTCGACAACACCCGTCCGCTGGTCGCGGCGATGGCACTGGGCTGCGCCCGGGCCTCGCTCGACCTGACCCGCGGGATCCTGGCCGACGCCGGTGTCGAGGTCGACTACGACCGTCCGGCGTTCAACCAGTCGGCTGCGGCGGCGACCTTCCTGCAGCTCGAGGCGGACTGGGAGGCGGCGTACCTGCTGACCCTCCAGGCCGCGTGGATGGCTGACAACCGGGAGCCGAACTCGTTGGAGGCCTCGATGGCCAAGGCGAAGGCGGGTCGGATGGGCAGCGACGTCACCCTGCGCTGCGTCGAGCTGGCCGGCACGCTGGGCTACTCCGAGACCGACCTGCTGGAGAAGTGGAGCCGCGACTCCAAGATCCTCGACATCTTCGAGGGCACCCAGCAGATCCAGCAGCTCATCGTCGCGCGCCGGGTCCTCGGCCTGAGCTCGGGCGAGCTCAAGTAGTCAGCACCTGCGCACCGTCGGACGCCTCGACCCTGAACAGGGTCGGGGCGTTCTGCGTGATCCGGTCGGTCACCGTCGCGACCCGCTCCTCGCTGCACAGGACGATCGCCGACCCGCCGAAGCCACCGCCGGTCATCCGGGCCCCGAGGGCACCCGCGCCCAGCGCCGTGGCGACGATCAGGTCGAGCTCGGGACAGGACACCTCGAAGTCGTCGCGCAGCGACAGGTGGGAGGCGGTCATCAGGTCGCCCGCCTCCTGCCAGCGGCCGTCCTGGGTCGCCGCGGCGAAGGCGTCGACGCGCAATTGCTCGGTGACCACGTGCCGAGCACGGCGGCGCAGCGAGTCCTCGGAGAGCCTCCCCAGGTCCTCGTAGCCCGCGTGCGCGAGGTGCTCCAGCCCGAGCTCGTCAGCGGCCCGGCGGCACTCGGCCGCGCGGTCGCCGTACGAGCCGTCGCGGAGCCGGTGCCGCACCCCGGAGTCCACGACCAGGAGCGCCACGCCGTCCGCTCCGGGGTCGAAGGCGACGTGGCTCAGGTCGCCCGTGGCGAAGTCGATCAGCAGCGCGGTCCCCGGCCGGCTGAACAGCGCAGCGGTCTGGTCGAGCCCACCGCTGGGCACGCCGACGTGCTCGTTCTCGGCCCGGATGCACGCGTCCCTGAGCTCCTCTCGGGACCTGCCCGGACCGAGCAGGGCGTCCACGGCGAGTGCCACGCTGCAGGTCAGAGCCGCCGAGCTCGACAGGCCCGCACCGACCGGCACGTCGGAGTGCACCGACACGGCCAGTGGCTGGTCCACCCCGAGCTCGGCGAGGACTCCGTCGACGTACGCCTCCCAGCCCCGGCTCGATGCGGTGCTGGACCGGCGGGGGACCTCGGCCAGGTCCACCGTTGCCGTCGTCGTGCGGTCGATCGCGATCGGCAGGCACCGACCTCCGTTGTAATCCAGGTGCTCGCCGATCAGGTTCACCCGTCCGGGCGCCCGTGCTGCAGTGCTCACTCGCACATCCTGCCGCAGTAGATTCTTCTCGTGCGCTTCCTCAACGAGTCCCCGTTCGACCTGACCTACGACGACGTGTTCATGGTGCCCCGGAGGTCGGCCGTGTCGTCCCGGTACGACGTGGACCTGTCCTCCAGCGACGGGACCGGGACCACGATCCCGCTCGTCGTCGCCAACATGACCGCGGTCTCCGGCCGACGGATGGCCGAGACGATGGCGCGTCGCGGAGGCCTCGCGGTGCTGCCGCAGGACATCCCGCTGGACGTCGTCGCCGAGGTGGTCGCGTGGCTGAAGACCCGGCACCCGCTCTTCGAGACCCCGATCACGCTCGACCCGCACGAGACCGTCAGCGACGCCCTCGCCCTGCTGCCGAAGCGGGCGCACCGGGCAGCGATCGTGGTCTCCGACGGCACGCCGGTCGGCATCGTCACCGAGGCCGACTGCACCGGCGTCGACCGGTTCACCCAGGTCGGCCAGGTGATGACGACCGACATGGTCACCCTCGACGACCAGGTGGACGCCCGGAGCGCCTTCGACCGTCTCGCCGCGACGCGTCATCGCCTCGCCCCGGTGGTGGACGGCAACGGCGCGCTCGTCGGGCTGCTCACCCGGACCGGGGCGCTGCGCTCGACGATCTACACCCCGGCGCTCGACGGCGCCGGGCGTCTCCGGGTCGCTGCGGCCATCGGGGTGAACGGCGACGTCGCGGCGAAGGCCGAACGGCTCGCCGAGATCGGGGTCGACACCCTCGTCGTCGACACCGCCCACGGCCACCAGGAACGGATGATCGACGCGCTCAAGGCGGTGCGCGGTACCGGCCTCGAGCTGCCGGTGGTCGCCGGCAACGTGGTGGCAGCCGAGGGCGTGCACGACCTGATCGACGCGGGCGCGGACATCATCAAGGTCGGTGTCGGTCCCGGCGCGATGTGCACCACCCGGATGATGACCGGTGTCGGGCGTCCGCAGTTCAGTGCTGTGCTCGAGTGCGTCGAGGCGGCCAAGGAGCACGGCAAGCACGTGTGGGCAGACGGGGGAGTCCGGCACCCGCGCGACGTGGCGCTGGCCCTGGCCGCCGGCGCGTCGCAGGTGATGATCGGCTCCTGGTTCGCCGGGACCTACGAGTCGCCCGGTGACCTGCAGCGCAGTGCCGACGGTCGCGCGTACAAGGAGTCCTTCGGGATGGCCTCGGCGCGGGCGGTGGCGAACCGGACGGCCGGCGACGACGCGTTCGAGCGCGCCCGCAAGGCGCTGTACGAGGAGGGCATCTCGTCCTCCCGGATGTTCCTGGACCCGCAGCGACCGGGCGTCGAGGACCTGGTCGACGAGATCTGCTCCGGGGTCCGGTCGGCCGCGACGTATGCCGGTGCCCACGACCTGGCGGAGTTCTCCGCACGCGCGGTCGTCGGCGTCCAGTCGGCCGCCGGCTACGCCGAGGGTCGCCCGCTGCCGGCGGGCTGGTGATGACGTCGTTCCTGGTCGTCTCGGCGTTGGCGTCCGAGGCGGCGTACATCCCCGAGGGCGTGCCGGTGGTGATCACCGGCATCGGCAAGACGACCGCTGCGGTCGAGACGACGCGTGCGCTGCTCCAGTACGGCGACACCACCGACCTGGTCGTGCTCAACGTCGGGACTGCGGGCGCCCTGCGCGACGGGTTGACCGGCCTGTTCCGGCCGGGCACCGTCGTCAACCACGACATCAGTGCGGACGCGATCCGTGCGCTCGGCGTGGACCCGCAGGAGGTCCTCGAGCTCGACAACGGCGACGGCACCGTGCTGGCCTCGGGAGACGTCTTCGTCACCGACCCGCTCGTGCGGGACGTGCTGGCCGAGCGCGCGGACCTGGTCGACATGGAGGCGTACGGCGTCGTGCTCGCCTGCCAGCGGCTCGGCGTCCCGGTCGAGCTGGTCAAGCACGTCTCCGACAACGCCGACGAGGGTGCCTTCGACTGGCCGTCCGTGGTCGACGCGAGTGCCCGAGTTCTGGGTGCGTGGGTCGGCGAGCGGCTAGGCTCGGTGCTATGAAGACGCGACTCAACTGCCCCTGCGGCGAGTACATCACGGGTGCGAACGAGGACGAGCTGGTCGAGAAGGTGCAGGCGCACCTGAAGGCCGAGCACGAGGGCCGCGAGTACGACCGCGAGGCCATCCTGTTCATGGCCTCCTGAGGCCTACTCCACCTTGTTGCGGGCGCTCGTCGAGCGTCCGAGCCGGCGTACTTCCTCGTCCATGAGCGGGAGCAGCTCCGGCACGTGCTTGAGCGTCGCCCGGTCGCCGTTGGCCGAGGCGAGCAGGTTCCGGCGGTTGCGGATCGCGCCGACCCAGCCCGGGACGAAGACGCGCCGCTTGCGCCCTTCGATGCCCTTCACGAACGCCGTCACGCACGCCTCGACATTGGTGGTCCTGTTGAGCGGGTAGGGCAACCGCTTGATCATCTGGTCGAACGCCTTGAGGTCCTTCTTCGCGTCCTGGACCAGCGGGGTGTCGATCCACGACATGTGAGCGACGCCGACGGCGACGCCCTGGTGGTGCACCTCGAGCCGGAGCGCGTTGCCGAAGTGCTCGACCCCCGCCTTGCTGGCGTTGTACGCCGCGAGCCCGGGGGCCGCGGCGAAGGCGGCGAGCGACGAGACGACCAGGACGTAGCCCTTCGACTCGATCAGCGCGGGCAGACCAGCGCGCACGGTGTGGAAGACGCCGTTGATGTTGATGTCGATGAGGCGGCGGAAAGCCGCCGGGTCCACGCCCAGCACCGACCCGTAGGTGGCGATGCCGGCGTTGGCGACCACCACGTCGAGCTTCCCGAACTTCGCGATCCCAGCCGCCACTGCCGCCTCCATCGCGGCCAGGTCGGTCACGTCGGCCAGCACGGCGAGGACCTTGTCGTCCCCGAGCTCGGCGGCCACCTCGTCCAGGGGCTCCTGGTCCACGTCGGTCAGGATCAGCCTGCCGCCGCGGGCGGCGATCTCGCGTGCTGTCGCCGCGCCGATTCCGCGTGCGCCACCGGTGATGAGGACGACCTTGTTCTGGAGGTTCGACATGGACGCAATCTAGCGCGCCGCGGATTCGTAGACTCGAGCACCATGAGCATCCTCGACGCCTCCGTGGCCCGCCTCGACGGCACCCCGTCCACCCTCCGCGAGCTGACCGGCGGTCGGCCTGCCCTGCTGGTCAACGTGGCCAGCAAGTGCGGTCTCACCCCGCAGTACGGCGGCCTCGAGCGGTTGCAGGAGACCTACGGTGGCCCGCGGTTCACCGTGGTCGGCTTCCCGTGCAACCAGTTCCTCGGGCAGGAGCCCGGGACCAGCGAGGAGATCGCCGAGTTCTGCTCCGCGACGTACGGTGTCACGTTCCCGATGACCGAGAAGATCGACGTCAACGGTGACGACCGCCACCAGGTCTACCTGGGCCTGGTCGAGAGCCCGAACGAGAAGGGTGAGGCCGGCGACGTCGCCTGGAACTTCGAGAAGTTCCTCGTTGACGCCGACGGCACCGTGGTCGCGCGGTTCAGCCCGACGGTCGAGCCGGAGGACCCGCAGGTCATCGCAGCCATCGAGGCGACGCTGGCCTGACCAGGCTCAGCGGATGATGATCTTGAACAGATCCCCACGACGCATGGTCTCGACGGCGCGCTTGGCCCAGGCGCGGTCGAAGGTGGCGCCGTTCACGCGCTGAAGCCGGGTGTGCAGCTTGTCGATCGCGACCTCGACGTCCTCGTCGATGGTGGCGTACACGATCTCGTCGACGATGTCCTTGACCTGGCGCTCGATCCGCGCGCGCTGCTTGTCCTCGCCGGACGGTGCTTTCTTCCTGGCCATGCTTCCTCGTGTCGTGTGCTGTTCAGCGAACGAAAGAACCCCAGGTCTCTGACCTGGGGTTTTCCGTTCAAGTTTGGTGTCCGAGGGGGGACTTGAACCCCCACGTCCGTTAAAGGACACTAGCACCTCAAGCTAGCGCGTCTGCCATTCCGCCACTCGGACGAGCGGGCGCAACAGTAGCAAAGACGAGTCACTTCGACCCAATCGGGGGCGCATGGACGCCGCGCACGTCTTCGCACGCGCCGACCTCACCGGCAAACGCTTCCGGATCACCTACGGTCCCTTCGCCGAACCCGAGCTCCCGCACGTCGAGCGCCTGCTCGCCGGGGCGGCTGAGGTCGACATCACCCCGCCCCCAGGCATGCCCAAGGCGGGGCATTCGAAGAACGCGCACGACGGCACCGGGTTCCGCACCCGGATCAAGGCCCGGGTGCTGCACCTGCGCACCGGGCGCTCCTCGGTGGTGCTGGTCGCACTCGACCTGCTGGCCGGCTCCGCGCTGGTCCAGCACGCCCTCGCCGAGGCGCTCAGCGACACCGACGTCCCGCTGAGCGGCATCTTCCTCGCGGCGACGCACACGCACGCCGGGCCGGGGCAGTACAGCGGCAGCGCCTTCTACAACGACTGGGCCTCCAACCGTCCCGGCTTCGACCCCGACTTCGCGGCGTTCCTCGTCGCGCGCCTGGAAGGCGCCGTCCGGGAAGCCGTCGCGTCCCGTCGGCCGGCGCGCGCCGCGTTCGGCATGACCGAGGTCTGGGGGCTCACCCGGAACCGGTCGCTCGGCGCGTTCGTGCGCAACGAGGGGCTGGCGGACCGGCGTACCGAGGACCAGCGCAGGTACGCCGCCATCGACCCACGCCTGCACCTGCTCCGGGTGGACGACGAGGACGGCCCGCTGGGGTCGTTCACCTGGTTCTCCATCCACGGCACCGGCATCAGCCACCACGACACGTCCTACAACGCAGACGTCTGGGCCTACGTGAACGGCGAGCTCGTCCAGCAGGTGCTCGAGGCGACCGGGAGTCGCATGGTCAGCGGCGCGGTGGTGGCGTCCCACGGAGACATGACGCCGGCGGTGAAACCGGGAATGCTCGTGTTCCCGGAGGCCGAGCGAGTCGGACGGGGGATCGGGGCGGCCGCTGGCGCCCTGCACGCAGAGCTCGGAGGCCGTCTGAGCGCGGAATTCCCGGTCGTCACTGCTCTGCGCCAGCTCGACACCACCGAGGATCCCGAGGTCGACGGCATCCGGCTCGCGTCCCCGAGGATCGGATGGGCCAAGACGGCGGGCGCGGCGGAGAACACCACGCCCGTGCTGCACCTCCTGCCGCCCTTCAAGGCCGGGCACGGTCGCCGACCGAGAGGACCGCACGGCGAGAAGCGGATCGCCGGCACCGAGTGGGGGCACAGCCGCTTCGTCGGACCACCCGAGGCGTTCCCGACCGTGCTCCCCGTGCACCTGCTCCTGCTCGGGCGTGCCGCAGTGGTCGGGCTCCCGTTCGAGACCACGGTCGAGGCAGGACGCCGGATCGGCGACGCGGTGCTCACCTCGGGCCTGGCCCTGGACACCGCCTTCGTCTCGTCTCTGGTCAACGACCAGACCGACTACCTCACGACACCGGAGGAGTACACGGCTCAGTACTACGAAGGGGCCTCCGTCCTGTTCGGACCGCAGCAGCAGGCGTGGGTGGCGGGCCAGGCACGCCAGCTCGCCGACGATGTCGCCGCGGGCATCGGTTCGGTGCCGCGGGAGCGCAGCTTCGACTTCGGCGTACGCCGGTACCTGGCGCTGCCGACCGGTGCGGCTGCCACCCGGTTGCCGGGCGCCGTGCGCTTCGTCGAGGCGACGCCCACCGAGGACGCTTTCTGGGAGCAGGCCTGGTCCGACGTCGCGCCCGGCGACCTGGTCTGGCACGAGCCGCTCGTCCGGGTCGAGGCCGAGGGCACCGACGGCTGGACGCCAGTCGCCGACGACGAGGGCTGGCACCTCGGCGTCACGTACCTCGGCACGAAGCGCTCCCAGCACCGGTACGCCGCCCGCTGGTACGCGCCGCCGCTGGGGCGGCCGGGCCGTCACCGGTTCGTCCTGGCCGCGAACGGCTCCCAGCCGGAGATCGCCGGGCCTCCCTTCGACTAGGGCGAACGCCGCTGGGGCAGGATGGAGCCATGACGTACGACCCGGCAGCCGAGGTGGTCCAGCTCTGCAGCGACCTGATCCGGCTCGACACCACGAACTTCGGCGACGAGTCCGGCCCGGGAGAGCGGAAAGCCGCCGAGCACGTCGCGGCGCTGCTCGACGAGGTCGGGATCGACGTCGAGGTCTACGAGTCCGAGCCCGGCCGAACGTCTCTGGTCGGCCGCTGGGGCGGGAACGTCGGAGAGCCTGTGCTGCTGCACGGGCACCTGGACGTCGTCCCGGCGAACGCTGCCGACTGGACCGTCGACCCGTTCTCGGGTGAGGTCAAGGACGTCGACCCTGGAGGGCTCTGCGTGTGGGGACGTGGCGCGGTCGACATGAAGGACTTCGACGCGATGCTGCTCTCCACGGTGCGCGCGCGGGCGCGCGCGGGCGCGGTACCGGAGCGGCCGCTGGTGCTGTGCTTCACCGCGGACGAGGAGGCCGGTGGTGCCAAGGGGGCGGGTTTCCTGGCGCGCGAGCACCGGGACCTGATCGACGACTGCACGGTGGCGATCGGCGAGGTCGGCGGGTTCAGCACCACGGTGCGCGGCCGTCGGCTCTACCTGATCGAGGCCGCCGAGAAGGGCATGGCCTGGGTCCGGCTCACCGCGAAGGGCACGGCCGGGCACGGTTCGATGCGTCAGCCGGACAACGCCGTCACCAAGCTCGCCAACGCGGTGGCTCGCATCGGGGCCCATCAGTGGCCGGTCCGGCTGACCCCCACGATGGAAGTCCTTCTGGCCTCGGTCGCCGAGCTGGCCGGAACCGAGGCGACGCCGGAGAACGCCGAGTCGCTGGTCGAGGAGTTCGGCGATGCCTCGCGGATGCTGGGCGCGGTGATCCGCAACAGTGCCAACCCGACGATGCTCGAGGCCGGGTACAAGGTGAACGTCGTGCCGGGGGAGGCGACGGCCCGGATCGACGGCCGGTTCCTGCCTGGGTTCGAGGACGAGTTCTGGGACACGCTCGCAGCGCTCGCCGGTCCGGACACCACGATCTCCAAGGACGTGCACATGGGCGCGCTCGAGACCGGCTACGACGGTGACGTCGTCGCAGCGATGACGTCGTCGATCCTCGCCGAGGACCCGGAAGCGATCGTGGCGCCGTACTTGATGAGCGGCGGCACTGACGCCAAGTACTGGGACGACCTCGGCATGAAGTGCTTCGGGTTCGCGCCGCTGCGGCTCCCCGAGGACCTGGACTTCACGGCTCTGTTCCACGGGGTGGACGAGCGGGTCCCGGTGGACTCCCTGGAGTTCGGCGCTCGGGTCTTCGACCGCTTCTTGGGGGCTCTCTGAGTTCGGGCGTGAGGTCCTGCGTGCCGTCGTGGTCGCGCAGGAACGCGTAGCCGTGCGGTGAGCGCCACAGGAACACGCCGTCGTCCACGCGGGTGTAGTTCCACCCGGCGTGCGTCTTCAGGTTGTGGTGGTGCTGGCACAACGACCCGAGGTTGTCGGTGGACGTCGTGCCGCCGTCGTCCCAGGCCTCGGTGTGGTCCTTCTGGCTTCCGCGAGCAGGGCGGTCGCAGTACGGGAAGATGCAGGTCCCGTCGCGCAGCTCGACGTGCTCCTTGATCCGGTCAGGGATGTCGTACCCGGCGGACGCCAGCGTCTTCGTCAGGTCAATGACCGGCTTGACGGTCACCCGCACGTCAGGGTTTCCGCAGAACGCGGCTACCTGGGCCTGGGTGAGCAGGCGGCTCCCGGGGTTCTCCAGCACGGCGGTGGCGTCGGTGTCGGCGGGCAGGTGCACGTAGAGGGTAACCGGACGGTCGACGTTCGCCTCGCCACGAGCGAGACGGCCGAGGGCCATCGCGCGGCGCACGTCCAGCGAGGCGTCGCACCCGGCTGCCTTCAGGGCTTCGGCCTCGCGGGTGAGGGTCGCATCCAGGTCGAGCGCGTCCGCGATCTCGAGCGCACCGTAGATCTCGCTGGTGCCGCTGAAGGAGACCTGGCGATGGTCGACCACGACGCGCGGTGTGGAGTGGTGGTCGGCACGCTCCTGGGCGATCTCGGGCAGCACGGCCGCGATGGTCTCGTCGATCATCTGCTGCGTCGCGCGTGCCGACAGCTTGCGGGCCACGACGGCCATCCGCTCGCCCAGGTCGACTGCTGCCTCCAGCGGGAGGAGCACCGTCTCGCCAGCGATCCGCCGACCCTTCCAGGCGGCCAGGCGCCCGGCCTGGATCTCCGCGTAGACAGCGGGGAGACGGTGGGCGAGCTCGATCGCGTCCGCGAGGTAGGCGCGCCCGCCGTTCGTCGTCGTGCCGATCACCGCAGCGAACTCGGCGATGCAGCCCTTCGCGAGCAGCGGCGCTCCCGGTCCCGAGATCGACACCGGGCTGTCGCCCCACGTCGCGGACTCCTCGGTGTCGGTGACCTCGTGCAACCGGGCCCACTGGACGGCGGCAGCCAGCTTGCGGGCTTCTGCGGCGTGCACGTCGGCCTGGGCGGCTCGCGCCGCCGCCAGCACCTCGGACTCCGCGAGCGTCCGCGCAGGCTCCGGGCGCCGCGGCTCGAGGTTGCGGAGCGAGGAGGTCATGCCACAAACGCTACGGAACCCCACCGACAGTTTTGTTCCGGAACGTGCGTCTATCCCGCCAACCAGTAGAACTGCTGCGGCTGCCGGATGATCTTCCGCCGCAGCACGACCCGGCGCTTGCCGTCGTTCCCGATCCGCAAGCGGTCCAGTTCCCAGCCGCCGTCGTCGGCGCGCTGCACCAGCAACCGGGTCACGAAGCTCCGCGATTCCTCGCGCGCGATGACCAGCTCGTCGTACTCGTACTCGACCCCGGGACGCAGGGCACGGCGTGCTGGTCTGTGCACGGTCACTCTCCTGGTGGCTCGGGGGTGGAAACGTCTTCGAGGGCCTGCCGGATCTCTGCCGGGAGCTCGCACTCCTCGGCGAGGAGCGAGGCTCTCAGCTGATCGGCAGTGCGGGCGCCGACAATAGGTGCCGTGACGCCAGGAGCGTCACGTACCCAAGACAACGCAACTTCGAGCGGAGTCCATCCCAGACCCTCGCCGGCGCGCGCGATGGCCTCGACCACGCGCTGGCTGCGGTCGTTGAGGTGGCGGCCGACGAACGAGGAGAAGTGCGGTGACGCAGCACGGGAGTCGGCCGGCGTACCGGTCCGGTACTTGCCGGTGAGGACGCCACGACCCAGCGGGGACCAGGGCAGGATCCCCAGTCCGAGAGCCTGAGCGGCAGGGATCACCTCGGCCTCGACGCCGCGGCTGAGCAGCGAGTACTCCACCTGGTTGGAGGCCAGGACGGCACGCCCGGGCACGGCGCGCTGCCACGTCGCCGCCTGGGCTGACTGCCAGCCGGTGTAGTTGGAGATGCCGACGTAGCTCGCGCGCCCGGAAGTGACCGCGTAGTCCAGCGCGCTGAGCGTCTCCTCGAGCGGCGCGTCGTCGACCCAGGTGTGCACCTGCCACAGGTCGACGTGGTCGACCTTGAGGCGCTTCAGGGACGCGTCGAGGCTGCTGAGCAGGAAGCCGCGCGACGCGTTGGTCTCACGCTCGCCGCGGAGCCGGCTGATGCCTGCCTTGGTGGCGAGGACGACCTCCGAGCGCGGGACGACGTCGCCGAGCAGCTGCCCGATGACACGTTCGGAGTCGCCGTTGGCGTAGCCCGCCGCGGTGTCGAGCAGGGTGCCGCCGGCCTCGACGAAGGAGACGAGCTGGTCGCGGGCCTCGTGCTCGTCGGTGTCGCGGCCCCAGGTCATCGTGCCCAGGCCCAGACGAGAGACCTTCAGGCCGGTGCTACCGAGGTACCGCTGCTGCATGGCGCAAAGTTAGCCGGTGCGCACCGACGATCAGGCGGCGGCTCGCCGGTGCGAGTCCTGTCAGGTGACCTTCAGGTTCTGCCCGTAGGCTCACGCCCCGTGGACTACTTGGACGCGATCATTCTCGGCACCGTCGAGGGGCTCACCGAATTCCTGCCGGTCTCCAGCACCGGCCACCTGACGATCGCCGAGAAGATCCTCGGGCACCAGATCGACGCCCCGGAGATCACCGCGTTCACCGCCGTCATCCAGACCGGGGCGATCGCGGCGGTGCTCGTCTATTTCCGCCACGACATCTGGCGGATCGCGAAGGCCTGGACCGCGGGTGTGTTCCGACCGGAGTACCGGGGCTCCCGCGACCACCGGATGGGGTGGTACATCATCGTCGGCTCCCTGCCGATCGGGGTCGTCGGTTTCGCCGCGCGCGACCTGATCTCCGGGGACCTCCGCTCGCTCTGGGTGGTCGGCATCGCGCTCATCGTCTGGAGCGGCGCGATGCTGCTCGCCGAGAAGCGCGGGAGCCAGTCGCGCGGCGAGGACGGTCTGACCCTGCGTGACGCGGTCGTGATGGGACTCGTCCAGTGCCTCGCCCTCATCCCCGGTGTCTCCCGGTCCGGGGCCAGCATCTCCGCAGGCCTGTTCCAGGGCCTGGACCGGGTCGCAGCAACGAAGATGTCGTTCTACCTCGGCATCCCGTCCCTGGTCGGCGCCGGCATCTACGAGCTGAAGGACGCCGGAGGGATCGACGCCGGCGTGGTGGTGGTCGGGACGCTCGTCTCGTTCCTCGTCGCGTACGCCTCGGTCGCGTGGTTGCTCAAGTTCGTCAGCGGGAACAGCATCGGGAAGTTCGTGCCGTACCGCGTGGTGCTCGGCGCCGTGATCCTGGTGCTGCTGGCCACCGGCGCGATGAACGCGACCTGATCTACAGCCAGCCGGAACGTCGCGCGACGATCCAGATCGCCAACGAGCTCGCTGCCATCATCAGCAACGACATCGGGTACCCGAGCACCCAGCCGAGCTCCGGCATGTGGGTGAAGTTCATCCCGTAGATTCCCGCCACCAGCGTGGGCGCAGCGACGAGGCCGACCGCTGCGGAGATCTTCCTCATGTCGTCGTTCTGCTGGATGCTGATCTGCGCCAGGTGCGCCTCGAACGCGGCGGACAGCAGC
Organism: Marmoricola sp. OAE513; assembly: GCF_040546585.1. Taxonomy (NCBI): domain Bacteria; kingdom Bacillati; phylum Actinomycetota; class Actinomycetes; order Propionibacteriales; family Nocardioidaceae; genus Marmoricola; species Marmoricola sp. OAE513. The sequence continues at coordinate 3,822,056 of NZ_JBEPOC010000001.1, read as the reverse complement.
GACTCGAGGCTCTCCATCGTCTCGGCCACCCGGTTGAGGTGGTCCGCCACGTCGCGGAAGTACGGGGCCGAGTCGGGGTGGACGCCTCGTGCCGCGCCGCTGGCGAACCGGCTGACCGGTTCGCGCAACGGAAGCACGGCACGCCGCATCTCCGCCAGCTCGCGCTTCAGGACGTAGATCCGCGCCGAGTCGTTCGTACGCCGGTCGGCGAACACCGAGGCCTCGACCTCGTCGACGTCGATGACCAGCTCGTCGGCAACCGCCTCGTAGGCGTCGACGACCTGGTCGCACACGGCGTAGACGACGGCGGACGGGCCGTGCGCGAGGACCGACTGCATCCCCTCCAGGGCGACCCGCGCGTCGTGGAGGCCGCCGCCCGTACCGTGCCGGACCGTGACGACGAAGTTGTGCCCGATGAACACGTTGATCTCGCCGGTCTCGACAGCATCGTCCGCGTCGACGTACCAGAGCGTCTTGAGGGTGAGGAACAGCGACTCCTCGTAGCGCTCGAGCTTCGGGCGCTGGTGGGCGGTCAGGGCGTCCTCGACGGCGAGCGGGTGCAGGTCGTAGAGCGCGGCCACGGTGTCGAGCTCGTGCTTGGTGGGCTCGTGCAGCCCGACCCACACGAAGTCGCCGTCGGTGGCCCGGGAGCGCACGCCGGAGAGGTCGGCCGTCGAGGTGCCGCAGTCGACGCGGACTCCCTGGCGGTACAGCGCGTTGTCGACGATCACGGGTCCAGGCTAAGGCGGTGCCCGCCTGTTCCTCGGTAGGCTCAGCCTGTGGCAACTGTGATCCTCGCGCGGCACGGCAGGACCTCCGCGAACGCGTCCGGGGTCCTCGCCGGGCGGACCCCCGGCATCCGGCTCGACGACGTCGGTACCGAGCAGGCGCGCACAGCGGCGGCTCGACTCGGAGGCCTGTCCCTGGCGGCTGCGTTCACCAGCCCGCTCGAGCGCTGCAAGGAGACCTCGGCACTGCTGCTGGCCGGCACCGGGCTCCGGGCCAAGGTCGAGCGCGGACTCAACGAGTGCGACTACGGCGAATGGTCCGGGCGGAAGATGCGCACGCTCGTCAAGGAGGACCTCTGGAAGGTCATCCAGGCGCACCCGGCTGGGGTGACCTTCCCGGGCGGTGAGTCGATGGCGGCGATGTCCGCGAGGGCCGTCGAGGCCGTACGTCGCTGCGATGCCGCCGTCACTGCGGAGCACGGCGACAACGCCGTCTTCCTCGCGGTGGCGCACGGCGACATCATCAAGGCGATCCTCGCCGACGCGCTCGGCATGCACCTCGACGCGTTCCAGCGGATCGTCGTCGACCCGGCCAGCCTGTCGGTGGTCCGGTACACCCCGAAACGCTCCTACGTGCTGGCGACGAACAGCCACGAGGGTTCGCTCGCCCACCTGGCCGCGCAGACCGAGAAGCCCGACGAGAAGCTCGGCGGCGGCGCCGGCAGTACGTCGCGCGCGACCCCGTAGGCTCGAGACATGCCGACGATCGTCCACCGGTTCGACCCACCGGAGCGCTTCATCGCGGGAACGGTGGGGGAGCCCGGCTCCCGTACCTTCTTCCTGCAGGCGCGCGACGGTGCCCGCGTGACCAGTGTCGCGCTCGAGAAGCAGCAGGTCGAGATCCTCGGCGAGCGGATCGACGAGCTGCTCGACGAGCTGATGGGGGCGGGCGGCGTCGTGACCGTCATCCCCGCACTGACCCCGGTCGACATGGTTGACACCGCGCCGCTGGACCAACCGATCGTCGAGGAGTTCCGCGCCGGCACCATCACGCTCTCCTGGGACGGCGAGGACGAGCGCATCGTCGTCGAGGTGTTCCCGGTCGTCGAGGTCGACGGTCCCATCGAGGCCGACGAGGAGGAGCTGGTGGACCTGCCGATCGACGAGCCGGAGCCCGAGGAGCTCTTCGTGGTCCGGCTGCCTCCGGTGCTCGCCCGCGTCTTCGCCACCCGGGCCGCGTCCGTCGTCCAGGCGGGTCGGCCGTCGTGCCAGTTCTGCGGCGGCCCGGTGGACCCGTCCGGCCACCTGTGCCCCCGGGCCAACGGCTACCGGCGTACGCAGGTCTGAGACCGATGCTGAGCGAGTCGCTCGACCTGCTCGCCACCGGCGAGCTGACCCTCCTCGGGCGGATCATGCCGGCCTCGAACCAGACGTACCTCTGCCGACTCGGTCCCGAGGAGGACGCTCCGCAGGCGGTCTACAAGCCGACCTCGGGCGAGCGCCCGCTGTGGGATTTCGAGGACGGCACGCTGAGCAACCGCGAGTACGCCGCCTACCTGGTCTCCGAGGCACTCGGCTGGTCGGTGGTACCGCCGACGCTGCTGCGCGACGGTCCGGCCGGGCCGGGCATGGTGCAGCTGTGGTGCGAGCCCGATGCCGGGGCGGACGCCGTGGACGTCGTGGCTGCCGGTCCGGTCGCGCCCGGGTGGTTGCACGTCGTCGACGCCCACGACAACGAGGACCGGCCGGTGATGCTGGTCCACGAGGACTCCCCGTCGCTCCGTCGGATGGCCGCGTTCGACCTCGCGGTCAACAACACCGACCGCAAGGGCGGGCACGTGCTCGCGATGGCGGACGGTCACCGGTACGGCGTCGACCACGGTGTCTGCTTCCACGAGGACGACAAGCTGCGCACGGTGCTGTGGGGCTTCGCGGGCCTGCCGCTGGAGCAGGCGGAGATCGACGGACTGACGTCGTTGCGGGCCCAGCTCGACGGCGACCTCGGCAACGAACTGGGGTTCCTGCTCAACGCCGACGAGATCGCCGCGACGCGGCGGCGGGTGGACCGGTTGCTGCGCACGGGCGCGTTCCCGGAGGCGGGCGGAGGTTGGCCCTCCCTCCCGTGGCCGCCGTTCTAGGCACCTTCGTTAGTCTTCGACCCATGCGTGCCTGGACTGCCCCCGACGTGCCCGACCTCGAGCTGGTCGGTCCGCCGGTGCAGGTGCACAACTCCGCGACCCGGACCCTGACCGAGGTCACGCCGCCGTCGGGGGTCGCGCGCCTCTACGTCTGCGGCATCACGCCGTACGACGCCACGCACCTGGGCCACGCCGCGACCTACGTGGCGTTCGACCTGTTGAACCGCGCGTGGCGCAGCGCCGGTCACGACGTCCGCTACGTGCAGAACGTGACCGACGTCGACGACCCGCTGCTGGAGCGCGCGAACGCCACCGGGCAGGACTGGGTCGAGCTCGCCGAACGTGAGACCGAGCTCTTCCGCACCGACATGGAGGCACTGCGGGTGCTCCCGCCGGCGGCGTACGTCGGCGCGGTCGAGGCGATCCCGCGCGTCGTGGAGATGATCGAGGAGCTCCAGAAGGCTGGTGCGGTGTACGCCGTTCCGAACGACTCCGGCACCGAGGACTACTACTTCTCCGTGACCGCTGACCCGTCCTTCGGCTCGGTGTCCGGCTGGAACCGCGAGCAGATGCTGGCGATCTTCGCCGAGCGCGGGGGAGACCCGGACCGTCCTGGGAAGCGCGACCCGCTGGACTGCCTGCTCTGGCAGGGCGAGCGCCCCGACGACCCGGCATGGGACTCGGCCCTGGGCCGCGGCCGGCCGGGCTGGCACATCGAGTGCTCCGCGATCGCGCGCGACCACCTCGGCACCGGCTTCGACGTGCAGGGCGGGGGGAGCGACCTCGTCTTCCCGCACCACGAGATGAGCGCCTCCGAGGCCCAGGTCACCGACCCGGACACCCCCTTCGCGCGGGCGTACGTGCACGCCGGCATGGTCGCGCTGGACGGCGAGAAGATGTCGAAGTCCAAGGGCAACCTCGAACTGGTCTCGCGACTGCGTGGCAGCGGCACCGACCCGATGGCGATCCGGCTCGCCCTGCTGGCCCACCACTACCGGTCCGACTGGGAGTGGACGACCGAGGACCTGCAGAAGGCCGAGGGCCTGCTGTCCAAGCTCCGCGACGCCGTGGCTCTCGGAGGCGGCGCCGCCACCGGTCCTGTGACGGAGTCGGTGCTGACGTCGCTGGCCACCGATCTCGACGCACCGGGGGCGCTCATCGCGCTGGGCACGTGGGCGACCGCGACGCTCGCCGGGGACACCTCGGAGCCGGGCGCGGGTGAGGTCGTGCGGCGCCTGGCGGACGCTGCGCTGGGTGTTGAGCTGGGCGTGGCGCTCTAGACGGGACCGTCGTCGGGGTTCTCCCGGCGCTTGAGGTACCGCTCGAAATCTCGCGCGATCGCGTCCCCGCTGGCCTCCGGCAGGTCCGCGGTGTCCTTGGACTCCTCGAGGCTGCGGACGTACTCGGCGACGTCGTCGTCCTCCTCGGCGAGCTCGGCGACCCCGCGCTCCCAGGCCCGGCTCTCCTCGGGAAGGTCGCCGAGCGGGACGGCGATCTCGAGGAGGTCCTCGACCTGGGTGAGCAGCGCCAACGTGCCTTTCGGGCACGGCGGCTGCGGCAGGTAGTGCGGGACGGCCGCCCAGAACGAGACCGCCGGGATGTCCAGCCGTGCGCACGCGTCCTGCAGCACGCCGACGATGCCGGTCGGCCCCTCGTACGTCGACGGCTCCAGCTTGAGGCGATCGTCGAGGTCGAGCTCGGTCGCGGTGCCGGTGACCGGGATCGGACGGGTGTGCGGCGTCTCGGCGAGCAGCGCGCCGAGCGTGACGACCTGGGTCACCTCGAGGTCGTCGGCCGCGGCCAGGATCTCGGCGCAGAAGCCCCGCCAGCGCATGTTCGGCTCGATCCCGCGGACCAGGACGACGTCGCGGTGGGCGCCCGGGGGACGGGCGACGTACAGCTGGGTGGTGGGCCAGGTGATCCGGCGCATGCCCTCGTCGTTGGTGCCGACGAGGGGCCGGTTGACCTGGAAGTCGTAGTAGTCCTCGGGGTCGATCGCGGCGACCAGCTGCGCGTCCCAGACCTCCACGAGGTGGTCGATCACCCCGGTGGCCGCGCCGGCGGCGTCGTTCCAGCCCTCGAAGGCACTGATCAGGACGGGGTTGACGAGCGGGCGGACGGTGTCGATCTCGATCACGTATCCACCCTAGCCACGGCTGCGTTCCTTATGGCGAAATGTCCGACGGGAATGAACCGGTGCGACGTAGACTTCAACGGTCGAGAGGCGTTGCAACGGACCCGGCCCGAACGGTCCGCCACGCTCGGCAGAGCAAAGGACGCCTTCCGCATACGGAAGGAACGTACGTGAACGCCCACGCCAGCTCTTGGGAGCCGCACCTGCGCCCCGACTGCACCGACGAGCTCACCCGCGCGCTGAGCGAGCGGATCATGGTCATCGACGGGGCGATGGGTACGGCGATCCAGCGGGACCGGCCCGACGAGGCCGGCTACCGGGGCGAGCGGTTCGCGGACTGGCCGTCGGACGTCCAGGGCAACAACGAGCTGCTGACGCTGACCCAGCCGCAGATCATCACCGGCATCCACCGCGAGTACCTCGAGGCCGGCGCCGACATCATCGAGACGAACACGTTCAGCGCGAACACGGTCTCGATGGGCGACTACGGCATGGAGGAGCTCTCCTTCGAGCTCAACTACGAGTCCGCCCGGCTGGCCCGCGCAGCGTGCGACGCGTTCTCGACGCCGGAGAAGCCGCGGTACGTCGCCGGCGCGATCGGCCCCACCACCCGCACGGCCACCATCTCGCCGGACGTGAACGACCCGGGTGCGCGCAACATCTCCTACGACCAGCTGGTCGCGGCCTACCTCGAAGCAGCCAACGGGCTCGTCGACGGCGGTTCCGACATCCTGCTGATCGAGACGATCTTCGACTCCCTCAACGCGAAGGCAGCGATCTTCGCCGTCGAGACGCTGTTCGAGGAGCGCGGGCGTCGCTGGCCGGTGATCATCTCCGGCACCATCACCGACGCGTCCGGCCGCACGCTGTCCGGTCAGACCACCGAGGCCTTCTGGAACGCCATGCGGCACGCGAAGCCGATCGCGGTGGGACTGAACTGCGCCCTCGGTGCGCCGGAGATGCGGCCCTACCTCGCCGAGATGGGCCGGATCGCCGACACCTTCGTCTCGGCGTACCCGAACGCGGGTCTGCCGAACGCCTTCGGTGAGTACGACGAGTCGCCCGAGCGCCAGGCCAGCTACATCGCCGAGTTCGCGGACGCCGGCCTGGTCAACCTGGTCGGAGGCTGCTGCGGCACGACGCCGGCCCACATCGCCGCGATCGCCCAGGTGGTCGAGGGCAAGACCCAGCGCTCGCTGCCCGAGATCGAGGTCGCGACCCGGCTGTCCGGCCTCGAGCCGCTGAACGTCACCGAGGACTCGCTGTTCGTCAACATCGGCGAGCGCACCAACATCACCGGCTCGGCGCGCTTCCGCAACCTGATCAAGGCCGAGGACTACGACACCGCGCTGTCGGTCGCGCTCCAGCAGGTCGAGGTCGGTGCGCAGGTCATCGACATCAACATGGACGAGGGCATGATCGACGGCGTCGCCGCGATGGACCGGTTCACCAAGCTGATCGCTGCCGAGCCGGACATCAGCCGCGTGCCCGTGATGATCGACTCCTCCAAGTGGGAGGTCATCGAGGCGGGCCTGAAGAACGTCCAGGGCAAGCCGATCGTCAACTCGATCTCCATGAAGGAGGGCGAGGAGAAGTTCATCCGCGAGGCGCAGCTGTGCCGCAAGTACGGCGCGGCCGTGGTCGTGATGGCCTTCGACGAGCAGGGTCAGGCCGACAACCTCGAGCGCCGCAAGGAGATCTGCGGCCGGGCCTACAAGATCCTGACCGAGCAGGTCGGGTTCCCGGCCGAGGACATCATCTTCGACCCGAACTGCTTCGCGCTCGCGACAGGTATCGAGGAGCACGCGACGTACGGCATCGACTTCATCGAGGCGTGCGCCTGGATCAAGGAGAACCTGCCGGGCGTGCACATCTCCGGTGGTATCTCGAACGTCTCCTTCTCGTTCCGCGGCAACAACCCGGTGCGCGAGGCGATCCACGCGGTCTTCCTGTTCCACGCCATCAAGGCCGGCCTGGACATGGGCATCGTGAACGCCGGCGCACTGGTCGTCTACGACGAGATCGACCCGGAGCTGCGCGACCGCATCGAGGACGTCGTCCTCAACCGGCGCGAGGACGCGGCCGAGCGCTTGCTGGAGATCGCGGAGCGCTTCAACGTCGCGGGCCAGGCCGAGGACCCGCAAGCCGCCGAGTGGCGGAGCCTGCCGGTGCGGGAGCGGATCACGCACGCCCTGGTCAAGGGTCTGGACGCCGACGTCGAGGCCGACACCGAGGAGCTGCGCGCGGAGATCGCCGCAGCCGGTGGTCGTCCGATCGAGGTGATCGAGGGACCGCTGATGGACGGCATGAACGTCGTCGGCGACCTGTTCGGCGCCGGCAAGATGTTCCTGCCCCAGGTCGTGAAGTCGGCGCGCGTCATGAAGAAGGCCGTGGCCTACCTGCTGCCGTTCATCGAGGCCGAGAAGCAACCTGGCGACGAGGACCGCAGCAACGGCACCATCGTGATGGCGACCGTGAAGGGCGACGTCCACGACATCGGCAAGAACATCGTGGGTGTCGTGCTGCAGTGCAACAACTACACCGTGATCGACCTCGGCGTGATGGTGCCTGCGCAGACGATCCTGGACGCTGCCAAGGAGCACAAGGCCGACATCATCGGGCTCTCCGGCCTGATCACCCCCTCGCTCGACGAGATGGTGAACTTCGCCGTCGAGATGGAGCGTCAGGGTCTGGACATCCCGCTGCTCATCGGTGGGGCGACGACCTCGCGCGCCCACACCGCCGTCAAGGTCTCGCCGCGTCGCGGCGGTCCGGTCGTGTGGGTCAAGGACGCCTCGCGGTCCGTCCCTGTGGCCGCAGCGCTGCTCGACGACAAGCAGCGTCCCGCGTTGCTCGAGGCCACCGAGACCGACTACGCGGCCCTGCGTGAGCGGCACGCCCAGAAGAACGAGCGGCCGACGCTCACCCTGGAGAAGGCCCGTGCGAACCGCACGCCGATCTCCTGGGACGGCTACGTCCCGCCGGTGCCGGCGATCGGGACCGGCCTCCGGGTCTTCAGCGACTACGACATCGCCGAGCTGCGCGAGTACATCGACTGGCAGCCGTTCTTCAACGCCTGGGAGATGAAGGGCAAGTTCCCCGACATCCTCAACAACCCTGCCTCCGGCGAGGCCGCCCGCAAGCTGTACGACGACGCGCAGGACATGCTCGACCGGCTGATCAAGGAGAAGTGGCTGACCGCCAACGGCGTCATCGGCTTCTTCCCCGCGAACGCGGTCGGCGACGACATCGAGGTGTACGCCGACGAGTCGCGGACCGAGGTGATCTCCACGCTGCGCAACCTGCGCCAGCAGGGCGAGCACCGCGACGGCATCCCGAACCGTTCGCTGGGCGACTACGTGGCGCCGAAGGACACCGGCCTGGCCGACTACGTCGGCGGGTTCGCGGTCACGGCGGGTCTGGGCAGCGAGGTCAGGATCAAGGAGTTCAAGGACGCGCTCGACGACTACTCGGCGATCCTGCTCGAGTCCGTCGCCGACCGTCTCGCCGAGGCGTTCGCCGAGCGGATGCACGAGCGGGTCCGCAAGGAGTTCTGGGGCTACCAGGCCGAGGAGGACCTCTCCAACGAGGAGCTGATCGGCGAGAAGTACGTCGGGATCCGGCCGGCCCCGGGCTACCCCGCGTGCCCGGAGCACACCGAGAAGCAGACCCTCTTCGGCTTGCTGGACGCGACCTCCAACACGGGCATCGAGCTGACCGAGTCGATGGCGATGTGGCCGGGGGCCGCCGTCAGCGGCTGGTACTTCTCACACCCGGACTCGCAGTACTTCGTGGTCGGACGCCTCGCCCAGGACCAGGTCGCCGACTACGCCTCGCGCAAGGGCTGGACGCTGAAGGAGGCCGAGCGCTGGCTCGGCCCCAACCTCGGCTACAACCCCGAAGACTGATGCCCCTGTCCGCTGTCCTGTGGGACATGGACGGGACCCTCGTCGACACCGAGCCGTACTGGATCGACGTCGAGTTCGCCCTGGTCGCCGAGTTCGGCGGCACCTGGTCGATGGAGCACGCCCTGAACCTGGTCGGCAACGACCTGCTCGTCTCGGGGGAGTACCTCCGCGAGCACGGTGGTGTCGACCTGCCGGCCGAGGTCATCGTGGAGCGGCTGCTGGACGGTGTGGTCGCCCGGATGCAGGACGAGGTCCCGTGGCAGCCCGGCGCTCGCGAGCTCCTGGCGGCCCTGCGCGCCGAGAGTGTGCCGTGCGCCCTGGTGACGATGTCCTACGAGCGGTTCGTCGCGCCGATGCTGGCCGCGCTGCCGGCGAACACCTTCGACGTGGTCGTCACCGGGGACAAGGTCACCGTCGGCAAGCCGCACCCTGAGCCGTACCTGCAGGCCGCTGCCCGTCTCGGCGTCGTACCGGAGGAGTGCCTCGCGATCGAGGACTCCAACACCGGGGCCAAGTCAGCCGAGACCGCGGGCTGCACCGTCCTGGTCGTGCCCAACCACGTCCCGGTCCTGGAGGAGGAGCGACGGGTCTTCGTCGACACCCTTGCGGGGCTCGGCGTCGACGACCTGCGGGACCGGCTCGGGTAGCGGCGGCGGCGTGCCGCCCCAGGCCGGACACAGGTCCTTGAAGCTGCACCACGAGCACGCGACCGACTTGTTGGGTTGCCAGTCGCCGGTTGTCTGCGCCAGCTGGATCGCGTCCCAGATGGCCTCGACCTGACGTCGGGTGGCCACCAGGTCCAGCTCGTCGGGCTCGTAGGAGACCATCTCGCCGCTGGCCAGGTACATCAGCCGGAGCATCTTCGGGATCACGCCACGGGTGCGCCAGATGAGCAGGGCGTAGAACTTCAGCTGGAACAGCGCCCGGGCCTCGAACCCCTCGGCGGGCGCTCTGGCGACCTTGTAGTCGACGACCCGGATCGCACCGTCCGGGGCCACGTCGAGGCGGTCGACGTACCCGCGCAGGAGCAGCTTGCTCTCCAGCAGCGACTCGAGGTAGAGCTCGCGGGCGGCGGGTTCGAGCCGGGACGGGTCCTCCAGGCTGAAGTAGACCCGGAGCGCCTCGGCGCACGAGTCCAACCAGGCGCGCTCGTCCTCGGACCCGTCGGTGGCGAAGAGCGCGGAGCGCTCCGGCTCGAGCGCGGCCACGTGTGCCCACGCGTCGGGCAGCAGGGCCACGGCCCGCTCCGGCGTGCGCTCGGGCGCCGGGACGTCGAACAGGTCCTCGAGGACCTTGTGGACCACCGTGCCGCGTGCCGCAGCGGCTGACGGTTGCTCGGGGAGCCTGTCGATCGTCCGGAAGCGGTAGAGCAGCGGGCAGCTCTTGAAGTCGCCGGCACGGCTCGGCGACAACGCCCCGAGGACGTCGACCCCGTCGACCCGCGTCCCGAGCCGAGCGTTCTCGGCCTCTGATTCCGGCATACCGGTCACCCTAGGCGCGGGGTCCGACTATTCCTCGCTCGGGAGATCCCCGATCGGGGTGATCACGTGGTCCGGCTTGCGCAGGACGGCACCGAAGGCCCAGTACTTGTTCACCACGAAGCTGAGCGGGGTCACCACGACGAGCGCGATGAACTGCGCCCAGTACAGCCGGGTGCGCAGGCCGGAGGAGTCGTCGAAGAAGTCGGGGGACAGGCTCAGGAAGGAGCCCGGGTGCAGCAGGAGGGTCAGCACCCCCAGGTTCAGGGCCAGCCCGATCAGACCGGTCAGCAGCGCCGGCCAGTACTCGGAGAACCAGTGCGCGTGCGCCGTCGTCCGGAACGTGTAGGTGCGGTTGAACCAGAAGTTCGAGGCGTTGGCGGCGAAGAAGGCGATGACCGCGAACACGTGGTACCAGCGGACGTTGTACTCGACCGCGTTCGGCAGGTCGATCGCCACGCCGTGCGAGTCCGGGCCGAGCTTGTTGCAGAGCACGATCACCAGCAGGTTGACCACCAGACCGATCCCGCCGACAGCCATGAACCGGATCACCTGGGTGGCCGGGTGCTCGCTGTGGAAGATGCGGCGGACGATCTGCACGCACCGGAGAGTACGCGGGTCATCCGGGCTGGGCGACTCGGGATAGCGTTTCGCCTGTGACCCCTGACGACCAGCGCCGCTCGACGCAGCCTCCCGGCTCGTTCCGGATCGGCTCGCTCGTCGGGGTCGACGTCTACGTCCGGGCGTCCTGGATCGTCATCGCCGTCCTGATCGCCGCGCTTCTCGCCCCGCGGATCGAGAGCGTCGAGCCCGACCTCGGGGTGTGGAAGTACGTCGCCGGGTTCGGCTTCGCGGTCCTGCTCTACGGCTCGATCCTGCTGCACGAGATGTCGCACGCCGTGATGGCCAAGCGGGTCGGGCTGAAGGTCCGCTCGATCAGCCTGCAGTTCCTCGGCGGCGCCACCGAGATCGAGGGCGAGGCGAAGACGGCCGCCCAGGAGTTCAAGATCGCCGTGGTCGGTCCGTTGACGTCGATCGCCGTCGGTCTCCTCGGGCTGCTCGTCCTGCTGGCCGACCCCCAGGGGCTGACCCGGCTGGCGGTCGAGGGCATCGCGGGGGCGAACCTGGTCGTCGGGGTCCTCAACCTGGTCCCCGGGCTGCCGCTCGACGGCGGGCGAGTCCTGCGTGCCGCCGTCTGGCAGGCCAAGGGCAACATGCACACCGGGACCATCGTGGCCGGCTGGGGCGGCCGGGCGATCGCCGGGCTGGCGCTGATCTGGCCGGCGTTCAGCAAGCAGTTCACCGGCGTCGAGCCGGACCTCTACGACTACCTGTTCGCTGCGGTCGTCGGAGCCTTCCTCTGGTCCGGTGCCAGCGCCTCGATGACCAACGCCAGGATCCGTCAGCGCCTGCCCGCGCTCCAGGCCCGTCGCTTGGCCCGCCGCGTCGTCGCCGTACCGGACGACCTGCCGGTCTCCGAGGCCGTACGCCGCGCGCAGGACGCCTCGGCCGGTGGTCTGGTGGTCACCACCGGCAACGGGACCCTGGCGAGCATCGTGAACGAGACCGCCCTGCTTTCGGTGCCCGAGGAGCGCCGACCCTGGGTGCCGGTCAGCTCGGTGGCCAGGTCCCTGTCCGAGGGCCTGGTGATCTCCGCGGACCTGGCCGGTGAAGACCTGATCCGGGCGATGGCGCACACTCCTGCCTCGGAGTACCTGCTGGTCGAACCGGACGGTGCTCTCTACGGTCTCCTCGCGAGCACCGATGTAGACGCAGCCTTCGAAGCAGGAGCACGACGATGACGCAGGACGAGCAGACCCCGATCGACCCCTCCTGGGCGGGAGTCGGTCGCGGACCGCTGCGCGCGGGGGAGTGGGTGCGGCTGGTGGACGGCAAGGGCCGTCGCCACAACATCTGCCTGGAGGCGGGCAAGACCTTCCACACGAACCGCGGTGGGCTCGAGCACGACGAGCTGATCGGGCGCGACGAGGGCTTCACCATCACCTCGACCTCGGGTGGCGAGTACCTGGTCTTCCGACCGCTGCTCAACGAGTTCGTCGTCTCGATGCCGCGCGGTGCCGCCGTGGTCTACCCGAAGGACGCCGCCCAGATCGTCGCGATGGCCGACATCTTCCCGGGCGCGCGCGTCGTCGAGGCCGGCGTCGGTTCCGGCGCCCTGACCTGCTCGCTGCTGCGCGCCGTGGGCCCGCACGGCCAGGTGTCGTCGTTCGAGCGCCGCGAGGAGTTCGCTGACGTAGCCCGCAAGAACGTCACCCAGTTCTTCCGTGGTGACCACCCGGCCTGGCAGCTCACGGTGGGCGACCTCGTCACCGAGCTCCCCGGCGTGCACGGCCCCGGCACCGTCGACCGGGTCGTCCTCGACATGCTCGCCCCCTGGGAGTGCGTGGACGCCGTCGCCGAGGCGCTGGTGCCCGGTGGAGTCGTGGTCGCCTACGTCGCCACCACCAGCCAGCTCGGGAAGGTCACCGAGACGCTCCGGGCGCACGGCGAGTTCACCGAGCCACAACCCTGGGAGACGCTGGTCCGGGAGTGGCACGTCGAGGGCCTCGCGATCCGCCCCAGCCACAAGATGAACGGGCACACCGGCTTCCTGGTCACGGCGCGCCGGATGGCCCCGGGCAACCCTGCGCCGCGCAAGAAGCGCCGTCCCGCTCCGGGTGCCTACGGCGAGGACTACAGCGGTCCACGCCCGGCGGATGTCCTCGACGAACAGGCTCAGGCGCGGTCCTCGGACGCCGATTGATCTCCCAGGTGTGACGAACACGTGACCAAAGTGCCGAAAATCGTTGCACCTGCGCGGGTAGGGTCGAATCAGAGGAACACTCCGGAGGAGGATGAGGTCCGATGACGAGCGCAGACGGTCAGGACAACGCACAGCTGCTCAGCCAGCTCTCCTACCTGGAGGCTGAAGTGGGGGAGTTGCGCCGCAGACTCGCGGACGTGCCCGGCTCGACCGGTTCGGGAGCCCTGGAGCAGCGACTCGTCGACACCCAGCGGTCGCTCGCCGCCGTCACCGCCCAGAACGAGCGCCTGGCCGGCACCCTGCGCGACGCCCGCGACCAGATCATGACGCTGAAGGAGGAGGTCGACCGGCTGGCGCAGCCGCCGACCGGTTTCGGCACCTTCCTGGCGCGCAACGACGACGACTCCGTCGACGTCTTCACCGGGGGCCGCAAGCTCCGGGTGACCGTGAGCCCGGCCGTCGAGGTCGAGAACCTGGTCAAGGGCCAGGAGGTGATGCTCAACGAGGCCATGAACGTCGTCGCGGCGCTCGAGTTCGAGCAGATCGGCGAGGTCGTCATGTTCAAGGAGCTGCTCGCCGACGGCGAGCGTGCCCTGATCATCGCGAACGCCGACGAGGAGCGCGTGGTCCGGCTGGCCGAACCGCTGACCGAGCTCAAGCTCCGTGCCGGCGACTCGCTGCTGCTGGACGGACGTTCCGGCTACGTCTACGAGCGGGTGCCGAAGTCCGAGGTCGAGGAGCTCGTCCTCGAAGAGGTCCCCGACATCGACTACAGCGACATCGGTGGTCTCGGCGGCCAGATCGACCAGATCCGGGACGCCGTCGAGCTGCCGTACCTGCACCCCGAGCTGTTCCTGGAGCACGAGCTGAAGGCGCCGAAGGGCGTGCTGCTCTACGGCCCTCCGGGTTGCGGCAAGACACTGATCGCCAAGGCGGTCGCGAACAGCCTCGCCAAGAAGGTCGCCGCCAAGACCGGTCAGGAAGGCAAGAGCTACTTCCTGAACATCAAGGGCCCCGAGCTGCTCAACAAGTACGTCGGCGAGACCGAGCGGCACATCCGTCTGGTCTTCCAGCGCGCTCGTGAGAAGGCCAGCGAGGGCACGCCGGTCATCGTGTTCTTCGACGAGATGGACTCGCTCTTCCGCACCCGCGGCTCGGGCGTGTCTTCCGACGTGGAGAACACGATCGTGCCGCAGCTGCTCAGCGAGATCGACGGCGTCGAGCTGCTCGAGAACGTGCTGGTCATCGGCGCCTCCAACCGCGAGGACATGATCGACCCGGCCATCCTGCGCCCGGGACGCCTGGACGTGAAGATCAAGATCGAGCGTCCGGACGCCGAGTCGGCCCGCGACATCTTCTCCAAGTACCTGACCGCGACGCTGCCGCTGCACGCCGACGACCTCAGCGAGTTCGGCGGCGACCGCGACGCCACCGTGGCCGGCATGATCAACGCCACCGTCGAGCGGATGTACACCGAGACCGACGAGAACCGGTTCCTCGAGGTCACCTACGCCAACGGCGACAAGGAGGTCCTGTACTTCAAGGACTTCAACTCCGGCGCGATGATCCAGAACATCGTCGACCGTGCCAAGAAGATGGCCATCAAGGATCTGCTGGACAACAACCAGAAGGGTCTGCGGGTCCAGCACATGCTCCAAGCGTGCGTCGACGAGTTCAAGGAGAACGAGGACCTGCCGAACACGACCAACCCGGACGACTGGGCCCGGATCTCCGGCAAGAAGGGCGAGCGGATCGTCTTCATCCGCACCCTGATCACCGGCAAGCAGGGCACCGAGCCCGGCCGCTCCATCGACACCGTGGCGAACACGGGTCAGTACCTGTGACGTGACCGTCCGAAGGGTGATGGGGACCGAGACCGAGTTCGGCATCTCGGTCGTCGGCCAGCCGCACGCGAACCCCATGGTCGCCAGCACCCGGCTGGTCAACGCCTACGCGAGCGCCGAGGTGCACGCGCGTCGTGCCCGCTGGGACTTCGAGGAGGAGTCGCCGCTGCGCGACGCCCGCGGGTTCGATCTCGCCCGCGAGGTGGCCGACCCGAGTCAGCTCACCGACGAGGACCTCGGCCTGGCGAACGTCATCCTGACCAACGGGGCCCGCCTGTACGTCGACCACGCGCACCCGGAGTACTCCAGCCCCGAGGTGACCAACCCCCGCGACGCCGTCCTCTGGGACAAGGCCGGGGAGCAGGTCGCGCTGGACGCCTGCGGGTTCGCCTCGGTGACCGGTGAGCCCGACATCGTGCTCTACAAGAACAACACCGACAACAAGGGCGCCTCCTACGGCGCCCACGAGAACTACCTGATGAAGCGGTCGACACCGTTCGGCGACATCGTCAAGCACCTGATCCCGTTCTTCGTCTCCCGTCAGGTCGTCTGCGGGGCCGGTCGGGTCGGCATCGGCCAGGACGGTCGCGGGCACGGGTTCCAGATCGCCCAGCGCTCGGACTTCTTCGAGGTCGAGGTGGGCCTCGAGACCACCCTGAAGCGGCCCATCGTGAACACCCGGGACGAGCCCCACGCCGACCCCGAGAAGTCCCGGCGCCTGCACGTGATCATCGGCGACGCGAACCTGTCGGAGATCTCGACCTACCTCAAGGTCGGCACCACCGCCCTGGTGCTCGACATGATCGAGAACAAGTACCTCACCGAGGACCTCAGCGTCTCGAACTCGGTGGCCTCGTTGCGAGCCGTCTCGCACGACCCGACGCTGACCCACCTGCTCGAGCGCGAGAACGGGCAGACGCTGACAGCCGTCCAGCTGCAGTGGGAGTACTTCGGTCTTGCCTCGTCGTACGTCACGTCTCGCTACGGGTCCGACGTCGACGCCGACACCGCGGAGGTCCTGCGTCGCTGGGAGTCCGTGCTGACCCGGCTCGAGCGGGACCCCTTCGAGTGCGCGACCGAGCTGGACTGGGTCGCCAAGCTCAAGCTGCTCGAGTCCTACCGCGAGCGCGACGGCCTGGACTGGGACGACGCCAAGCTGCACCTCATCGACCTGCAGTACTCCGACCTGCGCCCGGAGAAGGGCCTGTACCACCGGCTGCTGCGGCTGGGCCGGATGGAGCGGCTGCTGACCGACGAGGAGGTCGCCGGGGCGATGCACGACCCGCCGACCGACACCCGCGCCTACTTCCGCGGACGCTGCCTGGAGAAGTACCCGGACAGCATCGCAGCGGCGTCGTGGGACTCGGTGATCTTCGACCTCCCCGGGCACGACTCGCTCCAGCGCGTGCCCACGATCGACCCGATGCGCGGCAGCAAGGCGCACGTCGGCGAATTGATCGACGCGAGTGAGACAGCTCTGGACCTGTTCTCGGCCCTGACTCGCTAGGGTCGTAGCAGCGGACTTTGCACAACGAGGGAGAAGCAGATGGCACAGGAGCACAAGCAGCCGCGGAAGTCGTCCGAGACCGAGGAAGCGGTCCCCGACGACTCCGCGACCGCGCCCGCTGAATCCGTTGCCGAGCGCAAGGAGAAGCTCGACGAGGACATCGACGCGATCCTCGACGAGATCGACGACGTGCTCGAGGTCAACGCCGAGGACTTCGTGAAGTCCTTCATCCAGAAGGGTGGCCAGTGAGCACGTTGGACTCCGGGCGTCTTCCCGACGCCTTCCTGACGCCGGGCACCTCGTCCTTCGCCGACTTCGTCGGCACCGTCGCCCCCGACCTGCTGCCGGCCCGTCGGCCGCTGCCACCGGGCAGCGCTGCCGACCTGGCGCCGCACGGCACCACCATCGTCGCCGCCACCTTCGACGGCGGGGTCGTCATGGCCGGTGACCGGCGCGCGACGATGGGTAACGTCATCGCGCAGCGTGACATCGAGAAGGTCTTCCCGGCCGACGAATTCTCCTGCGTCGGCATCGCGGGCACCGCAGGTCTCGCTGTCGAGATGGTGCGCCTCTTCCAGACCGAGCTCGAGCACTACGAGAAGATCGAGGGCAGCACGCTCTCGATCGACGGCAAGGCGAACCGGCTCTCCGCGCTGATCCGCAACAACCTCTCGCTCGCCATGCAGGGCCTGGCCGTGGTCCCGCTGTTCGCCGGTTTCGACCAGCGCGCCCAGCAGGGCCGGATCTTCTCCTACGACGTCACGGGTGGGCGCTACGAGGAGACCGCGTTCCACTCCGTCGGCTCGGGTTCGATGTTCGCCCGCGGCTCGCTGAAGAAGCTGTACCGCAACGGTTTCACCGCCGAGGAGTGCGTGACCGCAGCGGTCCAGGCTCTGTACGACGCCGCCGACGACGACTCCGCCACCGGGGGGCCCGACCTGACCCGGCGGATCTTCCCGGTCGTGCACGTGATCACCGCCGACGGGCAGACCCGGATGTCCGAGGACGCGGTCGCCGCGATCGCCGACACCGTCGTCGCCGCCCGGATGGTCCGCCCCGACGGCCCGCACGCTGCTCTGAGCTGAGGAACTCCCCATGACAATGCCGTATTACGTGAGCCCCGAGCAGCTGATGAAGGACCGGGCGGACTTCGCCCGGAAGGGCATCGCGCGCGGTCGGTCGGTCGCCCTGGTCCAGTACGCCGACGGCGTCGTCTTCGTCTCGGAGAACCCCTCCCAGGCGTTGCACAAGGTCAGCGAGATCTACGACCGGATCGCCTTCGCCGCGGTCGGCCGCTACAACGAGTTCGAGAACCTGCGGATCGCCGGTGTCCGGCTCGCCGACATGCGGGGCTACTCCTACGACCGTCGCGACGTCACCGGACGGGGCCTGGCGAACGCGTACGCCCAGACCCTCGGTTCGATCTTCTCCTCGGGCGGCGAGAAGCCCTACGAGGTCGAGATCTTCGTCGCCGAGGTCGGGGACGAGGCGTCCGAGGACCAGATCTTCCGGCTCACCTACGACGGTCAGGTCGCCGACGAGCACGGCTTCGCCGCGATGGGTGGGGACGCGGAGTCGGTGTCGACGTACCTCAAAGAGCACTACGCGGACGGTCTGGCGCTGGACGCTGCGATCCGGCTCGCCGTGGCCGCCCTGGGCCAGGGAGCGGCGGAGCAGCGCACCATCCCGGCCGACGACCTCGAGGTCGCGGTGCTGGACCGGACCCGGACGCAGCAGCGGAAGTTCCGTCGGCTGGACGGCGATTCCCTCCAAGGGTTGCTCGCCGACGCGTAGGGTTGAGGTGTGGACCGGCGGATCTTCGGCATCGAGAACGAGTACGGCGTCACCTGCACCTTCAAGGGGCAGCGGCGTCTCTCGCCGGACGAGGTCGCACGCTACCTGTTCCGCAAGGTCGTGAGCTGGGGCCGCAGCAGCAACGTCTTCCTGCGCAACGGCGCACGCCTCTACCTCGACGTCGGCAGCCACCCGGAGTACGCGACGCCCGAGTGCGACGACATCATCGACCTGGTCACGCACGACAAGGCGGGGGAGCGGATCCTCGAGGGCCTGCTGATCGACGCCGAGCGTCGGCTGCACGACGAGGGCATCGCCGGGGACGTCTACCTGTTCAAGAACAACACCGACTCCGCGGGCAACTCCTACGGCTGCCACGAGAACTACCTGGTCTCGCGCAACGGTGAGTTCTCGAAGCTCGCCGACGTGCTGATCCCGTTCCTGGTCACCCGTCAGGTGATCGTCGGCGCCGGCAAGGTGATCCAGACCCCGCGCGGGGCGTCGTACTCCCTGAGCCAGCGCGCCGAGCACATCTGGGAGGGCGTCTCCAGCGCCACCACCCGGTCGCGCCCGATCATCAACACCCGTGACGAGCCGCACGCGGACGCGGAGCGCTTCCGTCGGCTGCACGTGATCGTCGGGGACTCGAACATGTCCGAGACGACCACGATGCTCAAGGTCGCCACCTGCGACCTGGTGCTGCGGATGATCGAGGAGGGCGTGGTGATGCGCGACCTCACGATGGAGAACCCGATCCGGGCCATCCGGGAGATCTCGCACGACATGACCGGTCGCAAGAAGGTCCTGCTGGCCAACGGTCGCGAGGCCAGCGTGCTGGAGATCCAGTCGGAGTACCTGCAGCGGGCGCGCGACTTCGTCGACCGTCGCGAGCTGCACACCCCGGTCATCGAGCGTTCGCTCGACCTGTGGGAACGCGGCCTCAAGGCCGTGGAGTCCGGTGACCTCTCCCTGGTGGAGCGCGAGATCGACTGGGTCATCAAGTGGAAGCTGATCGAGCGCTACCGCGCCCAGAACGACCTGTCGCTCGGGCACCCGCGGATCGCCCAGCTCGACCTCGCCTACCACGACATCCACCGCGACCGCGGTCTGTACTACCTGCTGGAGAAGCGGGGTGCGGTCACCCGGGTCACCAACGACCTCGACGTGTTCGCCGCCAAGTCGGTACCGCCGCAGAGCACGCGCGCCCGGCTCCGGGGCAACTTCATCAAGCGCGCCCAGGAGCGCCGCCGCGACTTCACGGTCGACTGGGTGCACCTGAAGCTGAACGACCAGGCTCAGCGCACGGTCCTGTGCAAGGACCCGTTCCGCTCTCACGACGAGCGCGTGGAACGGCTCATCGAGGGGATGTAGTGACCCGGTCACGCAACGCGGCGCTCGCCCTGGCAGCCGCGCTGGTCCTGGTCGCGTCCGGCTGCAGCGGTTCCGGCAGCACGGCCGCGACGGGGGGACTCCAGGGAGTCACCGTCGACGGGGAGCCGGGCACCGAGCCCACCGTCAGGCTCGCCCCGCCGTTGAAGGTGGAGGAGGTCGAGAAGTCGGTCGTGGTGACCGGCACCGGAGCGCCGATCGTGGTCGACCAGCTCTTCGTCCTCCAGGTCACCCTGTACGACGGTCGTACCGGCAAGCGGGCCGCGTCGACGTACGAGAAACCGAACCTGCCGGTGCTCGCCAAGACCACCGACGGTTCGCTGTTCCCCGCCCTCAACGACGCCCTCGTCGGGCTGCGCCAGGGCAGCCGGCTCGCCATGGTGCTGCCCAGCGCGGACGCCTTCGGGTCCGAGGGCGTCCCTCCGAAGGGCATCCGGCCCGAGGACCCCGTGGTCGTGGTGGCCGACGTCATCGCCGTACCGTCCGCCTCGGTGCTGCGGACCGCTCGGGGCACCGCGGTGGCGGCCGCGGCAGGCGCACCCCGGGTGGAGCTCGTCGCCGGGGACCCGACGCGGGTGACCTTCCCGGCCGGCACCTCCGAGCCCGACGACGTCGTCGTGATCCCGCTGATCGAGGGCGACGGGCCGAAGGTGCCCGCGCACGGTCTGGCCACGGTCGACTACCTGGGCCAGAGCTGGGGGAGCCGCGACGCGTTCGTGGACACCTACTTCAAGGAGCCGGCCGTCGTCCCGATCGGGGCGCAGCTGTCCCTACCGGCCTGGGACGCCGGCCTGGTGGGCGTGCGCACGGGTTCACGGGTGCTCATCCTGGACCCGAACCCCACACCGACGAGATCTCAGTTTGTCGACGTCCCGGGACGTGGCACGATCGCCTGGGTCGTCGACGTGCTGGGCGTCAGCTGACCGTGGATCAGGAGGTGCAGCAGGCGTGACCGCATCCAAGTCCGAGCGCCTGATGAACCTGGTGATCATGCTGCTCGTGGCCAGGACGCCGGTGACCAAGGACCGGATCCGCGAGGTCATCGAGGGCTACCAGTCGTCCTCCGACGAGGCGTTCGAGAAGATGTTCGAGCGTGACAAGGCCGAGCTGCGGTCGCTGGGCATCCCGCTCGAGCTCGCCAGCATCGACAAGTACTTCGACGACGAGCTCGGCTACCGGATCGCCCGGGACGCCTTCGAGCTGCCGGAGATCGACCTGGAGCCCGACGAGCTCGCAGTCCTCGGCCTGGCGGCACGGGTCTGGGAGCACGCCGGCCTGGCCGCGACCACCTCGCACGCGCTGGTGAAGCTGAAGGCTGCCGGGTACGAGGTCGACCGGGACGCGCTCGACGTGCTGCAACCGAGCGTGACGGCGGACGACCCGGCGTTCGACGCCATCCTCGAGTTCACCGTCAGCCGGACGCCGATCACCTTCGACTACCGCCGCCCTCGCGACCAGGAGCCCCGGACACGCCGCCTCGAGCCCTGGGCGACGGTCACCTCGCGGGACCGCTGGTACGTCGTCGGCAAGGACCTCGACCGGGGCGAGCCCCGGATGTTCCGGTTGAGCCGCATCGTGGGTGAGGTACGCCGGGCAGGACAACCGGGATCGGTGGTCGTGCCTCCCGGGACCGACATCCGGGCGTTGACCTCCAGCCTGGCGCCGAGCCGACCGACCGAGGAGGCCACCGTGCTGGCACGCCAGGGGAGTGCGGTCCTGATGAGGCGCCGCGCGGTCTCGGCCGAGGGGCCCGTGGCGGGCCCGGACGGTCAGGTGAGCTGGGACCGGCTGGTGGTGAGCACCTACTCCGCGGAGGACTTCGCCGGTGAGGTCGCCTCACACCTCGGGGACGTCGTCGCCGTCGATCCGCCCGAGCTCCGCAAGCTCGTGATCGAGCGGCTCACCGCGCTGGCGGAGGCGGACACGTGAGCGGCGCGTCGACCAAGGACCAGCTGTCCCGCCTGCTGGCGCTGGCGCCGTACCTGCAGACCAGGGGAGCGGTGTCGCTCAAGGAGGTCGCTGCGGACTTCGGTGTCTCCCGCGAGCAGATGCTCAAGGACCTCAGGGTGCTGTACCTCTGCGGTCTGCCCGGGTTCGGACCCGGCGACCTGATCGAGATCAACGTCGAGGCGCTGATCGACGACCCCGACGGCATGGTCCGGATCGACAACGCCGAGTTCCTGGCTCGGCCGCTCCGGTTGGGCAGCGACGAGGCGTCCGCGCTGATCGTCGGCCTGCGCACGTTGCAGGAGTCCAGCCCGCACGCGTCCCGCGAGCTGGTCGCGCGGACCCTGGCCAAGCTGGAGGCAGCGACCGGGCGCGAGGCCGTCCCGGTGGTCGACATCCGGAACCCCGAGACGCGGCCGGCCGTCGTGCAGACCCGGGCCACCCTGGAGACGGCGATCGCGGGGGACCGGCAGGCCCGGTTGAAGTACGTCGTCCCGAGCCGCGACGAGGTGACCGAACGGGTCGTGGACCCCGGGGCGCTGCTCGCACGCGACGGTCACGTCTACCTCGACGCGTGGTGCCACCTGGCCGACGCCCGTCGGCTGTTCCGGGTCGACCGTGTCGCTGAGGTCGAGCTGCTCGAGACGCCCCGCAGCACCCCTCAGCTGACGCCGCGCAACCTGGCCGACGGTCTCTACGAGGCGGGCCCGGACGACGTCGAGGCCCGGCTCCGGTTGAGCCCGCAGATGCGCTGGTTCGCCGAGCACTACCCCGTGCTGAGCGTCCAGGACGCACCGGACGGGAGCTCCGAGGTGACGCTGGCCATCGGGGACGAGCAGTGGTTGCTGCGGCTGGCTTTCCGCTACAACGAGGGGCTCGAGGTGCTCGAACCGATCGCCCTGCGGGACCGGATCCGGGCCGTTGCGGCGGATGCCCTCCGGTTGCAACAGGGCACGGCGTAGCATGGGAACGACAAGCAGCACCCGAACGGAACGAGGAATGCCGTGCGCAACCTAGGCCCCACCGAGATCTTCCTGATCCTGGCGGTGATCGTGCTCCTCTTCGGTGCCAAGAAGCTCCCCGACCTGGCACGCGGCTCTGGCCGCGCCCTGCGCATCTTCAAGGCGGAGACCAAGGGTCTGATCGACGACGACGACGAGCCGACCACCTCGGAGCCGAAGCCTCTCCAGGCCCGGGAGGCCGACGCGACCGCCACTGAAGCGGAGCGTCAGGCCGACAAGACTGACTGACGCCCGGGGCGGAGCGTTGTCTTTCCTCGGTGCTCTGCGCCTGTTCCAGGTCAGCAGCGGCAAGGGCACCGGCCCCGGCGGCCAGATGGCCCTGGCCGACCACTTCCGGGAGCTCCGGGGCCGGCTGATGCGTGCGCTGGCCGTGTTCCTGGTTCTCCTGGTCGTCGCGTTCTTCTTCTACGACCAGCTGCTCGAGCTGGTCCTCGGCCCGTACAACGACGCTCGTGTGGCGCTGGGCGCATCGGTGGAGTCCAAGGCCTACATCAGCGGTGCGACCGGACCCTTCATGCTCAACCTGAAGCTCTGCGCGATGGCAGCTCTCGTCGGGTCAGCGCCGTTCTGGCTGTACCAGATCTGGGCGTTCATCCTGCCGGGCCTGCACGCCAACGAGAAGCGTTGGACCCGGGTGTTCGTCGCCGTCGCCGGCCCGCTCTTCATCGGCGGCGTCGCGGTGGGCTACTACGTGCTGCCCAAGGGGCTCGAGGTGCTGCTCGGGTTCACGCCGGACGGGCTGGAGAACCTCGTCGAGTTCGGCGAGTACTTCAACTTCCTGACCCGGATGCTGCTCGTCTTCGGCGTGGCGTTCGAGATCCCGCTGTTCGTGGTCCTCCTCAACCTGGCCGGCGTCATCTCGGGACGCACGCTCGGACAGCACCGGCCCTGGATCATCGTGGGCACCTTCATCTTCGCAGCGGTGGCCACCCCGTCGACGGACCCGATCTCGATGCTCTTCCTCGCCCTCCCGATGTCGCTGCTGTTCGTCCTCTCCGAGGTCATCTCGCGCGTGATCGATCGACGCCGCGGACGGACGACCGCACTCGAGCTCGACGACGACGCACAGTCGCCGCTCTGAGCCGCGGTAACCACCCGTCGGCAGATAGGGTTCCAGGGTGCGCAAGGAGATCGCAGTACTCACGAACCCGACGTCCGGGAAGGGCAAGGGCGGGAGCGTCGCCGACTCCGTCGTGCCGCGCCTCACCGACGCCGGGTTCGACGTCCGCCAGCTGACCGGGAAGGATGCCGACGAGGCGCTCGACCTGGCCCGGGGCGTGGTGGCCGACGGCGTGGAGACGCTCGCCGTAATCGGTGGCGACGGCATGATGCACCTCGCGGCTCAAGCACTGGCCGGTACGGCGACCCGGTTGGGCGTGATCCCGGCGGGGACCGGCAACGACGTGGCACGGGCGCTCGACATCCCGCGTGACGACCCGCTCGCGGCGACCGACGTGGTCATCGGCGGGAACGAGCGCACGATCGACCTCGGCCGGATCGGCGCCAAGTACTTCGTCACCGTCCTGGCCGCCGGCTTCGACGCGATCGTCAACGAGCGTGCGAACGACATGACCTGGCCCAAGGGGCAGATGCGCTACAACCTCGCCACCCTCGCCGAGCTGCGCACGTTCTCGCCGATCCCGTACGTCATCGAGGTCGACGGCCGGCAGCACCGCTTCGACGCGATGATGGTCGCCGTCGGCAACACCACGTCGTACGGCGGCGGCATGCTCATCACCGACGGAGCGCTGGCCGACGACGGCCTGCTCGACGTGATCGCTATCGCGCCGATGACCAAGCTCGAGCTGCTGCGGACCTTCCCCAAGCTGTTCACCGGAGCCCACATCGGACACCCGAAGGTGACCCGCTACCAGGGCAGCACCGTCACGGTTGCCGCCCCCGGCATCGTCGCGTACGCCGACGGGGAGCGGATGTCGTCCCTGCCGCTGACTGTCGAGGTCGTTCCCCAGGCGCTGCGCGTCCTGGTGCCATGAGCAGCCCTGCCGGGGACCCGAGCCCGGCCGAGAAGTACGCCCGCTACCGGCGCAACAAGCAGCACCCCGAGGTGGCGGCGTTCGCCTCGCACTACGAGTTCGGCCTGGACGACTTCCAGCTCCGCGCCTGCCGCGAGCTCGAGGACGGGCGGTCGGTGCTCGTCGCGGCACCCACCGGCTCCGGCAAGACCATCGTGGGCGAGTTCGCGGTGCACCTGGCGTTGGAGAGCGGCCGCAAGTGCTTCTACACCACGCCGATCAAGGCGCTGTCGAACCAGAAGTTCAACGACCTGGTCGACCGGTACGGCGCCGAGCACGTCGGTCTGCTGACCGGCGACAACAGCATCAACGGCGACGCCCCCGTGGTCGTGATGACCACCGAGGTGCTGCGCAACATGCTGTACGCCGGTTCGCGTGCCCTGGTCGACCTCGGCTTCGTCGTCATGGACGAGGTGCACTACCTCGCCGACCGGTCCCGGGGTGCGGTCTGGGAGGAGGTGATCATCCACCTGCCCGACTCGGTGGCGGTCGTCTCGCTCTCGGCCACGGTCAGCAACGCGGAGGAGTTCGGCGAGTGGCTGGGCACCGTGCGCGGTGAGACCACGACGATCGTGGAGGAACGGCGGCCGGTGCCGCTGTACCAGCACGTGCTGGTCGGCCGGAAGATGTTCGACCTGTTCGCCGACGGTCCCACGGCCCCCGAGGAAGGGACGGTGAACCCCGAGCTGCTCCGGGTGGCGCGCGACGACCACTTCAGCGCCCGGCTCAAGGACCGGCGCTCGCCCAAGGGGCAGCGCCGGCCCGACCGGGCCCGGCAGTCCGGCAACGGGCGCCGGGTCTGGGTACCGAGCCGGGCCGACGTCGTCGAGCAGCTCGACCGGGCCGGCTTGCTCCCGGCCATCACGTTCATCTTCAGCCGGGTCGGCTGCGACGCCGCCGTGCAGCAGTGCCTCAACAGCAACCTGCGGCTGACCACGCCGGCCGAGCGGGACGAGATCTTCGCGTTCGTCGAGGAGCACTGCGCGCACCTGCCGGACGAGGACCTGCAGGTGCTCGGGTACCACGAGTTCCTGGACGGACTGACCCGCGGGATCGCCGCGCACCACGCCGGCATGCTGCCGACCTTCAAGGAGTGCGTCGAGGAGCTGTTCCTGCGCGGGCTGTGCAAGGTCGTCTTCGCCACCGAGACCCTCGCGCTGGGCATCAACATGCCGGCGCGCTCGGTGGTCATCGAGAAGCTCTCGAAGTGGAACGGTGAGACGCACGCGGACATCACCCCGGGGGAGTACACCCAGCTCACCGGCCGGGCCGGTCGCCGCGGCATCGACGTCGAGGGGCACGGCGTCGTGCTCTGGCAGCCCGGCCTGGAGCCGAAGTCCGTTGCTGGTCTGGCCTCGACCCGGACGTACCCGCTGAAGTCGTCGTTCGCGCCGTCGTACAACATGGCGGTCAACCTGGTCCACCAATTCGGGCGGGAGCGGGCGCGGGAGCTGCTGGAGTCCTCGTTCGCCCAGTTCCAGGCGGACAAGGCGGTGGTCGGCCTGGCCCGGCAGCTGCGCAAGAGCGACGACGCGCTCAGCGGCTACGAGGAGGCGGCGACCTGCCACCTCGGCGACTTCGGCGAGTACGCGCGCCTGCGCCGCAAGCTCTCCGACACCGAGACCGGCATCGCCAAGGCGCGACGCCACGACCGTCGCGCCGAGGTCCTCGACTCGCTGGCCGCCCTCAAGCCCGGTGACATCATCGAGGTGCCGTCGGGGCGGTTCGCCGGCATCGCGGTCGTCATCGACCCGGGAACGAGCTCGGGCGACGGGCCGCGACCGTACGTGCTCACCTCGGACAAGCACGCGCGACGGCTGTCGATCGTCGACTTCCCGACGCCGGTTGCGGCGTTCAACCGGATCCGGATCCCGAAGAACTTCAACGGTCGCAACCCACAGTCGCGGCGCGACCTCGCGACCACGCTGAAGAACCGGACCCACGGCTTCCAGCTGCCTCCGGGACACCAGCCGGCCTCGACCAAGCAGGGCCAGCGCCGGAGCGGCCCGTCGGAAGCGTCCTCGGAGATCGAGGACCTGCGTCGGCAGCTGCGCCAGCACCCGTGCCACGACTGCCCCGAGCGCGAGGACCACGCGCGCTGGATGGAGCGCTGGTACAAGCTCGACCGCGACTCCCAGACGCTGCGCCGACGCATCGAGCAGCGCACGAACACCATCGCGCGTCAGTTCGACCGGGTCTGCGAGGTGCTGACCGCGTTGGACTACCTGGACGGAGACCCAGGAAATGTCACGGTCACCGGGCGCGGCAAGGCGCTCATGCGGATCTACAACGAGATGGACCTGCTCACCGCGGAGTCGCTGCGCGCCGGGCTCTGGAACCATCTCGACGCCAGCCAGCTCGCAGCGGTGCTCTCGACCCTGGTTTTCGAGTCACGGAAGGCTGACGACGCCGCCTCGCCGCGGATCCCGGGCGCACCGGTCCGCGATGCCCTGGCCGCGATGACGTCGATCTGGGCGGACCTCCACGAGCTGGAGAAGCAGCACAAGATCGACAAGCTCCGCGAACCGGACTTCGGGTTCGCGTGGGCGGCGTTCCGCTGGGCCGAGGGCGACGACCTCGACGAGGTCCTGGACGCCACGGGCCTGGCCGCCGGTGACTTCGTGCGCTGGGTCAAGCAGCTCATCGACCTGTCCGGGCAGGTCGCCGACGCTGCCGGGCACGCGGCTCTGCGGGACACCGCGCGCGAGACCGTCGGGCGGCTCCGCCGGGGCGTCGTGTCGTACACCTCGGTCACCGACTGAGGTTCGCGCTCAGTCCAGGACGTGCGGGAGCAGAGCCAGGTCGCGGGCGAGGGCCTTGAACCTGTCGGCTCCCAGGCCCGCGGCGATGATCTCCTCGGCCGCGCGCTCCTCGGCGAGCAGGGCCTCGGCAACCTCGGTGCCACGCCGGGAGAGGGCGAGAACGACCCGACGCTTGTCCGCGGGGTCGACCCGGCGCACCACCATGCCGCGCTCGACGAGCTTGTCGACGTGCCGCGTCACCGAGGCACTCGGGAGCACGGCACCCTTGGCGATGGCGCCGGCTCCGAGACCGGGGCGTTCGTGCAGCAGAGCCATCACCCGCCAGTGCTCCGGCGCGAGGCCCGCCTCGTCGAGCACGGGCTGAAGTCGTTGGCGGACCTTGTCCTCGCAGTAGCGGAGCAGGACGACGAGGCTGCCGGCGCGGCTGGCTACGACCGGCTTCGCCATCGGACCCCCTCGTTCCTGAGACCGCCTGACAGGGAACCAGGGATCGGCACTATCCTAGGGGCGACGGACAAGCCAGCACCGTCAGACTCGCGTCTCACCCGCCGGTCCCGATCATCTTCGGAGGCAGGGTGGAACCTGGGCAGAGCACGGCGAGCGCCGCACGGCGCGAGGTGCTTCCGGTTGCCCTGGTGGTGCCGCTCCAGGGGACGACCGGCATCTACGGCCCGTCCTGCCTGGCGTGTGCCGAGCTCGCCGTGGACGAGATCAACGAGCATGCCGGGATCAACGGTCGGCGGCTCGACCTCGTCGTCGTGGACGGTGGCGGTGAACCGGCCGACGTCGCCGCCGAGGTCGGAGCCTTGGTGGACGCGGGACGGGTCGAGGCGGTCGTCGGCTGGCACATCTCGGCCGTGCGCCAGGCCGTCACCGCGCGGATCGGCGGACGGGTGACCTACGTGTACGCCGCGATGCACGAGGGCCGGGACGACACCCCGGGCGTCTTCATGCTCGGCGAGCGGCCGGTCAACCAGCTGCTGCCAGCAGCACGGTGGATGCACGAGCAGCTCGGGGTAGGGCGTTGGGCCGTGGTGGGCAACGACTACGTGTTCCCCCGGGTGACCGCTGCGGCGGCACGGCAGGCTCTTCGCGACGGGCCGTCCTCGATCGTGCACGAGAGCTACGTGCCTCTCGGGACCACCGACTTCCGCGGGGTCCTCAGCGAGCTGCAGCGTCCGGACATCGACGGCGTGATCATGCTGCTGATGGGACAGGACGCCGTTCAGTTCAACCGTCAGTTCGCCCGCGCCGGGCTCAGTGGCACGCTGCCACGGCTCAGCCCCGCCGTGGAGGAGAACACCCTGCTCGGCGGGGGCGTGAACGCCCACGAAGGCTTGTACGCCGCCGCGGCCTACTTCGACGGGATGGGCACGGTGGAGGGGCGCCGCCTCGAGCGGGCCTACTACGACCGCTACGGCGAGTTCGCGCCGGCACTCAACGCGGTCGGCGAGTCCTGCTACGAGGCGATCCACTTCCTCGCCCGGATCGGCGCCGTGTGCGGTGGTGTCGACGTGGGGTCCGCGGAAGCCATGCGGTCGGGGCACGTCTACGAGGGTCCCCGCGGGCTGATGCGCCTGGACGGCAACCTGGTCAACCAGGACGTGTACGTCGCTGCGGCCCGCGGACTCGAGTTCTCCGTCCAGGACCAGATCGCCCGCACCCGCTGACCGCAGGCTGCCGAGATCACCAGGCCGCGAGCACCGCACGCCAGGCCTCCGTCGGGATCGCCAGGTGGGCCTCGTGCGCCAGGCGTCGCCACAAGGTGCCGCCCTCGTCGAGGTCGAGCCGGTCCTCGGCAGCGACGTCCACGGGGACGTCGAGACCGAGTGCGACGACCGAACCCAGGACGCGGTTGCCGCCGAGGACGCCCGGGCGGTGCGACGAGGCGCCGAGGCTCAGGTGCTCGACGAGGAGCTCGGCGCCGTCCGGGCCGCGAGCGGTCCAGTGCTGCTCGAGGTCGCCGATCCGCTCCTGGTGGCGCCCGAGGACCAACGTCTCCCGGACCGCCAACCGGGCGCCGGCCCCCAGGGTGACGTCCGTCGTACGGCGGACCCGAGCACCCGCGGAGAGCACGAACGGCTCGCCCGCCCAGGTGAGGCTCGCGCCGGCAGCGAGGTCGAGTCTCACGTCCCACGAGGCCTCGCCACCGCGCATGTCGTAGGCCACCGTGCCGCTCGGCTCCACCAGGTCGAGTCGCGTGGCGGTGCCCACCCGGACGTCCAGGCTGATCGCGTCGCCGGCCAGCAGCAGGGCTCCGTCCGGGACGAGCGCCACCCGCGCGTAGCCGGGTGCGCTGTCCAGGATCATCGTGCGCAGGCAGGGCAGCTCCGGGTCTCCGCTCGTGGTGGCCAGCACGCGTGCCCGTCCGCCGGAGGCCGCGTCGACGCGAATCCGGGTACGGCGCAGGCCGGCACGGTCAGGCAGCAGAGTGGTCATGGTCCCCGTGATCGTGGGAGTGGTCGTGGTCGTGGTCGTGGGAGTGGCTGTGCGGCGCCATCGGGCCGGGGTCGGCGGGGACGAGATCCCCGGCACGGTGCTCGGCCAGCTGGGCACGGACCCACGTGGTCAGGGCGTCGATGGAGCTCCGGTCCGTGCGGGACAGTGCGATGACGATCCGTCCGTCCCGCGCGGCCGTGGCATCCAGCACCATCTGCTCCCGGTCGACACCGACGTGCGGCGCCAGGTCGGTCTTGTTCACGATGAGCAGGTCCGCGCGCTCGATCCCTGGCCCGCCCTTGCGGGCCACGTCCCCACCGCCGGCGATGTCGAGCACGAAGATCTGGGTGTCGACCAGCGCGGGGGAGAAGGTGGCCGTGAGGTTGTCGCCGCCGGACTCGATGAGGACGACGTCGGGGGAGTAGGTCTCCTCGAGCTCCTCGACGACGAGCAGGTTCGCGGTGATGTCGTCGCGAATGGCCGTGTGCGGGCACGCGCCGGTCTCGACCGCCCGGATCCGCTCCGGATCGAGAACTCCTGCCGAGCGCAGGAACCGGGCGTCCTCGTCGGTGTAGATGTCGTTGGTGACGACCCCGAGCGACAGCTCTGCGGACAGCTCGCGGCACAGCAGGGCGATCAAGGAGCTCTTGCCGGTGCCGACGGGCCCGCAGACGCCGAGACGCAGCCCGCGGCTCGGAACGTGGTGGGTGGTGGAATCAGGCACTGAACAACCTCCTGCTGGTGAGGGCGTGGGTCTGTGCCCACACCTCGATCTGGGGAGCGGCCAGGGCGGGGATGCCCGTGGCCTCACGGATGTCGGCGACCTCCTCGGCCAGCGCTGCGACGGCGGGCAGGGCGTCGTGCACCCAGCCGGTCGTCGTCGCCGGGTCGAGGGGGAGCAGCTTGAGGGCGGCGGACGCGACGGTCTGCACGTCGTCGTACCCGATCAACCGAGCCAGGGACCGCGGGGACAGCTGCACCGTCGCGGCGGCGGCGGCGACCGCGACCGGGCGTGGTGCGCCGACGAGCCTGGTGGCGTCGGCGACGTGCTGCGAGTCCGGCCACAACGAGCCGCAGATCCGCAGGAAGGCCCTGGCCTGGGTGCGCGATGCCTTCCGCAGGGCGGGGCTCGGCGTCCGGGCAGCCCACGCCCGTACGACCGGATCGACAGGTCGGCCCTGGTTCATCAGGTGCAGGGCGGCGACCGCGGTCCCGGCCTCGACCCGCAGCACGGTCTTCAGGCGTGCGGCCAGGTAGAGCGGCACCTCGGCGGCCGTCAGGCCGGCCCGGACGGCGGGTTCCAACCCGGCACTCTGGGTGTGGCCGGCGACGGGCAACCGGGCGTCGCCCAGCAGCATCATCAACAGGTCGTCGCTCATGGCGCCTCAGAACAACGCGTAGAGCTGGGTCAGGGGGAGGGCCTCCGCTGGCACCGGGACGATCCGCTCGCCGTCGACGTCGATGGCGAAGGTCTCCGGGTCGACGACGATCTCGGGGAGGGCGTCGTTGTTGATCATGTCCGCCTTGCCGATGTCGCGGGTGGGACGCACGCCGGCAAGCCGTCGACGCAGCCCCAGGCGCTCGGCGAGCCCGTCCTCGAGTGCAGCCGGGGCGACGAAGGTGACGGCGTGGTCGGCGCCGTCGCCATCGACGAGCGTGGGGCGCATCAGGACCGGTTGCGGCGTCGGGATGGAGGCGTTGGGGTCGCCGAGGGCCGCGTACACGAGTGCTCCGGCCTTCATGACGACCGAGGGCCGGAACCCGAAGAACTTCGGCTCCCACAGCACCAGGTCGGCGAGCTTGCCCACCTCGATCGAGCCGACCTCGTGGTCGATGCCGTGCGCAATCGCGGGGTTGATCGTGTACTTCGCGACGTAGCGTCGGGCCCGCTCGTTATCGGCGGGACCGCTTCCGAGAGGACCCCGGTTCGCCTTCATCACGTGCGCGACCTGCCAGGTCCGGGTGATCACCTCGCCGACACGGCCCATCGCCTGCGCGTCCGAGGAGGTGACCGACAGCGCACCGATGTCGTGCAGCACGTCCTCGGCCGCGATCGTCGTCGCGCGGATCCGGGACTCGGCGAACGCCAGGTCCTCGGGAACGCGCGGGTTGAGGTGGTGGCAGACCATGAGCATGTCGAGGTGCTCGGCGACCGTGTTCACCGTGTGCGGCAGCGTCGGGTTGGTGGAACCCGGGATGACGTGCGGCTGACCGGCGACCCGCACGATGTCGGGCGCGTGCCCACCGCCGGCGCCCTCGGCGTGGAACGCGTGGATGGACCGGCCGGCGATCGCTGCCAGCGTCGACTCCAGGTACCCGGCCTCGTTCAGGCTGTCTGAGTGCAGCGCGACCTGGAGCCCGAACTCGTCGGCGGCGCGCAGGGCCGCGTCGATGGCTGCCGGGGTCGAGCCCCAATCCTCGTGCACCTTGTACGCCGCGGCTCCGGCCAGCGCCTGCTCGGCGAGTCCGGCGGCGGAGACGGTGTTGCCCTTGCCCATCACCAGGAGATTCACCGGCAGCGGATCCAGGGCGCGGTGCACGGTGCGCAGGTGCCAGGCGCCCGGGGTGACCGTGGTGGCCTTCGAGCCTTCCGAGGGTCCCGTACCGCCGCCGCCGACGGTGGTGATCCCGGTGGCGAGCGCCTCGTGGATCTGGGACCGGGACAGGAAGTGCACGTGCACGTCGATCGCCCCCGCGGTGAGGATCTTGCCCTCGCCGGCGACGATGTCGGTGGACGGTCCGATCACCAGCTGCGGGTGCACGCCGTCGGCGATGTCGGGATTGCCGGCGCGACCCAGCGCCACGATCCGTCCGTCGCGGATGCCGACGTCGGCCTTCACGATCCCCCAGTGGTCCAGGACCAGCGCGTTGGTGATCACCGTGTCCGGTGCACCGCCGGCCCGGGACAGCGTGGACTGGGCCATCGACTCCCGGATCGACTTGCCGCCCCCGAAGACCGCTTCCTCCCCGCCGACGGTCAGGTCGTCCTCGACCTGGATCCACAGGTCGGTGTCGCCCAGGCGTACCTGGTCGCCGGTGGTGGGTCCGTACAGCGCGGCGTAGTCGGACCGGAAGATCTCAACCACGGTCTGCCTCCCGCACCTGGATCCCCGGCACGAGCCGGGCCCCCCGCAGCGCGACCAGGTCGACCTCGCGGGAGGCACCGGGCTCGAAGCGTCGGCTGGTGCCCGAGGGAATGTCGAGCCGGAACCCCGCTGCGGCCTCCCGGTCGAAGGACAGTGCCGCGTTCACGTCGGGGAGGTGGATGTGCGAGCCGATCTGCACCGGGCGGTCGCCGGTGTTCACGATGACGAGCGAGAGCCGTTCCTCAGGGGTGCGGTCCCCGTTGAGGACGACGCTCCCCGCAGCGCAGCGGATCTCGCCGGGGCCGGTCGGTAGGTGAGCCACGAGATGTCCCTTCCGGGGTGTCAGGCGATCGGTTGGTGGATGGTGACGAGCTTGCGGCCGTCGGGGAAGGTGGCCTCGACCTGGACGTCGGCGAGCATCGCCGCGACGTCGGGCATCACCTGGTCGCGGGTCAGGACCTCCCGGCCCAGTTCCATCAGGTCGGCGACGCTGAGCCCGTCGCGAGCACGCTCGATGACCCAGGTGCTCAGCAGCGCCACGGTCTCCGGGTAGTTCAGCCGTACGCCGCGGGCGAGCCGGTCACGCGCGACCATGCCGGCCACCGACAGCAGCAGCTTCTCGGTGTCTCCAGGGGTCAGGTGCATCGCGCGCTCTCAGACGGCCATCGCGTCGCGGACCACGTCGACGGCGTCGTCGCCGCCCGCGCCGCTGGCAGTGACCCGGCCGGATTCCAGGACGTAGTAGCTGCTCGTCGCGCGCAGGGCGAACCCGACGTGCTGCTCGACGAGCAGCACCGAGAGGTCGCCCCGTTGGGTGAGCTCGGTGATCACGCGCTCGATCTCCTGCACGACGTTCGGCTGGATGCCCTCGGTCGGCTCGTCGAGGATGAGCAGCCGGGGCTTGGTCAGGAGCGTCCGTGCGATCGAGAGCTGCTGACGCTGACCACCAGACAGCAGCCCGGCCCGCCGGGAGAGCAGCTCGCGCAGGGCCGGGAAGGTGTCCAGGACCTCGTCGATCTCCGACTTCACCGTGCTGACCAGCTGCAGGTTCTCCAGCGTGGTCATCTGGGGGAAGCTCAGCTGGCCCTGGGGGACGTAGCCGAGTCCACGGCGTACGCGGGCGTGCGGCCGCAGCTTCGTGACGTCCTCACCGTCGAGGAGCACCTGCCCGCTCTTCACGGCGAGGAGACCCACGGCCACCCGCAGCAACGTCGTCTTGCCGGCACCGTTGTGTCCCATCAGGGCGACACCGGAGGCCACCGGGACGGTCAGGCTTACGTCGTGCAGCACCATGCTGCGGCCGTACCCCGCGGTCACGTTCACCAGCTCGAGCATCGACTCACTCATGGGTCGCCCCTTCCACGCTGCGGCCCAGGTAGACCTCTTGGACCTTCGGGTTCGCCTGGATCTCGGCGACGGTGCCTTCGGCGAGGACCTTGCCCGCGTGCAGCACCGTGACGATGTCGGCGTAGTTGCGGACGAAGTCCATGTCGTGCTCGATGACGACGATGGTGCGCGACGGGGCGATCCGCCGGAGCAGCTCGCCGGTCTCGTCGCGCTCCTCGTGGCTCATACCGGCGACGGTCTCGTCCAGGAACATCACCTTGGCGTCCTGGACGAGCAGCATGCCGATCTCCAGCCACTGCTTCTGCCCGTGGGCGAGGATGCCGGCAGGGCGGTCCTTGAGGTCGGCCAGCCCGACGGTCTCCATCGCCTCGGCCACGTAGTCCGGGATCCCGCGGCGCGCACGCAGCATGCCCCAGGCCTTGCGGTGGACGCCGCCCGCGATGTCCAGGTTCTGCAGCACCGTGAGGTTCTCGAACACGGTGGCGGTCTGGAACGTCCGCCCGACGCCGGCTCGGGAGATCTGGTGCGACTTCAGCGCGAGCAGGTCCTTGTTCCCGTAGCGGGCGTACCCGGTGCCCTTGACCAGGCCGGTGAGGGCATCGACCAGGGTGGTCTTGCCCGCTCCGTTGGGCCCGATCAGGAAGTGGATGCGCCCCTGGAGGAACGTCACGTCGACGTCCTCGTTGGCCTTGAACCCGTCGAAGTCGACGGTGAGGCCCTGGACCTCCACGTAGTCCTGCCCGGTCATGACGTCACCGTCCTGGTCGCAGGAGCGCTGCGTCTCGCGGCCACGTAGCCGCTTATCCGGCGGGGGAGCGAGGCCAACCCGTTCGGCAGCAGCAGGGTCACGACGATGAACATCAGCGCGAGGATGTAGATCCAGCCGTCCTGGATGCTCTCCGACAGCGTCGAGCGGCCGTAGCCCAGCAGGAGGGCACCGAGCACTGGTCCGAATAGCGAGGCCCGGCCCCCGAACGCGGCACCTGCCAGCATGAAGATCGATGCCGCGGCGCCGATCTCCTTCGGCGAGATGATGCCGGCGATCGGCACGAACATCGCTCCACCGATGCTCGCCATGACAGCGGCGCTGACGAAGGCGACGAGCTTGACGTTGGCCGGGTCGTGGCCGAGGAAGCGCACCCGCTCCTCGGCGTCGCGGGTCGCCACCAGCAGCTCCCCGAAACGGCTGCGGTAGAGCTGCCACGCGATCAGCAGGCACAGCACCAGCAGGCCGGCGACGATCGTGTAGATGAACTGCTTGTTGGCGGGGTCGTTGAGGTCGTATCCGAAGAAGAACTTGAAGTCGCTCAGGCCGGTGTCACCACCGGTCAGCTTGATCGTGCCGCCGATCAGGTAGGCCAGGGCGACCGCGAGGGCCTGGGAGAGGATCGCGAAGTAGGCGCCCTTGACCCGACGCTTGAAGATCGCGAACCCCAGGATGCCGGCGACCACGACCGGAGCGACGACGATGGAGATGATGGTGAACGCTCCGCTGCGGAACGGTTCCCAGAACGCAGGCAGCGGGGCCAACGGGTCGTAGAGGATCATGAAGACCGGGATCGAGTCCGGTCCGCCGCTCTCCAGGGTCAGGTGCATCGCCATGGCGTAGGCGCCGAGGGCGAAGAACACGCCCTGTCCCATCACCAGCATGCCGCCCCGGCCCCAGGCCAGGCCGATGCCGACGGCGACGATCGCCCAGCAGCAGTACTTG
Organism: Marmoricola sp. OAE513; assembly: GCF_040546585.1. NCBI lineage: Bacteria > Bacillati > Actinomycetota > Actinomycetes > Propionibacteriales > Nocardioidaceae > Marmoricola > Marmoricola sp. OAE513. Next base: position 3,786,025 of record NZ_JBEPOC010000001.1, on the reverse strand, counting down.
CCCAGGTTGTTGAGCCGGAAGTCGCTCAGCAGCGCCGGTGCGACCAGGAGCAGGACGACCGCGAGGACGCCGATGCCGATCAGGGAGCCCCAGTTGCGCCCGAACTCGCCCAGCGAGAGCTGCCGCCCGCTGCGCGTCGGGTCTGGGACCGCGGTTCCGCCCGCTGTCTCCTCGGGGTCGGTGGTGCTCATGCGAGTCCTCTCGTCCGGACGGTGAACAGACCCTGCGGCTTCACCTGCAGGAAGATGACGACCAGGACGAAGGTGATGACCTGGGCGAGGCTGCCCGTCGTCCAGTCCGCCAGGTACGCCGTGACGACGCCGACCGTCCATGCCGCGATCACCGCGCCGCGCAGCTGGCCGAGTCCGCCAGCGACGACGACGAGGAACGCGAGGATGATGTACTTGGTGCCGAGCTGGGAGTTCGTGCCGCCGATCAACGACGCTGCCACGCCCCCGACACCCGCGAGGCCGGAGCCCACGAAGAAGGTGATCCGGTCGACCGAGCGGGTGGCGACACCCAGGGTCTCGGCGAGCGCCCGGTTCTGCACGGTGGCGCGGATGCGCCGCCCGAAGGACGTGTACTTCAGCATCGCCCCCAGCGCAGCGAGGCAGAGGAGCGCCAGCACGATGGTGAAGACCTGGCGCAGCGGCCACGCGTAGCCGAAGACGGTCCACTGGCCGTCCAGCAGGCCGGGCTTCTCCACCGGGACGCCGCTCGGGTACTTCTGCAGGAAGATCTGCTGCAGCGCGAGGCTCACCCCGACGGTCGCCAGCAGGGTGTCCAGCGGCCGGTCGTACATCCACTGGATGATCGTGACCTCGAGCAGGACGCCGAGGGCGCCTGCGAGCAGGAACGCGACCGGGAGGGCCACCAGGATCGAGACGTCGGTGTTGGAGACGAGCTGCTGGGTCCAGTAGGCGCACACGGCACCGGCCAGCAGGAACTCGCCGTGCGCCATGTTGATGACGCCCATCTGCCCGAAGGTGAGCGCGAGGCCGAGGGCGGCGATGAGGAGGAGTGCTCCGTCGGCGGTGCCGTTGAGCAGCGGGGCGATCAGGGTGTCCATGCAGGACCTCTCGACGCGGTGACGGGGGAGGGGAGGGGTCCCGTGCCCGAGAGCACGGGACCCCTCGTGTGCAGCGAGGACTAGCCGGCGGCTGCGACCAGCGCGTCCCGGGTGGCAGCCGGGAACCAGTCGTAACCCTTGAGGAACGGGTCCGGCTCGATCGGGCCGTCGGAGGACCAGACGATGTCGAACTGGTTGTCCGCGTTGATCTGGCCGATCAGACCGGGCTTGCTGATGTGGTGGTTCTCGCCGTCGACGACGACGGTGCCCTCGGGGGCGTCGAACGAGACCCCGTCAGATGCCGCGTTGATCTTGTCGACGTCGAAGGAACCGGCTTTCTCGACCATCGCCTTGTAGAGGTACAGCGAGTCGTACGCCGCCTCCATCGGGTCCGAGGTCACGTCGCTCGGGCCGTCGAAGGCCTTCCAGGCCGCGATGAACTTCTCGTTCGCCGGGCTCTTGACCGACTCGAAGTAGTTCCAGGCGGCGTACTGACCCTCGACGGAGGCGCCCATGTTGGGGGCCTCCTCCTCCGCGATCGACACCGAGATGATCGGGGTCGTGGCGGCCTTCAGACCGGCGTCGGTGTAGGCCTTGATGAAGCCGACGTTGGAGGAACCGTTGATGGTGTTGAAGACGAAGTCGGGCTTCGCCTCGACGATCTTGGACACCTGGGTGGTCCAGTCGTCCTTGTCGAGCGGCACGTACTCCTCGCCGACGATCTTGATGCCGAGCTCCTTGGCGTAGAGCTTGATGATCGCGTTGGCGGTGCGCGGGAAGACGTAGTCCGAACCCGCGAGGAACAGCGTCTTCACGCCCTTCGACTTGAGGAACTCCATCGCCGGCAGGATCTGCTGGTTGGTGGTCGCACCGGTGTAGTAGATGTTCTTGGAGGCCTCGAGACCCTCGTACTGGACCGGGTAGAAGAGCAGGCCGTTGTTCTTCTCGACCACCGGCTTCATGGCCTTGCGCGAGGACGAGGTCCAGCCACCGAAGATGGCGGCGACGCAGTCGTCGGTCAGCAGCTTCTCGGTCTTCTCCGCGAAGGTGGGCCAGTCGGTCGCGCCGTCCTCCTGGATCGGCTCGATCTTCTTGCCCATGATGCCGCCGGACGCGTTGATCTCGTCGGCGGCCATGTCGAGCACCTTCGAGACGGTCTTCTCCGAGATGGCCATGGCGCCGGTCAGCGAGTTGATGAAGCCGAGCTTCACTGTGTCGCCGGAGGTGTCGACGCAGGACTTGCCGGCTGCTGCCGGCTTGTCACCGGCCTTGGCACCGCCACAGGCGCTGAGGGTCGCCGCAGCGACCAGGACGACTGCGGCGGCAGCCGTCAAACGTGTGCGTGAGTTCAACACTGGGGTACCTCTCGGTTCTCTGATGCCGTTCAAGGGCGGCACGTCGTTGTGCCGTTCGGTGTCGCTGAACCTAGGGACCGTGTGTTTCGAGGTATTACCAAATGGAGTTAACTCCGTGTTTCGCAGGAGCGTGCCGCGTTAACTCCTCGTGCACGGCCTACGCTGGCGCCCGTGAGCTCCCTGATGCTGCTGGACACCGCCTCGCTCTACTTCCGCGCGTTCTACGGCGTCCCGGACTCGATGCGCGCCCCGGACGGCACCCCGGTCAACGCGGTCCGCGGCCTGCTGGACTTCATCTCCCGGCTGGTCGAGGAGTACCGACCGACGCACCTGGTCTGCTGCTGGGACAACGACTGGCGCCCGCAGTGGCGCGTCGACCTGATCCCGTCGTACAAGGCGCACCGGGTCGAGCAGGAGGTCCCGGGCGGTTCGGACATCGAGGAGGTGCCGGACCCGCTGCAGGTGCAGATCCCGATCATGATCGACGTGCTCGCGGCGTTCGGGATCGCTGTGGTCGGCGCGGACGGGTACGAGGCCGACGACGTCATCGGAACCCTGGCCACGGATGCCGGCATGCCCGTCGAGATCGTCACCGGGGATCGCGACCTGTTCCAGCTGGTCGACGACAGCCTCGGGGTGCGCGTGCTCTACACCGCGCGCGGTGTCGGCAAGCACGAGCGGATCACCAACAGCGTCGTGCGCGAGAAGTACGACGTCGAGGCCGACCAGTACGCCGATTTCGCCACGCTGCGCGGTGATTCCTCCGACGGCCTGCCCGGCGTCGCCGGGGTGGGGGAGAAGACCGCAGCCACGTTGCTGAACAGGTACGGGTCGCTCGACGGCATCCGCGCAGCAGCGTTCGACGAGTCCAGCGATCTTGCGCCCGGACCCCGACGCAAGATCCTCGACGCAGCGCCGTACCTCGACGTCGCCCCTCAGGTGGTGGCCGTTGCGCGCGACATCGACCTGGGTGACCTCGAGGTGCTGCTGCCGGCGACACCGGTCGATCCCGGGGCCCTGACCGAGCTCGCCGAGCGGTGGGGCCTGGAGTCGCCGATAGCGCGCCTGGTCTCGACGATCACCGACGCGCGCTGAACCCTCAACGTGCACTTCAAGCGTGTCGTCGGTGACACGCCGCGCGGCTGAATTTCTTTCATGAATTGTTGGCGCACAGGTCACTCTCCTGACCTGCAGTTTTGCGCGTTCACGCAGGTCAGGGGGCGGTTGACAGGACGCACCGGGATCGGTTGTGTTGCCTCGTTCCTCCAGGCAGATCGTCCTGCTTGCGGGTCCGGACATGAGGGGAAGATCCTCACCGACCTCCACGGTGCGGGTGAATCCCTTCGACGAGTCGGGACGCCGCGACCAGGACGGGAGAACACGGGGGGAGTGCGGCGCCAGTAGACAACGGTCGTGCGATGACAGCCAGTCACCGTGCGGGCGGTCCGAAGGTTTCGTTCCTCCCCCCGCCGCCCTTCTCACCACCGGCTAGCGTGGGCAGCATGGCTGAACGCGTCGATCCTCCGCTCCGGGCCGGCGAGGCCGAGACCCTGCTCGCCTTCCTCGACTACCACCGGGCCACCCTCCGGGGGAAGGTCGCGGGACTCGACGTCGCGGCGCTCGACCGCCCCGTCCCTCCCTCCACGATGACCCTCGGTGGGCTCGTCTCGCACCTGACGCTCGTCGAGGACAACTGGTTCTCGGTCGTCCTGGCCGGCAACGACAGCGCACCGCCGTGGGACACCGTGGACTGGGACGCCGACAACGACTGGGACTGGCACGTCGCTGCGGGCCAGGACCTCGAGAGCCTGCTCGCGGCGTACGACGAGACCGTGCAGCGCACCGACGCCTGCATCGCAGCGGCCCTCGACGGCGGCGGCCTGGACACGGTTTCGGTGCGGACCAGCCGCCGTACCGGCGAGGGCAAGTTCAGCCTGCGCTGGATCCTGCTCCACATGGTCGAGGAGTACGCGCGGCACAACGGGCACGCGGACCTGCTGCGCGAGGCCGTCGACGGGAGCGTCGGCGAATGAGGCGCTTCCGCTGGGGCCTGGTCCTGCTCGCCTTCATCGCGCTGCCGATCCTGGAGATCTACGTGATCATCCAGGTCGGCCAGGTGATCGGAGCCTGGTGGACGATCGTGCTGCTCATCGCCGACAGCGTGTTCGGATCCTGGCTGCTGCGGCGCGAGGGTGGCCGTGCCTGGCGGGCCCTGCAGTCTGCGCTCCAGGAAGGTCGGATGCCGACCCGCGAGCTCGCCGACGGCATCCTCATCGTGGTCGGCGGCACGCTGATGATCAGCCCGGGCTTCGTCACCGACGTCTTCGGCATGCTGGCGATCCTGCCGTTGACGCGTCCTCTGGGGCGGAAGGTGCTGACCGGCTTCATCAGCCGGCGCCTGGTGGTCGTCCCCGGAAGCGGACCCGGACGTGGACCCGGGAAGCAGCATCGCCCCGGACCCCACGGTGACGTGGTCCAGGGCGACGTGGTGGATCCGGAGTAGACGCGGTTCCTAGGCGTTGGCCTTCTTCTTCGCGGACTTCTTGACCGGGCGGTGCAGGTGCGCCGGACCGATCTCGCCGCCGCGCAGCAGCTCGAGACGCTCGGTGAGGATGTCCTCGAGCTCCTTGATCGAGCGACGCTCCAGCAGCATGTCCCAGTGCGTGCGGGCCGGCTTCTCGACCTTCTCCTCGGGCAGGATGCCGGCGGTGCTCAGGCCCTCGGCGCCGCAGCGCGGGCACTCCCAGGTGGCCGGGACCTCGGCCTCGACGGACATGGTGATCTCGAACAGGTGTCCGCGGGTGCACTGGTAGCCGACCTGCTGACGGGCGGCGAACTCGATGCCGCGCTCGTCCTCGAAGCTCTGGCCGCCGAGGCGTGCGCCTCGCAGGGTGCGGTCTCCCATGAAATCCTCCAAAAGTCTTGTGGGGCCAGATCGTGGTCCCACTCATGCGTACTACCTCAGGGACGGGCATTCAAGTCGTTCGTGACGCCGGAGCACCCGTCGGCGCGGTGCGGCCCGCTGCGGGCCACGTTCCACCATGACAGATCGACAACGACCCGCGCACCTTGAGGATTCCCGCCCAGCGCGAGCGCGAGACGGGTCTCACACCCCGGCAACGGGCTCCGGCACGGCGTTCCCGGCCTCGCGGATGCCCCGTACCGGGTCCAGCCGGGCGAGGAACACGGCACCGAGCACGAAGAACACGATCAGCGCCAGGATCGCGGGGCGGTAGGACCCGGTGATCTGGAAGGTGAGCCCGAAGACGAGGGTGCCGAACCAGGAGGTCCCGCGCTCGGCCGCGCCGTACAGCGCGAAGTACTCGCCCTCCCGGCCACGCGGGATGAGCAGGCTGAAGAACGAGCGCGAGAGCGCCTGGGTGCCGCCCATCACGACGCCGATGGCCACGGCGACCAGCAGGAACAGGGCGACGTTCTTCTCGGGCAGCGCCAGCGCGACGACGACGATGACCATCCAGGCGAAGGTGCCCGCCTTGATCAGGCGGTAGGCGCCGTGCCGTGCCGCGAGCCTGCCGAAGAGGAGCGCACCGCCGAACGCGACGAACTGGATCAGCAGGATCGTGCCGATGAGGACCGACGTGCCGAACTTCAGCTGCTTCTCGCCGTACGTCGCCGCGGCGTAGATCACCGTCTGGATGCCGTCGTTGTAGAAGAGGTACGCCACCAGGAAGGTGAGCGTCATGGGGTAGTTGCGCAGGTCCTTGAGCGTGCGCAGGAGCTGGCCGAAGCTCGAGGTCCAGACGCTGCCCCCGACCCCGACCTGGTTGCGGGGGGCGTAGTCGCGCAGCTTCACGAACGGGATGATCGTGAAGGCGGCCCACCAGACCGCCGCACTGAGCAGCGAGAGGCGGACGGCAAGCCCCTCGGAGAGCCCGAAGGTGTCGTGAGCCAGGAACATCACCAGGTTCACCGCGAGCAGGACACCGCCGCCCAGGTAGCCCCACGCCCAGCCGCGCGAGGACGCGCGGTCGCGTTCCTCCTCGGTCGAGATGTCGACCAGGATCGCGTAGTAGCTGACCAACGAGCACCCGGCCAGGATGCTCGCGCAGACCACCGCGACCGCGCCGAGCTGCCAGTTGTCGCCCTCGAGGAAGAAGAGCAGCGACCCGAAGGCCGCGCCGGCCCAGGCGTACCCGGCCATGTGCCGCTTCTTGTGGTGCGACCGGTCCACGAACGCCCCCACGACGGGGAGCAGGAACGCGCTCGCGATCGTGGCAAAGCTGGTCAGGTAGCTCGGCAGGGACCCGGCCGCGAGGTGCAGACCGAGCAGCTCGACCGTCTTCGAGCAGGTCTCGTCGGCGTCGACGCAGCCGGCGGCCTTGCCGGCCACCGTGATCATGTACGGCGCGAACATCACCGAGAGCACGGTGGTGAAGAACGCCGAGTTGGCCCAGTCGTACCAGTTCCAGGCCTTCTGCTGCGCGAGCCGGTCCGCTGCGGTCATCCGTGGTCCCCCCACTGTCCTCGTGCGACCAGGACGTCCTTGAGCAGGTCGGTCCGGTCCGTGATCAGCCCGTCGACACCGAGGTCGATCAGCTCGTTCATCTCCGCCGGGTCGTCGACGGTCCAGACGTGCACGTGCGCACCGGCGGCGTGCGCCCGGCGTACGAGGCCCGCGGTGACGATCGGCACCCGACCCCGCCGTCGGGGGACCTGCAGCGCAGCCACCCTGCCCCGGGTCAGGGCGCGTGCCGGCGCACCGGGAAGCAGGAACGCCCCGACCTCGGCGGGCGCCGCCGAGGTGGCCACCCGTCCTCGCGTCAGCGCCCGGAACTCCCGGAGTCGCGGCAGCGAGAACGACCCGACGCAGACGCGTGCCTCGGACGCCGTGCGCGCCAGCAGGTCGGCGAGCGGGCGTGCGGCCGCGTCGGCCTTGAGATCGATGTTGAACCGCGCTTCGGGGAACGACTCGAACAGCTCCGCCATCGTCGGTACGGCGTGCGCGCCACCGATCCTGGCCACCGCGATGTCGGTGGCCCTCATCCCGGCGAGCTCCCCGGAGACGTCGGTGACCCTGTCGAGCACGTCGTCGTGGAAGGCCAGCAGGACGCCGTCGGAGCTCGCGTGCACGTCGGTCTCCAGGTAGCGGTAGCCGAGCGCGGCGGCGTGCTCGAAGGCGTGCCGGGTGTTCTCCAGGCCGCGCAGGTCCGGGTGGTCCGCACCGCCGCGGTGGGCCATCGCGAGGACCGTGCCGTCGGGGACGTCGTCGAGGTAGGCGAAACCCGTCCGGACCCGCGCCATCGTCCTCACCCCGCTCCCTGGGACCAGTATTCACCCCGAGGTCGGAATTCGGTGCAAGTCGGGCACCCGCGTGGCACTCCGCACGACGGATCCCGCGGCGGTAACGTCGATCCATGGAGCTGACCTGCCCGCAATGCCAAGGCGTGATGGCCGAGCGCACCCTCGGCCACGTGACGACGCACCGGTGCGACGGGTGCGGGGGCGTGTTCCTGGCCCGCGCGGACCTCGGTGGCCTCGTCGAGGCCGAGAACGACTGGCACGCGCACCAGTCCGCGAACACCGCCGCGCTCCCGCGGATCTCGTCCTCGATGCCGCCGCCGGGCCCCGTCGAGCGCAGTCGCGCCTACGTCGAGACGCTGTTCAAGGGTTGACGGTCCCCGGCCTCAGCGCAGGTCCGAGAAGGTCTCGATGCGTGCTCCGAGCAGGTTGAGCCGCTCGGCGAGGTCCTCGTAGCCGCGGTTGATCACGTAGACCGAGCGGAGCACCGAGGTGCCCTTGGAGGCGAGCATCGCCAGCAGGATCACCACCGCCGGACGCAGTGCCGGCGGACAGACGATCTCAGCGCCGGACCAGTGCGTAGGACCGTCGATCATCACCCGGTGCGGGTCCAGCAGCGTCACCTTGCCGCCGAGCTTGCCGAGCTCGGTGAGGTAGATGGCCCGGTTCTCGTAGACCCAGTCGTGCAGCATCGTCTGGCCCTGGGCGACGGCGGCGATGATCGCGAAGAACGGCAGGTTGTCGATGTTCAGCCCGGGGAACGGCATCGGGTGGATCTTGTCGATGGGGGAGTGCAGCGGGGAGACGGCCGTGGTCAGGTCGACCAGCCGGGTCTGCCCGTTCGCCGCCCGGTACTCCTCGGAGCGCTCGTAGCGGAAGCCCATCTCCTCCAGCAGCGCCAGCTCGATCTCGAGGAACTCGATCGGGACGCGTCGGATGGTGATCTCCGAGCCGGTGACGATCGCGGCCGCCAGCAGGGACATCGCCTCGATCGGGTCCTCGCTCGGCGAGTACTCGACGTCGACGTCGATCTCGGTCCGGCCGGTGACGGTCAGCGTCGTCGTCCCGATGCCCTCGATCTGCACGCCGAGCTCGACGAGGAAGAAGCACAGGTCCTGGACCATGTAGTTGGGGCTGGCGTTGCGGATGACGGTCGTGCCCGGCGACATGGCAGCGGCCATCAACGCGTTCTCGGTGACCGTGTCGCCGCGCTCGGTGAGCACGATGGGCCGCAGCGGCACCGTGCCGTCGGCCACCGTGGCGTGGTAGCTGCCCTCGGTGGCCTTCACCTCCAGGCCGAAGTGTCGCAGGGCGGCGAGGTGAGGCTCGACCGTGCGGGTCCCGAGGTCGCAGCCGCCGGCGTACGGGAGCTCGAAGTCGTCGCTGCGGTGCAGCAGCGGGCCGAGGAACATGATGATGGAGCGGGTACGGCGGGCGGCCTCGTCGTCGATCGCCGCCAGGTCGAACCGGGCCGGCGGGACGATCTCGAGGTCGTTCTGGTCGTTGAGCCAGCGGGCCCGCACGCCGATGCTGGTGAGCACCTCGAGGAGCCGGTTGACCTCCTCGATCCGGGCGACCTTGCGCAGGGTGGTGCGACCGTTGTTCAGCAGGGCGGCGCAGAGCAGGGCGACACCGGCGTTCTTCGAGGTCTTGACGTCGATGCTGCCCGAGAGCGTGGTCGGGCCGGTGACGCGGAGGTGCACCGGTCCGGCGCCGATGCTCACGATCTGCTCGTCCAGGGCCTCGCCGATGCGCGCGAGCATCTCCAGGGAGACGTTCTGGTGGCCACGCTCGATCCGGTTGACGGCACTCTGACTGGTCGAGAGAGCGTCGGCCAGCTGCTGCTGGGTCCACCCGCGGTGGTGGCGGGCACTCCTGATGAGGGTGCCGATCTGGGTGAGGTAGTCGGCAGTCACCCGGCGGACGTTATCTCAGATATGAGATGAAGCCAACGTGGCGCGCACTGGCAGGATCGGGGGATGCGCGTCACCACGATCCACGCCGCCGGGGACATCCGCCTCGAGGAGCGACCGGAGCCCGCCCTCACGGCACCGACCGACGCTGTCATCAAGATCACCGCCGGCTGCATCTGCGGTTCCGACCTGTGGCCGTACCGCGGCGAGAACCCGATCACGCCAGGGTCGACGATCGGCCACGAGATGGTCGGGGTGATCGAGGAGGTCGGCTCGGCGGTGCGGTCCTTCAAGCCGGGCGACTTCGTGGTGGTGCCCTTCTGCACCTGCGACAACACCTGCCCGCACTGCCTCAACGGCGCCCAGTCGGCCTGCGTCCACGGCGGTTTCACCACCGGGGGACAGGGCGAGTACGGGCTGGTCGGCCAGGCCGAGGGCAGCCTGGTCAAGACCGACGGCATGCCCGACCCGTCGATGGTCGCCTCGCTGCTCACCCTGTCCGACGTGTTCCCCACGGGATGGCACTGCGCCGTCTCGGCGCGGGTGAAGAAGGGCGACACGGTGGTCGTCGTCGGTGACGGCGCGGTAGGGCTGTGCGGCGTGCTGGCCGCGGTCCAGCTGGGGGCGGAGAAGGTCGTCGCCATGTCCCGGCACGCCTCCCGCCAGGAGGTGGCACGGGCGTTCGGTGCCACCCACGTCGTCGCCGAGCGCGGCACCGAGGGCATCGAGCGCATCCGGGAGATCACCGACGGGGTGGGGGCGGACGCCGTGCTCGAGTGCGTGGGCACCGACGAGGCGATGAAGACGGCCTTCGAGGTCGCGCGGCCCGGAGCGATGGTCGGGTTCGTCGGCGTACCGCACGGCGTCGTGCTGCCGGTGCGCCAGATGTTCTCGAAGAACGTCGGCCTCGCGGGCGGCGTCGCCCCGGTGCGCAAGTACCTGCCCGAGCTGCTCGACCTGGTCACCAGCGGAACAGTCGACCCCGGCTTGGTGTTCGACTCGGTGATGCCCCTGGCGGATGTCGCCGAGGGCTATCGAGCGATGGACGAACGACGGGCCATCAAGGTCCTGCTGCAACCCTGAGCTGAAACGCCGACGAAGGAGTCACCGATGACCGACACCGCCCGCCTGGCCGGACTGGCCGACGACCTGCTCGCGCTGCACCAGCCCGGGAACCCGGTGGTCCTGCCGACCGCCTGGGACGCCTGGTCGGCGAACGTGGCCGTGAACGCCGGCTTCGCCGCGATCACCGTCGGCAGCCACCCCGTCGCCGACTCCGTCGGCCGCCCCGACGGGGAGGGGATGAGCTTCACCGAGCTCACCGACCGCGTCGCCCAGATCACGGGGTCGGTCGACGTGCCGGTGTCGGTGGACATCGAGTCCGGGTACGGGCTGTCGGCCTCGAAGCTGATCCAGGGGCTCCTCGACGCCGGCGCGGTCGGGCTCAACATCGAGGACACCGTGCACTCCGAGGACGGCCGGATGCGGACCGAGGAGGAGCACGCCCAGGTGATCACGGACCTGCGCGCCGCGGCCGACGCGGCAGGCGTCCACGTCGTCATCAACGCCCGCACCGACACGTTCAAGAACAAGGTCGGTTCGGACGAGGCCCGCGTCGACATCGCCATCGAGCGGATGCTCGCGTGCGCCGAGGCCGGCGCGGACTCGCTCTACCCGGTCGGCTTCCACGACGAGGAGACGCTGAAGCGCCTGACCAGCGCGCTTCCGCTGCCCGTGAACGCGATCGCCAACCCGGTCGACGGCGACCTGGCGATGTACGCGCGCGCCGGCGCGGGCCGGATCAGCTTCGGGCCGATCTGGCAGATGAACCTGGCGGCTGTCTCCGGCGAGTGGCTCGCACGCTGGAAGTAGGTCAGCGCCGGACGGTACCGATCAGGCCCCGGATCGAGGCGGCGACGAAGTTGCCCATCGCGAAGTGGTCGTCCCACAGCGTGATCTGACCGTCGACGACCTCGAAGGTGCCGCACACCCAGAACGCCGACTCCCAGCGCTTGTACGACAGGTAGTCGGTGCGGTCGGTGAGCACGATCCTGCCGTTCCCGGCGATGTGCTTCATGTCGACGCGGAAGCCGATGCCACGGCGCTCCATGTCGTGCAGCATGCCCACGACCTTCTTCCCGCGGAAGGTCGGCATCCCCGTGTTGCGCCACTCCACGTCGGGCGCCAGGAGCGCGATCGCGTCCTCGGCGCGCCCGGCTTCGAGCAGGTCCAGGAAGGTCTCGACGACCAGCGCCTCAGCAGTCATGGAGGACAGGTTAGACCGGTCTACTCCGGCCCGGTGGCGCACGCAGGATCGACCTACGATGGACGGCAGGGGAGGTGGACATGACGATCACGGAGACGATCACCAGGACACCGCGGGTGCTCATCGTGGATGACACCGACGACGCGCGAGCGCTGCTGCGGATCAAGCTGGGCGTCAACGGCCTGTACCAGGTCGTGGGCGAGGCGGCCGACGGGCTCGAGGCGGTGCGCCAGGCGCGCGTGCTGCAGCCCGAGCTGATCATCCTCGACATGGCGATGCCCGGGATGGACGGGCTGGAGGCGCTACCGCTCCTCCGGGACGCGGCACCCGGAGCACGGGTGATCGTGCTGACGGTGTTCCAACCCGGGGCGCTGGAGGACCAGGCGATGGCCGCCGGAGCGGACCGGTACGTCGTCAAGGGCGGCCGGATGCGGGACCTGATGAACGTGATCGACGACGTGCTGCATGTCTGAGACGAGCCTGCAGGACCGCTACTTCCCGGACCTGCCGTGCTTCGGCTGCGGGCCGGCGAATGCCGAGGGCCTCCGTCTCAAGAGCCACCTGGACGGCGACGAGGTCGTGGCCGCCTTCACCCCGTGGCCGCAGCACGACAACGGTCTGGGCTACCTCAACGGCGGCATCATCGCCACCGTCCTGGACTGCCACAGTGCGGCCGTGGTCACGCACGAGGCGTACGAGCGCGGGTGGCCCCCGTTGCCCGGAGCGGCGTTGCCCTACGTGACCGCCGGGCTCGACGTCCGCTACCTCCGGCCGACACCCCTGACGGAGACCGTCCACCTCGTCGGCGTCGTGACGACCGCTTCCGAGGACGAGATGCAGGCCGAGGTCCGGCTCGAGTGGGACGGCAAGCCGCGCGCCACCGGCACGGCTGTCTGGAAGCGCTGGCGACCCCGTTGAAGATCTGCCGGGAGTAAGGTGCACCCGCATGAGAGCAGTGACCGTCAGCAAGTCCGAGCTCAACGTCTCCGACGTGGCTGCACCGACGCCCGGCAACGGTCAGCTCGTTCTCGACGTCGTCCGGTGCGGCATCTGCGGGTCTGACCTGCACGCCCGCCACCACGCCGACGCGGTCGCCGACATCGCGGCGGAGATCGGCTACACCGGCTTCATGCGCCCGAACGAGTCGGTGGTGCTGGGGCACGAGTTCTCCGGCATCGTCTCCGCGGTCGGCAGGGGCAGCCGGCTCAAGGAAGGTACGCCCGTCGTCTCGTTCCCGCTGCTCCGCAAGGGCAGCGAGGTGCACACCACCGGCCTCTCGGTGCACGCGCCCGGCGGGTACGCCGAGCAGGTGCTGGTGCAGGACGCCCTGAGCATCGCGATCCCGAACGGGCTCGCCACCGACGTGGCAGCGCTGACCGAGCCGCTCGCCGTCGGTCTGCACGCCGTACGTCGGGGCGAGGTCGGCAAGGGTCAGGTGGCGATCGTCATCGGCTGCGGGCCGGTCGGGCTCGCGGTGATCATGATGCTCAAGGCCCAGGGGGTGAGGACGGTCATCGCCAGCGACTTCTCCGCCGGCCGGCGCGCGCTCGCCACCACGTGCGGGGCCGACGTCGTGGTCGACCCGGCCACGGAGTCGCCGTACTCCTCGGCCGCGTCGCACGGGCACATCGTCGGTGGGCCGGAGATGTTCGAGCTCGGCGTCTCCACCGTGGAGAAGCTGGGCAAGCTGCCGGTGCCGTGGCCCCTGGTCTGGCGCGCGGCCGACAAGCTCGGCGCGGCGACCCCCAAGCACCCGGTGATCTTCGAGTGCGTCGGCGTCCCCGGCGTCATCGAGGAGATCATCAGCACCGCGCCGCTCGCATCACGCGTCGTCGTGGTCGGCGTCTGCATGGAGCCGGACCGGTTCCGGCCGTCGATGGCGATCAACAAGGAGATCGACCTGCGGTTCGTCCTCGGCTACACGCCGCTGGAGTTCCACGACGCGCTGCACCTGCTCGCCGACGGCAAGGTCAACGCCGAGCCGATCATCACCGGTGTCGTCGGCCTCGAGGGCGTCTCAGGGGCGTTCGACGCCCTGAAGGACCCCGAGACGCACGCCAAGATCCTGATCGACCCGACCAGCAGCGCGACGACTCCGGTTCCGCGCTAGCGCGGCGATCGGCCAGGCGAGCACGGCGCCGAGCAGCGCGCCGTACGCGTTGTGCAGCACGTCGGCACCCGAGGACACCCGCGTCGGCAGGTAGGCCAGCTGGACGTACTCGATGCCGGCAGAGGCGGCGAGACAGAGCAACGCGCTCAGCCAGGCCCGCTGGGTCACCAGGGTCAGCAGGAACGCCGCGGGGACGAACAGCGCCACGTTCGCAAGCACCTCGGTGCGCTCCCAGGTCAGCCGGCCGTCCGTTGCGGCGGTCGCGAAGCGGTCGGCTGCAGTGAATGCCCAGGATCCCGCCGACGGATCGGCCAGGGTGAGCCGGGCGACGACCACGGCGTACGCGGCGAGCAGGACGGCGGCAACGGTGCGGTGCATGTCCTCGACGCTAGGAAGCAGCCGGGCCGGAGCGCTCGGTCTCAGGTACCGATCGCCGGCACCTGGGTACCCGGCGTGACAGACTCCGGGAGTGCCCGACCCCGCCACCGACGCCCGCCTGCGCGACCTCGCGCTGCTGCGCCGGGTGCGTGACCGGATGGACCGCGAGTACGCGCAGCCGTTGGACGTGGAAGCACTCGCGCGCGGGGTGCACATGTCGGCAGGGCACCTGAGCCGGCAGTTCAAGCTCGCCTACGGCGAGTCGCCGTACGCCTACCTGATGACCCGGCGGATCGAGCGTGCGATGGCGCTGCTGCGTCGCGGCGACCTCAGCGTGACCGACATCTGCTTCGAGGTCGGTTGCTCGTCCCTGGGCACGTTCAGCACGCGGTTCAGCGAGCTCGTCGGCGTACCGCCAAGCGTCTACCGCGAGCAGGCGGCCGAGTCCTCGGGCATCCCCTCGTGCGTCTCCAAGCAGGTCACCAGACCGATCAGGAATCGAGAAGCGCCCACAGCCAGCGCCCCCTAGCGTTGCGGCCATGGACATCAGCATTCACTCCGCGTTCCTCCCGCACACCGACCGCGACGCCGCGGTCGACTTCTACTGCGACAAGCTCGGGCTCGAGCTGCGCAACGACGTCGGCTACAACGGGATGCACTGGCTCACCGTCGGCCACCCGGACCAGCCGTCCACCAACCTGGTGCTCACGCCGCCGGCCGCGGACCCCGGGGTCACCGAGGACGAGCGGCGGGTGATCACCGAGATGATGGCCAAGGGCACCTACGCGATCCTCACGATGGCGACCGCCGACCTCGATGCCACCTTCGAGAAGCTGCAGGCCGCTGACGTCGACATCGTTCAGGAGCCGATCGACCAGCCGTACGGCATCCGCGACTGCGCGGTCCGCGACCCGTTCGGGAACCTGATCCGGATCAACCAGGTGCCGGCATGAGCACCGCGGTCTCGGTGGCGACCACCGTGGTGCTGGAGTCCGGCGACGTGGCGGGGACCGAGGCCTTCGTGTCCGCGCTGGGTGCGACCGGGCTGGTCGGTGCTCGCGCGACCGCCGGCGAGAGCTCGGGCTTCCGCGGCTTCACGCTCTCGCTCGTCTGCAGCCAACCCGCTGACGTCGACGCTCTCGTCGAGGCCGCCACCGGTGCCGGGGCGTCGGTGCTCAAGGCGGCGACCAAGAGCTTCTGGGGGTACGGCGCCGTCGTGCAGGCTCCGGACGGGACCGTCTGGAAGCTCGCGGCGTCCTCGAAGAAGAACACCGGTCCGGCGGCGACGTCGTTCGAGGACCTCGTGCTCCTGCTCGGCGTCGCCGACGTCAAGGCCAGCCGGAAGTTCTACGCCGACCAGGGCGTCGGGACAGCCAAGAGCTTCGGGGTCAAGTACGCCGAGCTGGAGACGTCCGGTGTCACCGTGGCGCTCTACCCCCGCAAGGCTGCGGCCAAGGACGCCGGCGTACCGGTCGAGGGGTCCGGCTCGCACCGGGTCGCGGTGCGCAACGGGCTCGGCGGGTTCACCGACCCCGACGGCTTCGTCTGGGAGACCGCGTGATCGAGCCCCGCGACGCGGCCACGCGGCGCCGCGACACCGAGTCCTTGCTGGCGACGCCCGCGATCGACGTCTGGGTCGCCAGCTCCTCGCGTGACGGCACTGCCCACCTGGTGCCGCTCTCGCTGTGCTGGACCGGCGGGCTGGTGGTGCTCGCGACCAGCCCGGAGTCGGTGACCGCGCAGAACCTGATGACCTCCGGGGGTGGCCGGCTCGCCGTCGGACCGACCCGCGACGTGGTGATGATCGACGCGGTCCTCGACCGGGTCGTTCCCGTGGAGCACGACGACGCGCTGCACGCGGCGTACGTCGCCCAGGCCGACTGGGACCCACGCAGGGGAGGGGGAGCGGTGTTCCTGGTGCTCCGCCCGGTCCAGGTGCAGGCCTGGCGGGAGGTCAACGAGATCGCCGACCGCACCCTCATGCGTGGGGGAACTTGGCTGGCCTGACCATCGTTCGAACCTTGCTGCACCGCCGTAGGACTACTGAGGGAGCGCCATGACCCACCCCGCCGACACCCACGACCTGATCAGGGTCGCCGGAGCCCGGGAGAACAACCTGAAGGACGTCAGCGTCGAGCTGCCGAAGCGCCGCCTCACCGTCTTCACGGGGGTCTCGGGATCCGGCAAGAGCTCGCTGGTCTTCGGCACGATCGCCGCCGAGTCCCAGCGGATGATCAACGAGACCTACAGCTCGTTCGTGCAGGGGTTCATGCCGACGCTCGCTCGCCCTGAGGTCGACCTGCTCGACGGCCTGACCACGGCGATCATCGTCGACCAGGAACGGATGGGCGCGAACCCGCGCTCGACGGTCGGCACCGCGACGGACGCCAACGCGATGCTCCGGATCCTGTTCAGCCGGTTGGGGGAGCCGCGCATCGGCTCACCCACGGCGTTCTCCTTCAACGTGCCGACCCGCAAGGCCAGCGGCGTGATGAGCACCGAGAAGGCCGGCGGCCGCGTCGAGAAGAACGTCGTCAAGGAGGCCGTCTACCTGGGCGGTATGTGTGCGCGCTGCGAGGGCTTGGGCAACGTCAGCGACATCGACCTGACCGCCCTCTACGACGCGGAGAAGTCGCTCAACGAGAGCGCCATCAAGATCCCCGGCTACTCGATGGAGGGTTGGTACGGACGCATCTTCCGCGGCTGCGGCTGGTTCGATCCCGACAAGCCGCTGAAGAAGTTCACCAAGAAGGAGCTCAACGACCTCCTCTACAAGGAGGCCACCAAGATCAAGGTCGAGGGCATCAACCTCACCTACCTCGGGCTGATCCCGCAGATGCAGAAGTCGATGCTCTCCAAGGACGTCGAGGCGATGCAGCCGCACATCCGAGCGTTCGTCGAGCGGGCTGTCACCTTCCAGACCTGTCCGGAGTGCGACGGCACCCGCCTCTCGGCCGAGGCACGTTCGGTGAAGATCGCCGGCAAGAACATCGCCGAGCTGTGCGCGATGCAGATCACCGACCTGGCCGACTGGTTGCGCAAGCTCAAGGAGCCGTCGGTAGCGCCGTTGCTCACCGGGCTGCAGGCGCTGCTCGACGCGTTCGCCGACATCGGCCTGGGCTACCTGAGTCTGGACCGGCCGGCGGGCACGCTCTCGGGCGGCGAGGCGCAGCGCACCAAGATGATCCGACACCTGGGATCGTCGCTGACCGACGTCACCTACGTCTTCGACGAGCCGACCGTCGGGCTGCACCCGCACGACATCCAGCGGATGAACGAGCTCCTGCTGCAGCTGCGCGACAAGGGCAACACGGTGCTCGTCGTCGAGCACAAGCCCGAGACGATCGCGATCGCCGACCACGTCGTCGACCTCGGACCCGGCGCGGGTACCGGCGGCGGCACGATCTGCTTCGAGGGCACCGTCGCCGGGCTCCGCAAGAGCAAGACGGTCACCGGCAAGCACCTCGACGACCGGGCTGCCCTGAAGGACGAGGTCCGGTCGTCGACCGGATCGCTGGAGATCTGCAAGGCATCGACCCACAACCTCCAGGACGTCGACGTCGACATCCCGTTGGGCGTCCTGTGCGTCGTCACCGGGGTAGCCGGCTCCGGCAAGAGCTCACTCATCCACGGCTCGGTCGCCGACCGGGAGGGCGTCGTCGTCATCGACCAGAGCGCCATCAAGGGCTCACGGCGGAGCAACCCGGCGACGTACACGGGGCTCCTGGAGCCGATCAGGAAGGCGTTCGCCAAGGCGAACGGCGTGAAGCCCGCGCTGTTCAGCGCGAACTCCGAGGGCGCGTGCCCGGGCTGCAACGGCGCCGGCGTCATCTTCACCGAACTCGGCGTGATGGCCACCGTGGAGTCGACCTGCGAGGAGTGCGAGGGGAAGCGGTTCCAGGCCGCCGTCCTGGAGTACACCTTCGGCGGAAAGAACATCGCCGAGGTGCTGGCGATGCCGGTCAGCGAGGCGCTGGCGTTCTTCAGCGACGGCGACGCCGCGACGCCGGCAGCCCAGAAGATCCTTGAACGGCTCGAGGACGTGGGTTTGGGTTATGTCAACCTCGGCCAGCCGTTGACCACCCTGTCGGGAGGGGAGCGCCAGCGGCTCAAGCTGGCGACTCAGATGGCCGAGAAGGGCGACATCTACGTCCTGGACGAGCCGACCACCGGCCTGCACCTGGCTGACGTCGAGAACCTGCTGGGGTTGCTGGACCGCCTGGTCGAGTCCGGCAGGTCGGTGATCGTCATCGAGCACCACCAGGCCGTCATGGCGCACGCCGACTGGATCATCGACCTGGGACCCGGCGCCGGCCACGACGGCGGCACGGTCGTCTTCACCGGGACGCCGGCGGAGCTGGTGGCGGCGAAGAAGAAGACGCTGACCGGCGAGCACCTGGCGGCGTACGTCGGTGCTACTTGACCTGGATGCCCCAGCCTTCACCGCGGTCCCCGGTGGCGCAGTTCGCGCGGCTGGAGTAGCCGCGCTTCTGCAGAACCCACGGGCCGTACCGGGCGTAGTGGTCGCGTGTTCCCGTGGGCGTCACGTGGTAGCACTGCAGCGAGACGCGGACGTACGTGCCTTTCGCCTCAGGGTCGCAGGACGCGACGCCATAGTTGGGCGTCGCGAAGACGAGGCCTCCGCTGCACCAGTCGACCGCCTGGGCGGGCGGCGTACTGATGCCGACGGCGACCGTGGACAGGACGGCGCCAGCACCTACGAGGTAGCGCAGTTTCATCGTTTGCTCCCAGATCGGACCCGGCGGGTCCACCCAACTGAGACCCGGGCGGAGTGGATCTGCTTACGCGAGCCGGCGATCAACGATTCCGGTAGCTGCTGTCCGGCAACATCTCCGGGCACGTCCCTCCGGGCGTCGTGGCGAGCTCGAAGTGCCACATCTCGTTCGCGAACATCCGGCACAGGCCCCAGGTGGCGCCGTGCTGCTCGAGCCACACATCGGCCTCGGTCGGGCCGATGTCCACAGCGTCCCCGGTGACGTGAGCCGAATTGTCCGGAGTGGAGACGAACCTGAGCGCTTCCTCCAGGCTGCCGTAGCGAGCGACCGCCTCGTCGAGCAGGCGTCTCTGGTGAGCCTTGCTGCGCCATCCGCTGGTGACCTTCATCTGGATGCCGTCGGCCGCGGCGGCTCTGGTGGCCTGCTGGACAGCCCGGCGCAGCTCGGGGTCCAGGCCCTTGCGGTGCGCCGTGTGCTTCTTCGGTACCGGAGGAGCCATTTCAGTATCGGAGGAAGGTTCCGGAACGGTCTGGATGGTCATGGGGACGGTGCAGCCGGCGACGAGTGCGCCCGCGGCCAGCAGGAGGAAGAACTTCATGACCTCGACGCTAGGAACCACGCGCGGCGCACGGATCCGTCGCAGGTACGTGGTTGCATGCCGTAGGTGCAGCAGGACTCGTTCTCAGGGCCAACCAGGTCAGAACACGTTCCAGAAGGGGTTCCTGCGCGTAGATAGGTCGCCGATAAGGGACATTATGTCAACATGCACCGATCGGCATCCCTCCTACCAGTCCTGGCATGCTGTCCTCATGGACGTCGTCGACCTGGCCGACAAGCTGAGCCTGTTCACCCAGCACTGGTCGCCCAAGCGCGTCGCCACGCTGAACGACTACGAGATCAAGGTCGTGAAGATCCAGGGTGAGTTCGTCTGGCACACGCACGACGACACCGACGAGCTGTTCCTGGTGCTGTCCGGAACTCTCACGATCCAGCTGCGTGACGGCGACGTCGTCCTGGGACCTGGCCAGCTCTACGTCGTGCCCCGGGGTGTCGAGCACTGCCCGGTCGCCCAGGACGAGGTGCACGCGGTTCTCATCGAGCCGCGTGGCGTCGTCAACACGGGCAGCGCCGGTGGGCCCCTGACAGCAGTCGTCGAGGCTCTCTGATGAGCCTCACCCAGCGCCTCGTGCTGCGTTTCGCCGGGAACCGCGCCGCGGAGATCGAGCGGGAATCGCGCTCCTGGGTCGTCCACTGCCCGTCCTGCGGCGTGCGCACCAGCTACTGGGACCTCGGCGGAGTCCGCTGGAAGGCCTCCTCCACCGGCAAGAAGATCCGGAGCACCTGCCCCGGGTGCGGCCGCTCCGGGATGGTCGACGTCGTCCGGGAGCCGGCCCCGTGACGATCCGCCTGGTGAGACCCGAGGACGCCGAGGCGATGGCAGCGCTCCTCCGGGCCAACCGGGAGCACCTCGCGCCCTGGGATCCGGTGCGTCCCGACTCCTACTTCACCCTCGAAGGCCAGCGCGACGTCATCGCACGCCAGGTCGCCAGCCTCCGGGCCGGCACGGAGTACCCGTTCGTCATCGAGCAGGACGGCGCGATCGTCGGCCGGGTGACCATCTCCAACGTCGTTCGGGGCCCTTTGCAGAGCGCGAATCTCGGCTACTGGATCGACCACGAGCGCCAGGGCACCGGCCTGACGACGCGCGCCGCAGCCGCAGCGGTCAACCACGCCCGCGACGAGCTCGGTCTGCACCGGCTCGAGGCCGGAACGCTCGTGCACAACACCGGCTCCCAGCGCGTCCTGGAGAAGCTCGGCTTCGTCCGGTACGGGCTGGCTCCGGGCTTCCTCAACATCGCCGGCAGGTGGCAGGACCACGTGCTGTTCCAGCTGCTGCTGCACGACCGCGACGCACTCTGAGCTCTCCCCTTGCCGGCGACGCAGCGGTCTAGTCGTCCGCGCACGCCCTCCTGCGGGTGACGTTGGATCAAGGCGTTCCCGTCGTCATCTCAGGTAGGCGCTGCTTCCATCCGATCGGCGCGCAGCAACGAAGGGAAGGTCATGGGTCTCCTGCACGACGCGCGCGCCTGGCTGATCCAGAAGTCGGCGCCCCGCACCGTCAGCTACGGCGAGAACCATCGCTACAGCGGGACCGACCTGCCCGCCCCGACCTCGATCCAGGTCCCGACGCGGCACGGCCTGGTGCGGTGCGACGTGTACCGACCGTCCGTCGCCACCACGTCCCTGCGGCCGGCGTACGTGCACTTCCACGGCGGCGCGTTCCTGATGCGCTACCCCCAGATGGACGACTTCTTCGCCCGGATCGTCGCGGCCGAGACCGGCGCCCTGGTGGTCAACGTCGACTACGACGTCGCGCCGCAGGTCCGTTTCCCGGTCGCCCAGGAGCAGTGCCACGACGTCGCTGCCTGGGTCGCCACCCACGGCGAGGAGCTCGGGATCGACGAGAGCAGGGTCGCCATCGGAGGTTTCAGCGCCGGGGGCAACCTGGCTGCCTCAGCCGCGCTCCAGGCCCGGGACCTCGGCTCCTTCTCCCCCGCGTGCCAGCTGCTCGCCGTGCCCTCGTTGGACGTCGCCGAGCCGATCGTGTCCAAGAAGGCGACGATCGAGCACCCGATGATCACCGCCGGCCTGCTGCACCTGGTCCGGCAGACCTACTTCCGTGACGTCGAGGCCCGGCAGTCCCCGTACGCCTCCCCCGTCCGTGCCCTCGACCTCACGGGTCTGGCGCCGGCGATCGTGATCACCGCCGAGAACGACCTCCTGCGCGCCGAGGGCGACCGGTACGCCGTACGGCTGCGCGAGCACGGGGTCGAGACCTTGCACCACGTGGTGCGCGGCGCCGACCACTACTTCCTCGAAGCCGGCCCCGCGGGAGCACGCAGCACGCTGAACGTCGTCGTCGGAGCCCTTCTGCTGCACCTGGCGCCGCCGCGGGAATCACCTGAAATCCTGCCCAATCCGACCCGAACGACGCGGAACTCCGGGTAACTCCGCCGTTCATTTTGTCGCAGTAGTCCGAAATCTACCGGCCTGAATGCGTTACACGGACGCCCAACCTCGCTAGGGTTGCCCTGAACCCGGCCGCTGGGGAGAGAACGCACGACGACGTGGCTGAGTGATCCGTGTTGAAGCCCGCGAGCAGAAACGTGAGAAGTTTGATGGATATCCCGATTTATGACCTCAACGACGGCACCGAGCTCCCGGCAGTGGGCTTCGGCACGACCGGGCTCCAGGGAGCGGACGGCCTGGACGCGATCCTGTCGGCCGTCGAGGCCGGCTACCGCCTGATCGACACGGCCGTGAACTACGGCAACGAGATGACCGTCGGCGAAGCCATCCGCCGCTCGGGTGTCCCCCGCCCCGAGTTCCGCGTGACCAGCAAGCTGCCCGGTCGGCACCACGCGTACGACGACGCGATCGTCTCCACGCACGAGTCGCTCGGTCGTCTCGGCCTCGAGCACATCGACCTGCACCTGATCCACTGGCCGAACCCGAAGCGTGACGAGTACAGCGAGGCCTGGCGCGCGCTGGTCGACCTGCAGCGCGACGGTCTGGTCACCACGATCGGCGTCTCGAACTTCACCGCCGAGCACCTCGACCGGATCATGGACACCAGCGGCGTCGTCCCCGCGGTCAACCAGATCGAGATGCACCCGTACTTCCCGCAGGAGGAGCTCCGCGCGGTGCACGACTCGCTCGGCATCCGCACGGTCGCCTGGAGCCCGCTGGCACGCACCAAGGGCCTCTTCGAGGAGGACGTCATCCGCAACGCAGCGGAGGCGCACGGCGTGAGCGAGGCCCAGGTCGTCCTGCGCTGGCACTTCCAGCTCGGGTCCGTTCCGATCCCGCTGTCCACCAAGCCGGAGAACCAGCTGGCCAACGGTGACATCTTCGAGTTCGAGCTCAGCGACGACGAGGTCGACGCGATCTCCTCGCTCGGTCGCGAGGACGGTCGTTGGTTCGACGGCGACCCGAACGAGCACTACGAGATGTAGCCCAGCTCTTTCGAAGGGCCGCGGACCGGTGTCCGCGGCCCTTCGTGCTTCCCTGGCTACCATCAGCGCATGTCCCGACTGCGCGCCCTGACGCTCCTCGCCCTTGTCCCGCTCGCCCTCGCCGCCGGCTGCGGTTCCGACGGCAAGTCCTCCTCCAGCGAGCCGAAGGCCGACGGGAACGGCGGGGTCTCCTGCAGCTACCCGAAGGACGGCGAGGCCAGCAAGCCCGTTCAGCTCCCCGCCAAGCTCAGCGACCCCAGCGCAGCGACCCGGACGACGATCACCACGAGTGCGGGAGCCATCCCGATCACGTTCGACGTGGAGCAGGCACCGTGCACGGTGCACTCGTTCCTCTCGCTGGCCAAGCAGGGCTACTTCGACGGCACCACCTGCCACCGGCTCACCACCAGCGGCATCTACGTGCTCCAGTGCGGCGACCCGACCGGTACCGGAACCGGGGGTCCGGGGTACACCATCGCGGACGAGCTGGTGCCCGACGACCCACGCCTGCAGCCGTGCGACGCAACCGGAGCGTGCACCTACTCCAACGGTCTGGTCGCGATGGCGAAGACCCCGGCGCCCGACTCCGGCGGCTCGCAGTTCTTCCTGATCTACGCGGACTCGCCGCTGCCCCCGGAGTACACGGTGTTCGGCAAGACCGACGCAGCCGGCCTCAAGGTCCTCAAGGCGATCGGAGCCGCGGGAACCGCCGACGGCGCTCCGGACGGCGCCCCGAAGACCCCGGTGAAGATCACGTCGGTGAAGTAGCCGCTCCCCCCTGGACCATCTCGACCGGGGTGGGCAGGGCGACCGTGCGGCTGACCGTGCACAGCCGGTCGCGGGACTGCTCGATGGACCGCTGGACGACCGACCGCGCGGCGTCGCCGGCCTCGCCCTCGGGGAAGGTGATGTCGAAGGTCACCTTGAGGTTGGTCAGGTGGTTGCCGTTCTCGTCACGGACCTTGTCCCCCTCGACGTGCACGTCGAAGTCCGTCGGCTGCGCACGCTTGCCGGTGATCAGGTCGACGTCGATGGCGCTGCACCCGGCGATCGCCGCGAGGAGCAGCTCGACCGGGGTGAAGTCGGGATCCTGGCCCCGCCCGATCGGGAGCACTCCCCCGCGCACGTTGGTGGCCTTGTAGCGGCTCTCGCCGATCCGGGTGAGCTCGACGGTCCGGAGGTCGGGGCGGGGATCGGGGCGGTCCTCAGTCATGGGGCCAGCCTGCCACGTGGCTAGGCTGGCCGACGTGCGCAGTCTGCAGCTGAGTGAGTCCCGGGACCGGTTCGACCTGCTCGAGGTGACGTCGTACGACGTGACGCTCGACCTGCGCGACGAGAGCACCTTCGCCAGCCGCACCGTCATCGGGGTGACGTCCCAGGGCGGGGAGACCTTCCTGGACCTCAAGCCGGTCTCGCTGGAGTCGATCGTCCTGGACGGTGCCTCGCTGCCGGTCGACGCCCTGGACGACGGGCGCTACCCGCTGTCGCTGGCGCCGGGTGCCCACGAGCTCGTGGTCGAGGCCACGATGGGGTTCCGCAACGACGGCGAGGGCCTGCACCGCTCCCTCGACCCGGCCGACGGCCGGACGTACGTCTACCAGATGAGCTTCATGAGCGCGGCCCCGTCGGTCTTCGCGTGCTTCGACCAGCCCGACCTGAAAGCGCCGTACACGCTGCACGTGTCCGCCCCCGAGGACTGGAACGTGACCGCGAACGCGGCCGGCCGCGAGGTCGAGCCGGGGCGCTGGGAGTTCGATCGGAGCGAACCGCTCTCGACGTACTTCGTCAGCCTCGTCGCCGGCCCGTACCACCGCCTGCACGACGAGCACGACGGCATCGCGCTGGGGCTGCTGAGCCGCGTCTCCCTGGCGCCGGCGCTGGACGCCGACGCCGACGAGCTGTTCACCATCACCAAGCAGTGCTTCGACGAGTTCCACCGGTTGTTCGGGATCCGCTACGCGTTCGGGAAGTACGACCAGGCGTTCGTGCCTGAGTTCAACGCCGGCGCGATGGAGAACCCCGGGTGCGTGACGTTCCGCGACCCGCTGCTGTTCAGCTCGCGGGTGCCCCGCAGCACCCGGATCCAGCGGGCGACGACGGTCTCCCACGAGATGGCGCACCAGTGGTTCGGCAACCTGGTCACCCCGCGGTGGTGGGACGACCTGTGGCTCAACGAGGCTTTTGCCGAGTACATGGGCAACCGGGTCGCCGGCGAGGTCACCGAGTTCGACGACGCGCTCGTGTGGGCGGCGACGGACCGCCGCAACTGGGGTCTCACCGCGGACTCGCGCCCGTCCACCCATCCGGTCGCGGGCAACGGGGCGCTCGACGCGGACGCGGCCCTGCAGGACTTCGACGGCATCTCCTACTCCAAGGGTCATGCCGTCCTCACCCAGCTGGCGAACCAGGTCGGCGACGACGTCTTCTTCGGCGGCGTGCGGGACCACTTCGAGCGGCACCGCTTCGGGAACGCCACGATGCGCGACCTGTTCGACTCCTGGGAGCGGGCAGGCGCCGGCGACCTGACGGCGTGGACGGGGGCGTGGCTGCGCACCGCCGGCCTGGATCGGATCGAGCTGGACCGGGCCACGGGTTCGCTGCGCCGCACCCCGCCGGGGGGTCAGCCCGTCGACCGGACCCACGTGCTCGGTGTCGCCACCTGGACCCGGGTCGACCTGGGAACGTTCCGAGGTCACCGTCTCCCAGGACCACACCCCCCTCGAGCTGCCCGGCGGTGCGCCGGTGATCCTTGATCCCGAGGTGGAGGCCTGGGCCGATCTCACCATCGACCCCGTCAGCGCCGCCGAGCTGCCCGCCCTCCTCCCCCGCATCACCGACCCGCTCCTGCGGGCGTCCGTGTGGATCACGCTGCGCAACGGCGTCCACCACGCGCGTCTCGACCCGGACGCCGCTGTCGACCTGCTGTGTGCCGGGATCCCGACCGAGGACCAGGACGTCGCCATCGGGGCGATCGGCACCTGGGTCGGCGACGACGGCGAGGGCACCCGCGGCGTCGTGCACGAGAAGCTGCTCGCCGTCGTCCGCGATCCGCAGGCTGCGCGGGAACGCCTGCACGCGGCCTTCCTGCAGCGCGCGGGTTCCGCCGAGCGCGGGTCGGACCTGCAGCTCGCGGCGGTCCGCGCGTCCATCTCCACGGCGTCCTCGGACGAGTACCTCGAGGAGGTGCTGGCAGGCGCCGGACCCGGCGGGCTGGTTCCGGATGCCGACCTCCGCTGGCGGGTCCTCAAGCGGCGCACCACTCTCGGCCTCGCGGACTCCGACGACCTGGACCGCGAGCTCGCCGCGGCCAACGACGCCAAGTCCCAGGTCGCGCACGCCTGGTGCCACGCCCGCCTCGCGGATGCCGACGCGAAGGCGTGGGCCTGGCAACGGTTCACCGGCGAGGCAGCGGCATCGAACTACGAGGTCGAGGCCATCGGCACCGGGTTCTGGGGACGCGGCCAGGACGCCGTGGTCGCTCCGTACGCCGAACGCTTCTTCGACGAGGTCGCCGCCACCACGGCGGTGCGCACCGGCTGGGGACTCGCCGACGGCGCCCTGTTCTTCTACCCCATCACGCAGGACGACGACGCCACACTCGCGCGGACCGAGGCGCTGCTGGGCGATCCCGACCTCAACCCGAGCATCCGGCGCGTCCTGATCGATGCCGGGGACGAGGTCCGGTGCCGCCTGCGCGCGCGGGAGCGGTACGCGTGACAGCACGCGAACGTCGCCCCGGCCCGACCGTCCGCACCCGGGTGACCGAGGTCCGTCCCGACCTCACCACCCACCACGAGGACCGGCTCGCGACCGAGGAGCCCCTCGAGATCAGGCTGGCCTGGCCCGGCGCCCCGGCTCGGCGCGCGGGGGTGACCATGCGCACTCCCGGACACGACTTCGAGCTGGCCGTCGGGTGGCTCGTGCACGAGCAGGTCCTCGCGCGCGACGCCGTCTCCGCCGTGCGCTACTGCACCGACGCCGACCTCAGCGACCTCGAGGAGTTCAACGTGGTCACCGTCGAGAGCGACCGAGCGCCGCTGCGGTTGCCCGAGAGCCGCCTGGTGAGCTCGGCCTGCGGCGTCTGCGGCAGTGAGTCGATCGCGGACGTGCTGCGCGACGTGCCGGCCGGGCAGGCTGGGCAGCCCGGGCAGCCCGGGCCGGTGATCGGCGCCGCGGTCGTCGGCGCGCTCCCGCAGGCGCTGCGCGAGCACCAGGGCGTCTTCGAGCGCACCGGCGGTCTGCACGCCGCGGGGCTGTTCACCGAGGGCGGCGAGCTCGTCGTCGTGCGCGAGGACGTCGGGCGTCACAACGCGGTCGACAAGGTCGTCGGCAGCAGGATCCTCGCCGGAGCGAGCGTCCCCGGTGTCCTGGTGCTCAGCGGCCGGGTCGGCTTCGAGCTGGTGCAGAAGGCGGTCGTGTCCGGCATCGGCGCGGTGGTCGCCGTCGGCGCACCCAGCTCGCTGGCGGTGCGCCTGGCGTCCGAGGCCGGGGTCGGTCTGGTCGGTTTCACCCGCCCGGACCGGTTCGTCGTCTATGCCGGAGGCGCCCGGTTCGGCGTGTGAACCGACGTTTGTCGGGGCCCTCTCCTACGGTGAGGACGTGCGCATCCTCCACACCTCAGACTGGCACCTCGGGCGCCAGTTCCACGGTCAGTCGATGCTCACCCACCAGGCGGCGTACGTCGACCACCTGCTCGGCCTGATCGAGGACCGCGAGATCGACCTGGTGGTGGTCGCCGGCGACATCTACGACCGCGCGCTGCCTCCGGTGGACGCCGTCGCGCTGGCCGACGACGCCTTCGCGCGGCTCGCGGCGTCGCGCGCCCGCGTCGTCGTGACCAGTGGCAACCACGACTCCGCCCAGCGTCTAGGGTTCAACTCCCGGCTGGCCGACGCGGCCGGGTTCCACCTCCGGACGCACCTCGACCGGGTGGCGGAACCGGTGCTCGTGCCGGACGAGCACGGCGAGGTGGCCGTGTACGGGATCCCCTACCTCGAACCCGACCACGCCAAGCGGCACTGGGACCTCTCGACCAGGTCCCACCAGGCCGCTCTGGGCGAGGCGATGAGGCGGATCAACGCCGACCTCGCCGCGCGGGGACCGGTCCGTTCCGTCGTCCTGGCGCACGCCTTCGTCATGGGCGGCACCACCAGCGACAGCGAGCGCGACATCGCCGTGGGCGGGGTCTCCGCCGTCCCGACCGCTCTCTTCGACGGCATCGACTACGTCGCGCTCGGCCACCTGCACGGGCGGCACACCCTGACCGAGTCGGTACGGTACTCGGGCTCCCCACTGGCCTACTCGTTCTCCGAGGCCGATCACCTCAAGGGCACCTGGCTGGTCGATCTGGGCGCTGAGGGACTCGCAGCGACCGAGTTCGTCGCCGCGCCGGTGCCGCGGCCGCTCGCCCGGATCTCCGGGACCATCGACGAGCTGCTCACCAGCACCCGGTACGACGCCGACGAGCACTCCTGGGTCCAGGCGACGATCACCGACCCCGTCCGTCCAGCCCAGGCCATGGCCCGGTTGCAGGCCCGCTTCGAGCACGTGGTCGCGCTCCAATTCGCCCCGCCGACCACGGCCGGCGCTTCCCGCCGCCGGGTCGTGACCGGGCGCAGCGACCACGAGATCGCCCTGGCCTTCGTCTCCGACGTCCGGGGCGAGCCGGCCAGCGCGGCCGAGTCCGACCTGCTGCGTGACGCCTGCGAGGCGTGCGCGCTCGATCCCGACGGTGACGTGCGGGTGCGAGCCTGATGCGCCTCCACCACCTGTCGGTCACCGCGTTCGGCCCCTTCGCCGGCACCGTCGAGGTCGACTTCGACGAGCTCTCGTCCGCGGGCCTCTTCCTGCTCACCGGAGCGACCGGAGCGGGCAAGACCAGCGTGCTGGACGCCGTCTGCTTCGCGCTCTACGGGCAGGTGCCCGGCGACCGCGCCGGCGCCAAGCACCTGCGCAGCGACCACGCCGCCCCCCAGGTGGCTCCGGAGGTCAGGCTGCGGCTCAGCATCGGTGAGCGCGAGCTTCTCTTCACCCGCTCCCCCGCCTGGATGCGTCCCAAGCTGCGCGGCACCGGCGAGACGAAGGTGCAGGCGCACGTCCTGGTCGAGGAGCTGCGCGACGGTTCCTGGACCGTGCTGACCAACCGGCTGGACGACGCCGGTCTGCTGGTCAGCGATCTCCTCGGCATGACCTGCGCGCAGTTCAACCAGGTCGCCCTGCTTCCCCAGGGCCGTTTCCAGGCGTTCCTCCGGGCCACGTCGGCTGAACGGCACGCCGTCCTCCAGCAGCTGTTCCGCACCGATCGCTACGAACGCATCGAGCACTGGTTGGTCGAGCGCCGTACCCGTGCCCGTCGCGCCAGCGAAGCAGCCGGCGAGAGCGTGCTGGAGACGGTGAACCGTCTGCGGGAGGCGAGCGGGTCCGAGGTCGAGGAGGAGTGGTTCGCCGACCTGGGTACCGCGTTCGAGAACGGCGACCTCGAGCGCTGGGTCGCTGCCGGCACCGCCGCGGCCACCGGGCAGAAGGCCACGAGCGCGGCCCGTTCGCAGGTGGCCGATGCGGATCTTCTCCGGGCGACGACCCGCCTCGAGGAGGCGCAGCGGCTCCGCGAGCTCCGTGCACGAGGCGCCCGGGCAGAAGCTGCTGTCGCGGAGTGGGCAGCACGCGCCGACGAGCTCGAGGAGCTCCGGTCTCGCACGCTCGACCACCATCGTGCTGCACCCCTGACCGCGCTCGCCCGCAGCCACGACGCGGCCGAGCGCGCAGCGTCCGCCGCACGCACCACCTGGTCGGCGTGGACCCTCCCCGCGGAAAGCCTGGACGACGCGCTCGGTCGGGCCCGCGCGGCGCACGCGACCGCTGTCGCCTTCACCCCTCGGGAGACCGCCCGGCTCGAGGCCCGTGCCCGCGCCGACGAGGTGCGCTCGACGTTGCGGGCGGTCGAGTCAGGGGTCGCGGAGCTCGAGCTCGTGATCGCGGATCAGCCCGCGGTCATCGCGGAGGCAGCTGCTGCCACCGACGAGGCTCGAGCCGCCGCGGCAAGGCACCCCCTGGCGCTGGCGCGCGTGGACGCCCTGGAGACCTCGCTCGGCGAGGCACGCCGGGCGGAGCTGCTCGGACTCGAGCTGACCGCGGCCCGGACCGACGTGCTCAGCGCCACCAGCACGGCGCAGCGGGCCCGCGAGCACTACCTCGACCTGCGCGAGGCACGGATCAACAACATGGCCGGCGAGCTCGCCGGCCAGCTGGCCAGCGGGTGCTCGTGCCCGGTCTGCGGGAGCGCGTCCCACCCGGCTCCGGCGCGCAGCCAGAGCAACGGCGTCGGCCGTGCCGAGGAGGACCAGGCCCGCAAAGAGCTCGAGGACGCCGAGTTCGAGCTCCAGGCTCGCCAGGTCCAGGTAGCCTCACTCGAGGGTGAGCTGAGCGGGCTGGAGCTCCGGTTGGCCGGGCTGGACCGCGAGCGTCTCGCCGATCAGCTCGCGTCCGCCCGGGACGAGGCCGAGCGGCTCGAGCCGCTGGCGGCCGCACTCGACGTGCTGACTGCGCACGAGGCCACGTGCCGTGACCGGCTCGAGCGTGCGCGCGCCGACCTCGCCTCGGCGCTGCTCGAGCGCACGGCTCTGCAGACCGAGCTCGCGGGTATCGCCGAGCTCGACGAGGCGATCGCTACCGAGTGGGAGTCCGTGCTCGCCGCGTCCGGGTCCGCAGACGCCGAGACGTCCACCATGCCCCTGGCGGAGATCATCGGTCTCCGGGCCCGCCGGGTGAGCGACCTCGAGAGGGCCGCCACCGACCTCCAGCGTGCGCAGGAGTCGCAGCACCAGGCCGACCAGCTGTTCGAGCAGCTGGGGCGCGCTGCTGCCGACGCAGGCTTCGAGGACCCCGCGGCCGCGGTGGCCTCGCTGCTCGCCCCCGAGGATCTCCGGCAGGCGGAGGACCTGCTCGCCGAGGCGGACCTGGCCGTGCACGCCGCGCGCGCGACGCTCGCTGACCCGGACGTGCTCGACGCGCTGGAGCAGCTGCCTCTGGCGCTGCCCGATCTGGAGGCGGCCGTGGAGTCCGCAGCGGCCGTGGCGCGAGCGGCGGCGTCGGCCTACTCCGCGGCGACGGCGCGCTGCGAGCGGCTGACGGCGCTCGCTTCCCAGCTCGGCACCAGACTCGAGGCGTGGGCTCCCCTGCGGGCAGACCACCGCACCGTGGCCGCACTGGCCGCCCTGGTCGAGGGCAAGAGCGTGGACAACCCGCAGCGGATGAGGCTGGCGGCGTACGTGCTCGCCGAGCGGTTGCGGCAGGTCGTGGACGCGGCCAACGAGCGCCTCGCTGCGATGTCGGACCAGCGGTACGCGCTCGAGCACACCGACGACCGGGGTTACGGCGAGCAGCGCGGCGGGCTCAGCCTGCGGGTGCGCGACGACTGGAACGGCGTGCACCGCGATCCCGCGACGCTGTCCGGCGGCGAGACCTTCGTCGTGTCCCTCGCGCTGGCACTCGGCCTGGCCGACACCGTCGCGCACGAGGCGGGCGGGACCGACATCGACACCCTGTTCATCGACGAGGGCTTCGGGTCTCTCGATGCCGACACCCTCGAGGACGTCATGGACACCCTCGACCGGCTGCGGGACGGCGGACGTGTGGTCGGCCTGGTCAGCCACGTGCCGGAGCTGCGCAGCCGGATCGCGACCCAGCTCGAGGTCAGCAAGGGCCGCTCGGGCTCGACACTGCGCGCGGTGCTGTCCGGAGGGTGACGGTGCCCTCGGTAGGGTCGTCGCATGAGTGCCGACGACGCCGCGCCGATCGACCCGACGTTCACCGCCCTGCCGTTCCGGAAGCTGGCCGACGCCGCGCTCTCCCGCGCTCGTGACCTTGGTGTCACCCATGCCGACTTCCGCTTCGAGCGGGTGCGGTACCAGCACTTCTCGGTCCGCGACGGCAGCCTGCAAGGCGCGGAGGACGTCGAGGACCTCGGCTTCGCCGTGCGCGTCATCCACCGCGGGGCCTGGGGTTTCGCGTCCGGGGTCCTGCTCACCAGCTCCGAGGCGATCACCGTCGCCGAGCAGGCGGTGAACGTCGCACTCGTGGCGGCCGAGATGACCCGGCGACCAGTCGACCTGGCCACCGAGCCGCTCTACGACGACGTCGCCTGGTCCTCGGCGTACGAGATCAACCCGTGGGACGTACCGCTCGGGGAGAAGGTCGACCTGTTCCGCGGTTGGACCAGCACGCTGCTCGCCGCCGACGTCGTCGAGCACGCCACCGGCGGCCTGCAGCAGGTGCTGGAGAACAAGTTCTACGCCGACCTGGCCGGCACCAGCACGACCCAGCAGCGGGTGCGGCTGATGCCGTCGATCGAGGTGCACGGCTCGCGCGGGGACCGCTTCGACTCGATGGCCTCGATCGCCCCGCCGGTCGGTCGCGGGTGGGAGTACCTCGTCGACGGCGGCTACGACTTCGGGGCCGAGCTCGCCGAGCTCCCGGCCCTGCTCGACGAGAAGCTCTCGGCCCCCAGCGTCACGGCGGGCACCTACGACCTTGTCATCCACCCCAGCAACCTGTGGCTGACCATCCACGAGTCGATCGGCCACGCGACCGAGCTCGACCGTGCCCTGGGCTACGAGGCGAACTACGCCGGCACGTCGTTCGCGACACCGGACAAGCTCGGCACGCTGCAGTACGGCTCGGCCCTCATGCACGTCACCGGGGACCGCACCCAGACCCACGGCCTGGCCACCATCGGGTACGACGACGAGGGCGTCGCCGCCCAGAGCTGGGACATCGTCAAGGACGGAGTCCTGGTGGGGTACCAGCTCGACCGCCCGATGGCGCACACGTTCGGTGCGGCGTTGAACGGTGGTCGCTCCAACGGGTGCGCCTACGCCGACTCCCCCGGGCACATCCCGATCCAGCGGATGGCGAACGTGAGTCTCCAACCGGACCCCGACGGCCCCGACACCGCCGGCCTGATCAGCCAGGTCGAGCGCGGGATCTACATCGTCGGCGACAAGTCCTGGTCCATCGACATGCAGCGTTTCAACTTCCAGTTCACCGGCCAGCGCTTCTACGCGATCGAGAACGGCGAGCTGCGCGGACAGCTGCGCGACGTCGCCTACCAGGCGACCACCACGGACTTCTGGAACTCGATGAGTGCCGTGGGCGGCCCGGAGACCTACGTGCTCGGCGGGGCGTTCAACTGCGGCAAGGCCCAACCGGGCCAGGTCGCAGCGGTCAGCCACGGCTGCCCGAGCGCGCTGTTCCGGGACGTGAACGTGCTCAACGTGGCCGCCGAGGGCGGCGAAGGAGAGGACATCTGATGGCGCTCGTCAAGCCCCAGCACCTGGTCGAGCACGCGCTCGACGCCTCGACCTCACCGGCGTGCATCGTCATCGTCCAGGACTCCAGCAGCGCGAACCTGCGGTGGGCGAACAACACCCTGACCACCAACGGGGTCATGCACAGCATCGGCGTCACGGTGATCGCCTTCGCCGGCGACGGCAACGCGTCGGTGAGCGGCACGGCCGCCTCCCCCGAGCAGGTCGCCGACCTCGTTGCCCAGGCCGACGCCGCGGCTCTGCTGGCGCAGCCTGCTGAGGACCGCGCCGACCTGCTCACCGAGGGCGCCGCCGCAGACTGGGACGACCCGGCCGAGACCACCTCGATCGAGGTCTACCGCGACTTCGCCACCGAGCTCGGGCGCGAGTTCGAGCGCGCCGAGGCCGAGGACCGGATCCTCTACGGCTTCGTGAACCACGAGGTCACCACCACCTACCTCGGGTCCAGCACCGGCCTGAGGCTGCGGCACGTCCAGCCGACCGGCCACTACGGCTGCACCGGCAAGCCGACCGATCTCTCGACCAGCGCGTGGGTGGGAGGTGCCACCCGCGACTTCTCCGACGTCTCCGCAGCGAGGATGGCTGCCGACGTCGCCACCCGGATCGGTTGGGGCGCTCGGCGCATCGACCTGCCGGCCGGACGCTACGACACCGTGCTGCCCCCCGGAGCCGTGGCCGACCTCATGATCGACGCGTACTGGAGCGCCGGCGCGCGGGTGGCCCACGACGGTCAGACGGTGTACTCGAAGTCCGGCGGAGGCACCCGCGTCGGCGAGCAGATCGTCGACCCGCGGGTCACCCTGCACTCGGACCCCGGCTACCCGGGCCTCGGCGCCGCGCCGTTCGTGATCGCGAGCGGTTCGGGCAACGACAGCAGCGTCTACGACAACGGTCTTCCGCTCGGTCCGACGTCCTGGATCACTGACGGCGTGCTGACCTCGCTGCTGCAGACACGGCACTCGGCAGGGCTCACCGGACTGGCGACGACCCCCGGCATCGACAACCTCGTGCTCGACGTCGCCGGTGGCTCGGGCTCCGAGGGCGACCTGGTGACAGGGCTCGAGGACGGCCTGCTGCTCACCTGTCTCTGGTACATCCGCGAGGTCGACCCGCAGACGCTCCTGCTGACCGGGCTCACCCGTGACGGCGTCTACAAGGTCGAGGGCGGCGAGATCGTCGGCGCGGTCAACAACTTCCGGTTCAACGAGTCCCCCGTCGACCTGCTCAAGCGGTTCACCGCGGCGTCGGCCACGGTGCCGAGCTTCGGCCGCGAGTGGGGCGACGACTACTTCTCCCGGACCGCGACCCCGGCGCTGCGGATCCCCGACTTCAACATGAGCTCGGTCTCCCAGGCGCTCTGAGGGCCCGGCGGTTACCTACCAGTAACCGCGATTGAGTACAAGACTGCCGGAGGTGTGACCGGGGCCACTACGTTGCGGGGGAGCCCGCTCGGGCTCCTCACCCAGCCAGGAGGCAATCCGGTGTCATCCCTCCCCTTGCGTCGCCGTCTCACCATCCTGACCGCCCTGTCGCTCGCGACCGTCGGCCTCAGCGCGGTCACCTTCGCCGATCCGGCCCACGCCGACGGCCCGGGGGTCGGGACGCCGTACGTCGTGTCCGTCGGCGACTCCTACATCTCCGGCGAGGCCGGCCGCTGGGCGGGCAACACCAACAACGGCGAGTCCCTCCACGACGCGCTCGGCGGCACCGCGTACTTCGACAACGCCGCGAACAACGCCGAGACGATCAACCGGTGCCACCGCAGCAAGTCGGCGGAGATCGCCATCGGCGGCGGGATCAGCTCGCTCAACCTGGCGTGCTCCGGGGCCAAGACCGGGACCTACACCGACGGGTCGAACTTCAAGCCCGGCATCGACTTCTACAGCTCCGGCGGCAACCAGGGCCAGGCACTGATGCTGCAGAACTTCGCCGCCACGCACAACGTGAAGATGGTGCAGATCAGCATCGGCGGCAACAACTTCGACTTCGCGGGCATCGTGACCCAGTGCGTCGTCGACTTCCTCGGATCGCCGACGTGGTGGAAGGACTACTGCAAGGACGACAGCATCGTGGTCAACAACCTGTCGACCTCGGCGGTGAGCTCCCGTCGCGCCGAGATCGCTGGGGCGTTCCAGAACGTGCGCACCGCGATGCGCAACGCCGGGTACGCCGACGGCTCCTGGACGCTGCTGGTCTCCAACTACATGTCCCCCCTGCCCAACGGATCCGGCATCCGGTACTCCGAGTCCGGCTACACCCGGCAGAGCACCGGCGGCTGCGGCTTCTGGAACGCCGACGCCGACTACGCGAACAGCACCCTGCTGCCGAAGATCAACCAGACGATCAGTGAGGCGATCACCGCGTCGGGACTGACCAACGTGAAGACGATCAACGTCGCCAACGCGTTCAACGGCCGTCGGCTGTGCGAGAACACCGTCGGTCTTCTCGAGGAGAAGGGTCTGCCGAGCTGGACCACGGCCGGCGCCGTCGACAAGACGGAGTGGATCAACACCATCCGCACCGCCACGGCGACGGGCAACTACTACATCCAGGAATCGCTGCACCCGAACTACTGGGGTCAGAAGGCGCTGCGCAACTGCGTGCGCCAGGCCTACAACGGCGGTGCGCCGAAGAGCGGCACCTGCGTGCGGGGGTCCAACGGCCTCAACGGCAACGGTGAGCCCAACATGACGCTGCAGTAGGCACCGTCGGTTGAGCCTGCCGAAACTAGGGGCCGTCCGGGTAGGGCACTCGCGTGTAGCGGAACGTCGCGCACTCGAGGGCCTCCGGACGGCCCTCGGCGTCCCGCTGCACGACCTCGAGGGTCTCCCCGAGCAGGTAGCCCTCGACCCCGCGGATCCGGTCCGGGCCGACCTCGAACCTGTCGGAGAGCCGGGCGTCCTGGAGCGTCCGCAGCTCGAGCAGCTGGTTGGACCAGCGCAGCTCGTGGGCGGTGTTGCCCCAGAACCAGACGCCGAGAAGCTCGGCGACCCGTTCCTCCGGAGCCACCGACGGACTCCAGCGCTCGCCGGCGTACTCCTCAGCACCGTCGAGCAGGGCGGGGGCGAGCACGTCGGTCGCCAGGCCCGTGGTCGCGTTGCTCAGGGCCACCGCCCCGGTCCGGGTCCTCCGGTCGACGAAAGCGCAGGCCTGGAACCCGGGCATCGAACCGGTGTGACCGACCAGGACCCTGTCGCCGTCCACCATCCGGCGCAGGCCCAGGCCGTACTCGCCGTGCGGGGCTGGTGCGCTCATCTCCTCCAGGGTCGTGGCCGCGAGGATCTCGGGGTGACCCGTCGCCAGGAAGTCGACCCAGCGGGCGAGGTCCGCCAGCGTGCTCCAGACCTGTCCGGCCGGCGCCATCGCTCCGGTGTCGGCGTGCGGCTCACGGGTCAGGGTGCCGTCGAAGTGCCCGACGCTGTAGCCCTGCGCGTGCTCACCCGTGTGCAGGTACGTCGTCCGGGTCATGCCCAGCGGTGCCAGCAACCGCTCCGCCACGAGGTCCCACCAGATCTCGCCGCGCAGTCGGGCGACCGTCTCCCCCAGCAGTGCGTACCCGAGGTTGCTGTAGTGGAAGGTCGTCCCCGGCGCGAGCACCTGGCCGCTGCCGTCGTTGGCCGCCACGAGGGTCTCCACGTCGACGCCGGGTGACCGCTCCCACCAGGGGCCGACCGGTTCGGCCTGCATCCCCGAGGAGTGCCGGAGCAGGTCGCGCACCGTGTGCGCGGCGTACCCGGTGCCGGGCAGGAACCGTCCGAGCTCGTCGTCCAGGCCGAGCAGGCCGTCGTCACGGCACTGCATCACCAGCACCGCCGTCATCGTCTTCGTGATCGACCCGATCCGGTACTGGGCGTCGACCGCGCCCCCGTCCCCGGCGATCCCGGTCCACGTCAACCGGCCGTCCTGGACGGTACCGCCCACGACCGAGGGCAGCCGTCCCTCGGCCTGGGCCCGGTCGAGGACCGCCTGCTGGCGAACCGTCACGCGAAGGCTTCGGGCGGCGGGCAGGAGCAGACCAGGTTTCGGTCGCCGTACGCCTGGTCGATCCGGTTGACCGGCGGCCAGTACTTGTCCGGGTCGAACCCGTTCGGGAAGACCGCGGTGGCGACGTCGTACGGCAGGTCCTGGTTGATCGCGTCGGCGGTGTGCGGGGCTCCGGTGAGCGGGTTCGCTCCGGCGGCCCACTCCCCCGAGACGACCTTCGCGATCTCGCCGCGGATCGCGATCATCGCGTCGACGAATCGGTCGATCTCGGCCAGGTCCTCGCTCTCGGTGGGCTCGACCATCAGCGTCCCAGCGACCGGGAAGCTCATCGTCGGGGCGTGGAAGCCGTAGTCGATGAGGCGCTTGGCGATGTCGTCGACGCTCACCCCGGTGTCCTTGGAGATACCGCGGACGTCGAGGATGCACTCGTGCGCGACCAGGCCGTTGTGGCCGCGGTAGAGCACCGGGAAGTGCTCGTCGAGACGAGCGGCGACGTAGTTGGCAGCGAGCACCGCGACCGCGGTGGCGCGGGTGAGTCCCTCCGCCCCCATCATCCGCACGTAGGCCCACGAGATCGGCAGGATCCCCGCCGAGCCGTACGGCGCCGCGCTGATCGGGCCGATCCCGCTGCGCTTGTCCGCCTCGGGGTGCAGCGGATGGGTCGGGAGGTACGGCGCCAGGTGCTCGCGGACGGCGACCGGGCCGACACCCGGACCGCCGCCACCGTGCGGGATGCAGAACGTCTTGTGCAGGTTCAGGTGGCTCACGTCGCCCCCGAAGTGACCGGGCTTGGCGTGGCCGAGCAGCGCGTTGAAGTTGGCGCCGTCGATGTAGACCTGACCGCCGGCGTCGTGCACGATGCCGCAGAGCTCCGAGATCGTGTCCTCGTACGCACCGTGCGTGGAGGGGTAGGTCACCATGATCGCGGCGAGGTCGGCCGCGTGTGCCTCCACCTGCGCGCGCAGGTCGTCGAGGTCGACCGATCCGTCGTCGGCCGACTTCACCACGACCACCTTCATGCCGGCCATCACCGCCGAGGCGGCGTTGGTGCCGTGTGCCGACGACGGGATCAGGCAGACGTTGCGCTCGGTGTCGCCGTTCGCGAGGTGGTACCCCCGGATCGCCAGCAGACCGGCGAGCTCGCCCTGGGAACCGGCGTTCGGCTGGATCGAGACGCGGTCGTAGCCGGTCACCTCGGCGAGCCAGCCCTCGAGGTCGCTCACCAGCTCGGCGTACCCACCGGCGTCGGCGGCCGGGACGAACGGGTGCAGGTTCGCGAAGCCGGGCAGGCTGATCGGCTCCATCTCGGAGGTGGCGTTCAGCTTCATGGTGCAGGAGCCGAGCGGGATCATGCCGCGGTCCAGCGCGTAGTCCCGGGCCGAGAGCCGACGCAGGTAGCGCAGCATCGAGGTCTCGGAGCGGTGCTTGTTGAACACCTCGTGGGTCAGGAAGTCGGTTGTCCGGTTGAGCGCCTCGGGCAGCACGCGGCCGGGCTCGACCGCTGCCGGGGTGATGCCGAACGCGGCATGGATCGCCCGCAGCGTCCCGGCGTCGGCGGTCTCGCCGAACGACAAGCCGACCGTGTCGGCGTCGACCTGGAGCAGGTGCACGCCCTCGGCGCGCGCTGCGGCCACCACCTCGGCCGCACGACCCGGGACGGCGACCTGGAAGGTGTCGAAGAACGCGTCGGTCAGCACCGTCAGACCCGCGTTGGTCAGGGACGCTGCGGTACGGGCGGCCAGGTCGTGGATGCCGCGCGCGATCGCGCGCAGCCCGTCCGGGCCGTGGTAGACGGCGTACATGGCCGCCGTGACGGCCAGCAGCACCTGGGCGGTGCAGATGTTGGAGGTGGCCCGGTCGCGGCGGATGTGCTGCTCGCGGGTCTGCAGCGAGAGCCGGTACGCCGGCCGCCCGGCCGCGTCGACCGAGACGCCCACCAGACGACCCGGCAGGTGCCGCTCGAGACCGGCGCGCACCGACATGTACCCGGCGTGCGGTCCGCCGTAGAACAGCGGCACGCCGAAGCGCTGCGAGGAGCCGACCACCACGTCGGCGCCCAGCGTGCCCGGCGCCTCCAGCAGGGTCAAGGCGAGCAGGTCGGCAGCCACGACCGCGAGCGCGCCGCGCTCCTGGGCGGCGGCGATCAGGGCCCGCGGGTCGGTGATCCGGCCCGAGGCGCCCGGGTACTGCACCAGGAGGCCGCTGAGCTCGCCCGCGGGCAGGCCGTCGGTCAGGTCGGCCACGAGGACGTCGATGCCCATCCCCTCGGCCCGGGTCCGGACCACCTCGATGGTCTGCGGCAGCGCGTCGGCGTCGACGACGAAGGGGCCGTTCGCCTTGGGCGCAGCGCGACGGACGAGCGTCATCGCCTCCGCGGCCGCCGTGCCCTCGTCCAGCAAGGACGCGTTGGAGGTCGGCAAGCCGGTGAGGTCGGCGATCATCGTCTGGAAGTTGAGCAGCGCCTCGAGACGGCCCTGGCTGATCTCCGGCTGGTACGGCGTGTACGCGGTGTACCAGGACGGGTCCTCGAGCACGTTGCGCCGGATCACCGGCGGGGTGATCGTGCTGTGGTAGCCGAGGCCGATCATCGGCGTACCGGGCTCGTTGCGGCCGGCGAGCGCCTGCAGCTCCGCGGCCGCGGTCGCCTCGGAGGCCGCCTCGGGGAGCGAGAGCGCCTTCTCGGCGCGGATCCGACCGGGGACGGCCGCTTCCATCAGGGCGTCGAGGGAGTCGAAACCGACGACCTTGAGCATCTCGGCGATGGCGGCGTCGTCGGGCCCGATGTGACGGTCGACGAAGGGACGAGCAGACATGAGGCTCCCAAAAGCAAGGTCGGGTCACCTCCCCCTCTGTCGGACACGATGTCCTTCAGAGTTGCCTGTCCCGCGCAGTCCGTGCGCCTGAGAGGTTCCGGGGAGGAGTTGCCCCTTCGGCGCTCCGGTTCGGTACCTCGTCGTACCGCCGGAGACTCTCCCGCGCGGGATGTCCAGCAGGGACCAAAAGTACCAGCCCCGTCCCGGTCGAGGACCGGAACGGGGCTGGTTGAGACTGGAGTTTGTTGCTGGTGCTGCGAACCGGGCTGGATCAGCCCGACATCCGCGCCTGGCGGCGGGCCGCCAGCTCGTCGTTGGCGTCCGCGGTCGCGTCCGCCTCCTCGGCGGTGCGCTCGGAGGGCAGCTCGGCGAGCGAACCCTCGATCTCGCGCCACACGCCGCCGATCGCGATGCCGAAGACACCCTGGCCACCCTGGAGCAGGTCGATGACCTCGTCGTTGCTGGTGCACTCGTAGACCGAGGCGCCGTCGCTCATCAGCGTCACGCGGGTGAGGTCGTCGGTCCCGCGGGCACGCAGGTGGGCCACGGCGGTACGGATCTGCTGCAGCGAGACGCCGGCGTCGAGCAGGCGCTTGATGACCTTGAGCAGGAGGATGTCGCGGAAGCCGTACAGGCGCTGGGTGCCGGACCCGGTCGCGCTGCGGACGGTGGGCTCGACCAGACCCGTGCGGGCCCAGTAGTCGAGCTGGCGGTAGGTGATCCCGGCGGCGTTGCACGCGGTCGGACCGCGGTAACCCAGGTCAGCCGGAAGGGTCGAGACGTCCTCGCTGAACAGCAGTCCCTGCTGGTCGGCGGACTCGGCAGCCTTCGCTGCGGCAAGCTCCGCCTGCGCGTCGATCTCGGCTACGGACTTGCCGTCTCCACTGTTGATGCCCACTACGACCTCCAAGTCTCCTCCACTGAGCGTAACCCCTGGGGAAGGGTGGTCGAGCGCCTGCCGAGCAGAAATCTCAACCATGGAGTTACAGCGAAGTTCCAGAGAAAGGTAAACCTCAGGTTGAGGGTTTACCAAAGACGCTCACCGGCGTGTCGCGAAACTCTGAAGTCGAACTTGAGGCTTTGGGCGCGGTCGGGCCGCTACTCCTGGGGGCTCTCGAAGTCCTCGGGAGAGACGTGGTCGAGGAACTCCCGGAACTTCTCGACCTCCTCCTCCCGCTCGTCCGGGACAGCGATGCCGATCTCGTCGAGCAGCTCCTCGGAGCACACGATCCGGGACCCGGTCCGCAGCGCCAGGGCGATCGAGTCCGACGGGCGCGCGTCCACCTCGACCCCGCTCTCGAAGGCGAGGACGGCGAAGAAGACACCGTCGTTCATCGCGGTGATCCGGACCTCGTCCAGGACGGCGCCGTTGGCCTCGAGCACGTCCTTCATCAGGTCGTGGGTCAGGGGGCGTGGCGGGACGACACCCTGCTGGGCGAACGCGATGGCCGTCGCCTCGCTGCCGGCGATCCAGATCGGCAGGTAGCGCTCGCCGTCGGTCTCGCGGAGCAGGACGAGCGGCTGGTTGGAGGGCATCTCCACCCGGACTCCGACTACTTCGACCTCACGCACGCTTCGAGCCTACCGAGTGCCCGAGCTTGCTCGAGGCCGAGTAGACGAAGAAGCGTTGAGGAGCGCAAGCGACGATCACGCTTCGAGCCTACTCGGAGCATGTCAGCGCATCGAGCGGAGACCGGTGCGCACCAGCGTGGCGTGCAGACGCAGCGACAGTGCGGCGATGTCCTCGATGGCCTGGGCGGCACGGCCCTCGGCGCCGTCCTCACGGCTGCGGCGGATCGGTGCGACGACCTGCTCGACCAGGCCGACCTCGCGGTCGGCGGCCGCCTTGAAGGACCGCAGGTGACGCGGCTCGATGCCGAACGCCGCGAGCTCGGCGGCGACCTTCGCGATCACGACCG
This sequence comes from Marmoricola sp. OAE513, assembly GCF_040546585.1. Classification (NCBI taxonomy): domain Bacteria; kingdom Bacillati; phylum Actinomycetota; class Actinomycetes; order Propionibacteriales; family Nocardioidaceae; genus Marmoricola; species Marmoricola sp. OAE513. Next base: position 3,743,882 of record NZ_JBEPOC010000001.1, on the reverse strand, counting down.
CGTCGGCGTCGAAGTGCTTGGAGCCGGCCCGGGTCCGCACCATGCCGAAGCCCTCGAGCTGCTCGAGGAACTCCTCGGTGATCTCCGCGGTCTTCAGGAGCTCACGTCGGGAGACCCGCACGTCGGCCCGGTCGGCGCGCAGCAGCTCGTTGACGCCGGGATCCCCCAGCGCACCGGGGAGCGAGCCGCCCGGCACCTGCGGGGACGCTCCGAACGGAGCTGGCTCCAAGCCACGGTCGATCGCGTCGAGGTGCTCGCGGATCACCTTCAGCGGCAGGTAGTGCTGCTGGGCGCGGATGATGTAGCGCAGCCGCTCCATGTCCTGCTCGGAGTACTTGCGGTAGCCCGACGGCGTGCGCTCGGGCTCCAGCAGACCCTCGGACTCCAGGAACCGGAGCTTGGACTCCTTGATGTCCTCCTCGGGGAACTCCGCCGACAGGTCGGCGAGCGCCTGCCCGATGCTCTTGCGGGCGGACTGCCGCACGTCTCAGTCCCCCGTCGCGGCGCTGGCGAAGAAGACCAGCCGGAACTTGCCGATCCGGACCTCGTCACCGTTCTGGAGCAACGCGTCGTCGATCCGGTCACGGTTGACGTAGGTGCCGTTGAGGCTGCCCACGTCGGAGACGCGGAAGGTACCGCCCTCACGGCGCAGCTCGACGTGCCGGCGCGAGACCGTGATGTCGTCGAGGAAGATGTCGCTCTCGGGGTGCCGACCGGCGCTGACCAGGTCGGTGTCGAGCAGGTAGCGGCTGCCCGCTCCCGGACCCCGCTGCACGATCAGCAGGGCGTTGCCCGGCGGGAGGGCGTCCGCCGCAGCGGCGTCCGCCTCGTTCAGTCCCGAGCCGTCCTCCGGGTCGACCGGACGGGCCTGCGTCGAGCCGAACGTGATCGTCGCGGTGGTCTCAGCGGGGACATCGGACGTCTCCAGAGCATGACCACAATGGGAGCAGAACCGACTACCGTCGACGTTCTGGCTCCCGCACTGCGAACACGTCTGCATGCCCTGCGCCTCTCCTGAGATGACCTGCCTCGACGGAACCTTCAACCATTAGTGGAGGTTCACCCTTCGTGATCTCAACCTATCAGTGCAGCGCAACGGGGTGGGCGGATCGCGGAGCCCGGTTCAGGAGGCGACGGTGGACTCGTACGTCGCGGCGTCCATCAGCTCGGAGGTGTCGGCCCCCTCGGCGACAGCCACCTCGAAGAGCCAACCTGCTCCGTAGGGGTCGCTGTTGACGAGCTCGGGCGTCGCGTCGAGCGCCTCGTTGCGAGCGACGACCTCGCCGGTGACGGGCGAGTAGACGTCGGAGACCGACTTCGTGGACTCCAGCTCACCGACGGACGCACCCGCGGTGACAGCGTCACCGAGCTCGGGCAGCTGCACGTACACGATGTCGCCGAGGGCTTCCTGGGCGTAGTCGGTGATGCCGATCCGGACCGAACCCGCGGTCTCGCCCGGGGTGCGGACCCACTCGTGCTCGGCGGTGTACTTCAGGTCGTCGGGAAACACGGTGCTCTCCTCGGTGCTGGGCCGTTCGGGTCGGGTGCTGCTGGGGCAAACCTATCGTCCGCGTTCACCGCGGTGGCGTCGACTCCGCGTAGCGCGGCTCGACGGCCTTGCGCAGGACGGTGATCTTCACCTTGTCGAGCTTCTTGATCGACACCGTGCCCTCGTCCAGGGCCAGGTCGTCGACGAAGCCGCCGGGGAAGCGGAGGGCTGCGGTCAGTCCGTCGGGGTCACCGATGGCGTCGATCACGAACGGCGAGGTGAGAACCTGCCCGTCGATGTCGACGCCGCCGTCAGCAGCCTCGAACGACGTCTGCGCGACCACCCGGACCTTGTCGTTGATCTCCATCGCCTCGGCACCGGCGTCACGGAGCTCCTCGATACCGTCGAGCAGGTAGTTGAGGCTGATGCCGGAGTCGGGAACCTTCACCGTGATCCGGATGCCCTGACCGGTCGCCGGCAGAGTGCCCGCCAGGATCCCGAGCGCCCCGAGCTCCGCTTTCGCCTGCTTCAGCGCGGTCGACGTGCGCGCGTTGTTGTCGCGCAACGAGTCCCGGGTCTTCTGCAGGTCGCGGATGTCCTGGTCGTTGCGCTGCGAGGCCGCCTGCAGTCCGTTGAGCGCCTGGATCAGGTCGGCCTGGCGCAGGCCGGACAGGTCGTCGTCGGTGCCCGCGATCCGCACCTGGGTGACGCCGGCGGTGCCGAGTACGGCAAGCAGGACGGCGGCCGTCACCTGGCCACGACCCGGGTGGAGCAGCGCCCGCACCAGGCGCTCCCGTGCGGTGGGCCCGGTGGCCTCCTCGGGGTTCTCGTCGCTCATGCGTGGAAGATGTGCCGGCGGATGGCGGCGACGTTGGCGAAGATGCGGATCCCGAGGACGACGATCACGCCGGTCGAGAGCTGGGCACCGACGCCGAGCTTGTCGCCGAGGAAGACGATCAGCGCGGCGATGAACACGTTGCTGATGAACGAGACGACGAAGACCTTGTCGTCGAACAGCCCGTCGAGGAAGGCCCGCAGGGCGCCGAACACGGCGTCCAGGGCGGCGACCACCGCGATCGGCAGGTAGGGCTCGAGCCCGAGCGGGACGTCCGGTTTGACGACCAGACCGATGACGACGCCGACGACCAACCCGATGATCGCGATCATTCCTCGTCCCTCCCGAATTTGTTCTTGCCGTTCTCGTCCTCGATGTACCGCAGCTGCGGGACGTCGGCTCCGGGGAGCCGCAGGGAGGACTGCGTCTTGAGCGAGTACCGCAAACCGACCTCGCGTTGCAGATCCAACCATGCCTGCCCGCTCGTCGTCTCCGCGAACCGTGCGGGCAGCTGGTCGGGGTTCCCGATCGCCGAGATCCGGTACGGCCGCCCGAGCGAGGTGAAGTTGACGGTGATCGCCGTACCGGCGTGCCGGATCGCGGACAGTGCGGTCAGGCGCTCCCCGTTGATGGAGATGGCTTCGGCACCTGCCTGCCACAGGCCGTTGACGAGCTTCTGCAGGTCGCTGTCGAGCACCCGGTTGCGGTCACTCTCGGCATCGGGGGCGTCGTCGGCGACGATGAGGACACCGGGGCCCTTGGCGGGGGCGATGCCGCTGCGCAGACCGAGCAGGGCGACCTGCTCGAGCAGACCGTTCGAGCTGCCCGAGTTGGCGAAGAGCTGGTCCTCCAGGCGGCGGTTGAGGCCCTGCAGCGCCTCGATCGTGCGGCGCTGCTCGGTGACCGCGGCGCGCTGACTCTTGACCTGGCTGATCAGCTCCCGACGCTCGCGTTCCGCGGAGCTGCTGTTGCGAGAGGTCTGCAGGCCGGCCACGACCGCGAGGACCGCGAAGATCGCGAGCACGGCAGCGCCCCGCACGCCGACCTTGCGCCGCTGGCCCGTCGCCGTCCGTTCCCGCTGCTCGGCCGCGGCGGCGTAGTCCTCGTCGAGCGCGTGCGCGTTGATGTAGGGCAGCAAGCCCATCGTCACCCGCTCGGGCAGCTGCTGCTCCGCCACGGCTCAGTCCGATCCCGGAGCCCGGTTCAGCGGCAGCTCGGGGGCCCGACGGTCACGATCCGCGAGCAGCTTGCGCACCTGCCAGGCGTAGAGCAGTCCGGCCCACCAGTAGAGGCCCATCCCCCAGATCGCGAACGCCCAGCCGAAGACCTTGGCAAGGGTCTCGAAGGTGCTGGTGCCGTCACCGACGAAGAGGAGCGGGAAGGCGTAGAGCAGGTTGGCCGTTGCGGCCTTGCCGAGGAAGTGCACCGGCAGGGCGCTGTAGCCCCGGGTGCGCAGGAACGGCACGAGCAACCAGAGGAACGCATCCCGCGCAGGCAGGATGATCGCGATCCACCACGGGATGATCTCGCGGAACGCGAGCCCGACCACGACGGCGAGGATGTAGAGCCGGTCGGCGACCGGGTCCAGGATCTCCCCCAGCTTGGAGGTCTGGTGGAGCCTGCGCGCGAGGTAGCCGTCCAGCCAGTCGGTGAAACCGGACGCCATCAGCACGATGAGCGCCCACACGTCCTCCTCGGGACCCAGGACGAGCCACAGGAACAGCGGGACGCCGAGCAGGCGCGCGAAGCTGATCGCGTTCGGAAGCGTCCAGATGAGGGAGGTCTGGGGGGCTCCGTCGCGGAGGTGGTGGTCGTTCGGGGCGCTGCTCATGTCGGGGCCACCCTAGCCCTGCAGGACCCCTGCAGGACGTGCGACCCGGCCTACGCCACCCGCGCCGTCTGGCAGCCGCACCGCGGGCAGGAGGACAGCCGGGTGTCGTCCAGGTCCTGGCCGCACCCGCACACCGCAGGTCCCGCCGCTGCTCCGTTGTCGTCCGTCATCGCCGCCTCCTCGCGTCTGCAGGTAAGAACGGCAGCGTGACGGCGGAGTTGAGGAGTTCTAGGTCTTGGCCTCGGCCTTGCCAGAGATCAGCGGGAGCAGCCACCGAGCCTCGGGATCGGCCTCGACGAGCAGCGCCTTGAACAACAGGCTGAGCGGGACTGCGAGCAGCGCGCCGAGCGGGCCGATCATCGCGGCCCAGAAGATCAACGACAGGAACGTCAACGTCGCCGAGAGGCCGACCGCGTCACCGATGATACGCGGCTGGACGACCGACTGGACGACGAAGTTGATCACCACGTAGACGACGATCACCGCGATCATCATCCCGGGGCCGCCCTCGAGCAGCCCGATGAGTGCAGGAGGCACCACGCCGACGACGAAGCCGATGTTGGGGATGAAGTTGGTGACGAAGGAGAGCACGCCCCACACGAACGCACCCGGGATGCCCATGATCACCAGCGCGACCGAGTCCAGGACGGCACAGACCAGACCGAAGCCGGCCGAGACCGCCATGTACCGGCGGACGCCGGAGGCGAACGAGGCGAGCGCCTCGACGAAATCGGGTTTGCTGTTCTTCAGCGTCGCGACCACGTGGGTGGTCGGAGCCGCGTCGAAGGCCAGGAACAGCAGCAGGATCAGGATAAAGACGAGGTCGGACAGGATCCCCAGGATGCTCTGCAGGATGTCCGTCGCGGCGCCCACCAGGCTGCCGTAGTCGAACTCGTTGGTGATGGTGCGGACCTGGTCGGCGCCGACCCCGCGGTTCTCCAGCCACCCGGCGATGTCGTTGATGTAGCCGTTGAACTGGTCGCTGTACTCCGGTACCAGCTCGGCCAGCCGTGCGACCGAGAGCACCAGCGCGAACGTCAGCAGCACCAGCAGCAGGTAGACCGACAGCAGCAGCACCAGCGCGGCGACGCCCGCGGGGACGCGCTTGCGGACCATCCAGCTGCGGATCGGGTAGACGGTGATGATCAGCACGACCGCCAGGAAGGCCGGCCCGATGATGTCGCCGATGCTGCGCAACCCCGCGAGTGCGATCACCAGGGCGGCCATGCCGACGAGCACGGCCAGAGCGCGGGGGTGCAGGCGTTCGGTCACCCGCGCAGGCTATCGGGCTGCCGTGGCCGGTGCACGTTCGAGAAGCACGAGGACCTCGGCGTGCGCGGTCTGCGGGAACATGTCGAACAACCTGCCGCGCACCGGGCGGAGGCTCGGCATCGCAGCCAGGTCGGCCGACAGGCTCTCGGGGTTGCAGCTGGAGTACAGGACCAGGGCGACGCTGCTGTTCTCCAACCAGCCGGCGAGATCGCCACCGATCCCCCGCCGCGGCGGGTTGACCACGACCAGGTCGGGCACGGCGCCGGACCGGGCGGCGTACGACGCGGCGTCGCCGACCTCGAAGCGCGCCCGTGCGCCCGTACGGCGGGCAGTCTCCTGCGCGCTGAGGACGGCCTCGGCAGAGACCTCGATCCCGACGACGTCGCGGTCCTGCCGCGCGAGGTGCAGCGCGAAGCCACCGACCCCGCTGTAGAGATCCCACACGGTGCTGGCCCCGGAGTCCTCGACCCAGGAACGAGCCTCGCGGTACAGCGCGGCGGCCACCTCGGTGTTGGTCTGGAAGAAGCTCTGCGGACGCAGGGCGAGCTCGACGTCGTTGAGCGTCATCGTCAGCTCGTCGTGCTCGGTCAGCACGATCTCGACGTCGCCCTCGAGGACCGCCTTGGGCTCGGGCTGCAGGTTCACGCTCGCGACGCGCAGCGACGGCAGCGCATCGGTCAGCCAGGGCAGGTGCTTGCGGAGCCGGGTGACGGGTTCCTGCGACCGGCACACGAACCGCACCATCAGGGCGCCGTCCGGCGCCCCTGTCACGAGCAGGTACTTGAGCTCACCGCGGCGGGACCGCACGTCGTACGGCTCCAGCCGCGCGCGGGTGACGAACTCCGCGAGCACCGGCAGCGCTGACGCGACCGCGGTGACGTGCAGGCCGCAGTCGACCAGGTCCACTCCCCCGTCCGGGCCGGTGATGCCGAGGACCGGTGCCTCGACGGTGCCGGACACCACCATCTTCGCCTTGTTCCGGAAACCGCTCTCCTGCCCCGTGAACGGAGCCGCCCACACCACGCCGGGGTGAGCCGCCAACGCCTCGGCGCACCGCCGCTGCTTCGCGGTGACCTGGTCGGCGTACGGCGTCGGCAGCCAGCTGCACGAACGGCAGGTGGAGGCTTCGAAGTGGCGGCAGTCCATCAGCGCTTGCTGGCGCGCACCAATGCCGTGAGCAGGACCCGGGCCACGACCGCGGCCGCCACCTTCTCCACCACCGGGACGCGCTCGTCCAGCGAGATCGCGTAGTCGATCCGGGTGGAGGCCCCCTGGGGCGTCAGCGTGACCGTGCCGCCGTAGTTCTTGAACGGGACGCCGCCCAGCGCTCGGTACCCGAAGGTGCGGGTCGGCTCGAAGGCGACGACCTCCTCGACGATCGCCGGGGCCGGACCGGGCGCGGTGATGCGCCGAACCGCTCCGAGGCCGTTGCGGTCGGGGGCTCCCTCTGTCTGCAACGTGACCGTGATTCCGGGTCCCCACGAGGACATGCCTTCGTGGTCGACGAGCACGTCCCAGACGTGGCTGGCGCTGCGGGGAACGGTGGCGGTGGCGGTGGTCGTCGACATGGCCGAACCGTGTCACTTCTCCCGCGTGCTCGCAATGGCGCGGATCACGCCGCGCGTCGCCAGCACGTGCAGCCCGGTTCCCACCACCAGCGCACGGTAGGCGCGTCCCGGCACCCCGGGGAACTCGGCGTACGAGTGCGCGTGCAGGAGGGTGGTGCGCTGCTCGGTGCGCGGCTCCACCTCGAGGACGAGGCGGTACCGCGCGAGCCGGTGCCGCCCGGTGAGCGCGAGCACCCGGCCGGGGACCTCCACCTCCGCCGTGAAGCCGGAGCGAGGTTCGGTGCCGAGCAGCAGGGCGAACGGGTTCCGAGGACCGAAGCCGACGTCGGCAGCGAACCGCAGCACGGCGTCCCACACGGGCTGCGGGCCGTGCGCGACCGTGACGGTGTGCGTGTCGAGGTACGGCAGCTGGTCCGACACGGGCACGTCAGGCCTCGCCGGCCATCCGGGCAGCGACCTCGGCGGCGGTCCACGCCGGTTTCACATCCGATCCGTTGGTCGCGACCCAGCCGGTGCCGGGCTCCAGGCGACGCACCACCTTGGCCGGCACACCGGCCGCGACGCTGTGGTCCGGGATCGTGCCGCGGACCACCGACCCTGCGCCGATGACCACCTGACGGCCGATGGTGGTTCCCGGCAGGATCACCGCACCGTGGCCGATCCAGCTTCCCGAGCCGATCGAGACCGGCTGGTGGTCGCCGAGCTGGTCGCCGATCGGGGTCTCCGGGTCCTGGTAGCCGTGGCTGGCGTCGGAGACGAAGACGTTCTGCCCGAACCAGACGTCGTCACCGATCGTGATCGAGCTGTGGGCGGTCAGGATGCTGCGGGCGCCGATCACGCAGCGGTCACCGATCTCGAGGCCCTTGGCCGGACGGTTGTCGTCCTGCGGACCGTAGCCGACGGCGAGCACGGTGTACTGCCCGATCAGGCAGTCCTCGCCGACGAAGACCGAGCCGAGTCCGTACTGGGTCCCGATCGGGTGGCTGATCCAGGTGCCCTCGCCGAGGCGGCCGAAGGTGTCACCGTGCCTGGTCCCGGGACGGACGGCGCCGTGGTGGTGGAGCCAGCGGTTGACCGCCAGGACCACGCGGTTGCAGAGACGTTCGTAGGGGTTCACTCAGCCCGCCAGGTGTCCCTGGTCGACCATCTGGATGCTGCCGTGCACCGCCACCGCGTCGTCGGAGGCGAGGAACGCGATGACGGCTGCGACGCTGTCGGCGGTCATCAGACCGCGCTTGGCGGCGACCCGCATGATCAGCTCCCAGTCCGCTCCCTCGGGGACCTCGATGGTGGTCACCTGGGCGGTGTCCATCCCGCCGGGACAGACGCAGTTCACCCGGAGCGGGGTCTTAAGGTACTCGATCGCCAGGGCCTTGGTGAGGCCGACGATGCCGTGCTTGGAGGCGGTGTACGCGGCGGAGTAGGCCTCGCCCATCTGGCCCGCCACCGAGGCGACGTTGACGATGTTGCCGCCGACCTCCAGCAGGTGCGGAATGGCGGCCTGGGACAGGAAGAAGGCACCGTTCAGGTTCAGCGCCACGTCGCCGACCCACTGGTCGTCGGTGACCTCGGTGGTGATTCGGAAGTCGTGCCGACCGGCGTTGTTGACCAGGACGTCGAGCCGTCCGTAGGCCTCGACCGTCGCTGCGACGGCGGCACGGCACTGCTCGGGCGAGGCGACGTCCAGCGGGCCGAACCGCACCTCGCCGGGCAGCTCCGCGCAGGATGCGGCGACCTCGGCCAGCTTCGCCTGGTCCCGGGAGGCGGCGTAGACCTGACCGCCACCGGCGGCGAAGCGGCGCACCGTCGCGGCACCGAGGCCGGAGGAAGCGCCGGTGACCAGGATGCTGCGTCCGGCGAAGGTGGTCGAGGTCGGGAGTTCGCGATCGTTCACCGGAGCATCAAACCGTACCTGTCGCTATCGGACCACCGCGGCGATCGCGCTGATCTCGATGAGCGCGCCGGGAACGCCGAGACCGGCCACCTTCGCTGCCGTCACCAGGGGCGGCGCTCCCCCTGTCGCCAGCCGGGGAGCGATCGCGCCGTAGGCGGCTCCCAGGTCCGCGTCCTCGTCGATCAGGACCGTCCACTGCACGACGTCCGCGAGGGTGGCTCCGGCAGCGGCGAGGGCGATCTCGGCGTTGTCGACGGCCCGGACGGACTGCTCGGCCACGTCGGACGAGACCACCGTGCCGGCGTCGTCGACACCGTCCTGACCGCCGACGTAGATCGTGGTGGCGCCGGCGGGGACCACGGCGACGTGGCTGAACGCCGGGCTGCGGACGAGCCCGGCCGGTTGCAAGCGTGAGATGTCCATGCCGGGAGCGTTCCACCGCCCACCGACAGGAAACGTCCTACTGCGGGATCAGTGCCCAGTAGTCCAGGTCGAGCAGCACGCCCTCGGCGTACTTGCCGTCCTCGCCGCGCAGCGTGGTGGTCGTGTCGCGCCCCCGGGTGGCCACCAGCCGGAGCCGGATCGCGCCGACCCCCGGCGCCGGGGTGTCGGCGACGTCGAGCACCTCCGACCACGCGTAGATGGTGTCGCCGGCGAAGGCCGGTGCGGCGTGCGCACCGGCGTTGATCGCCGAGATCAGCTGCGCGTTCGCGAGACCGTTGAACGACAGGGCACGCGCCAGCGAGATGATGTGGCCGCCGTACACCAGGCGCTTGCCGTCGGGGCGCGCCTCGGTGTTGAAGTGCACCTTCGCGGTGTTCTGCCAGAGCCGGGTCGCGAGCATGTGCTCGGCATCGGTGAGGGTGATCCCGTCGACGTGGTCGATCTTCTCGCCGACCGCGTAGTCGCCCCAGCGGTGGGACTCCCCCGCGGCGTCGAAGTCGTAGGAGGAGAAGTCGAGCCCGTCGGGGATCAGGAGGTCCTCGACGGCGACGGCGTCGGCCACGGTCGGGACGACGGTCTCCGGGGCGGGAGCGTCCTGGTCGCGCTTGTGCACCATCACCCAGCGGACCCAGTCCAGGGCCACCTCGCCGCGCTGGTTCACGGCGGTCGAGCGCACGTAGACCACGCCGGTCTTCCCGTTCGAGTTCTCCTTGAGGCCGATCACCTCGGAGCTCGTCGACAGGGTGTCGCCGGTGACCACGGGGCGGTGGAAGCGGAGCTCGGCGTACCCGAGGTTGGCGACGGCGTTCAGGGAGACGTCCGGAACGGTCTTGCCGAAGGCGATGTGGAAGGCGACCAGGTCCTCGACGGGCGCCGGGGTCAGACCGACGGACTCGGCGAAGGCGGCCGAGGACGGCAGCGCGAACCGGGTCGGGTACAGGGCGCCGTACAGGGCCCGGTCACCCTCGGTGACCGTGCGCGGGGTCGCGTGCCGGATCACCTGGCCGACGGTGAAGTCCTCGAAGAAGTTGCCCGGGTTCGTCTTGCTCATGGGCTGAAGTGTGCTCGACCCCGGCTGCGCGGAGGCAGCCGGGGTCGAGATCTGGACGCGTGCGGTCAGTGCGTGCGGTACCGGACCACCTGACCGGCCGGCTCGTCCCCGGGCTGACCGGACAGCCCGGTGAGGACCTGGTTGGTGACGAGCAGGCGTCCGTCGTGCCAGGCGACGTCACCGGGCATCGGGGTGCGGACGAAGGTCGTCGGGGTCGAGGATCCACGGAGGATCCGGACGACGCGGTTGCCGAAGAGCTCGGCCACGTAGACGTTCCCGCGGGGACTCACCGCCAGACCGGTCGCGCTGACCAGGCCGCCGACGACCTTGCGCACGGCACCGGTCTTCGGGTTGATCCGGTAGACCGACGCGGCGGCGCCGAGGCTGCCGTCCTCCGGACCGCCCGGCAGGGTGCTCACGTAGAGACGACCCCGCGGACCGACCTCGACGTCGGTCGGGACGGCCTCGAAACGGTAGGTCCGCCCGACCGAGCAGGCCGGCCACTCCGAGCGCTCGGCGAAGTCGGCGGTGATCTTGAGCGTCGAGGGCGGGAGCACTGCCACGGTCCGGACCTTGCCCGACGGCTTGACGGCCAGGATCGCGTTCGCGGCCGCGTCGGCGACGTACGTCGTCCCGCCGGCGACCTGGGCGGTGGCGTACGGGTGCGCCTCGACGATCCCGGTGTAGGACGGGGGCATGCCCTCGGCCGGGAACTGCGCCGCGCACTCGGCGGGGAGACCGGTGAAGCCGTAGTGCACGCCGCGGTCCGGGTTGCGGGTCTTCTCGTACGCCGCCAGGTCGGCGATCTTCTTCGCCTTCCCACCCTTGCGCAGCTCCATCAGCGTGGTGGTGCCCTCGCCGCTGAGCGCGAACCGGACGGTGCCGCGGCGCACGGACACGGCACCGACCTCGACGCCGCCGGTGCTCCGGTAGACGACCTTGGCCTTCTTGCCGGGCTTCTGCCGGTGCAGTGAGCCGGCGAAGTTCTGGGAGTAGTAGCGGGTGCCGTCGGCGGCGACCTCGATGCTCAGCGGGCTGAAAAGACCGCTGGCGAGGACGTGGCCGGGACGCGGCTTGGGCGTCGGGTCGGCGGCGTTCGCCGTACCGGTGGCGACGGCGGAGCCGGCCAGGGTGAGGGCCGCCAGCGCGGCGACGCCGGCTCGGCCGACGGGACGGGCGGGGGTGCGCACGGGGCGCGCGGTGCGGGACATCGGAAAACCTCTCTCGTTCTCGGGTGTTGTCATGGAAGCGTGCTGCGACCGGCGTCCCGGCCGCATGAGCCCGATGTCCCGACTTCCCGGGCAGATCATGACCGCCCCGTACGGTGGTGGGGTGCGCCGTCTCTTCCTCGCCTTCGCCGTGCTCGCCCTGACTGCTCTCGCGGGGTGCGGTTCGGACGACAACGCCGGGCCCGCCGCCGACGCTCCCGCGACCTCGGCCGGCTCGGCCACTCCGAGCACCGCGGACTCTCCGGGCACAGCGCCCGACGGTGACAGGATCGCGATCGGCAGCAACGAGGCGCTCGTGTGGGGCGACGGCCGCTACGGCGTCGTGCTCGCGCACGGCCGCTCGTACGACGCGGCGAGCTGGGCGGCCCAGGCCCCGGCGATCGCCGCCCAGGGGGCGACCGTGATCGCGGTCGAGAGCATCGAGCCGGGTGCGATCAAGGACGCGGTCGACAAGCTGCAGGCCGACGGCATCTCCCGGGTCGCGCTGGTGGGCGGGAGCGCCGGGGCCGACGCCATCCTCACGCTGTGCGCGCAGGAGCCGGACCTCGCCGACCGGCTGGTGCTGCTGTCGCCGAACGTGGTCGTCGACGGCCTCGGGTCCCAGCCGAAGCTGTTCGTCGCGAGCGCGGACGAGCGCAACGTGGACGTGGCCCGCACGCTCGCCGCCGACTCCCCCGGCGACAACGAGCTGAAGATCCTGCCCGGGCGGTCGCACGCGCAGGCGATCTTGAAGAAGGACGCCGGCGGGCCGGTTTTCCGGCTCATCCTGGACAGGCTGCGGCCCTGACCAGCGCTGGGGACGACCGAAGGCGGTCCCCAGCGGGAACCGCCTCCGCGTCGTGCTACTCGGTCGGGCTGACAGGATTTGAACCTGCGACCCCCTGACCCCCAGTCAGGTGCGCTACCAAGCTGCGCCACAGCCCGAGTGCTCGTCCGAACGAGCGACCCGAACACTACCGCAGCACCTCCGCTCAGACGGAATCGGGAGGCCAGTCCGCCTGTCCCACCCCACGGCTAACTTCGTGCAGGTGCGGACCTACGACGACGAACAGCTGACGCGGGCCGTGTCCTCGTCCAACTCCTGGCGGATGGTGCTGCGCTCGCTGGGCCTCTCGGCCACCTCGTCGGGGGCGATCAGATCGGTGCGCCGGCACGCGGATCGGCTCGCACTCGACTACCACCACTTCACCGGCGGCCGATCTTGGACTCCAAGAACGCTGGCCGACGCCGTTGCTGCGTCGACGACGTGGCGGGGTGTCGGCGACCTTGTCGGAGTCTCGGACGACGCGAGCGTGCACGCCCTTCGGGGTCACGCCACACGCCTCGGGATCGACACGGATCACCTCGAGCCACAATCGACTTTCACCCACAGGTCGACGACTCTCCGGCCGGATCCTGCGAACCTTCCTCGGGCAGGCTCCCTGCTGGCAGCGGCTCACTACGAGCTCTGCGGATGCCCGGTCAGCTGGCCGCTGGAGCCGCGCCCGTTCGACCTGCTGGTGGAGCGCGCCGAAGGGTTCGTTCGCGTCCAGGTCAAGACCACACGGCTTCGCGAGGGCGGCAGCTGGAAGGTCTCCTTGCTGAGCGGGCGCAGGACGACGCCGACCTACAGCCCCGACGAGATCGATGAGTTCTTCGTGATCGACGGAGACCTGCGCTACTACGCCATCCCCATCTCCACCGTGGGCGGGCTGAGCGCGCTGAACCTCAACAAGTACGAGAAGTATCTCGTCTCTCAGCAATCGGGGTTCAGCGCTTGAGCGACGACGTGTCCACTGCGACGAACGCGGACGCTGGGATCTTCTTGAGGTCCTCGATCAGCTTCTCGGGCCACTTGGCGTTCTGCTCCCCCTGGAAGTACCAGGGCGATCCGTTGTCGGCGAGCACCAGGCCGTACTTCTTCATCGCCGCCACGACCGCGCGGGCGTTCGCGCCCAGCTTGGACGCGTTGTACGACGCCTTCAGCCGGAACCGCGCGCCCATCGGCGGGTAGCTGAGACTGTTCGTCGATCCGGCGTGGTGCCGTGCCGGCCACAGGTGGTGGTTGCTGGTGACGTCGGTGGTGAACCGGATCGCGTGGTTGACCTTGCCGGCCTTCACCTCGTTCCAGCGCAGCAGTCCCGGAAGGATCGGCAGGCCCGCGGCGTCCGCGGACGTCCAACCGTTGGGACGCAGCTTGTTGCTGCGCAGCGACCAGGTCGCCCCGGAGCCCGCGTGCCACTTCCCCTTCACCACGCGGGTGTTCCAGGTCTCGTAGAGCCGGCAGGAGGATTTGTCGATGATCACCGCGTGCTTGTCGCCCGAGGAGTTGCGGCCGCCCTCGATCTTGGTGTCGGCGCCGAGCGGGTACCTCACCTTGTCGCTCTCGCCGGCGTACCCGAACTTCACACCGACCTTCGGGTGCTTCTTGGTCACCACCGTGATCGGGATGCCGTAGTTCGGTCCGTCGCCGTACGACGGCCCGAAGTCCGGGTGCAGCTTCCGGCCCGTCGACATGTGCGAGAGCCACGTCCCGCTGAGCCGGTGAACCGGCAGCTTGCTGACGTCCGCGCGCCAGTAGTTGCTCTTCGGGAACGTCGGGCACTTGGTGCCCTTCACAGCCATCGCGCTGACCGGAGACCCCGCGGACAGGCCGAGGACGGCGAGCGGTGCGATCAGGACGAGGACGAGGAGGCGTCGCATCGCTTCATCGTGCCACGCCCTGACCTTTTTGTCCTGATTGGGCCGCGTCGCTCAGCGCGTGCGCTTGCGCTTCTCCCGAGCCCGGACCTGGATCTGGATCGGGGTCCCCACGAAGCCGAACTCCTCGCGCAGGCGCCGCTCGATGTACCGCTCGTAACCAGCGTCGAGCTTGCCCGAGGTGAACAGCGCGAACGTCGGCGGAGCCGTCTGTGCCTGGGTGCCGAACAGGACCCGCGGCTGCTTGCCGCTACGCACCGGGTGCGGGTGCTCGGCGACGAGCCGACCGAGGAACGCGTTCAGCGCGCCCGTCGACACCCGGGTCTCCCAGCCCTCGAGAGCTGCCTCGAGCGCCGGCACCAGCCGGTCGATGTGCCAGCCGGTACGCGCGGTGATGTTGATCCGCGGAGCCCACTGCACCTGGACCAGCTCGCGCTCGTACTCGCGCTCGAGGTAGTACCGGCGCTCGTCGTCGACGAGATCCCACTTGTTGAAGCAGATGACCAGCGCACGCCCCGAGTCGCGCACCGTCTGGATGATCCGCATGTCCTGCTCGGAGATCGACTGGCTGCCGTCGATGACCAGCACGGCCACCTCCGCGCGCTCCATCGCGGTCGCCGTGCGCAGCGAGGCGTAGTACTCGTGGCCCGACGCGGTCTTGACCCGCTTCCGGATGCCGGCGGTGTCGATGAACTTCCAGACCTTGCCGCCGATCTCGACCAGCTCGTCGACGGGGTCGACGGTGGTCCCGGAGGCGTCGTCGACGACGACCCGGTCCTCCTTGGCCAGCTTGTTGAGCAGCGAGGACTTGCCGACGTTCGGACGACCGATGATCGCGATCCGCCGCGGGCCACCGATCTCCGTGCCGATCGTCTCCTCGGGGGTTTCCGGGAGCGCCTCGAGGATCGCATCGAGCATGTCACCGGACCCGCGACCGTGCAGCGCGGAGACCGGATAGGGCTCGCCGAGACCGAGGTTCCACAGTCCGAACGCCTCAGCCTCGGCGCGCTGGTCGTCGACCTTGTTCGCCGCGAGGATCACCGGACGTCCGCTCTTGCGCAGCACCTTGACCACCGCCTCGTCGGCGTCGGTGATGCCGACCGTCGCGTCGACCACGAAGAGCACGGCGTCCGCGAGGCTGACCGCCACCTCCGCCTGGGCCGAGATCCGTTCGGCCAGACCCTCGGCGTCCGGGTCCCACCCGCCGGTGTCGACGACGGTGAAGGCGCGCCCGTTCCAGTTGGCGTCGTACTGCACCCGGTCACGGGTGACACCCGGCTTGTCCTCCACGACCGCCTCCCGGCGGCCGATGATCCTGTTGACCAGCGTCGACTTGCCCACGTTGGGGCGGCCCACGACGGCCAGGATGGGGGTGCGGATCTCGTTCTCGGAGCCCTCCTGGGGCTCGACCTGCTCGGTCACTGCTCGTCCTTGTCTGCTTCCGGGAGTGGCCCCGGAAGGGTCATGCCGGTGGCCTGGCTGGCCTCGTCGGCGGTGGCGATGATCGCCAGCCGGATGCGCTCGGTGAGCGCCTGGATGTCGGCGGTACGCCGCGGCCACGGCTGGGCGTCGACGGTGAGGGCCGGTCCGTAGCTGAGGGCGAAGCGGGTGCCCCTGGGCGGGAAGCTCGACCTCGACCCCGGCAGCCGGGTGCCCAGCACCGACATCGGCACCACGGGAGCCCCGGTCACGAGCGCCAGGTACGCCGCTCCCCCGGCGGCCTTGGCCATGTCGCCGCTCCCCCGGGTGCTCTCGGGGAACACCCCGGCCACCCCGCCGTCGCGCAGCACCCGCAGCGCCGTGCGCAGCGCGCGCGGGTCCGGTACGTCCCGGGAGATCGGGATCTGGCCCGATCCGTGCAGGAACGTTCCCAGCGGTCCGACGAAGAGCTCCCGCTTGGTCAGCGCGTGCACCGGACGCGGTCCGACGATCGCCATCAGCGGGCCGTCGAGGAAGCCGATGTGGTTCGAGGCGACGACCACCGGGCCCTCGGTCGGGAAGTTCTCCAGCCCCCGCATCTCGAGGTCCCACCGCCGGTGGATCACCGACGCGAACGTCGGCCGCAGCCGGTGCAGCATGCCGCGGCGCGGGTGCTTGATCCCCACCGTGCGGGGCAGCTCGAGGTGGGTCGAGTCCTGGGTCGTCGTCACGGTGCCGCCCGGGACCCGGTGGCCTGCTCGACGATGTCGACGACCAGGGCGATCACCTCGTCCAGCCCGTACGGCGTGGTGTCGAGGTGCACGGCACCCTCGGGCACGACGAGCGGCGCGGAGGCCCGCGAGGAGTCGATCGCGTCGCGTCGCAGCAGGTCGGCCTCGGTCGCCTCGACCGAGCCACTTCCGTTCTCCGCCGTACGACGGGCTGCGCGGGCCGCAGCGTCCGCGGTCAGGTACAGCTTCACGGCGGCGTCAGGCCACACGACCGAGCCGATGTCGCGACCCTCCACGACGATCCCGCCGGACTGCAGCGCCGCGGCGATGATGCCGCGCTGCAGCTCCAGCAGCCGGACACGCACCTGGGGCACCGTGGCGACCGGGCTGACGGCAGCGGTGACGGCCTCGGAACGGATCGCCTCGGCGACGTCCTTGCCGTCCACGGTGATGGTGGGCGCGAGCGGGTCGGTGCCGGAGACCAGCACGGGCTCCCCGGCGCGCGCTGCCACGGCCTCGGCGTCGTGCACGTCGACGCCGTGCTCGAGCATCCAGGAGGTCACCGCGCGGAACTGGGCTCCCGTGTCGAGGTAGGCCAGCCCGAGCTTGTCGGCGACGCCGCGCGACGTGCTCGACTTGCCGGACCCGGACGGACCGTCCATCGCCACGACCACGCCGGTCGAACCTGCTGCGTTCACGGAATTGCTCACGGGAAACTGCTCCTGCCCCACGGTTGATGCCCCTCGTCCACGCTCGTTCACCATGTTTCGGGCGCCCTGATCGGGACCCGCACGGCATCGCGCCAGGCGAGAGTCTACCGGTGAGAGGTCCAGTTCCTCGCTTCGAGCGCCTGGCGGAGCCTCTCGGCGGCCGCGGCCTCGACCTGGAGCTCGACCAGACCGACCGGGCGGCCGGGGTCGTGGTCGATGCGCAGGTCCTCGACGTTGACGCCGATCTCCCCGATGTCCGCGAACAGCCGGGCGAGCTCACCGGGCTGGTCGGGCACCAGGACGAACAGCGGACCGGTGGCCAGCGGGGCTCGGCCGTGCTTGCCCGGGATGATCCGGGTCCCGGCCCGGCCCCGGGTCAGGATCTCGCCGAGGTCCGCGCCGGAGGCGCCGTCGGTGGGGTCGTCCACCGCCGCGATGAGCTCGTCGAGCTGGTCCCGGACGCCGCGCAGCAGGTCGCCGACGACACCGGCGTTGGCCCGGATGATCTGGCTGTAGAGCTCGGGGTCGCCGCCGGCCACCCGGGTCACGTCGCGAACTCCCTGGCCGGACAGGCTGAGGTGCTCGGGGACGGCGTCGTTGAGCTGCCCGGCCGCCAGCACGGCCAGCAGGTGCGGGACGTGCGAGGTCCGGGCCACGGCCAGGTCGTGCTCGACCGGCGAGAGCCGGACACCGACGGCGCCGCACAGCGCGATCAGCTCCTCGACCAGCAGCACCGCTCCGGGGTCGGAGTGCACGTGCGGGGTGACCGCCCACGGGCGCCCGTCGAACAGGGACGCACTGGCAGCCAGCGGCCCCGAGCGTTCGTTGCCCGCCATCGGGTGGCTGCCGACGTACCGGGTCAGCAGGTCCTCGCCGACGTGGTCGCTGATCTGGGCCAGCGGCTGCGCCTTGACGCTCCCGATGTCGGTGACGACCGCGCCGGTCTCCAGCGCGGCGACCGCCACCTCGGCGATGTGCACCGGGGGGACCGCGACGACGACCAGCTGCGGCACCCCGTCAGGCGGGACCGCCACCCCGGCCCCGAGGCCGACCGCCGTTCGGACGTGCTCGGGGTTGTGGTCACTGAGCCAGACCGTGACACCCTGACGGCTCGCCGCCAGGCCGATCGAGGTGCCCAGCAGGCCGGCGCCGATGACGTGGATCGGTCCGGTGAGGCCAGCGGCCATCAGGCTCTGCTCCCGGGCTCGTCCGGGACCGAGCGGACCTTGGTGAGGTCCGAGCGCAGTGCTGCCGCGCCGTGCAGGTAGACGTGGGTGATCTCCGAGCGGGCCCGGTCGGTCTCGACGTGCGCCATCATCCGCACGACCCGCGGCATCGAGCCGTCGATCTCCAGCTCACGCGCGCAGATCAGGGGCACCTCGCCGAAGCCCAGCCCACGGGCCGCGTACGCCGGGAACTCCGCGACCAGGTCGGAGGTCGCGGTGAAGATGACGGAGATGAAGTCGTCGACCTCCAGCCCGTTGGCGGTCATCACCTCGGTGACCATCTCGGCCACCCGGTCGAGCATCTGCTCCCGGGTGTCGGCGGTCAGCTGGGTGGCTCCACGGATGGCACGTACGGACACGGGACCGACCTTATAGTCCGGCGGTGTCGAGCAGCGATCCGACCTCGTCGGGGGTGAGCTCGCGCAGGCTGCCCTTCTTGAGCCGGCCGATCTGCACCGGCCCGATCGCCGTCCGGGTGAGGTGGGTGACCGGGTGCCCGATCTCCGCGAGGAGACGCCGCACGATCCGGTTGCGACCCTCGTGGATCACCAGCTCCACGATGCCCCGGTTGCTCGTCGTCGAGATCACCCGCGCCCGACGCACCTCCACCGGCCCGTCCTCGAGGGTGACGCCGTCGAGCAGGGTCCTCACCGTGCCCTTGTCCACGGCACCCTCGACCTCGGCGACGTAGGTCTTCTCCATCTCGTACGACGGGTGCGCCAGTCGCTGGGCGAAGTCCCCGTCGTTGGTCAGCATGATCAGGCCGTCGGTGTCGGTGTCGAGACGACCGACGTGGAACAGCCGCTCCGGCCGGTCGGCGACGTAGTCGGTCAACGTCGGGCGACCCTCCGGGTCCGCCATGGTCGACACGACACCCCGCGGCTTGTTGAGCACCAGGTAGACGTGCGCGCTGATCGGGGGCAACCGCTGCCCGGAGACCCGGATCACCGCGGTCGCGGGATCCACCTTCGTGCCCAGACGGGTGACGATCTCGCCGTCGACCTCGACCTCGCCCGCGAGCATGAGCTCCTCGCACTTGCGGCGGCTCGCGACGCCCGAGGTCGCCAGCAGCTTCTGCAGCCGGATCAAGCCGTCGTCATCGAGTCCGGGGAAGGCCCCGGGTGCCTCACTCACCGTCGTCGGGTTCGTCCGCGTCCGCGGCGCTGCTCGCGACGGGCGCGCTCGGAGCGATCGACTCCTCGTCGAGGTCGAACTCGTCCATGTCCGGGACGAACGGAGCCAGCTCCGGCAGCTCGTCCAGCGAGGTGATGCCGATGCGCTCGAGGAAGTAGGTCGTGGTCCGGTACAGGTGCGCGCCGGTCTCGACGTCGGTACCCGCCTCCTCGACCAAGCCCCGGGTCAGGAGCGTGCGCATCACGCCGTCGACGTTCACGCCACGGATCGCCGAGACCCGGCTGCGGCTGACCGGCTGCTTGTAGGCGACCACGGCGAGCGTCTCGAGCGCGGCGTTCGTTAGACGTGCCTGCTGTCCTTCGAGGACGAAGCGCTCGACGACGGGCGCGTACTCCTCGCGGGTGTAGTAGCGCCAGCCACCCGCGACGTTGCGCAGCTCGAAGCCGCGCACGGCCTCGTCGTACTCGGCGGCGAGCTGGGCCAGCGCCTCGTTCACGGCGGTGACCGGGTAGCCCACCGCGGTGGCGAGGTTGACCTCGTCCAGCGGCTGGTCGGCCACCATCAGCACGGCCTCGAGGGCAGGGCGCAGGGCGGCGAGCGGGATCGAGAGGGTCTCCCCCTCGGACTCCACGACCTCGTCCTCCACCACCTGGTCCTCCACCGCGACGGCCTCCTCGGTGCTGGTCTCGGTCATTCCTGGTCCTCTGGTTCGTCGGTCTCGGGGTCTTCGGTCCCGGGGTCGGTCTCGGGGTCGGCGTCGGTCTCGGTGGTGACCTCGGCACGGGGCTCGTCGAGCGGCAACGGGGTGCCGTCGAACTCGTCGGTGATCTCCACCTCCTGGTCCTCACCGCCCGTCCAGCGCACGGTCAGCTCCCCGAGCGGGGTCATCTGGTCGAACGCCAGCACGCCCTCGCGGAACAGCTCCAGCAGCGCCAGGAACCGGGCGACCCGGGTCATCGTGTCCGGCGCGTCCGCCGCGAGCTTGCGGAAGGTCAGCGTGCCGTGCACCTTCAGCCGCTCGACGACCACGTGCGCCTGCTCGCGGACGCTGACCGCGGGCGCGTGGATGTGCGCGATCGAGATGCCCTCGGGCTCCGGCTTCGGCTCCAGCGCCTTCGCGGCGAGGCCGGCGAACTCCTCGAGCCCCAGGCCGATCAGCACGTCGGGCAGCAGCGTCGCGAACCGCTCGTCCAGTCCGACGGCCCGGGGGAAGCGCAGCGACTCGGCGTCGATCCGGGTCTCCAGCACCCCGGCCACCTGCTTGAAGGCGCGGTACTGCAGCAGGCGCGCGAACAGCAGGTCGCGGGCCTCGAGCAGCGCGAGGTCCTCCTCGTCCTCGACGTCGCCGGAGGGCAGCAGCCGAGCAGCCTTGAGGTCCAGCAGCGTCGAGGCGATCAGCAGGAACGAGGTCGTCTGCTCCAGGTCCCAGACGTCGCCCGCCGCCTTGATGTGCGCGATGAACTCGTCGGTGACCTTCGACAGGGCCACCTCGGTGACGTCCATCTTGTGCTTGCTGATCAGGCTCAGCAGCAGGTCGAAAGGACCCTCGAAGTTGTCCAGACGAACGGCGAAGCCGCTCTCCACCCCGTCGGCGCCGAGGTCGTCCGGGGCGGTCGTGGTGGCAGTACTCATCCGGCGGTCACCCGAGCAAGCGGCGGACGAGCTCGCTGTCGTCGCCGTGCTTCTCGAGATCGGCCAGGACGATCGCCAGGGCTTCGCGCACCAGCCGGCCGCGGTCCACGGCCAGGCCGTGGTGGCGTCGCAGGTCCAGGCGCGCGTGCTCGATGTCCACGAGCTCGTCAGCCGTCACGTAGACGGTCATCTTCTCGTCGTGCCGTACCCGCCCGCTGGACTGGCGCGGTCCGGCCGCCTTCTTGGCCGCAGCCTTCTTCGCCGGCTTGGCGTCCGGGACAGCCTTGACCGACGGCGCGTCCTCGCCGTTCTCGTCCTCGCTGGTCGGCCGGAACAGGTCGTCAGCCGTCGGCAGGCTCACGCGTCGTGCTGCCAACGAGCCAGCACCTCCTTGGCCAGCTGCCGGTAGGAGTCGGCACCGGTGGACGAGGACGCGTACGCCGTGATCGGCTCGCCGGCCACGGTGGCGTCCGAGAACTTCACGGTACGCCGGATGACGGTGTGGAAGACGGTGTCCCCCCATGCCTCGACGAGCCGCTCCATGACCTCGCGGCTGTGCAGCGTCCGGCCGTCGAACATGGTGCCGAGGATGCCCTCGACCTCCAGACGCGGGTTGAGGCGCTCCTTGACCTTGTCGATCGTGGTCTTGAGCAGCGCGACGCCACGCAGCGCGAAGTACTCGCACTCCAGCGGAACGATGACGCCGTCCGAGGCGGTGAGCGCGTTCACCGTCAGCAGGCCGAGGGACGGCTGGCAGTCGATGAGGATGACGTCGTACTTCTCCAGCGCCGGGGCGAGCACGCGCTGCAGGGTCTGCTCGCGGGCGACCTCGTGCACCAGCTGCACCTCGGCGGCGGACAGGTCGATGTTCGAGGGCAGCAGGTCCATGCCGGCCACACCGCTCGGCACGACGACCTCCTCGAGCGCGACCTCACGGTCCATGAGCAGGTTGTAGATGGAGTACTCCATCTGGTGCGGGTTGAGACCCAGGCCGACCGAGAGCGAGCCCTGCGGGTCGAAGTCCACGAGCAGGACCTTGCGCCCGTACTCGGCCAGCGAGGCGCCCAGGTTGATCGTCGTCGTGGTCTTGCCGACGCCACCCTTCTGGTTGCACATCGAGATGACGCGCGCCTTCGTGCGCGCCCCCACGGGGCCGGGCTCCGGGAAGTCGGGCAGTGGCCGACCGGTCGCGCCGATCACGGCGTCCACGGTGTTCTCCTCAGGCTGGACGACAGGTGTCTCCAGGGTGACAGCAGGGTCCGACTTGTACGGCAGCACCGTCGCGTCCTGCTGCTCCCGCTCCTGCGCGGTGACCGGGTTGTGAACCATCGGTGGCACCTCGGAGGCGCTGGTGGAGTGTCCGCCGAATCCGTCGGCACCGCTCATGGTCCGGTTCCCCTGTCTCAGTCGACTGCAGCTTTGTCGACTTGGCCACAAGTCGTGCAGTGGGCGCGACTCTAGGCCCGCCGGGTCAGGGCATACAAGGCGAGCCGGAGGTCTGATGGACCCGAACTGAAATCTGGGGAAACAGTGTGCACAGAGTCCCGCTCAGATGCACAGGAGACCCTCTGCCTGTGCATAAACCTGTGCGTTTCTCAGGCCTTCAGCGCACGCGGATGAGCAGCGGCGTAGACCTCGCGCAGACCGTCGACGGTCACCAGCGTGTAGACCTGGGTGGTGGTCACCGACGCGTGCCCGAGGAGCTCCTGGACGACCCGGATGTCGGCACCGCCCTCGAGCACGTGGGTGGCGAACGAGTGCCGCAGGGTGTGGGGCGAGACCTCGGCGGTGATGCCCGCACGTTCGGCCGACTTCACGATCACCGTCCAGGCGCTCTGCCGCGACAGCCGTCCGCCGCGGGCGTTGAGGAACAGGGCCGGGGTGCCCTTCCCGGCGGAGACCAGCTCCGGGCGGGCGCGGGTCAGGTACGCCGCCACCGTCTCGGCGGCGTACCTGCCGAACGGAACGATCCGCTCCTTGCTGCCCTTGCCCCGGAGCAGCACCGTCTGCGTCTCCAGGTCGACGTCGTCGATGTCGAGACCGACGACCTCGGAGATGCGCGCCCCGGCGCCGTACAGCATCTCCAGCAGCGCGCGGTCCCGCAGCGCCAGCACGGTGCCCGGAGCACCGGCCGCCTCGAAGATCGCCATCACGTCGTCGAACGGGATCGCCTTCGGCAGCCGCTTGGCGGGCTTCGGCGGGCGCACCGCGACCGACGGGTCGAGCTCGGCGAGACCGTCGGCGACCGCGAACTTGTGGAAGCCGCGGACCGCCACGATGGTGCGTCCGGCGGACGTCGCGCTGAGCGGCGGGTTCTCGCTGTCCCCCTCGCGCAGTGCGGTCAGGAAGCCGAGCACGGTCTGCTCGGAGATCGCGCCCAGGTCGCCGATCCCGACGCTGTCCAGGTAACCCAGGTAGCGGCGCAGGTCGCGGCGGTAGGAGGACAGCGTGTTCGCCGCGAGCCCGCGCTCGACCCCGAGGTGGTCGAGGTAGGTGCGGACCGCGCGGACGAGCGGGCTGGGCCTGGTTGCGGCGTCTGGTTCGGTCAGGACGAGGCTCCTGCAAGAGCGTCCTCGGGAGCCACGGACGCGATGCCGTGCGCTTCCCCGACGGGCGGGCAGGTCAGGGTCCCGGCGTGGGTGTTCAGCCCCAGCGCCAAGGAGCGGTCGGCGCTGCAGGCGCCGTGCCAACCCTTGTCGGCCAGCGCGACGGCGTACGGCAGGGTCGCGTTGGTCAGCGCGTACGTCGAGGTGTTCGGCACCGCGCCGGGCATGTTCGCGACGCAGTAGAACGTCGAGTTGTGCACCTGGTACGTCGGGTCCGCGTGCGTGGTGGCGTGGGTGTCCTCGAAGCAGCCACCCTGGTCGACCGCGATGTCGACCAGGACCGAGCCCGGCTTCATCCGGGACACCAGGTCGTTGCTGACCAGCTTGGGGGCGGCCGCGCCCGGCACCAGCACCGCACCGATGACGAGGTCCGCCTCCATCACCTGCTGCTCCAGGGCCAGCTTCGAGGACGCGAGTCCGTGCACCCGGTTGTTGTAGCGCCAGAAGGACATCCGGAGCTTGTCGAGGTCGGTGTCGAGCAGCGTGACGTCCGCTCCCATGCCGAGCGCGATGTTCGCCGCGTTCTGACCCGAGACTCCGGCCCCGATGATGACGACCTTGGCGTTCGCGACACCGCCGACCCCGCCCATCAGCACGCCGCGACCACCTTGGGCCTTCAGCAGCGAGTGGGCGCCGACTTGCGGCGCCAGGCAACCGGCGACCTCGGACATCGGGTAGAGCAGCGGCAGCCCGCCCGAGGGCAGCTGGACGGTCTCGTAGGCGATCGAGGTGACCTTGCGGGCGACGAGCTCCTCGGTCA
The DNA here is from genome assembly GCF_040546585.1 of Marmoricola sp. OAE513. NCBI lineage: Bacteria > Bacillati > Actinomycetota > Actinomycetes > Propionibacteriales > Nocardioidaceae > Marmoricola > Marmoricola sp. OAE513. The sequence continues at coordinate 3,719,372 of NZ_JBEPOC010000001.1, read as the reverse complement.
GCGGCCGGTCCGCGGCGAGGTGGAGGTAGGTGAACAGGACGAGGCCCTCGCGCAGGCGATGGTACTCCTCGGCAACCGGTTCCTTGACCTTGAGCACGAGCTCCGCGCTCCCCCAGACCTCGTCGGCGGAGTCGATGATCTTCGCGCCGGCGGCCTCGTACTCGCTGTCCTCGATCGACGACCCCGCCCCGGCCGATCTCTCGACGAGGACCTCGTGCCCGTGCGCCACCAGCTCGTGGACGCCGATGGGCGTGATCGCCACCCGGTACTCGTGGTTCTTGACTTCCTTCGGTACGCCGACCCTCACAGCGGTCCTCCCAGACAGTTGGACGGCACGTCGTCGTGCCCTGCTCGGGATTGTATGACTCAGGTCACTCCGCAGGTCGGTCGAGGCGGCCGCGGGCTCGCAGCGCCTCGACGCCCAGCACCGCCGCCGCGAGCGGCGCGTCCGCAGCACGACCGTCCAGCACCGCGTCGAGGAGGTCGGCGTACGGCACCCGCTCCAGCGTCATGTCGGCCTCCTCGTGCTGGACCTCGAAGTCCCGCGGGACCTCGCGCAGCGAGCGGGCCAGGTACAGCGCGTGGGTCTCCGAGGTGATCCCCGGGGACGCGTACGTCGTCAGCAGGTGCGTCCAGTCGTCCGCGGCCAGGGCAGCCTCCTCGCGCAGCTCGCGCTGCGCGGCGACCAGCGGGTCCTCCCCCGGCTTGTCGAGCTTGCCGGCCGGCAGCTGGATCATCCGCTTCTGCACCGCGTGCCGGTACTGGCGCAGGACGACGACCTGCTCGTCCTCGTCGATCGCCAGCACGACCACGGCGCCCGGGTCCTCGACCACGAGCCGGGTGAACTCGTGCTCGGGCTCACCGGGGACGTGGATCGTGTCCTCGCGGAACTTCACCACCCAGCCGGTCTCGTAGACGTACTCCGACCTTGTCCGCGGCCAGGACTGCGGGACGTCCGCGAGCTCGTCACTCATCGGAGTCGTCGGCGTGCCGGCGCAGACCGGTCTCGTCGATCGGGATCCGCAGCTCGCGCTGGCGGGTGATCGCTGCGCCGACCAGACCGGCGAACAGCGGGTGCGGGCGCGTCGGTCGCGACCGGAGCTCGGGGTGCGCCTGGGTGGAGACGTAGTACGGGTGCACCTCGGCCGGCAGCTCGACGTACTCGACGAGGTTGTGGTCCGGCGACAGCCCGGAGAAGACCAGGCCGGCCTGCTCGAGCTTGTCGCGGTAGGCGTTGTTGACCTCGTAGCGGTGACGGTGCCGCTCCTCGACCTGAGCAGCCCCGTACGCCGCCCGGACGACCGAGCCCTCGGCGAGGTTCGCCGGGTACAGGCCCAGACGCATGGTCCCGCCCAGGTCGCCTGCACCCTCGACGAACGCGTGCTGCTCCTCCATGGTCGCGACCACCGGCTCGGCGCACTCCGGGTCGAACTCGGTCGAGGCGGCCTCGGTCAGGCCGGCCTCGTTGCGCGCGTACTCGATGACCATGCACTGCAGGCCGAGGCAGATGCCGAGGGTCGGGATCAGGTTGTTCCGGGCGTAGGTGAGTGCCCCGAGCTTGCCCTCGATGCCCCGGATGCCGAACCCGCCGGGGACCAGGACCGCGTCGACGTCGGCCAGCGCCTTGGCGGCGCCCTCACGGGTCGCGCACTCGTCCGACGGGATCCAGGAGACGTTGACCTTGGCCTTGTGGGCGAACCCGCCGGCGCGCAGCGCCTCGACCACCGAGAGGTAGGCGTCGGGCAGGTCGATGTACTTGCCGACCAGACCGACGGTGACCTCCTCGTCGGGGTGGTGCACGCGCTGCAGCAGGTCGTCCCAGGTGCTCCAGTCGACGTCGCGGAACGGCAGGTTGAGGCGCCGTACGACGTAGGCGTCCAGACCCTCCTTGTGCAGCACCTTCGGGATGTCGTAGATCGAGGGCGCGTCGGCCGCGGTGACCACCGCGTCCTGGTCGACGTCGCACATCAGCGAGATCTTCTTCTTGATGCTGTCCGGCAGCTGGCGGTCCGCGCGGCAGACGATGGCGTCCGGCTGGATACCGATCGAGCGCAGCTGGGCGACCGAGTGCTGGGTCGGCTTGGTCTTGAGCTCCTGGCTCGGACCGATCCACGGGACCAGCGAGACGTGCAGGAAGAAGACGTTGTCGCGCCCCAGGTCGTGGCGCACCTGGCGGGCTGCCTCGAGGAACGGGAGCGACTCGATGTCACCGACGGTGCCACCGATCTCGGTGATGACGACATCAACAGGGTCGCCGTCCTCCCGAGTCCCCATCGCGCGGATCCGGTCCTTGATCTCGTTGGTGATGTGCGGGATCACCTGCACGGTGTCGCCGAGGTAGTCGCCGCGGCGCTCCTTGGCGATCACGGTCGAGTACACCTGTCCGGTGGTGACGTTCGCGATCTGGTTGAGGTCGGTGTCCAGGAAGCGTTCGTAGTGCCCGACGTCGAGGTCGGTCTCGGCGCCGTCGTTGGTCACGAAGACCTCACCGTGCTGGAACGGGTTCATCGTGCCCGGGTCCACGTTCAGGTACGGGTCGAGCTTCTGCATCGTGACCCGCATGCCGCGCGACTTCAGCAGGCTCCCGAGACTGGAGGCGGTCAGTCCCTTGCCGAGCGACGAGGCAACCCCGCCGGTGACGAAAACGTGCTTGGTCGGCTGGCTTGGTGCCAAGGTGACTCCCGTGTCCTGGTTCGCATGAGGTGCAGGTCTGCGGGGGCAAAACCCCTACATCTCCACGGGATTCGATCCTACCAAGAAACTGGGCATCCTTCGTACGACGCTCCCGACTGGTCCAGGCAGATCGAGGAATTCCGCGCAGGACTTCTACGACAGAGGCGGGACGGCGTCGTCGACGTCACCGACCGCACCGAAGTCGCCGACGTCGCCCCGGGTACGGGCGGCGATCGCCAGGATCGCGGCCACCCGTCCGGCCGCGCTCTCGACGCTGTCGACCGTGCTGTACCTGCCGTCCGCGGCACGCAGCGCCCCGAGCAGTCCGTTGAGCCCTGCGGACCCGGCTGGCCCGGCCACCACCGTCGGGATCTGCGCGGCGTACGTCGTCAGGGCGGCGGTGAGCGCTTCGTAGGCGTCGGGATCCGTCTGGTCGGGGAGCAGCACCAGCGTCAGTCCCGCGCGCGCACCGACCTTGACCCCCTCGACCAGCTTCGCGGCCTCGAACCCCGACATCACCCCCAGCGCCGGCCCGTCGTAGAGACCTCCGACCGAGCGCGAGGCAGGCGGCACGGCGATGCCGCGGGCGAGCAGCGCGCCGAAGCGTTGGTACGTCGACGCGTCAGCGGGCGCCACCAGCCCGGGGGTCTGGGCGGCGAGCTGGCTGGTGAGGGCGTCGACGAGACCGGTGCTTCCGGAGGAGAGCAACGTCGCCGTGAGCCCCACCTCCGCCGACACCTCGCCCCCGGCAGCGCGGACCAGACCGCGGAGCAGGTCGGCGGTGTCGAAGCTGGCACCGGGGAGCACCACCAGGGCGACCTTGCGACCGGTCAACGTGCCGGCCAGGACCCGGGAGGCCGTCGTCCCGGCGTAGGCGTCGCTGAACGACCTCGCGTCGCGCAGGTCCCGGAGCCGTTCGTCGTAGCCCTCCTGCGCCCGGTCGTCGGTGCGCGGAGCGTCGTCCTGCAGGGGCCCGGCGCCCAGCACGACGCCGAGAGCGACCAGGACCACCGCCGCAGCGGCAGCGAGCGCCCGTGCCCTCATCGGCCGAGACTTCCGGGCAGGTGCGGACGCAGGTCGTGCCACCAGTCCTGACCCACCGGCGTCGCCGCGACGGCGACGGCGAGCACCCCGAGGGCGACCACCAGGGTCAGGGCGACCTGCCACCGGCGGACCCGACCGGTGTACAGCAGCGGGACAGCGGACGCCTCGACGAGCACGGCACCGACCTTGAGCCGGGTCAGGACGTTGCTGGCCTGGGCGCTGCGGTTGCGGTCGATGAAGTCCTCGAGGGTCGAGGGGTAACCGACCGGGATGACAAGCCGGGCGCCGGCCCGGTGGGCGAGGAGCAGACCGACGTCCGTCCCCGCCAGGTCGGTCGACGTCTCGTGGACCACCTTGCCGGCGTCCTCCGCCCGACGGCGAGCCGCGGCGCCCGCTCCGACCAGCAGCACCTCGCGGCACCGCGTCAACGTCCTGGGTCTGACCTGACCGGCTGCACTCAGCACCACCACGTCGGGGCGCAGCCCACGCTCCACCGCGACGTCGGCGCCCCCGTCCACCGCGATCAGCGCCGGCTTCTGCTCACGCAGGAAACCTCGGAGCTTCTTGAGGTCCTCGGGACGCGCCGTCGGTCCGACGACCACCACGGGTCGCCCCTCGACGGGGGTCTGCACCTGAGGGATCCCCTCACCGTGGAGGAGGAATCCCTCCTCGTGCCGCAACAGCTCGCTGGTGGTGTGCGCGAAGGTCTCCAGCTGGGCGGCGAGGCCGGAGCTGGCGGCCGTCATCCGTCGGGTGATCTGGCCGATCTCGACCGCCTGGACGTCGAGCGCGACGACGGGCCCGTCGTACAGGGTGCCGTCGTGCAGCCGCAGCGTGCTCCCGTCGCTCAGCGCCAGGATGCCCTCGCGGGCGCCCTCGAGGAGCACGACGCCGTTCTCGGCGAGCAGCTTCGGCCCGAGGTTCGCGAACCTGCCGGAGATGAACTCCGCCGCGTTCAGCACGGCGTACGGGCGGCGGTCCAGCAGGGTGCGCGCGGTCTCCGCGTCGAGGTCGCGGTGGTCGATGACGACCAGGCACCCGGTCAGGTCGCGGGCGAGCAGTGTCGCGGTGTCGCGGTGGGCGTGCACCCGCAGGGTGACACCGGGTGGGGCGGCTGGAGCAGGGCGGCGGAGGGAGAAGCGCATATCCGGACAATCGTGACACGCGGCGCGCCCGAGGCCGCCCGACCCGGCAGACCGGGCGTGTCGTCGTCAGCCCGGTCAGCGTCGGTCAGCTGCGGGCGGCGCGCGCCTGCTGCGCGACGTCGAGGAGCTCCTGGGCGTGGGCCATCGCGGTCTCTGACTCCTCGAGCCCCGCGAGCATCCGGGACAGCTCCCGGACCCGGCCGTCGTCGTCCAGGGTCTCCAAACCTGAGGTGGTGACGGTCCCGTCGCTCGACTTCGCCACCACCACGTGCCGGTCGGCGAAGGCGGCCACCTGCGGGAGGTGCGTGACGACGAGGACCTGGGCACTGCCCGCGAGCGCGGCGAGCCGTCGGCCGATCTCGACCGCCGCCTTGCCCCCGACGCCGGCGTCGACCTCGTCGAACACGAACGTCGGCACCGGGCTGGTGCCGGCCAGGACGACCTCGATCGCCAGCATCACCCGAGACAGCTCACCGCCCGAGGCACCCTTGTTCAGCGGACGTGCCTCCGACCCGGTGTTGGCCGCGAGCAGGATCTCGATCTGGTCGACGCCGTGCGCGGTGAAGCGCCAGGTACCCCCGTCCACGGCGAGCCCGTGGGCGTCCTCGGTCCGGGTGAGCCGGATCTCGACCCGAGCGTGCGGCATCGCGAGCGCCGTCAGCTCCTCGCTGACTGCGGCAGACAGCCTGGTCGCTGCAGCGGCACGGGCCGACGACAGGTCGCCGGCCTGGGTCGCGAGCTCGGTCCGCAGGCGCGCGGTCTCGGCGCGGAGCTCCTCGATCCGCTCCTCGGAGTTGTCGAGCAGCAGCAGCCTCTCGGCGGCAGCGGCGGACCAGGCGAGCACCTCGTCGATGGTCTCGCCGTACTTGCGGGTCAGCGAGGTCAGCGTCGCGCGGCGCTCGGAGACCACCGCCAGTCGTGCCGGGTCGGTCTCGAGTCCGGTCGCGTAGGACGCCACGTCCGCCGCGACGTCGGAGAGCAGGTAGGTGACCTCGGCGACGCGGTCGGCCAGCCGTCCGGCCTCCTCGTCGTGCTCGCGCACCGACTCCAGCGCTCGCCGCGCCAGGGCAGCAGCACCGAGGGCATCGGGGGTCTCGTCCTCGGCGGACAGCGCCTCGCGTGCCGTCTCGGCCGCAGTGCGCAGCGTGTCGGCGAACCCGAGCCGGCCCTCCTCGGCAGCCAGCGCGAGGTCCTCCCCCGGCACCGGCTCGACGGCCTCGATCTCGGCGAGGCCGAGTCGCAGGACGTCCGCCTCGCGGGCGCGTTCGCGCGAAGCCCCGAGCACCTCGGCCAGCTCCGCCTCGACCGCTCGGAGGGCGGCGAAGTTGCGGGCGTAGGCGTCCTTGAGCCGGTCGACCTTGCTCCCGGCGAAGGCGTCCAGCGCGGCCCGCTGGGCGTCGGCCTGCAGCAGCCGGTGCTGGTCGGACTGCCCGTGCACGGCGACCAGGTGGTCGGCCACGGTCTGCAGTGCCGAGACGGGAACCGAGGCCCCGCCGAGGAACGCCCGCGAACGACCCTCGCTGGAGAGCTGACGGGCCAGCAGCAGGGCGCCGTCCTCGACCTCTCCCCCGTACTCCTCGGTCAGCTGGCCGACGCGACCAGCGGCAGCGCCGAGGGCCACGACGCCCTCCACGCGGGCTGCCTTGGCGCCGTTGCGCACCGCTCCGGCGTCCGACCGTGCTCCGAGCAGCAGGCCGAGCGCGGTGACCAGCATCGTCTTGCCCGCGCCGGTCTCCCCGGTGACGACGTTCAGACCCGGTCCCAGCTCCAGGACGGACTCCTCGATCACCCCGAGGGAGGCGATCCGGATCTCCTCGATCATGCCGGATCCGCCGCCTCGGGCTGTGGCTTGCGACGACGTTCCGACGCACCACGCCACCCCTCGACGGGCAGGTCGAACTTGGCGACCAGCCGGTCGGTGAACGGTGCCTGGTGCAGACGGACCAGCCGGACCGGCTTGCTCCCGCGGCGCACCTCGATGCGCGCCCCCGGCGGGAGCTCGACCGTACGGCGACCGTCGCACCACAGCACGCCGGCGCCCTGGGTCTGCGCGAGCACCTCGACCGCGAGGACCGAGTCCGGAGCGACGACCAGAGGCCGCGCGAACAGTGCGTGCGCACTGATCGGCACCATCAGGAGCGCCTCCACCCCGGGCCACACCACGGGCCCGCCGGCGGAGAAGTTGTACGCCGTCGAACCGGTCGGTGTGGCGCACACGACCCCGTCGCAGCCCCACCGGCTGAGCGGCCGGCCGTCGACCTCCACGACGACCTCGAGCATCCGCTGCCGGGCCGCCTTCTCGACGCTCGCCTCGTTCAGCGCCCAGGTCGAGGAGACCAGCTCCTTGCCCTGGTAGACCCGGACGTCGATGGTGAGCCGGTCCTCGGCGGTGTACCGGCGCTCGAGGATCGCCTCGATCGTCGCCTCCAGGTCCTCGCTCTCGGCCTCCGCGAGGAAGCCGACGTGGCCGAGGTTGATGCCCAGCAGCGGCGTCCCGGACTCGTGGGTCAGCTCCGCGGCGCGCAGGATGGTGCCGTCGCCGCCGATGACGACGACGAGCTCGCAGCCCTCGGACGCCTCGTCCTCGCTGACCAGCTCGACGTTGGCGGTGGCGTCGACGCCGAGCTCGTCGGCCTCCTCGGCGAGGACCTGGACGACGACGTCCTGCCCGACCAGCGCGGCGAGCACCTTGCGGGCGACGGCGAGCGCCTCGTCACGACCGGTGTGCGCCAGCAGCAGGATCCGGCGTACGCAGTCCTGGGCGCCGTCCTGGGCGCCGTCCTGGGCGCCGTCCTGGGCGAGGTCCGCGGACCGGTGCTGGTCTGTGCTCACGGCTACAGCCTCTCACCAGCGGCGTCGGTGAGGACGGAACGGCTCGCCTCGGCTGTGATCTCCGGCTCGCCGATCGAGGGTGTGCCCTTCCGGAGCCACAGGAAGAACTCCACGTTCCCCGACGGACCAGGGAGCGGGCTGACCGCGACGCCGACTGCACCCCAGCCGCGCTCCGCGGCGTCCTCGGCCACGCGGAGCACGGCGTCGGCCCGGTGGGCCGGGTCGCGGACGACACCGCCCTTGCCGAGTCGGTCCTTGCCGACCTCGAACTGCGGCTTCACCATCAGGGCGAGGTCGCCGTCGGGACGGGTGACCCCGATCAGTGCTTCGAGGACCAGACGCAGCGAGATGAAGGACAGGTCGCCCACCACGACGTCCACCGGCCCGCCGATCAGGTCGGGCGTGAGCTCGCGGATGTTGGTGCGGTCGTGGACGTGCACGCGGTCGTCGGACTGCAGCGACCAGGCGAGCTGACCGTAGCCGACGTCGACCGCGACCACCTCGGCAGCGCCGGCCCGCAGCAGGACATCGGTGAATCCGCCGGTGGAGGCACCGGCGTCCAGGCACCGCCGACCCACCACCGACAAGCCACGGGGCGCGAACGCGGCCAGCGCGCCGGCGAGCTTGTGCCCGCCGCGACTGACGTAGTCGGGCTTGTCCGGGTCGGCCCGGACGACGAGGTCGGAGTCGGTGGTGACGCCGGTCGCCGGTTTGGTCGCACGCTGCCCCTGCACCGTCACCCGGCCGTCGGCGATCAGCTCGGCAGCGTGGTCGCGCGACCGGGCGAGACCGCGACGGACCAGCTCGGCGTCGAGGCGGAGACGACGAGGAGGCATCCCAGCGTCAGCTCAGCTCGCGTCGTCGCCCGCGCCGGACAACGTGGCGCGCAGCTGCTCGTGCGCCTTCTCGAACAGGGCGACGTGCTCGTCCACGGGCACGGCGTCGAGGGACTCCAACGACCTGATGACCTCGTCCACGGCCTCGTTGCCCGTCTCGACCACGCCCGGGGCACGCGCGGCAGCCTCTTCCGGGCTGTCCTCGAGCAGCGCCTCGCGCCGCTCCTCGTCGGTGATGTCCGCAGGCTGTTCGGTCATGGGGCAACGCTACCTGGGACGACCGACGTGGTCCGCGCAGGTCGACCCGTCGCGTCCAGGTGCGCCCACAGCGCCAGGCTGACAGCAGCCCACCAGGAGTGCTCGTCACCGGTGCCGTGGACCCGCAGTCGGTCGTCCACGACCTCGGCCGACCAGGTGCCGGCCTCGACCTCGCGGGTGAGCGCGGTCAGGTCGGCGGCGACGTACGTCGGCCGGAGCGCGGGTTCCAGCGCGGCCACGTCGGCGAGCGTGGTCACGCCGGTCATCACCAGGAGGCTGTCCCAGCCCACGGCGATCGCGCCCTCGATGTCGGTGTCGATGCGGTCGCCCACGACCAGGGGGGCCTTGCCACCGACGCGCGCGAGCGTCTCGCGGAACAAGGGTGGCTGCGGCTTGCCGGCGACCACGGGACTGCGGTCGGCGTACTCGGCGACCAGGCGCACCAGGGTGCCGTTGCCCGGTCCGGCCCCGCGAGGTGTCGGCACGGTCAGGTCGGTGTTGCTGGCGACCCAGGGAAGTCCCTCACGGACCAGCAGCGCACCGGTGATGACCTGGCGCCACGGCATGTCAGGCCCGTAACCCTGGACGACGGCGACGGGCTCCGGATGCTCGGGACCGACGGTGGTCAAGGGCACCAGGCTGTGCTCGCGCAGGGCAGCCTCGAGCCCCGGACCACCGATCACGTAGACCGGGGCTCCGGCCGGGACCTGCTCGGCGACCAAACGGGCTGCTGCCTGCGCGCTGGTCACGACATCGGCAGGTTCTGCGGGGATTCCGATCCGGGTGAGGTGGCGCGCCACGTCGGCCGGAGGGCGGGCGGCGTTGTTCGTGACGAACGCCAGCTTCATGCCGGCCTCGCGCGCCGCAGCCAGACCCCCGGGGGCGTTCTCGACCGCGTGCGCGCCGATGTAGACGACGCCGTCCAGGTCGAGGACGGCGACGTCGTAGCGGTCGGACAGTGGACGCGACCCGGTCACGGCTTCAGGACTTCGGGAGCGAGCGCTCGATCTCGAGCGCGCGCAGACCGGCGTCGGTGATCTCGTCGACGTCGATGGCTTCGGTGCGGTGGAACCACTCCAGAGCGTCCTCGGGGCGCTTGCCGGCGAGCAAGGTCTCGGCGTAGGCGTACCGGAGCCGGACCACCCAGGGGGCGCGCGACTTCGAGTTCAGGTTGCCGTTCTCCAGCGTGCGCAGCGCGGCATCGATCTCACCGCGGTCGCGACGGGCTCCCGCTTCCACGATGATCACCTCGGCGAGCAGCGGCGGAGCGAACTTGTCCCGAGGCGTGTTCTTGAGCAGCGTGAGCGCCCGGTCGGGGCGTCCGAGCGCGCGCTCGCAGTCGGCCATGATGGCCACGTAGTCGTGGGCACCGTTCATCCTCTTGGCGGAGCGCAGCTCGGCGAGAGCCTCGCTGTACTCCCCCGCCGCGTACGCCGCCTCACCCACGGCCTCGCGCACCACGGCCAGCCGGCCGGCGCGTGCCCGGGCGGCGAGCGTGTGCTGGTACGCAACCTTCGGGTCGGAGTCCATCAGCTCGCCGGCAGCGACGAGGTGCCGGGCGACCCGGAGCATCAGCTTCTCGGGAAGCGACTTCAGCTGGTCGGCCACGGAGCGGTCGAGCTCCTTGCCGGTGATCCACTCCGCGATCTCCGGGCCGTCGTACTTGGCCTGGTCCGCCGTGCGCGCGACGTCGGAACGCGGCGGACGTCGATCGTCACGTCGGTCACGGCTGTACGGGCGGGAACCGCCGCGGTTGTCGTCACGCTTGCCGTACGGCTTCTTGTCGCCGTCGCGCTTCGCGTACGGCTTGTTGTCAGTCGAACGCGTGGAGCTTCGTCCGCTTCCTGAGCGAGAAGGGCCGGAACGGCCGCTGCTGGATCCGCCCTTGCCGGCGGGTCGGGACTGCCTGGGCTGACGGTCGTCTGCCACGGTTCCTCCAAGTCGATCTGACACTTTTGAGTTTGAGTTTGTTACAGAGTTTCGCCCGCTCACAAGCCCGGAAAAGGCGTAAGGGCCGCCCCCGGAGGGGCGACCCTTACTAAATTTATGTCCGGCGACGTCCTACTCTCCCACAACCTCCCGGTTGCAGTACCATCGGCGCTGAAGGGCTTAACTTCCAGGTTCGGAATGGAGCTGGGTGTTTCCCCTTCGCTATGGCCGCCGAAACTCTATTGAGTTATTCAATCTCAGCCTTAACAGGCTCCCGACCGTAACTCGGGAACCACACAGTGGACGCGCAACATCTTTGAGGGACAAGCCCTCGGCCTATTAGTACCGGTCGGCTAGGTATTACTACTGTACACCTCCGGCCTATCAACCCAGTCGTCTACTGGGGGCCTTACCCGGTTAACCCGGTGGGAAACCTCATCTTGAAACGTGCTTCCCGCTTAGATGCTTTCAGCGGTTATCACTTCCGAACGTAGCTAACCAGCCGTGCTCCTGGCGGAACAACTGGCACACCAGAGGTTCGTCCACCCCGGTCCTCTCGTACTAGGGGCAGCTTTTCTCAAGTTTCCTGCGCGCGCGGCGGATAGGGACCGAACTGTCTCACGACGTTCTAAACCCAGCTCGCGTGCCGCTTTAATGGGCGAACAGCCCAACCCTTGGGACCTACTCCAGCCCCAGGATGCGACGAGCCGACATCGAGGTGCCAAACCATCCCGTCGATATGGACTCTTGGGGAAGATCAGCCTGTTATCCCCGGGGTACCTTTTATCCGTTGAGCGACGCCGCTTCCACATGCCAGCGCCGGATCACTAGTTCCGACTTTCGTCCCTGCTCGAGCTGTCACTCTCACAGTCAAGCTCCCTTGTGCACTTACACTCGAAACCTGATTGCCAACCAGGCTGAGGGAACCTTTGAGCGCCTCCGTTACATTTTAGGAGGCAACCGCCCCAGTTAAACTACCCATCAGGCACTGTCCCTGATCCAGATAATGGACCTAGGTTAGATGTCTAATACGATCAGAGTGGTATTTCAACGATGACTCCACGAGAACTGGCGTCCCCGCTTCAAAGTCTCCCACCTATCCTACACAAATCGAACCAAACACCAATACCAAACTATAGTAAAGGTCCCGGGGTCTTTCCGTCCTGCCGCGCGTAACGAGCATCTTTACTCGTAGTGCAATTTCGCCGAGTCCATGGTTGAGACAGCGCCCAAGTCGTTACTCCATTCGTGCAGGTCGGAACTTACCCGACAAGGAATTTCGCTACCTTAGGATGGTTATAGTTACCACCGCCGTTTACTGGGGCTTAAGTTCTGAGCTTCGCTCCGAAGAGCTAACCCGTCCCCTTAACCTTCCAGCACCGGGCAGGAGTCAGTCCGTATACATCGTCTTACAACTTCGCACGGACCTGTGTTTTTAGTAAACAGTCGCTTGGGCCTGGTCTCTGCGGCCATCAATGCTTTTTGCAGCAAGTGCAATAACAAATCCGGCCCCCCTTCTCCCGAAGTTACGGGGGCATTTTGCCGAGTTCCTTAACCATGGTTCACTCGATCGCCTTAGTATTCTCTACCTGATCACCTGAGTCGGTTTGGGGTACGGGCGGCGCATAGCTCGCTAGAGGTTTTTCTCGGCAGCATAGGATCATCCACTTCGTCCATAAGGACTCCCCATCAGGTCTCAGGCATGCAGTTGACGGATTTGCCTATCAACAGCCCTACACCCTTAGCCGTGGTCTACCATCGCCACGGTTGGACTACCTTCCTGCGTCACCCCATCGCTTGACTACTACCGGTTCGGGTCCTGTGCTCCGCCTTGCCCTCTCGCCCCGAAGGGTCCGATAAGCAAGGTTTCGGACAGTTAGCATCACCGGGTTCGTCATGGGCGCTATTTTGCCGGTACGGGAATATCAACCCGTTGTCCATCGACTACGCCTGTCGGCCTCGCCTTAGGTCCCGACTTACCCAGGGCAGATTAGCTTGACCCTGGAACCCTTGATCATTCGGCGGAAGAGTTTCTCACTCTTCATTCGCTACTCATGCCTGCATTCTCACTCGTGTGGCGTCCACGGCTGGATCACTCCGCCGCTTCACTCGCCACACGACGCTCCCCTACCTATCCGTGCAACTGGACCCGAAGGCCTGTCTTAAGCACGAATACCATAGCTTCGGTGGATAACTTGAGCCCCGCTACATTGTCGGCGCAGAATCACTTGACCAGTGAGCTATTACGCACTCTTTCAAGGGTGGCTGCTTCTAAGCCAACCTCCTGGTTGTCTGTGCGACTCCACATCCTTTTCCACTTAGTTATCGCTTAGGGACCTTAGCTGATGGTCTGGGCTGTTTCCCTCTCGACAATGGAGCTTATCCCCCACTGTCTCACTGCTGCGCTCTCACTTACCGGCATTCGGAGTTTGGCTAACGTCAGTAACCTTGTTGGGCCCATTGGCTATCCAGTGCTCTACCTCCGGCAAGAAACACGCAACGCTGCACCTAAATGCATTTCGGGGAGAACCAGCTATCACGAAGTTTGATTGGCCTTTCACCCCTATCCACAGGTCATCCCCTCAGTTTTCAACCTAAGTGGGTTCGGTCCTCCACGCGGTCTTACCCGCGCTTCAACCTGCCCATGGATAGATCACTTCGCTTCGGGTCTTGAGCGTGCCACTCAGTCGCCCTATTCGGACTCGCTTTCGCTACGGCTTCCCCACACGGGTTAACCTTGCGACACACCGCAAACTCGCAGGCTCATTCTTCAAAAGGCACGCTGTCACAGTTATAAATAACCGCTCCAACGGATTGTAGGCACATGGTTTCAGGTACTATTTCACTCCCCGCCAGGGGTACTTTTCACCTTTCCCTCACGGTACTTGTCCGCTATCGGTCACCAAGGAGTATTTAGGCTTAACGGGTGGTCCCGCCAGATTCACACGGAATTTCAGGGGTTCCGTGTTACTTGGGGTGACGTTTCAGAGTCTCATGCTTACGTGTACGGGGGTATCACCCTCTACGCCGGGACTTTCCAGTCCTCTTCGACTTCACAGGAGATTTCTTACTCTGTGCTGGTTCGGCAGAACCAGCTAAACGGCCCCACAACCCTCAAACAGCAACGCCTGCCGGCTATCACACTGCTTGAGTTTGGCCTCTTCCGATTTCGCTCGCCACTACTCTCGGAATCACTATTGTTTTCTCTTCCTGAGGGTACTGAGATGTTTCACTTCCCCTCGTTCCCTCCAACTGCCCTATGTGTTCAGGCAGAGGTAACTGGACATGACTCCAGCTGGGTTTCCCCATTCGGAAATCCCCGGATCACAGTTCTGTTGCCAACTCCCCGGGGCTTATCGCAGGCTCATACGTCCTTCATCGGCTCTTGGTGCCAAGGCATCCACCATGTGCCCTTAGTAGCTTGTCTTGCTACAAAGATGCTCGCGTCCACTGTGTAGTTCTCAAGATACGGGCGGTGCCGCCATCGGTTCCTCGCCTACCGGGAGATCCGCAAGGATCGTTCTCAATGGTTCGAGGGGATGGTGGCCCAAGAAGAATCGATCTCTCGATCCCTCAGGACCCAACAGTGTGCCTGATTCGCTCCCAGCCGCAGCTCTCGGTGTTCCACTCTGAACTCCATCCGAAGATGGCAGAAGTACTGGCGAGGCGTTGCCTGGTCACAAGCCAAATAATCGACGTTCCACTAGTGAGCAGTGCTGAGCGGTAGAACGTGTGTCTACACGAACTCAAGCGCCCTGGACAGGTTGAGCCTGCCAGATAAAGCTCCTTAGAAAGGAGGTGATCCAGCCGCACCTTCCGGTACGGCTACCTTGTTACGACTTCGTCCCAATCGCTCGCCCCACCTTCGACAGCTCCCTCCGTAAACGGTTGGGCCACTGGCTTCGGGTGTTGCCAACTTTCGTGACGTGACGGGCGGTGTGTACAAGGCCCGGGAACGTATTCACCGCAGCGTTGCTGATCTGCGATTACTAGCGACTCCGACTTCATGGGGTCGAGTTGCAGACCCCAATCCGAACTGAGACCGGCTTTTTGGGATTCGCTCCACCTTGCGGTATCGCAGCCCTTTGTACCGGCCATTGTAGCATGCGTGAAGCCCTAGGCATAAGGGGCATGATGACTTGACGTCATCCCCACCTTCCTCCGAGTTGACCCCGGCAGTCTCTTATGAGTCCCCACCATGACGTGCTGGCAACATAAGACGAGGGTTGCGCTCGTTGCGGGACTTAACCCAACATCTCACGACACGAGCTGACGACAGCCATGCACCACCTGTATATGAGTGTCCAAAGAGACCTCTATCTCTAGAGGCTTCTCACATATGTCAAACCTAGGTAAGGTTCTTCGCGTTGCATCGAATTAATCCGCATGCTCCGCCGCTTGTGCGGGCCCCCGTCAATTCCTTTGAGTTTTAGCCTTGCGGCCGTACTCCCCAGGCGGGGCGCTTAATGCGTTAGCTGCGGCACGGAACTCGTGGAATGAGTCCCACACCTAGCGCCCAACGTTTACGGTGTGGACTACCAGGGTATCTAATCCTGTTCGCTCCCCACACTTTCGCTCCTCAGCGTCAGGTAATGCCCAGAGAACCGCCTTCGCCACCGGTGTTCCTCCTGATATCTGCGCATTTCACCGCTACACCAGGAATTCCGTTCTCCCCTGCATACCTCTAGTCTGCCCGTATCGGAAGCAGGCTCAGGGTTGAGCCCTGAGTTTTCACTCCCGACGTGACAAACCGCCTACGAGCCCTTTACGCCCAATAATTCCGGACAACGCTCGCACCCTACGTATTACCGCGGCTGCTGGCACGTAGTTGGCCGGTGCTTCTTCTGCAGGTACCGTCACTTTCGCTTCGTCCCTGCTGAAAGAGGTTTACAACCCGAAGGCAGTCATCCCTCACGCGGCGTTGCTGGATCAGGCTTTCGCCCATTGTCCAATATTCCCCACTGCTGCCTCCCGTAGGAGTCTGGGCCGTGTCTCAGTCCCAGTGTGGCCGGTCACCCTCTCAGGCCGGCTACCCGTCGAAGCCTTGGTGAGCCGTTACCTCACCAACAAGCTGATAGGCCGCGAGCTCATCCTTCACCGCCGGAACTTTCCACCACCATCAGATGCCTGAAGTGGTCGTATTCGGTATTAGCTTCCGTTTCCGGAAGTTATCCCAAAGTGAAGGGCAGATTGCTCACGTGTTACTCACCCGTTCGCCGCTCGTGTACTCCCGAAGGAGCCTTACCGCTCGACTTGCATGTGTTAAGCACGCCGCCAGCGTTCGTCCTGAGCCAGGATCAAACTCTCCATTGAAATCTAGCTGCCCGACTGCCGAAGCACTCGAGCAAATCTCTTAGATGTTTTTTCCTGGCAAGAGACCGAATCGCCGACAATGTATTGTCGGAATCATCGTTTCTTACCAAAGGAACCGTCGACCATCAACGCTCGGAAACCGAGCAGATCCAGTCAGACGGGTATCAAACTAATTCGTCGACTTTTGGCACACTGTTGAGTTCTCAAGGATCAAGCGCGCACCGGAGACAGATCGTGAGACCTGCTCGGGGGCAACCTGGTGAAACTTACCGGTCTTGGCGTGTCGAGTCAAATCGACTTCTTGGCCCGGCTCCTCAGCTGCGATCCGTCTGCGTCGAGCAGGACTTGGCCGCTAGTGCGCGCACTTGCCAGCTCCGTGGAGATGGGATCTTGCTGAGGGGATTCGCTCCGGGCCGGCCACCCAGCCTCTCGGCTTTGTGTCCCGCCGCACCGGGCGACAGAGAGAACATTATGGGGATGTTCCGACTTCGTCAAATCGAGTTCGTGTGGTCCGGGCCACATTCAGCGTTGTCGCAGGTCAGAGGCGGTTTTCGGGCTGAGGGCTGTCTGGGTTCGTCCCGTTCTGGGCACAGTACGACGGCGAAACCGGTGAGCCCGAAGAACACCACTGTTGTTCACGAAGTCCCCGGAACGATGCCTCGGGCGTCCCCTGGACGCCTGCAGCCGGCGAGGACCAGCGCTTCGACGAGCTCGGCGGTCAGGTCCGCGAACATCTTCCCGACGCCGGCGGCACCGTCGACAGCAAGCGCGTAGAGCGGCAGACGCCCCAAGAAGATCCCGTCCGCGCCGAGGGCGAGCGCCGTCAGCGCCGAGATCCCGGTGCGCACTCCCCCGTCGACGTAGACCGGGACCTGGCCGTTCACGCGCGCAGCGACTCCATGCAGCGCGTCCGCGGTGGCGACCGCGCGGTCGAGCTGGCGTCCGCCGTGGTTCGAGACCCAGACGGCCGCGGCGCCGGCGACGACCGCAGCGTGCGCAGCCTGCGGTCCTAGCACACCTTTTGCCACCACCGGCAGGCCGGTCGTCTCCCGCAACCACGTGATGTCGGCCGGGCCGAGGTCGCGGGCCTTCGGAGCTTCGGCGGCGGCACCGAGGTTCAGACGCACCTGGTCGGCCGCGCCGGTCCCCCACACCGCGCCGCCGTCGTACTTCGTGGCCACCACCGGTGTGTCGACCGTGAGCACCACGGCGCTCGCACCCGCTTCCACGGCGGCCTCGAGCATCGGTCGGGCGAGTGCGCGGTCCTGCGGCAGGTACGCCTGCAGCCACCAGTGGACGCCCGTCGCGGCGATCTCCGCGAGGGTCGATCCGGCGTTGCTCGAGACAACCATCGGGAGCCCGGCACTGGTGGCCGCCGCCGCCACGGCCACCTCGCCGTCCGGGTGGGCAGCCCGCTGCAGCGTCGTCGGTGCGATCCCGAACGGCGCCCTCGAGGTCCTGCCGAGGAAGTCCGTGCTCAGGTCGACCTCCCGCACGTCCGCGAAGATGCGCGGCACCAGACGGTGGCGCTCCCAGGCAGCGGTCGCCTCGTCCGCACTGGTGCTCTCCCGGGAGCCCTGGCGGTAGTAGCGGTAGACCTCCGCAGGCAGCTTGGCGCGCGCCTGCTCCTCGAGCGACGCGAGCCAGCTGCTCCCGGTGGCCGGACCGGACATCAGCCGATCTCGACCCCGGCCAGGTTCCGCTTGCCTCGGCGCAGGACCAGCCACCCGCCGGCCACGAGGTGTTCGGGGCCGGGGACCAGGTCGGGATCGGTGACGCGCTCGTTGTTGAGGTAGGCGCCGCCTTCGGTGATGGTCCGGCGGGCTTCACCTTTGCTCTTGACCAGGCCCGACTCGACGAGCAGGTCGACGTACGGCGTACCAGGGGCTGCCTTCACGGCTCCGGCTTCACGCAGCGCTGCGCCCAGCGTCCCGGGGTTGAGGTCGGCGAGGTCGCCGCCGCCGAAGAGCGCCGCGGCTGCTGCCTTCGCCTGCTCGGTCTCCGCTGGTCCGTGCACCAGGGTGGTGACCTCGTCGGCCAACGCCTTCTGGCCGGCCCGGCGGAACGGCTCGGCCTCGGTCTGCGCCGCGAGGTCCTCGATCTCCTCGCGCGAGAGGAACGTGAAGACCTTGAGCAGCTCGACCACCTTGGCGTCCTCGGCGTTCAACCAGAACTGGTGGAACGCGTACGGCGACATCATGTCCGGGTCGAGCCACAGGGCGCCGCCCTCGGTCTTGCCGTACTTGGTGCCGTCGGTCTTGGTGATCAGGGGCGTCGCGAACGCATGCGCCTTCCCGGCGTCGGCCCGACGGATCAGCTCGACGCCGCCCGTCAGGTTGCCCCACTGGTCCGAGCCACCGAACTGGAGCGTGACGCCGTACTGGCGGTAGAGCTCGAGGAAGTCCATCGACTGCAGCAGGATGTAGCTGAATTCGGTGTAGGAGATGCCGGCCTCGAGCCGGCTCTTCACCACGTCGCGGGCGAGCATCCGGTTGACCGGGAAGTGCTTGCCGATGTCACGCAGGAAGTCGATGGTCGACAGCGACGCCGTCCAGTCGTAGTTGTTAACCATCGTTGCCGCGTTGTCGCCGTCGAAGGACAAGTAGGGCTCGATCTGGCTGCGGACCCGCTGCACCCAGTCCTTGACCGTGTCGAGCGAGTTCAGGGTCCGCTCGCCGGAGTCGCGGGGGTCACCGATCATGCCGGTCGCTCCGCCGACCAGCGCGAACGGCGTGTGCCCGGCCAGCTGGAGCCGACGCGCGGTCAGGATCTGCACCAGGTTGCCCATGTGCAGGCTCGGGGCTGTCGGGTCGAAACCCACGTAGAACCGCACGCTGCCAGCCGTCAGCGCTTCACGCAGCGCGTCGAGGTCGGTCGAGTGCGCGATCAGGCCGCGCCACTCGAGGTCGTCCAGGAGGTGAGGGTCAACAGTCACGGTGCAAGCCTGCCGTATCCCGCTCCCGTGCGGCCCACCGGGTTTCGGCAAGCTCAACCACCGGAGTCAGCGGATGCCGAACTTCCGCATGAAGCGCATGCCCTGGACGGTCTTCTCGACCTGCTTGGTCCAGTCGGTGTCCGGCGGGTTGCTGAGGACCTGCTTCTTGAGCACGGCGACGTTCTGGACGTCGGTGTACTTCAGCATGCCGGCGTCACCGTGCCGGCTGCCGACGCCCGAGGTCTTGAAGCCGCCCGACGTGCTCTTCTTCGACGCGTACGACGCGGCGAGACCGTCGTTGATGTTGATGTTGCCGGCCTCGATGCGCCGGCCGACCGCTTCGGCGGCCTTGAGGTCCGAGCCCCAGACGCTCGCGTTCAGGCCGTACTCCGTGTCGTTGGCAAGCGCGACCGCCTCGTCGACGGTCTTGTAGGTGTAGATGCTCGTGACCGGTCCGAACGTCTCCATCTTCGCCAGGATCATGTCCGGGGTGATGTCGGTCAGCACGGTCGGCTCGTAGAACGCCGGGCCCAGGTCGGGACGGGCCTTGCCGCCGGTGAGCACGGTCGCGCCCTTCGCAACGGCGTCGTCGACGTGCGACTCGATCCGCTCCCGCTGCGAGACCGAGACCAGTGAGCCCATGTCCGGGCTGAAGTCGTACTTCGCGTCCACGCCGATGGCCTGCGCGGCCTCGACGAAGCGCTTGGTGAACTCGTCCTTGCGCTTCTCCGAGACGTAGATCCGCTCGATGTGCATGCAGGCCTGGCCGGTGTTGAGGAACGCGGCCATGATCGCGCCCGGGATGACCTCGTCGAGGTTCGCGTCGTCCAGGACGATCAACGGGTTCTTGCCGCCGAGCTCCAGGGTGCAGCCGGTGAGGTTCTGGCCGGCCTGGGCACCGATCGTGCGGCCGGTGGCGGTCGACCCGGTGAACATCACGTAGTCGGCGTTCTCGACGATGGTCGGGCCGATGTCCGGGCCCTCGCCGCAGACGATCTGGACCAGGCCCTCGGGCATGCCGGCCTCGTAGAGCAGCCCGACGCCGTACGCGACGTTGAGGGTGGACTTGTTGTCGGGCTTCAGCACGATCCCGTTGCCCGCGATCAGCGCCGGCATCGCGTCCGACAGGCTGGTGGCGAAGGGGAAGTTCCACGGGGAGATCAGGCCGACGACTCCCTTGGGCAACCGCACCTCGGTCGAGGTCGAGACGATCGGGACGACTCCCCCGTGCTTCTTCTCCTTGAGGATCCGCGGCGCCGCCTTGATGTAGTGGCTGGTGACCATGAGGACGTCGCAGGTCTCCTCGAACGCCATCCGGCGCGCCTTGCCGGTCTCGACCTGCATGAGGTCGGCGATGATCAGGCCGTCGCGCAGCAGCAGCTCGTGGAAGGACTTCATCACCTCGATGCGGCGCTTCAGCGGCCACGACGCCCAGACGGCTTGGGCCTTGCGTGCGGCGGCGTACGCGGTCTCGACGTCCTCGGGGCTCGACTGCGGCAGGTCCAGGACCTTCTCGCCGGTGTAGACCTCGGTCAGCGGGTAGGTGCGACCGCTGGTGGAGACGATCATCGCGGTGAGCTTGTCGAGGATCTCGGGCTTGAACGAGGACGGCAGAGTCATGGTGAAACTGTAACTCGTTCTAGTTTCGTTGTCAGCGTCCCGGGAGCCAGAAGTGGAACGAGATCAGGTTGCCGTCGAGGTCGAGCACGTGGAACTCCAACGTGCCGTACTCGGTCTCCGCGGGCGCACCGGTGTCGGTCGGGTGGATCACCCCGGTCGCCGCCAGCTCGGCGTGCAGGTCGTCGACCTCGGCCGCGCTGCTCACCTCGATCCGGCAGCTCGCCGTACCTGCCAGGAAGCTCTCGGCCCCGCTGCGCACCGGTTTGGCGCTGAGGTCCGACCGGGCGAGCCAGTCCTCGTGGTCGGCCGGCCACAGGTTCAGCACGGCCTCGTCGCGACGGAGCACCACCACCCCGTCGTCAGCGTGCAGCACCTCGAAGCCGAGCCGGCTGGTGTAGAAGTCCCGGGCCGCCACCAGGTCGGCCACCGGCAGGGCGGGAATCGTGCGCGTGAGTGCCATGGCCGCAGTCTAGGAACGTCGGGGCTTGGCGGCGACGTACCGGCTCACCGTCGGGTCCCCGTCGATCCAGAACCGCCAGGGTCGGTCGGCGGCGAGTCGGAGGCCGACCCGCGGTCCGACCGCGATCGCGTGCGGGTCCACGGGCTCGCCGAGCTCGAGCCTCACGGGGCCGGCGATCAGGTCGGTTCCGGTGAGGCTGCGGTCCAGGCCGAGCGCGGCGCAGAGCTTCGCGGGGCCGCGAGCCGTTCCCGGCGGCATGCCCTCGATCTCGCCGGCTCGGAAGAGGACCGCGGAGGCGACACCGTCGGGACCGCAGACCACGTTGGCGCAGTGGTGCATCCCGTAGATGAAGTACACGTAGAGCAAGCCCGCAGGGCCGAACATGACCTGGTTGCGCGGGGTGCGTCCGTTCGCGGCGTGGCTGCCGGGGTCGTTCGCACCGTCGTACGCCTCGACCTCGGTGATCCGGGCCGTCACGCCCGCGTGGCTGAGCCGCGCGCCGAGCAGGCGCGGGGCGACCTCGAGGACCGGACCGGCCAGGACGTCGACGAGGGACTCGGGCATGCGTGGATTCTGGCACCCCGCTCTCGATGGGGCCGGATGTCGGTGCCCGGTGCCAGGGTGGGCTCATGCCGGTGGACCTGGACGACGTGCGCGAGGTGGCGCTCGTCCTGCCGCGTGCCTACGAGGCCCAGGTGCGCGAGGCGACCAAGTTCCGGGTCGGCTCCCTGGTCTTCGCGGCTGTCTCCCCCGACGGCACCCGGCTCGGGTTCGGGTTCCCACGGGAGGAGCGCGACGGGTTGGTGGCCGGGGAGCCGGAGAAGTTCCTGCTGCCGCGGCGCTCGGACATGCGGTACCCGTGGGTGGCGGCGCGGATGGAGTCGCTCGACCTCGACGAGCTCCGCGAGCTGATCACCGACGCGTGGGCGATGTGCGTGCCGAAGAAGGTGCGCGAGGCGTGGTTCAAGGAGCAGGAACTCGACTGATCGCTCGCTGCTCGATCACCCGGCTGCCCGGGCTGCCGCGATCCGCGCCCGGAGCTCCGCCAGCTGCTCGGCCACCCGGACCGGTGCGGTGCCGCCGCGACCCGTGCGGGAGGCGACCGAGCCCTCGGCGGTGAGCACGTCGCGCACGCCCGGCGTCAGGTTCGGATCGATCGCGGCGAACTGCTCGTCGGTGAGCTCGTGGAGCTCGATGCCGAGCTCCTCGCAGCGGCGTACGCAGGCGCCGGCGACCTCGTGGGCGACCCGGAACGGCACCCCCTCGCGGACCAACCACTCGGCGATGTCGGTGGCGAGCGAGAACCCCTGCGGCGCGAGCTCGGCCATCCGGGCGGTGTCGAAGGTCAGGGTGGCGATCTGGCCGGCGAACGCGGGCAGCAGGACCTCCAGGGTGTCGACCGCGTCGAAGACCGGCTCCTTGTCCTCCTGCAGGTCGCGGTTGTAGGCGAGCGGGAGCGCCTTCAGGGTCGCCATCAGGCCGGTGAGGTCTCCGATCAGGCGGCCCGCCTTGCCGCGGGCGAGCTCGGAGATGTCCGGGTTCTTCTTCTGCGGCATGATGCTCGACCCGGTGGAGTACGCGTCGTCGAGCGTGACGAAGCCGAATTCCTTGGTCGCCCAGAGGATGACCTCCTCGGCGAGCCGGCTGACGTCGACACCGATCATCGCGGTGACGAAGGCGAACTCGGCGACGAAGTCGCGGGCCGCGGTGCCGTCGATCGAGTTGGCGACCGAACCGGTGAAGCCGAGGTCGGTGGCGACCTGCACCGGGTCGAGACCGAGGCTCGAGCCGGCCAGCGCTCCGGCGCCGTACGGCGACTCGGCCGCCACCCGGGCGTCCCAGTCCGCCAGCCGGTCGACGTCGCGCAGCAGGGGCCAGGCGTGCGCCATCAGGTGGTGCGAGAGCAGCACCGGCTGTGCGTGCTGCAGGTGGGTGCGTCCGGGCATGATGCTGGGCTGGTCTCCGGCCAGGTGCGCCTCTGCCTGGGCGGCGAGAGCGTCGACAAGGTCGAGCACCTGGGCGGTGATCACCCGGGCGTGGTCACGCAGGAACACCTTGAACAGCGTCGCGATCTGGTCGTTCCGGCTCCGACCGGCACGCAGCTTGCCACCGATCTCGGGACCGATCTCGTCGAGCAGCATCCGCTCGAGCGCGCCGTGCACGTCCTCGTCGCTGGGGTCGGGGTGCAGGTCCCCGGCGGCGAACCGCTCCTCCAGGCTGGTCAGTCCGCGCTGAAGCTCGGCCAGGTCGTCATCGCTGAGCAGGCCGGCGGCGTGCAGCGCGCGGGCGTGCGCCTGGGAACCCGCCAGGTCGTACGGCGTCAGCCGCCAGTCGAAGTGGGTGCTCCGGGAGAGCGCCTCGAGCTCCGGGCTCGGTCCGCCGGCGAAGCGGCCGCCCCAGAGCTTGCCTTCGTTGGTGGTGGATTCAGTCATCAGTTCCTCAGATCGGTATCAGGCGTCTCGGCAAGCTCGACGACCGGTTCAGTCGTGCTCGCCGTTGGCGAGGGCGAGGAGGCGTTGGGCCAGCGGCTCACCGCCGGCGGGGTCACGGGAGATGACCAGCACGGTGTCGTCGCCGGCGATGGTGCCGAGGACCGACCCCAGCTCCGCCTTGTCCAGGGCCGAGGCCAGGAAGTTCGCGGCGCCGGGCGGCGTCCGGAGCACGACCATGTTCGCCGAGGCATCCGCGGAGACCAGGAGCTCGGCGCACAGCCGGGCGAGGCGGGCCTCGGAGGCTGCGGACTCGCGGCCGACCACGGGCGTGCGGTCCCCGCCCTCGGCGGGTACGGCGTAGACGAGCGCACCGGAGGCGACCCGGACCTTGACCGCGTCCAGCTCGACGAGATCGCGGGAGAGCGTCGCCTGGGTGACGTGGATGCCGGCGTCCGCGAGCCGGTCGGCCAGCTCGGTCTGCGACTTGATCTCGGTGGTCGCGAGCAGCTCCACGATCTGCTGCTGCCGCGCTGTCTTGGTCAGCGGTGCGTGGGCCGTCATCGGAGCAACCAGGTGATGATCGCCTTCTGGGCGTGCCGGCGGTTCTCGGCCTCGTCCCAGATCACGCTCTGCGGGCCGTCGAGGACCTCGGCGGTGATCTCCTTGCCCCGGTACGCCGGCAGGCAGTGCAGCACGATCGCGTCGTCGGCGCCGAGTGCCAGCAGGTCCTCGTTGAGCTGCCACGGCCGGAAGACCTCGGCGCGGTCGGCCGACTCGGCCTCCTTGCCCATCGAGACCCAGGTGTCGGTGACCAGGACGTCGGCACCGTCGGCTGCCTTCGTCGGGTCCAGCACGATCTCGGCCGACCCCCCGGTGCCCGCGGCGATCTCCTGCGCCCGCGCCAGGATCCCGGAGTCCGGCTGGAAGCCGTCCGGTCCGCTGACGCGCACGTGCATCCCGGCGGCCGCCCCGGAGAGCAGGTAGGAGTGGCCCATGTTGCAGGCCGCGTCGCCGAGGAACGTCATCGTCAGACCGGCCGTGGCGCCCTTGTGCTCCCGAACGGTGAGCAGGTCGGCCAACGTCTGGCAGGGGTGGAACTGGTCGGTGAGCGCGTTGACGACGGGCACGCCGGCGTACGCGGCCATCTCCTCGATCCGGCTCTGGTCGTGGGTGCGCCACACGATCAGGCTCGACTGACGTCCCAGGACGCGGGCGACGTCGGCGATCGACTCGCGGGTGCCGATCTGGGCCAGGGTGCCGTCGACCACCATCGGGTTGCCCCCGAGCTCGGCGATGCCGGCGACGAAGGAGGCCTGGGTCCGCAGGGTCGGCTTGTCGAAGATGATCGCCACGGTCTGCGGACCCGCCAGCGGCTTGTGGGAGTACGGCGCCGCCTTCAGCTCGGCGGCGAGGTCGAGGACCTCGTTCAGCTCGACCGGGGTCAGGTCGTCGTCGCGCAGGAAGTGCTGGGTCGTCATGCCGTGCCTCCGAAGGCCGCGTCGAGGATCCCGGGCCAGGCGGCGAGGAACGCGCTCGCGTCCTCGTCGGTGAGCACCAGAGCCGGCGCCAGCCGGATCCGGTCGGGGGTGGGGTTGTTGACGATGTAGCCCGCCGCCAGCGCCGCAGCACCGACCTCGGCGCTCAGCGGCTCGGACAGGGTGATGCCGATCAGCAGGCCCTTGCCCCGGACCTCGACCACGCGAGGATCGGCCAGGAGTCCGTCGCGCAGCTTCTGGCCGAGCAGGAGCGTCCGTTCGAGCAGGTCCTCGGACTCGATCACGCCGATCACCGCCAGCGCCGCGGCGCAGGCCACCGGGTTGCCGCCGAAGGTGGTGCCGTGGTTGCCCGGCTCGAGGAGGTGCGCGGCATCGCCCAGCGCGATGCAGGCACCGATCGGGAAGCCACCGCCGAGCCCCTTGGCGACCGTGACGAGGTCGGGCGGCGTCTCGACGAGCTCGTCGACCGCGTGGTGCGCGAACCAGGCGCCCGTGCGCCCCATGCCGGTCTGGATCTCGTCGAGCCAGAGCAGCGCGCCCTTCTCGCGGGTGATCCGCCGGGCGGCGGCCAGGTAGCCGGCCGGGGGCTCGAGGACGCCTGCCTCGCCCTGGAACGGCTCGAGGATGACGGCAGCGGTCTCCCTCGGTGACGGCAGCGGCCAGCGCGGCCTCGTCGCCGTACGGGACGAAGGTGACGTGTCCGGGGAGCGGCTCGAAGGGAGCCCGGTAGGCCTCCTTCGAGGTGAGGGCGAGCGCCCCCATGGTCCGGCCGTGGAAGCCGTCGAGGGCGGCGACCAGGTGGGTGCGACCGGTACGCCGGGTGACCTTGAGCGCGGCTTCGTTGGCCTCGGCGCCGGAGTTGGTGAAGAAGACGCGGCCGTCCGGGGTCGTCGAGCCCGTCGAGACGAGGTCCAGCAGCTTCTCGGCGAGCTCCACCTGCGGCCGGGTGAGGAAGAGGTTGGAGACGTGGCCCAGCGTGCTCATCTGCTCAGTCACGGCGGCGACCAGGGCGGGGTGGCCGTGCCCGAGCGCGTTGACCGCGATGCCACCGAGGAGGTCGACGTACTCGGTGCCGTCCTCGTCCCACACGTGCGTGCCGGAACCCTTGACCAGGGCCACCTTCGGGACGCCGAACGTGTTCATCAGCGCGCCGGCGTAGCGCTCCTTGAGCGTGCTCATGAGGATCCCTTCGCCTTCCGGATCTTGGTGACGACGCCGGGCAGCACCTGGGTGCCGACGCCCTCGTCGGTGAACAGCTCGAGCAGGACCGCGTGCGGTTCGCGGCCGTCCACCACGGTGGCGCGCGGCACTCCCCCGTTGACGGCTGCCAGGCAGGCAGCCATCTTCGGGACCATGCCGCTCTCCAGGCTGGGCATCAGCTCGGCCAGCGACTCCGGGCTGATCTCGCCGATGACGTCGTCGCTGTTGCCGTAGTCCCGGTAGAGACCCTCGACATCGGTCAGGACCAGGAGCTTCTCGGCACCGAGCGCGGCAGCCAGCGCGGCCGCGGCCGTGTCGGCGTTCACGTTGTGCACGGCGCCGTCCTCGTCGGGCGCGACGGAGGAGATGACCGGGATCCGGCCGGCGTCGATGACGTCCTGCACGGCCTCGGGCCGTACGGCGGCGACCTCGCCGACGAGGCCGAGGTCGATCTCCTCGCCGTCGATGATCAGGTTGGTGCGCTCGGCCGTGAACAGACCGCCGTCCTCTCCCGAGAGCCCCACCGCGAGCGGGCCGTGCTGGTTGATCAGGCCGACCAGCTCGCGCTGCACCTGCCCGACCAGCACCATCCGGACGACGTCCATCGCCTCGTCGGTGGTGACCCGCAGGCCACCCCTGAACTCGCTCTTGATGCCGAGGCGGTCGAGCATCGAGGAGATCTGCGGCCCCCCGCCGTGCACGACGACGGGCTTGAAGCCGGCCATCCGCAGGAACACGATGTCCTCGGCGAACGCCTTCTTCAGCTCGTCGTCGACCATGGCGTTGCCGCCGTACTTCACCACGACGATCTTGCCGTGGTACTGCTTCAGCCAGGGCAGGGCGGCGGCCAGCGTCGCCGCCTTGGCGGGCTCGACAGCCGGTCGCATCTCGTCATCGATCACGGGCTCTCCCGGGGTGCTCATGAGCTGTACGCGCTGTTCTCGTGGACGTAGGCGTGGGTCAGGTCGTTCGTCCACACGGTCGCCCGCTCGGACCCGGCCTTCAGATCGATCGTGACGGTGACCTCCCGGGCGTCCAGGTTCACCCCTGCCGGGTCCTCGGCCGGGGTCGACGCCTTGCAGACCCACACGCCGTTCATCGCGACGTCCAGATCGGCCGGGTCGAACGCAGCCGTCGTCGTGCCGACGCTGGCCAGCACCCGGCCCCAGTTCGGGTCCTTCCCGAAGACGGCCGCCTTGAACAGGTTGCTCCGCGCCACGCTGCGCCCGACCTCGACGGCTTCGTCCTCGGACGCAGCGTTGAGCACGGTGATGGCGATCTCGTGGTCGGCGCCCTCGGCGTCGGCGAGCAGCTGCATCGCCAGGTCGGTGCAGACCTGGGTCAGCGCGTGCGTGAAGTCGGCCCGAGCCGGGGTGATCCCGCTGGCGCCGCTGGCCATCACGGTCACGGTGTCGTTGGTCGACATGCAGCCGTCGGAGTCGAGCCGGTCGAAGCTGACCCGGGTCGCAGCGCGCAGGGCAGCGTCGAGGTCGGCGGCCGGGACGACCGCGTCGGTGGTGATGACGACGAGCATCGTGGCGAGCTGCGGCGCCAGCATGCCGGCGCCCTTCGCCATGCCGCCGATGCTCCAACCGGCGCCTTCGACGACGACCTGCTTGGAGACGGTGTCGGTGGTCATGATCGCGGCGGCCGCGTCGGCCCCGCCCTCGGCCGAGAGACCGGCGACGGCGGCGTCGACCCCGTCGAGGAGGTTCTGTCTCGGGTTGGCCAGCCCGATGAGGCCGGTCGAGCAGACGACGACGTCGATCGCACCGATACCGAGTCCGGCCGCGACCTGCTCCGCGACCGCGTGCGTGGTCTGGAAGCCTTCGGGGCCGGTGTAGCAGTTCGCTCCCCCGGAGTTCAGGACGACCGCCTTGACGGTGCCGTCCTTGACGACCTCCTGGCTCCACAGGACGGGGTTGGCCTTGCAGCGGTTCGCGGTGAACACGGTGGCGGAGTCGAAGGTCGGGCCCTGGTTGACGACGAGGGCGAGGTCCTGGGCTCCGGTGGACTTCAGGCCGGCGGGTACGCCGGCAGCGACGAAGCCGGCGGGGTGGGTCACGCTCATGGGATCTCTCAGTTCTAGGAAGGGTTGACGACGGGGGCGGGGGTCACGGTGTGCCCTCGTCGTCGCCACTCCTCGGCCGCGGCGGCGGCCTTCTCGGTCGGGACCAGGATCCAGTCGGTCGGGAAGGTCGACAGCGTGAAGACGCTGATTCCGGCCTCGGCCAACGGCGCGAGGATGCCGAGCAGCACGCCGGTCAGAGCGAAGTCGAGCTCGTCGGCCACCGCGAAGGCCGTGAACGGGCCCTGCTGCTTGACCTTCTTCGGCACCGAGCGTCCGGCGCTGACCAGCGTCGTCTCGGTGGCGGTGGCGATGATCGCGAAGACCGAGGAGGACTCGGCCCAGGACGGCACGTCGGCCCCCGCGGGCAGCGACGCCACCACGAGCTTCTCGGGGTACTGGTGCAGGGTGTAGGTCTGCTCGCTGCTCACGGTCACCATCATGGCGCCACCCCCACGGCGGAGAGGCCGGTCGTCTCGGGCAGGCCGAGGGCGAGGTTCATGCACTGGACCGCGGCACCGGCGGTGCCCTTGGCGAGGTTGTCGACGGCACCCACGACGACGACCCGACCCGCGGTCTCGTCGAGGGCGAGCTGGAGGTGGACGCTGTTGGAGCCGTGAACGGCCTTGGTGCTGGGCCACTGGCCCTCGGGCAGCAGGTGCACGAACGGCTCGTCGGCGTACGCCTCGGCGTAGGCGGCGCGCAGGTCCTCGGCGCTCACTCCGTCGAGAACCGGCGCGGTGCAGGTGGCCAGGATCCCCCGCGGCATCGGGGCGAGCAGCGGCGTGAACGAGACCCGGACGTCCGAGCCGGTCAGCGCACCGAGGTTCTGGATGATCTCCGGACCGTGCCGGTGGACGCCCCCGACGCCGTACGGGGCTCATCGAGCCCATCACCTCGCTGCCGAGCAGGTGCGGCTTTGCGGCCTTGCCGGCTCCGCTGGTGCCGGACGCGGCGACGATCACGATGTCCGCGGGATCCACCAGGTCGGCGGCCACGGCCGGTGCGAGCGCCAGCGTCGACACCGTCGGGTAGCAGCCCGGGACGGCCACCCTCCGGGCACCGCTGAGCACCGTCCGCTGGCCGGGAAGCTCGGGGAGCCCGTAGGGCCAGGACCCGGCGTGGGGCGTTCCGTAGAACTTCTCCCACACGGCTGAGTCGGTGAGCCGGAAGTCGGCACCGCAGTCGATGATGACGACGTCGTCCCCGAGCGCCTCGGCGTACTCGGCGGACTGCCCGTGCGGCAGCGCGAGGAACACCACGTCGTGGCCCGAGAGCGTCTCGACGGTCGTGTCGGCCAGGACCCGGTCGGCCAGCGGCACCAGGTGCGGCTGGAGCGCACCGAGGGTCTCGCCGGCGTTCGCGCCCGCGGTCAGCGTGCCGATCTGCACGTCCGGATGACCCAGCAGCAGGCGCAGGACCTCGCCACCGGCGTATCCGCTGGCTCCGGCGACAGCGACCTTGAGAGGACTCATATGCATGACTATACATAACTATGTATGTATGTGCGAACAGGATGGTCGACCGATCGGCTCCGGATCCACACTAAACTCGGCGCACCCGCCCCACCTAGCCCCAGGGACCCGAGTTGGCAGGAAGTCACCGCGCACCACGCTCCGCCGAGCCGCGGCCGACGTCCGGGCGCGCCAAGCGGCGGATGGCTCCCCCGCGACTGTCTCGCGGCGCCGTCGCGGTCGCCGCAGCAGTTGCGCTCGTGCCGGCTGTCCTGCTCGGAGCCCAGAAGCTGTTCGAGGATTCCGAGGATCCGGGCGGGACCACGAAGGGGGTCGTCGAGCCGCCGATCCCGCCGGTGACCACCCCGGGCCTGACTCCGGGCCTGACTCCGGGCTCGACTTCGGGGACCCCGAGCAGCTCTCCCCCGACGACGTCAACGAGCAGCCCGCCGACCCAGGGTCTGCCCACGGTGCCCACCTCGGTCCCCCGCAGCCTGGTCGTGAAGGGGCTGCTCGAGGTCGGTTTCGACGACGCGGTCACGCCCGAGGGCGGCAAGTTCGTCGCAGGTTCGACCGCCGAGGCAGCGCGCTGGGAGTCGCGTGGCCAACCCGGGAGCCCCGGGAAGGACACGGTCTTCCTGATCGGCAAGGTCTACCGCCAGGGCGCCAGCGCGTTCGACGACCTGCCGTCGGTGAAGGTCGGCTCCGAGATCGTCATCCGCACCGACGAGGGACGGTTGACCTTCACGGTCACCGCGTCCGACGACCGGCCGGCCTCCGGGCTCATCGACACCCCGGACTTCACCGACAAGGTGCCAGGACGCCTGGTGCTCGTCGGCATCCTGTTCGACGCCTCCGACGACGAGCGGACGGGCCAGTACCGGGTCGTGGTCGCCCAGCTGAGCGGGGCAACCCGGAGCTGAGAGCGCCGGTCACCACGTCTCGGCAAGCTCGACGACCGGGCCGCTACCGCTGGACGGCGCCGTGCCGGGCTGCCGCGAGCTCGACGGCCGCGGCGCGTGCGGCCCCCGTCTCGGCCTCGGTCAACGTCCGGTCAGGGGCACGGAACCGGAGCGCGAAAGCCAGCGAGCGGTTGCCCTCGCCGACCTGCTCCCCGGTGTAGACGTCGAAGAGCCGGACGGACTCGCAGAGCTCTCCCGCGCCCTCGCGCAGCGTCGCCGCCACCGCCTCGGCCGGTACGTCGAGAGCCACCAGCAGTGCGACGTCCTCCTTGGCGACCGGGAAGGTCGAGAACTCCGGAGCGGGGACGATGGCGACCGCGTGCTGGAGCAGCCGGCTCAGGTCGATCTCGGCAGCCACCGTGCGGGCCGGGACGCCGGTGGCGACGCAGACCCGCGGGTGCAGCTCGCCGGCGTACCCGATCGGCACCGGACCACCCTCGGCGACGACGCTGATCGCGGCGCAGCGGCCGGGGTGCCACGGCGCCTGCTGGGCCGCGTCCACCGACAACGTGACGCCGACGGCGTCGGCAACCTGGCGTACGCCCTCGATCGCATCGGACCAGGTGGCCCTGCGTCCGGCGCCCCACCACCCGGAGAGCTCGCGCTCCCCGGCCAGCACCAGTGCCAGGTGAACCGGCTGGTCCGGAAGTGCCTTGTTCAGGTCGTCCCACTCCCCGTCGGTGGGCCGACGGTCGACGGGCAGGATCGGCGCGACAGCACCGACGTGCGGCAGCGTGACCGGAGCAGCCTCGAACAGCGCGACATCCGTGGATCCGCGGCCGACGTTGCGCGCCAGCGCCTCCAGCATGCCCGGCAGCAGCGTCGTGGTCATCAGCGGCGCCTCCGCGGACAGCGGGTTCGCCAGTCGCAGGGCCGTACGCCGGACGTCCTCGGCCGGGATCGACAGGGCGTCGAAGGCCGACTCGCCGACGAACGGGAAGGTCAGCACCTCCACGAACCCGGCGCCGGCCAGCGTGCGTCCGACGCGGCGGCGCAGCAGCTGCTCGGGGGTGAGGCCGCGGCCTGCGGGAGCGGGCGGGAGCACCGAGGGCACGTTGTCGTACCCCACCACGCGGGCGACCTCCTCGACCAGGTCGAACGGATCGGTGATGTCGGGTCGCCACGGCGGCGGGACGACCGTGAGGGTGTCGTCCCCGCTCACCAGGCAGCCCACGGCCACCAGGTTCTCCCGGGTGGTCGCGGCACTAATCTCCATCCCGGTGATGCGCGCGGGCAGGTCGGCCGCGATCGTGATCGTCGGGCGCCCGGGCGCCGTACCGACCTTGGTGACACCGGCGTCGGCCGTTGCACCTCCGAGCTCGACGAGCAGCTCGACGACCCGGTCGGCAGCGGCCTCGGGGATGGTCGGGTCGACGCCCCGTTCGTTGCGCTTGCCCGCCTCCGAGGTCAGCTTGTGCCGCTTCCCGGTACGGAACATCGACACCGGGTTCCAGGAGGCGACCTCGACCAGGACGTTCGTCGTGGTCGCGGAGATCTCGGTGCTCTCACCGCCCATGACGCCGCCCAGCCCGATCGGGCCGGAGTCGTCGGTGACGACCAGGTCCTCGGCGGCCAGGGTGCGCACGACCCCGTCGAGGGTGGTGAGCTTCTCGCCCTCGTTCGCCCGACGGACCCGGATCGGGCCGCTCAGCTTGTCGGCGTCGTAGCCGTGGATCGGGTGACCGAGCTCGAGCATCACGTAGTTGGTGATGTCCACGGCGAGCGAGATCGGGCGCATGCCCGCGTGCTGGATCCGTCGAGCCATCCAGCGCGGGGTGGGTGCCTCCGGGTCGAAGCCGCTGACGGTGCGCGCCACGAACACCGGGCAGCCTTCGGGGTCGTCGATCTCGACCGGGTAGCCGTCGGCGTTCGGGGCCGGGGTGTCCCGCAGGGCGGGATCGGTGAAGGTACCGCCGGTACCGAGGGCTGCGTCGCGCGCGACACCGCGCAGCGAGAGCGCGTAGGCGCGGTCGGGGTTGATCTCGAACTCGATGACGTCGTCGTCGAGCAGCAGGTACTCCCGGACGCTGTCACCGGGCTCGCCTGCGTCCGGTGGGAGCACGATGATCCCCGTGTGGTCGTCGCCGAGGCCGAGCTCCTTGGCGGAGCAGATCATGCCCGCGCTGAGGTGGCCGTAGGTCTTCCGCTCGGAGATCTCGAAGCCCCCGGGCAGCACACCGCCGGGCAGCACGACGACGACCAGGTCGCCGGGACCGAAGTTGTGCGCCCCGCAGACGATCCCCTGGGGCTCGCCGGTGCCGTTGGCGTCACCGACGTCGACGGTGCACCAGTTGATCGTCTTGCCGTTCTTCTGCGGCTCGGGCTCCTGGGTCAGGACGCGCCCGATCACCAGCGGGCCGGTGATGTCGGCGCCGGGCTTCTCGAGCGCCTCGAGCTTGAGTCCGAGCGCAGTCAGACGTGCAGCGAGAGCCTCGACGGTGACGTCGGCGGGCAGGTCCACGTAGTCGCGGATCCACGAAAGAGGTGCCTTCATGGCGCTCAGATCTCCGTTCCGAAAGCGCGCGAGAAGCGGATGTCACCCTCGAAGACGCTGCGCAGGTCCTCGACGCCGTGGCGGAACATCAGCGTGCGGTCGATGCCGAACCCGAAGGCGAACCCGGTGTAGCGCTCCGGGTCGACGCCGCACGCGGTGAGCACGCGCGGGTTGACCACACCGCAGCCACCGAGCTCGATCCAGCCCTCACCGCGACAGGTGCGGCAGGTGGGGACCTCGGCGTCGGGGTCGTCGTTCAGGCCGGTGCCCCGGCAGACGAAGCAGACCAGGTCCATCTCCGCGCTCGGCTCGGTGAACGGGAAGTACGACGGTCGGAACCGGGTCACGACCCCCTCGCCGAAGAGCGCCTGGAGCATGTGGTCCAGCGAGCCCTTGAGGTGCGCCATCGTGATGCCCTCGTCGACCACCAGCCCCTCGACCTGGTGGAACATCGGGCTGTGGGTGGCGTCGTACTCGTCGGTGCGGAAGACGCGTCCCGGGCAGACGACGTAGATCGGTGGCTTCCGGGTGAGCATCGTGCGGGCCTGCACCGGCGAGGTGTGCGTGCGCAGCACGACGTGGTTCTCGGCGGGTTCGGTCCAGAAGGTGTCCTGCATCGTGCGAGCAGGGTGGTCGGCGCCCAGGTTGAGGGCGTCGAAGTTCAGCCACTCGGCCTCGACCAGCGGACCCTCGGCGACCTCCCAGCCCATGGCGACGAAGACGTCGGCGATGCGCTCGGACAGCATCGTGATGGGGTGCCGGGCCCCACGCGGGGTCCGGTCCCACGGCAAGGTCACGTCCACGGTCTCCGTGACCAGCATCCGCTCCTCGGCCTCGACCTCGAGCACGGCCTGCCGCGCCGCGAGGGCCTGGTTGACCGCCCCGCGAGCCTGGCCGACGCGCATGCCGGCGTCCTTCTTGGCCTGCGGCGGCAGCGCGCCGATCTCCCGGTTCGCGAGACCGAGCGGCGAGCGGTCGCCGGCGTGCTCGGTGCGGACCTGCTTCAGGGCCTCCAGATCGGTCGCTGCGGCGATCGCGGCGAGTGCCTCGTCGCGCATCGCGAAGACCTGCTCCTCCCCGAGCGGGGCTACCTGCTTGGGGTCGAAGGAGCTGTTGGGGGCTGACATGAGGGCCTCTCGGACGCGGTCGGGCGGAACTACGGGGAGCAGTCTAGGAGACCGAGACCCCCGTGCTTGCACGGGTTTCGACGTCCTCAGCGCGCCGGAGCTTGCCAGGGCACGAGTGCAGCGGCGTTCCTGCGACGAACCGGTTTCAGTTCCGGCGGTCCTCGGCGGGCCAGTCGACCACGATGCGGGCGCCGCCGCCGGGCGCGTCGGTGATCGACAGCTCTCCGCCGTGGACGCGCACCAGGCCGTTGACGATGTACATCCCCAACCCCGTGCCTCCGCGGGTGCCGTGCTTCCAGAACTTGGTGAACACCCGCGCCCGCAGGATCTCCGGGATGCCGTCACCCTCGTCGTCCACGACGAGCCGGAATCCCAGGGGTCCGTCCTCCAGGGCGACGCGGACCGTGCCCTCGCCGTGCCGGACAGCGTTGTCGACCAGGTTGGTGACGACCTGGACCAATTTGTCCGGGTCGCCGAACACGGGCACCTTCCGGTCAGCACCGACGACCTCGATCGTCCGGCTGGTGCCCGCCCGGACCGAGTCGACGACTCGCTCGACGACCGGCGCCGCGTCGAGGTCGCGCCGGTACAGCGGGAGCCGTCCGGTGTCGATCCGCGCGACGTCGAGCAGCTCGGTGATCAACCGGGACAGCCGCTCGGCATCCGTGGCAACCGTGGTCAGCATCAGCTTCTTCTGGTCGTCGTTGAGCTTCTCCCACTTGCTCAGCAGCGTGGTGACGAAGCCCTTCACCCCCGTCAGCGGGGAGCGCAGCTCGTGGGCGACCGTGGCGACCAGGTCCGAGCGCTCCCGGTCCAGGCGCGCCCGACCACGACCGGACCGCAGCACCAGCGAGACCCGCTCGACCGGGCCCTGCGTGGTGCTGCGCTCGAGCCGGGTGGTGACCAGGACCTCCGAGCCGTCAGGCAGCAGCCAGGACTGCTCGGGTACGCCGGAGACGATCGCCAGCGCGTCGTACGGACGGACGGTGCCGAACCAGTCGGCGGCGTCGGTGTCCTGGAGCGTCAGTGCCTCGGCGAGGTGAGCGCCCGGGCAGGCCTGGTCGCCCAGCATCTTCCGGGCGGTCGCGTTGACCAGCAGGACCACGCCGCCGGCGTCCGCGACCACCACCCCATCGGGCAGGGCGTCCCAGAGGGCGCGCTCGTCGAGGTCCACCGGGGCGGTCAGCCGGCGTTGCGGATGACGAACATCGTCTCCGGGTTGGTGCCGCCCTCAGGGTCCGGCACCGGCCGTACGTCGTGCTCCGCGACGGTGTCCTCCAGGCGCACCGACGGCGGCAGCGAGGTGTAGTCGGGCGCGGGTGAGGTCATGCCCCGAGCGTACGCCGCCCGGTCGCCGATGCGTAGAGGCAGACCGCAGCTGCCGTCGAGAGGTTCAGGCTCTCGGCGCGCCCGTAGATCGGGATCGCGACGCGGTGGTCGGCCACGGCAGCGAGCTCCTCGGGCAGCCCCCAGGCCTCGTTGCCGAACAGCCACGCGATCTTGCCGGTGAGGTCCGCACCCGTGAACAGGTCGACCTCTCCGGAACCGTCCGCGGCGAGCACCCGGTACCCGGCGGCCTGCACGGTTGCGACGGCCTCGAACGGGTCGAGGCCGGTGGCGATCGGGACGTGGAAGAGCGAGCCGACCGTGGCACGGACGGTCTTGTCGTTGTACGGGTCGACGCTGTTGCCGGCCAGCACCACGGCGCCTGCGCCGACGGCGTCCGCCGTACGGATGATCGTGCCGGCGTTGCCGGGATCGCGGACGTCGGCGCAGAGGACGACGACGTCACCACCGAGGACGGCCTCGACGGGCCGGTCCACGAAGCGGCAGACCGCGACTATCCCTTGCGGGCTCTGGGCACCGGCGAGCGAGGCCACGGCGTCGTCGGTCGCCTCCTGCCAGGGCAGGTCGGCGGCGACCACCCGGTCGCGCAGCGTGTCGTTGGCCGCCGTGGCGTCGAGCGTCGCGAAGACCTCGACGACGCAGCCCGGCAGCTCGAGCGCCTCGGTCAGCGCCTTCGACCCCTCGGCCAGGAAGAGCCGCACCTCGGCCCGGGAATTGCGACGGGCGAGCTTCCTCGCCGCCTTGACCCGACCGGAGCTGCTGGTCAGCAGCTCGCGATCGGCACCGGCAGGGAAGCTCGCCACGTCAGTGTTCTTCGCGAGGGAGGGCCGGAGCCCGTCCGCCAGGCTCAGGCGTTGACCGGAGCGTTGACGTCCTCGGGCAGAGCAGCCTTCGCCACGTCGACCAGCGCGGTGAACGCGGGCAGGTCGTTGACGGCCAGCTCGGCCAGGATCTTGCGGTCGACCTCGACACCCGCGAGCGTCAGGCCCTGGATGAAGCGGTTGTAGGTCAGACCCTGTGCCCGGACACCGGCGTTGATCCGCTGGATCCAGAGCTTGCGGAACTCGCCCTTCTTCTTGCGGCGGTCGTTGTAGCTGTAGACCAGGGAGTGGGTGACCTGCTCCTTGGCCTTGCGGTACAGGCGCGAACGCTGACCCCGGTAGCCGGAGGCGCGCTCGAGAACTACCCGGCGCTTCTTCTGGGCGTTTACCGCCCGCTTGACGCGTGCCATCTTGTGTTACTCCTTCAACGAATCTGGTCTCGACTGAGCTCGACCAACGACTTGGGGCTCAGAGACCGAGCAGCTTCTTGGCGCGGGGAACGTCGGCCTTGGCGACCTCAGCGGTGCCCGAGAGGCGACGCTTGACCGAGGCGGACTGCTTCTCGAGGTTGTGGCGCAGGCCCGCCTTCTGGCGGCGGATCTTGCCCGACCCGGTCACCTTGAAGCGCTTGCTCGCTCCAGAGTGCGTCTTGTTCTTCGGCATCTGTCTTTCCTTCTCTCAGGCTTCGATCTCGGGATCGAGGTTCTCTGAACGCTTGCGTTCCTTCTTCTGCGCGGCAGGGCCGGTGTGCGAGGCCTTGATCTCGGCCTCGATCTCCGCCTGCTCGGCCGCCTTCTCGGCTGCGGCCTCGACCTTCTCGGCCTTGACCTCCGCCTTGGCTTCCGCCTTCTTCTTGTGCGGGCCCAGAACCATGATCATGTTGCGGCCGTCCTGCTTGGGCGAGGACTCCACGAAGCCCAGCTCCGTGACGTCCTCGGCCAGCTTCTGCAGCAACCGGAACCCGAGCTCGGGGCGGTGCTGCTCGCGGCCGCGGAACATGATGGTGATCTTGACCTTGTCGCCCGAACGGAGGAACCGCACGACGTGACCCTTCTTGGTCTCGTAGTCGTGCGCGTCGATCTTCGGTCGGAGCTTCATCTCCTTGATGACGACATTCGTCTGGTTGCGGCGAGCCTCACGGGCCTTCTGGGCGTTCTCGTACTTGAACTTGCCGTAGTCCATGAGCTTGCAGACCGGCGGCCGGCCCTGCGGAGCGATCTCGACGAGGTCGAGGTCGGCCTCCTGGGCAAGCTTCAAGGCCTGGTCGGTCGGCACGATGCCGACCGTCTCACCGTTGGGGCCAACGAGCCGGACCTCGGGAACCCGAATCCGGTCGTTGATGCGCAGCTCAGTGCTGATGTGTCCTCCTGGGTAGCTTTTCCTGGTCGACCACCCGGGGCCCCACAAATCAGAAGGGCCTCCGTGAAGACGCACGGAAGCCCCTGGATCAGCGATTCCGACGCGTGGTCGAACCGCTGGACCGGACCCGACGACCTGGTGCCTCCACGTTCGAGGCTGGCGGTCGGTGCGGGTGGGAGGAGGCCTCCACTTGTCAGATCCGACGCCGGAGCGACGGATCGGTCGTTCACAAGGGTACAGACCAGGGCCCGACAAGTCACATCGGGCGTTCGACGACCTTGGCCCAGCCCCAGCCGTCGTCCACCCGGAGCAGTTCGAGACCCTCCCCGAGCGCGGCGAGCTCATCGGAATCCACCGGGAACGGCACCGGGCCGGCCACGTCGACCAGCAGGGCCGCAGCGCCGTCCTGGATGGCGGAGAGCGCCGCCTTGCGGAGCTCGACGGCCACCGGGCGGGCCTCGGGGTTCCACGCCTCGAGGGAGGCGGTGGAGGTGAACGCGAGCAGCGCCGTCCGGCCGTCGCGCCCGGTGATCAGCACGGTGGCCATGTCGCTGGTCTTGTCGTGGGCCAGGCCGTTCTCGTCGTGCTCGACCTCGCCGAGGACCGCCACCACCGGCACCAGCACACGGGACTCCTGCAGCGCGGCGAGCGCCTCGACCCGCGGGACGGCGCCGCCGGCGTACGCCGCCAGGGCCGCCATGACGCTCGGGCTCGCCGCACCGTCGTCGTCGGCGAACCCGGGATCGGGGATCACGCGTTCGAGGTCCACGCCGGGCATCGTCTCAAACCGGGCGGCGTCTTCGTAGGGTGGACCCCATGAACGACGCCGCGCGCACCAGGCTGGCCGCTCGACTCGGCGCGGCCGTCGGCTCCCTGGAGGACCCGGCCACCCCGATGGTGGTCGTCGACCTCGACGCGTTCGACGCGAACGCCGCCGACCTGCTGCGTCGCGCCGGGGGTACGCCGATCCGGGTCGCCTCCAAGTCGCTGCGGATCCCGGCCCTGCTCGAGCGCACGCTCGCGCTCCCCGGGTTCGCCGGCGTGCTCGGGTACGCGCTGCGCGAGGGCCTGTGGCTGGTCGAGCAGGGCATCAGCGACGACGTCGTGCTGGCGTACCCGACAGTCGACCGGGTCGCCCTGCGCCGACTGTCGTCCGACGATGCCGCGCGAGCGGCGGTGACGCTGATGGTCGACTCCCCCGCCCACATCGACCTGCTCGACGCCTGCCGGGTCGGGGACGCGCCGTACCGGGTCGCCCTGGACGTCGACGCCGGGTTCCGGCTGGGCAGCGGGCGACTCGGTGCCCACGTCGGTCCGAAGCGCTCGCCGCTGCAGGACCCCGACGACGTGCTGGCGTTCGCCCGCCAGGTCGTCGACCGGCCCGGGGTCGAGCTGGTCGGGGTGATGACCTACGAGGGCCAGGTCGCCGGCGTTCAGGACACCGTGCCCGGCCAACGGCTGAGGTCCGCGATCGTCCGCCGGATGAAGGCCGCCTCGATGGACCAGCTGGTCGAGCGTCGCGGACGTGTCGCCGCAGGCCTGAAGGACCTGGTCGAGCTCGAGTTCTGGAACGGCGGCGGCTCCGGGAGCGTCGAGGCCACCGCGGCCGACCCGGCCGTCACCGAGATCGCCGCCGGCTCGGGGCTGCTGGTGCCGACGCTGTTCGACCACTACGCCAGCTTCGAACCGCGACCTGCCGCCTTCTACGGCGTCCCCGTCGTACGCCGCCCCTCGGCCGACGTGGTCACGGTCGCCGGTGGTGGGTTCACCGCCAGCGGTCCGGCGGGACCGGACCGGGCGCCCACGCCGTGGGCTCCCCCGGGCCTGTCGCTGACAGGGCTGGAAGGGGCTGGTGAGGTGCAGTCGCCGCTGACCGGTCCGGGGACCGCGGGGCTTTCGGTCGGCGACTGGGTCTGGTTCCGGCACGCGAAGTCCGGCGAGCTGGCCGAGCACACGAACCTGGTGCACCTGGTGGCCGGGGACGCGGTGGTTGAGTCCGTTCGCTCGTACCGCGGGTTCGGCTGCTCCTGGTGAAGCGGAGCGCCATCAACGACGTCGTCCACGCCGTCGACCTCGAACGGGGCTTCGACCCGAGCACTCGCTCGGTACTCTGCATCGACGGGCGCGCCGGGACGGGCAAGACCACCCTGGCCGCGGCGGTCGCAGCCGAGGACGGCGGCGCCACGGTGGTGCACACCGACGACCTGCTGCCCGGCTGGGACGGACTTCCCCAGCTGCCCGCCCTGCTGGCCGGCCTCGTCGAGCCGCTCGCGGCGGGCCTGCCGGGGAGCTACCAGCGCTACGACTGGGCTGCGGGCAGGCTGGCCGAGACCGTCGTGGTCGAACCATCTTCGGGGTTGGTGATCATCGAGGGCGTCGGCGCAGGATGCCGGACCCTGCGACCGTGGCGGTCGGTGCTCGCCTGGGTCGAAGCGGGGTCGGAGGTGCGCAAGGCCCGTGCGCTGGCTCGCGACGGCGATGCCTTCGCGCCGTACTGGGACGCCTGGCTGCTCGCCGAGGACGCGTACGTCGCCACCGAGCTCGATCTTGACCGGATCGACGTGACCGTCTGGACCTGAGCCCCGCCTCAGTCGTCGGTGGGGCTGCTCTCGGCGACCAGGCGCCGGAACTCGCGGACCGCGTGCAGCGCACGGTCGCCGTCGGAGGACTGGATCGCCAGGGCCGAGATCGAGGTGCCGTCGGAGAGGTCGAGCCCGGCCCACGGCGCGCCCCGGCGCATGTTGACCGCGATCAGCTGGGCCCAGTCCAGGTCGTACCGCTTGTAGCCGTTGACCACGGTGACCCCCGACTCGGAGACCGTCACCCGCGAGCGCATCAGGGCGAACCAGACCCCGAGTGCGATCAGCCCCAGGAACACCAGGGTGCCCTTCTGGAACGGCGTGAACTTCGCCCGGATGTCAGGACCCAGCGCGATCCAGCAGGTCAGGGTGAGCGCGACCAGCATGACGCCGAGCACGGTCCCCATCAGGCGCGCCCCGAACGGGCGCCAGGTGTGCGGGAGGTCGACCGGCTTGTGCGTCACGCGATCACAGGCGGCAGGCGTGGATGTCGGTGAGCAGGATCGCTCGGGCGCCGAGCTCGTACAGATCGTCCATCAGCTGCTGGGCGCCGGCACTCGGGACCATCGACCGCACCGCGACCCAGCCCTCGCGATGAAGCGGGGAGACCGTGGGGCTCTCCAGTCCGGGGGTCAGCTTGATGGCGTCCTCGACCCGGTCGCTGGGGATGTCGTAGTCCATCATCAGGTACGAGCGCGCGACCAGGACGCCCTCGAGCCGGCGCCGGAACGTCGTCAGCCCCTCCGGCTCGGAGCCTGCACGGGTGATCAGCACCGCCTCGGACTCCATGATCACGTCGCCGACGATCACCAGGCCGGCCTGCTTCAGCGTGCTGCCGGTCTCCACGACGTCGGCGATGGCGTCGGCGACCCCGAGCTGGATGCTGGTCTCGACGGCGCCGTCGAGGTGCACGACGCGGGCGTCGATCCCCTGCTCGGCGAGGTAGGCCTCGACCACCCCGACGTACGAGGTCGCGATGCGCTTGCCGTTCAGGTCGGCCAGCGAGTCCAGCACGCCCGGACGCGCCGCGAACCGGAACTTCGAGCGCCCGAAGCCGAGCTGCATGGCCTCGGCGGCCGAGGAGCCGGAGTCGAGCAGCAGGTCACGGCCGGTGATGCCGATGTCCAGGGTGCCCTCGCCGACGTACAGGGCGATGTCGCGGGGGCGGAGGTAAAAGAACTCGACGCCGTTGGCGGTGTCGAGCAGGCTGAGCTCCTTGGAGTCCGAGCGCTGGCGGTAGCCGGCTTCCCGGAGCATCTCGGAGGCGGCCGTGGAGAGCGCGCCCTTGTTGGGCAGCGCGATCCGGAGCAGGTTCGCTCCGTTGGTCGGGCTTGTCGAGACCATGAGGTGTCCTAGAGGTGGGAGTAGACGTCGTCGAGCGAGATTCCGGCGGCGAGCATCAGGCACTGCGCGTGGTACAGCAGCTGGCTGATCTCCTCGGCCGCCCGCTCATGCCCCTCGTGCTCCGCGGCCATCCAGGACTCGGCGGCCTCCTCCACCAGCTTCTTGCCGATGAAGTGCACGCCCGCGTCGAGCGCGGCCACGGTGCCGGAACCCTCCGGGCGCGACTCAGCCTTCTCGCTGAGTTCGGCCCACAACTCCTCGAACGTCTTCACGGAAGGACAGCCTAGTGGCTGGGTCGAACGAGTTCTCACCGCGTCTCGACAAGCTCGACCACCGGGGGCGCTCCAACGAGGCGGTCCGTCAGCCGAGGTGCTCCCGGCGGCGGATCTTGCGCAGCGTGACCGCCGTCTGCAGTGCGGCGCTGGTGGCCTCGTAGCCCTTGTCCTCGCGCGAGCCCTCCAGGCCGGCCCGGTCGAGCGCCTGCTCCTCGTCGTCGCAGGTGAGCAGACCGAAGCCGACCGGGATGCCGTGGTCCAGGGCGACCCGGTTCAGGCCGTCGGTCGCGGCCGAGGAGACGTACTCGAAGTGCGGCGTGCCGCCGCGGATGATCACGCCCAGCGCGATCACCGCGTCGAAGCCCTGCCGTGCCAGGGCGTCCGCGACGACCGGGAGCTCGAAGGAGCCCGGGACCCGGACGACCACCGGCTGCTCGACCTGGTGCTTCTTCAGCGCCTCCAAGGTGCCCTCGAGCAGGCCGGTCATCACCTTCTCGTGCCAGCTCGCCGCGACCACCGCGACCCGCAGGTCGTGGCAGTCGAAGGGACGGTCGGTCGGGCTGCCTTCGCCACTCATGAGGTTGCTCCCGTTGTCGTCGCGGTCGAGGTCAAGTCGGGCAGGTCGTGGCCCATCCGGTCGCGCTTGGTGCGCAGGTAGGCGATGTTGTGGTCGTTGGGCCGCGGCGTCAGGCCCACCTGCTCGGTCACCGGGATCCCGTACGACGACAGGCTCGCGGTCTTGTCCGGGTTGTTGGTCAGCAGCCGGACCGACTCCACACCGAGGTCGCGCAGGATCTGGGTCGCCGCCCCGTAGTGGCGGGCGTCGGCCGGCAGTCCCAGGTCGAGGTTGGCGTCCACGGTGTCGCGACCGCCGTCCTGGAGCTGGTAGGCCTGCAGCTTGGCGAGCAGACCGATCCCCCGGCCCTCGTGCCCGCGCAGGTAGATCACCACGCCGCGGCCCTCGGCGGCGATCCGCTCGAGCGCCTCGTCCAGCTGCGGCCCGCAGTCGCAGCGCGAGGAGCCGAACACGTCGCCGGTCAGGCACTCGCTGTGCACCCGGGCCAGCACGGGCTCCCCGGAGCGCAGCTCGGCCGGGTCGCCGTACACCAGGGCGATGTGCTCGGAGTCGTCCACGGTGATCCGGTACCCGAACGCCGTGAAGTCGCCGTGCGCCGTCGGGAGCAGGGTCTCGGCGACCCGCTGCACGTGCGTCTCGGTACGCCGGCGGTAGTGCACCATCTGCTCGATCGAAATCATCTTCAGACCGTGCTCGTCGGCGAACGCGCGCAGCTCCGGGCCGCGCTTCATCGTGCCGTCGTCGTTGACCACCTCGACCAGCACGCCGGCCGGGGTCAGGCCGGCCATCCGGGCCAGGTCGACCGCCGCCTCGGTGTGGCCCCGGCGTACCAGGACACCTCCCTCGCGGTAGCGCAGCGGGAAGACGTGGCCGGGCCGGGTGATCTCCCACGGCTCGGTCGCCGAGTCCGCCAGGACCCGGGCGGTGTGCGCGCGGTCTGCCGCGGAGATCCCGGTGGAGACGCCGTCGCGGGCGTCGACCGAGATCGTGTACGCCGTCCGGAGCTTGTCCTTGTTGTGCGGGGTCATCAGCGGGATCTCGAGCCGGTCGAGCATGTCCGCCGGCATCGGCACGCAGATCACTCCCGAGGAGTGCCGGATGGTGAAGGCCATCAGCTCCGGCGTGGCCTTGGCGGCCGCGAAGATGATGTCGCCCTCGTTCTCGCGGTCCTCGTCGTCGACGACCACCACGGCCTTGCCGGCGGCGATGTCGGCGATCGCGGCCTCGATGTCGTCGAGCCGGATGCCGCGGTGCTGCTCCGGCGTACCGGTGCTGCCGTGGATGTTCTCAGTCATGTGCCTTCACCATCTTCTCGACGTACTTCGCGATGACGTCCACCTCGAGGTTGACGCTGTCGCCGGGTTGCTTGAAGCCCAGGGTCGTGCGGGCCAGGGTCTCGGGGATGAGGCTGACCGTGAAGGTCGGGCCATCCTCGGCGGAGTCGTCCAGGTCGGCCACGGTCAGGCTGATGCCGTCGACGGTGATTGAGCCCTTGGCGACCAGGTACTTGTCCAGCTCCGCGGGCAGGGAGATCGTGACCAGCTCCCAGTGCTCGCTCGGCGTGCGCGACACGATCTCGCCGGTACCGTCCACGTGTCCCTGGACGATGTGGCCGCCGAGGCGCGTCGCCGGCGTGACCGCCCGCTCCAGGTTGACCTTGCTGCCGCGCTTGAGTCCGCCCAGCGCGGTGTTGGCGAGAGTCTGCAGCATCACGTCCGCGGTGAACACGCCGCGCTTGTTGGTCACGACGGTGAGGCAGACGCCGTTGACCGCGATGGAGTCGCCCAGCTTGGCGCCGGTGGCCACCTCGGGACCCTGGATCGAGAGCCGCACGGCCTCGTGCAGCGGCTCGATCCCGGAGACCACCCCGAGCTCCTCGATGATGCCGGTGAACATGTCAGTCCTTCTTTCCGTGGTGACGCGGTCGGCCGGTGAACCGGACGTCGTGGCCGAGGACCGTGACGTCCTCCACCTCGAGTTCCAGCGCTCCGGTGATCGATTCGATTCCCAGGTCGGCGACGGCGCTGCGGCCGGACCCG
Source organism: Marmoricola sp. OAE513 (assembly GCF_040546585.1). NCBI lineage: Bacteria > Bacillati > Actinomycetota > Actinomycetes > Propionibacteriales > Nocardioidaceae > Marmoricola > Marmoricola sp. OAE513. The sequence goes on along the minus strand of NZ_JBEPOC010000001.1, from coordinate 3,674,753 downwards.
AGGAGCTTGGGGGCGACGTACGCCACGACCTCGTCGACGCGACCGGCGGCCAGGAACGCCGCACCCAAGGTCGGGCCGCCCTCCAGGAAGACGTGCTGGATGCCGAGCTCGTGCAGCTCGGCGAGGGCACCGGCGACGTCGCGGGTCTGCAGGTGGACCGTCTCGGCCGATCCGTCGAGCAGGCGGGCACCGGGCGGCAGCTCGCGCTCGCCGACGACGACCCGCAGCGGCTGGAGCCCGACCAGCTCGCCGACCTCGTCGCGGACGGTCAGTGCAGGGTCGTCGGTCAGGGCCGTGCCGGTGCCGACCAGGATCGCGTCGCACTCCGCGCGCAGGCGGTGCACGTCGCGGCGGGCCTCCTCGCCTGTGATCCACCGGCTGGAACCGTCCGCCGCCGCGCTCCGACCGTCCAGGGTGGCGGCGAGCTTCCAGGTCACGAACGGACGTCCGTGCTCGAGGGCGAACGTCCAGGCTCGGTTCAACCGACGCGACTCGCGCTCGAGCAGTCCGGTCTCCACCGCGATCCCGGCCTCGCGCAGCGTCGCGGCTCCCCCGGCGGCGAGCGGGTTCGGGTCGGGCTGGGCGAAGACGACCCTCGCCACGCCGGCGTTGACGAGGGCACGGGCGCAAGGCCCCGTGCGGCCGGTGTGGTTGCACGGTTCGAGGGTCACCACCGCGGTCGCGCCGCGGGCGGCCTCGGGGCCGGCGAGCTCGTACGCCGCCGCGAGGGCCGCAGCCTCGGCGTGCGCGGTGCCCGCGCCGCGGTGGAAGCCCTCCGCGATCACCGAGCCGTCGGTAGCCAGCAGCACGCACCCGACTCGTGGGTTCGGTCCGTGCGGGACGCCGGAAGTCGCGGCCAGTTCGAGGGCACGGCGCATCGCACGCTCGATCGTGGGCTGGTCTGCAGCCACTGCACCGCTCCTCTCCGTCCGGCTCGCGGACTCTGAGAGGGGTGCAGGGAAGTGCGCACAGGCCGCGCACGAGGACGTCGTGGACGTCCTGGCACGAGACCCAGCGTGCGTCTTCCCATCCGGACTTTCACCGTCGGTCCAGGAGTTTCACCTGGTCAACCGATCGCTGGCTGCGAACGGGTCGCGGACTTTAACCGCCGGCTCGGACTTTCACCGATCCCAGAGCACGCGAGTTCTCACTCGTAGGGACAAGCCTGCCACATCTCAGACTAGAACGCGTTCTATTTTTGACGTGAGGCCGCGCACACCCCATGAACGCCGAGAGGGCTGACATGTCCCACCCTCGAACGCCGAGCGGGCTGAGATGTCCCACCTCACACCGCCGAGAGGGCTGAGATGTTCAGGGCGCGGGACATCTGCGCCCGCTCGGCGTACGGGAGCGGGACATCTGCGCCCGCTCGGCGTACGGGAGCGGGACATCTGGGCCCGCTCGGCGTCAGACTGACTCGGCCCTGGCCTTCAGCTCGCGCACCATCGCGTCGGGGTCCTCGGCGGAGAACACCGCGGAACCGGCGACGAACACGTCGGCGCCGGCCTCGGCGCAGCGCTCGATCGTGTCCAGGGAGACTCCGCCGTCGACCTGCAACCAGACCTCGAGGCCGGCCGCGGAGATCAGCTCACGTGCGCGGCGGATCTTCGGCAGGCAGACGTCGAGGAACTTCTGGCCGCCGAAGCCGGGCTCGACGGTCATCACCAGCAGCATGTCGAGCTCGCCGAGCACGTCGGCGTACTGCTCGATGCCGGTAGCGGGCTTGAGCGCCATCGACGCGCGGGCACCCTTCGCCCGGAGCTCGCGAGCCAGCCGGATCGGCGCAGCGGCGGCCTCGGCGTGGAAGGTCACCGAGCCCGCGCCCGCCTCCGCGTACGCCGGCGCCCAGCGGTCCGGGTCGGCGATCATCAGGTGCGCGTCCAACGGGGTACCGGTCGCCTTCGCGAGCGACTCGAAGACCGGGAGACCGAGGGTCAGGTTCGGGACGAAGTGGTTGTCCATCACGTCCACGTGGATCCAGTCCGAGCTGGGGATGCGGGCGACCTCGTCGGCGAGGCGTGACAGGTCGGCGTTCAGGACGCTCGGCGTGATCTGGATTCCCATGGCGAGGCCCATCCTAGGGGTGGCGGCGGGTGCTAGCGGCGCCGGAGCAGTGCGACGAACATCGCGTCCGTACCGTGCCGGTGCGGCCAGAGCTGCAGGGCACCCTCGAGGTGCGCCGAGACTGCGTCGCCCGCTTCCGGGAGCAGCGCGGGAGCGTCCTCCAGGACGACGTCGTCCCGCACCGCCAGCACGGTCGCCACCACGCCGGCAGTCTCCTCGACCACCGGTGAGCAGGTCGCGTAGACCACGACTCCCCCGGGCCGGACCGAGTCGAGCGCCGCACCGAGCAGAGCCACCTGGAGGGGCACGAGCTCCTCGACGTCGGCCCGCGTACGCCGCCAGCGGCTCTCCGGTCGTCGGCGCAGGGCTCCGAGGCCGCTGCACGGCGCGTCCACCAAGACCCGGTCGAACGAGCCCGGCGCCCAGGCCGGGCGGGTGCCGTCACCCGTGACGACCCCCAGGACGCCGGCGACCGCAGCGCGGACTCCCTGGGCGACCAGGGCGGCGCGGTGGGGCTGACGCTCGTTGGCCAGCACCCGGGCGCCCTGCTGCGCGGCGAGCGCGGCGAGCAGAGCGGCCTTGCCGCCGGGGCCGGCGCACAGGTCGAGCCAGCGCTCGTCGCGCCCCTCGACGACCGCGCGCGCGAGCACCAGCGCCACGGCCTGGGAACCGGCGTCCTGGACCCCGGCGCGCCCCTCGCGCACAGCGGGGATCGCACCCGGGTCGCCGCTCTCGAGCTCGACGGCGTACGGCGAGACGGAGACCGGCGTGCCGCCCAGCTCGCCGACGTCGCAGAGGCCCGGACGGGCGACCAGCGTGACCGCGGGTCGAGCGTTGTCCGCAGCGAGGAGCGCCTCGACCTCCTCCGGACGGGCGAGCGCCTCGCCGAGCGCCTCCACGATCCAGTCGGGGTGAGCGGTGCGGGCGGACAGAGCCCGGTCCAGCATCCAGGCCTCGAGCGGCTGCGCCGCGATCTTGCGCAGGACCGCGTTGACCAGTCCGGACGGCTTGTGGCCGATGCGGTCCTTCACCAGGCCCACGGTGGTGTCGACAGCCGCGTGCGTCGGGACCCGCATCGCCAGCAGCTGGTGCGCCCCGAGCCGGAGCGCGTCACGCACGGGCGGGTCGAGCTCGCGGGTCACCAACCGGTCGACGATGTCGTCGTAGGTGCCCAGCGCCCGCAACGTGCCGCCGACGAGCTCGGTCGCCAGGGCGGCGTCACGGCCGCCGAGACCCTGCTCGCGCAGCAACCGGGAGAGCTCGAGGTTGGCGTAGGCGTCGTTGTCCGCCACCGCCCGCAGCACGTCGAACGCCACGAGCCGGGCCGGGTCAACCTTGGGCATCGTCGCGCTCGGCGAGGAACTTCTTGACCAGTGTCTTCGGTGCGCAGGCGCACCACGCCTCCGTGACCACCTCGACGAGCTCGTCGAAGGAGATCTCCCCGAGCCGGGACTGCTGCACCAGGACGGCGTTGAAGTTCTGGAAGTGGTCGATGGTGAAGAACGGGCCGTCGTCCTCCACGAGCGCCTGCTTGTCGTCGGCGTTCGCGGTGCGGATGACCAGCAGGTCGGTGTAGGGCTCGCCCGTGGCCGGGTCGAGGGCGTCCTTGCGCGGCTCCCGGTAGAGCAGGAAGCCGCGCCCCTTGTCGACGCCGTCGCGGACGCGGTGAGGGACCAGCCAGGTCGGCACCGCTCCCCAGCTCGTGCCGAACCAGGTCTCCGGCAGGCTGCCGCAGATCGCGTCGACGTCGGACGCGGCGGCGGGTCGTGCGCCGGAGCGGGTCATGCGTCCGCCAGCGGACCACCGAGGACCGTGCCGGACTCCAGACGGACGCCGCGAGCCCAGTCGGCGGCCGGCATCTGCTTCTTGCCGAACGCCTTGACCTCGCCGAGCTGCACCGGCGCTGTCGCCGTACCGACGAACACCGCGTTCTTGGTGACCTCGACGACGCCGGGCTCCAGACGCTCGCGGTCGACGATCCTGACCGGACCGAGCTTCATCCGCTCCCCGTCGTACGTCGTCCAAGCGCCCGGTCCGGGGGTGCAGGCGCGGATCCGTCGGTCGGTGCCGATGGCAGGGTCGTCCCAGTGCACCTGGGCGTGCTCGACCAGGATCTTCGGCGCGAACGAGACGCCCTCGGTCTGCTGCTCGCGGGCTTCGATGTCGCCGCTCTCGATGCCGTCCAGCGTGGCCACGAGCAGACCAGCGCCGCCCTCGGCCAGCTTGGCCAGCAGGCTTCCCGCCGTGTCGTCGTCGTGGATCAGCTGCGTCATCACGCCGAAGGTCGGTCCGGCGTCGAGCTCCTTGACGATCCGGAAGGTGGTCGCACCCGTGACCTCGTCGCCGGCGAACAGCGCGTGCTGGACGGGGGCGGCGCCGCGCCACTGCGGGAGCACCGAGAAGTGCAGGTTCACCCAGCCGTGCACGGGGATGTCGAGCGCCGACTGCGGCAGGAGAGCGCCGTACGCCACCACCGGGCAGCAGTCCGGGCGCAGCGCCGCCAAGGCCTTCTGGAACTCCGGGTCGCGCGGGTGCTCGGGCTTGAGCACCGGGACGCCGAGGGACTCGGCGAGCTGGGCGACCGGTGACGCGACCAGCTTGCGACCTCGTCCTGACGGAGCGTCCGGACGGGTGACGACTCCGACGAGGTCGTGGGGGCTGTCGGCGATCGCCTGCAGCGCGGGCAGGGCGGGTTCCGGCGTACCGGCGAAGACGACGCGCACGGCGGTCAGATCCCGAAACCGTTGGTGGCGTGCGGCGACAGCTTGACCTGGGTGTCGGCGCCGAACCACTCCGCCTCGCGGATGGCCTTCATCGCCGTCTTCCGCGCCTCGCGGTCCAGCCGGTCGACGAACAGGATGCCGTCGAGGTGGTCGGTCTCGTGCTGGATCGCACGCGCGAGCAGCTCCGAGCCCTCGATCACCACCGGCTCTCCGTGCATGGTGAAGCCGTGCGCCACGACGGACAGCGCGCGGACGCAGTCGATGGAGAGACCCGGGATCGACAGGCAGCCCTCGGGCCCGTCCTGGGTGTCGGAGGACAGCGTCAGGCTCGGGTTCACCAGGTGCCCGAGCTCGCCGTCGACGTTCCAGGTGAAGACCCGCAGGCCCACCCCGATCTGCGGCGCGGCGAGGCCCGCGCCCGGAGCCTCCAGCATGGTCTCGGTCAGGTCCGCGACCAGGGTGCGGAGCTCCTTGTCGAAGCTTGTCACCTCCGCCGCAGCGGTGCGCAGCACCGGGTCACCGAACAACCGGATCGGCCTGACAGTCACACGCTCTCCTTCCACGAGACCAGCCAAGTCTAGGGCGGGAGCACCTCAGCCGAGAGCGGCCGGGTCGACCTCCACCCGCAGGTGGGTCTCCTTGCGGGCCGAGCGCTGCGCCTGCAGGGCCACCAGCGCTGCCGAGAGGTCCGTGCCCGCGGCCCGCGGGACCCGGATGACGTAGCGCACCTCGTCGCCCCGATCGCCGGGGACCTCGACCGGGCCGAGCACCTCGGCACCCTCGGGCAGGGCCCCGGGAACACCCAACGTCGTCAGGGCGGCCTCGACCTGGTCCCCGGGGCCGGAGACCACCGCCACCCGGGAGGCAGGCGGCAGGTGCGCCTCCCGACGTTCGTCGATCTCCCGTGCGGCGAACCCGGCCGGGTCCCAGCGCACGAGCGCCTGCATCGAGGCGCGGGCGGGGTCGCCGACCGCGAGGATCCGGCCGCCGTCCGGGCGGACCAGCGCTGCGGCGTTGAACCAGCGCCGCAGCGCCTCTTCCTCGGCTCGGAGGTCCGAGCGCGCGAGCAGCAGCCAGGTGTCGAGCAGCACGACCGCGGCGTAGCCGTCCGCAGCAGGCGGTTCGGCACCCGGCGTCGCGACCACGATCGCCGGGCGTGCTGCGACCCCGGACAGCACCCGCTCGCCCGAGGACGTCTGCACCGGCACCGACGGGAAGGCGCGACCCAGCTCCTCCGCGGTACGCCGGTCACCGAGCACCGGGGCGCGCAGGCCGCGGCCACCGCACTCCGGGCAGCTCCAGGCGACAGCGGCCGTCCCGCACCAGGTGCAGGTCGGTGGTGCGTGGGCCGCCGAGATCGTCAGCGGCCCGTGGCACACCGAGCAGCCGGCCGGTGTCCGGCAGGTGTCGCAGGCGAGGCGGGTCGCGTAGCCCGAGCGCGGCGTCTGGACCAGGACGGGGCCGTGCACGAGCGCCTCCCGCAGGACGTCGAAGACCTCCCGCGGCAGGCGGCGGGACCGGGCACCCGGGTCGCGCTCGAGATCGAAGTCCGAGTCGCCGGTGATGCTGGCGGCCACTCGGGACCGGAGCGCAGCCCGCGGCAGGGCGACCTCCTGGGCCCAGCCGCTGCGCACCAGGTACTCGGCCTCGACGCTCCGGGCGTGCGCGGCCAGCAGGGCTGCAGCACCGCTGCGCTGCGCACGCACGAGCAGGACCTCACGGGCGTGCGGGTAGGGCGCGCGCGGCTCGGAGTACAGGTCGTCGCCGTCGTCCCAGAGCGCCACCAGGCCGAGGTCGTGCACCGGAGCGAACGCTGCCGCGCGGGTGCCGATGACGATCTTGACGGCTCCACGAGACACCGCGAGGAAGGCGGCGTACCGCTTGGACGGACCGGCGTCCGCCGTCAGTACGACGTGCCGCCCCGCGCCGAGCCGGGCTGCCAGGACGGCGTCGAGACGCGCGACGTCGCGTACGTCGGGCAGGCAGACCAGGGCCCCGCGCCCGGAGACTGCGGTCGCGACCACGGCCTCGGCGAGGACGGCGAACGGGTCGTCGCCCGGCCCCACGCTCCACACGACCCGGGGGCTCCCACCGGCGGCCAGGGCGCCCAGTGCTTCGGCTCCCCCGCTGTACGACGACCAGGCACCCGGGTCGGGGACCGCCTCGAGCGCCGGCGCTGGCTCGCTCGGGAGCTTCTCGGTGGCGGCGTGGCGGGCCGGGACGGCCAGGCGCAGGACGTCGGAGCGGGTCCCGGCGTACCGCGCGGCGACCTCGGCGACCACCTCGGCGATCTCCGGGCTGAGCACCGGCTCGGCGCTGACCACCCGGCGCAGGTTCTGGAGCCGGCCGGTGTGGTCGGTCGTCGAGGTCCGTGCGACCACGTAGCCGTCGACGTCCTGCCCGGCGAACCGGACCTTCACCCGCGCGCCCGGGACCGCGGTCGCTGCCATGGTCGCCGGGACGCCGTAGTCGAACGGCCGGTCGAGGTGCGCCAGCGGCAGGTCGACCAGCACCCGCGCGATCGGGTCGACCTCTGCGCGAGGAACGCTCTTCTTCTCCGCGGGCGGCTTCGCCCGGCGGGCCTCGGCGCGCACCAGCCCGGGCAACGAGAGCTGCTGGTCAGCCTCGTTCTCGGGTCCGCTCGCCATGGCTGTATCCAACCAGCCACACCCGACGAAGCAACGAGCCCTCCTGGTCTCGGGGACCAGGAGGGCTCGTTTAGGAGCTGTGCGTCTCGACAGGCTCGAGACCGGGCCGTCAGATACCGGCAGCAGCCTTCAGGGCGTCGGCGCGGTCGGTGCGCTCCCAGTACAGGTCCGGGAGCTCGCGACCGAAGTGACCGTACGCCGCCGTCTGGGCGTAGATCGGGCGCTTCAGGTCCAGGTCCCGCACGATGGCGGCCGGACGCAGGTCGAAGACCTCGAGGACGGCCTTCTGGATCGCCTCGTCGGAGACGACGCCGGTGCCGAAGGTCTGGATGAAGACGCCCACCGGGGCGGCCTTGCCGATCGCGTAGGCGACCTGCGCCTCGCACCGGGTGGCCAGACCGGCCGCGACGACGTTCTTGGCGACCCAGCGCATCGCGTAGGCGGCCGAGCGGTCGACCTTGGACGGGTCCTTGCCGGAGAACGCGCCACCACCGTGGCGGGCCATGCCGCCGTAGGTGTCGACGATGATCTTGCGACCGGTCAGACCCGCGTCACCCATGGGGCCGCCGACGACGAACTTGCCGGTCGGGTTGACCAGCAGGCGGTAGCCCTCCGACGGGATGTCGAAGGTCTCCAGGATCGGGTCGATGACGTGCTTCTTGATGTCGGGCGCCAGCGTGGCGTCGAGGTCGATGCCCTCGGCGTGCTGGGTGGACAGGACGACGGTGTCGACGCGCACCGGGCGGTCGTTCTCGTCGTACTCGATGGTGACCTGGGTCTTGCCGTCGGGACGCAGGTAGTCGAGGGTGCCGTTCTTGCGGACCTCGGTCAGGCGCTCGGACAGACGCTGGGCCATCGAGATCGGGAGCGGCATGAGCTCCTTGGTGTCGTCGCAGGCGTAGCCGAACATCAGGCCCTGGTCACCGGCGCCCTGGCTGTCCAGGTCGTCCCCGGAACCCTCGACGCGGGCCTCGATGCCCTTGTCGACGCCCTGGGCGATGTCGGGCGACTGGGCGCCGATGGCGATCTGGACGCCGCAGGAGGCGCCGTCGAAGCCCTTCTCGGACGCGTCGTAACCGATGTCGAGGATCTTCTGGCGGACGAGCTGGGCGATCGGCGCGTAGGTCTTGGTGGTGACCTCACCGGCGACGACGACCAGGCCAGTGGTGATCAGGGTCTCGACCGCGACGCGGCTCTGCGGGTCGTCGGCCAGCAGCGCGTCGAGCACGGTGTCGCTGATCTGGTCGGCAATCTTGTCCGGGTGTCCCTCGGTGACAGATTCCGAGGTGAACAGACGTCCAGTCACTTGATGTCTCCTGCAGTTTCTCCAGCCCGGTCCGGGCGGGGATTTAGGGGGGATTCGGGGTATGCGCGGCAAGCGTAACCGGTTGTCCTGATGGTGAGACGGCATCTCAGGAAAATGGCTACTGATCTGGTCGTGTTTGCCTCAGCGCGCGGCGAGGAGCAGGGCGACCCGGTCCCAGATCACCTGGGCGACGGCGCTCTTGGACGCCCGCGGCACCGGGGTCGAGGATCCGTCCGCCCCGAGGACGACGGCCTCGTTCTCCTCGGACCCGAAGACCTTGCCGCCGCCGACGTCGTTGACCACGAGCAGGTCGCAGCCCTTGCGGAGCAGCTTGGCACTGGCGTGGTCCATCACGGTGCCGTTGGCGTCCCCGGTCTCGGCGGCGAAGCCGACGACGACCAGGTCGGGGTGGGGGCGGTCGTGGGCCAGGCCGGCCAGGATGTCCGGGTTCTGGGTCAGGCGGATCTCCGGCGCGCTGCCGTCCTCGGCCTTCTTGATCTTGGAGTCGGCGAAGGTCTCCGGGCGGAAGTCGGCGGGAGCAGCAGCCATCACCACGACGTCCGCCGCCCGGCTGGCCGCGACGACCTGCTCCTGCAGCTGCGCGGTGGTCTCCACGCGAACCACCTTCACCCCGGCCGGGTCGGCCAGGTTGGTGTTGGCCGCGACCAGGGTGACCTCGGCGCCACGGGCCGCGGCGGTGCGGGCCAGCGCGTAGCCCTGCAGTCCCGAGGACCGGTTGCCGAGGAACCGCACCGGGTCGAGGTACTCCCGGGTGCCGCCCGCGGAGACGACGACCTGGCGTCCGGCGAGGTCCTGGGCCTGGGCGCCCCCGCGCGCGAGCACGTCGGTGGCGAACGCGAAGATCTCGCCGGGGTCCGGGAGCCTGCCCTTGCCGGTGTCCGTGCCGGTCAGGCGCCCCTCGGCGGGTTCGATGACGAGGGCACCGCGGTCGCGCAGCGTGGCGACGTTGGCGACCGTGGCCGCGTGCTCCCACATCTCGGTGTGCATGGCCGGGGCGAAGATCACCGGGCAGCGAGCGGTCAGCAGCGTGTTCGTGAGCAGGTCGTCCGCGAGGCCGTGCGCGGCCTTCGCCAGCAGGTCGGCGGTGGCGGGCGCGACCACGACGAGGTCGGCAGTCTGACCGATCCGGACGTGCGGCACCTCGTGCACGTCGGTCCACACCTCGGTGCTGACCGGCTTGCCGCTCAGGGCGGACCAGGTCGGCGCGCCCACGAACTGGAGCGCGGCGGCGGTCGGCACGACGGTGACGTCGTGACCCGACTCGGTGAACCGCCGCAGCAGCTCACAGGCCTTGTACGCAGCAATCCCGCCGCTCACGCCGAGTACGACGTGGGGGCGGGACTGGGCGGAGGTCTCACTCATGAACGAACCTCGTCTCGACGAGCTCGACGACCGGTCGCGGAGGATCAGGCGGTTGCCTGGTCCGCGGCCTCTTCGGGGTCGATGTCCTCGCAGACGAGGAGGTCCTCGTTGATCTCGCGCATGGCGATCGAGAGGGGCTTCTCCTGGACGTGGGTGTCCACGAGCGGGCCGACGTACTCGAGCAGGCCCTCGCCCAGCTGCGAGTAGTACGCGTTGATCTGCCGAGCACGCTTGGCGCTGTAGAGCACCAGCTTGTACTTGGAGTCGGTCTTGGTCAGCAGGTCGTCGATCGGGGGGTTGGTGATCCCCAGGGCGACGGGCTGGTTACCGGACACGCTCATGCGGGCCTCTCGAGAGGAGTGAATGGGGTGATCCCGGGCGCTGACCAGGTCGAGCGGCGCCTCAGGACCGCATTAACTCTACCAACTCTTCGACCGCAGCGGGAATCGTGTGGTTCACGACCGTCACGTCGAACTCGGGCTCGGCCGCCATCTCGGCGCGTGCCGTGTCCAGGCGGCGCTCCCGTTCCGCCTCGTCCTCGGTCCCGCGACCGACCAGGCGGCGCACGAGCTCGTCCCAGGACGGCGGCGCCAGGAAGACGAACCGGGCCTCCGGCATCCGCTCGCGGACCTGCCGCGCGCCCTGCAGGTCGATCTCCAGCAGGGCCGAACGCCCCTGCTCCAGTGCCTCGAGCACAGGACCGCGCGGGGTGCCGTACCGGGCGAGCTTGTGCACCACGGCCCACTCGAGCAGGTCGTCAGCCGCGACCATCCGGTCGAACTCGGCATCGTCGACGAAGTGGTAGTGCACGCCGTCGACCTCGCCGGGGCGGGGCTTGCGGGTGGTGGCCGAGACCGAGATCCAGACCTCCGGGTGGTGCTCGCGCAACCAGGCGGTCACCGTGCCCTTGCCGACGGCGGTCGGACCGGCCAGGACCGTCAGCCGGGTCGGGGTGGCCGCGGCGGGTTCACTCACCGTCGGAGAACTCAGCGACCAGGGCCGCGATCTGCTTCGTCCCGAGCCCGCGCACGCGCCGGCTCTCGGAGATCTTGAGCCGTTCCATCAGCTGCGTCGCCCGCACCTTGCCGAGACCCGGCATCGACTGCAGCAGCTCGCTCACCCGCATCTTGCCGATGACCTCGTTGGTCGCGCCCTCCTCGAGCACGTCGGCGATGGACGCGCCCGAGTGCTTCAATCGGTTCTTCACGGCGGCACGTTCACGGCGGGAGGCAGCTGCCTTGGCGAGTGCGGCCTGGCGCTGTTCAGGCGTGAGCGGTGGCAGGGCCACGGAGAACCTCTTGTCGTGCTGGGAGAGCGGATGGCGGTGTGGAGCAATCTAGTCAGCGATGCTCATCACCCGCAACGCAGTGGGGAAAACCGAGACAGTCCCCCGCTGCTGTGAGTCGCGAGACGTGGTGCAGCGCAAGGCGGAGGAGCGCAGGCGTCCTTCAGCGGAGCGCCAGTGGAGCGGACGTCAAGCGACGACAACGCAGCGATGTGCCGCGTATCGCGGCTCACAGGCCGAGTTGGAGCTTGCAGACGTCTTTGGCCTGTTGCTCGATGCCGGCAGCTGCACCGGCGACGTCGTCCTGGGCCAACCGGTCGGCAGCAGCAGCGATGATCGCCTGATCCTCCTTGGTCAGACCCACCGGCGGCATCGCGTTGACGAAGTCGGTCGGCTTCAGACCGACGGCGGTGATCGCGTTGCGCAGGCCCTCGAGCGCGCTGAGGAAGCTCTGCCACTCGTCCTGGAGGTCGTCCGGAGCGACCTTCTCGAGCTTCTCGAGCTTCGGGATGTTGGTGACCAGCCCGAGCCCGGTGCCGTCGTCGGCAAAGATCTCCTGGTACTTCTTCATCGCCCCGCAGTACTCCTGGAACTGCTTCGGGACGCCGTCCGCGTTCTCGTCGCTGCCGCACGCGACGGGCACGACGGCGAGGACGAGGGCCGCGGCGAGCGCGGCCGGTCGGTGGCGGATTCGGAACATCACCGGGTCATCCTGCCGCAACCCGGGCGAACGACTCCGCGGCGCTCTCCACGGCGGACCGCAGGGCAGCGGCGTCCGGGCCCGCCCCGAGGATCTCGCGGGAGCTCGCCGGGAGCACCAGGTCGAGCACGTCGCCGAAGATCCGGCGGACGTCGTCCGCGGTCCCACCCTGGGCACCGATCCCCGGGACGAGCAGCGGCCCGTTGATCGCCAGGTCCACCTGGACCGCGGTCGGGTCGATCGTGGCACCGACGACCGCCCCGAAGGACCCCAGCGGCGCGGCACCGTCGTTGGCCGCCCGGAGCGAGTCGAGGACCGAGGCCGCGACGGCGCGTCCGTCCGGTTTGGTGGCGTGCTGGAACTCCGGTCCCTCGGGGTTGGAGGTCAGCGCGAGCGCGATCACGCCGGCGTTGTTGCGGCGCGCGGTCTCGATCATCGGGTCCAGGCTGCCGAAGCCGAGGTACGGGCTCGCGGTGATGCAGTCGACCGCCATCGGAGAGGACTGGTCCAGGTAGGCGTCGGCGTACGCCTGCGCCGTCGTACCGATGTCTCCGCGCTTGACGTCGAGGATCACCAGCGCCCCGGCCTCCCGGCAGAGCGCGACCGTCTCCTCGAGGACCGCGACACCGGCGGACCCGAAACGCTCGAAGAACGCCGACTGCGGCTTCACCGCGGCGGCGACCGGTCCCATCGCCTCGGCGGCCCGCAGCGCGAAGCTGCGGAGACCGTCGACCGTCTCGGTGAGACCCCAGGAGCTCAGCAGGCCGACGTGCGGGTCGATGCCCGCGCACAGCGGACCGCGGCTGTCCATGGCTGCACGGAGACGTGCTCCGAACGTCTGCTCGGGGATCGTGGTCATCGGTGCTGCTCCTTCGCGATCGCGGCGTTCAGCGTGCGCGGCCACAGAGGGCCCTCGTAGATGAAGGCGGTGTAGGCCTGGAGCAGGTCGGCTCCGGCGGCGAGCCGCTCCACCGCGTCCTCGACCCCGGCGATGCCGCCGACGCCGATCAGGGTCATGTCGCGGCCGACGCGGCCGCGCAGCAGGCGGAGGACCTCCAGGGAACGCTTGCGCAGCGGCTCCCCCGACAGGCCGCCGGCGCCTGCTCGTTCGATGGCGTCGGCGGTGGAGGTGAGCCCGGTGCGGCTGATCGTGGTGTTGGTCGCGACGATCCCGTCGAGGCCGATCGCCGTGGCGAGGTCGGCCACCTCCAGGACGTCCTCGTCGGAGAGGTCCGGGGCGATCTTGACCAGCAGGGGCACGCGACCGCGGTCCTGGGTGACCTCGTCGGCTCTCGCGCGGACGGCCTCGAGCAACGGCTGGAGCTTCGCCACCGCCTGCAGGTCGCGCAGGCCGGGGGTGTTCGGCGAGGAGACGTTGACCACCAGGTAGTCGGCGTACGGCGCCAGCAGACCGGTGCTCTTCTCGTAGTCGGCGATCGCGTCGGACTCCTCGACCACCTTGGTCTTGCCGATGTTCACACCGAGGACCGGGCCGGGGGTGCGCCCCTCAGCACGTCTCGACAGGCTGGACGCCCGGGCCTGGAGCCGACGCGCGACGACCTCGGCGCCGTCGTTGTTGAACCCCATCCGGTTGACCACGGCGCGGTCGTCGGGCAGCCGCAGCAGCCGGGGCTTCGGGTTGCCCGGCTGGGCTTCGCCGGTGACCGTGCCGACCTCGACGAACCCGAACCCGAGGGCACCGAGCGCGTCGATGCCGACCGCGTTCTTGTCGAAGCCGGCCGCCAGGCCGAGCACACCGGGGAAGTCCAGGCCCATCACCCGCACCCCGGCCCGCGCGGGCAGCACCTTCGACACCCCGCGCAACGCCGGGCCAGCCGCTCGGATCCCGGCGAACCCCGCGTGGTGGGCCTGCTCCGGGTCGACCCGGGTCAGGACCCGGTCGAAGAGGAACCGGTAGGGACCGTTCACGCGTCGCCCTCCGGACCGACGACCGAGGCCCAGTCCTGGAGCGAGCGGACGCCGATGGTGCCCGAGCGGATCGCGGCGATGCCCTGCACCGCGGCGGCCAGCCCCTGCACCGTGGTGATGCACGGCGTGCCGGTGAGGACGGCCGCGGAACGGATCTCGTACCCGTCGATGCGGGAGTCGCCGCCGCCCGTCGAACCGTGCGGGGTGTTCACGATCAGGTCGATCTCCCCGTCGAGGATCATCTGCACGGTGGTCTTCTCCCCCGCCGGCCCGGTGCCCTCGAAGTGCTTGCGCACCACGGTGGTCTCGATGCCGTTGCGCCGCAGGACCTCCGCGGTGCCCTGGGTCGCCAGGATCTCGAAGCCGTAGTCGGCCAGCACACGCGCCGGGAAGATCATCGTGCGCTTGTCCCGGTTCGCGATCGAGACGAAGACCCGCCCGGACGTCGGCAGCGCCCCGTACGCCGCGGCCTGGGACTTGCTGAACGCGCGACCGAAGTCGGCGTCGAAGCCCATCACCTCGCCGGTCGACTTCATCTCCGGCCCGAGGACGGTGTCGACGAAGCTCCCCTCCTTGGTGCGGAACCGGTTGAAGGGCAGCACCGCCTCCTTGACCGCGATCGGCGAGTCCGCGGGCAGCGTGCCGCCGTCCCCGGTCGCCGGGAGCGCACCGGACGCCCGGAGCTCGGCGATCGACTCGCCCAGCATCAGCCGGGCCGCGGCCTTCGCGAGCTGGGTGCCGGTCGCCTTGGAGACGAACGGGACGGTCCGGCTGGCGCGCGGGTTGGCCTCGATCACGTAGAGCACGTCAGCACCGAGTGCGAACTGGATGTTGATCAGGCCGCGCACCCCGACCCCGCGGGCGATGGCCTCGGTGGCCTCGCGGATCCGGGTGATCTCGGCCGCGCCGAGCGTGATCGGCGGCAGCGCGCAGGAGGAGTCGCCGGAGTGGATGCCCGCCTCCTCGATGTGCTCCATCACGCCTCCGAGGAACAGCTCGGTGCCGTCGTACAGCGCGTCCACGTCGATCTCGACGGCGTCGTCGACGAAGCGGTCCACGAGCACCGGCCGGTCGGCGCTGATCTCAGTCGCAGCGTTGATGTAGGCCTCGAGCGCAGCGTCGCTGTAGACGATCTGCATACCGCGGCCGCCGAGCACGTAGGAGGGCCGCACCAGGACCGGGTAGCCGATCTCGTGCGCGATCTCGAGCGCCTCGTCGAAGGTGACCGCCGTGCCGTGCTTGGGTGCGACCAGGCCGGCCTCGGCGAGCACGCGACCGAAGGCGCCACGCTCCTCGGCCAGGTCGATCGCCTCGGGGCTGGTGCCCACGATCGGGACGCCGGCGTCCTGCAGGCCCTGCGCGAGCCCGAGCGGGGTCTGCCCGCCGAGCGTGGCGATGACGCCGGCGATCGGGCCGGCCGCCTTCTCCGCCTCGTAGATCTCCAGCACGTCCTCGAGCGTCAGCGGCTCGAAGTACAGCCGGTCGCTGGTGTCGTAGTCGGTCGAGACCGTCTCGGGGTTGCAGTTGACCATGATCGTCTCGTAGCCGGCCTCGGCGAGCGCGAGCGAGGCGTGCACGCACGAGTAGTCGAACTCGATGCCCTGGCCGATGCGGTTCGGGCCCGATCCCAGGATGATCACGGCCTCCTTGCCCTCGGCCCGCGGACGGACCTCGGTCTCCTCGTCGTAGGAGGAGTAGTAGTACGGCGTCTCGGCCGCGAACTCCGCGGCGCAGGTGTCGACGGTCTTGAACACCGGTCGGACGCCGGCGGCGTGCCGAGCTTCCCGGACCTCGGCCTCGGACAGGCCCCGCAGCTGGCCGACCTGAGCGTCGGAGAACCCGTGCCGCTTGGCCAGGCGGAGCGTCGTGGCGTCGAGCTCGTCCGCAGCGGCGACCGCGTCGGCGACCTCCTTGATCAGGAACATCTGGTCGACGAACCAGGGATCGATCCTGGTGGCCCCGTGGATCTCCTCCTGGGTGGCGCCGGCCCGCACGGCCTGCATCAGCTTTTGGACCCGGCCGTCGTGCGGGACCGTGATGGCCTCGAGCAGGGCGGCCTTGTCCCCGGGCGTGGACGCCCACTCGAACGGGGCCTTCTTGTCCTCCAGCGACCGCAGCGCCTTGTTGAACGCCTCGGTGAAGTTGCGTCCGATCGACATCGCCTCGCCCACCGACTTCATGTGCGTGGTCAACGTGGTGTCGGCCGTCGGGAACTTCTCGAACGCGAACCGCGGCACCTTCACCACGACGTAGTCCAGCGACGGCTCGAAACTCGCCGGGGTCTCCGCTGTGATGTCGTTCGGGATCTCGTCGAGGGTGTAGCCGACAGCCACCTTCGCGGCGATCTTCGCGATCGGGAAGCCGGTCGCCTTGGAGGCCAGCGCACTGGAGCGCGAGACGCGGGGGTTCATCTCGATGACGATCACGCGGCCGTCCGCCGGGTTCACGGCGTACTGGATGTTGCAGCCGCCGGTGTCGACGCCGACCTCGCGGATGATGTCGATCGCCAGGTCGCGCAGGTGCTGGTACTCGCGGTCGGTGAGCGTGAGCGACGGCGCGACCGTGATCGAGTCACCGGTGTGCACGCCCATCGGGTCGAAGTTCTCGATGGAGCAGATGATCACGACGTTGTCGGCCTTGTCGCGCATCACCTCCAGCTCGTACTCCTTCCAACCGATGATCGACTCCTCGATCAGCACCTCGGTGGTCGGGCTGGCGGACAGGCCGGCGCCGGCGATCCGGTGCAGGTCGGCCTCGTCGTAGGCGATGCCGGAACCCAGCCCGCCCATCGTGAAGGACGGTCGGACCACGACCGGGTAGCCCAGCTCGGCGGTCGCCGTCTCGACCTCGTCCATCGAGTGGCACACGAAGCTGCGGGCGACCTCGCCGCCCACCTTCTTCACGATCGCGTTGAACAGCTCGCGGTTCTCGCCGCGGTGGATCGCCTCGAAGCTGGCGCCGATCATCTCGACGTCGTACTTCTCCAGCACACCGCTCTCGTGGGCGGCGATCGCCGCGTTGAGCGCGGTCTGCCCACCGAGGGTCGGCAGGATCGCGTCGGGACGCTCCTTCGCGATCACCTTCTCGACGAACTCCGGGGTGATCGGCTCGACGTAGGTCGCGTCGGCGAACTCCGGGTCGGTCATGATCGTGGCCGGGTTGGAGTTGATCAGGATGACCCGGAGGCCCTCCTCCTTGAGCACCCGGCAGGCCTGGGTACCGGAGTAGTCGAACTCGCAGGCCTGACCGATGACGATCGGCCCGGAGCCGATCACCAGGACGGACTTGATGTCTTCGCGCTTCGGCATCGGGTCAGGCCTTCTTGTTCTGGTGGATGAGGTCGAGGAAACGGTCGAAGAGGTAGGCCGCGTCGTGCGGGCCGGCCGCCGCTTCGGGGTGGTACTGCACCGAGAAGGACTTGAGGTTCCCGTCCGCGTCGCGCAGCTCGAGACCTTCCACGACGTCGTCGTTGAGACAGACGTGGCTGACCGTCGCCTCGCCGTACGGCGTGGAGGTCGGACCCTCCAACGGGGCGTCGACCGCGAACCCGTGGTTGTGGGCGGTCACCTCGACCTTGCCGGTGGTGCGGTCCATCACCGGCTGGTTGATCCCCCGGTGGCCGTACTTGAGCTTGTAGGTGCCGAATCCGAGCGCACGTCCGAAGAGCTGGTTGCCGAAGCAGATCCCGAAGTACGGGACCTCCCGCGATAGGGCATCCTGGAGCAGCTCGACCTGGCTGGTCGTCGCCGCGGGGTCGCCGGGTCCGTTGGAGAAGAACAGACCGTCCGGGTCGACCGCGAGGACGTCCTCGATGCTCGCCGTGGCCGGCAGCACGTGCACCTCGATGCCCCGCTCGCTCATCATCCGTGGCGTGTTGGTCTTGATCCCGAGGTCGACCGCCGCGACGGTGGCGACCTTCTCACCGACGGCCGGGACGACGTACGCCTCGGTCGTGCTGACCTCGCCGGACAGCTCCGTGCCCGCCATCTCGCCGGACGCCCGGACCCGCTCGAGCAGAGCCTCGGGGTCGGTCTCGGTGGTCGAGATGCCGACGCGCATCGCGCCGCGCTCGCGCAGGTGCCGGGTCAGTGCACGGGTGTCGACACCGCTGATGCCGACCACCCCCTGCTCGCGGAGCGCGTCGTCCAGGCTGCGCTGCGAGCGCCAGTTCGACGGCACCCGTGCGGGGTCGCGGACGACGTACCCGCTGACCCAGATGCGCGAGGACTCGGGGTCCTCGTCGTTCATCCCGGTGTTGCCGACGTGCGGGGCCGTCATGACGACGACCTGGCGGTGGTAGGACGGGTCGGTCAACGTCTCCTGGTACCCGGTCATGCCGGTGGAGAAGACCGCCTCACCGAAGGTCTCCCCCTCGGCACCGTACGCCGCGCCGCGGAAGGTGCGGCCGTCCTCGAGGACGAGGATGGCTTCGGTCGTGCTCATGCGTTACCCCTTGAGAGCTTGGAGATCGTTCGGACCCAGTCGTCGGTCTGCGGGACCGCCGTCCCGCCCTTCTTCTTGGCCGCATCCTTGAGCGTGCGGCTGGCCTCCATCCGGAAGCCCGTGCGCCAGTCGTTGCCCTCGTAGACCCAGCGGACCACCAGCAGGTCCGGCACCGACTTGCCGAGGAACTGGTCGGCCTTCGTCGCCCCGCGCAGCGCGCTCACCGGGATCCGGAACGACCCGGCCATCCGGACCACGTCGAGCGCCTCGGTCGAGAGCGAGAGCCGCGCCGAGCTCTTCGCGGCGAGCGTCTGCCCGATCACGCGCTGACCGTCGGCGTCGACGGTCCCGAGGTAGCGGGCGGCCGAGTTCAGCTTGGCCGGCGGCAGCTCGGAGACCTTCGGGATCTCGATCAGCTTGGGCACGCCGTCGGCGGCTCTGCGGAAGAGACCCATTCAGACCAGCTTCCCGTCCAGGACGGTGGCCTTGCCGCGCAGGAACGTCGCCACCACGCGGCCGGGCAGCTCCCGGCCGGCGTACGGGGTGTTGCGCGAGAGCGAGGCCATCTCGCCCGGTTCGATCGTCCGGGTCGCGGCAGCGTCGTACAGGACGACGTGGGCGGGCTCCCCCACGGCGATCGGGCGTCCGTGATCGGCGAGCCGGCCGATTCGCGCCGGAGCGTAGGACATCCGCTCGGCGACGCCGGTCCAGTCGATCGCCCCGGTGTCGACCATCGTGTGCTGGACGATCGACAGCGCCGTCTCGAGGCCGAGCATCCCGAACGCGGCGGCCTGCCACTCGCAGTCCTTGTCCTCGTGCGGGTGCGGTGCGTGGTCGGTCGCGACGATGTCGATGGTCCCGTCGGCGAGTCCGGCCCGGACCGCCTCGACGTCGGCGGCCGTGCGCAGCGGCGGGTTCACCTTGTAGATCGGGTCGTACGTCGCGGCCAGCTCGTCGGTCAGCAGCAGGTGGTGCGGGCAGGCCTCGGCCGTGACGTTCCAACCCTTCGACTTGGCCCAGCGGACGATCTCGACCGAGCCGGCGGTGGAGAGGTGGCAGACGTGCAGGCGGGAGCCGACGTGCGCGGCGAGCAGGCAGTCACGCGCGATGATCGCCTCCTCCGCGACGGCGGGCCAGCCCCGCAGGCCGAGGCGGCCCGACAGCTCCCCCTCGTTCATCTGGGCGTCCTCGGTCAGCCGCGGCTCCTGGGCGTGCTGCGCGACGACCCCGTCGAAGGCCTTGACGTACTCCAGCGCACGCCGCATCAGCACCGGGTCGGCGACGCACTTGCCGTCGTCGGAGAAGACCCGGACGCGGGCTGCGGAATCGGCCATCGCGCCGAGCTCGGCGAGCTGCTCGCCGGCCAGCCCGACGGTGACCGCCCCGACCGGGTAGACGTCGCAGTAGCCGGCCTCGCGACCCAGCCGCCAGACCTGCTCGACGACACCGGCGGTGTCGGCGACCGGATCGGTGTTGGCCATCGCGTGCACAGCTGTGAAGCCGCCGAGCGCTGCCGCTCGGGTGCCGGACTCGACCGTCTCGGCGTCCTCGCGACCCGGCTCGCGCAGGTGGGTGTGCAGGTCGACCAGGCCTGGCAGCGCGATCAGTCCGGTGGCGTCGACGACCTCGGCACCGGCAGCGTCGATCCCGCCGGTGGTCGAGCTTGCCGCGACCTCGGCGATCACGCCGTCGGCGATGAGGATGTCCGTCGGCTCGCCGCCGAGGATCGAGGCGCCCTGGAGCAGGTACTGGGTCACGCGTTGTTCTCCTCAGAGGTGGTGGTCAGGGCGGACTCGCTGCCGCCGAGCAGGAGGTAGAGCACAGCCATCCGGACGGCGACCCCGTTGGTCACCTGCTCGACGATCACCGAGCGGTCGGAGTCCGCGACGTCGGCGGTGATCTCCATGCCACGGACCATCGGGCCGGGGTGCATGACGATCGCGTGCTCCTGCAGCGCGGCCATCCGCCGGGCGTCCAGGCCGTAGCGGCGCGAGTACTCCCGTGCGCTCGGGAAGTAGGAGTCGTTCATCCGCTCGCGCTGGACGCGCAGCATCATCACGGCGTCCGCCTTCGGGAGCACGGCGTCGATGTCGTAGGAGGTCTGGACCCCCCAGGTGTCGACGCCGTACGGCAGCAGCGTCGGCGGAGCGACCAGGGTGACCTCGGCGCCCAGCGTCTGCAGCAGCAGCGCGTTGGAACGGGCCACCCGGCTGTGCAGCACGTCGCCGACGATCGCGATGCGACGGCCGTCGATGCTCCTGGTCGGTCCGGTGCCGAGGTGGCGGGTCATCGTGAACGCGTCCAGCAGTGCCTGGGTCGGGTGCTCGTGGGTGCCGTCGCCGGCGTTGACCACGGTGGACCGGGACCACCCCGCGTGGGCCAGGTTGTACGGCGCCCCCGAAGCCCAGTGCCGGCAGACGACGGCGTCGGCCCCCATCGCCTCCAGGGTCATCGCGGTGTCCTTGAGCGACTCCCCCTTGCTCACCGAGGAGCCCTTCGCGGAGAAGTTGATGACGTCGGCGGAGAGTCGCTTCGCGGCGGCCTCGAAGGACATCCGGGTACGGGTGGAGTCCTCGAAGAAGAGGTTGACGACGGTGCGGCCGCGCAGCGCCGGCAGCTTCTTGATCGGCCGGTCCGCCAGGGAGCGCATCTCCTCCGCGGTGGCGAGGATCAGGTCGGCGTCGTCGCGGGTCAGGTCGCCGGCACTGAGCAGGTGGCCGGTGCTCATCGAGCTCATCGGATCGTCACCGAGTCCTCCCCGTCGTACTCCGCCAGTCGGACCGCGACCTTCTCGCTGGTCGAGGTCGGCAGGTTCTTCCCCACGAAGTCGGCGCGGATCGGCAGGTCGCGGTGGCCGCGGTCGACCAGGACGGCGAGCCGGACCGCCTGGGGGCGGCCGATGTCGTTCATGGCGTCCAGCGCTGCGCGGATGGTGCGGCCGGAGTAGAGGACGTCGTCGACCAGCACGACGACCTTGCCGTCGATGCCGCCGGCCGGGATCGCCGTCGGCGCGAGCGCGCGGGCCGGACGCAGCCGGAGGTCGTCGCGGTACATCGTGATGTCGAGGGATCCGCTGGCCACCTCGGCGCCCTCGACCTCGGCGATGCGAGCGGCGATCCGCTGCGCCA
This sequence comes from Marmoricola sp. OAE513, assembly GCF_040546585.1. Lineage (NCBI taxonomy): Bacteria > Bacillati > Actinomycetota > Actinomycetes > Propionibacteriales > Nocardioidaceae > Marmoricola > Marmoricola sp. OAE513. Next base: position 3,653,144 of record NZ_JBEPOC010000001.1, on the reverse strand, counting down.
GGTGCACGCCCCGGCTGGGGATGCCGAGCAGGACCAGGTCCTCGGAACCCTTGTTGCGCTCGAGGATCTCGTGGGAGATGCGGGTCAGCGCTCGGGCGATGTCACGAGCGTCGAGGACCGTGCGTCCTCCGGGCTGCACGTCCGTCTCCGGACCAGGGTCTGGGGTAGGCGTCATGACGCCAGACCTCCTTCTCCGCCTCACAGGACGGACCGTTAAAGGATGTCGAACTCAGGCTGGACTCTAGCAGCCCCCGCCCGAGCGAGAAGAAGCGGCACCCGCCGCAGCGGGTGCCGCTGTCTGCCCTCCCAGGCAGGTCTTGTTCCACTCCACCACTACCCCTGGAGCAGGCCGCGAAAACCGGTGTGGAGCGTCGCGTGACCCGGATCACGCCCGCCCCTACGATGAGGCGCACCAGGAGGCGACGCCGATGAAGCTGCTCAGCCCGGTCGACAGCATGTTCGTACGCATGGAGACCTCCCGTGCCCCGCTGCACATCGGGTGCGGCGCGATCTTCGAGCTCCCCGAGGGCGCCGGGCCCGACTTCGTCCGCGACCTGCACCAGGCGTTCGCCCAGCTCTCGTGGGTGCCCTTCACCTACGACAGCGTCGTGGATCATGGGCCCGCGAACGCGCTGTCGCGCTGGGTCAAGGTGACGCCGGACCCGTCGTACCACGTGCGGCTCTCGGCCCTGCCCAGCCCGGGGACCGACGCCCAGCTCGGCCAGCTGATCGAGCGGTTGCACTCCCACCCGCTGGACCTCACCAAGCCGTTGTGGGAGGCGCACGTGATCGAGGGCCTCGAGGGCAACCGGTTCGCCTTCTACTTCAAGGCCCACCACGGAGCCACCGACGGCCTCGGCGCGATGCGCACGATCAAGCAGTGGCTGACCACCGACCCGCACGGCAACGTCGCCCCCGGCGGAAAGGAGTCCCCCGAGCGCGCGGCGCTCGCCCGAGCCGACCGCCAGGCGATCAGGCTCGCCCGCTCCATCGTCGGCGGGATCGGCGCCACCGGCGAGATGGCCGGCAAGGTGCTCGAGATGGCCCTGGGCGCCAACAGCGCTGTGCTGGGAGCGCTGCGCACGCCGGGCACACCGTTCAACAAGAAGGTCACCCGCAACCGCCGGATCGCCAAGGCCGAGCTCGACCTGCCACGCCTGCGCACGATCGCCCGGGCGACCGGGACGACGGTGAACGACGTGGTGCTCACCGCGATCAGCGGTGCCGTCCGGCGATACCTCACCGATCTCGACGAGCTGCCGAACCGCACCCTGACCGCCTCGGTGCCCGTGGGCATCGACCGCGACGAGGGGACCATCAACGCGGCGGCGGGCTTCGTCTGCCCGCTGGGAACCGACGTGGCCGACCCCGTGGCGCGCCTGCAGGGGATCAACGCCGTGACCGCGCGCGGCAAGAAGGAGCTGGTCGCCCTCTCCCCCGGCGCCCTCCAGCAGTTCACCCTGGCCGGGCTGCTGCCGATCGCGTTCTCCCAGAAGGTCGTCACGGCACCGCCGCTGTTCAACTTCGTCGTCTCGAACCTCGTGCTCTCGCGCGAGCCGCTCTACCTCGCCGGTGCACGACTGGTCAGCATGGTGCCGGTGTCGTTCCTCTCCGACGGCTACGGCCTCAACGTCACGCTGATCGGGTACGGCGACAAGGTCATCATCGGCTTCGTCGGTTGCCGCGACACGCTGCCGCACCTCCAGCGGCTCGCCATCTACACCGACGAAGCGCTGGACGAGCTCGAGGCGGCAGTCGGCTAGATCGGCCGGAGGACCTTGTTGCCGGCGAACTTGGCGGTCGCCTTCACCTTGCCCTTCGGGACCGCGACCTTCGCCGTCGTGAACGTGCACGTGGTGCCCGTCCGCTTCAGCGGCGCCGTCACGCTCTTGACCTTCTTGCCCACTGCGAGCCGGACGGTGACCGTCCCGCTGCAGGCGACGGCGGCCGTCGTACCGGCGGGCAGGAACAGCCTGCCGGACGCCGCGACCTTCGGCTTCTTGCCCTTCGGCTTGGACGCGGCCACGCTCAGGACGCCCTTGAACCGGTCGACCGTGACCGGTCGCGACGTGGTCGCCTGGGCGTTGACGGCGTCACGCGCGGTCGCCGTGAGCACCTGGACCCCCGTCTCGCGCTCGGTCGGCTTCACCGCGCAGCTGTACGGCGCGGTGGTGTCGACGCATACCGTCCGCGCCCCGAGCCTGAACGTCACCGAGGCGACGCCGAGGTCGTCGGTGGCGGTCGCGGTCACCGTCGTCGCGCGGGTCGGGTCGAGCAGCGCCCCGGCTGCCGGCGAGGTCAGCTTCACCGTCGGCGCGGTGTTGTTGCACCCGTCGGACCGGGTGCCGAGGACGAGCGGACAGGAGTCGGAGGCGTCCGGAACGCCGTCGTTGTCGTCGTCGGGGTCGCAGGCGTTGCCGAGGCCGTCACCGTCGGTGTTCGCCTGGTTCGCGTTCGCGACCGACGGGCAGTTGTCGACGGCGTTGTTCACCCCGTCGTTGTCGAGGTCGAGGTTGTTGACCGGGTCGCAGGCGTTGCCGAGACCGTCGCCGTCCACGTCGGCCTGGCCCGGGTTGGCCGTCGTCGGGCAGTTGTCGACGTCGTTGAACACGCCGTCCCCGTCCACGTCGTCGTTCACGAAGTCGCAGGCGTCGCCCTTGCCGTCCCCGTCCAGGTCCTCCTGCTCGGGGTTCGCGACGGAGGGGCAGTTGTCGTCCTCGGTGAAGACCCCGTCCCGGTCGATGTCGTCGTCAACGTCGTCGCAGGCGTCGCCCTTGCCGTCCCCGTCGACGTCGGACTGCGACGGGTTCTCGACCGCCGGGCAGTTGTCGACATCGGTGAAGACGCCGTCGCGGTCGGGGTCGTCGTCCGTGCCGTCGCAGAGGTCGCCGCGTCCGTCGCCGTCGACGTCGGACTGGTCGGGGTTGACCACCTGGGGGCAGTTGTCGACGTCGTCGCTGATCCCGTCGACGTCGCTGTCCGCACTGCACGAGACCAACCACGTCGGGTCGTGCACGACGGCGAGCGGCACACTCCAGGAGAGCGAGTAGTCGGCCGAGACCGTCACCGGGTAGACGATCTTCTGGGGCACCTGGACCGACAGGGAGACCGGGACGTACCCGGGCTGGCCGAGCTGGTCGGTCTGGACCGCGAGCAGACCGGCTGCCAGGCCATCGGTGCCGGAGACGTCGAAGACCAGGACCTCGCCTGCCTCGAACGCCCCGACCGCCGTGCCGTTGTTGTACTCGCCGTCGACCGATGCGCTGTTCATGCTGGCGCAGCCGGTCGAGACGGCGGACGCGATCGTGGGCCACGCGACCAGGCCGACCGCGGCGAGCGCGAGGACGACGACCACCCTCAACGACGTCCTGCACGACGTGGGCGCTGAGCGCATGGATCCCCCCGGTGGAAGCGCAACGTCCCGAAAGGGACCTTTAGGACATATCTACCGTACGGACAGCAGCGCCGCCGTGGCTAGGGCCAGAGGTCCCGACTTGCTCCCGGGCTCAGTCCACGAGGTCGCGCAGCACCGGCTGCAGGGCCCGGTAGAACGTCGGGTACGCGAAGTGCATCTCGGTGAGCGTGCTGAGCGGGATCTCCGCGTGGATCGCGGTGGCGACCAGCGAGATGACCTCGCCGCCGGTCGAGCCGACGACGCAGCCCCCGACCAGGACGCCGCGCTGCCGGTCCGCCACCAGCTTGACGAGACCTTCCTCCTTGGCCAGCCAACCGCGCGACCCCAGGTCCCCGGTGGCGACCCGGATGTCGATGCCCTGCTTGCGGGCCGCCGCCTCCGACAGCCCGACCGAACCGACCTCGGGGGAGGTGAAGGTCGCCCGCGCGACCGCGCGGTAGTCGGCCCACGGACCGTCCTCGCCGAGCACGTCACGCACGACGACGTCGGCCTGGTACATCGAGACGTGGGTGAACGCGCCCTTGCCGGTGATGTCACCCACCGCCCAGACACCGTCGGCGACCCGCATGCGCTCGTCCGGCTCGAGGACCCGCGCCTCGGGGTCCAGCCCGACGTGCTCGAGGCCGATGCCGGCCAGGTTGTTCCTCCGGCCCGCCGCGACCAGCAGCTGCTCGGAGGTGATCTCGCGGTCGGCCAGGACGACCGTGAACCCGCCGGCGCCGTGCTCGACGCGCTCGATCTTCGCCCCGGCGACGACGTCGATGCCCTGGTCGCCGAACGCCTTCGTCAGCACCTCGGACGCCTCGGGCTCCTCGACCGCAATGATCCGGTCGGCCACGTCCACGACGGTGATCTCGACCCCGAAGGTCGAGAAGACCTGGGCCAGCTCGCAGCCGATCGGGCCGCCGCCGATCACCGTCATCGACCGCGGCAGCTCGGTGACCCTGACGATCTCGCGGTTGGTCCAGAACGGAGTGCCCGCCAGCCCCTCGATCGGGGGCGCGCTCGGCGTCGTCCCGGTGTTGAGCACGATGCCCCGGCGCGCGGCGTACGTCGTGCCGTCCACGGTGACTTCCCGCGGCGCCGTGATCGCTCCACGCCCGCGGACGAAGGTCGCCCCCGCGTCCAGGAGCCGGTCGACGGCCACCTTGTCGTCCCAGTCGTCGGTGGCCTCGTCGCGAATCCGGGCCGCCACCGGTCCCCAGTCCGGAGTGACGTCCGCCCGTCCGGCGAGCTCGGAGACGCGCCGTGCCTCGTGCAGGGTGGTCGCGGCAGCGATCATCATCTTCGACGGGACGCACCCGAAGTAGGGGCACTCGCCACCGACGAGCCGTTCGTCGATCGCGACGACGTCGAGGCCCTTCCCGGCCAGCAGCAGGGCGGCGTGCTCGCCGCCGGGTCCGAGTCCGAGGACGACGACATCGCATTCGTGGCGGGAGGTCATGGCCCCAGCCAACCAGTCGCGCGCAAGTCCGGCCAGTCCCGGGGGCGCCGCGGAGGTTACGGGACGAGCGATCCCTTGTCGCGGGCGACGTTGCCGAGCAGTCCGTTGACGAACGCGGGCGACTCGTCGGTCGACAGGTCGCGCGCCAGGTTCACCGCCTCGCTCACGGCCACGGCGTCGGGGACGTCGTCGACGTAGAGGACCTCGTAGATGCCGAGGCGCAGCACGTTGCGGTCCACCGCGGGGAGGCGGTCGATGGTCCAGCCCTCGGCGTACCGCGAGATGAGCTCGTCCAGACGGGCGCGGTGCTCGTGCACGCCGCGCACCAGGGTCAGGGTGTACTCGTTGGCCGGACCGTCGCCGGCGTCGAGCTGGTCGCTGAGCAGCTGGTCCGCGCTGAGGCCGCGGGCCTCGGCGGCGAAGATCAGGTCGAGGGCCCGCTTGCGGGCCTTGGAGCGTGCGCTCAAGGAGTGATCAGCCCTTGACGCGGCCGAGGTAGGAGCCACCCTCACGGGTGTCGACCTTGATCTTCTCCCCCTGGTTGATGAACAGCGGCACCTGGATCTCGTGACCGGTCTCCAGCGTCGCCGGCTTGGTGCGGCCCGTCGCCGAGTCGCCGGCGAGGCCGGGCTCGGTGAAGCTGATCAGCAGCTCGACGGAGGCGGGCAGCTCGACGAAGAGCACCCGGCCCTCGTTGGTCGCGACGATCGCCTCGCCGTTCTCGAGGAGGTAGTTCTTCGCGTCGCCGATGATCTCCGGGGCGATCTCGAGCTGGTCGTAGGTGTCGGTGTCCATGAAGACGTACGACGTGCCGTCGTTGTAGAGGTACTGCATCGTCCGCTTGTCGACGCTGGCGGTCTCGACCTTGGTGCCGGCGTTGAAGGTCTTGTCGACGTTCTTGCCCGACTCCACGTTGCGCAGCTTGGTCCGGACGAAGGCCGGGCCCTTGCCGGGCTTCACGTGCTGGAACTCGGTGACAGCCCAGAGCTGACCGTCGATGTTGAGAACCATGCCGTTCTTGAGGTCGTTCGTCGTTGCCATGCGCGCAGGAACCTTGTCTGGTCAGGTGTGGTGGGGGCGGCCGTTCGGAGGAGGCCGACGGGTGAGTCTAGCCGTCCCGGCTCGTCGCGACGAACTCCAGCGCCTGCCGGTAGCCGTCGATCCCCTGCCCCGCGATCACCGCGGCGGCGTACGGCGTCACGACCGAGTGGTGCCGGAACTCCTCCGGGCGCGAGGCCGGGTCGGAGATGTGCACCTCGACGAGCGGAGCGACCAGCTGGGCGCAGGCATCGAAGATCGCGTAGGAGTAGTGCGTCCAGGCTGCGGCGTTCAGCACCACCGGCGTCGCCTCGTCGGCAGCGTCGTTGAGCCAGTCGAGCATCTGGCCCTCGTGGTTGGTCTGCCGGACCTCGACGTCCAGGCCGAGGTCCCGCCCCCAGCCGACGCAGAGCTGGGCGAGCTCGGCGTGGGTCGTGGAGCCGTAGATCTCGGGCTGGCGCCGACCCAGGCGTCCCAGGTTGGGACCGTTGAGCACGAGTACCTTCATGGACGCCCCGTCTCGACAGGCTCGACGACCGATCCGGCCAGGTGCTCGTAGGCGGCGCGGAGGTGCTCCTCGCTCGGGCCGGCGAGCACGACCGGTTTCGCGAGCCCGTCGAGCACCACGAACCGGAGCTGGGACCCGCGCGACTTCTTGTCGACCTTCATGGTGGCGTGCAGCGTCTCGAACGCCGTGCCGCTGTAGCGCGTGGGCAGACCCACCAGCTCCAGGACGGTGCCGTGGCGAGCGGCGGTGTCGTCGTCCAGGTGTCCGGCGAGGCGGGCCAGCTCGGAGACGAAGACCATCCCGAGCGCGACGGCCTCGCCGTGCCGGATCTCGTACGCCGTCGCCTTCTCGATCGCGTGCGCCATCGTGTGGCCGTAGTTGAGGACCTCGCGGCCTGGGTGCCCGTCCGCTCCGCCCTGCTCACGCAGGTCGTCGACCACCACGGCGATCTTCACCGCGATCGCGCGCTCGACCAGCTCGCGCAGCTCGGCGGACCCGGGGTCCAGGGCAGCGGCCGGACTGCGGTCGATGATGGCGAGGATCTCGGGGTCGGCGATGAAGCCGCACTTCACCACCTCACCGAGCCCGGCGACCAGTTCGGCCTGCGGGAGCGTGGTCAGGACGTCGAGGTCGCAGACCACGCCGGCCGGTTCGTGGAACGAGCCGACGAGGTTCTTGCCCGCGCCGGTGTTCATGCCGGTCTTGCCGCCCACGGCGGCGTCGACCATGGCGAGCAGCGTGGTCGGCACGTGCACCACGGGGACGCCGCGCAACCAGGTGGCGGCGATGAAGCCGCCCATGTCGGTGGTGGCTCCCCCGCCCACGGTGACGACCGCGTCGGACCGGGTGAACCCGGCGGCCCCGAGCTGCTCCCAGGCGCCGATCGCGACCTGACCGGTCTTGGCGACCTCGCCGTCGGGCAGCACGATCCGGGTGATCTCGTGGTCCCCCAGACCTGCGACGACGCGGTCCGCGAGGTGGGCCAGGGGCTCGGCGTAGCAGACCGCGACCCGCTCGGCTCCCGGCGGGAGCATGCCCGCGACCTCGCCGAGCACGCCGTGACCCACGACCACCTCGTAGGGCGAGGCCCCGCGCACCGGCATACGGGTGATGGGCTCAGTCATGGGAGCCATCCTGCACCAGCGCGAGGACCTGATCAGCGACCGCGGCGGCGTCGAGGCCATCGGTCTCCACGGTGTGCCGGGCGACCGCGAGGTAGATCGGGGTCCGTTCGTCCAGCAGCTGCTTGATCCGACCACGCACGTTGCCGAGCAGCATCGGGCGGGAGACGCCGAGTCCGACCCGGGACGCCGCATCGGCCAGGCCGACCTTGAGGAAGACGACGCAGTGCCCGGCGAGGAGCTCCTGGCTCTGCGGGTCCATCGCTGCGCCGCCGCCGAGGGCAAGGACACCGTCGAACTCGTCCAGCGACTCGGCCACGACGGTGCGCTCGAGGTCGCGGAAGTGCGGCTCACCGTCGTCGACGAAGATCTCCGAGACCGGCTTCCCGGCGCGCTCCTCGATCACCTGGTCGGTGTCGCGGAACGACAGCCCGAGAGCCTCGGCGACGAGCCCGCCGACGGTGGTCTTGCCGGCCCCCATGGAGCCGATCAGGACGACCTTGGGCCCGCAGGAGGAAGCGCTCACACGTACCTCAGGTTCGCGAGGTAGGTCTCCAGGTTGCGCCGGGTCTCCGCGACCGAGTCGCCACCGAACTTCTCCAGCACGGCATCCGCGACGACCAGGGCCACCATCGCCTCGGCGACGATGCCGGCCGCCGGGACGGCGCAGACGTCGGAGCGCTGGTGGTGCGCGACGGCCGCCTCGCCGGTCGCGACGTCGACGGTGCGCAGAGCACGCGGGACGGTGGCGATCGGCTTCATCGCGGCACGGACGCGCAGCACCTCACCGGTGGACATGCCCCCCTCGGTGCCGCCCGACCGACCGGAGGTGCGTCGCAGCTTCCCGGCCTCGGTGACGATCTCGTCGTGGGCCAGCGAACCCGGGGTGGCGGCGAGCTCGAAGCCGTCCCCGACCTCCACGCCCTTGATGGCCTGGATGCCCATCAGCGCGCCCGCGAGCCGCGAGTCGAGGCGTCGGTCCCAGTGCACGTGGGAACCGATCCCCGGCGGCAGGTTGTGCACGACGACCTCGACGACGCCGCCGAGGGTGTCGCCGTCGTCGTGGGCCTGGTCGATGCGGGCCACCATCGCAGCGGACGCCTCGGCGTCCAGGCACCGCACGGGGTCCTCGTCGAGACGGGCCAGGTCGCCGGGGACCGGGATCGACCCCTTCGGAGCGGGCACCCCACCGAGCTCCACGACGTGCGAGAGGATCTCGATCCCGCCCACCTGGGCGAGGAAGTTGCTGGCCACCCGGCCGAGCGCGACCCGGGCCGCGGTCTCGCGCGCCGAGGCCCGCTCGAGGACCGGGCGGGCTTCGGTGAAGTCGTACTTCTGCATGCCCGCGAGGTCGGCGTGGCCGGGACGCGGACGGGTCAGCGCAGCGTTGCGACCGGTCTCCTTGAGCAGGGACGGGTCCACCGGGTCGGCGGACATCACGGTCTCCCACTTCGGCCACTCGGAGTTGCCCACCTGTACCGCGACGGGGCCGCCCTGGGTCACCCCGTGGCGGACGCCGCCGGTGATGGTCACCTCGTCGGCCTCGAACTTCATCCGGGCCCCGCGGCCGTAGCCGAGGCGGCGTCGGGCGAGGGAGTCGGCGAGGTCGGCGCTGGTCACCTCGACATGAGCCGGGAGACCTTCAAGGATTGCGACGAGGGAGGGGCCGTGCGACTCCCCCGCAGTGAGCCATCGGAGCATGCGCGCAGTCTTTCACGAGGGGGCACCCGGTTTTCGGCTGCGGTCCCGCGACGAGATGGGTCCGGAGACCGATCAGTACCCGAGCAGCTGCGCGATCGGGACGCCGAACGCCGCGCCGACCACCGCACCGGCGACCATGTGCGGGCCGTAGGGATTGCGTCGCCGGTCGACGAGCTTGAGCACCAGCAGCAGCGTCGGGCCGAGTCCGCCGAGCAGCGCGGTGGCCATCACACCGACGGCGTACTCGTACCAGCCGAGGTAGCCCAGGACGGTACCCAGCAGGAGCGTGAGCCGGACGTCGCCGTACCCGATACCGCCGAAGAACCAGAAGACGTGGAACAGCGCGCACCAGGCCAGCGCGCCGATCAGGGCACGCTGGGCGTCCGACCAGTCGCCGTCGACGGCCGCGAGACCCACGACGGCTCCGGCGACCACCACCAGGGTGGCGTAGATCAGCACCGTGGGCAGGAACGTGGTCCGGGCGTCGATGTACGCGAGCCACACCAGGCCCGGAGCGGCGAGCCCGGCAACCAGGAGCTCGGGACTCCACCCGAGCCGTACGCCGAGCAGCGCCCCGAGGGCGGCGGAGAACACCGCGCACAGCAGCAGCGTGCGCGGACCTGCCGCGACCTCGGCGTAGGTGACCTTCTCGTAGACCGGCCGGAAGGTCAGCCGGCTCTCCGGCTCCTCCTCGCCCTCGGCGGGCTGCTCCTCGAGCTCGGGCTCGGGCAGCCGGCGCATCACCGCCGGCCCGAGCGCCCCGACGACCAGACCCAGGGCCCCGGCGGTCACCGCCGCGACCAGCTCGTCGGTCACGGCCGGACCCGCGCCGCCAGCGCGCCCTCGCCGGCGGCACGCATCGCCGCGACCGGGGCCGGGAGGTTGGTCATCAGCTCGACCTGCCGGGCGGCCTGGTTGATCAGCAGGTCGAGACCCCCGACGAGGATCCGGCCCGACCTCAGCGCGGCAGCGGCCAGCGGCGTGGGCCACGGGTCGTAGACGACCTCGAAGACGACCGGGCACGGGTCGGCGCTGGCCACCAGGGCGGGAGACTGGGCCGAGGCCGGGATGGTGGAGATCACCAGGTCGACCGCCCCGACCGGGTCGCCCAGCGTCCCCACCTCGATGACCGGGCCGCGCTCGGCGCGGGCGACCGTCTCGACGGTCTGGGTGGCGCGGGACGGGTCGCGGACGAGCAGGCGCGCGTACTCGCAGCCGAGCTCGCCGAGGGCGAGCAGCATCGAGGCCGCCGTCGCCCCTCCCCCGAGCACCACGGCGTTCGTGAACGGACCGGGCACACGTTCCTGCAGCGCCGCGATCGCACCCGGGATGTCGGTGTTGAACCCGCTCATCGCACCATCGGCGAGCACGACGGTGTTCGCCGCGCCCGAGACCTCCGCCCAGAGGTCCATGTCGTCGAGGAACGGCATCACGGTCCGCTTGAGCGGCATCGTCAACGACAAGCCGCGCCAGCTCGCGTCCAAGGTGCGCAGGAAGCGCGGGAGCTCGGGCTCCTCCACGTCGACGGCGCTGTACTGCCAGGGCAGACCGAGCTCGGCGTACGCGGCACGGTGCAGCACCGGGGAGAGCGAGTGCTCGATCGGGGAACCCAGGACGGCACAGTTGCGGACTGCAGGTGTCGCCATCGGCTCAGCAGGCGTCCGAGGTCGAGCAGTACTCGCGCAGCACCTCGCGGTCGGCGAGGTGGCCGTCGTACGTCTCGTTGAACCGGGTCTCTCCGGTCTTCAGGTTGACCACGATCCAGTACAACCACGGGCCCTTGACCGGGTTCAGCGCTGCCTCGATGGTCTTCTCCCCCGGCGACCCGATCGGTCCCGGCGGCAGACCCGCGTGCACGTAGGTGTTGTAGGGCGAGGGGTTGTTGCGCTCGGCGTCGGTCGTGTAGACGGTGCCTGACAGGTTGTTGGCGTAGGCGACCGTCGCGTCGGACTGCAGCAGCATGCCGATCTCGAGGCGGTTGTAGATGGCCTGGGCGATCTTCGGGTAGTCCTCGTCGCGGCTGCCCTCGTACTCCAGGATGCTCGCCACGGTGAGGACCTGCTGCGGGGTGAGTCCCACGGCCTTCGCCTTCGCCTTGATGTCCAGGGACTTCTCGACCTGCTTGGTCTTCTCGACCATCTGCGTCAGCAGACCCTTCGCGGTCATGCCGGGCAGCACGTTGTACGTCGCCGGGAACAGGTAGCCCTCGAGCTTGCCGTTCGCCTCCGGCGGCAGACCGAGCCCGGCGGTGTCCTTGATCGCCGCGTTGACCTGGGCCTTGGTGAAGTCGGTCTTGGCCAGGATCCGCTTGACGATGTCCTTGACCCGGAAACCTTCGGGGATCACCACCGCGGTCTGGATCAGGTTCTTCGGGTTGACCAGGATCTCCAGGGCTGCCGAAGCCTTCATCTGCTTGTTCAGCGCGTAGAAGCCGACCTGGATCGACGTCGAGCGCTCGTCGGCGCGGGCGGCGTCGACGAACGCGTCGACGCTCTTGACGACGTCGGCGGCCTTCAGCGAACGGCCGATCGCTGCCGAGCTGTCGCCCTCGCGCACCTCGATGGTGGCGACGTTCTTGCCGTTCTTGGGCACGACGGTGTTCGTGCTGGAGTAGTCGGGAGCACTGCCGGTCAACGACTTCACCTTGTCGACGACCCAGCTGCCACCGAAGTAGGCGCCCCCGGCGATCAGGGCCAGGACCACCAGGAGCGGGAGGCAGCCGCGGGCACGGCTCCGGCGGGGCTCACCGCGACGCGAACCTGCCCTCGGCAGGCTGGCGGGCTCGTGCTCGGGGCCAGGTCCGATGTCGCTCACAGTGTTCCTTCTCCTTGTACGACCAGCTCGCCGGCCGGCCGGCCCAGCGTGCGCTCGGTGTCGATCGCGCCCTGCAGGATCACCACGGCGGCCGCCTGGTCCACGACGGCTCGCCGCTTCTTGCCCTTCTTGCCGCGGTCGCGCAGCACCGCCTCCGCGGTGACCGTGCTCATCCGCTCGTCGACCAGGCGGAGCGGGAGCGGTGCGACCCGTGCCGCCAGGTCTGCGGCGAATGCTCGAACCTTACCCGCCGCCGGTCCCTCGTTCCCGCTCAGCGAGCGCGGCAGCCCGACGTACACCAGCACGGCGCCGAGCTCCTCGACGAGCGCAGCGATCCGGTCCAGGTCGCCCTCACCGCGGGGCACCGTCTCCACCGGCGTGGCCAGGATCCCGCTGGGGTCGCAGGAGGCGACCCCGATCCGGGCGTCGCCCGGGTCGATCCCCAGGCGGACGCCGCGGGGGTCCAGGTCAGGCATGCGCCAGGGCGGACCGGGCCGCTTCGACGGCCTCGTCGACCTTCGACGCGTCGGCCCCGCCACCCTGGGCGACGTCGGCCTTGCCGCCGCCCTTGCCGCCCAGCACCCCGGCCGCGGCACGAACGAGGTCGTTGGCCGACACGCCGGCCGCCTGTCCGGCCTCGTTGACCGCGGCCACCATCGCAGGCTTGCCGTCGGCGACACCGATGATCAGCACCGCCCCCGGCCGGTCACCCGGCAGACGTCCGCGGACGTCGAGCGCCAGCGTGCGGACGTCACCGCCGCCGGCACCCTGGACGATCTCGCCGACGAAGGAGACGCCACCGACGTCCACGGCTCCGGCGGCGAGCGTGCCGGCACCCGCGAGCAGCTGCGCGAGGCGACCCCTCTCCAGCTCCTTCTCGACCGACTTCAGCCGCTCGACCAGGTCGCCGACGTGGCCGACCAGGTCGTCGGGCTGGGTCTTGAGCAGCGTCGTGAGCTGCGCGACGACGTCGCGCTCCTTCGCCAGGTAGGCGAAGCCCTCGTACCCGGTGAGGGCCTCGATCCGGCGGCTGCCCGACCCGACCGAGGACTCACCGGTGACCACGATGGTGCCGATCTGGGCCGAGTGGTCGACGTGGGTGCCACCGCAGAGCTCGCGCGACCAGGGCCCGCCGATCTCCACGACGCGCACCTTGGTGTCGTCGTAGGTCTCGCCGAAGAGCGCGATCGCACCCCAGTCCTTGGCCTGCTCCAACGTCATGTAGTCCCACCCGACCGCGAGGTCGGCGCGCAGCGCGTTGTTCGCAACTGCCTCGACGTCGCGGTACTGCGCCTCGGTCAGCTTGGAGGTCCAGCCGAAGTCGAGCCGCAGGTAGCCGGGGCGGTTGTAGGAACCGGACTGCAGTGCCGTGGGCCCGAGCACCTCGCGCAGCGCGGCGTGCACGACGTGCGTGCCGGAGTGCGCCTGCCGGGCGCCGATCCGCCAGTCGGGGTCGACCTTCGCGAGCAGCTCTCCCGACGTCCCGGAAACGCTGTACTCACCGTCGATGATCCTCACCTGGTGCACGACCAGGCCCTTGATCGGACGCTGGACGTCGAGGACCTCCAGCACCCCGCCGTCGAACTCGATGGTGCCCGCGTCGGCCGCCTGGCCGCCGGACTCGGCGTAGAACGGGGTCCGGTCCAGGACGAGCTCGCCGATGTCGCCGGCCCCGAGCACCGGCACCGGCGCACCCCCCGAGAGCAGGGCGAGCGGCTTCGACTCGGTCGTCAGCGTCTCGTAGGCCAACCACTCGGTCGGTCCGTTGGCGTCCAGGATCCCGCGGTAGACGCTGGTGTCGGCGTGCTGACCCTTCTTGGCCTTGGCGTCCGCCTTGGCTCGCGACCGCTGCTCGGCCATCAGGGCGCGGAACCCGTCCTCGTCGACGGTCAGGCCGTTCTCGGCCGCCATCTCCAGGGTGAGGTCGATCGGGAAGCCGTAGGTGTCGTGCAGCGCGAAGGCCTTGTCGCCCGGCAGCACGGTCGCCCCGGCAGCCTTGGTCTCGACCGCGGCGTTGTCGAAGATCTGGGTGCCGGAGCGGAGCGTCGTGCGGAACGCGTCCTCCTCGGCGTACGCGACCTGCGCGATCCGGTCCCAGTCGCTGGCGAGCTCGGGGTAGCCGGGCGCCATCTTGTCGCGGCTGACCGGCATCAGCTCCGGCAGCGCGCGGTCCTCGTAGCCGAGCAGCCGCATCGACCGGACGGCGCGACGCAGCAGGCGGCGGAGCACGTAACCGCGGGACTCGTTGCCCGGCGTCACGCCGTCACCGATGAGCATCATCGAGGAGCGGATGTGGTCGGCGACGACCCGGAACCGGACGTCGTCGCCCTCGTTGGCGCCGTACCGGCGACCGGTGAGCGCCTCGGCCCGCTCGATCACCGGGTACATCACGTCGATCTCGTACATGTTCGCCTTCTCCTGCAGGAGGAAGGCGACCCGCTCGAGGCCCATGCCGGTGTCGATGTTCTGCTTAGGCAGCGCGCCGGCGATGTCGAAGTCGACCTTGCTGCGCACCGCGCTGAGCTCGTCCTGCATGAAGACGAGGTTCCAGATCTCCAGGTACCGGTCCTCGGCACCGAAGTCACCGTCGGCACCGTACGCGGGTCCGCGGTCGTAGAGGATCTCCGAGCACGGGCCGCCCGGACCCGGGACACCCATCGACCAGTAGTTCTCGGACTTGCCGAGGCGGGCGATCCGGTCGTCGGGGACGCCGGTGATCTTCTTCCAGAGCTCGACGGCCTCCGGGTCGTCCTCGTACACGCTCGGGTAGAGCCGGGACTCCTCGAGCCCGAAACCGCCGTCGGCGATCGGCTTGGTGATCAGGTCCCAGGCCAGCTCGATGGCACCGGCCTTGAAGTAGTCGCCGAAGGAGAAGTTGCCGCACATCTCGAAGAAGGTGCCGTGCCGGGTGGTCTTGCCGACGTCCTCGATGTCCGGGGTGCGCACGCACTTCTGCACGCTCACCGCGCGGCTGTACGGCGGCGTCTCCTGGCCGAGGAAGTACGGCTTGAACGGCACCATGCCCGCGTTGACGAACAACAGGTTCGGGTCGTCGACCAGCAGCGGCGCGGAGGGCACCGCCGTGTGACCGGCGGCTTCGAAGTGTTCGACGAAGCGACGGCGGATGTCGGCGGTGTGCATCAGTGCGTGCCTTCCAGAGCAGGTCGATCAGGTTCGGGAGTTGTCTCGAGGACGAGAGGGCCGTCCAGAGGGGCGTCCAGCGCGCGGTGCTCGTCGGTGAGGGCGAAGCGCTCGCGGAGCTCGGCCTCGCGGTCGGTCATCCCGGCGCGCACCTCCTCGGCGAACAGCTGGGCGCCGACCTGGAGTCCCTCGAGGCGGTCGCGCAGACCGTCCGGCGTGAACACCTCGGCGGCCCGACGGGCCTTGACCATCACGTAGACGCCGGCGCCGGCTCCTGCCACGAACCAGAAACCGCGCCTCATGCCAGCGACTCCTGCGACCGGTCATCGGCCCGGAGGTCGCGCTGGTACTGCTTGACCAGCTGCTTGCGGCGCTTGCGGGCCGCCCGCACCTCCCGCCGCATCTCGAACCAGATCCGGTTGCGGTTCTCCGGGGACAGGGCCCGCCGTACGCCGTGGCTGAAGGCGGCCACCTTGACCAGCGGCGTGCCCACGGTGGCGCTCAGCACGAGCCGGTCCGGCACCACGACCGGGTCCTCGACGGGCACCGCGACGTCGGCGCCGGGGCGACCTGCGTCGGTGATCAGGTAGGTCAGACTCTCGGTCGGGACGGCCGCCGGGTGGTCGGGCAGCTGGACCGAGAGCTCCTCGAGCCGGGTGCGCAGGTCGTCGCTCTCGCGCAGGGCCGCGTCCAGCATCGCCTCGAGGTCCGCGCGGGACCGGTTGCGTCGGCGCAGGACGGCCAGGAGCCCCACCGCGAGCAGGGCCACGACGGCTCCACCCAGGGCGGCGAGGATCGCTCCCAGCAATGCACTGTCCATGGCAGATGACCCTACCTGCCGCGGATGATCCGCCGAATTCGCTCCCACCGCTCCCGGACGGCCGCTTCTGCCCCGAGGTTCGTCGGTCGGTAGTACTCCGCGTCGAGGACCACCTCCGGGGCGTACTGCTGCTCCGCGATGCCGAACGGCTCGTCGTGGGCGTACTTGTAGCCGGCGCCGTGACCGAGCGCCTTCGACCCCGGGTAGTGCGCGTCGCGCAGGTGCGCCGGCACCGCTCCGATCTTGCCCGCCCGTACGTCGGCGATGGCGGCGTCCACGGCCACGATCACGGCGTTGGACTTCGGCGCCACGCACAGCTCGATGACCGCCTGCGCCAGGTTGATCCGCGCCTCCGGCATGCCGATGAGCTGGACGGCCTGGGCCGCGGCCACCGCGGTGGTCAGGGCGGCCGGGTGCGCGAGACCGATGTCCTCGCTGGCCGAGACCACCAGGCGCCGCGCGATGAACCGGGGGTCCTCCCCCGCCTCGAACATCCGCGCCAGGTAGTGCAGCGCGGCATCGGCGTCCGATCCGCGGATCGACTTGATGAACGCGCTGATCACGTCGTAGTGCTGGTCGCCGTCGCGGTCGTAGCGCACCGCGGCCCGGTCGACCGCGGTCTCGGCGGTCGCCAGGTCGACCTCGTCGAGGCCCTGGGCGATCGCCGCACCCGCCGCCGCCTCCAGGTACGTCAGGGAGCGGCGCGCGTCGCCGCCGGCGAGCCGGACCAGGTGATCGGCCGCCTCCTCGGTGAGCCCGACCGCTCCCGCGAGCCCGCGTTCGTCGCTGAGCGCCGCGGTGATGACGCCCCGGACGTCCTCGTCGGTCAGAGGTTCCAGGGTCAGCAGCAGCGAGCGGGACAGCAGCGGCGAGATCACCGAGAAGTGCGGGTTCTCGGTGGTCGCCGCGATGAGCGTCACCCACCGGTTCTCCACCCCGGGGAGCAGCGCGTCCTGCTGGGCCTTGGTGAAGCGGTGCACCTCGTCGACGAACAGCACGGTCTCCTGTCCGGTCGCCACCAGGCGTGCCCGGGCACCGTCGATGGCCGCCCGGACCTCCTTGACCCCTGCGGCCACGGCCGAGACCTCGACGAAGACCCGGTTGGTCTGGCCGGAGACGATCGCCGCGATCGTCGTCTTGCCGGTACCCGGCGGCCCCCAGAGCAGCAGCGCCATCGACTGGTCGCCCTCGATGAGCCGGCGCAGCGGGGAGCCGGCCGCGAGCAGGTGCTGCTGTCCGACCAGCTCGTCGAGGTCACGCGGACGCATCCGGACAGCGAGCGGCGCCGACGCGTGGTCGTTGCCTGCGAGCGTCCCGCCACCCGGCCCGGCCGGCGCAGGAGCGGTCGCCTCGAAGAGTCCCTCGTCCACGGGTTCAGCCTAGGAGGTGGGACGGACAGGTCACCGGGGGCCGGTGGTCTGCCCGGTCTGCAGGTCCAGCCAGGTCGCCTCGAATCCGGGGCTGTGCACGCCGGGCGTCGAGGGGTCCGGCGTGGTGCTCTGCGCGATCGGCGTCGCCGGGTGCGCGCCGAGCTCGCCCGCGAAGTGGCAGGCGACCTTGTGCCGCGGGCCGATCTGCAGCAGCGGCGGCTCGACCTGGGCGCAGACCTCCTGCGCGAACGGGCACCGGGTGCGGAAACGGCACCCCGACGGCGGGTTGATCGGGCTCGGGACGTCGCCGGTCAACCGGATCCGCTCGCGACGGCCACCCACCGACGCCTGCTTCACGTCCGGCACGGCGGAAAGCAGTGCCTGGGTGTAGGGGTGGTGCGAGTGGTTGTAGAGCGTGTCCCGGTCGGCGATCTCGACGATCTTGCCGAGGTACATCACCGCCACCTCGGGGCAGAAGTGGCGCACGATCGCGAGGTCGTGGGCGATGAAGAGGAAGCCGATGCCGAATTCCTTCTGGACGTCCTGGAGCAGGTTGATCACCTGCGCCTGGATCGAGACGTCGAGGGCGGAGACCGGCTCGTCGGCGACGAGCAGCTTGGGCTGCAGCGTCAGGGCGCGGGCGATGCCGATGCGCTGGCGCTGGCCGCCGGAGAACTCGTGCGGGTACCGGTTGTAGTGCTCCGGGTTGAGACCGACGATCTCGAGCAGCTCCTGGACCCGGGGAAGCACCTTGTCCTTCGGCACGACCTTGTGGATCCGCAGCGGAGCACCGACGATCGCACCGACCGTGTGCCGCGGGTTCAGCGAGGTGGCCGGGTCCTGGAAGATCATCTGGATCTCGCGCCGGATCGGCATCAGCTGCCGGGGCGTCATCTTCGAGATGTCGGTGCCCTCGAAGTTGATGCTGCCGCCGGTCGGCCTGTAGAGCCGCGTGATCAGCCGCCCTGTCGTCGACTTGCCGCAGCCGGACTCGCCCACCAGACCGAGCGACCCGCCCTGGGGCACCTGGAACGACACCCCGTCGACCGCCTGGACGTGCCCGACCGTACGACGCACCAGGCCGCTCGAGCGGACCGGGAAGTACATCTGCAGGTCCTCGACCGTCAGCACCGGCGGTGCGTCGACGTCGAGGACCGAAGCGGCGTGCGCTGTCACGTGGGAGGACTCCGTCTCGCTCATGCGTGCCCCTCGACCTGGTCGGGAGCGATCTCGGGCAGGACCTCGGCCGCGTACACGGCGCTCGGGTCGCTGAGGTGGCAGCGCTTGGTGTGGGTGCCCCCGGAGGCGGCGGGCGTCAGCGCCGGAAGGACCGTGGTGCACAGGTCGCCCGGGACCTGGTCGCGGAAGTCGCACCGCGGGTTGAACGGGCAGCCGGACGGCGGGTTGAGCAGGCTCGGCGGGTTGCCGCGGATCGGGATCAGCTTGGCACCGGTGTCACCGACCACGTCGGGCACGCTCGAGAGCAGACCCCAGGTGTACGGCATCTCCGGGCTGACCAGCACCTCGCGGGTGGGGCCGTACTCGACGGCCCTGCCGCCGTACATCACGAGGACGTCGTCAGCCATCTCGGCGACGACGCCGAGATCGTGGGTGATGATGATGATCGCGGAGTTGAACTCGCGCTGCAGGTCCTGGAGCAGGTCCAGGATCTGCGCCTGGACGGTCACGTCGAGGGCCGTGGTCGGCTCGTCGGCGATCAGCAGGCCCGGGTCGTTCATCAGGCTCATCGCGATCATGGCCCGCTGGCGCATGCCGCCGGAGAACTGGTGCGGGTAGTCGTCGACGCGACGGTCGGGCTGCGGGATGCCCACGCGTCCCAGCATCTCGATCGTGCGCTGGCGAGCAGCCTTCTTGCTCACGTCGTTGTGCACCAGGTACGCCTCGGCGATCTGGTTGCCGACCGTGTAGTACGGGTGCATCGCGGAGAGCGGGTCCTGGAAGATCATCGCCACGTCGCGACCCCGGCGACGACGCATCTGCTCGTCGTCGAGAGCCAGCAGGTCGGCGCCGTCGAGGAGGATCTCGCCGGAGACCCGGGCGGTCGTGCCGCGGTGCAGACCGAGGATGGCCGAGCTGGAGACCGACTTGCCGGAGCCGGACTCCCCCACGATGCCGAGCGTCTTGCCGCGCTCGAGCTCGAAGGACAGGCCGTCGGTGGCCTTGACGATGCCGTCCGCCGTCGGGAAGTGCACGACGAGGTCGCGCACCGACAGGAACGGTGCGCCGGTCTGGGCCGGCGGTGGTGTCTGGAGCGTTTCCGTCATGGTTTCCGAGTCCCCTCAGCCGACCCGCACGCGCGGGTCGATGACCGCGTAGAGCAGGTCGACGATGATGTTCGCGACGATCACGAAGGCGGCCAGCAGCAGGACCAGCCCGACCAGCGTCGGTAGGTCGTAGTCGCGGTTGGCCGCGACGGCGAGCTTGCCGAGGCCGGGGTAGTTGAAGACCGACTCGGTGATGATCGCGCCGCCGAGCAGGCCGGCGAAGTCGAGGCCGGCCATGGTGACCAGCGGTGTCAGCGCCGCGCGCAGCGCGTGCTTGAACGTGATGGTGCGCTGCGGCAGGCCCTTCGCCTTCGCGGTGCGCACGTAGTCCTCGGAGAAGGCCTCGAGGACGAAGGCCCGGGTCATCCGGACGTAGCCGGCCATGAAGAACACGGCCAGCGTGATCGCGGGCAGGATGAGGCTGGACGCCCAGCCGCCGATGCCGCCCTCGGCGATCGGCGTGTACCGAGGCACCTCGACCAGCTTCCACTGGACCGCGACGAATTTGTAGAGCAGCAGACCGATGAAGAACGTCGGGAACGCGTACAGGACAAGGGATATACCCACCAACCCCCGGTCGATGATCGACCCCGCTCTGAGAGCGGCTATCACCCCGAGCAGCACGCCGCCGATGATCCAGAACAGGAAGGCGAAGATCGCAATCGAGACCGAGACCGGCAGTGTCTGCTTGATCAGGTCGGTCACGTTGGAGGTGCGCTCGCGGGAGTAGCCCAGGCACGGGGCGTCGCAGTGCGCGATGGTCTGGGGTGCCGTCTTCTTCAGCTCCGGGTCGTCCGGGAAGTCCCGGCCGGTGAAGATGCCCTTGGAGAACTTGGTCCACTGCTGGAAGAAGTTGTCGTCGTACCCGAGCGCCGCCGCCGTCTGCTTCTGCTGGGCGCGCGAGCAGTTCTTGCCGCACGCGAACTTCGCCGGGTCGATCGGCGAGGCGAAGAACAGCGCGAAGGTGATCAGGCTCATCACGATGAGCAGGATGACCCCGGAGACGAGGCGTCTGACGACGTAGGCAAACACAGATGGACCCCTGAGAAAGTACGGGTGGGACTTGCTCTCGGCACCGACGGCCGGGACCGCGAGACGCGGCCCCGACCGTCGGGTGCTACCGAGGTGTTACTTCTCCACTCCGATCAGGGCGAGGTCGGCGTAGCCGTTCACCGAGACGTTGTTGGAGTAGCCGGTGACCTTGCCGCCGTGCAGGAAGTTGAACAGCGTGATCTCCAGCGGGATGTAGGCAACGTCCTCACCGAGCTTGGCGTCGAGCTCGGCCCACTTCGTGGCAGCCGCGTCGAGGTCCGTCTCGGCGTAGGCGGCGTCGATCATCGCGTCGACCTCCGGACCGCCCTTGTAGTTGCCGTAGTCGTTGCCGTTGGAGTCGCCGGTCAGGTTGATCCGGCTGTCCATCAGCGGCGGGATGACCGTACCGATGGACGGCCAGTCAGCACCCCAACCACCCCACGTGACGTCGAAGTCCGCTTCGGGCTTCTGGATGACGTCGTAGTAGGTGTCCTCGAGCGGGTCCAGCTCCGTCTTGAAGCCGGCCTTGTCCCACGACTCCTTCAGGGCAGCAGCCTGCTTGTCGGACGTCGGCGTTCCACCGGAGTAGGTGAACTTGATCTTCACCGGCTTCGGGGCGGGGCAGTCGGCTAGAGCGGCCTGGGCCTTCGCCGTGTCACCTGCGTCGGGGATGTCCGCGAACGCCGCGTTCTTCTTGTAGCCGGGCACGCCCGGGTTCACGATCGAGTACGCGGGCTTGAAGGCCTTCTCGCCACCACCGGCCTGGATCCAGGCGGCCTTGTCGGTAGCGAACTTGAGTGCCTCGCGGCAGGCCTTGTTCTTGAAGACGTCCGAGTTGAAGTTCGGCAGGACGTAGTCGACGTACGGCGACTCGACCTTCGTGTAGCGGTCACCCGCCTCCGGGATGCGGCCGTAGAACGTCGGCGGGATGCGACGCTCGGTCACGCCGTACTGGGCGTCACCGTCGTCGGCGAACATCTGCTCGTAGATCGCCTCGTCGGCGTCACCCTCGCGGAAGTCCCACTGGTCCGGCAGAGCCTTGCGGATCGTGTCGGTCTTCTCGTCCCAGTTCTCGTTGCGCACGAACTTGGCGCCGGTGCCCTCGGTCCACTTGCCGTCCAGCTTGTACGGACCGTTGGAGATGATCACGAAGTTGTTCGCGTCACCCTTGTCCAGGTCGGCACGGTACGGGTCCATGTAGCGGAGCGAAGCCATCGACTGCGGGAAGTCCGGCCACGGCTTCTTCATGTTGTACGTGATCGTGTTCCCGTCGCAGGTCACGGCCTTGTCGAACAGGTCCTGACCGGTCTTCTTGTACGGGCCCTTGTACTCGGGCAGCCCGTCCTTGCCGGTCGGGATGTCGAGGTAGGTGAACAGGTAGTTGGCCGGTCCACCGATGATCACGTCGGTCGCGAAGTTGCGGCTGGCGCCGTACTTGAAGTCCTCGCAGGTGATCGGCTTGCCGTCCTCCCACTTGACGTCGTCACGCACGGTGAACTTCCAGACCTTGCCCTCCTGCTCCGACGTACCCGTGTCGGTCGCGAGGTCGGGAACCGGAGTGGTTCCCTCCACCGGGTCGTTGGACGCGGGGAACGCGACCAGGCTCCGGTAGAAGAGTCGTCCCGAGTTGTTCAGGTCGCGACCGATGTACATGCGCTGGGGGTCCCAGTGCTCGGTGTTGCGGGGGCCGTTGTAGAAGATCGCGGTACCGCCCTTGGTACCTTCGGCCTTCGAACCTCCGCCATCCCCGTCATCCCCGCTCCCGCACGCAACCAGCGTGGCTGCGGCAAGGGCAGCGACAGCAACCGCGGCGAGCGGTTTCCTGGTGATCGCCATCCATTCTCTCCTATCGGTTTGGCGCCGGTGACCCGGCGTCGGCAGCACTTCGCCTTTCTGGCGGCGGAGTACTGAGTCTTTTCTAACGGTGTGCTTTCGGATCAAGGGCGTCTCGGGCACCGTCGCCGACGAGGTTGAACACGACGACGGTGAGCGCCAGGACGATGCCCGGCATGAAGAAGAAGATCGGGACCGCGCTGGTGTAGTTCACCGAGTCGGCCAGGATGTTGCCGAGGGTGGGCGTGGGCGGCTTGATGCCGACCCCGAGGAAGCTGAACGCCGCCTCGGCGGAGATGTACGCCGGCACCAGCAGGGTGGTGTAGACGAGGATCGGTGCCCACAGGTTCGGCAGCACCTCGCGGAAGTACAGCCGCGAGCGGGACGCACCGATGAGCTTGGCGGCCTCGATGAACTCGCGCTCGCGGATGGAGAGCACCTGGCCGCGCACGACGCGGGCCACCGGCGGCCAGCCGAAGACCGCCAGGATGATGATCACGTAGAGGCCCGAGGCCCGGTCCGGGTCCGAGAGCAGGCCGAGCCCTGGCCACTCCGAGACCTTGGTGCGCAGCAGCAGCACCGCGGGCGAGGAGAGCGCGAGCAGCATCATCGTCTGCGGGAACGACAGCGTGAGGTCGATGAAGCGGCCCACCGTGTTGTCGACGATGCCGCCGGAGAACCCGGAGATGATGCCCATCACGACGCCGATCACGACGGTGATCAGGGTGGCCGTCAGCGCGATGCCCAGCGACCACGTCAGCGCGAGCATCAGCCGGGCGAGCATGTCCCGGCCGGTGCCGGGCTCGACGCCGAGCCAGTGACTGCCGTCGATGCCGCCGAGCTTGCCGAGCGGCACGACACCCGTCGGACTGGAGCAGCTTCTGGTGGAACGTGTACGGGTCGATGACGTCCATCTTGACCAGGATCGGGGCCATCACCGCGCACAGCACGATGAACGCGGAGATCCCGAACGAGACCATCGACAGCTTGTCCTTGCGGAACCGTCGGATCGCCAGCTGGGTCGGGGACCGACCCTCGACCGCCTTCTCCGTCGGCGGGTCGACCGGCACCGTGGTCGACTCGAACTGCGACTCGGACAAGGACACTCGGCACCTCTTCGACGGGATCGGTCGGACGGGTTCGACGGCGGTCCGTGAGGTCGTCACGACCGCCGCCGCGAGCGACTCTATGCCAGCGAACTACCGAGATTGATCACTGGCCGGTAACGATCTGGACACGGCTGTCCAGGCAATATCGCGGCCCGACTAGACCCGTCCCGCGGGCCTGCAGGAGAGGTGGAACTACCCCGTCACGCCTCTGCCGGAGCGGGGGCCGCCGGCTTCGCGTCGACGCCGGCTTCCTTGCGCTGCGCGGCCGTGATCGGCGCCGGAGCCGCGGTCAGCGGGTCGTAGCCGCCACCGCTCTTCGGGAACGCGATGACGTCGCGGATCGAGTCCGCCTTGGCCAAAAGCGCGCAGATCCGGTCCCAGCCGAGCGCGAGTCCGCCGTGCGGCGGCGCACCGTAGGCGAAGGCGTCGAGCAGGAACCCGAACTTCTCCTGCGCCTCCTCCTCGCCGATGCCCATCACCGAGAAAACCCGCTTCTGGATGTCCTCGCGGTGGATACGGATCGAGCCGCCACCGATCTCGTTGCCGTTGCAGACGATGTCGTAGGCCCAGGCGAGCGCGTTCCCCGGGTCGGTGTCGAAGTCCTCGAGGTTCTTGGGCGATGTGAACGCGTGGTGCACCGCCGTCCACGCACCGCTGCCCACCGCGACGTCGCCGGACGCCGTCGCGTCGTCGGCCGGTTCGAAGAGCGGCGCGTCGACGACCCAGAGGAAGCTCCACGCGTCCTCGTCGATCAGCTCGCAGCGACGACCGATCTCCAGGCGGGCAGCACCGAGCAAGGCCCGGCTGGACTTCACCGCACCGGCGGCGAAGAAGATGCAGTCCCCCGGGTTGGCGCCGACGTGCGCGGCCAGGCCGGCGGCCTCGGTCTCGGTGAGGTTCTTGGCGACCGGGCCGCCGAGCTCGCCGTCCTCGCCGACGAGGACGTAGGCGAGTCCCTTGGCGCCGCGCTGCTTGGCCCACTCCTGCCAGGCGTCCAGCTTCTTGCGCGGCTGGCTGGCTCCACCGGGCATCACGACGGCACCGACGTACGGCGCCTGGAAGACCCGGAAGGTGGTGTCCGCGAAGTACTCGGTGCACTCGGTGAGCTCGAGGTCCAGACGCAGGTCGGGCTTGTCAGACCCGTAGCGCCGCATCGACTCGGCGTAGGTCATCCGCGGCAGCGGGGTCGGGACGTCGTACCCGATCAGCTTCCAGAGCGCGGTGAGGATCTCCTCGGTCAGGGCGATCACGTCGTCCTGCTCGACGAAGCTCATCTCGAGGTCGAGCTGGGTGAACTCGGGCTGTCGGTCGGCGCGGAAGTCCTCGTCGCGGTAGCAGCGGGCGATCTGGTAGTAGCGCTCCATGCCAGCGACCATGAGCAGCTGCTTGAACAGCTGCGGGCTCTGCGGAAGGGCGTACCAGGAGCCCGGCGCGAGGCGTGCGGGCACCAGGAAGTCCCGAGCCCCCTCCGGCGTGGAGCGGGTCAGCGTCGGCGTCTCGACCTCGACGAAGTCGTGGCGGCCGAGCACCTCGCGAGCCGCCTTGTTGACGTCGCTGCGCAGGCGGAGCGCCGCGTTGGGTCCGCTGCGGCGCAGGTCGAGGTAGCGGTGCTTGAGCCGGGCCTCCTCGCCGACGTCCACGTGGTCGCTGATCGGGAACGGCAGCGGCGCCGCCTCGCTCAGGACGACGACCTCGGACGCGACGACCTCGATCCCGCCGGTCGCGAGGTTGGGGTTCTCGTTCCCCTCCTTGCGGGCGATGACCTCGCCGGTGATCTTCAGGCAGTACTCGGCCCGCAGCGAACCAGCGATCTCCTCGTCGCGGATGACCACCTGGACCACCCCGCTGGCCTCGCGCAGGTCGATGAAGGCGACGCCACCGTGATCGCGACGGTTGGCCACCCAGCCTGCGAGGGTGACGGTCTGGCCGACGTGCTCGGCGCGCAGGGCGCCGGCGTCGTGGGTGCGGATCACTGGGTCTTCTCTCTATCGGTGGTTGAGCTTATCGAAACCCTGATGCGGGGCTTGAGGTCCTCGACGGGCGGGGACCACGTCGTGACGTCCACGGCGACCTGGTCACCGCTGCGGATGTCCTTGATCTGGGGCCCGTCCTCGGTCGAGAACAGAACGTACGGGATGCCGCGACGCTCGGCGTACCGGATTTGCTTGCCGAACTTCGCGGCCGAGGCCGCCACCTCGCAGGCGATGCCGTTCGCGCGCAGCTGCGTGGCCAGGTCGTCGCTGGCGACGCGGCTGTCCTCGTCGGTCAGGGCGACGAGGACGACACTGGGCACCGAGCGGTCGGCGACCAGCTCGCCCTTGTTCAGCAGCGGCACGAGCAGGCGGCTGACGCCGAGCGAGATGCCGACGCCGGGATAGGTGGTGCGGCCGTCGTTCGCGAGGGCGTCGTACCGACCTCCGGAGCAGATCGAGCCGAGCGCTTCGTTCCCGACCAGTCGGGTCTCGAAGACGGTGCCGGTGTAGTAGTCCAGTCCGCGCGCGATCGTCAGGTCGGCCTCGATGGAGACGGACTCGCTGACCAGACCCGCACAGCCGTTGACCAGGGCCGCGAGCTCCTCGAGCCCCTCGTCCAGCAGGGCGTCGTTGACACCCAGGGCACGCACCTGCGCGACGAAGGAGTCATCAGTCGTGCGGATCGAGGCGAGCGAGAGGCATCCTGCCGCCTGCTCCGGGGTGAGCCCGGCACCGAGCAGCTGCTCGCGGATCTTCTCGGCGGGCACCTTGTCGAGCTTGTCGATGAGGCGCATCGCCTCGTCGACATCGGTGATGCCGAGGCCCTGGTAGAAGCCCTGGATGAGCTTGCGGTTGTTCACCTGCAGGCGGAAGCCCGGCAGGCCGATCGACGTCGCGACCCGACGCAGGGCGTCGACCATCACCCGGGCGATCTCGGTGTCGTGGTGGAACGGGAGCTCCCCCACGCCGACGATGTCGATGTCGGCCTGGGTGAACTCGCGGTACCGGCCGTCCTGGGGCCGCTCGCCGCGCCACGCCTTCTGGATCTGGTAGCGCCGGAACGGGAACTCGAGCTTGCCGGCGTTCTCCAGCACGTAGCGGGCGAACGGGACGGTCAGGTCGAAGTGCAGGCCGATACCCGAGTTGTCGGTACCGCCCTTGTCCTCCTTCTCCGCCTGGAGCCTGCGCAGGACGTAGACCTCCTTGGAGGTGTCGCCCTTGCGGAGCAGCTGGTCCAGCGGCTCGACGGCGCGGGTCTCGATGTTCGCGAACCCGTGCAGCTCGAAGGTCTGTGCCAGCGTCGCGAGCACGTGGGTCTCCACCGACCGCTGTGCGGGCAGCAGCTCGGGGTAGCCGCTGAGCGGCGTGGGTCTGCTCATCACAAGCCCCGGGTGATCGGAGAGGTCGGGTTCCCGGACTCGTCGATCAGGTCGAGCAGGAACGGGTTGGTGGCGCGCTCCTGGCCGATCGAGGTCTGCTCACCGTGACCGGGGAGCACGACGATGTTGTCGGCCAGCGGCAGCACCTTGGTGCGCAGGCTGTTGAGCATCGTCGGGTGCGACCCGCCGGGCAGGTCGGTGCGCCCGATCGAGCCGGCGAAGAGCAGGTCGCCGGAGAACATCACCTCGGCGATGCCCTGGTCCTCGTACGGCGTGCGGAACACGATGGAGCCCTCGGTGTGCCCGGGCGTGTGGTCGACCAGGAACTCGAGCCCGGCCAGCTCCAGGGTGCGACCGTCCCCGATCTCCTCGACGTTGTCCGGCTCGGCGAACTCGTACTTGCCGCCCAGCATCATCGCGGTCGTCTCCGCGGACATCCCGGCCATTGGGTTCGCGAGCAGGTGCCGGTCGTTGGGGTGGATGTAGGCGGTCGCGTCGTAGGTGCCCGCGACCGGGGCGACGCACCACATGTGGTCGACGTGCCCGTGGGTGACCAGCACCGAGACCGGCTTCAGGTTGTGCTCCCGGACCAAGGCGTCAACGCCCTCCGCGGCGTCCTTGCCGGGGTCGATGACCACGCACTCGGTGCCCGGTCCGGTCGCCACGACGTAGCAGTTGGTGCCCCACGGCCCGGCTGGGAAGCCTGCGATCAGCACTGAGTTCTCTCCTGCTCGGGTGGTGGGCGTACAGCGCTCAGCCTACTGGCCCGCGCTCCCGGCGCGCTCGGCACGGGTATGGCTACGATGAACCCGCAGCAGGCGCTCGACGAGCGATCATCAGACGAAGGGGTCAGCAGTGACCGCGCAGGGCAACGACCACAGCAGTTTCGGCCGCGTCGACGCGGACGGGACCGTTTACGTCCGGATCGGCGACGAGGAACGGGTCGTCGGTCAGTACCCGGAGGGGACGCCCGAGGAGGCGCTCGCCTTCTACACCAACCGCTACGAGGGTCTGGCCTTCGAGGTGCAGCTCCTCGAGCAGCGGGTCCGCGGTGGCGCGATGGCCCCCGACGAGGCGACCGCGTCGATCGCCCGGATCGCCGAGCAGCTCGTCGAGCCGCACGCCGTCGGTGACATCACGGCCCTCAACTCCCGCCTGAACGCGCTCAAGCCGATCATCGGCCTGCAGCGCGAGAAGCGTCGCGCGGAGCGGTCGGCCAAGGTCGAGGAGTCCCGCACCCGCAAGAACGCGATCGTCACCGAGGCCGAGAAGATCGCCTCCGGCAAGGACTGGCGCAACGGCGCCAACCGGCTGCGCGACCTGCTCGCCGAGTGGAAGGAGCTCCCCCGTCTCGAGAAGGCGGCCGACGACGAGCTCTGGCACCGCTTCTCGGGCGCCCGTACGACGTACACCCGGGCCCGCAAGGCGCACTTCGCCGTGCTGTCCGAGCAGCGCGACAGCGCCCGCGTCGTCAAGGAGCGCCTGGTCAAGGAGGCCGAGGCCCTCGCCGACTCCACCGAGTGGGGCCCCACCGCCACCAAGTACCGGAACCTGATGGCCGAGTGGAAGGCCGCCGGCCCCGCGCCCAAGGACGTCGACGACGAGCTGTGGAAGCGCTTCCGCGGCGCCCAGGACACGTTCTTCGGCGCCCGCGACGCGGACAACGCCAAGATCGACGAGGAGTTCGCCGCCAACGCCGTCGTCAAGGAGGCCCTCCTCGTCGAAGCAGAGGCCCTGCTCCCGATCACCGACCTCGCCGCCGCGAAGAAGGCGTTCCGCGACATCGGCGAGCGCTGGGAAGCCGCCGGCAAGGTCCCCCGCGACAAGATGAAGTCTCTCGAAGCGCGCATCCGCAAGGTCGAGCAGGAGATCCGCAACCTCGAGGACGACCAGTGGAAGAAGTCCGACCCCGAGAAGTCCGCCCGCGCGGACGGCATGGTCGGACAGCTCCAGGACGCCATCGACAAGATCGAGGTCGACCTCGAGAAGGCCAGGGCCGCCGGCGACGCCAAGAAGGTCAAGGACCTCGAGGAGAACCTGGAATCACGGCGGGCATTCCTCGAGATGGCCAAGCAGACAGCTTCCGAGTTCAGCTAAAGCTGCGCCGACCGGGCACAGATGTCCCACCCACGTACGCCGACCGGGCACAGATGTCCCACCCACGTACGCCGACCGGGCACAGATGTCCCACCCACGTACGCCGACCGGGCTGAGATGCACCACCCCGCGTACGCCGACCGGTGAAGGTCCCGTGAGGTCCCGCCCCCACCGCGACATCTACGACCGCTCGGCAGTCACGGGCGGGACATCTGCGACCGCTCGGCAGTCACGGGCGGGACATCTGCGACCGCTCGGCAGTCACCGGCGGGACATCTGGGCCCGCTCGGCGGTCAGTGGGTGACTCGGTAGGCGTCGAACACGCCGTCAATCGAGCGAACTGCCTTGAGGATTGCGCCGAGGTGCTTGGGGTCGCCCATCTCGAAGGTGAACTTGCTTTTGGCGACGCGGTCGCGAGTGGTGTTCAACGAGGCGCTGAGGATGTTCACGTGCTGGTCTGACAGCACCAGGGTGATGTCGCTGAGGAGGCGGGCGCGGTCGAGGGCCTCGACCATGATCTGGACGAGGAAGGTGCTTGACGAGGTGGGGGCCCACTCGATGTCGACGAGACGCTCGGGCTGGGACAGCAGGTCCTTGGCGTTGGTGCAGTCCTTGCGGTGCACGGAGACGCCGGCTCCACGGGTGACGAAGCCGAGGATGTCGTCGCCGGGCACCGGCGTACAGCACTTGGCCAGCTTGACCAGGACGTCGCCGGTCATCCCGGTGACGATGACACCGGAGTCGCCGGTGACCTTGGGGGCACGCCGTGGCCGGGTGATCGTCACGGCCTCGGCGAGGTCCTCAGCGGCTCCCTCGGCGCCACCGAAGATCTCCATGACCTTGCGGACGACGGCCTGGGCGCCGAGGTTGCCCTCCCCCACGGCGGCGTACAGGGCGGAGACGTCGGCGAGCCGGAACTCGTTGGCGACCTGGGTCAGCGACTCGTGCGTCATCACGCGCTTGAGGGAGACACCCTCCTTGCGCATCAGACGGGCGATGTCGTCCTTGCCGTGCTCGATCGCCTCTTCGCGGCGCTCCTTGGTGAACCAGTGCCGGATCTTGCTGCGGGCGCGGGGCGACTTCACGAAGCCGAGCCAGTCGCGGCTCGGACCGGCGTTCGGCGACTTGGACGTGAAGACCTCGACGACGTCGCCGTGCTCGAGCTTGGACTCCAGCGGGACGAGGCGACCATTCACCCGGGCACCGATGGTGTGGTGGCCGACCTCGGTGTGGACCGCGTAGGCGAAGTCGATCGCCGTCGAGCCGATCGGCAGCCCGATCACGTCTCCGCGCGGGGTGAAGACGTACACCTCGGCGGCGTTGATCTCGAAGCGCAGCGACTCCAGGAACTCGCCCGGGTCCTCGACCTCGTTCTGCCAGTCGAGCAGCTGCCGCACCCAGGGCATGTCCTGCGAAGCGGTGTCGGCCAACGACTTGTCGGTGTCCACCCCGGCGCGGGTGTCCTCCTTGTACTTCCAGTGCGCTGCGACGCCGTACTCGGCGCGGCGGTGCATGGAGAAGGTCCGCACCTGCATCTCGACGGCCTTGCCCTCGGGGCCGATCACCGTGGTGTGCAGGGACTGGTACATGTTGAACTTCGGCATCGCCACGAAGTCCTTGAAGCGTCCCGGGATCGGGTTCCAGCGGTTGTGCAGCACACCGAGGACGCCGTAGCAGTCCGGGTCGCTGTCGACGAGGATCCGGATGCCGACCAGGTCGTAGATGTCGGTGAACTCGCGGCCCCCGTGGATCATCTTCTGGTAGATCGAGTAGTAGTGCTTCGGCCGACCAGTGACGCGGGCCTTGATCTTCGCGGCCTTCAGGTCGGTCTCGACGACCTCGATGACCTGGCGCATGAACTGGTCGCGCGAGGGCGAGCGCTCGGCGACCATCCGGACGATCTCGTCGTAGATCTTGGGGTGCAGGGTGGCGAAGGCCAGGTCCTCGAGCTCCCACTTGATCGTGTTCATACCCAGGCGGTGGGCCAGCGGCGCGAAGATCTCCAGGGTCTCGCGGGACTTGCGCTCCTGGGTCTCGGCCTTGACGTAGCGCAGCGTGCGCATGTTGTGCAGCCGGTCGGCGAGCTTGATGACGAGGACGCGGATGTCCTGGCTCATCGCCACGATCATCTTGCGGATGGTCTCGGACTGCGCGGAGTCGCCGTACTTGACCTTGTCCAGCTTGGTCACGCCGTCGACCAGCAGCGCCACCTCGTCGCCGAAGTCCTTGCGGAGCTGGTCCAGCGTGTACGGCGTGTCCTCGACGGTGTCGTGCAGGAGCGAGGCCACCAGCGTCGGCTCGGTCATGCCGATGTCGGCGAGGATCGTGGTCACCGCGAGCGGGTGGGTGATGTACGGGTCCCCGCTCTTGCGCATCTGGCCGCGGTGGTGGAGCTCGGCCGTGGCGTAGGCGCGCTCGAGGAGTGCCAGGTCGGCCTTCGGGTGGTTCGCCCGCACGGCGCGGAACAACGGCTCCAGCTCGGGGTTCCCGG
Organism: Marmoricola sp. OAE513; assembly: GCF_040546585.1. Classification (NCBI taxonomy): domain Bacteria; kingdom Bacillati; phylum Actinomycetota; class Actinomycetes; order Propionibacteriales; family Nocardioidaceae; genus Marmoricola; species Marmoricola sp. OAE513. Next base: position 3,621,573 of record NZ_JBEPOC010000001.1, on the reverse strand, counting down.
TCTGCTTGCTGGTGCCGATCCGCGCCAGCCGGGCACGGACGCCGCGGCCGCCGCTGAGGCTGACCGGGACTCCGGAGGAGACCGGCGGGACTGCAGGCGCGAGCGGCTCCGTCTCCGAGACCACCCGTTCCTCCGCCATGAACCGAGTCTAGTGGGCAGGCGGAGTCACAGCGTGCGGAGTGCGTGCAACGGCGTCGGACCGAGGGCGTTGCGTCCGTGCAGGAACGACAGCTCCATCAGGACGGCGAGCGCGGTCACCTCGGCCTCGGCGTACCCGACCATCTTCTGGGTCGCCGCCGCAGTGCCTCCGGTGGGCGAGCACGTCGTCGACGAGCAGGACCCGCTCCCCCGGCGTTAGCGCGTCGGTGTGCATCTCCAGGGTGGCCTCGCCGTACTCCAGCTCGTAGCTGACGGTGTAGCACTCGGCCGGCAGCTTGCCGGCCTTGCGCACCGGCACGAACCCGACGCCGAGCGCCAGCGCCACCGGAGCGGCGAGGATGAAGCCGCGCGCCTCCATCCCGATCACCTTGTCGACGACGGTCGTGCCGGACGCGTCGCGCCCGGCATCGGCCAGTGCCTCGATGATCGCGGTGAAACCGTCGTGGTCGGCCAGCAGCGGGGTGATGTCCTTGAACAGCACTCCCGTCTTCGGGAAGTCCGGGATGTCGCGGATCAGCGTGTCCAGGTAACCCTCGACGGATCCGCGACTCATCGTGCCGACTTCCTTGGGGGGTTCACTTGCCGCGCTTGGAGCGAGGCTGCTTGCTCGGCTGCGGTCGGTTCGCAGAACCGGACTGCGACACCGGTGCCTTGGGGTCGGGCACGACCCGACCGGACCCCGATGCCGTGGGCCGGGCGATGGGGGCGCGGAACTGCGCGCGCTCCCCGCTTCCCACCCCGTCGTCACCGTCGCCGGGCTCGTCACCACCGTCGGGGTCCGCCGAGATCGGCATGTCCTCGGTGAACGCCGGCACGTTGGCGTACCGGTCGACGTCGCGACGGGCGCGCGCCAGGGCGCGGCGGTCGCCGGCCTGCACCTCCGGCTCCAGCGACTTCAGGTGCACCAGCACCCGGGGCGCGAGGAACACCGAGGAGTACACGCCGACCGCCATACCCACGAACTGCGCGAGCGCGAGGTCCTGCAGCGAGCTCTCGCCGAGCTTGATGGCACTCACCGCGAGGATCGAGCCGATCGGGATCAGCGCGACGATCGAGGTGTTGATCGAGCGCACCAGCGTCTGGTTGACGGCCAGGTTCGTCGCCTGCGCGTAGGAGAGACGGCTCTGCGAGAGCTGCCGGGTGTTCTCACGGATCTTGTCGAAGACGACGACCGTGTCGTACATCGAGAAGCCGAGGATCGCGAGCAGACCCGTGACCGCAGCCGGCGTCACCGGGAAGCCGGAGAGCGCGTAGATGCCGATGGTGATGGTGATGTCGTGCGCCAGGGCGACGAACGCTGCGACCGACATCTTCCACTCGCGGAAGTACATCCAGATGAAGAGCACGACGAGCAGCAGGAAGACCGCGACGCCGAGACCGGCGCGTTGGGCGACCTCACGACCCCAGCTCGCGCCGATGTCGGACTCCGAGATGTCCCCGACACTCGCGCCGGTGTCCTTCTGGATCACGTCGATGATCCGCTGGCCGTCCTCGTTGGAGACCGACTCGAGCTCGACGACCAGCACGCTGCTGCCCGCCGTGGTGACGGTCGGGAGACCGGCCTCCTCGATGTTCAGGTCGATGATGTCCTGCCGCACGTCGTCGGCGCGGGCCTGGGAGTCCGGGACGGTCTCGAGCTTCTCGATGCGGTACTGGGTGCCGCCGGTGAACTCGATACCGAAGGCGAGGCCCTTGATCGCGATGATCGCGACGCAGGCTCCGACAATGACCGCCGTGGCGAGGTACCAAGGCGCCCGCTTGGTGACGAAGTCGATGGACCGGTGACCGCTGTAGAGCTCGTTGCCGAGTCGTGAGAACTTGCCCATCAGGCCTTACCTCCTGCGTGCGTACCGGCGCCGATGGCGTCCATGCCCAGGGTGTTGGCGCTGAGCCCGGACAGCTCACCACCGCCGTTGAAGAACTTGAAGCGGGCCAGGTAGGACACCGCGGGCTTGGTGAACCAGAAGAGCACCGCGAGGTCGATCGCGGTCGAGAGGCCGAGGGCGAAACCGAAGCCCTTCACGACGCCGGTGGCGAAGATGTAGAGCACGCCGGCCGACAGCAGCGAGACCACGTTGGCCGCCATCCGCGTCTGGCGCGCACGCTTCCAGCCGGTCTCCACGGCCACCCGCATCGAGCGGCCCTCGCGCATCTCGTCACGGATGCGCTCGAAGAAGATGACGAAGGAGTCGGCGGTGACACCGACGCCGATGATCAGACCTGCGATACCCGGCAGGGTCAGCGTGAAGCCAGCCGTCTTGCTGAGCAGCAGCACCATCGAGTACGTGATCGCCGCAGCCAGTGCCAGCGAGGCCAGCACCACCAGGCCGAGGCCGCGGTAGTAGATGAGGCAGTAGATCATCACCGCGAACAGACCGATCGCTCCGGCCAGGAGACCGGTGCTCAGCTGGTCACCGGCGAGCGAGGGCCCGATCGTCTCCGAGGACGGGTCCTTCTCGAACGCGACCGGCAGGGATCCGAACTTGAGCGAGTTCGCCAACGACTTCGCGGTGCTCTCGGTGAAGTCACCGGTGATCTGCGGCTTGCCGTCGGTGATCACGCCGGTGAACTGCGGCGCGGAGAGCACCTGGCCGTCCAGCACGATCGCGAACTGGGTCGGCATCGCCGAGGCGTTCTTGTTGTCGAGCAGCTTCTGGCTGATCTTGGTGAAGTCCGAGACCGCTCCGACCTTGTTGCTCAGGGTCAGGTTGACGGTCCACTCCAGCTCGCCCTGCGGGATGCCGGCCGAGGCGGTCTTGAGCGAGGTGCCCTCGATCACAGCCTTGGTGAGCAGGTAACGCCCACCGTCCTCGTCGCAGGTGATCAGCGGCTGGTCGGGGTTGTCGACCGGCTGCAGGACGCCGGCCTTGGGGCACTCGAAGGTCGAGAACTTGGTGGTCCAGGCCTCCGGCGGGCTCGCCGCCCACGCGATGGTCTGGTCGAGGGTCTGACCCTTGGTGGACGGCAGTGCCGCGTCGAGGATCGACGGGGACGACTTGCCCGACGGCGTTGGCGTCGGGGTCGGGGTCGGGTCGGCCTGACGGACGAACGGCGCGGGGCGCTGCGCGGCACCGGACTTGGTCGCCGTGCTGGTCGGGGTGCCCGACGGCTTGGCCGACGGGGTCGAGGACGGCTTGGCCGTCGGCGACCCGGTCGGCGCCGTGGTCGACGACGGGGTCGGCGTGGTCACCGTGGTCTGCACACCGGGCTGGTAGCCGGCGACGAGACGGAACCGGAGCTGCGCCTGACGCTTCACGGTCTCCACCAGGTCGCGCTTGGTCTTGCCCGGGATCTCCACGACGATGAACTTACTGCCCTGGGTGGTGACCTCGGACTCCGCGACACCCGAGGCGTTGACGCGCTGGTCGATGATCTTGCGGGCCTCGTTGAGGCTCGACTTCTTGACGTCGCCGGTCGCGATCAGCGTGATCCGCGTGCCGCCCTGGAGGTCGAGGCCGAGCTCGGGTTTCCAGTTGCCGCCCAGGGCGACCAACCCGTAGAGCACGCCGACTCCCAGGAAGAAGATGACCAGGTTCCGCCCCGGTCGGTACGTCTTCTTAGCCACGGTCCTGCGTCTCCTCAGTCTTCGGGGTGCTCGTCGGCGGGTGCTGCTTCGGACTCCGGCACACGCCGTACGACGACCTGACGGGCGACCGTGATCACGGTGCCCTCGGCGATCTCCAGCTCCACGCGGTCGTCGTTGACCTCGCGAACCGTGCCGAAGATACCCGCGGTGATGATCACTTCGTCGCCGATCTTGATCTCGGCCTGCAATTCGGCCACCCGACGCTGCTGGGCGCGGGTGTTCCTGGTCATCACGAACCAGAGCCCGATCAGGGCAACCAGGAACACCACGAACTGAATTGCTGGGTCCACGGTGAGAGCTCTCGGTTCGACTACAGATCAGGGGGCGGTGCACGGCGCGGGGCGCTACATCTCTACCGCCGCAGAAGTGTAACGGCCGGTACCGCTCGAACGTGCCCCCGGTCACGTCGCGCGGGTCGCGCTCGACGTGACCGGCGCGGTCAGGAGCCCCCGAACAGCGTGCCCTCGTCCGAGAACGGCGCAGCCGCGGGGACGCTCAGGCCCAGGTGGGTCCAGGCCGCCGGGGTGGCGACCCGGCCGCGCGGCGTACGGGCGAGCATGCCGTGGCGGACCAGGAACGGCTCGGCGACCTCCTCCACCGTCTCGCGCTCCTCGCCCACGGCGACCGCGAGGGTGGAGAGCCCCACGGGTCCCCCGCCGAACCGGCGGCACAGGGCGTCCAGCACGGCGCGGTCCAGTCGGTCGAGCCCGGACTCGTCGACCTCGAACAGGTCCAGCGCGCGGCGGGCGACATCCCGGGTCACGACCCCGTCGGCCCGCACCTGCGCGTAGTCGCGAACCCTGCGGAGCAGCCGGTTCGCGATGCGCGGTGTCCCCCGCGAGCGCGACGCGATCTCGGCGGTGCCGTCGGGACGCGTCTCCACGTCCAGCAGGCCCGCCGAACGCTGGACGATCTGGTCGAGCTCGTCGGCGGCGTAGAACTCCAGGTGGCCGGTGAACCCGAAGCGGTCGCGCAACGGGCCGGGCAGCAACCCCGCCCGGGTGGTGGCGCCGACCAGGGTGAACGGCGGGATCTCCAGCGGGATCGAGGTCGCGCCGGGCCCCTTGCCGATGATCACGTCGACGCGGAAGTCCTCCATCGCGAGGTACAGCATCTCCTCGGCGGGCCGCGACATCCGGTGGATCTCGTCGACGAAGAGGACGTCACCCTCGTTCAGTCCCGACAGGATGGCGGCGAGGTCGCCGGCGTGGGTGATGGCCGGCCCGCTGGTCAGCCGCAGCGGCGCGGACATCTCCGCAGCGATGATCATGGCGAGCGTGGTCTTGCCTAGCCCGGGTGGCCCGGAGAGCAGGACGTGGTCCGAGGTGCGCGCGCGGCTGCGGGCGGCCTCGAGAACCAGCGAGAGCTGCTCGCGGACGCGTTCCTGGCCGACGACCTCGTCGAGGGTGCGGGGACGCAGGGCGGCCTCGACGGCGCGCTCGTCGGCGTCGGCAGACACCCCCGTGACGCTCGCCCGCTCCTCGAGGAACGCTTGCTCGGCCCGCTCCAGCGCTGCCTGGATCGAGGCCTCGGCGCCGGACTCGTGCTCGGTCACGTCAGGCCTTGCTCAACGTCTGCAGCGCGAGGCGGAGCAGCTTCGCGACGTCGGGAACGGCCATCGCCTCGGCCTCGGGCGTCACCGCCGCGACCGCGCGGTCGGCCTCCTTGCCGGACCAGCCGAGGCCGACGAGACCCCCGTGCACCTGGGACTGCCACCCCGAGACCGAGGGGGCGCCGGCGGTGACCGGCGCCGAGCCGGGGGCGCCGATCCTGTCCTTGAGCTCGAGGATGATCCGCTGCGCGCCCTTCTGCCCGATGCCCGGAACGGCGGTCAGGGTCTTCACGTCCTCCCCCGACACGGCCCGACGGATCGCCTCCGGAGCGAGCACGGCCAGCATGGACTGGGCGACCTTGGGACCGACGCCCGACGCGGTCTGCACGAGCTCGAACATCTGCTTCTCGTCCTCGTCGGCGAAGCCGAACAGGGTCAGCGAGTCCTCCCGCACGACCAACGAGGAGGGAAGCAGTGCCTCGGCGCCGGTACGGAGGTCGGCGAGCGTGTTGGGCGTGCACTGCAGCTCCAGGCCGACCCCGCCGACCTCGAGGACCGCCGAGGTCAGTCCGACCGCGTGGACGCGGCCCCGTACGAACGCGATCACCGTGCTGCTCCTGTCGTGCCGGCCGCAACGGCGGCCTGGATCCGGTTGGTGGCGCTCCCGCGCCAGAGGTGGCAGATCGCCAGCGCGAGCGCATCTGCGGCGTCGGCCGGTTGGGGCGCCGCGTCCAGCCGCAGCAGTCGGGCGACCATGGTGCCGACCTGGGCCTTGTCGGCCCGGCCGCTGCCGGTCACGGCGGCCTTGACCTCGCTGGGCGTGTGCATCGCGACGGGCAGCCCGCGCGCCGACGCGGCCACCAGCGCCAGGCCGCTGACCTGGGCGGTGCCCATGACCGTACGGACGTTGGCCTGCGCGAACACCCGCTCGACGGCGATCGCGTCCGGTCTCGTCGCCTCGATCCACGCCTCGATCCCGCGCGAGATCAGCAGCAGGCGCTGCTCGACCGGCAGGTCCGCACCGGTCCGCACCACGCCGACGTCGACGAGCGACAGGGGACGACCGACGGTGCCCTCGACGATGCCGACGCCGCACCGGGTCAGACCCGGGTCGATGCCCAGAACGCGCATAGCAGCCTCACAGTCGATGCGAACAGGTGTTCGGATCAACCTAACCGGAGTCCGGTCGCCGCGGTGGCGCGACACACCGGTCCCGGACCGCGGGGCTCAGGCGTCGAGCGCCGCCATGATCTCCTCGGAGATGTCGAAATTCGCGTACACGTTCTGCACGTCGTCGAGGTCCTCCAGCGCGTCGACCAGCCGGAGCACCTTGGCAGCGCCGTCCTGGTCGAGCTCGACCTGCATGGACGGCACGAACTGCGCCTCGGCGGAGTCGTAGTCGATACCCGCGGTCTGCAGCGCCGTCCGCACGTCGACCAGGTCCGTCGCCTGGCTGACCACCTCGAAGGCACCGTCGAGGTCGTTCACGTCCTCGGCGCCCGCGTCCATCGTCGCCTCGAGGACGTCGTCCTCCGAGACGGTCCGGCCCTCCTGCTCGACCGGCACGATCACGACCCCCATGCGGTGGAAGAGGTAGGCGACCGAGCCGGGGTCCGCGAGGGAGCCGCCGTTCCGGCTCATCGCCGTACGGACCTCCATCGCGGCACGGTTCTTGTTGTCGGTGAGGCACTCGATGAGGACCGCGACACCGTTCGGGGCGTACCCCTCGTACATGATCGTGGAGTAGTCCGCGCCACCGGCCTCGGCGCCCGAGCCACGCTTCACGGCGCGGTCGATGTTGTCCTTGGTGACCGAGTTCTTCTTGGCCTTCTGGATCGCGTCGAAGAGGGTCGGGTTGCCCGTCGGGTCGCCTCCGCCCAGACGGGCGGCGACCTCGATGTTCTTGATGAGCTTGGTGTTCAGCTTGCTGCGCTTGGCATCGAGCGCGGCCTTCTTGTGCTTGGTCGTCGCCCATTTGGAGTGGCCGGACATGACTTCCCTTCCTACTGCTTCTCTACGAGCTCGACGAACAGCCGGTGGATCGAGAGGTCGCCCCCCACCTCGGGGTGGAACGACGTCGCCATCACCTGGCCCTGACGAACGGCGACGATCCTACCGTCGGCCTCCGCACCCTCCCGGGTGCCCTCGACGCGCGCCAGCACCTCGACACCCTCGCCAGCCGACTCGACCCAGGGCGCGCGGATGAAGACCGCGTGCACCGGGTGGTCGACACCGGTGAAGTCGAGCTCGGTCTCGAAGGAGTCCACCTGGCGCCCGAAGGCGTTGCGTCGCACGGTGATGTCGAGACCACCGAGCGTGACCTGGTCCGCCGTGCCGTCCTCGACCCGGTCGGCCAGCATGATCATCCCGGCGCAGGTGCCGAACGCCGGCATCCCCTCGGCGACGCGCTTCTGCAGCGGCTCGAAGAGCTCGAAGGTCTTCGCGAGCTTGTACATCGTCGTGCTCTCCCCACCGGGGATCACCAGTCCGTCGCAGCGCTCGAGCTCCTCGGGTCGCCGTACGCCGATCGCGTCCACACCGAGGGCGGTCAGGGCGGCGAGGTGCTCACGGACGTCGCCCTGGAGGGCGAAGACGCCGATCGTCGCGGGAAGCATCCCTCCAATTTAGTGAACGGCCGCCGTACTGCGTGCAGCGCGTCGCCCGGTGGTACGCGCGGTGGTCAGGGCGGCAGGCAGGAAGCAGGCGCCCACCAGAGCCGCCCACCACGGCCAGCCGACCGCCGCGCCCAACGTCACGGTGAACCGGCGCGGCTGCGTCCCCGGCAGGGTCCCCCCGTCATCGTCGGGGACGGCTGCCGTCACCCCGCCGACCTCTCCCGGGCGCAGCACGACCGACGCGCCGTCGCGGCCGCTCAGCCGGACGGGCAGCACCCCGGTCCCGACGTAGGTCGCTCGCGCACTGCCGTCCTCGGGGGTGAAGGTCACCTGCTCCGCACCGAGCAGCGGGCGGTACACGACGAGCGCGACGGCGAGCACGACGGCGCTTCCCAGGACCGCGACGGGTTCGCGCAGGTCCGGGTCGCGGAGCCGTCGCACGACCCACCAGACGAGCAGCGCGCCCACACCGAGGACGGGAGCGGCCACCACCAGCCAGCCGACGCCCGGCCAGACCCACGTCGTCCGACCGACGATCTCTGCCGCGGTGATGCGCCACGGGTCTGCGCCCGTGATGGCGCCCCGTGTGCTCAGCGTGCCGTCGCTGTTCACCGCCGCGACCAGGTGGCTGTAGGTCTGCTCGGAGCCGGGAGGCCGGAAGGTGAGCAGGTCCCCGACCCGGACGTCGTCGACATCGACCGGCTCGACCCAGAGCAGCGATCCGACCGGCGCGCGCGTGCCCATCGACGGTGTCTCCACGCGCGCCCAGCCACCTCCGTGAACGCGCCACCCGAGCAGCACGACGGTCGCGGTCAGCACCACCACGAGGGCAGACCAGCTCAGCGCCCGGCGCACCGTGCTCACCCGATCACCACCGACGTCGCGTCGGCGAAGGAGAACGTCCGCGACCAGGCCGAGCCCGACGGCGCCGACTGGATGCGGTGCTGCACCGGTACCGCGAGGCGGAGCCCGGCGACGTACGCGTTCCAGGTCGCGTCACGGGACGCCGTCGCGACCCAGCTCTGCGTGGCGCCCGGCGCTGGAGCGGCGATCGTGTGCCAGGACCCGTCGGCGAACGCCGACAGCTTGGTGCCGCCGGCCGAGATGGTTCCGGCCGGCGTCGTGGCGCTCCAGGCCAGGTCGACCATCGAGCAGGGTGAGGTCGCCCCGATGACCGGGAGTGTTCCGCTGTGGGTCGAGGTGCCGGAGTCGTCGAGCATCCAGAGGTGCGTCGATCCCGCGAGACCGAGTGCGAGGGTCGCGTACGCGCTGCCCGTCGCGGCGCCGAGCAACGAGGACCGGGTCCCCGAGCTGACCGTCGAGCTGGTCACGAAGGCGCCGGCCAGCGAGCCGGGCAGGGTGGCGGCGGGGGCACCGGCGACCCCGGTGAAGTCCGCCCACCCCAGGTGCCAGTACGCGTTCCCGCCGGTGAGCGCCGACAGGCCCAGGCCGGTCACGCCGGCGGCCGCGTCGACGTACAGGGTGGGGGTGGAGACCAGGGTGGCCGCGACGCTGAGCACCGCCAGGTGCCAGGCCCCGTCGTTGTACGACGACACCGACGCCCCGCTGCTGGAGGTCCCCAGCGTGCCGGTGAGCCGGAAGCGGATCTTGCCGGTGGTGTCCATCCACAGCATCGGGCTCGACGCTGCCGAGCTCCCGTCGACCGGGCTTGCCGCCAGGCTCATCAGCGGCCCGCCGGCGGCGTACCCGTTCGCGACCTTGAACCAGACTCCGAGGCTGTAGCTCGAGCCGAGGAGGGTGCCGGTGCTGGTCGCGACGACGTCGGCGGCGTACCCGCCGCTGCTGAAGGTCACCGCTGCGGAGCCCCCCCAGGGGTCGGTCTGCCCGAAGGCGGTGCCGAGTCGCGGCAGCAACGGATCGGCTGCGGTCCGGCTGTTCGCGAGCGCGACCGGCCCGCACGACGTCGCCCGGACCTCGGAGACGAGGCGTGCGGCGGACAGGGTGCCGTTGTTGGTCAACGTGTCTGTCGCTGAGACGCCACCGACCGTGACGGCTGCGGACGGCAGCAACGACCCGGAGCAGCTGACGGCACCGGTCCCCCGCGCCGTGATCGCGCAGGACCCGCCCGGGTAGGCGTGCGCGAGGGCCAGGGTGGCCGCCGCGGCGTCGGACCCCGGGTTCGCCACCACCGCCGCGGTCCAGCCGCTCAGCGTCGCCGTAGTTCCGGTCGCGAGCACCGCCGCCGCCACGAGGGCGGCGACGAGCGTCAGGCGACGCGCGGTCATCGGATCAGACGTTCAGGGTCCAGGTCAGCGGCTGCGAGACGGTGACGCCCTGCGCGAGCACCGACGCTCCCGCCGTGACCGCGACCGTGAACCGACAGGTGAACGACGCGCCCGCAGCGATCGTCGCGGTGTGCGTGAGCGTGGCGGGCGTGCTCCCCGGGGCGCTCGCGGCGTGGACCAGGTCGGCCCAGGCCGAGCCGCTGGCGTAGGTGGCCCCGTCGGAGCACGAGACCGCGACCGTCAGGTCACCGCTGGTGCACACGTTGGCAGCCGCAGGGGTGCCGCTGCCCGCGGTCGGGGTCTGCGAGCACGACCCGGTGCCGAGCACGAAGGTCGATGCGGAGGCCGATCCGACGTTGGTGAACACGACGTCGGTCGTCTGGTTCGTGCCGGGAGCGAGCGGGCTGGCCGTGCCGCCGTACTTGTTGATCGTGCTGCACGTGTAGCTGTTGCCGGCGCCGCTGCTGGAGAAGCAGGTCTGAGGACCGGGCCCGACCTCGCGCAGGATCACCGCGGCAGACGTCGCTGCGGTGTTCGTGTCGTTGGCGATGACCGCGCTGGTCCACGAGGCTAGGGTGCCGTTCACGCCGAGGACGAGCACGACGGCCGCGAGGGCGCTGCTCCCCCAGACCGCGATCGTCGTGCGGGTGGTCCTGCTGTTCCTGGTGTCCATGGTCGTGCCCCCTTGGGAGCCCTGGGCTGGACCCCGTCAGCACCCCCATCGGTCCGTGGGGTGCCGACCTGAGGGGAAACGGTCAGGGAACCGGGTTGCACACGGCGTTGCCGGTTCCGTTCCCGGTGAACGCGTAACGGTTCGACTGCGGCGAGGTGGAGCTGCCGTTGATCGCCACGACCCAGATCTGACCGGTCTGGTTGTTGAAGTTGGCCACCGACGTCGTCGCGGTGCGCACCGTGCCGGCCAGCAGCGGTTCCGTGGTGTTCGGCGTGGTGTACCGGATCTGGAAGTTGGCCGGGTCCACGGCCTGGGTCCAGGTGAGGGTGATCGCGTTACCGGAGCGGACGCAGCTCGTCACGGTCGGCGCTACCGGAGGAGCCACCACCCAGGTCCCCGACGTGATCGTCGACCCGGAGACCGCCGCGTCGTCGGTCCACGCCGCCCAGGTCGCTCCCCCGAAGCCCGAGAGCGCGAGCACGCCTGCAAGGAGCGCACTGCCGACGAGGACCGCACGGCGCGGCCCGCGGGCGGTCCGGGCGAGCACCACCGGCTCGACCATGATCGGTGGCGGCAGGATGTTGCCGCTGCGTCGCGTGGGGACCGGCTGCGGGATCAGGACCTGCGGCTCGCGGGTGCGGTGGCGTCCCGGCGTACGGCCGGGAGTCGTGCCCGAGTCGACGTTCCTCCTGCGGGCGATGACCACCAGCATCAGGGCGACGTAGAGCGCGAGCACGTAGCTGCCGGGGGCGTGCGAGAGCCAGTTCACCAGGTAGCCGAGCTTCGGCACGGCGAACATCAGCCGGGGAGCCGAGGACACCCGGTAGAGCTCCTCGTCCGCGGTCTGGTTCGCGTCACCCTTCAGCTGCAGCGTGACGACGTCGTCGTGGTGGGTCGCGGCGACCACCCGGTGCGTGACCTTGGCATCCACCTTCGTCGTCACCGTCACGACGTCGCCGACCTTGATGTCGGCCGCGTCGACCGACCGCGAGAAGCCGAGCGACCCGGTCGTGACGTCGGGCGACATCGAGCCGGACAGGAAGACGAGCGGACGGACACCGGTCAGCACGGCCACCAGCGTGAGCACAGCGCACGCCGCACCGACGACGGCACTGGCGGCGAGCGCCACCCGGCCGGTCCGGTGCAGCGCGTTCAGGGCTCGGAGGTCCATCACGGGATGATCTGGCTCGCGGTGAAGGCGAAGCTGACGTTGGTCGACGCGTTCTGCAGGGAGGTCGCAGCGCCGGTCGGCAGCGTCGCCTCGATGCACAGCGTCTCCTCGGTGCCGGCCGCGAGCTGGCGCGGGTTCGTCGAGGAGACCAGGTTGTTCGAGAACGACGTACCCGTGTTCGCCAGGGTCGCGCCGCCGCAGGTGAAGCTCGAGCCCGAGGCAGTCCTGGTCGCCGCTCCGGTGACCTTGACGACGAGCGCAGCGCCGAGGCCCTTGCCGTCGGCGTTGCTCGCTGCCCCGTGGGCGTAGTAGGTCAGCGGGGACAGACCGTTGTTGCGCACGGTGATGACACCGGCGGTGCTCTGCCCGGGCACGATGTTGCTGAAGCTCAGCTGCGTGTAGGCGTTGTCGTTGTCCAGCCGGTTCCCGGCGGTCCCGTTCACCTTCAGGTCGATCGACCCGCTGGTGATGGTCGACCCGGCAACGGCTGCGGAGTCCGACCAGTAGGCGTAGGTGCCGGTCGCAGCTGCACCGAGAACGAGGCCGAGGCTCGCGATCGCCTGGAAACGGACGTCGCGGAGCAGCTTCGAGAGCTGGGGCTTACGCATGGGAGGTCTGCCTTTCGTCTGTGTCGCGGTTGCGGCGGCCGATGCCGACGAGCCCGAGGCCGCCGGCGGTGAGGACCACCGCGAGCAGGAGCAGTCCACGGCTGATCGTGGAACCGGTCCCGGGGAGGACGCCGTTGTTGTCAGGACCGGCGACGCCGTTCCCGTTGCCATCACCGTCGCCGTCCCCGCCGTTGTCGGGCGGGAGCACCGAGGTGTCCTGGCTGAGGGTCACGCCGAACCGCAGGTCGAGCTGCTTGGTCTGCGAGGCGTTGGAGGATGCCGGTTCGAACGTGATCCGTACGTCGATGCGCCGGACCTCGCCGGCAGGGATCTGCTCGCCCTGGACGAGGGTGTGCGGACCCGCGGTCGTGACTGCGGCGTACTCGGAGTCGCCGACCCGGACGGCGACCTCAAGATCACCGGTGTCGATCAGGGAGCGCACCTGGGTGCTCTCCATCACGACCTGCAGGACGCCCGCCTCGGAGTCCTGGTTGCGCACGTAGAACGAAGCCGTCTCGACGTCGCCGGGGACCCAGCGGAACGCCGGGTCGAAGAGCGGCGCCGGCAGGTTCGCCGACCAGGTCACGCCGTCGGGGCTCAGCCCGAGCTCGTCCGCCGCTGATGCCGGAGCAGCGGACCCGAGGGCCGCCACGAGCGCACCGATCAGCGCGAGCAGCACGGCCAGGACGCGGGCCTTCACGACCCCACCTCGTGGAGCTCTCGTTGCTCGTTCACGTTCTCCTCTGACGCGACGGTGGTGCCGTCGCGACGGTTTCGCCGGTTGCGGATGCCGTCCCGAGCCGCTCCCCCAAAGGAGAACGCCGCGTAGCCGAACAGCACCAGGATCGCACCGCTCACGGCGAGCCGACGGATGTCGCCGTCGACCATGCGGGCCGGGTAGCCCACGTAGGGCACGGCGTACCAGAGCACTCCGCGGATCTGCTTCGGGCGCACCGGTTCGGGGTCCGGTGCTCCGTTGGCGTCGCCCTGCGTAATGAATCGGCGGTCGCCCTTACCATCCAAGGAAATCGACACGACTCGGTGCGTTGCGACGGTCGGCTTCCCCGACTCAATCTGATAGGTCACCACGTCGCCGACGCGGATGTCGTCAGCTGCGGCCGGCCGGACGACCACCACTGTTCCCGGCGGCAGCTGCGGACGCATCGACCCCGTGAGAACCGTGTACGCAGTTCCGCCGCCGACCGCAGGCACGAGGACCGTCGCCCCAAGGACAACGATGACGAACCCCGCGACCAGCAGGGCGAATGCCCTACCGGCCACGGTGCGCACGGTGCGCTGGTTCGTCATCGTCGAATCTCCTGGAGCGGGCGGATCAGTGGTTGTTGACCTGGGTGACGGTCAGGCTGATGGCGTCGAAGGTCGCGCTGTCACCCTGCGAGCTGTTGTCGACCGACGAGCCGTAGGGGAACGTGACGGCGAAGTCGGCGACGACGGTGTAGTCACCCTCGTCGAAGTTGAACGACGAACCCGGGGTGACGGTCTGCGGCGAGCCACCGGCCTTGGTGATGGTGAAGGACGACGAGTTGGTCGACAGAGCCGACTTGAGGTCACCCGAGCTGGTCGGCACGCTGACGTCGAGCTTGGCGGCGAGGTGGTCGCCGGTCGAGCTGATCGTGTAGGTGCACTGCTTGGTCAGCGAGTCGCCCGGGACGAGCAGGCGGCCGGCCAGCGGACCGCCGGTGCCGCCCGTGCCGTCGAGCACCCAGTCACCGCACGCGGTCTGGTTGAGGTCGAGCGTGCCCGCAGTGATGGTCGAACCGGCCACGGAGGCGTCGTCGGCCCAGAATGCGAGGGTGCTGGCGCCGCCCAGCAGCAGGGTGCCAGCAGCGGCAGCGGCGAGAGCGCCCTTGGTGGACTTCTTCATGGTTCTCCTCCAGGAGAGATTTGTGAGGTTTGTACCGTTCGGGCAGTTCAACGACGCACCGACGGCCGGGTTACCCCTTCGGGTGGAACTGCCCAAGATGCCTACGCGCCCAGACCACGTCAAAGCCTTGTGTAGACCGCGAAAACGGCTAATCGGACAATGGTCGGGAAACCGGGACACGCCCGGGCCAGCGAAGGTAAAACGGAGCATCTCGCAAGGTCAGTGACAAAATGATCGACATCGGCGCTGTACTCCGATTCAGTCGCCGCGCAGGGCTCCGAGGATCAGGTCGTCGAGCGACAGGTTCGGGTCCAGGACGGCGCCGCGGTCGCGGGCGTGGCCCTCGATCTGGAACCACACCGACCGGGCCAGGTGGTTGGCGAGCACGTCGGCCGAGGGCACCTGTTCCTCGCGGGCCAGCCAGAACCGGACGGTCCCGACCGCCTGTCCGACGATGCCGAAGACCAGCGGGTCGAGGATGTGCTTGTCGTCCTCGTCGAGCTCCACCGAGAGCAGGCTCGCACCCGAGGTCACGAGCATCGCGATCAGGCCGCCGATCTGCTCGGTGGCCTGGATGACGTCACCCAGGCGCTCGGCGTCCTGGCTCTCGGACGCGCCGATACGGTGCAGCGCGGGGTGCTCGGCCGCCCAGGCGACGTACGCGTGCACGATCCGCTCGATGATCTGCTGGATCGTTCCGGAGAGCTCGAACTGCGGCACGAGCTCGTCCATGAGCAGCTCGATGATCCGCTTCTGGATCGCGCGGTCGAGGTCGGCCCGGTCGGTGAAGTGCCGGTAGAGCACGGCACGGCCGAGCCCCGCCTCCTCGGCGAACTGCCGGACGTGGATCTCGGCACCGATCGGCTCGCGCTCGATGACGACGATGGCGGCGTCGAGGATCTGCGCCCGGCGTTCCTCCCGGTGCGCGGCCCAGCGCTCGCCCCGACCGTCGCCGCCACCCGAGGGCGCGGGAACGGTCGGTTTGCTGCTCACACGGAGGAGCCTAGAGGCCAGCGCTGACGTCCGCCGCCGCCGACACGTCTGCGGGGAACTTCCGCGCGCGTCACCGCGAGCATCTCGGCGACGTCGAGCAGCTTGACCCGCCCCCGGCCCGACGCGGCGCCCAGCGCGAGCTCGTGCCGGTCGATCGCCTGCCAGCCGGCCAGGTCCACGACGTCGGTCCCGGCGAAGAAGTCCTCGAGCTCTGCCCTGGTTCCGAGCGGTTCGCCCAGCAGACCCGCCTGAGCGTCGTCGAGCAGCGCCGCGACGGTCTCCTCGGAGCACGCCTTGTTGGTGCCGATGAAGCCGCTCGGTCCGCGCTTGATCCAACCTGCGACGTACGTGCCCGGGACGACCCTGCCGTTGGTGTTCGGGACCGTGCCCGAAGTCTCGTCGAAGGGCAGCCCGTCCACGGCAACGCCGCGGTAGCCGACCGAGCGCAGCACCATGGACGCCTCGATGACCTCAACCTCGTCGGTCGCGACGGCGTGGACGCGTCCGTCGGTCTCGGTCAGACGGGTCCGGGCGACCTCGAGCCCGGACACGCTCTCCTGGCCGAGGATGCGCACGGGCGCGGTCTGGAAGCGCAGCACGATCCGGCGACGGCCGGGACGCGGCGCGCGCTCGGCGAGCTCGGCGAGCAGCGCGGTCTTGGCGGAGTCCGCGACGATCGCCTCTCCCCCGTTGTCGATGATGACGTCGACGTCGTCGAGCCCGGCCAGACCGATCAGCTCGGGCACGGTGAACGCCGCCTGCGCGGGCCCGCGCCGACCGAGCACGACGACCTCGGAGACCTTGCTGCCCCGCAGCGTCGCCAGCGGCAGCGCCGCGGTGTCCGTGGGGAGCAGCGAGTCCGGGTCGGCGGTGAGGATGCGCGCGACGTCGAGTGCGACATTGCCGTTGCCGACGATGACCACCCGGTCCCCACCGAGGTCGACGGGGGTGTCCTGCGCGTCGGGGTGGCCGTTGTACCAACCCACCACGTCCGTGGCCGAGACACTGCCGAGCAGGTGCTCGCCCTCGATGCCGAGCGACCGGTCGCGCGAGGCACCGACGGCGTAGATGACACCGTCGTAGCGCTGCGTCAGCCACTCGTGGGTGACCCCGGCAGCACTGTCCGGCCCCACCTCGACGTTCAGCCGGTAGCGGAACCCGGGCTGGCCCTCGATCGCGGCGAACAGCTTGGTGACCTGCTTGGTGTGCTGGTGGTCCGGAGCCACCCCCGCCCGCGCCAGTCCGTACGGCGTGGGGAGCCGGTCGAAGACGTCGACACTCACCCCGGCGTGCTTGAGCAGCTCGTCCGCGGCGTACAGGCCGGCGGGGCCGGCGCCGACCACCGCGACACGGATGTCCCGGTCGACCGCGCGGACAGCGGGTACCAGCGCGAGCGGCGTCCGGTCGGCGTGCGGCTGGTTCTCGAAGTAGAGACGGTTCAGCGCCAGGAACGGCAGCTCGGCGTCAGTCAGCTTGGTGTGCGGCTTGAGCGCGTCGACCGGGCACGCGGTCGTGCAGGCGCCGCAGTCGACGCAGGCCTTCGGGTCGACGTACAGCATCTCGGCCTCGGCGAACCCGGGCTCGCCGGGGGCCGGGTGGATGCAGTTGACCGGGCAGGCGACGACGCAGGAGGCGTCGCTGCAGCAGGACTGCGTCACGACGTACGGCATCTCAGGCTGCCTTGCGGACGCTGGGCTTCCGGTCGCTGGACTTCCGGCTGCTGGGCTTCACCGGCTCGCTGCGGTAGCGGGCGCCGGCGCCGTCGATCTTCAACGCCTTCCAGACCCGGCGCGAGACCGGGTTCATCAGGTCGAGCTCCTCGGCCAGGGCGCGCACGTCGTAGAAGACGTCGCTGAGCATCGCGCGCGCCTCGGGGCTGTCCCAGAAGGTCTCCTGGAGCACCTTCTTCGGGACGCCCACCTGCTTCGTCATCTCCTTGCCGGGCACCATGATCGCGTCGCCGAGGAGACGCATGATCACCGGGAAGACGACCGAGAGGACACCCTTCTGAAAGCGGCCCACCCGCGGCACGTTGCGCTTGAGGTACTCGTGGGCGAACGAGATGTGCCGAGCCTCCTCGGCGATGTGGATCTGCATGATCCGGGTGAGCAAGGGGTGCATCACGGTGCCGTCGGTGCCCTCGCGCAGGATCGCCTTCTGCAGGTGGTCGATCGGCTCCTCGCCGGCCAGCACCCCCATGAAGAACACGATCGACAGCGGCCGCGCAGCCAGCGGCAGGAACGGCGCGAGGGCACGGAAGTAGCGCGGCCCGCCCGGGACGTCGATCCCGGTGCGGTTGACGAACTCCTGGAACATCTGGGTGTGGTGGGTCTCCTCGGTCGCCTCGTGGGTGACGTACCGGTACTCCGGCGACCCGTTCGGCAGACCCATCACGTACTCCATGAGCCCGCGGATCAGGATGTTCTCGAACTGCAGGCCGACCTTGGTCACGTTCGCCTGGCGCCACAGACCGATCTCGATCTGCCGCTCCAGCGGGAGCGCCTGGTACCACTCGCTGCGACCCAGGGCATCCGCCTTCGGAAGCACCCAGCGCGGGTCGTCGTGGTGGATCGCGTAGTCCGGGTTGTCCCAGTCGATGTCGATCCACGGGTCGAAGTGCTGGTGGACCGACCCCTCGGACAGGGTCTGCAGCTTCTCTTCGTAGGTCTGGGTCGCGGCGGTCATCGGAACTCCTCGTGACGTCGTTGTCGGACTCCTCACGACGTTAGTGTGACACCGCGTCACATGTAAATAGGTATCTGTGACTTCGTGTCACAGTAATTCCTTCTCCCGCGTGGAACGTGTCTCAGGTCACCTGTTCCGGACGCCGCTGCCAGTGCGCCGCGACCTCGATGCGACCCTCGTCGAAGTGCGCGCCCAGACCGGCGTCCGCGAACGCTGCCAGGGCTTCGACGAGCAGCTCGTCCCCCGGCGCGGCGTTCGCCGTCGTGCCGTGCCAGAGGTTGACCTCGAGCATGCCCTCGTCGACGGCGTGCCAGACGTCGGGCGCGGTGAACCAGGCGATGCCGACCGGCTTCGGGTCGGCGCGGTCCAGCTCGTCGCGCGCCGCCCAGTGGTCCGCGCAGCCCTGCAGGACGACGACCCCACGGGCCTCCAGCGAGGCGAACGCGACCTGCAGCCGGTCGTAGTTGGTCGTCGCCGGCCATCCGGCCGCGTCGGCGTCCCAGCGGGCCCGCGCCTCCGCGATCCACGCGTCGGCGGTGCTCGGTGCGTCCAGCTCCTTGTGGTCGGCGCGCAGCGCCTCGACCACCTGCTGACGCACCGCCTCAGAGGTGCCGAGACCGGAGCGGACGACGACGTCCACCCAGGCCCGGTTGCCCTCGGTACGGCGCTCGCGCCGTCCCACTACCAGCCGCGCTCGGCCAGGCGGTGGGGCTGCGGGATGTCCTCGACGTTGATGCCGACCATGGCCTCGCCGAGCCCTCGCGAAACCTTGGCGACCACGTCGGGGTCGTCGTGGAAGGTGGTGGCCTTGACGATCGCCTCGGCCCGCTGGGCCGGGTTGCCGGACTTGAAGATGCCCGAGCCCACGAACACACCCTCGGCGCCGAGCTGCATCATCATCGCCGCGTCGGCCGGGGTGGCGATGCCGCCGGCGGTGAACAGCACCACCGGGAGCTTGCCGTTGGTCGCGACCTCCTTGACCAGCTCGTACGGCGCCTGCAGCTCCTTCGCCGCGACGTACAGCTCGTCGTCGTGCAGGGCACCGAGCCGGCGGATCTCGCCGCGGATCGTGCGCATGTGGGTGACGGCGTTGGACACGTCACCGGTGCCGGCCTCGCCCTTGGAGCGGATCATCGCCGCGCCCTCGGTGATCCGGCGCAGCGCCTCACCGAGGTTGGTCGCACCGCACACGAAGGGAACCGTGAAGGCCCACTTGTCGATGTGGTTGCTGTAGTCGGCCGGGGTCAGCACCTCGGACTCGTCGATGTAGTCGACGCCGAGCGACTGCAGCACCTGCGCCTCGGCGAAGTGGCCGATCCGGGCCTTGGCCATCACCGGGATCGAGACGGCCTCGACGATGCCGTCGATCATGTCCGGGTCACTCATCCGCGACACGCCACCCTGGGCGCGGATGTCCGCAGGAACGCGCTCCAGCGCCATCACCGCGACGGCGCCGGCGTCCTCGGCGATCTTCGCCTGCTCGGCGTTGACGACGTCCATGATCACGCCGCCCTTCAGCATCTCCGCCATCCCGCGCTTCACGCGCGAGGTGCCGGTGCTGGAGGCGAATTCGGGGGAACTGTTCTGCTCTGCGGACATGGGGCAAGCCTACGTGCGCTCGCCCCTGGATCCCCTCGTGGGGGTCAGTTCTCGGACGCCTGCTCGGCAGCGATCTCGGCGAGCACCTGGTCCCGGACCACCAGCACCCGCTGGACGACCGTGATCGTGTTGGCGACCGCCAGCAGACCCAGCGCGATCGGGATCGCGATCAGCCAGTCCTCGCCGCCGCCGACCATGTTGATCAGGTCCGCGACGCCGGTGGTCACCAGGATGAAGACGAGGCGGTCCGCACGCTCGGCGATCCCGACCTTGGCCTGCAGGCCGAGGGACTCCGCGCGAGCCCGGGCGTAGGAGGTCACCGACCCCATCGAGAGCGAGTAGATCGCGAGCGCCGCGAGCCAGTCGTTGTCGCCGGGACCGACGTAGTACATCGCCAGGCCGCCGAAGATGGCTGCGTCACCGATGCGGTCCAGCGTGGAGTCCCAGAACGCCCCGAACTTCGAGGTGTTCCCGGTCAGCCGGGCCATGTAGCCGTCCATGATGTCGCTGAAGACGAACGCGGTGATGAACAGCACGCCCGCGAGCAGCTTGCCCTGCGGGAAGAAGATCACGGCGCCGGCGACGACGCCGAGCGTGCCGACGAACGTCACCGTGTTGGGGCTGATGCCCAGCCGGATGAACAGGTTGGCGAGCGGGGCCCAGATGTTGGTCCAGAACTGGCGGAATCTCTCAAGCATGGTGGCAGCAGGCTACCGGCAGAAAGGTGCCGAAAAGTTGCAAGGGTTCGTCCCCCGACGCCTCCTACCTGTGTACGACGACCGGAACAGGAGACCTGAGGATGCCTCGCGAGGACGTGACCGCCGTGCTCTGCGCCGTAGGATCCGAGCGTGAACGCGCTCTCGGGTCCGACCGACGCAGAGCTGGTTGCGCGCGTCCTGCAGGCCGACCGGGAGGCCTTCGCGTCGGTGTACGACCGGTACGGGCCGAAGCTCTACGACTTCGCGTACTCGATGCTGCGCCACCGCGAGGACGCTGCGGACGCCGTGGCCGACTCGTTCATCCTCTTCGCCGAGCGGCTCGGCCAACTCCGCGACCCCGACCGCCTGCGCCCGTGGCTCTACGCGATCGTGCGCAGCGAGTGCCTGCGCAAGCTGAAGGCCCGCAAGCGCGTCTCCTACGGCGACGACGAGCAGCTGATCCAGATGGCTGACGACGGAGCCACCCCGGAGCAGTCCGCCGAGACCGCCGCCTTGCAGCAGCTGGTCTGGGACGCAGCTGCCGGTCTGGCCGACCGCGACCGCGCGCTGCTCGACCTGCACCTGCGCCAGGGCCTGGAAGGCGCGGAGCTCGGCGAGGCGATGGGCGTGAGCGCCGCCAACGCCTACGTGATGCTGAATCGCCTCCGGGCCCAGGTCGACAAGTCCCTCGGCGCGCTGCTGGTCGCGCGCCTGGGCCGCCACGACTGCGACGAGCTGGACGCACTGCTCGTCGACTGGGACGGCACCTTCTCCCCGCTGATCCGCAAGCGCGTCGCGCGCCACGTCGAGAACTGCTCGACCTGCGGCGAGCGCCGCAAGAAGATCGTCAGCCCGTGGATGCTGCTGGCCGGCGTCCCGGTGTTCGTCGCCCCGCTCTCGCTGCGCGACCGGGTGCTCGACGACACCCAGCTGGTCGCCTACTCGGGCACCCCGACAGCGACGAGCAGGTGGCGGAGCCGCAGCGCGGGCGCTGCCGCCGCGGCGGCGCTGGTCGCGGCGGCCTCCGTCACGGCCGTCGTGGCGTGGCCCGAGGACGACAAAGCGAGCGACGCATCCGCCCAGGTCACCGAGTCGCCCGCGCCGGCACCGTCGGCTTCTGCGCCGACGCTCGCGCCCACGACGACGGCCCCGACGGCGCCCGCGACCGCAGAGCCGAGCGCCTCGGAAGAACCCACCGCGAGCGCCGGCACGATCTCCGTCTCCACGACCTCGATCAACCTCGGCACCCGCGGCACGCGTGGCATTGCCAGGCTCACCAACACCGGCGGATCGCCGGTCGCGTTCACCGTCGCCCCCGACTCCGGCTGGCTCAGTGCTGTCCCGGGTTCCGGCACCCTCCAGCCCGGAGCGTCGACGACGCTGTCGATCCGCGCGAACCGCAACCGCGTCGAGGAGGGTCGTTCGACCGGTCGGGTCAGGATCCGGTGGGAGGACGGCAGCGCAACGGTCGCGGTGTCCCTGAACGAGCAGAACGCGCCGCAGGTCGGAGCCCCGACCGCGAGCCAGGCCCCGTCGTGCGAGCAGCAGACCGTTCAGGTCCGCGCGACGGTCACGGACCAGAGCAGGCTCACCTCGGTGCGGTTGACGTGGTCCGGACCGAACGGTGCGGACACGGCGACCATGACCCGGTCCGGGTCGCGCTGGGTCGCCTCGATGGGCCCGTTCACGTTCGGCGGCCCGGTCACCTTCCGAGTCGTGGCCACCGACCGGTTCGGCAACACCACCACCGGGCCGGCCAGCACGATCGAGGCCACGCCCTGCCCGGGGTGAGCGGAAACTTGTAAGAACCGGGTCACCTCCGGCCTCCCACTCGTGAGACCCACGAGCCCCCGGAGGCCCCCATGAAGCACCTGATCCGTACCGGCGTCGTCACCGGCGCCGCCCTGCTCGGCGTATCGACCCTGAGCAGCTGCGGCGGAGCGTCGAGCGCCCCGCACCTCGAGAACCGGCCGACTGCCACGGTCACCGTTGCGGCTGCCCCACCGACCGTCGTACCGGTCATGACGCCGGCGGCCGCTCCACGCCACGTGGGGCGTCCGACCCGGGTGGTGATCCCGAGGATCAAGGTCGACGAGGCCCTCCACGGCATCGGGTTGAAGCCCGACGGCGCGATGCAGACGCCCGACTTCGGCGATGCCGCCTGGTACGACCTCGGCCCGCGTCCCGGGGCGCGCGGACCTGCCGTGATCGTCGCGCACGTGCACGGACCAGCCGGGGACGACGTGTTCGCCGACCTGGCGAAGCTGCGCCCGGGCGACCGGGTGACCGTACGGCGTACCGACGGGGTCGGCGTCTTCGCGGTGGACGCGGTGGAGCAGAACAAGAAGGACTCGCTGCCCACCAAGCGCATCTGGAGCAGCACTGACCAGGCCGTCCTCCGGCTGATCACCTGCGGCGGGACGCCCGACCCGGTCACCCGGATGTACCCGGAGAACACGGTCGTCTACGCCCACCTGATCTCCCCCTGACGCCGAGCGGGCTGGCATGTCCCGCGCCAGAGCGCCGAGAGGGCTGGCATGTCCCGCGCCAGAGCGCCGAGGGGGCTGGCATGTCCCGCGCCAAAGCGCCGAGGGGGCTGGCATGTCCCGCGCCAGAGCGCCGAGGGGGCTCAGATGCCCCGCGCCACCGGGCATCTGAGCCCTCTCGGGCCTGTACGGCGGGACATCTGGGACCTCTCGGGCCTGTGCGGTGGGACATCTGTGCCCTCTCGGCGAAAACAGTCCGCGAAAAGTTGCAAGGACTCCGGGCGCCGGTGCTCCTACCTCCAGAAGAACGACACCTCGAACCCACAAGCTCACAGGAGAAGCCATGAACAAGATCGCTCGCACGCTGGTGGTCGCCACGCCGCTGGCCACCGCCGCCCTCAGCCTCGTCCCGGGCGCAGCCCAGGCCGTCGACGCACCGCACGGCGCGTCGGACATCAAGACCTCGGTGGTCGACCCCGACCCCGAGCCGAACCCGTGCCCGGTCCCCGGTGGACCGCGCCGCGGCGGTCACTGCGACGAGCCGGGCGAGCCCGGTGGCGGTGACAACCCCGGTGGCGGTGACAACCCCGGTGGCGGCGGCAACCCGGGCGATGGTCCGGGCGGCGTGATCACGAACCCGGAGCCGTGCCCGACCCACGGCACCTGCCCCGGTGACGGTGGCGATGGTCCGGGCGACAAGAACGGCTCCGGCGGCGGCGACGAGCCGGGCGACTCCGACCAGCCCGGCGACGGCAAGGGTGGCGACGGCGGGAACGGTGGCAATGGGGGCAACGGCGCCGGTGGCCCGACCGACCAGTTCGTCACCCCGACCCGCATCGACGCCGGGCTCGGTCCGGTCGCAGCCTCCGAGGCCCACGACGACAGCCTCACCCTGTCGTTCGTCCTCGCCGGCGGCGCTCTGGTCAGTGCGTCGGGGGCGGCCCTCGCGGTGCGCGCCCGGCGCGTCCGGAGCGCCTGAGACTCAGCTCCCTGCTCTGGGGGGAGGGAGCTGACTCGGGGATGCAGGGCCTCGCGCTTAGGCGCGGGGCCCTGCTTCTGCGTGCGTCTAGGACCAGGCGCCGGCGAGCAGCGAGCGCGTCTCGGTCAACAGCTGCGGGAGCGGCTTGGTGCGGCCGATCACCGGCATGAAGTTGGCGTCGCCCGACCAGCGCGGCACCACGTGCTGGTGCAGGTGCGCCGCGATCCCGGCGCCGGCGATCGGACCCTGGTTCATACCGAGGTTGAAACCCTGGGCGCCGCTGACGACACGGATCGTGCGCATCGCGGTCTGGGTGAGGGCGGCGACCTCGTGGGTCTCCTCGGTCGTCAGGTCGGTGTAGTCCGCGACGTGCCGGAACGGGCAGACCAGCAGGTGGCCGGAGTTGTACGGGTACAGGTTGAGCACGACGTACGCCGTGGTCCCCCGGTGCACCACCAGGCCCGCCTCGTCGTCGAGGCCCGGGATCCGGCAGAACGGGCACTCCGACTCCGAGTCGTCCACCGGCTTGCTCTCGCCCCGGATGTAAGCCATCCGGTGCGGCGTCCAGAGACGCTCGAGCTGGTCGGACTCCCCCAGTCCGTCCTGGTGGAGCTGCTCGTCGGCCTGACCCGCGTCCGTCACACCTGGACCCGGGTCGCCACGGCCTCCGCCACGCGGGCGATGGCCTCGTCGATCGGTACGCCGTTGTCCTGACGGCCGTCGCGGTAGCGGAACGAGACGGCACCCGCCTCGACGTCGTCGGCACCGGCGATCAGCATGAACGGCACCTTCTGCAGCTGCGCGTTGCGGATCTTCTTCTGCATCCGGTCGTCGCTGTCGTCGACCTCGACGCGGATGCCGACGGCCTTCATCTTGGCGGCGGACGTCGTACAGGTAGTCGGCAAAGGTGTCGGCGACCGGGATCGCCTGGACCTGCACCGGCGCGAGCCACGGCGGGAACGCTCCGGCGTAGTGCTCGACGAGCACGCCGAAGAACCGCTCGAGCGAGCCGAACTTGGCGGAGTGGATCATCACCGGCTGGTGCTTCTGGCCGTCGGAGCCGTTGTACTCGAGCTCGAAGCGGGCCGGCTGGTTGAAGTCGTACTGGATGGTCGACATCTGCCAGGTGCGACCGATCGCGTCGCGGCACTGGACCGAGACCTTGGGGCCGTAGAACGCGGCACCGCCCGGATCCGGCACGAGCTCGAGACCGGACTCGATGCAGACGTCCTCGAGCACCTTGGTGGCGATCGCCCAGTCCTCGTCGGAGCCGACGAACTTGTCCGGCTTGGAGTCGTCACGGGTCGACAGCTCGAGGTAGAAGTCATCCAGCCCGAAGTCCTTGAGCAGGCCGAGCACGAATTCGAGCAGGTGCTTGATCTCCCCTGGCGCCTGCTCGGCGGTCACGTAGGAGTGCGAGTCGTCCTGGGTCAGGCCGCGCACGCGGGTCAGTCCGTGCACGACGCCGGACTTCTCGTAGCGGTAGACCGAGCCGAACTCGAACAGCCGCAGCGGCAGCTCCCGGTAGGACCGGCCGCGCGAGCGGTAGATCAGGTTGTGCATCGGGCAGTTCATCGGCTTCACCATGTAGTTCGAGCCCTCGAACTCCATCGGCGGGAACATCGTGTCCGCGTAGTACGGCAGGTGGCCGGAGGTGTAGAAGAGCTGGTCCTTGGTGATGTGCGGAGTGCCGACGTACTCGAAACCCTCCTCGATGTGGCGCTGGCGGACGTAGTCCTCCATGACCCGCTTGAGCACGCCACCCTTGGGGTGGAACACCGCCAAGCCGGACCCGATCTCGTCGGGGAAGCTGAACAGGTCGAGGTCGCGACCGAGCTTGCGGTGGTCGCGGCGCTCGGCCTCCTCGATCCGGTGCAGGTGCTCGTCGAGGGCTTCCTTGGTCTCCCACGCGGTGCCGTAGATCCGCTGGAGCTGCTTGTTCTTCTCGTCACCGCGCCAGTACGCCGCGGCGCTGCGCATCAGCTTGAACGCCGGGATCCGCTTGGTGGTCGGCAGGTGCGGACCGCGGCACAGGTCCTTCCAGGCGACCTCGCCGTTGCGGTTGAGGTTGTCGTAGATGGTGAGCTCGCCGGCACCGACCTCGGCACTCGCGCCCTCCGCCGCGTCCGCAGCCGAGCCCTTGAGACCGATCAGCTCCAGCTTGTACGGCTCGTCGGCCAGCTCGACGCGGGCATCGTCGTCGTTGGTGACCCGGCGGGAGAACTTCTGGTTCTCCTTGATGATCTTCTTCATCCGGGACTCGATCTTGACCAGGTCCTCGGGCACGAACGGGGTCTCGACGTCGAAGTCGTAGTAGAAGCCGTTCTCGACCGGCGGGCCGATGCCGAGCTTGGCCTCCGGGAACAGGTCCTGGACCGCCTGGGCCAGCACGTGCGCCGTCGAGTGGCGGAGGATGTCGCGACCGTCGGCGCTGTCGATCAGCACGCCCTCGACCGTCTCACCCTCGACGATCTCGTACGACAGGTCCTTGAGGGCACCATCGACCCGCGCCGCGATCACGTCCGGCTCGTCCTTGAACAACTCCCAGGCTTTGGTCACCCCAGGATGCTATCGAGGTGGTGCCACCGGGTTTCTCCCGGCTGACTCAGAGGTCCCGGTAGCGCTTGGCCTCCGCGAGCTTCTCGCGCAGCAGGTCGGCGTCGGCCCGACGTACGCCTTGAGGCGGCCACACGCTCAGGTCGCCGTCGACGTAGAGACCGGCGTACGCCGGGGTGTCCCGCTGGAAGCGCCAGCCCTCCGCGAGCGGCCCGACGTCGTAGGCGTCGTACCCGATCTGGTCGAGGAACTCCGTGACGGTCTTCTTGGCCTCTGCGTCGTCGCCGGCGATCGCCAGCACGCTGCGGTCCTCCGCGCCTGCCGGCCGAGCCAGGTCGCGCAGGTGCTCGAAGTAGATGTTGTTGAAGCCCTTCACCACACGCGACTCCGGGAGGTGCGCCTGCACCAGCTCGGAGGTGGTGGTCGTCTCGTCGTCCAGAGCGGCGATGTGACCATCGCGCTGCGGGTAGTAGTTGCAGGTGTCGATGACGACCTTGCCGCGCAGCTCCTCGACCGGTACGTCGTCGACCGCCCGGAGCGGCACCGTCACCACCACCAGGTCCCCGGCAGCCGCAGCTTCCGCAGCGGTCCCGGCACGCGCCGAGTCACCGAGCTCGTCGACCAGGTCGGTGAGCGTCTCGGGCCCCCGACTGTTGCTGAGCACCACGTCGTACCCGGCCTCCACGGCCAGTCGAGCGACGGTGCTGCCGATGTTTCCGCTTCCGATGAGTCCCAGAGTCGTCATACAGGCGGCAACGGCGGGATCGTCCGCGGCATTCCGTCAGTCGTTCTCGGCATCCAGGTCGGGAGCCCAGGCGACACCGTTGATGTGGGAACCGCCGTCGACGAACAACGTGTTGCCGGTCAGGTAGCGCGAACCCTCGGAGGCGAGGAAGACGGCGACCGGGGCGATGTCGTCGTACGGGTCGCCCATCCGGCCCATCGGGTTGGCGGCGTCGGCGAGCGCGACCAGCTCGGGGTACTCCCCGATCGCGCGCAGGAACGCCTGGCTCTTGGCGGCCGGCGCGATCGCGTTGACGGTGACACCGGTCGGCGCCCACTCGCGTGCCGCCGTACGGGTCAGGGCGCGCAGGGCCTCCTTGGCCGCGTTGTACTCCAGCGAGCCGACGTGCGCGTTGACGCCGTTGAGACTGACCATGTTGATGATCCGGCCCCAGCCGCGCTCCTTCATGTGCGGGTAGGCAGCCTTCATGGCCCAGAACGGCCCGAGGTAGCCGACCGCCATCCCGGCGTTCAGGGCCTCACCGGTCTTGTTCTCGACGCGGCCGATCGAACCGCCGCCCCAGGCGTTGTTGACGACGATGTCGATCGCCCCGTACGCCGCCAGCGCAGCCTCGACCGCGCCCTCCACGTCGACCCGACGAGCAACGTCGCACCGCGCGAAGATCCCGCCGACCGCGTCCGCGACCTCCTGACCCTGCGTCTCGTCGAGCTCGGCGACGACGACCTTGGCTCCCTCGTCGGCGAACCGGCGCACCAGGCCGGCACCGATGCCGGCACCTCCCCCGGTGACCAGGGCGACGCGACCCGACAGCTGGCCACTCATCGCACGACCGCCAGCAGGTCACGGGCGGCGGCATCGCCGTCGAGGGCCCGGGTGGTGCGGTGCAGGATCTCCCAGACCCCGTCGTTGCGCACCAGCTCGAACCGGTTGGCCCCGGCGCGGGCCACGTGGAACCGCTCCTTGTGGTGGACGACCAGCACGGACTCGCAGACCGCGACGGCGGTGTCGCCCTCGACGGTCACGACGACCGGCCCGAGGAAGTGGGTGCACCCCGCGGTGACCAAGCCCTGGTGCTGCGGCGAGAGCACCATCGCGTGCACGTCGGCCCGGCTGCGCATCCCCCACCCCTCGACGTCGTAGGTGCCGTCCTCGGCCCACAGGGCGGCAACCGCATCGGCGTCGGCAGCGTCGACCAAGGGCCCGTAGCAGCCGATCAGGCGGGTGATCGCGCGCTCGTCCTCGAGCCGGGCGAGTCGGTCCTCTAGCGCGTTCAGCCTGTCGTCGGTCATGCTGACGACACTAGAATGAATTCTAAGAATGCGGAAGGTGCGACTCGTGACCGATCTCGACAAGTACGGACCCTGGGCGGTGATCGCCGGCGGCTCCGAGGGCGTCGGGTCCGCCTTCGCGACCGAGCTCGCGGCCGCCGGGGTCAACCTGGTCCTGCTCGCCCGCAAGCCGGTCCCGCTCGAGGAGACCGCGATCGCCTGCCGGGCGCTCGGCGTCGAGGTGCGCACGCTCGGTGTCGACCTGGCCGCCCCCGGGGCGGTCGAAGACGTGCTCGCCGAGACCTCCGACGTCGAGGTCGGTCTGCTGATCCTGAACGCCGGCGCGAACACGCACAGCGCTGAGTTCCTCGACGGCGACCTGGACGCCTTTGGTCAGGTGATCACGCTCAACGTGACGACGCCGCTGACCCTTGTCCAGCACTACGGCCGCGCGATGCGCGAGCGTGGACGTGGCGGGATCGTGCTCGTCGGCTCGATGGCGTCGTACATGGGCTCGACGCACCACACGGTGTACGGCGGCGCGAAGGCCTTCAGCCGGATCTTCGCCGAGAGCCTCTGGCTCGAGCTGCGCGAGCACGGCGTCGACGTCCTCGAGCTCGTCCTCGGCGTGACCCGCACGCCGGCGATGGAACGGGTGGGCCTGGACTTCGAGGTGCCCGGCATGAAGGTCGCCGAACCGCTCGACGTGGCCCGTGAGGGGCTCGCAAACCTGGCCAACGGACCCGTGCACGTCGCCGCCGGCAACGACGAGTACCTCGCGATGCGCACGCACCCCGACCGCGCGAAGGTCGTGCTCGGCGCACACCAGTTCATCCAGAAGCTGATGGGCCTGGACAAGGAGTAGCCGTGCCCCGAATAGCCGAAGGACGCCCTCCCGCCGTACCGACGACGGTGCAGCAGCAGGAGCGCTGCGACCGTGCACTGGCCGCCGCGGCGCGGCTCGGCGCGGCCCACGGGCTCGAGCACGTCCAGATGGCCCAGGTGGCCGCCGAGGCCGACCTGGCGCTCGGCACGCTCTACCGGTACTACCCCTCCAAGCACCACCTGTTCGCCGGGGTGCTGGCCCGCAACGTCCAGGCGCTGCGGCCCGCCGCCCGTCGTCCCGGTGCGAGGCCTGCCGAGGCGGTCGCCGCCTTCATGGCCTCTGCCTGCCGCTCGATGCTGCGCAGCCCCCGGCTCGCCCGCGCGATGATCAACTCGGTCAACGTCGTCCGGTCGACCACGGCAGTGGCGCCTGACACGACCATGCGTGACCGCATCCTCACCGTCGCCGGCATCACCGACCCGGACGAGTCCGACCTTCGCCTCGCCCGGCTGGTCGAGCAGTGTGCGTACGGCGTCCTCACCTGGGCGGTCGCCGGGGAGTCCACCGCCGCGGAGGCCGAGGCCGACCTTCGCCGCGCCTGCCTGCTGCTCTGCGCCCCCTGGGGGCCGGTCGTCGAGCCGGCAGAGACGTCGTGACGAACTAGCTCAACGTCCCGTACCGCAGCGGCACGTCCAGGGCGTCGTACAAGCCGGGCTCGGCGGCGACGAGCCACTCGATCGCCCCCACCAGGCGTCCGACCGCGGTCGCGTTGCCGCCCTCGGCCCGGTTGCCGGTCACGTCGGTCGCCTCGACGCTGACCTCGATCCGCGGCTCCCCCTCGATGATCACGCGGTGGGCGCCGTCACCCGTCGGCGGCACCGGCCACTCCGGCGCACAGGAGGCGTGGATGCGGGTGACGTGCTCGCAGATGATCCGCGGCTCGCCGGCGACGATGCCCTGGACCTCGAACCGGATCGCCCCTTGCGTCCCGGCCTCGAAGTCACCCATCGTCGTCGTGGTCACGCTCTGCTCGAGCGGGCGCCGCTCCACGACCTCGCGGATCTCGTCGAGCTCGACGCCGAGACCGCGCGCGATCATGCGGACCTGCCCTCCCCAGACCATCGTCGGCACGGTGGCGGCGATCATCGGGGCGTCGTAGTCCATCGGTTGCCCCATGCCGACGAGGTAGCGGACCGAGTCCTCCTGGTCGTAGGTGGTGTAGTCGAAGATCTCCTGGCACCGGATCACGTCGACCCGCGACCCGAGGCCGCTGATCAGCAGCGGCAGGATGTCGTTGCCCCATCCCGGATCGACCCCGTTGGCGAACAACGAGCCGCCGCCGGACTCGACGGCCGTGGCGACCGGGTCGCGAACCTCGGCCGGGGCGTTGCGCTGGTCGTAGAGCGCGTAGAGCGCCGGGGTCACCACGACCGCGCCGGCGCCGATCGCCCGGACCACGTCGGCGAGAGCGTCGTCCGGGCGGATGTCCCCGGACGCCCCGTAGACGACCGCCCTCGGCTTCGCCGCGAGGACCGCCTCGATGTCGTCGGTCGCCACGACACCGAGCTCGCGTTCCATGCCGGCGAGCTCTCCCGCGTCCTTCCCGACCTTGGCGGGGTTGTGCACGATGACGGCGGACAGCTCGAGGGCGGGGTGCGCGTCGACAGCCTTGATGGCGAGGCGGCCGACGTTGCCGGTCCCCCAGACGATGGTCGAGATCATGCGCCCGACCGTAGTCGGAAACTGGAACGTGTTCTAGTGCAGACGCGGACATCCTCCTAGGATCACCGCATGCCAGCACCCCAGCGCGTCCACGTCACGCACGAGTTCAAGTCCGATCCGCAGACCGTCTTCGAGAAGCTCGCCGAGCACGAGAACCTCGGCCCCGTCTTCGGAGCCAAGATCAGCCGGGTCAAGGACGGCACGGACTCGCGCAACGGCGCGGGTTCCGTACGACGCCTCAAGATCGGCCTCCTGCCAGCCTTCGAGGAGACGACGACGAAGGCGGAGCCCTACTCGCTCATCGAGTACGCGATCACCAAGGGTGGACCTCTGCGCGGCCACTGGGGTCGTCAGGAGCTGAGCCCCACGGCGACCGGCGGCACGCTGCTGAACTACACGATCGGGTTCGACGCACCCCTGCCCGGGATGGCGAACCTGGTGGCCAAGACGCTCAGTGCCTCGCTGACCAAGGGCCTCTCGCGCCTGGTCGACTGATGGCGCGACGGATCTAGCGGCGCCGGTCGTCGGTGAACCGCGGCTCGCCGAACGGCGGCTGGTCGTGGGTGCCCGTGTCGCGGCAGTACCAGGCCCAGACGGCCAGTGCTGCGACTAGCGGGAGACCCACGGCGAGAACCAGCGTCAACATGCCGGATGGATACCCTCGGCGCGCGGATCCATGCGCAGGCCGGGGCCGTCTTCATCGGTGGGCGATACTGGGTTCGAACCAGTGACCTCTTCGGTGTGAACGAAGCGCGCTACCACTGCGCCAATCGCCCGATGTCGTACCTGTTGTGCGACGTGAACCTTAGCCCATCGGGACCGTCAGGTTCACATCGGCATCACATGCCCGGCAGCTCCGGGAGGAAGCCGATCACCGACTGCGCCCGGTTCCAGCCCGACACGGCCCAACCCGGCCAGTCGCGCAGCCAGACGTAGACCGTCACGACCAGCACCGTCCCGACCGTGATGATCGTGGTGATGAGTGCCCGCTTCTTGCGCTTGCGGGTCTCCTCCTCCGTCTCGCCCTCGATCGCCTCCTCCAGCTTGCGCCGGGCGGTCTGGAGCCAACGGTCCGCCCAGTCCCACTCGGTCGCCAGGATCGCCAGGCCGGCCGCGATGCCGACCAGGCCCGGCCCGGGGGTCACCATCATGATCAGGCCGCCGGTCAGCACGACGCCGCCGATGATCGTCACGACCAGCTTGGTCGTGGCGGCAACGGCGCGGTTGCGGTGCAGGTGGTGATGGAGCCGCTGGTAGCGCGACGGGCCTTCCGGATCGGGAACGGGCGGGGTCGTCATGGCCACAGCCTGACAGGACCCTGTTCAGACCTCTGGGAGCGGGTCCGTCCCGGCTGTCCACCTGGACTAGACCAATCAGACCCCAAAATAGACCACACGCTCGATTTTGCTAGACCACCACCCTGTTTTGGGCCTAAATACCCCCTCGGGACTTGCCACCGGGTGACGGCTGACACACCCTCAGGGGGTCGCGCTGGGAGTTTGCGGGAGGGCTTTCTCCATCAGACGCGGCCACCTGAAAGGCATGACCGATGCAGAAGGAAGTCACTTCTCAAGCAATCACCGAAGCGATGCAGATGGAGTTCGTCGACACCGAGGGAACGTCGACCCCGCTGCAGGCCTCGTTCGAGTACACCACCGCCGACCCGTACGCGGTCAGCATCCTGTTCAAGGGTGAGCCGGTGCCGGTGCGCTGGACGTTCGCCCGCGACCTTCTGATCGAGGGTTTCTACGAGCCGACCGGCGACGGTGACGTCCACGTGTGGCCGTGCCTCAGCGCCGAGGGTCGCGCCGTGGTGATCCTGGAGCTCAACTCCCCGAGCGGCGAGGTGCTGATCCAGGTCAGCTCGCGCACCCTGTCGGACTTCATCCGCCAGATGCTGGCCAAGGTCGCCCTCGGCGCCGAGGCCGACCTGATCGACTTCGACGACGAGATCGCCGAGCTGCTGAGCGCCTGAGGCTCGGCACGTCCCGTCAGGGGTCGATGCCGTCAGCCTCGCGCTCGGCCCAGGTCTCCATCGCCCTGAGGGTCACGGGACCAGGAGCCGGCAGCTCGCGGTCACCAAGTCGGCGCAGCGGCTGTACGTCGCGCGTCGTCGAGACCAGGAACAGCTCCTCCGCCTGGTCGAGGACGGACATCGGTTCGTCCACCTCGCGCACACCGCACCACTCGACCACGAGTGCGCGGGTGACACCCGCAAGGCACCCGGAGGCCAGCGTCGGCGTACGGGCTTCTCCGTCGATGACGTAGCAGAGGTTCGAACCGGTCCCCTCGCACACGTTGCCGAGGGTGTTGCCGAAGATCGCCTCGGTCGCTCCCCGCTCGCGGGCATAGGCCAGCGCGACCACGTTCTCGGCGTACGACGTCGTCTTCAGACCGGCGACCGCGCTGCGCTCGTTGCGCACCCACGGCACCACCACGGCCTCGGTCGATGCAGCAGCCGCCTCCATCGGAGCGGCGACCACCACCAACGTCGGTGGCCCTCCCCCGCGACCGGACCCGAGCGGTGCCGGACCGGCCGTCCACGTCACCCGCAGCCGTCCGAGGGGAAGATCCTGGCCCGCTGTCACCGCCGCGATCGCCTCCCTGATCTCCGCGACGTCAGGCTGAGGAAGTCCGAGACCTGCGGCGGAGCCCACCAGACGGTCGAGGTGACGGGTGAGCGCGAACGGCTGTCCGTCGACGATCTTGACCGCTTCGAACACCCCGTCGCCGACGGTCAGACCGTGGTCGTCGATGCGGATCGAGGCCGCTGTGGGGTCTTCGAGGACCGAGCCGTTGAACCAGACGCGCATGGGTCGAGCCTAGGCGCTGGTCCTCGGCAACTCGCTCAAGTGGGGGGCCGAATTGGCCGGTGCGTGAGCATCCGCTAATGTTCTCTTCGCGCCTCCGACCAGTCGGAGTTCGCAGGCGGACATAGCTCAGTTGGTAGAGCGCAACCTTGCCAAGGTTGAGGTCGCGAGTTCGAGTCTCGTTGTCCGCTCGGAGTAGGAACTGCCGAAACCTCCACGGTGGGTTGGCCGAGAGGCGAGGCAACGGACTGCAAATCCGTCTACACGGGTTCAAATCCCGTACCCACCTCGAACAACTGAAACAGCAACACCTCGGGCGATTGGCGCAGCGGTAGCGCGCTTCCCTGACACGGAAGAGGTCACTGGTTCAAACCCAGTATCGCCCACCAGTACGTTGGCCCCGCTCCTCGGAGCGGGGCCTTCGTCGTTCTCGAGTCGTGACGGACCTCAGTCCTCTCGGAGCTCGGTGCCCGACCAGCCGCCCTTGCGCACCAGGCTGACTCCGCTGCTGTGCACCGCAGCCCCGGCGACCGCGACGCCCATCACCAACAAGATGATCGGCGTGCGCACAGCACCGTCGCGGGCCTCGTCGCAGAAGTCGGGGTAGCTGATGTCCTCCTCGTCCCGCTGGTCCGCTGCGTCCTTGGCTCGCTCGGACTTGCTCGTCGGGTTGAACACCGACCCGCAGTCGATCTCGTAGCTGTTGAGGGGCAGGAAGCCGAGGATCAAACCGGAGACGAGCAGACCGGCCGCGACCCAGCCGAGGATCTTGGTCACTGCGGCGGCCCGTAGCCCGGAGGTCCGGTCTGGAAGCCCGGTGGCGGAGGACCGACCCGCGTGAGGTCCCCCCGTGCCGTCACGAAGTAGATGATCGTGCCGATGATGCCGAGCACGACCATGAGCACGACGTGCAAGATCTTGTTCTGACCGGCAGCGGTCCACTGGGCGTCGGGCATGTTGATCGCCTCGATCAGGAACACCAGCCACAGCACGATGCTCCCCAGCGCGAACAGCCCGAAGATGACGAACAGTCCGGTAGCGATCCCGAATCCAGCGTCCATGACCCGACGCTACCGCGCGAGCCCGGGTTTGTCGGTGCACCCTGCAAGGCTCCGAGCATGAAGACCGAGCTGCAGCGAGAGAAGCCGATGTACGTCGTCCTGAGCCGCGGCGACGACACCCCTGCCGAGATCGTGGACCGCCTGCGTGGGACCGCCGGCGTGCCGCCGTTGGAGGACGACGCTGTCTAGCGGCGAGGTCGTCGAGTTCACCGCCGAGCTGTTCCTGTGGAGCGACGGCGGCTGGTACTTCGTCCGGCTCCCGGTGGAGGCGGCCGAGGAGGTGCGGGACCTGGTCACCGCTCCCCCGACGGGCTTCGGGTCGGTCCGCGTGGAGGTCACGATCGGTACGTCGCGGTGGCGCACATCGGTGTTCCCCGACAAAGCGTCCGGGTCGTTCTTGCTGCCGGTCAAGAAGCCGGTGCGCGTTGCGGAGGGCATCGATGACGGCGACGAGGTCCGCGTGCTGCTCGAGGTCACCGGTGACTGAGCCTCATGGTCCATCGCACTCCGGGTAGCAACCGGGTATGACCACGACTCCGAACGAACCCGTCGAAGACCCGAACATCGTGCCGCCCGGGGAGGACCCCGGCATCAATCCGATCGCCCCTGGCACCCCCAAGAGCCCTCAGGAGGATCCGCAGACACGCCCCAACGTCTGAGGCACCCCGCCGTCAGCGGCGCGGCTGGTCGAGCGCCAGCAGGCGCAGGCCGTCCTTGAACATCTGGATCAGCGGGATGTGCTCCGGGTGGCGCACGCCTGGCTTGAAGCCCGGGCAGTACGTAGGCCCGTCCGGGCTGAGCCCGAGACCGACGTTTCCGGCGCCGCACCCGACGTCCAGCAGCGCAGGATCGATCCAGTGGAACTGGGTCCAGTGCTGCTCCTGGCAGTGGCGCTCGTGCTTGCGCAGCCAGGTGGACGGCCTCGGGCCGCTGGCTTCGCGTCCGTGGACCTGGCCGAACCAGCCGTCGTCGAGGATCGCGAACTGTCCGAGCTGCCAGACGGCGTGCTGGTGCTTGGCCCCGCGCGACGCCTGCACGACCAGGTAGCCGCTCGGCACCAGGTTGTCGCGCCGGATGATCATCAGGGCGTTGTCGACCAGCTGCACCAGCGACGGGGCGCGGTGGCTGCGGTGGCTTGCTGCGCCGCCATCGGGAGCCTGACGCTGCTCAGGCACGTACGGCGAGGCCGCGGACTGCAGCAGCGGTCCCGGCTCGGCGACGATCCCTTCGGCCATGCGCCCAAAGTACGAGCCTTTCGAGACCCGTGAGCCTCCGATTCCGGAACTCCCCGTTCAGCAGTCAACTCGCGTGACGCAGTGAGATTGGTGGGACGGATGAGGCGACTCCGGTCCAGTCCACCGACCGTCGCCCGACGCTGTCTCGGTCACCTCGACAGCGCCGCCGGCGTATCCAGGTCCTCGACTGCGGCGACCGCCCGACGCAGACCGGTGTCGGCGATCTCGGTCCCCTGCAGCCCTCCGAGGCCACTGGTAAAGGTCGTCGCGACGTACACGTACGCGACCATCTGCCGGTACGTCGTCCAAGCCGCATCCGCGCCGACCTCGGGTCCGCCCGCGGCGGCGAGCTCGCCGCAGTAGTGCGCCAGCAGCTCGCGCTCGTGCTCCCGGCGTACGGCGGCCTCGAGGCTCAGCACGGTGAAGTAGGTCGCGTCGCGGAACCCGTTGCCGCGGCGGACGGCCTGCCAGTCGAGCAGACCCACGTGCTGGTCGCCCGGCTCCCCGAGGAGGTAGACGTTGCCGGGGTGCGGGTCGCCGTGCAGCACGCAGAACGCGTCCCGGTCCAGGACCTCGGCCCACCGGCCGTAGCTGCGCAGGAGTCCGTCTCCCCCGGCTGCCACCAGCGACGGATCGCGTTCGGCGACCTTGCGGCCGAGCCGGCCGATGACGCCGGACACCACCGGCATCAGCGCGTCGGCCGAGTTCGTGCCCAACCAGGTCGGCAGGCCTGCGCGACCCGAGGTCGAGCCGTGCAGCGCGGCCAGGGTGCTCAGTCCGGCGGCCACCTGGTCCGCGCTCAGCGGAGTCGTGGTGTCGACGAACTCCGCACCGCGGGCGGCGAGGTCTTCCAGCACGACCGCGAAACGCCCCGTACGCCGCTCGAAGCGTGACCCGAGCGCTGCCGGCGCCTCCAGGTCGAGCCCGGCCCGCAGGTCGCGGAAGAAGCCGACCTCGACCTCGCCCAGTCGTGCCAACCCACCGAAGAGGCGGGTGCCCAGGTCGGTGGCTGCGGACTTCACGAACACCGTGTCCGGGACGTCGTCGCCGCGAAGCCGCAGCACGCTGCGGTCCGTCGTACCGGTCGTCCCGCCGATCGGTTCGCAACCGCTGACCTCGCGCCCGAGCAGCGACGACATCACTGGGGGCGTGAAGTCCGCCGCCCGTCCCGGCAGTGCCGACGACGACGGCAGCAGGTCCAGGGCGACCCTGCCGAGCTCCTGCCCGAGACGTCCGGCCGTGCGCACGACCGACGGCAC
The DNA here is from genome assembly GCF_040546585.1 of Marmoricola sp. OAE513. NCBI lineage: Bacteria > Bacillati > Actinomycetota > Actinomycetes > Propionibacteriales > Nocardioidaceae > Marmoricola > Marmoricola sp. OAE513. The sequence continues at coordinate 3,584,156 of NZ_JBEPOC010000001.1, read as the reverse complement.
GGGTGACTCAGTCCTCAGCCACGGCTTCACCGTGGGTGCCCGGCCGGGGGGCCCACGGCAGCTCCTTGGACGGCCGGACGACGACCAGCCGGTCCCCGCGCGCGAGCTGGGTCACCGTCGGGTCGAAGTAGCGGTAGACCTTCTCGTCGCGCAGCACCGCGATCACCTGGTCCGGCAGGCTCTGCGGCGCCTTGCCGACCTCGTTGACCAGCAGCTCGCGCTCGGCGACCTCGAGGCCCTCGCCGTAGGTGAGCAGGTCCTCGAGCACCGAGGCCAGCGGCGGCGAGATCGACGACAGGCCGACCAGCCGGCCGACCGCGTCCGAGGAGGTGACGACCGCGTCCGCACCGCTCTGCCGGACCAGCGGGACGTTGTCCTGCTCCCGGACCGCGGCCACGATGTAGGCCTGCGGGTTGAGCTGGCGCACGGTCAGGGTGGCGAGCACCGTGGTGTCGTCCCGCGGGGTGGTGATGATGACCTGGCGGGCGCGCTCGACGCCGGCGCGGCGCAGCACCTCGCGGCGGGCGGCATCCCCGGTGACGACGGCCAGCCCGTGCGCGTGCGCCTCGCCGAGCGCGACGCTGCTCGGGTCGACGATGACGATGTGCTCCTTGTCGACCCCGTTGTTGACCAGGGTGTCGACGGCGCTGCGGCCCTTGGTGCCGTAGCCGATGACGACGATGTGCTGCTCCATGTGCTTCCTCCAACGGGCGTTCCGGATCATCTCGCGCCCCTGGTTGGCGAGGACCTCCAGCGTGGTACCGATCAACAGGACCAGGAAGCCGATGCGCAGCGGCGTGATGACGAACGCGTTGATGAGCCGGGCGTGCTCGCTGACCGGGGCGATGTCGCCGTAGCCGGTCGTGCTCAGGGTGACGGTCGTGTAGTAGATCGAGTCGACGAGCGTGATCGCGTCCCGGCCCGGGTGCGCGCTGTCGCGGTAGTTGTGGCGGTCGAGGTAAACCACCAGCACGGTGAACAGGAGGATGCCGACCGCGAGCAGCAACCGGCGGGTGAGTTCCCACCACGGCGACCGGGTCAGGACCGGCAGCTTGAGGACGCCGGGGACGACCTTCGACTCGATGTCAGGCACGGGCGGACACGGCTACTTGACCACGGTGCCGTAGATGAGCACCTTTGACTCGGGCTCCGCGCCCGAGACCCCCGAGGTGTCCATCGACACGAACCGGAACTTGTCACCCTTGTCGGGCAGGGTCGCCCCGGCCGAGTGGTTCCAGATGCCGCAGAGCTCGCCGTCGTCGTTGACGGCCTTCTCGTCCTCGACGCCCTTGCCCTCCAGGCACAGGGTGGAGGTCCGGGAGTCGAAACTGGCGACGGTGGCCGTGGAGCGGTTCGGGGTGTCCGGACCGGCGACCGTGCCGATCAGGTACCCGGCCACCAGGCACAGCGCGCCGCCGGCCACGAAGACCGGGGTCGGAAGAGTCACGTTTCCCACGAGCAGAGCATGTCACGGCGGCCATCACGTCGGGCGCAGCGCCTCCCGCGTGCCGTCGGTCAGCGCGGGTGCAGCTCGATGACCTCGGCGCAGCGCTCGACCGGCTTGGAGATGTCCTCGATCGTCACGCGCTTGTCCGGCCAGCGGCGAAGGACCACCCAGTCACCCGTCTGCACGGCGCACGCGCGGTCGCGCGCGATCCGACCGAGCATCCGACCCGAGTAGGTCGCTCGCACCTCGCCGCGCTCGGTCCGAACGACGGCGACACCCGGCTCGCAGCCGACGACGCAACCCAACCAGGGGTCGAGTCGCGTCACACGCTCGACGCTCATCGAACGCCGATCTCTTCGACGGAAGTCACGCGCTCAATGTACGGCGCGAATTCACCTCTGGCACGCGATTAACCGGACTTCTCCGCGCCCTGGGACGGCCCGGTTTCCGAGACCCCGGAGTCCGGTGTCGAGTCGTCCTCCGCACCCGTCGTCGTACGCCACGGCAGGACCACGTCCAGGCTCAACCTCTTCAGCAGCTCCGACCGTGCCCGGGTCGTCTCCTTCTGCGGCCAGATCTGGTCGAACGCCGCGTTCAGGGCGGCACCGATGAGCACCGCGATCGAGAGCACGTAGAGCCACAGCAGGATCGCGATCGGCGCTGCCAGCGGGCCGTAGATCGAGGTCGAGCCCTGCGCCGTGCTGACCAGCACCCAGCGCAGCACGGCGGAGCCGACCACCCAGCAGAACAGGGTGAACACCGCACCGGGGAGGTTGAAGCGCCACGACGTACGGACCGGCACCGAGAGGTGGTACAGGGTGGCGAGGAAGCAGATGCAGAGCACCACGACCGTCGGCCAGTACAGCTCGTTCAGCCAGTCCCAGCGCTCCGAGAGCGCCTCGTCGACCAGCTTCGGCCCGGCCACGACCAGCGGGATCGTGATGACCCCGGTGAACATCCCCAGGACGTAGAGCAGGAACGACAGCGCCCGGGTCCGCACGATCCCGCGGTGCCCGCCGAGGCCGTACATGATGGTGATGGTGTCGACGAAGACGTTGAGGGCACGGGAGCCCGACCAGAGCGCGAGGATGAAGCCGATCGAGATCACGTCGTACCGACCGCCGTTGAGCACGTCGTCGAGCGTCGGTTGGATGATCTTCTGGACCGTGTCCGGGGTCAGCGCCTGACCGGCGAGGTCCAGCACGTTGGTGCGGACGTCGTTGATCTGGTCGTCGCTGAACTGGTTGAACACGTAGCCGACCGAACCTGCGAGCGCGAAGATCAATGGGGGTAGCGAGAGGATCGCGAAGAACGCCGCCTCGGCCGCCAACCCGGTCACCCGGTTCTTCATGCAGGTGTCGACCGTCGAGACGGTCAGCCGCCACAGCGCCTTGCCGACGTTGGTCGGGGTCCACCGGCGAGCAGGCGTCGACGCACTGCTCGGGGAGACCATGGGGTCAACCGTAGAGCCAGACGCGGCTGGATCCACGCACCGTGGAGGCCGATGTGACCCGTTCGTCAGGCGGGCGGTGGCGTACGGCGTCAGCTCAGCTCGAGGCCCGGGTACAGCGGGTGCTTGTCCAGCATCTCCGCCGACTGCGACCGCACGCGGTCCGCGACGCCGTCGGCCAGCTTGTACGTCGCCTTGGAGGGCGCGCCGGCCTTGTTGGTGCCGGCCTCGGTGTTCGTGAGCACGTCGACGATCATCTCGGCGACCTTGTCGAACTCCTCGTGGCCGAAGCCGCGGGTCGTCAGCGCAGGCGTGCCCAGGCGGACGCCGGTGGTGTACCAGGCGCCGTTCGGGTCGTTCGGGACCGAGTTGCGGTTGGTGACGACGCCGGCGTCGAGCAGCGCCGACTCCGCCTGGCGACCGGTCAGTCCGAACGAGGCGACGTCGAGCAGCACGATGTGGTTGTCGGTACCGCCGGTGACCAGCTTGGCGCCACGGGTCAGGAACCCGTCAGCCAGCGACTTCGCGTTGTCGGCGATGTTCTGGGCGTAGGTCTGGAACGCCGGCTGGCGCGCCTCTGCCAGGGCGACCGCCTTGGCGGCCATCACGTGCGACAGCGGGCCACCGAGCACCATCGGGCAGCCGCGGTCGACGTCGGCCGCGAACTCCTCCTGGGCCAGGACGAGGCCACCGCGCGGGCCGCGCAGTGACTTGTGCGTGGTCGTGGTGGTGATGTGCGCGAACGGGACCGGGTTCTCGTCGCCGTTGAAGACCTTGCCCGCGACCAGACCGGCGAAGTGCGCCATGTCGACCATCAGAGTGGCGCCGACCTCGTCGGCGATCTCGCGCATCTTGGCGAAGTTCACGCGTCGCGGGTACGCCGAGTACCCGGCGACCAGGACGGCCGGCTTGAACTCGCGAGCCTTCGCGGCTACCACGTCGTAGTCGAGCAGCCCGGTCTCCGGGTCGGTGCCGTACTGCTGCTGGTGGAACATCTTGCCGCTGATGTTCGGTCGGAAGCCGTGGGTCAGGTGACCACCGGCGTCCAGGGCCATGCCGAGCAGCCGCTGGTTGCCGAACTCGTGGCGCAGCTGCTCCCAGTCGGTCTCGGAGAGCTCGTTGACGTTCTTGACGCCGTACTTCTCCAGGGCCGGCGTCTCGACGCGGTGCGCCAGGATCGACCAGAAGGCGACCAGGTTGGCGTCGATGCCCGAGTGCGGCTGCGCGTAGGCGTACGGCGCTCCGAAGAGCTCGCGGGCGTGCTCGGCAGCCAGCGACTCGATGGTGTCGACGTTCTGGCAGGCCGCGTAGAAGCGGTGACCGACGGTGCCCTCGGCGTACTTGTCGGAGAACCAGGTGCCCATCGTCATCAGGGTCGCGGGCGATGCGTAGTTCTCCGAGGCGATCAGCTTGAGCGACGAGCGCTGGTCGGCGAGCTCCTTGCGTGTGGCTTCCGCCACACGCGGCTCCACGGACGCGATCACCTCCAGCATGGCGTCGTACGCTGCAGAAGTCGTCTTGGCGAGGGATTCGGCGCTCATGCGCACAGCCTAGAGCCGACCTCGGACCGCGGGCGGACCACCCGGGCCCATACCAAATGACGGACAGGCGTCTCATGACATGAGATTCGGGTTTGTGGAACGCGTGTCCGGAACCTGAGACTTGACCCATGATCAGCGCCTCCACCTCGACCTGGCTCGTGACACGTCGTCACGTGGACCTCGGTCGTACCGGTAGCGCCATGTGTCCCGCCCGCTGAACCTCGCCCTTGTTCACCTCCGTGTGCAACGACGCATGCGCTCCCCTTCAGCGAAGGACTTCCTTCTCAGATGCCTGACCAGCGTTTCGATTCCCTTCCGCCTCGCAAGACCGAGATCCCGCGCCCGAAGAGGGCCGAGGGCCAGTGGTCGCTGGGCCAGCGTGAGCCGCTGAACAAGAACGAGCAGTCCAAGAAGGACGACGACCCGCTGAACGTGCGGGACCGGATCCTCTACACCTACTCCAAGCGCGGCTTCGACTCGATCGACCCTGCCGACCTGCGTGGCCGCTTCCGGTGGATGGGCCTGTACACCCAGCGCAAACCCGGCATCGACGGCTTCCACACCGGGGCGATGGAGGAGGAGGAGCTGGACGACCGCTTCTTCATGATGCGCGTCCGCAGCGACGGCGAGCTCCTCGACGCGGCCAAGCTCCGCGCACTCGGCACCATCGGCACGGACTACGCCCGTGGCACCGCCGACATCAGCGACCGCCAGAACATCCAGTACCACTGGATCCAGATCGAGGACGTCCCCGCGATCTGGGAGCTCCTCGACTCGGTCGGGATGAGCAGCCTCGAGGCGTGCGGCGACAGCCCGCGACCGTTCCTGGGCTCCCCCGTCGCCGGCGTCGCCGCTGACGAGATCATCGACGGCACCTGGGCGCTGGAGGAGATCAAGCGCCGGTACCTCAACAACAAGGAGTTCTCGAACTTCCCGCGGAAGTTCAAGACCTCGCTCACAGGACACCCGAGCCTGGACACCGTGCCGGCCGTCAACGACGTCTCGTTCGTGGGTGTCGTGCACCCCGAGCACGGACCCGGTTTCGACGTCTGGGTCGGCGGCGGCCTGTCGACGAACCCGATGTTCGCCCAGAAGCTCGGCGTCTGGATCCCGCTCGACGAGGTCCCCGACGTGTGGGCCGGTGTCGCCGGGATCTTCCGTGACTACGGCTACCGCCGGCTGCGCGCGCGTGCCCGGCTGAAGTTCCTCGTCGCGGACTGGGGCGTGGACAAATTCCGTGAGGTCCTCGAGAACGAGTACCTCGACAAGACGCTCGTCCGCGTCGACTCCCCGCCGGTCTCCACCGACAGCGGTGACCACGTCGGCGTGCACGCCCAGAAGGACGGCAAGTTCTACATCGGTGCCGCCCCGATCGCCGGCCGCGTCAACGGCCAGGTGCTCACCGACCTCGGTGACCTGGTCGAGAAGTACGGCGCCGCCGGAGCCCGGCTCACCGCGCAGCAGAAGCTGGTCGTCCTCGGCGTCGACGGCACCGACGTGGACGCGTTCGTCGCCGACCTCTCCGCGATCGGCCTCGAGGCCAACCCGTCGAACTGGCGCCGCAACACGATGGCCTGCACCGGCATCGAGTTCTGCAAGCTCGCGATCGTCGACACCAAGGAGCGCGCCCGCGCGCTGGTCGGTGAGCTGGAGGCGCGCTTCCCCGACCTCGACACCCCGATCACGATCAACGTGAACGGCTGCCCGAACTCCTGTGCGCGCACCCAGGTCGCCGACATCGGCCTCAAGGGCATGGTCGCGCTGGACGCCGAGGGCAACCAGGTCGAGGGGTTCCAGGTGCACCTCGGTGGTGGCATCGGCCTGCACGACACGTTCGGCAAGAAGCTTCGCGCCCACAAGGTCACCAGCGCCGGCCTCGATGACTACGTGACCAACGTCGTCACCGCCTACCTGGCCGAGCGGACCGAGGGTGAGTCCTTCGCCGCGTGGGTCCTTCGGGCCGACGACGAGGTGCTCCGCGGCGAGACGGCGTACGCCAAGGAGCCGGTGACGATCTGATGACCTCCTCCGAGCGCGCCGTGCCGTACCACTGCCCTTTCTGCGGTGGCGAGAACCTGTGGCCCCACGAGGGCGCTGCCAGGTCCGACGGTGCTGCCCCGCAGGGCGGCTGGGAATGCCGTTCCTGCCTGCGCGCGTTCAAGATCACCATGATCGGAAAACTGGCCCGTCCTGCGTTGGGAGGTGACCGATGACCACGCCCACCACCCTCGCGGCTCGCGCGGCGCGTGGATCGGCGACCGAGGGACGCAGCATCGAGGAGCTGAAGGACATCGTCTTCCAGGTCGGCGCGGAGCTCGAGCTCGCGCCTGCCGAGGACATCGTCGAGTGGGCCTTCGCCACCTTCGGCGAGCGGTTCTGCGTGACGTCCTCGATGGGAGACGCAGTACTCGCCCACGTGGCCTCCAAGGTCGCCCCCGGCGTCAAGGTCGTCTTCCTCGACACCGGCTACCACTTCGTCGAGACCATCGGGACCCGCGACGCCGTCGCCGCGACGATGCCGGTCAACCTGCTCACCATCACGCCGGTGCAGTCGGTCGCCGAGCAGGACGCCCAGTACGGCAAGGACCTCTACAAGACCGACCCGGACCTGTGCTGCAAGCTGCGCAAGGTCCAGCCGCTCGCCGACACGCTGGGCAACTACGACGCCTGGGCGACCGGCCTGCGCCGGGCAGAGACCCACAACCGGGTCATCGCCCCGGTCGTCGGCTGGGACGAGAAGAAGCAGAAGGTCAAGGTCTCGCCACTGGCCCGCTGGACCGACGAGGACATCGAGAAGTACATCGTGGAGAACGGTGTCCTGGTCAACCCCTTGCAGTACGACGGGTACCCCTCGATCGGCTGCTGGCCGTGCACCTCGCGGGTCGCACCGGGCGAGGACGCCCGGAGCGGTCGCTGGGCCGGCACGAACAAGACCGAGTGCGGGATCCACCAGTAGCAGACGAACACCCACCCCGAGCAGCACCCACCCATCGCAGAGACAACGGCGTCACAGCGCGATCGACGAGAAGGGAGACCGGTCCGTGACCGCTCCAGCCCTCATCGCCCTTGCCCACGGCAGTCGCGATCCCCGATCGAAGGCGACCATCGAAGCACTGGTCGCCGAGACCCGCCTGATGCGTCCGGACCTGCGGATCGAGGTCGCGTTCCTCGACCACGTGCGGCCGTCGTTCGAGACGACCGTCAACAAGCTGGTCCGTGCCCGCTACGAGGAGATCGTCGTAGTGCCGCTGCTGCTCAGCGAGGCGTTCCACGCGAAGGTGGACGTGCCCCAGGTGATCGCCGAGGCGACCGAGCGGCACCCCGGTCTGCAGATCCGTGCCACCAAGGTGCTGGGCCTCGAGCACACCTTCCTGGAGGTCCTCGACAAGCGGCTGCGCGAAGCGCTCAGCGCCGCCCGGGTCCGTGAGCTCGACGCCCTGGTCCTCGCCGCAGCCGGCTCCTCGGACCCGCTGGCCAACCAGGCCGTCGCGCGTCTCGCTCGCGTCTGGGGCGCCCACCACAAGCTTCCGGTGACTGCAGCGTTCGCCTCCACGACTCCCCCGGCGACCGGTGAGGCCGTACGCGCCTTCCGCGCCGAGGGACGGCGCCACGTCGCGGTTGCCTCGATGTTCCTCGCGCCGGGCTTCCTGCCCGACCGGGCCGCCGAGCTCGCGCTCGAGGCCGGCGCCGTGGCGGTCTCCGAGCCGCTCGGAGCCGACCCGGAGGTCGCGCGGACGATCCTGGCGCGGTACGCCGTCGGGGCCGTCGAGCTCGTCCCGGTCTAGCGAAGACGCGACCAGCGTGGCGAAACCTGGTGACGTGCGCGCCTAGGTCGCGTCCCGCTCGTACGCCGGAGGCTCCACCAGCGCCTCCAGCAGCCGGACCAGCTCCTCGCTCGGGTCGGCAGTGAGCCCGCCGTGCACGGGCCCCGGCTGCACGACCGTCGAACGCGGCGCCTTGAGGAACCCGAACCTGCTGCTGAGCGACTGCCGACCGACCGAGCCGGCGTCCTCGTCGCCGGCGCACACGTCGTCGATGAAGCACAGCGCGTCGCTCACCGCGGTCACGTCGACCTGCGGATCGAGCGCGCGCAACCGGGCCACCGTGACGCGCCAGTGGCACTCCAGGAACCCGGCGTCCTCGCAGTAGAGAACGAGGCCGACGTTCACGAACTCCTCGCGCTCCACGCGCGGGACGCAGCGCAGCACGACGTACTGGTAGGGCATCAGGCTCATGCAGCACCTCGCCGCGGGAGCCAGCTGCGGGACCCGTCCAGGCGCGCACGCAGGAACCGCCGGTAGGCCTCGCGCAGCTCCTCGGGGCCGACCGGCCCGACCAACCACTCGTCGGGGACCTGCGCGGTGATCTCCGCCAGCGCGGCATCGGTGACCAGATCGGCGTAGCCGTCGGCGACGGCGGGCAGCTGGTCGACGTACGCCGCCATCACGTGGTCGGCCGACGACCACGGTTGCTCGGCGAAACGCTGCGGGTCGGTGACCCCGCCGCTCCAGGCGTGGTGGAAGTACAACGACGCCCCGTGGTCGATCGCCCAGACGTCGCCGTGCCAGACGAGCAGGTTCGGGTTGCGCCAGGTGCGGTCGACGTTGGCGGTGAACGCGTCCAGCCACAACACCTTGGTCCCGACCTCTACGGGGAACTCGGTGGTCGAGTCGAAACCGAACGAGCCGGGCAGGAAGTCGACACCGAGGTTCTTCCCCAGGCTGGCGTTGAGCAGGTCCTGGACCTCCTCGTCGGCCTCGTACCGCGCGATCGGTTCGGTGAGGTCGATCTCGGCCAGGCGCGGCGTGCGCAGGTCGAGCAGGTCCGCCAGTCCGCTGACGATGACCTCGGCCACCAGGACGTTGAGCCCCTGGCCCGCGCCGCGGAACTTGCAGACGTAGGTGCCGAGGTCGTCGGCCTCGACGATCCCGGGCAGCGAACCGCCCTCACGCAGCGGAGCGATAAACCGGGTGGCGGTGACCTGCGGGAGGCTCACTTCTCGTTCTCCAGGCGGGCACGCTGCTCGGCGATGTCGTAGTCCGGCTCCGGCCAGTCCAGGTCGAGCGCGGCCAGGTGCTCGCGCAGGAGCTGCCCGATCGCCCAGTTGCGGTACCACTTCCGGTCGCTCGGCACGACGTGCCAGGGAGCAGCCTCGGTGCTGCACCACTCGAGCGCGGTGGCGTACGCCGCCTGGTAGGCGTCCCAGTGGCCACGCTCGTCGACGTCCTCGGGCTTGAACTTCCACTGCTTGGTGGGGTCGTCGAGCCGGGCGAGGAGGCGCTCCTTCTGGGTCTCGGGCGAGATGTGCAGCATGCACTTCACGATCACCGTGCCCTCGTCGACGAGGCGCTGCTCGAAAGCGTTGATGGCGTCGTACCGGCGCTCGATCTCGGCGGCGTCGGTGAGCTGGTGCACCTTGACCACCAGCACGTCCTCGTAGTGCGAGCGGTCGAAGATGCCGATCTCGCCGGGGCCGGGCAGCTCACGCTCGATCCGCCACAGGAAGTCGTGCGAGAGCTCTTCCTTGGTCGGCTTCTTGAACGACTTCAGGCGCATGCCGCCGGGGTCGAGGAGGCCGACCGCGTGCCGGAGGATGCCGCCCTTGCCGGAGGTGTCCATGCCCTGCAGGACCAGCAGCAGGCGCCGGTCCGATCCGGTGTAACCGGCGGCGAAGAGCTTCTCCTGCAGGTCTGCCATCTCGGGGGCGAGCTCGGGCAGCGCCTTCTCGGCATCGCTCTTGCTGCCGTCGAAACCGGGCGTGCCCCGGGTGTCGAGGTCGGCCAGGTCGGTGCCGTGGCGGTACCGGAGTGCGTCCGAGATCGGGGAGCTCATGGTCAGAGCCTAGGGCTACGCTCCCCCTCATGATCCTCGCTGCGCTCGTCAACGCACTGTCGTCCACTCGGCCACGAGCAAGCCCGGGCGCTCGGTAGGCTTCGCGCGTGGACCTTCCGGTGATGCCGCCCGTGCAGCCCATGCTCGCGAAATCAGTGAAGGGCATCCCCGACCCGGCGAAGTTCGAGGGTGGCCTGTCCTTCGAGCCCAAGTGGGACGGCTTCCGATGCCTCGTCTTCAAGGACGGCGACGAGGTCGAGATGACCTCGCGCAACACCAAGCCGCTGACCCGCTACTTCCCCGAGGTCGTCGAGGCGCTGCGCACCCAGCTGCCCGACCGGTGCGTGCTGGACGGTGAGCTCTTCGTCGCGATCGGACCCCGGCTCGAGTTCGAGGTGCTCCAGGAGCGGATCCACCCGGCAGCCTCGCGCATCGCCAAGCTGGCCGAGGAGACCCCGGCCAGCTTCGTGGCGTTCGACCTGCTCGCGTACGGCGACGAGGACCTCACCGAGCGGCCCTTCGCCGAGCGCCGGGCGCTGATGGAACAGCACCTCACCGGACTGTCCGGTCCGACGTACCTGACCCGCACCACCCTCGACCCGGTCGAGGCCGAAGCCTGGTTCGAGCAGTACGAGGGCGCCGGGCTCGACGGCGTGATCGCCAAGCCGATGGCCGCGCCGTACAGCCCGAACGGGCGCACCATGCTCAAGATCAAGCACGCGCGGACCGCCGACGTCGTCGTCGCCGGCTACCGCGAGCACAAGAACTCCACACCCGAGCGACCGTTGCTCGGTTCCCTCCTGCTCGGCCTGTACGCCGACGGCGAGCTCCAGCACGTCGGTGTCGCCGCATCGTTCACCGAGGCCCGTCGCGCCGAGCTCATCGAGGAGCTGCAACCGCTGGTCGTCCCGATCGACGAGCACCCGTGGGGGCGGTGGCAGGAGTTCCTGACGGCCAACCCCGATCGCGTGCCAGGGACGCAGAGCCGGTGGAGCGCCGGGAAGGACCTGTCCTTCACCCCGCTGCGCCCCGAGCGCGTGCTCGAGGTCGGCTACGAGCACATGGAAGGTCGACGCTTCCGGCACACCGCCCAGTTCAAGCACTGGCGCCTTGACCGCGATCCGGAGTCGTGCGGTTACGAGCAGCTCGACGAGCCGGTGAACTACGACCTGTCTAAGGTGTTGGGTGTGAACTCTTCGACCGGCAAGGAGACGCGATGAGCGACTACGACGTGGCGCTGCTGATCGAGCAGGCGCTCACCGCGCAGGATGCGACCCAGATCCGCAGCCTGCACGACGGGATCGAGGACCCGGTCCTGTACCACGTGCTCATCCCGGTCGAGGAGAGCGCGGCGCGGATCGAGGCCGGCATCGGCGGGCTCGGTGCCGGCGAGACCCTCGTCGCTCCCCCGATCCTCACCGACCCCGACGTGGTCGCCGAGCTCCAGCAGGACCTGCTGGACGTGGCGCGTGACGCCGTACGCGACTCGGTCGCCGCCATCGAGGCTGCGGGCGGTCGCGCCGTGGGCGACATCGTCACCACCGACCCGATCGAGGGCCTGGCCGGCAAGGTCGCCGCGGTGGACGCGCGCGAGGCGATCATCCTGACCCGCCCGCACGTCGTCTCCGAGTTCTTCCACCTCGACTGGACCTCGCGCGCGCGACGCAAGCTCGGCGTGCCGGTCCTGCACCTGCTCGAGCACGAGACCTTCGACGAGCAGGCGGGCGAGGGCGAAGGCATCACCGGCCTGTGATCGTCCAGGCCTTGGACGGCCGGTACGTCACCGTCCGTCGGCGCTGGGTCCCCTGGCGTCTCAAGGCCCGCAAGTTCGACGGCTTCGACGCCTTCGACATCGTCGGGGGTGCTGACGACCCGGTCAGCTTCGTCGCGCTCCTCGCGCTGGCGATCTTCCTGGCCCTCTTCGGCGGCATCATCCTGACCGTCGCGGTTCTCGCCGGAGAGTTCTTCCTGCTGCTCCTGCTCCTGCTGCCGCTGCTCGCGGCGGCCCGGATGCTCTACCTGCTGCCGTGGAAGATCGAGGCGACGTACGGCGACCAGACCCTCGGGACCGTCGGCGTTCGCGGTTGGCGCGAGTCCGAGGAGCGGATCCGGGACATCGCGGGTGCCTACCAGCGTGGCGAGGATCCTTTCCCGGTCAGCGCCTGACCGGGACCTGACGGAAGCGCGTCTCCAGGGCCTCGCCGATCGCGACGGCGAGCGGCTGGTGCACCCGGCCGAACACCCGGATCCTCGTCGACTCCGCATCAGCGACAACCGAGACGGTGAGCTTCATGCGGGTCGCGCCGAAGGCGAGCAGCAACAGACCGATCGGGAAGGTCACGAGCGCGAGGAAGAGCATCGCGCCGGAGCTGTAGCGGTACGAGAGCTGGTAGGTGCCGGGGAGGACCATCTCGAGCTCGACCTTGCGGGCCAGGCCCAGCAGCTCGACCACTGCGGACTCCACCTCGACCGCCGGCGCGGACACGACGAGCTCGTCAGCCACGTTGACGATGGGCGTGCGCAACGACCGCACCACCGATACGGCCAAGGAGATCACTGCGGCGAGCACCACCACGGCAACCAGGAACGGTCCGACGAAGCTCATGCCGATCAGGGTAGATCGCCCGCCGCTGTTCCGCGCGTGCTGTTCCTCAACCCATCACCCTGAGCTGGTAGAAACCGTGGGTCTTCGCGACCACGGTGCCGTCCTCGTCGGTGACCTCGGTGAGCAGCTCGAAGTTGGACTTGCCGTTTTCGGTCGCCTCGGCCTGGACCCGCGCGCGCTCCTCCTCCGACAGCGTCGTCCTCGCCGTGGCCGCGGTCATCGCCGGGCGGGTGAAGTCGATCTCCAGCCGCTTCACCAGGGGTACCGCTCCGGACACGTCGAAGAAGCCGCCGATGATCCCGCCGAGCATCTCCGCCACTGAGAACAGCGACCCGGCGTACGCGACACCGAAGTGGTTCACGTTGGGTCCGCTCGGGATGCGGGCGGCCGCGCTCCCGGGTGTCGCCTCGAGCACCTCGAGACCCATCGCGCCCAGGATCGGGACGACGGCATGGACTCCTGCGGTGGCCTCGGCGAGGTCGGTCTCAGTCATGACCGGGACGATAGCGGCTCAGCCGTCGATCCGGTTGCCTTCGTCGTCCCAGTGCTCGGCGACCTTCTTGCTCGGCTGCACCCGCGGCGGCTCGCCAGGCATTTTCGGGTAGTCCGGCGGGTAGTTGAGCTCGACGGCGCCCTGCTCCTCGAACGCGTCCAGCAGCGGCTGCAACGAGCAAGCGACGTCGTCGATCGCGGCCCACGGGTCGCCGTCGGCCAGTCGGTCGGGGACGGTGAACAGGTTGTAGACCTTCGGGTCGGTGACGCCGGCCAGCTCGTCCCAGGTCATCGGCGTGGAGACCGGGGCGCCGGGGATCGGCCGCAGCGAGTACGCAGAGGCGATCGTGCGGTCGCGGGAGTTCTGGTTGAAGTCGACGAAGATGCGCTCGCCGCGCTCCTCCTTCCACCAGGCGGTCGTGACACCGTCGTCCCGCTTCTCCAGCTCGCGCCCGAAGGCGATCGCGGCGTGGCGGACGTCGACGAAGTCCCAGCGTGGCTCGATCCGCACGTAGATGTGCACGCCCCGGCTGCCCGAGGTCTTCGGGAACCCCACGATCCCGAGGTCCTCGAGCAGCTCCTTGGCGACGCCGGCGACACGGACGGCGTCGCTGAACGACGTACCGGGTTGGGGGTCGAGGTCGATGCGCAGCTCGTCCGGCTTGTCGACGTCGGAGCGGCGTACGGGCCACGGGTGGAAGGTGAGCGTGCCCATCTGCGCGCACCACACCGGCACGGCGATCTCGGTCGGGCAGACCTCCTTCGCGGTCCGACCCGAGGGAAATGTGATCTCGCAGTCCTCGAGGTAGTCGGGCGCGCCCATCGGCACCCGCTTCTGGTAGAACGCGTCCGACTTCTCCCCCGGCCGGCCGGTGCCGAGCTTGATGCCCGGCAGCACGCCCTTGGGCCACCGCTCCAACGCCGTCGGGCGGTCACCGAGCGCGCGCATCAGGCCGTCGCCGACGTCGCAGAAGTACTGCGCGACCATCAGCTTGGTGACCTCCGGCGTCGACTCCGTCCCCGGGTAGATCACCCGGTCGGGGCTCGAGACCCGGACAGCACGGTCACCGGCGAGGACCTCAGCAGCGGGCGTAGCCATGCCCCCGACCCTAGCCCGATCGCCGAGAGGTCACAGATGTCCCGCCCCGGAACGCCGAGAGGTCCGAGATGTCTCGGTCACACGCATCGAGAGGGCGCTGATGTCGCACCGGGTGCGACATCAGCGCCCTCTCGGCGCACTTCAGTGAGACATCTGTGACCTCTCGCCGTACGGGAGCGGGTCATCTGTGACCTCTCGCCGTACGGGGGTGGGACATCTGTGACCTCTCGGGAGTCAGTTGCTCCCGCAGTCGCTGACACCGCCGGGGATCGAGGTGACCCGCGTCGTACCGGCCGCGGTTCCGTTGGTGCGCCAGACCTGCTCCTTCAGCGTGCTGCCGCTCCACGCCTGGAAGTAGGTGACGGCGCCCGCGGTCGCGAAGGACTCGGGGTAGTCGTAGCTGCCGCCGCGGTTGAAGGACGCGACCTTGCTGGTCCCGGCCTTCGTACCGTTCGTCTTCCACACGGTGTAGACGTTGCTGCCGCCGTCGGCCACGAAGTACGCCTTCGAGCCTGCCGCGGAGAACACCCCGGCGTTGGCGCTCTTCTTGCCCTTCTTCAGGTCCTTGAGGAGCTTGGTGCCCTTCTTGGTGCCGTTGGTGACCCAAAGCTCGCGACCGTGGGACTTGTCGTACGCGCTGAACACCACCTTCTTGCCGACGCGTGCGCCCTGCTCGGGGTCGCTGCCCTTCGAGCCCTTGCGAATGTCCTTGAGCAGCTTGGTGCCCTTCTTGGTCCCGGTGGACACCCAGAGCTCGCGACCCTTGCCCTTGGCCGAGGCCGTGAAGACGATCTTCTTGCCGAGACCCGTGATCCCCCAAGTGCCCTTGGAGTTCAGGTCCTTCACCTTCTTCGTGCCCGCCGTGGTGCCGTCGCTGACCCACAGGTCCTTGTTCGCGGCGAAGTAGACCTTGTTGCCCATGCCCGCGAAGAACGCCGGCTCGCTTCCTGCCGAGCCCGGAAGAATGTCCTTGACCAGCTTCGTGCCACCGGGCGTGCCGTTGGTCACCCAGAGCTCGCGGCCGTGGCTGCCGTCGTTGGCCCGGAAGTAGGTCTTGCCCTGCCAGGTGTAGAAGCCACCCGCGTTGCTCCACCCGGACCCCAGCCGAACGTCCTTGAGCATGAAGGTCCCGGCGTCGGTGCCGTCGGAGACCCAGGGCTCCTTGCCGTGGACGCCGTCGCTCGCGCCGAACACGACCTTGGAGCCCAGGGCCGCCGGCTGCGCGGGGTAGCCGGGTTCCGTGCCGGTGATGATGTCCTTGACCAGCTCGGTCGTCGAGCCGTTGGTCCGGAACAGCTCGCACCCGGTCGACCCGTTGTCGGCGCCGAAGTAGACCCACCCTCCGGCCGCGGCCTGGTCGGTGGGTTCGGCGGCGTACGACGAGACGCTGCCGGCGAGGATGACGGCGCCTGCAGCTGCAGCGATCGAGAGCCGGGCGATCCGAGATGTGCGAGCCATGGGGCAACCTTCTGTTCCTGAGAGATCCGAGGGCCTTGAGGGTGTCCGATTTCCCCGGTTCGATCAAGTAGGGAAACCACCCGGTCAGTAGACTTCAGGTATGGGATACAAGGTCGAGAAGTCCGACGCCGAGTGGCGCGAGCAGCTCTCCCCCGCCGAGTTCCAGGTGCTCCGCCAGGCCGGGACCGAGCGGGCTTTCACCGGTGAGTACACCGACACCAAGACGGTCGGTGTGTACAAGTGCCGCGCCTGCCAGACCGAGCTCTTCCGCAGCGACACCAAGTTCGACTCGCACTGCGGCTGGCCGTCGTTCTACGCCCCGCTCGCCGGCGACACGGTCGAGTACATCACCGACACCTCCGGCGGCATGGTGCGCACCGAGGTCCGCTGCGCGAACTGCGGCTCGCACCTCGGCCACGTGTTCGAGGGCGAGGGCTACGGGACGCCGACCGACCAGCGCTACTGCATCAACTCGATCAGCCTGACGCTGGAGCCGGACGAGGCCTGAGACTTGAGTTGTGTGCTCCAGGACGCGGCCCAGCGCGTCCTGGGGCACACGACCCGGGCTCAGGGGAGCTTGTTGATCATCTCCGCGGTCTCCAGCCGACGGCCCGTGTAGAACGGGGTCTCCTCGCGCACGTGGCGCCGGGTCTCGGACCCGCGCAGGTGGCGCATCAGGTCGACGATCCGGTACAGCTCGGCGGCCTCGAAGGCCAGCATCCACTCGTAGTCACCGAGCGCGAACGACGAGACCGTGTTCGCCCGCACGTCCGGGTAGTCGCGCGCCATCCTGCCGTGCTCGGCGAGCAGGCGACGACGCTCGCCGTCCTCGAGCAGGTACCACTCGTAGGACCGCACGAACGGGTAGACGCAGACGTAGGGCTGCACCTCCTCGTCGGCGAGGAAGGCCGGCACGTGGCTCTTGTTGAACTCGGCGGGACGGTGCAGGGCCATCTGCGACCAGACCGGCGCCAGTCGACGGCCGAAGCCGGTCGCGCGGAACCGGTGGTAGGCGTCCTGCAGCTCGTCGGAGGTCTCGGCGTGCCACCAGATCATCACGTCGGCGTCCGCGCGCAGGCCGCCGACGTCGTACACGCCACGGGTGGTGACGTCGGCCGCGTCGAGCTCGGCGAAGAGCGTCTCGACCTCGCTGATCTCGTCGCTCCTGTCCGCGGTCCCGTACAGGTCGTCGAGGCGGAAGACCGACCACATGGTGTAGCGCACCATCTCGTTGATCTCGCGGGCCTTCTTCACAGACGTCGACATGGGGACATCCTCCCAAGGGTCACCTAAGGAGTCGAAGGCAGGGCGGGTAGTTGGTCCAGCAACGACGAGACGGCCAGGTGTGCCGAGGCGATGCACGCCGGGATCCCGAGCCCGTCGTACGCCGCTCCGCACACCGCCAGGCCCGGCACCCGGGCCACCTCGGCCCGCACGGTTCCGATCCGGTCGAGGTGCCCGACGGCGTACTGCGGCAGCCCCCCGCCCCAGCGCTGGACGTGCGTGTCGATGGGCTTGACCGACAGGCCGATGGCATCGGTCAGGTCCTCGAGCGCGACCTGCACGAGCTCCTCGTCGCTGGCCTGCAGCTGGTGCTCCTCGCGGTGGCGCCCGATCGAGCAACGCATGACCAGGACACCGTCCCCCGTCTCGCGGACCCAGTCCCACTTCGCGAACGAGAACGTGGCCGCCTTGATCGTGCGCTTCTCCACCGGCGGGACCAGGAACCCCGACCCGGTGACGGCCGGGAAGTCCCGGGCCGCGAACGCCATGGTCACCAGCGCGACCGAGGCGTGCTCGATCCGCGCGAGCTCCAGGGCCGCTCTCGGTACGACGTCGCTGAGCAGCTTCGCCGCCGCACGGGCCGGAACCGCGACCACGACGGCGTCGGCGTGCACGAGCTCGGGTGCCGTGGTGGAGCCCACCACGACGGTCCAGCCGCCTTCCGGCCGACGGGCCAGGCCGCGTGCGGTGGTACCGACCCTGATCTGGGCTCCGCTGGCGGTCGCCACCGCGGCGGGAAGCCGTCCGACTCCGCCGACGAGGCCGGCGAAGACGGGTATCTCGCTGGCAGGCCCGGACGTCGCGCGCGCTGCCGCCTTGCCCAGCGAGCGGTCGCGGTCCAGCAGCGCCACCACCTGCGGTACGGCGGCACGTGCGGAGATCTCCCGGGCGTGCCCGGCGTACACCCCGCCCAGGAGCGGCTCGACGAGTCGGTCGACGACCTCCTTGCCGAAGCGCTCCTCGACCAGCCCCCCGATGCTCGTGTCGCGGCCGTCCAGCGACGTCGCGGGCAGGACGGTGTCCATCGCCGCGCGCGCCATCCCGGCCTTGGAGATCACGCCGGTCTCGGCCAACGCACGGAGGTCGACGGGGATGCCCATCATCGTGCGCGGCATCGTCACCAGGTCGCCCCGGTTCCACAGGTGCGCGGTGATCGTGGCCGGGTGCACGACCGCATCGGCCAGCCCGGAGGTGCGCGCCAGCGCGACCGCTTCGGGACGCCGGTTGAGCATCGCCTCCGCCCCCACGTCGACGACCACGCCACCGACCTCCGCCAGCTTCAGCTTGCCGCCGATCTCCGGGGAGCCCTCGAGCACCACGATCTCGGCGTCGGGCCGTTCCTCGCGCATCCGGGCTGCTGCCGCCAGGCCGGCGATGCCGCCGCCGATGACGACGACGACCGGAGCGGGGGTGGCGGACACGCCTCCCAGACTACGGATCCGGCGGAGGAGGGATCCAGACGGGCAGGTCGTGCGTCGTACCGCCATGAAGATCTCGCGCGTGGCCCTCGCCGTCCCTGTTCTCGCCCTCGTCGCCGCCTGCGGTGCCGCGGCCCACGATGCCGGCGACTCCAAAGCCGCGAGCGCGGATGCCGACTCCTCCCAGGTCGACCCGGCGTCGGCGCCGGGGGCCGAGCCCGCGCCCGGCGCCCGCGACGCCTCGGGCGGCACCAGTGCCGAGGGCTTCGCGTACTCCGACGCCAAGGTCGCGAAGAGTGACTCCGTACCGCAGGAACGAGCGATCATCAGTACCGGTCAGGTCTCGCTGCGCACCAAGGATCTCGACCAGGCGCGGTTCGACCTGCAGAAGCTGCTCGACTCCCTCGGCGGGATCATCGCCGACGAGGAGTCCAGCGCGGACGAGAAGGGTCGCACCGACCGGCAGCGGCTCGAGCTACGGGTGCCCAGCACCAAGTTCGGTACGGCGATGGACCGGATCTCGAAGCTCGGGGTGCTGGTCGACCGGAGCCGCAGCTCCGGGGACGTCACGGCCCAGGTGATCGACAACAACGCCCGGCTGCGCAGCCAGAAGCTCAGCCTGGCCCGGATCCAGGCGTTGCTCGCGAAGGCCAAGGACCTCGACCAGGTGATCGCGATCGAGGGTCAGCTCAGCCAGCGCCAGGCCGACCTGGAGGCGCTGGAGTCCCAGCAGAAGTACCTGTCCGACTCCACCGCGCTGGCCACGATCAACGTCTACCTGCGGCTGCCGGACGACGAGACCGCGACGCCGAAGAAGGACGACGACAACGACGGGTTCCTCGGCGGTCTGGATTCGGGTTGGGACGCCCTGGCCACGGTGACCTCGGTGGTGCTGGTCAGCGTCGGCGCCCTGCTGCCGTTCGCCGCAGTGCTCGCGGCGATCGGCGTGCCGGTCTGGATCTCGCGACGCCGGCGTACGGCGCAGGTCGGCTAGCGCGCGCTGACCTCGTGGACGTGGTCGGTCAGCCGCTTGAGCTGGTCGGGGTTCGTCGAGGGGATCACGCCGTGGCCGAGGTTGAAGATGTGGCCCGGTGCCTCGCGTCCGGCGGCGAGCACCTGGTCGGCGCGATCGAGCATCACCTCGGTCGGCGCGAACACCAGGGTCGGGTCGAGGTTGCCCTGGACGCTGCGGCCACCGACGCGGCGTACGCCCTCGCTGAGCGGCACCCGCCAGTCCACCCCCACGACCTCGGCGCCGGCCGAACCCATCAGGTCCAGGATCTCACCGGTGCCGACGCCGAAGTGGATCCGCGGCACGCCGGTCACGCCGATCGAGGTCAGGACGTCGGTCGAGTACGGCAGCACGTGCTTCTCGTAGTCGGCGCGGGTGACCGCTCCGGCCCAGGAGTCGAACAGCTGGACGGCGCTGGCGCCGGCGGCGACCTGGACGTGCAGGTACGCCGCGGAGATGCCGGCGATCTTGCGCATCAGGGCGTCCCAGACGTCCGGCGCACCGAACATCAACGTCTTGGTCTTGGCGTGCTCCTTCGACGGGCCGCCCTCGACCAGGTAGGAGGCGACCGTGAACGGCGCGCCCGCGAAACCGATCAGCGGGGTCTGGCCCAGCTCGGAGACGAGCTGCGAGACGGCCTGGGTGATGAACGGGACGTGCTCGGGCGCGAGGTCGGGGATCGCCTCGACGTCGGCCAGGGTGCGTACCGGGTTCGCGACCACCGGCCCCACCCCGGCCACGATGTCGAGGTCGACCCCGATGGCCTTGAGCGGCAGCACGATGTCGGAGAAGAAGATCGCCGCGTCGACGCCGTACCGGCGGACGGGCTGCAGGGTGATCTCGGTGACCAGGTCGGGCTGCATGCAGGAGTCCAGCATCGTGACGCCCTCGCGCACCTTGAGGTACTCGGGGAGCGACCGGCCTGCCTGGCGCATGAACCAGACCGGGGTGTGCGGCACGGGCTCGCCGCGGGCGGCGCGGAGGAAGGCGGAGTCCTGAACGGACTCGGGGACGGACGAGGAGACGGACATGGGGACGATCTTCGCAGGTCAGGCGGCGAGTCGGGGACGCGGGATCTGTTGATCCGTCCTAACCTGAGCCCATGGCTGCACCCCGCGAACGGCACATCGAGCCGACGCCGATCCCGGCGGAGTTCGAGCGCGCCGTGCGCCAGCTGCGCGGCGCGACCTTCCGTCCCGAGGTCTTCACCGAGGAGATGCCCGCTCCGCAGCGGATCGCCCCGTTCGCCTCGGCGATCTCGGCGGACGTGACCGTGGACGGTGAGGACGTCGGCACCGGCAGGATCGTCGTCCTGCACGACCCAGCCGGCAACGACACCTGGGACGGCACCTTCCGCTGCGTGGCCTACGCCCGCGCGGACATCGATCCTGAGCTGGTGACCGACCCGCTGCTCGCCGAGGTCGGTTGGACCTGGCTGACCGAGGCACTCGAGGCGCACGGAGCCGAGTACGGCGCCCCCTCGGGCACGGTGACCAGCGTCGCCTCGGAGAGCTTCGGCGGGATGGCCGCCGAGCCCGGCACCGCCCAGATCGAGATCCGCGCGTCGTGGACCCCGGTCGGCGACCTCACTCCGCACGTCGAGGCCTGGGGCGAGCTGCTCTGCACCGCCGCCGGTCTCGCACCCGTCCCCGAGGGCGTTGCCACGATCCCGAGCCGACGCGGTCAGCGCGGCCCGGAGTAGTGGAGATGGCTGAGGACAAGTCCGAGCGGGCTGTCGAGGAGACGGTCGAGGAGAAGCCCGAGGCTCCCCTGCTGACCCTGCGCGACGGACTGCCCCCGATCGTCGAGACGCGTGCTGCGCTCGACGAGGTCGTCGGCGCCGTGGCCGCCGGCACCGGACCGATCGGCCTGGACGCCGAGCGTGCTTCCGGCTACCGGTACTCCGCCCGCGCGTACCTGATCCAGCTGCGCCGTGAGGGTGCCGGTACGGCGCTGATCGACCCGATCGCGTTCGACGACCTGAACGACCTGAACGAGGCCTTCGGCGGCGCCGAGTGGATCCTGCACGCGGCCAGCCAGGACATCCCGTGCCTGCGCGAGGTCGGCCTGGTCCCGACGGCTCTCTTCGACACCGAGCTCGCTGCACGGCTCCTCGGCTACCCGCGGGTCGGCCTGGCCACCCTCGTCGAGGTCATCGTCGGCAAGACGATGCGCAAGGAGCACTCGGCCGCGGACTGGTCGAAGCGCCCTCTGCCCGAGCCGTGGCTGGAGTACGCCGCCCTCGACGTCGAGGTGCTCACCGAGCTCCGCGACGTGCTCGCTGCCGAGCTCGAGGCGTCCGGCAAGACCGAGTGGGCGCGCCAGGAGTTCGAGGCGCTGCTCTCCTACGAGACCCCGGCCCGCCAAGACCCGTGGCGGCGCACGTCCGGGATCCACAAGGCCAAGGGACGCCGGGCGCTCGCCGCGGTGCGTGAGCTGTGGACCGTGCGGGACGAGCTCGCCGCCGACCTCGACACCACCCCGGGCCGCCTGATCCCGGACTCGGCGATGATCGCGGCTGCGAACGCGCTGCCGACCAACGGCAAGATGCTGATGGACACAGCCGGCTTCCACGGACGTGGCGCCCGCCGCTACCTGGACACCTGGGTCGAAGCACTCAAGCGCGCCCGAGCGCTGCCCGACAACGAGCTGCCTCCGGTCGCGAACCGCTCCGACGGGCCGCCCCAGGTGCGCTCGTGGCCGGACCGGGACCCGGTGGCCGCAGCGCGTCTGAACACGGCGCGCGCGGCGGTGACGGCGCTGTCGGAGGAGTGGAACACGCCGGTCGAGAACCTGCTGACACCCGACTACATGCGACGGCTGCTGTGGAGCCCGCCGCAGGTCGCCGACGAGGAGCTCGAGGGCGCCGTCGGCGCTGAGCTGCTTACGCTCGGCGCTCGCCAGTGGCAGGTCGACCTGATGGCACCGATCATCGCCGAGGCGATCCGCAACCCGGGCGAGCTCGACTCTCCCGGCGCTGAGGCCGAGTAGGACCTACGGGGTAGGACCTACGGGCTCGGCGTCGCCGACCCGCTGGGCGTGCCCGTGGGGACAGCCGGTGGGGTGAACACCGGCACCGATGCCTCGTCGATCGCCTTGAGGCGCTCGTCCAGCGGCTCGATGAGGGCGTCGTAGAACAAACGGGTCAGGAGCGGCTCGGCGGCGGCCGCAGCGGCAGGGAAGTTCCCGGACGGCAGGATGCGGCTGTAGCGAGCCTGCTGGTCGAAGACCTCCGCGTGCTCGGGCAGCTGACCCGGCTGGAGGTAGGAGTCGGAGTGCGCCACGTCGACGTTGGTCGGAACCGTGAACCCCGTCTCGGCCAGGATCGAGGCCGCCTCGTCCGACACGGCGTACGCCATGAAGTCCGCGGCCTTGCTGCTGTGCTCGGAGCCGGCGCTCAGGCACAGGCCCGAGCTCTGCCCGACCGTCGCGCGCTTGCCGAGGCTCGGCATCGGCATGACGTCGAACTTCAGCTTCGCCTGGGTGCGCAGCTCCGGGGTGAGGCTGCGGTAGCCGAAGATCATCCCGAGCTTGCCGTTCTTGAACCGCTGGATTCCCGAGCTGCGCGCGATCTGCTTCTCGTTGTACGTCGCGAGCGGGTCGCGGACCAGCTCGAGCACCTTCTCGAGCGCGGCCTCGGTGGAACCGTTCTCCAGCTTCAGCGTGGTCGGGTCGGTCTTGCTGTCGACCAGGTCGCCGTTGCCCGAGTAGATGAGCGGGGCGAGCTGCTCGATGGTCGGGGCGACGTACAGGCCGCGGACACCGGGGCCTTGGACGCTTCGTGCCGCCCGGGCGAACTGGCTGAAGGTCCAGCCGGTGTCGTGGGAGACCTCGGTCTCGTTCTCGCCCGCCACCTTGTTGAGGTCGATCAGGTCGGTGTTGTAGTAGACGACCATCGGCGAGACGTCGACCGGCATGCACTGCAGCGCGTTGTCGGAGGAGAACGCCTCCAACGAGTAGCGGTTGAAGCCGTCACCGAAGTCGACCTCCCGCTCTCCGAGGAGGTCGTCGACCCGGCGGATCGCCTTCTCCTCGACCAGGTCCGGCAGCGCCGAGGGCGGGGCCAGGAACACGTCCGGCTGCTTCCCGGCGGCGAGCTCGGCCTTGAACGCAGCCTGCGACGCCGACGCGGTGCCGTAGGGCCGGACGCTGACGGCGACCTTCGGGTGCTCGGCGTTGTAGTTGGCCGCGATCCTGGCGTACGCAGTGATCACCTGGGGCGGTCCGTAGACCGAGAAGGACAGCAGCGTGGGCCCGGACGGTGCAGCCGAGGTCACCGTCGGCTCGGGCTTCTCGTCGCTGGAGCACCCGGCAGCCAGTCCGGCGGCGAGCGCCAGCACGGTCACGAGGACGACACGACCACGTGAGGCGCGGCTGGCCACAGCGGACTCCCTTCTGCCCGGGGGGAGGTCCCACGGCAGCATCACGATAGCCGGACACGCCGCGCCCTCCCCGGAGCCCCGGGTGTGATGTTCGCCCGCCTAGGCTCGGACCATGCGTTCTCCCCGTTCGATGCCCTCCCTCCTCCTCGGCGTTCTCGTCGCCGCTCTCGTCGCCGCTCTCCTCACCGGGTGCGCGTCCAAGGACGACTCCCCCGCGAAGGCGGCTCCCGGCGAGAGCCCGAGCAGTGCGCCGAGCGCCAGCGCCCCCGTCGACGAGCCGACCGACGAGGTGAGCGAGGAGCCGACCGAGGAGCCGACCGACGATGCCCCGGCGACCCTGGCCGACCGGCTGCTGCCGACAGCGTCGGTGCCCGGCCTGAACGCGACCTGGCGCTGGGAGGACGGCGAGACCGGTCCCGCCGGCTCCGAGGCGTTCGGCCTCTGCGCGAAGGTCGACCTGGCAAGCATCGGTGCCACGGAAGTCGTCGAGCGCACCTACTTCCCGCCGGTCGACACCGACGACAACGCTGCCGAGCAGATCGCAGAGTTCCCCGACGCGACCACGACCGCGACCGCCCTGAAGGTGCTCAAGAGCTGGCACAAGCGCTGCTCGGCACCCCGGGTCAAGGTCGGTCCGCTGACCAGCGTCCAGGGTGGTTCCTGGTACCTGGTCACCAAGACCTCGCCGAACAAGGACGAAGGCCTGTTCCAGGCGGTCGGGCTGGTCACCTCGGGCACCCGGATCGCGGTGCTGACGATCGACCTGATCGGCCAGGACTACAACTACCCCGCCGGCAAGGAGCCGATGGTCGCGATGGTCAACGCCGCCGCCGCCCGCTTGGCGTGAGCCGGATTCGCGGCGTTCGTCCAGGTTCACCGCGTAGGTTGGTGCCATGAGTGACGGCACCGGTTCCCGCGGGCACCACCGCCCCTCGCTGCCCGGTGCCGGGCACTTCGAGGCGATCGAGACCACCGAGCACGACCCGGCGGTCCTGGCCGAGGCGGCCGAGCGCGCGGCGTTCGCCCTGGTGCGGGGCGCCCGGGACCAGGCGGACGACGAGCTCGTCGGCCGCGTCGTCCACCTCGCTGACACCGAGGGTCTGGAGACCCTGGCCGACCTCTGGTCCGGCGCGGCGCCTACCTCGCTCGCGGGCGTGCTCTGGCGGCTCTACCTGCTGCGCACCTGGGTGTACGCCGACCCCGCCACGGCGGCGCGCGAGTTCGACCGCGGCCGGGCCCTGGCACCGGTGGCCGAGGCGATCTCGGGCGTCGAGGAGCCACCGGGCCCCGACGAGGTCCGGGTGCTGGTCGATTCCGTGCTCAGCGGCGTCGTCGTCGGCGACTTCGCGGACACGTTGTTCCGCGCGTCGGCGTTCGCCCGGGTCGCGGCCGCCGGACGCGCCCAGGAGGAGTCGGTCTCCGGGTCGTCGTACAGCAGCGACCTGTCGGCCGCGCGACTGCTCACGCTGGCCGAGCAGCTCCAGCAGGCGGCACGGCTCGAGCTCGCCGGCGACCTCGGGTGAGGACGGGTAAACCAGCGGCGCAACCTCACGCCGGTTAGAATTGCAGAGCGCCGGGCCGTGGCAGCCCCGGGACCTAAAAATAGCCGCTTCGAGCGGCCACGCGCCGTGAGGCGCTCCCGGCCCGGCGCGCCCGGGGTCATCGTCGCTGTGGGGCCGACCGCCCACCGGCGTCGCGAACTCGACTAGCGTTCCGGCCATGGCATCACGCATCGTGCAGTTCTTCCGGCGCAGCCTGGCTCGGCGCACGCCACGCCTCACGACGACCTACGCACCACGCCGCAACGGTCGCCCGGACCCGGGCGAGGTCTGCTGGGCGTGGGTGCCCTTCGAGGAGGACGCCAGCCAGGGCAAGGACCGGCCGGTGCTGGTGATCGCGATCTACGGGAGCACCGTGATCGCGTTGCCGCTGACCAGCAAGGACCACGACCGCGACGCCGACCACCAGGCCCGCGAGGGCCGCTTCTGGATGGACATCGGGACCGGCGACTGGGACCGGCAGCGCCGCCCGAGCGAGGTCCGCCTCAACCGCGTTCTCCAGCTCGACGTGAAGACCGTACGGCGTGAGGGCGGTGCGCTGCCGCGCCCGATCTTCGACGCCGTCATCGCGGCGGCGACGCCGTACCTGCCCGAGGCGACGTCCTGACCCGGCCGCCGTACAACCCGGCCGTCGACGGTCGCCCGTACCCGGGTGAGGTCGTCTGGACCTGGGTCCCGTTCGAGGAGGGCTCGCGCGAGGGCAAGGACCGTCCGGTCCTCGTGCTCGCCGTCGACGGCGCCCGGCTGACGGCGCTCCCACTGCGCAGCCGGACCGACCAGCAGCGCCGCAACCAGGTCTGGATGGATCTCGGCGCCGGTGCCTGGGACCGGCAGGACCGCAGCAGCGAGGTCCAGCTCAACCGGGTCCTGACCGTGAGCATCTACGACGTGCGCCGCAACGGCGCCGAGCTCGACGCCGCCCTGTTCGACGAGGTGCTGCGCGCGAGCCGGCGCTACCGCTGACCCACCCGACGCCGAGAGGGCCCAGATGTCCCACCTCAGTGCGCCGAGAGGGCCCAGATGTCCCACCTCAGTGGGCCGAGAGGGCCCGGGTGCCTCACGTCAACGCGTCGAGAGGTCACGCATGTACGGACTCGAGTCCGCCCGCGAGACGTCTGAGACCTCTCGGCGACCGCGGGCGGGACATCTGAGACCTCTCGGCGACCGCGGGCGGGACATCTGAGACCTCTCGGCGACCGCGGACGGGACATCTGAGACCTCTCGGCGACCGCGGACGGGACATCTGAGACCTCTCGGCGACCGCGGGCGGGACATCTGTGACCTCTCGGCCTAGGTGTCGTTCATGGCGGCGCGCAGACGGGTGTCGGAGACGGTCTGCTTGGTGCCGAGCTGCTGGGCCCACAGCGAGACCCGGTACTCCTCGATGAGCCAGCGCAGGCGCTCCAGCGCGAGACCCGGCGGACGCCCCGGCGGGAGCGCGGCGAGCCGCTGCTCGAGCCCGTTCTGGAATTCCGCGACCCGCGACATCCGCTCGAGATCCTTGGCCGGTGACTCGGGCAACCGCCGGTACCGCTCGTTGAGTGCGGCCAGGTAGCGCGGGACCTCGCGCAGCTGAGTGGTCCCGGCCTCGCTCACAAAGCCGGGGGCCAGCAGGCGGCCGTAGTGCTGACGCATGTCGTTCATCGACGCGAGCACCGCCATGTCGACCCGACCGTGCAGCAGCTTGTCGGTCTCCCGGGCCTCGGTGAGGATCCGGAGCACCAGACCGCGCACTCCCAGCGCCTGGTCGGCCACGACGGCGCGCACCCGGGAGACGAGCGCGTCGAAGGCAGCCTCGTCGCGCACCGGTTCGGTCAGGTCGCCGAACGCGGCCAGCACGCAGTCGGCCAGCAACGCCTTCACGTTGGGGTACGGCGAGCTGGCGAGCGTCAGCTTGGTGACGTTGTCCAGGCCGACCTCGAGGTCGGGTGCCGGGATCGCGAGCATCAGCAGCCGCCGTACGCCGCGCAGGTGCTGCGCTTCCTGCTCGGCCTCGGTGGCGAACACCTGGAGACCCACCGTCGTGCCCTCGTCGACCAGTGCCGGGAACCCGCGGACCTCGTGGCCGGCGCGGACCTGGCGGAACGAGGGCTCGATGGTCCCGAAGGTCCAGCTCCGCTGTCCGGTGGCGGTCATCCCCGACTCGGCGGCCGCTCCCGCCATCGCCTCGTCGAAGGACGCCCGCAGCGGACGCTTCAGCGCCTCCAGGTCCTTGCCCTCACCCAGCACGGCCCCGCTCTCGTCGACGATCCGGAACGACGGCTTCAGGTGCTCGGGCACCTTCTCCCAGTCCCACGCCTCGGCAGGCACCGCGACGCCGGTGAGAGCACGCAGGTGCCGGGTCAGGGCGTCGGTCAGCGCCTCCTCCCCTGGCGGGACGGCAGCGAGGAACCCCTTGGCCACGTTCGGCGCCGGCACGAAGTTCACCCGCAGGGCCTTCGGCAGCGACCGGAGCAGCGCGATCACGAGCTCCTCGCGCAACCCGGGAACGTGCCAGCTGAACGCACCGGCTCCGAGGTGGTTCAGGGTCGCCAGCGGTACGTCGATCCGGACCCCGTCCTGTGCCGATCCCGGCTCGAAGTGGTAGGCCAGCGGGAACTCCGTCGCCCCCTCCTGCCACAGGTCGGGGAAGTCGCGCGCGGTGACCTCGGCGGCCGTCTCGTGCAGCAGCATCGCCGGGTCGAAGGTCAGCAGGTCCGGGTTCTCGCGGCGCGCCTGCTTCCACCACCCGTCGAAGTGCGCGCCCGAGACGACGTCTGCCGGGACGCGGGCGTCGTAGAAGTCGAAGAGCGTGTGCTCGTCGACGACCAGGTCGCGGCGCCGTGCCCGGTGCTCGAGCTCCTCGGCCTGCTCGAGCAGCTCGCGGTTGGTCGCCAGGAAGCGGTGCCGCGAGTGCCACTCGCCGTAGACCAGCGCGTGCCGCAGGAACAGCTCACGCGCCAGCGCCTGGTCGTGCTTGCCGTAGTTGATCAACCGGTCGGCGACCAGCGGGACGCCGTACAGGGTGACCCGCTCGTGGGCCATCACCGCAGCGCGCTTCTTCGACCAGTGCGGCTCCGACCACGTGCGGGAGACCAGGTGCGCCGCTGCCCGCTCGACCCAGAGCGGGTCGACCGCTGCACACTGCCGCCCCCAGAGCCGGGAGGTCTCGACGAGCTCGGCGGCGATGATGAAGTCGGGCTGCTTCTTGAACAGCCCCGATCCCGGGAAGACCGAGAACCGGGTGCCCCGCGCGCCGAGGTAGTCGCGCCGGTCGGCGTCGCGCAGGCCGATGTGCGACAGCAACCCGGTGAGCAGCGCCTGGTGGATCTGGTCCTCGGCGTGCACCCCCGGCTCGGAGGGCTTGCCGACCTTCAGACCGACCTGCTTGGCGACCTGGCGCAGCTGGCTCTCGAAATCCTGCCACTCCCGGACCCGGACGTAGTTGAGGTACTCCGAACGGCACATCCGTCGGAACGCGCTGGACCCCAGAGCCTTCTGGTTCTCCCGGAGGTGGTCCCACAGGTTCAACCACGCCATGAAGTCCGAGCGCTGGTCGCGGAAGCGGCTGTGCTTCTCGTCCGCCTTCGCCTGCGCGTCCACGGGACGTTCTCGCGGGTCCTGGATCGAGAGCGCCGACGCGATCACCAGCACGTCGCGCAGGCACCCGAGGCGGTCGGCCTCGAGCAGCATCCGGCCCAGCTGCGGATCGATCGGCAGCCGGGCGAGGGCGCGGCCGACGCGGGTCAGCCGGGGCCGGGAATCGCGACCCGAACCGGCCGAGATCGCGCCGAGCTCCTCCAGCAGCGTCTTGCCGGCGCGGACGTTGCGCGGGTCCGGCGGCTCGACGAACGGGAACCGTCCGACGTCGCCGAGGCCGAGCGAGGTCATCTGCAGGATGACGCTCGCCAGCGTCGTGCGCAGGATCTCCGGCTCGGTGAACTCGGGACGGCTCTCAAAGTCCTCCTCGGAGTACAACCGGATCGCGATGCCGGCCTCGACGCGACCGCAGCGCCCCGACCGCTGGTTGGCCGAGGCCTGGCTGATCGGCTCGATCGGCAGGCGCTGCACCTTGGTGCGCACCGAGTAGCGGCTGATCCGGGCCACGCCGGTGTCGATCACGGCGGTGATGCCCGGAACGGTCAGCGACGTCTCCGCCACGTTGGTGGCCAGGACTACCCGGCGCCGCGAGTGCCGCTCGAAGACGCGGTGCTGCTCAGCAGCCGACAGCCGGGAGTACAGCGGTACGACGTCGAACCCGCGCGGGCCCTCCGAGCGCTTGCGCAGGACGTCCTCGGTGTCGCGGATCTCGCGCTCGCCGGGGAGGAACACGAGGATGTCGCCGTCGATCTCGGCCCGGAGCTCGTCGACGGCCGCGACGATGGCCTCGGTCTGGTCGCGGACCACGACCTCGCCGTCCTCGTCTTCCTCCTGCTGCTCGACCAGCGGCCGGTAGCGGATCTCGACCGGGTAGGTGCGGCCGGAGACCTCGATGATCGGCGCCGGCGTACCGTCCGCCGCCGCGAAGTGCTCGGCGAACCGTTCGGGGTCGATGGTGGCCGAGGTGATGATCACCTTGAGGTCCGGGCGTCGCGGCAGCAACCGCTTGAGGTACCCGAGGATGAAGTCGATGTTGAGGCTCCGCTCGTGAGCCTCGTCGATGATGATCGTGTCGTAGCGCTGCAGGTCGCGGTCGTGCTGCAGCTCGGCGAGCAGGATGCCGTCGGTCATCACCTTCACCCGCCCGGCCGACGAGGTCTTGTCGGTGAACCGCACCTGGTAGCCGATCACGTCACCGAGATCGGTCCCGAGCTCATCGGCGATCCGCTCGGCCACGCTGCGCGCGGCGATGCGTCGCGGTTGCGTGTGCCCGATCAGCTTGCCGTCACGGCCCCCGACGCCGCGGCCGAGCTCGAGACAGATCTTCGGCAGCTGGGTCGTCTTCCCCGAGCCGGTCTCCCCCGCGACGATGACCACCTGGTGGTCCCGGACGGCGACGGCGATGTCGCCACGGCGGGCCGAGACCGGGAGCTCGGCAGGGAAATGGATGCGCACAACCCCGCCATTCTCCCCAACGGCAACAGGCCCACGCCACTGGATAGCGGCGTGGGCCTGTCTCCGGCCGGGAACTGATCGGGTGCGGTCAGCCCGGGGTCTCGTCGTCCGGGGCGTTCTGGTTCCCGTTCTGCTGGTCGCTCTGGCCGCCACCCTGGCTGCCGTCCTGACCCCGCTGTTGCAGCGGCCCGTCGTTGCCGCCGCCGCGGGAGCCAGGGCCGTTGAACCCCGGACCGTTGAACCCCGGCCCACCGGGGAACCGCCCGTCGCGTCCCGGCCCGTCGGCGAACCGACCGACACGACGTACGTCGCCGTGGTCCTCGGAGGTCGCCGCCACGATCGCGGCACCGCCGGCCCCGCCGAGGAGCAGGGTCGCCACCCCGACGGCCACCAGGGCGCGGAGGGAGAAGACCCGGTCACGCAGGCGCGGGTCAGCGGGAGCAGGTGCAGGTGCAGGTTCTGTCGGTGGAGCCGCCACGGCCTCGTTCACCGTGGTCGGTTCGTCGTTCGCATCCCCGGGTCCGTCGGTGGGCACCTCGGCCGGGGTCTCGTCAGGTGTCTCGTTGTCTGCCATGCGATCCAGCATCCGGGACCTCCCTGTCAGAGGGCTGTGACCCGGCCAGGAGAACCTAGGAATTCGTTCACAGGTTTCTCACAGCCAAACCATGGCGAATCACGACACAGCCGGTCCAGGGTGGTCCCATGAGCACTGCACGTGGCCCCGAGCTGACCCGCCTCGACGGCAGCCCCCTGCGCGTCCTCGTCGTCGACGACGAGGCCAACATCGCCGAGCTCCTCCGGATGGCGCTGCGCTACGAGGGCTGGGAGGTCGAGGTCGCGTTGTCCGGCTCCAAGGCGGTGGCGGCCGCGCGCGCGTTCGCCCCGGACTCGATCGTCCTGGACATGATGCTCCCGGACTTCGACGGCATGGAGGTGCTGCGCCGCGTGCGCGCCGACGCCAACGACGTACCGGTGCTGTTCCTGACCGCCAAGGACGCTGTCGAGGACCGAATTGCCGGCCTGACGGCGGGCGGCGACGACTACGTGACCAAGCCGTTCTCGCTGGAGGAGGTCGTGGCCCGGCTGCGGGCGCTGATGCGACGCGCCGGCGCCCAGCAGACCGCTACCGACTCGGTGCTCTCGGTCGGCGACCTGGTCCTCAACGAGGACAGCCACGAGGTCGCCCGGGCCGGTACGGCGATCGCCCTGACAGCCACCGAGTTCGAGCTGCTGCGCTACCTGATGCGCAACCCGAAGCGCGTGCTGTCGAAGGCGCAGATCCTCGACCGCGTGTGGAACTACGATTTCGGCGGGCAGGCCAACGTGGTCGAGCTGTACATCTCCTACCTGCGCAAGAAGGTCGACGCCGGACGTGAGCCGATGATCCACACCATGCGCGGCGCCGGCTACGTCCTGAAGCCGGCCGAGTGAAGGTCCGCCGATGACCCTGGTCCCCCGCAGCCTGACCAGCAGACTGGTGGTGACGTCGGTCGCCCTGGTCGCGTTCGTCGCCGTCCTGGTCGCGCTCAGCGCGACGCTGGTGATGCGGGGGATCCTCACCGACCGCCTCGACGACCAGGTGCGCGACCAGATGCGGCGCGGCCCCGGCCCCTCGCTCCAGATCGGCGACAGGGGCGACGACACCCCCGGCGGTGTCCCCGGTCCGGTGATCGGCGGCGCCGGGACCAACAACCTCCAGTTCGTCGGCACGTTGTTCGCCGCCGTCAACGATACCGGGTCCACCACGCTCCTGGCCGGTCGGATCTCCACCCGGGAGGGCAGCAAAGCCCTGAGCTCCGCCTCGATCAAGCGCCTCGCGAAGATCCCCCAGGACGGCAAGGCGCACTCCACCGACGTGCTCGGCCAGACCTACCGGGTCCAGGTCGAGCGCTCGCCCACGGGCGAGATCCGCATCGTCGGGCTGCCCACCGACGACATGGACGAGACGTTGGGCAGCCTGATCAGCACCTTCGCACTGCTCACGCTGATCGGCGTGGTGGCCGCGGCGGTGGCCGGCACCGGCTTGGTGCGGCACCAGCTCCGGCCGCTGCGCGCCGTCGCCGACACCGCCCGCGAGGTCGCCGACCAGGACCTCTCCAGCGGGGAGACCACGATCACCACCCGGGTCGACGCCGGCCTCGCCGACTCGGCCAACGAGGTGGGCCAGGTCGGCTCCGCCCTCAACACGCTGCTCGACCACGTCGACAGCGCACTGGCCGCGCGTCACCGCAGCGAGCAGCAGGTCCGGCAGTTCGTCGCCGACGCCTCGCACGAGCTGCGCACCCCGTTGTCCACCATCCACGGGTACGCCGAGCTGTCCCGCCGTACGCCGGACGACCCGGCCGTGCTGTCCACCGCCCTCAACAAGGTCGAGACCGAGGCCGGCCGGATGTCGGCCCTGGTCGAGGACCTCCTCCTGCTCGCCCGTCTCGACGCAGGGCGGCCCCTGGCCAGAGACGAGGTCGACCTGACCCGCCTGCTCCTCGAGGCGGTCGCCGACGCCCGCGTGCTGGCGCCCGAGCACCACTGGCGCCTGGACCTGCCCGAGGAGCCGGTGACCGTGACCGGGGACGACGCCCGGCTGCACCAGGTCGTCACCAACCTGCTGAACAACGCACGCAACCACACCCCCGCCGGAACGACCGTCACCGTCGGAGTCGCGCGCGCCGAGGACGGAGGCGTGCAGATCGACGTGCACGACGACGGCCCCGGGCTGCCCGAGGACATCAGCCAGGCAGCGTTCGAGCGCTTCACCCGCGGCGACAGCAGCCGTACCCGTGCCTCGGGCGGCGCCGGCCTTGGGTTGTCGCTGGTCAGCGCCATCACCGAGGCGCACGGCGGCACCGCGAGCGTGCGTTCGCAACCCGGCAGCACAACCTTCACCGTCGCGTTGCCCTAGGCCCCCCGGGGCGTCGCCAAGTCGCTGATTCCCGGCTCCCCGCGCCAGTAGGATCCGACGTATGAAGATCGCGATCGCCGGCACCGGCTACGTGGGCCTGTCCAACGCGGTGATCCTCGCGCAGCACCACGAGGTCTGGGCGCTCGACCTGGATGCCGAGAAGGTCGCGACCATCAACGCGAAGCGGTCCCCGATCGTGGACGCGGAGATCGAGGAGTACCTCGCCACCAAGCCGCTGAACCTGACTGCGACCCTCGACCAGCAGGCGGCCTTCTCCGGCGCGACGTTCGTGGTGGTCGCGACGCCGACGAACTACGACGAGCGCACCAACTACTTCGACACCAGCTCGGTGGAGTCCGTCGTGGCCGACGTCCTGCGGATCCAGCCCGACGCGACTGTCGTGATCAAGTCCACCGTGCCGGTCGGCTTCACCGGCGGACTGCGCGAGCGGCACCCCGGGGCGTCCATCATCTTCTCCCCCGAGTTCCTCCGTGAGGGCTACGCGCTCTACGACAACCTGCACCCGTCCCGGATCATCGTGGGCTCCGAGCTCGAACCCGCGCACCGGTTCGCCGAACTGCTCGTCGAGGGCGCGATCCGCAAGGACGTACCGGTGCTGTTCACCGGATCGACCGAGGCCGAGGCGATCAAGCTGTTCGCCAACACCTACCTGGCCCTGCGGGTCGCCTACTTCAACGAGCTGGACACCTACGCGGTCAGCCACCAGCTCGACACCCGCCAGATCATCGAGGGTGTCGGCCTCGACCCGCGTGTCGGCAAGGGCTACAACAACCCCTCCTTCGGGTACGGCGGCTACTGCCTCCCCAAGGACACCCGCCAGCTGCAGGCCAACTACCGCGAGGTCCCGCAGAACCTGATCAGCGCGATCGTCGACGCCAACACGACCCGCAAGGACTTCATCGCCGACGACGTCCTGCGGCGCAACCCGCAGACGGTCGGCATCTACCGCCTGACGATGAAGGCCGGGTCGGACAACTTCCGCGAGTCCGCCGTCCAGGGCGTGATGAAGCGGATCAAGGCCAAGGGCATCGAGGTCGTCATCTACGAACCGGCTCTCGAGGACGAGACGTTCTTCAACTCCGAGGTCATCACCGACCTCGACGAGTTCAAGAAGCGCTCCGACGTGATCATCGCCAACCGTCGTACCGAGGACCTCGCGGACTCCGGCGACAAGGTCTACACGCGCGACATCTACGGCAACGACGAGTAGGTCAGCTCAGCACGCACCTCGCCAGGTTTCGACACGCTCGGTCGCCGAGCTCGTTCCTCGCCTCGGCGCTCGCTGCTCAACCACCATCGATGGAGTCCGCAGACGCGTCCTCCATCAGGCCAGCACGATCGCCGGCAGCGCCTTCGCCAGACGCTCCAGCAGCTCCTCGCGGCTGATGCCGCGCGGGTCGGTGACCCAGTCGATGATGACGACCTCGAGCATGGCCGCCCACCCGTTCACGAGCATCCTCATCGTCGGCGAGTCCGACAGCCCGAGCGCCGCCAGCCCCTCGGGACCGGTGACCTCGAAGATCCGGTCGGTCAGGGCGCGACGGCCCTCCTCGTAGAGCGCACGGAGCTCCTCGTTGCCACCGGAAGCAGCGCGGACCAGCGAGACGTAGCCGGTGAAGTTCTCCGCGACGTAGTCGACGTACGCGCCGATCGAGACCGCGAGCTGCTCCAGCGGGTCGTCGATGTCGCGGGGCGCGGTGATCGCGACCAGGTCCTCCACGGCCCGCCGGACGACGGCGACGTGGAACTCCTGCTTGTTGCCGAAGTAGTGGTAGAGCAAGCCGCGCGAGATCCCCGCCTCCTCGGCGAGCACCTCGATGGAGATCTCCTCCAGGGTGCGGGTGGAGAGCAAGCGGGTGCCGAGCTCGAGCAGCTGCTCGCGTCGGCTCTCCGGGGACATCCGAAGTCGCCCGCTCCTCGATCCGCTGCTGGCCGTCATGTGGGCTACATTACTGAACATCAGTCAATAACGCTATTGACGTTCGTTCAACAGGGTTTAGGATCTTCAGCATGACAACCCAGACCTCCACTCTCCCCGAGCGCGTCCGCGTCCTGGTGATCGGCGCCGGCTTCGCCGGACTCGGAGCGGCCATCAAGCTCGAGGAGGCCGGCCACGCCGACTTCCTGGTCATCGACAAGGGAGAGAGCGTCGGCGGCACCTGGCGCGACAACACCTACCCCGGTGCCGCCTGCGACGTACCGAGCCAGCTGTACTCGTTCTCCTTCGCCCCGAACCCGAACTGGTCGCGCTCGTTCTCCCCTCAGCCCGAGATTCACGCCTACCTGCAGGACGTCGCCCAGAAGTCCGGCGTGCTGGACCGCTTCCGCTTCGGCGTGACGGTGCAGGACGCCGCCTGGGACGAGACCGACCAGGCCTGGACCGTGGTCACCAGCGCCGGCACCGTCATCACCGACGTGCTGATCAGCGGTGCGGGCGGCCTCTCGGAGCCGAAGAACCCCGACATCAAGGGCATCGACGACTTCGGTGGCCAGATCTTCCACACCGCCCGCTGGGACCACGACACCGACCTGACCGGGAAGCGCGTGGCGATCATCGGCACCGGCGCCTCCGCGATCCAGGTGATCCCGGAGATCGCCAAGACCGTCGGCCACCTCGACGTCTACCAGCGCACGGCTCCCTGGGTGATGCCGCGCCACGACCGCGCGTACACCGGCATCGAGCGCCTCGGCTTCAAGCTGGTCCCGGGCCTGCAGAAGCTCTACCGGACCGCGATCTACTGGGGTCGCGAGACCTACGTGCCGGGCTTCGTCCGCGCACCGAAGATCCTCACCCTCGCGAAGACGATGGCGCTCGGCAACATCAAGAAGGGCATCAGCGACCCCGACCTGCAGGCGAAGGTCACCCCCGACTTCGCGATCGGCTGCAAGCGGATCCTGATCTCGAACACGTACTACCCGGCACTTGCCCAGGACAACGTCGAGGTGATCACCGACGGCATCGCCGAGATCACCCCGACCGGTGTGGTCACGCGCGACGGCGTGTCCCGTGACGTCGACGTCCTCATCGTGGCCACCGGGTTCCACACGACCGACCAGCCGATCGCGCACCACATCAAGGGCCGCGACGGCCGCACCCTGGCCGACGTGTGGTCCGTCGGCGGGATGGCGCAGTACAAGGGCACCACCACCTCGGGCTTCCCGAACCTGTTCCAGATCGTCGGCGCGAACGTGGGCCTCGGCCACTCGAGCATGGTGTTCATGATCGAGAGCCAGGTGAACTACATCGTCTCGGCCCTCCAGCAGATGGGCGCCGGCCAGATCTCCTCGCTCGAGCCCACCGTCGAGGCACAGACGGAGTGGTCCGAGGACCTGCACCGCCGGATGCAGACCACGGTGTGGAGCACCGGCGGCTGCGCGAGCTGGTACCTCGACGAGCACGGCCGCAACACCACGCTCTGGCCGCGGACCACGTTCGCGTTCCGGCAGCTGCTCCGCGAGTTCGACATCGACAAGTACGTGGTGACCGCCCGGTCCACCGCCCCCACCCACAGCACCGAGGAGAAGGTCGCATTATGAAGTCTTTCGAGGACAAGGTCGTCGTCATCACCGGTGCCGGCGGAGGCATGGGTCGCGAGATGGCTCTGTACGCCGCCCGCGAGGGGGCACTGCTCGCCATCTCCGACTGGAACGCCGAGTCGCTCGCCGAGACCGTCGACCTGGTCAAGGAGATCGGCGCCGAGGTCCGCAGCGACGTCATCGACGTCTCCGACCGCGCCGCGATGGGCACCTGGGCCACGGCGGTCGCCGAGCAGTTCGGGCGCGTGAACGTCGTGGTCAACAACGCCGGCGTCACCGTCACGGGCGACTTCGAGGAGATGTCGTACGAGGACTTCGACTGGATCGTCGGGGTCAACTTCAACGGCGTCGTCAACGGCACCAAGGAGTTCCTGCCGCACCTGATCGCCTCGGGCGACGGCGCGCTGGTGAACATCTCCAGCCTCTTCGGTCTGATCTCCATGCCCGGCCAGACCGCCTACAACGCCACCAAGTACGCCGTGCGCGGCTTCACCGAGGCGCTCCGCGAGGAGATGCTGATCAACAAGCACAACGTCTCGGTGACCTGCGTGCACCCGGGCGGCATCAAGACCGGCATCTCCCGCAACGGCCGCAAGACCGCCAGCCAGGACGGCGCGAAGCTCGACGAGCTCTTCGACAAGAAGCTCGCCCGGATGACCGCAGAGAAGGCCGCGAGGATCATTCTCGACGGCACCAAGAAGAAGCAGGCGCGCGTGCTCGTCGGCATCGACGCGCACATCATCCACCACGCCGCGAAGCTCGCCGGCTCGCGCTACCAGGACTTCGTGGCCTGGGGCAGCCCGCGCGTCGTCCCCAAGAAGAAGCGCTGACCTGGCAGGGATGTGCCAGCCCTGAACGCCGACCTGGCAGCGATGTGCACACATTGGTGCCAGGTCGGCGCGGTTGGAAGGCACATTGGTGCCAGGTCGGCGCGGTTGGAAGGCACATCGCTGCCGGGTCGGCACGGTTCGGAGGCACATCGGTGCCGGGTCGGCGCACTAGGCTCCGACCGTGAGTGCCTCTGAGCTGCGCACCGTGCGCGTCCTGACCCGGAAGTGGCCCGACAGCCCGCACTGGGAGTTCGACGCGATCCGGCTGGGGGTGGACGCGCACGGGCACTGGGTCGGCGTGCCGAAGGGCACCTGGCTCTCCAAGCCCGACAAGGGCTTCACCGCCACCGCGGACCACGTCGTGCTGCTCCCCCACGACGCCTGGTGGGTCGCGACGATCTACGGCGACGACGCCGAGCGCCCGATGGACGTGTACGTCGACATGACCACCCCCTGCGTCTGGGCCGACGACGAGACCACCGTGACCTGCGTCGACCTGGACCTCGACGTCATCCGCGGTGTCGACGGTGAGGTCTGGGTCGACGACGAGGACGAGTTCGCCGAGCACCAGGTGCGCTACGGCTACCCCGCCGACGTCGTCGCAGGCGCCGAGGCCAGCTGCGCCGAGGTCTTCGCGGAGCTCACCGCGCGCAGCGGAGCGTTCGACGGGGTCGCACTGGGCTGGCTCGCCCGGCTGCGCTCGAAGCTCGGGTAGTCCCCACCGGGGAGCACCACGCGCGCTCTCGGAATGGTGTCCTCAGGTGGGGACTATCCCAGCTGGCCCGTGTACGGGTCGCGGTCGGTGATGCAGTAGAGCGCGCCGGCGGGGTCGCGCAGCACCGTCCAGTGGTGGCGGGTGGTCTCCACCCGCGCGCCGAGGGTGCGGTGCCGCTCGGTCTCCGCGGCCCGGTCGCTGGTGGCGATGTCGAGGTGGGCCCGCGCGGGTCCCTCGCTCTCGTCGAGCCGCTGGAGCAGGATCCGCAACGGCATCGCGTCGGGTCGCACCAGGTAGCGGAACTCCGGACGTGACCCGTCGCGCAGCTCCCAGCCGGTCTGCTCGGCCCAGAACGCGCACTCCTCGTCGTACGCCGGCGCCGGGATGTCGATCGTCACCTGGTCGACCAGGCTGGTGTGCCCCGAGGCCCAGATCCGCGGGAGCGGACGGGTCTCCGTCTCGCCCTCGTTGAGGCAGAACGGCAGACCCGCGGGCGACCGGCCCGGGACCCACGTGCCGTCGGCCGCGTGCAGGTCCACGTGCACGCCCGCGGGCCCGGAGGCGATGCGCTGCAACCGCAGGTACGCCGCTCCGTCCGGCGGCAGGAAGGTGGAGAACTCCTCGTCGGCTCCCCTGGCGCGCGACATCGTCGCGCCGGTCACGCCGCACCAGAACGAGGCGGCCACGTCGTGGCGCGACGCGGGGACGTCGAGGAACGCGGTGATCCAGTCTGTCGTCACGCATCTCATGGTTCCACGTGGGAGCATTCTCGTGTGGTCATCGACTTCAGCGGCTCGCCGCGGCCGACGCTCGGGGTCGAGTGGGAGTTCGCGCTCGTCGACCACACCACCCGCGACCTGGTGAATGCCGCCTCCGAGCTCTTCGACCTCGTCACCGCCAAGCACGGGCCGCAGCCCCAGCTGCACAAGGAGCTGCTGCTCAACACCGTCGAGCTGGTCACCGGCATCTGCGAGAACACCGACCAGGCGATCGCCGAGCTGGTCGACCTGCTCGCCAAGGTCGTGCCGGCCGCCACCGAGCTGGGCGTCGACCTGTTCAGCGCCGGCACCCACCCGTTCGCCGCCTGGTCGGACCAGCTGATCACCCCGGGCAAGCGCTACGAGGAGCTGATGGCGCGCACCCAGTGGTGGGGTCAGCAGATGCTCATCTGGGGCGTGCACGTCCACGTCGGCGTCCGCCCGGACCAGGTCATGCCGATCGTGTCGTCCTTGCTGAACTGGTACCCGCACCTGCAGGCGCTCTCCGCCTCCTCGCCCGTCTGGGCAGGCCACGACACCGGCTACGCCAGCAACCGGGCGATGATGTTCCAGCAGCTGCCGACCGCGGGGTTGCCGTTCCAGTTCGACACCTGGCCGGAGTTCGAGGCGTACGCCGAGGACCTGCTCACCACGGGCGTCATCGACGAGGTCGACGAGATCCGCTGGGACGTCCGCCCCGCGCCACGGACCGGCACCGTGGAGGTCCGGATCTGCGACGGCGTCTCCACGCTGTGGGAGATGCGCGCACTGGTCGCCCTCACCCACTGCCTGGTCGTCGACCTGTCCGAACGGCTCGATGCCGGCGAGAAGCTGCCGACGATGCCCCCGTGGCACGTCCAGGAGAACAAGTGGCGCGCGGCACGCTACGGCCTGGATGCCTGGATCATCCTGGACGCCGCCTCCAACGAGCGGCTGCTGCGCGATGACCTCGCCGACCTCCTGCTCCGGCTCGAGCCGGTGGCCGAGCGCCTCGGGTGCGCCGAGGACCTCGTGCTGGTCAACGAGATCACCCGGCTCGGGGCGTCGTACCAGCGGCAGCGCGCGGTGGCCGAGGCGACCGGCGGGGACCTGCTCGCCGTGGTCGAGTCGATCGTCCGCGAGCTGTAGGTTTCGTCAGGCTCAACCACCCGGAGGCCCAACCACCGGGAGGCTCAACCACCGGAAGCATGCTCAACCACCGGCGATCGGCGGGATCTGGTCGGTCGCCTCGAGCGGATCCATCCCGCTGACCGCCAGCAGGTCCGCGATCATCGACCGCACGCTGGCCAGCACCACCTCGGCCGACAGCACCGCGGTGCGCTCGAGCTCCGAGCTGTGCCGGCCGAGCGCGATCAGCGGCTCCTGCATGCTGACCGCCATCCGGTTCGCCCTGAGCTCGCCGGCCAGGGCGTCGGTCGCACCGGCCAGGTCACGCAGGAACACCGCGTAGCCCTGCGGGATGGGCTCGTGCCGGTAGCAGGCGACGGCGACACGGCGGGCGACGACCCGGGTGTTGCGCAGCGCGAAGTCCAGCGGCTCGACCAGGTCGACCATCCGGCGTACGCCGTCGCGGTGACGCCAGCGGAACGGTGAGGAGGCGAGCACCGAGAGGCCCTCGTCGGCCGCAGCGCGCAGCTCCGCGATCAGCGCGTCGGTGGAGCGCGCGTCGGCGAGCGTGTCCATCGCCCGATCGACGTCACCGTCCTCGATCCGGTCGGCCGAGTCGCGCAGCAGCCCGGAGAT
Source organism: Marmoricola sp. OAE513 (assembly GCF_040546585.1). Classification (NCBI taxonomy): domain Bacteria; kingdom Bacillati; phylum Actinomycetota; class Actinomycetes; order Propionibacteriales; family Nocardioidaceae; genus Marmoricola; species Marmoricola sp. OAE513. The sequence continues at coordinate 3,543,040 of NZ_JBEPOC010000001.1, read as the reverse complement.
CTTGCGGACGACGACCGAGGCCTGTTCCCGTGGCCGCCGCAGCGGCGCCCGCGGCACGACGGTCGCGGCCACCAGGGCCACCCCTCCCGATCAGGGCGTCGCTCCAGCGCAGGAACGCCTGGCCCGGGTCCGGGACCAGCGTGCTCACCACGATCGCCTGGACGGCTGCCTGGGTCACGAAGATCGCACCGGCGTCCAGCAGCAGAGCCGAGACCATCGCCAGGCTCACGATCAAGGCGATCTGCCAGCCGCCCGAACCGAGCAGGTGCGTCAGGGCGTCGCCGAGGAACACCCCGATGGCGACGCCGAGGGTCACCTCGGCGACCCGCCGCAACCGCTGCCCGTACGACGTACCGAGGCTGACGACCGCGGCGATCGGCGCGAAGAACGGCTGGGTGTGACCGACCAGGTCGGCCGCGACGAACCAGGCGACCCCGGCCGCGATCGCGCACTGGCCGACCTGCCAGGACTTCGAGCGCAGACGGGCCACGCGGGCCCGGGCCGAGAGCCGGCCGCGGGTCAGCGCGTGGTCGAGAGCGGGGTGGGCGCTACTTCTTCCCACCACGGCCGTGCAGCATGGCGATCATCTTGCCGAGCTGCTCCTCGGCCTTCTCGGTCCGCTGGAACGTGGTCAGCGCGATCAGCGGCTTCATACGCTGCCGGGTGATCGCGTGCGCGTAGGTGAACTCCTTGAGCCCGTCGGGACCGTGGATCCGACCGAAGCCCGAGTCGCCGACCCCACCGAACGGCAGCGACGGGACACCGGCGAAGGTGATCACGCCGTTGATCGCGGTCATGCCGACGCGCAGCTTCTCCGCGATCTGCATGCCGTTGCGCTTGCTGAACACCGAGGAGCCGAGCGCGTACTTGGACGCGTTGGTCAGCGCGACCGCCTCGTCCATGCTCTTCACCTTGGTGACCGTCATCGTCGGGCCGAAGGTCTCCTCGGTCACCGCCGCCGAGGTCTCCGGTACGTCGACGAGGATCACCGGCTGCACGAAGCGGTCACCGACCGATTCCGGTCCTCCGAGGACGGCCTTGCCGCCCGAGGCGAGGGCGTCGTCGATGTGCCGCTTGATGATGTTCAGCTGGCTCGGCATCGTGATCGGCCCGATCTTGGCGTCCGCGTCGTTGTTCGCGTGCACCTCCTTGGTGCGGGCGACGACCTGCTCGAGGAACTCGTCGTAGACCTTCTCGTGCACGTAGACACGCTCCACGCCGGCACAGGTCTGGCCGGCATTCGCGTTCGCGCCCCACACGGCCCCGTCGACAGCGGCCTCGATGTCAGCGTCGACGTCGACGATCAGAGCGTCCTTGCCGCCCGCCTCGATGAGCACCGGGGTCAGCGACTCCGAGCAGGCCGCCATCACCCGCTTGCCGGTCGCGGTCGAGCCCGTGAACGCGACCTTGTTGACGCCCGAGCGGCACAGTGCGGCGCCGGTCTCACCCAAGCCGGTGACGACCTGGAACACCGGCTGCTCGAAGACCTCGTTGGCGGTCTTCTCCAACCACGCACCGACGCCCGGGGTGTACTCGCTCGGCTTGAACACGACGGCGTTCCCGGCGGCGAGCGCGTAGGCGATCGAACCCATCGGCGTGAAGACCGGGTAGTTCCACGGACCGATCACACCGATGACGCCGAGCGGGGCGTACTCGACGGTGGCCTTCTGGTTGGCCATCACCAGGCCGCTGGGCACCTTGTGCCGACCGAGCACCTTCTTGGCGTGCCCGGCGGCCCACGCGAGGTGATCGATCGCCAGGGCGCACTCGAGCATCGCGTCACCCTGGGGCTTGCCGGTCTCGGCCTGCATCACCGCGGCGAGCTCGTCGATGCGGTTCGTGATGAGGCTCTTCCAGGCGTTCAGACGGGTCTTTCGATCGGCGAAGCTGAGGCCGGACCACCAGGTCGCCGCCTTCCGGGCACGCTCGACCGCAGCCTGGACGTCGGCCTCGCTCGCGATCGGGTGGGTCGCCACCACGGCTCCCGTGCGCGGGTCGAGCGAGTCGAAGGTCGCAGCGGTGCGGGTGCCGGTCGGTTCGGTGATCGTCATGATCAGAACATACTCCGGGATACGCCCGAAGGGCACCTACCAGGGTCGGATGTCGGCCTTCCCAAACGCCCCACTAGCCGCAAGGATCACAGCGTGCCCACCACCATCGACCCGACCTCGCTCGGCTTCCTGCTCGCCGAGAACCGGAACCAGCCGATGCACGTCGCCGGACTGCAGCTCTTCGAGCTCCCGCCGGACGCCGGACCTCACTTCGCGCGCGAGACCTACGAGGCTGCGCTCGACACCGAGGAGGTCGCCCCGCTGTTCCGCAAGCGGCCGACCCGCTCGCTGAGCAGCCTGGGCCAGTGGGCCTGGACCGACGACGAGCAGTTCGACATCGAGTACCACGTGCGGCACAGCGCGCTGCCCGAGCCGGGCCGGATCCGCGAGCTGCTCGAGCTCGTCTCCCGGCTCCACGGCCAGCGCCTGGCCCGGGAACGTCCGCTGTGGGAGGCGCACATCATCGAGGGGCTCGCCGACGGCCGGGTCGCGATGTACACCAAGCTCCACCACTCGCTGGTCGACGGCATCTCCGCGATGAAGCTGATGCAGAGCGTGCTCACCTCGGACCCCGACAAGCGTGGCATGGGCCTGCCGTTCGAGGCCCGGGCCAACACCCGCAGCAAGAAGGTCCGCGAGGCGACCGAACGTCCGCTCACCGAGATCCCGATGGACGCACTGCGCTCGGCCTTCGGGATCACCGCCGACGCGGCCGGCCTGCCTGCCGCCCTGGTGCGCACGCTCAACAAGGGCGTGCGGAACGAGGCGTCCGCGTTCTCGTTCCACGCACCGAAGTCGATGTTCAACGTCAACATCACCGGCTCGCGCCGGTTCGCTGCCGACGACTGGCCGCTCGAGAGGATCCGGGCGATCTCCAAGGCGAGCCGCACGACCCTGAACGACGTGGTCCTGGCGATGTGCGGCGGTGCGCTGCGCAACTACCTGCGCGAGGTCAACCGGTTGCCGGTCGAGTCGCTGGTCTCGATGGTGCCGGTCGGCCTGAAGTCGCGGAAGGCGGAGTCGGAGTCCGGGGGCGGGGGCAACGCCGTCGGTTCGGTGATGGTGAAGCTGGGCACCGACCTGGCCGACCCCGCTGACCGGCTGGCCGCGATCCACGGATCGATGGTCGCCGGCAAGGAGGCCCTGGAGTCGATGACGCCGAACCAGATCGTCGCGATGAGCGCGCTCGGGATGGCACCGTCCCTGGCGATCCCCATGCTGCGGCTCAACGGCATCGTGCGACCGCCGTTCAACGTGATCATCTCCAACGTCCCGGGACCGCGCTCGACGCAGTACCTCAACGGGGCCAAGCTCACCGGCACCTACCCGGTCTCGATCCCGATGCAGGGCATGGCGTTGAACATCACCTGCAACAGCTACGCCGACGACATGGGCTTCGGACTGACCGGGTGCCGCCGCACGGTGCCGCACCTGCAGCGCCTGCTGGTGCACCTGGACGCCGAGCTGACCGAGCTCGAGAACGCCACCGGCGTCTCCTGACCGCCCCAGATCAGCGTTTCACCTCACGGCCTAAAAAGGACAAATAGGATCGCTCCCGTCATGGAGCGCCCCGACCTTCCTTCTGCTGCCGATCTCGGTGTCACCGAGATCGAGTACGAGCGCATCCTGCGCGGGTTGCGGGAACGCGAGCAGTCAGCAGGCCCCTGGGTGCAGGTGCCGGACGACGCCCGCGACCTCGTCGAGCAGGGCGGCACGGTCGAGTACGTCGGCGAGCCGTCGTTCGCGCTCCCGCCCGACCCTGCGCGGGAGCGCGCGAAAGAGCGACCCGCCTCGAGGAAGGGCCGGGCCATCGGCTGGAGCCTGGCACTCGGCGCGCTCCTCCTGGCCGTGGTCCTGCAGGGAGCCGGGTCGGAGGCGGAGGACGGACCGGGCTACGCGTTCCTGCAGAGCCTCGAGGGTCGACCCGTGACCCGCAGCTCGTGCCGCGCGATCCCGATCGCGATCTACCCCGCCGGCGGACCGAAGGATGCCGAGAGCATCGTGCGCGAGGCCGTGAAGATCCTGCGCAACGCCACCGGTCTCGACATCGTCGTCACCGGCGTCTTCGGCGGTCACGCCCCCGGTTGGAATTTCGAGGCTGCGCCGGTCCTGCACGACGACCCGATCAGCGTCTCCTGGCAGACCGGCGAGGCGATCGCCGCCTTCAAGGGCGAAGCGGTCGGGGTAGCCGCGCCCTACAGCGAGACCACCCCCAGCGGCACCACCTACCTGTACGCCGGCACCGTCGCGCTCGACCGCGAGTACGCCACCCGACAGGACCGCGCGCACAACCTCACCGTGGTGCTGCACGAGTTCGGGCACGCGCTCGGGCTCGACCACTCGGGCTCGAGCAGCGACGTGATGTACCCCGCGGTGGGAACGCAGACGCTGGGCAAGGGCGATCGCGAGGGCCTGCGGCTCGCCGGCAAGGGCCCCTGCGTCTGACCTGGGTCAGGCAGCAGAGGCGACGACGTCGCCCGCACGCACCGGGACCCGCTCGACGGCGGCCTCGGCGACGAGCCGGGCCTCCTCGACGGCAACCGTGTCGCTGACCTCGCGCAGGACGCTCGACAGCGGGATCTCGAGAGCGTCGCACAACGACGCGAGCAGCTCCGAGGACGCTTCCTTCTGGCCGCGCTCGATCTCGGAGATGTAGCCGAGGGAGATCCGGGCCTCGGAGGAGAGCTCGCGCAGAGTCATGCCACGACGCATCCGCTCGCCGCGGAGCACGTCACCGAGTTGTCGGCGGAACAGCACCATCTCTGCGATCTCCTTCCGTCCTGCTGGGTCTTGCAGGTGCAACGCTACCGGTAGGTCGGTTCTTCCCGGCCAGTTCTGAGCCATCGGAGCCAGGTTTCTGCTCAGGACCGATCTTTCCCTAGACCACCGACAGACCTGTACCTGCCCCTGCGGTGCTCCAGACCGGCGTCGTCCTCGGCGACGTGGACGCCCTCCACGACGACGTCGGCCAGCACGGACCAACCGACCTCGCGCAGCGACTCCAGCCGGACCAGCGCGTGGGTCCTACCGCCGAGCACCGGGCCGTGGTCGCCCTGGACCCAGTCCACCGCGGAGCGGAACGGTCCCCCGGGCGACGGCTCACTTCCTCCGAACGCTTCGGCGACGCCACGGTCGTGGGCCCCGAGCAGCTGGACCACGGCGACGCCGGTGCTCCTCAGGGCCTCGGTGAGGTCGGCATCGGGGTCCAGCAGCCCGAGCAGGTGCGCAGGATCTCCGTTCGCCACCACCAGCGAGGACACCGTGAGACCGGCGCGGGAACCCTCCGCACCTGCGGTCCACAACGAGACCGCACCGCCGAGGCGCCCGCGGAAGCGCCGCACCACATCGGCAGGCTCGGCGAACGGGAACGTGTCGTGGATCGTCACGGCAGGAAGCGTTCAGGAGGCCTTGGGCTCCGAGGCGCCGTCGGCCTTCTCGGCACCAGCGGTCGCCGCCTGCGCAGCGGCGGCCAGCTCGGCGGCCGCGGCGCGCTCGGCAGCCTTGGCGGCCTCGGCCGCCTTCTTCTGCTCCTCCTTGGCGCGACCGGCGTACAGGTCGACGTACTCCTGGCCGGAGAGGCGCATGATCTCGTACATGATCTCGTCGGTGACCGACCGCAGGATGTAGCGGTCGTTCTCCATGCCCTCGTAGCGCTCGAAGTCGAGCGGCTTGCCGAAGCGCACCACGGGGCGCGTGATCGAGCCGAACTTCTTGCCCGGGGGCGCGATCGCGTCGGTACCGACGACGGCGACCGGGATCACCGGGACGCCGGTCTCCAGCGCGAGCCGGGCGACGCCGGTCTTGCCGCGGTAGAGCCGACCGTCGTGGGAGCGGGTGCCTTCGGGGAAGATCCCGAACATGTCTCCGTCGGCGAGGATCCGCTTGGCGGAGCTGAGTGCGCCCTCGGCGGCCGACGCACCGGACCGGTCGATCGGAACCTGGCCCGCTCCGGAGAAGAACTGCTTCTGGAACCAGCCCTTGATGCCCGGGGTGTTGAAGTACTCGGCCTTGGCCACGAAGGTCACGCGGCGCGAGAGCGTGAGAGGCATGAACAGCCAGTCGGCGTACGAGAGGTGGTTGCTGGCGAGGATCACCGGACCCTCGGCGGGGATGTTCTCGGCGCCCTCGGTCTGCGGCCGGAAGACCACGCGAAGCAGTGGACCGAGCGCGATCCATTTCAGGAACCAGTAGAACAACCCACACCTCCTCGTCAGCAGAACCCTAGCCCGTCCTGGGGCAGCATGAAACGATGGTCCACGAACGACCGGGCGCCCAGCGCTGCCTGCCGTCGAACAACCCGTGAACACATCCAGGGAGGAACCCGGTGCCAGTCGCCGCGCACGCCGAGACGTTCTACAGCGACGGCACCCCGGACGCGTCCGGACGCCGGATCGGCGTCCTGCTCAGCCACGGCTTCACCGGTTCGCCGGCCTCGGTCGTGCCGTGGGGCAGGTATCTCGCCGACCAGGGCTTCGCCGTCGCGGTCCCCCGCCTCCCGGGCCACGGCACCGCCTGGCAGGACATGGTCCCCACCCGCTACGACGACTACTACGCCGCGATCGAGCAGGAGTTCGAGACCCTCCGGGCCCGCACCGACGCGGTCGTCGTCGGAGGCCTGTCCATGGGCGCCTGCCTGACGCTGACCCTGGCCGAGCGACGGGCCGGCGAGGTAGCGGGGCTGGTGATGGTGAACCCCGCCGTCGCGAGCACGAACAAGCAGCTGCTGCTCCTCCCGGTGATGAAGCACCTGGTGAAGGCGTTCCCCGCGATCGGCAACGACATCAAGAAGGAAGGCGTCTCCGAGCACGCCTACCCCAAGACCCCCCTCAAGCCGCTGGCCTCGATGCTGGAGGCCTGGAAGGGCATCCGCGCCGACCTGCCCAAGGTGACCGCGCCGGTGCTGCTCTTCCGAGCGGCCGACGACCACGTCGTCGACCCGTCCTCGGCCCGGATCATCCTGGACGGGATCTCCTCGGCCGACGCCGAGGAACGGGTGCTGACCGAGAGCTACCACGTGGCGACGCTCGACAACGACGCCCCGCTGATCTTCGCCGGGACCGCCGACTTCGTACGCCGCGTGACGGCGCAGGCGCCAGTCCGGAAGACAGCGCCGTGAGCCGTCCCGACGAGGATGCCCTGTGGCGCGACATCGTCGACTCCTACGGCGACCGCCCCGAGTTCCCCGACGTCGTACCCGAGCAGGAGCCTGTCCCCGCGCGGCCCGCGCCCGAGGTCCCGCACGAGCTGGACGCGGCCGCCTGGGAGGACGAGGGTCGCTTCGTCCCGCCGGAACCGCCACCCGTTCCGCGACCGCGGGGCGTGCGCGCCCTCGCCTGGTTCGGCCTGTTCGGGATCCCGGCTCTGATGCTGGTCATGGTGATCGCGCACTGGTCCCCGCCCTCACCCACCGGTCTGCTCATGATCGCGTGGTTCGTCGGTGGCTTCGGCTACCTGGTGGCCACCATGAACGGCCCCCGCGACCCCGACTCCGGCTGGGACGACGGCGCGGTGCTTTGAGGGCGTTGCGCGCACGTCACCCCATCGCGGCAGGCTCGATGATCAGGGGAGCCGGATCAGCTTGATGCCCGACCCGGCCTGCGACAGCGCCGTCTTGAAGATCGGTGCCATGTCGGTGCCGGAGGCCGCGCAGAAGAAGTAGTCGCCGTCGGTGTTCTCCGCGGTGCGACCGGCGGTGGTCCCGCAGTCGCTGTTGTTCGTGCTCGGCGCTCCGGTGGAGGTCGGTGAGGCGACGTCCGCCAGCACGCTCGACACGTTGGCTCCCGACGGTGCCGACCAGACCAGCTTGTTAACGGTGCGGTTCACGCGTTGCTGGATCGTGCGGACCTTGCCGACCAGGACGTTGCTCAGCACGGTGATCGGGCCGTCGGACGTCGTCGACGTGGGAGCCGGCGGGGTCGGGTTGTAGTCGTCGCAGGCCTTGCCGGCGATGTTGAAGGCGATGGTCACCACGAGGATGCCGGCCGCCTTCGCGTTCGCCGCCAGCAGCTTGAGGTTGTTGCACGCGTTCTGGCCACCGTTGTAGGTGTTGGTGGTCGTCACGGTCGTGGTGTTGTACGTCGTGGTCGTGTTGATGGTGATCTGTGCGGCTCCGTATCCCGACGTCGTCGTGACCGTGACCGGCACCGCGACCGGTCCGGTCGTCGCGGTGGAGGTGCTGTAGTCGTCGGTGTTGGAGAACAGGTCGCTGCTGGTGGACAGCGAGGCCGAACCCCCGGTCGCCGCGTTCTCGTTCGGCTGGCCGTCGGTCTCGAAGATGAGCACCTTCTGCGGCGTCCCGGTGTTGCGGGCCGGCAGCGAGGACAGGTTGTTCGACGCACCCACGGCAGACCCGAGCAGGTAGCGCGCAGCACCCTTGAACGGAGCCGACAGCGACGTACCGGTGTTGGAGAAGCCGAGGCAGCTGATGTCCTTGACCAGCTGGTTCGAGGTGTTCAGGTCGGTCCCAGCGGCGTTGAGGTATCCGTTGGTGAAGGCGGTCGGCATCCACGGCCCCGAGGTCAGGCTCGTGCTCGGGCTGGTCTTGCACGACGACGGCGCCGAGGAGCTGGACCGTCCGATCGTTCCGAGCGAGACGTACTGCTGCGAGGGCGTCATCACCTTGAGCATGCCCTTGATGCCGTTGACCATCGCCGTCACGTCCGTGCTCGTCATGCTGGTGGTGCGGTCGGCGACGACCGCGACGTCCATCGGGTTCGGCGGCACCGTGCCGCACGAGCCCTTGCAGGCCACCGACTGGGTCGCGCCCGTACCGCCCTTGGCGATGCCGAGAGCGCGCGCGAAGGTGAACGGGACGTCCTTCTCGTCGACCAGCCTGATGGTGTTGCACTGGTCACCGGAGGCGGGTTTGCACGGGATGGAGCAGATCGTCGGGCCGCACTTGAGGCCGGTGTAGGTGCTGCCGACCTTGGCGGAGGCCGGGTTGCACACGCTCGGGATCTGGCTGGCGTCCAGCACCCAGAGCGCACCACTCTTCATCGACGCCACCACGCAGAAGTAGTCGACGTCCGGGGTCGCGGTCGCGTCCGCGGCGCGGGCGAACGAGAGCGCGTCGACCTTCGACTTCGTGCCGTCGGTCGGCAGCGGAAACGCGCCGGCCTGGGCGCCGGCATCCATGGCGTCCTGCAGCTTCTGCCGCTGGTTGACCTGCGAGGCGAAGTCGACACCCAGCGCGGCAACCCCCATCAGCACCAGGGCGAGCAGGCCGAACATCAGGGCGACCGCCCCGCTCTCGTCTCGGCGCCGAGTCATCATTCGATCCTCATCTCGACCGTCTTCGACAGCAGGATCCCGTTGCCGAAGGTGCTTCCCACCGGGGTGATCCAGGAGTGCGACAGCGTCACCTTCACTACGACCGTTCCGCCCGAGACGGCGTCGGTGGCGAAGTTGGTGCACACCGAGTTGTCGGGCTTGCGGCAGGTCACGCTCACGGCGATCTTGGAGGGCGTGGTGCCCACCGGCTCGACGGCCGAGAGGCTGCGACGCACGACCGCGACGACGGAGGCGGAGTCGGGGTTCAGGGACCCCTCGCGAGCGCCTTCGCGCGCAGCGTTGTTGACGGCGGTGTCCCGGTTGATCGCCCACCCGAAGTCGACGATCCCGAACACGACCATGACCAGGATCGGCACGATCAGGGCGAACTCCAACGCGGCCGAGCCGCGCTGGTCGCGACTTCGGCGCTGCTTCTCACTTCCGTGTGGCATCACACAGCCCCCTCCCTGGGACGCCACCTAGCGTAGCAAGGAAATGGGGCGAAACGGACTTTTCGTACGAAATCACCAATCTGGCGAGGGCGGAATCAGCCCTGACGTGCGAGGTCCGCTGCGCCGATGAGGCCGGCGTCGTTGCCGAGCACGGCGCGCGCGATCCGCGGCGCCGGGCGGTGCCCGAACCCGCTCTCGGCGTTCTCGAAGGCCGCGACCACCCGGTCCAGGTCCAGCGCTGCGGACTCGCTGACTCCCCCGCCGACGACGATCACGTCGGGGTCGATGATCGCAGTCAGGCTGGCCAGGCCCTCGCCGATCCAGTCGGCGAGCTCGGCGAAGCTCTGCAGGGCCACCGGGTCGCCGCCCTCCGCCGCGGCCGACACCATCGGACCGGTGATCTTCTCCGGATCGTCCTCGGCCAGGGCGAGCAGCACGCCGGCACTGCCCGGGTCCGCGGACGCGAGCTCGCGCGCCCGGACGGTCAGGCCGGTGCCCGAGCCGTAGGCCTCCCAGCACCCGAACCGGCCGCACGCGCACGGGCGTCCTTGCGGCACCATCCGGATGTGCCCGATCTCGGCGCCCACACCGAATCCGCCGCGGAACACCTCGCCGCCCAGCACGAGCCCGCCCCCGATACCCGTGCCGACGGTGGCCATCAGGAGGGCCCGGGCGCCCTGGCCGGCCCCGAAGCGGTACTCGGCCCACGCGGCCGCGTTGGCGTCGTTCTCGATCACTGTCGGCAGGCCGACCTGCTCGGCGACCAGGTCGCGCAACGGTTCGTCGCGCCAGGCGAGGTTCGGCGCGAACATCACCTCGGTGCGCTCCAGGTCGATCCAACCGGCTGCGGCGACCCCGACCGCGGTGACGTCGTGGTCGGCGCGGAAGCCCGCGACCAGGGTCGCGATCTCCCGGGCGATGGCCTTCGGGTCCTCGGCCGGCGACTCGCTGCGCGAGCTGGTGACCAGGGTCCCGTCCTCGGCGACGACACCCGCTCCGATCTTGGTGCCACCCCACGTCGATCCCGACAGTCACGCTCACGACTCGTCCCAGGTGCTCTCGTCCAGGTTGATCTTCTCGACCGGCGAGCTCTTCGCGTCGCCCGGGACCTGGGTGGCGAGTACGCCGGCCGCGGCCTGCATCAGCGAGCTGGCGGCCAGGGTGAGGTGGGCCTTGACCTCCGGACTGGTCGACCGCACCACGGAGATGACCTGGCAGACGGGGCAGTACTTGCAGTCGGCTCCCCCGGTGGCGATGTGCTCGTTGACGTTGTTCAACGCCTCGGACATCGCGCCAGCGGCACCTGCCGCCGTACCGGCGTAGTCCGTGCCCTGGTCCTTGGCCCAGCCCGAGAGAGCGGCGAACAGCTTCGCCGCCTCCTCCCCGACACTGCCGACGTCCTCGGACCCGCCCGGCCCGGGAGCACCACGACCGGCGTCGAAATCGTCGCTCATCGTGACTCCTCGTCGTCGGTCTCGGTACGGAACTTCACCTGCAGGGAGCCCGCCTCGACGCGGGCACCGGTGACAGTGTGCCGCGCCAGGGCCGCCGGCAGAGCCAGCAGGCGCCGGTACGAACCGACCGTCACCACCAGCTCGTCGCCGTGACGGGCCAGGTCGACATCTTCCTTGGCCGCGAACGGGAGAGCAATTCGCAGCACCGCCCCGGTCTCGGTCCGGGTGATCGTCATCGGGCCGTCGCCGCTCGGAATGGCGAGGGGGTCGGCCCCGTCGTACGCGGCCTCGGCGAAGGTCGCGAGCGCGTCCACGCCCATCGGCTCGCCGGGCTGGTACGACGAGGTGTAGATCGGGAGGTCGACGAACGACTGCCGCACCTCGGCCAGCACGCCTGCCTGCGCCTCGACCCACGCGTCGCGCCACGGGTCGGCACCGTCCGCCGGGAAGACCCGGTTGGCGATGACGCCGTCGACCCGGTAGCCGTAGAGCGAGAGCGTGGTCAGCGAGCGCCGCGCCTCGGCGACCACGACGGCCTCGGGCGTCAGCACCAGCCGCACGCTGGCGTGCTTGTCGCTGAGGATCTGCTGGACCTCGTCGAGATCGCTGTGCAGCCGCTCGATCGCGTCGAAGACGGAGTCCCCCGGCATCGGTACGCCGGCCGCGCGGGTGAGAACGGGGCGCAGGGCCCGCATCACCCGTCGCTGCACCCCGAACATCCGCGACATGTACCAACCGAGCGCCTCGGGCAGCGCGAGCAGCCGGAGCGTCTCGGCCGTCGGGGCGCAGTCGACGATGATCACGTCCCAGTCTCCGGAGAGCGCGTGCTGCCGCAGCTCCAGCAGCGCCAGCACCTCCTCGGCACCGGGGATGACGGTCAGCTCCTCCGCGGTGATCGGATCGACCCCGGCCGCGTCGAGCACGGAGAGCAGGTAGCCCTGGATGTCGCCCCAGGACTTCTCGAACCGGCGCTGCGCGTCGACCTGGTGCACCCAGAGGTTCGGTGCCACCGGGGTCGGCTCACGGCCGATGGTCTCGCCGAAGGCGTCACCGAGCGAGTGCGCGGCGTCCGTGGAGAGCACCAGGGTACGGGCACCACCGAGGGCCGCGAGCGTCGCCGTACCGGCCGCGGACGTGGTCTTGCCGACGCCGCCCTTGCCGGTGAACAGGATGATCCGGACGCTCATGCAGCCGCCGTCAGCCCAGGGACTCGACGCGCTTCTTCAAGCCCTTCAGCGCGGTGTCGATGATGACCTTCTCGGCCTTGCGGCGCAGCAGCCCGATCATCGGGATCGCGACGTCGACGGAGAGCTGGTAGGTCACCCGGGTGCCGTTCCCGGCGGCGGCAAGCTCGTAGGAGCCCTCCATGCCACGCAGCATCTTGCCCTCGGCCAACGTCCAGCGCAGGGTCTCGTCGCCCTCGTAGCGGTAGGCCAGCGTGTAGGAGTCCTTGATCGGGGCGGCCTCGAGGTCGAAGTGCACGGTCTCGGCGCGCCCGGAGGCGTCGCGGGTGACGACGTGCACCTCCTTCATCCCCTGCGCCCACGCCGGGTAGGCCTCGAAGTCGACGATCACCGCCATCACCTGGGCGACGGTGGCGTCGATGACGATGCTCGACGTTGTCTGTTCCGGCATGACTGCGAGGCTATCCGATCCCCCGGGACCCCTGGGCCCACCCCTGGGGTGCGGCTAGTGAGTCTCCCGCCACACTAGTACCGTTCAGATGCTTGGCCAGATCCGACGAGGAGAAGTGTTGCGCGAGTACTCGACGCCCCTGCAGGTCACGGTCGCAGAGACCGGGAACCTGACCGACGACGTCGTCCGCAACGGTCGGGAGCACCCCTCGGCGGTGGTCTTCGCGCGGCGCAGCGGCACGGAGTGGGTCGACGTCACCGCGGCGAGCTTCCTCGACGAGGTCCAGGCGGTCGCCAAGGGGCTGGTCGCCGCGGGCATCGAGCCCGGCGACCGGGTCGCACTGCTGTCCCGCACCCGCTACGAGTGGACCTTGTTCGACTACGCGATCTGGTTCGCCGGAGCCGCCACCGTTCCGATCTACGAGACCTCCAGCGCGGAGCAGATCGAGTGGATCCTCGCCGACTCCGGCGCCCGAGCCGTCGTCGCCGAGACACCCGAGCACACTGCTCGGCTCAAGGAGATCCGCGACCGGCTGCCCGAGGTGCACCACGTCTGGTCGATCGAGACCAGCACCGGGTCGGGCGCGGTGACCGTGCTCACCACGTTGGGTTCGGAGATCTCCGACGAGGTGCTGGAGGAGCGTCGTACGACGAACGGCCCGGACGCTCTCGCCACCCTGATCTACACCTCGGGCACCACCGGTCGCCCCAAGGGCTGCATGCTCACCCACGGCAACTTCATGTTCGAGCTCACGGTCGCCGTCGACGAGCTCGACCGGCTCTTCAGCCCCGACTCCGAGAACGGCGAACCCGCCGCGACGCTGCTCTTCCTGCCGCTGGCACACGTGTTCGCGCGGATCATCCAGATCGGTTGCGTGAAGTCCCGGGTCAAGCTCGGCCACTCCGCAGACATCAAGCATCTCCTCGACGACCTGGGCGCGTTCAAGCCGACCTTCATCCTGGCCGTCCCGCGCGTCTTCGAGAAGGTGTTCAACACCGCGTCCCAGCGCGCGGTCGCCGACGGCAAGGGCCGGATCTTCAACCGGGCTGCCGACGTGGCCATGGCCTGGTCCCGCGGCCAGGAGTCCGGCAGGATCTCGCTGGTGGTGCGCAGCCAGCACGCCGTCTTCGACAGGCTCGTCTACGCCAAGCTCCGTGCAGCCCTCGGTGGTCGCTGCCTGTACGCCGTCTCCGGCGGAGCACCCCTCGGCGACCGGTTGGGGCACTTCTATCGCGGCATCGGGGTCAACGTCCTGGAGGGCTACGGCCTGACCGAGACCACCGCGGCCCTGACGGTGAACCTCCCCGGCGCGCAGAAGGTCGGCACCGTGGGGCGCCCGCTGCAGGGCACGTCGGTCCGCGTCGCCGACGACGGCGAGCTCCTCTTCCGCGGCGGCCAGGTGTTCGCCGGCTACTGGAAGAACGACGAGGCCACCCGCGAGGCAAAGGGCGACGGCGGCTGGTTCCACACCGGCGACGTCGGCGAGATCGACGACGAGGGCTTCGTCCGGATCACCGGCCGGAAGAAGGAGATCCTCGTCACCGCAGGCGGCAAGAACGTCGCCCCCGCGGTGCTCGAGGACCGGTTGCGCAGCCACCTGCTCGTCGACCAGTGCATCGTCGTCGGCGACGGTCGGCCGTTCATCGCCGCGCTGGTCACCCTTGACCGCGAGACCGTCCCGGGTTGGGCCGAGCAGCACGGGAAGCCCACCGACATCGCCAAGCTGCTCGACGACCCCGACCTGCTCGCCGAGATCGACGGCGCGGTCGAGGAGGCCAACAAGGCGGTCTCAAAGGCGGAGTCGATCCGCAAGTTCGCCGTCCTGCCCGGCGAGTGGACCGAGGAGGGCGGTCAGCTGACGCCGAGCCTCAAGCTCAAGCGCAACGTGGTGCTGCGGCAGTACGTGGACGAGGTCGAGGCGCTCTACACCCGCTGAAGGTCCCGCCCGGTTCGATCCGGACATATCCGGACATAGTCCATTCGGGCTACTCCCGACATAGCCATATGGTCGGATATCGGGCTTTCCAGTGCAAATGCCCGAATTGTCGCGCATAGTTCATGGTGTCGCCTACGCGTGAGGGTGCGTCGGCGACCAACACTTCGGTGCTCGTGCGCGACCTGCCCTCCGGTGCAAATCCGCACTCGGAGACAGCTGCAACGGGACGCCATGAGCGAAGGGGGTCCCTCAGATGGATCGCAGGAGAGTCCTACTGGCAGCAGCCGCGGTGATCGCAGCACTGGGCACGCTGATCGTCTTCCTGTACGTCCGCAACGCCGACAACCGGGCAGCGGACGCGTACAAGGCAGTTCCGGTCCTGAAGGCTGTGAAGCTGATCAACGCCGGGGAGAGCGTCGCCGACGCGCAGGCCGCCGGCAAGATCGAGGAGAGCACCGTCGGCGAGGGCGACCGCCTGCCCGACGCGCTGACCTCGCTCGACGCGATCAGCACCCAGATCGCGCAGACCGCGATCAACCCCGGTGAGCAGATCATCGGCACCAAGTTTGCCGCTGCCCCGGCCTCGACCAGCACGCTGGCGATCCCGAAGGGCCTGATGGCGGTCTCGGTGAACCTGACCGACACCGGTCGTGTGGCGGGCTTCGTGAACCCGGGCGACAAGGTCGTCATCTTCTCGGTCTCGGGCGAAGGTTCGCGCACGCTGCTGACCGACGTCCCGATCATCGGCGTCGGCACCACCACCGTCGTCGCCACCACGACGACGGACGAGAGCGGCGCGCAGACCACCGAGCAGCTGCCGCGCACGCTGTTCACGCTCGGCGTGAGCCAGCTCCAGGCGCAGAAGATCCTCTTCGCGACCTCCAGCTCCGAGCTCGCGTTCGGCCTGGTCAACAAGGACTCCGAGGTCAGCGCCGACCTGAAGGTCGACAACTCCAACCTCTTCAAGAAGTGACCGACTCTCCCGAAAGGTCGCACCATGCCTGTTCTTGTCGAACCTGACAGCAGCTGGGCCAGCGCGCTCGCGCCGGCACTCCCGCTGGGGACCCAGGTCGTCGCCGATGCGTCGCAGCTCGACGCCTGGCTGACCGAGCAGGGCAACGAGTACGTGGCCCTGCTCGGACCGAGCACCGATCTCGACACCGCGCTCGCGATCGGGGCGACTCTGCGTGCCACGCACCCGGCACTGGGCGTCGTCCTGCTGCGCACCGACCCCACCTCGGACGTGTTCCAGTCCGCGATGCAGGTCGGCGCGAGCGCCGTCGCCCGTGCCGACGACCTCGACCAGATCACCGCAGCCGTGGACCGCAGCCGGTCCACCTGGGAGGCCATCCGCGGCCCGGTCGGTGACGGCGGCAGCCGCGACGGCAAGGTGATCACGGTGTTCTCGCCGAAGGGCGGGGTCGGCAAGACCACGGTCTCGGTGAACCTGGCTCTGGCGCTGAGCAACCGGGGCGCCAAGGTCTGCCTGGTCGACCTCGACCTCGGCTTCGGCGACGTGGCCATCACCCTCCAGGTGATCCCGGACCACACCATCGCCGAGGCGATCGATGCCGAGGAGCACCTCGACTTCAGCCTCCTGGACACGCTGCTCACCCGGCACGACGGCCTGTCGATCCTGGCGGCTCCGACGCACCCGGACGCCAAGGAGCGGATCAGCCCGGCGCTGATCCTGCGGGTCCTGCGCATCCTCCGGGAGCAGTTCGACTACGTGGTCCTGGACACCTCGCCGTCGTTCGACGAGTACGTCCTGCACGCGTTCGAGGAGACCGACGAGTGCGTGCTCATCGCCACGCTGGACGTCCCGACCGTCAAGAACGTGAAGGTCGCGATCGAGACGCTCGACAACCTCGGCCTGGTCCCCAGCCACCGGCACCTGCTGCTGAACCGCGCGGACGACGAGGTCGGGCTCGCACCGTCGGTGGTCGAAGGGCTGCTCAAGATGAAGATCTCCACGTCGCTGCCGACCGCGCTCGCCGTGGCCAGCGCGACGAACAACGGGCGGCCGATCGTGGTCGGGAACCCGGACCACCCGGTCAGCAAGGCACTCCTCGGCCTGGCGGCCGAGCTGCACGGCGCAGGCAGCCGGACCTCGGCCCAGCACAACGGCGCAGGACCGGTCGAGCCGGCCAAGCGCAGCGTGTTCAGCCGGCTCAGGAAGTAAAGACCAAGCGTTAACCGACATTGGGGGCGGGGAGCATGAGCGAATTCCAAGATCGACTGGCACAGCTGCTGGGATCGACCGAGACCGGCGGAAAGCCTGCGGCGAACGGCGCCGAACCGACCGCGAGCGCGGCCGTGGCGCCGGCCCCGGCGGCACCTGCCCCGGCACCGGCCGCGACCCCGGCCCACGCGGCTCCGGCAGCACCGGCCCGGGTCCAGCGGGCAGCGGCGCCCGCCGCCCCGTCGGCGAAGCCCGCCACGTCGAACGGCGGATCGAACGGCGGTGCGCACGTGGGCGGCAGCCACCCCGCGACGGCGCGACCGCTGCTCCGATCGCGACGTCTCCCCCGCCGGCACCCACCCCGACGCCCACCCCGGCGCCGAGCCTGGGCTCCGGCGTCACCGGCACGCCCAGCAAGGGCAAGCCCGCCAAGGACCGGTTCGACGACCTCAAGGGCACGGTGCACGAGGAACTTCTCGTGCAGCTCGGTCCCAAGCTGTACGACGCCAACCTCAGCGCCACCGAGCTCGAGGCGATGGTCCGCCAGGCGCTGGCCGACGTGATGGCCGCCAGCGAGCGTCCGCTCACCGCCAACGACCGGCAGCGGATCACCCAGGAGATCGCCGACGACATCCTCGGCTACGGGCCGATCGAGCCGTACCTGCGTGACAGCAGCGTCGCCGAGGTCATGGTGAACGGGCCGTTCGACATCTGGCTCGAGCGCAACGGCAAGCTGGTCCGGGTCGACGGCACCTTCAACGACGAGGCCCACCTGCGTCGCACGATCGACAAGATCGTCTCCCGGATCGGTCGCCGGATCGACGAGGCCTCCCCGATGGTCGACGCCCGTCTGCCCGACGGCAGCCGTGTCAACGCGGTCGTCCCGCCGCTGGCGATCGACGGCAGCACGCTGACCATCCGGAAGTTCGCCGCCGACCCGCTCACCGTCGAGAACCTCATCGACTTCGGCTCGATGTCGCGCAAGACGGCCGACTTCCTCGACGCCTGCGTGCGCGGCCGTCTCAACGTGATCGTCTCCGGCGGTACCGGTGCCGGCAAGACCACCACGCTCAACGTGCTCTCCTCGTTCATCCCCTCCGACGAGCGGATCGTGACGATCGAGGACGCCGCTGAGCTGCAGCTCAAGCAGGACCACGTCGTGCGCCTGGAGTCGCGTCCCTCGAACATCGAGGGCAAGGGCGAGGTCAGCATCCGCGACCTGGTCCGGAACTCCCTGCGCATGCGGCCCGACCGCATCGTCGTCGGCGAGGTCCGTGACGCCTCGGCACTGGACATGCTCCAGGCGATGAACACCGGTCACGACGGCTCGATCTGCACGGTCCACTCCAACGGCCCGCGCGACACGCTGGCCCGGCTCGAGACCCTCGTCCTGATGGCAGGCATGGACCTGCCGATGCGCGCCATCCGCGAGCAGGTCGCCTCCGCGGTCGACGTGATCGTGCACCAGGCCCGCCTCAAGGACGGCACCCGCCGGATCACCCACGTCACCGAGGTGGAGCGGATGGAGGGCGACGTCATCACGCTGCAGGACATCTTCCTCTTCGACAACTCCGCCGGCTTCGACGCCGACGGCCGCAGCCTGGGCTCGCTGAAGGCGACCGGTCTGCGACCGAAGTTCCTGGAGAAGATGGCTCATGCCAACGTGACCGTCGACGCCCGCACGTTCATCCCGGAGTCGTCATGAGGAAGTCGGCCCGAAAGTCGGTGCTGCGCGTCCTCTCCGCCACCGCCGCGGTCGCCTTCGCGGTGCTGGTCCCGGCGGCCGCCACCGCAGCTGACGACGCCCGGATCGACCACTCCGAGAAGGCCGACGGCACGATCCGCCTGCTCGTCTCGGTGGACAGCGACGACAAGGTCGACCTCGACTCGGTCGACGTCTCGATCGGCGGCCAGAGCGCCGACGCGTCCGCCGTCCTGGCCGCGTCCAGCGACAAGGTCCGACGCACCACCGTGCTCGCGATCGACACCAGCAGCAGCATGTCCGGCACCCGCATCGCCGAGGCGCGCAAGGCGGCGCTGAAGTACCTGGACACCGTCCCGGCCAACGTCGAAATCGGCATCGTCACCTTCGACGACAAGGTCACCGTCCGGCAGACGCCGAGCCTGGACCGGAAGAAGTCGAAGTCGGTCATCAACGGCCTCGACCTGCACCCGGACACCTCGCTCTACGAGGGCGTGCAGACCGCCGTCAGCACGACCGGCGACTCCAACGGCCAGCGCCAGGTGCTGGTGCTCTCCGACGGCCTGGACAACACCGGCGCCGACCTGAAGCCCGTCCTGGACGCGGTGAAGGCCTCCGGCGTGAAGCTGGACGTGGTCTCCCTCGAGCAGGGCACCAAGGCTCCCGAGCCGCTCACCGAGCTGGTCGAGGCCGGTCGCGGCACGGTCATCTCGGCGGCCGACCCCAAGGCACTGACCGAGGCGTTCAGCACCGAGGCCGGCACGCTGGCCCGCCAGGTGCTGGTCACGGCGACCGTCCCCGCTGCGGTCAAGGACACCGACGCCACCGTCAAGGTCACCCTGGACGCCGGCGGCAGCAGCCACACCGCCGCTGCCTTCGTCTCGGTCCGGGAGCCGGACGCACCGACCGAGGCCGTGAACAAGGTCTCCGACGTCATCGACGGTTCGATGCCGATCTCGCAGCCGCTGATGTACGCCGCGGTGTTCGCGATGGGCATCGGCCTGGTCGGCGTCCTCTACATCGCCCTGGCCAAGCCGGCCGAGGCGAAGGTGCCGCTCGCGGACCAGATGCAGGTCTACACCGCGACCGAGCCTGCCGGCTCGAAGGTGACCCGGGCCTCGATCCGCGCCGAGCAGGACGCCGCGCGCAGCCTCGCCGAGCAGGCCCGTCAGGCAGCCGCCACCGTGCTGTCCAGCAACCAGGGCATCGAGGCCAAGATCGCCCTGCGGCTCGAGGGCGCCGGCTTCGCGCTGAAGTCCTCGGAGTGGCTGCTCATGCACGCCGGCATCGCCTTCGGCGCGGGTCTCGTCGGCCTGCTGATCACCGCAGGCAACCCGATCGCCCTGATCCTGTTCCTCGCGCTCGGTGCGATCGGTCCGTGGATCTACCTCGGCTTCCAGCGCTCACGACGGCTCAAGGCGTTCGGCACCAACCTGGCCGACACCCTGCAGCTGATGTCGGGCAGCCTCTCGGCCGGCCTGTCGCTGGCGCAGTCGATGGACACCATCGTGCGGGAGGGCACCGAGCCGATCACCTCGGAGTTCAAGCGAGCGATCGTGGAGAGCCGCCTCGGCGTACCGCTGGAGGACGCCCTGGAGGGTGTCGCCGAGCGGATGCAGAGCCGGGACTTCAAGTGGGTCGTGATGGCGATCCGGATCCAGCGCGAGGTCGGTGGAAACCTGGCCGAGCTGCTGCTCGCCGTCGCCAGCACGTTGCGCGAGCGGGAGTACCTGCGCCGCCACGTGCGCGCCCTGTCGGCCGAGGGCCGCTTGTCCTGCTGGATCCTCGGTGGTCTGCCGCCGGCGTTCCTGGCCTACCTGACGCTGTCCAAGCCCGACTACGTGCACCCGATGTACACCACACCGATCGGGTGGCTGATGTGCGCGGGCATGGCCGTGCTGCTCGGCGTCGGAATCCTGTGGATGTCCAAGGTCTCGAAGGTGGAGGTGTGAGATGAGCTCAGCCATGATGCTCCTCGGAGTCGGACTGATCTTCGGTGCCCTCGTCATCGTGATCGCGGTCCTGGCCCTGTCGCCCCGCGGCGACCTCGGCGTCAACCGGTCCATCGCCGTCCTGGAGGCGCTCACCTCGGCGCCGACCGAGATGAAGAAGGAGATCGACGCGTCGTTCACCGACCGCGTCCTGCTCCCCCTCCTCGCCAAGGCCCAGGGCCTCGGACGTCGGTTGACGCCGGCCGACGCAGGTGACCGGATCCACGAGAAGCTCGAGCTCGCCGGCAACCCGCGCGGTTGGACCGCCGACCGCGTCAGCGCCGGCAAGGTCGTCTGCTTCTTCGCGGCCCTGGTGGTCTCGCTGCTGCTGACCACCGTCATGGGCCTGGGCTTCCTACCCACCCTGGTCGCCGTGGTGGGTCTCTCGGTGGCCGGCTACATGGCACCGAACCTGTACCTGTACCAGCAGGCCTACGAGCGTGCGGAGCTCCTCCAGCGCGCCCTGCCCGACGCCATCGACCTGCTGACCATCTCGGTGGAGTCCGGCCTCGGCTTCGACGCCGCCGTGGCCCAGGTGGCCCGGAACACCGAGGGGCCGCTGGCCGAGGAGTTCTCCCGGATGCTGCAGGAGATGCAGATCGGTCGCGGGCGCACCGAGGCACTGCGCTCGCTCGCCGAGCGCACCAACCTGCCCGACCTGCGCTCGTTCGTCAGTGCGATGGTCCAGGCCGACTCGTTCGGTATCCCGATCGCGCAGGTGCTGCGGGTGCAGTCCTCGGAGATCCGGGTCAAGAAGCGCCAGTGGGCCGAGGAGATGGCGCAGAAGGTGCCCGTCAAGATCCTGGTCCCGCTGATCTTCTGCATCCTGCCGTGCCTGTTCATCGCGGTCCTCGGTCCGGCCGGGATCCAGATCATGGACAGCTTCTCGGGCACCGTGAAGTGACATGATCGCCGCGTGACCGATCTTCTCCGGGTGGCCGCGGCGGCCAGGGTCTTCACCCTCGCCGTCATCGCCTCGACCGCGCTCGTCGGGCAGGTCACCCTGGACGGGCTCTGGTTCGTCGCCGCGATCGCGGTGGCCGCCGGGACGGCGTCGCTCACCCGGCGCTTCCCGGACCGGCTGATCGTCCTCGCCGAGGGCGCAGCCACCGGGCTCGTCGCGATCTGGGCCTATCCCGACCACCAGGCGGCGATGCCCTACCTGGCGACGCCGGTGCTGATCGGGGGGATCGCCGCCGGCATCCGCTGGGTGGGCGCCGTCCTGGTCGCGGAGGCGATCGCCATGGGCCTGTCGGCGTGGTTGGTCCTGGGCCACTTCCACTCCGAGGTCGCCGGCACGGCGGTCACCTGGTTGACCACCGGGCTGGGCCTGGGACTGCTCGGCACCTTCACCCGGCGTACGGTCACCACGCCGTCCGCGGACGAGTCCTACCGCAGCGCACTGGGACTGATCCGTCAGCTGCGCGACCTCTCCGGCCAGCTCACCTCGGGCCTGGACCCGGTCGACCTCGCCGACCAGGCGATGGCGGTGGTCGCCGAGGAGGTCGTCGTCCGGCAGGCGGTCGTGGTGGTGCGCCACGGGGACGCCTTCACCCCGCTGCGGTACTCCACGGGAGCGGTCACCTTCCCGCTGGAGTCCTCCGACGTGCTGCTGCGCGAGTGCTGGCGGACCCAGCGCCCGACGTACGGCGGCACCCGGATCGCACTGCCGATGAGCAGCGGCGCCGAGAAGGTCGCGGTCGTCCTGATCGAGTGCCCGGCTCCCCCGGACCCCGCGGCGCTCGACCGGATCATCCGCCGGCTGCACAGCTCGGCCGTCCAGCTCAGCGCTGCCCTGCTGTTCACCAGCGTCCACGAGGCCGCGACCGCCGAGGAGCGTCGCCGGCTGGCCCGCGAGGTGCACGACGGCGTCGCGCAGGACGTGGCCTCCCTCGGCTACCTGGTCGACAACCTGGCCGCCTCGACGACCGACCCGGACCAGGCCGCGGGTGTCGCCCTGCTCCGCAAGGAGGTGACCCGGGTCGTCGGCGAGCTGCGCAACTCGGTGTTCGACCTGCGCAACGAGACAGCGCCGGGGCAGGGCCTCGGGGAGAGCATCGCGCTGTTCGCCCGGCACGTCGGGTCGCACTCACCGATGACGGTGCACGTGACCCTCGACGAGTCCTCGGTACGTCTGCGGCCTCTCGTCGAAGCCGAGCTGCTGCGCATCGCCCAGGAGGCGATCAACAACGCCCGACGGCACTCGGGCGGGAGCAACCTGTGGGTGCGGTGCCGGGTGCACCCGCCGTACGCCGAGATCGACGTCACCGACGACGGCACCGGACTGCAGTCGGCCCGAGCCGATTCCCACGGGATGCGCATCATGGAGGAGCGCGCCGAACGCGTCGGTGCCAGCCTCAGCGTCGAGTCCCCTGTGGGCGACGGACGAGGAACGCGGGTCTCCCTCCGGCTCGCCTAGGGCTGGACCGACTCCGCAGCAGTTACCCTGCACAGACCGAGAGGGGCGCACTTGACCACGTCAGTACTGCTGGTGGACGACCACGAGCTGATCCGCCACGGGCTCGCGATGGCGTTCGCCCGCGAGGCCGGGTTCGCCGTGGTCGGCGAGGCGTCCTCGATCGCCGAGGCCCAGTCCACCGTCAGCGCACTCGCGCCGGACGTCGTCGTGGTCGACCTGCGGCTCCCCGACGGCTCCGGGCTCGACCTGGTGCGCTCCCTGCGCAAGGAGCGCAACGAGCTCGGCATCGTCGTGCTCACCATGTACGCCGGGGACGAGCAGATCTTCGCCGCGATGGACGCCGGCGCCTCGGCTTTCGTCGGCAAGGACTCCCCCAGCGGAGAAGTGATCGCCGCCGCCCGGCACGCCGCCGTGTCCCCCCGCAGCTTCACCTGCGCGGGGCTCCCCGAGGCGATGATGCGACGGATGTCGTCCTCGACGCCGCGGCTCTCGGACCGCGAGCGTCAGGTCCTCGACCTGCTCGCGGACGGCCTGGGCGTGGCGACCATCGCGGCCAACCTGTACATCAGCGAGTCGACGGCGAAGACCCACATCGCCAAGGTCTACGAGAAGCTGGGCGCCGGGAACCGCGCCCAGGCCCTCGTCTCCGCGATGCGGATGGGCCTGATCGACGCCACCCCGCCGCCCCAGTAGTCACCTCTCCGACCTGCGGCATACCAGGGTCCCGACCTCGACGAGGGACCTTTCAGGACCATCGTCCTTTCGTGGCCCGACGCATGACCCGTTATGACTATATGGTTCAAACCGGACATATCATCCCCAAAGCATCGTTTCCTGCCATAGTTGGACACATCGAAGGGGCGCCCGTGGCGGTAGCCCTGGACCACAAGGGGAGGGAAACCCAATGCTCGAGTTCTTCCGCACCATGATGCCCAGCAGGCGCAACGAGGACGGCGCGTCCGCCGTCGAGTACGGCCTGCTGATCGCGGGCATCGCCGCGCTCATCGTCGCCATCGTCTTCGTCCTCGGCGGTGTCATCCGTGACGCCTTCGACGACACCTGCAAGACCGTGTCCAACCAGGGCAACGCGTCCGGCACCGCGACCTGCAGCTGATCACTCCAAACACACACCACATCTCGAAAGGAACCACCATGCTTGAGTACTTCCGCAACCTGATGCCCAGCAAGCGCAACGAGGACGGCGCGTCCGCCGTCGAGTACGGCCTGCTGATCGCCGGCATCGCCGCGCTCATCGTCGCCATCGTCTTCGTCCTCGGCGGTGTCATCCGTGACGCCTTCGACGACACCTGCTCGACCGTGAAGCAGGGTGGCAGCTCCACCGCAGCCACCTGTAGCTGACCGGACCGCTGGGCTGCACCGCCCAGCAGCACGACTGGGGGATCGGGCCGCAACACCGCGAGGTGTTGCGGCCCGAGTGCTGTTTTCGCCCCTACTCCCCCACGCGCTCGAAGAGCCGCGCCAGGCCGACGCGCTGCAGCACCGTCGGGTGCGAGCCGAACCAGAACTGGCTGACCCGCGGTGGCGTCGGGTCTGCGAGCGACTTCAACGTCAGCTGCCGCTGCATCTGCACGAACGTGTCGGGATCGCCGGTCGCCTCGAGCGAGGTCAGGTCGGCGCGCGCCTCGACCGCGCGGCTGATCGTGTTCTGCACCGGGCTCGCGACGAACGCGCCGACAGCGGCGAGCGCGAGCACCAGCGGGATCACCCGAGGATCGCCCGGCCCGTCGGCACCCGCTCGGTCCAGCAGCCGCCGACGCGACAGCAGCCAGCCGAGCAGTCCGATCCCCGACGCCGACCCGACGGCACCGAGGACCGTGCCGACCAGGACGTCGTCGTGCTTGGCGTGACCGAGCTCGTGGGCGACGATCACCTCGGTCTCGGCCCGCGGCAGGTCGGTGAGCACGTTGTCGTAGAGCACCACCCGCCGGGTGCTGCCGAAGCCCGAGACGTACGCGTTCAGGGTCGTCGTACGGCGTGACGCGTCCGCGACCAGGACGTCGTCGATCGGCACCTTCTCCTTCTCCGCCAGGGCGAAGATCTCGGTGCGCAGCCGGCCGTCGGGCAACGAGGTGAAGTCGTTGAAGAGCGGCTCGACGACGACCGGGTAGACGAAGGAACCGATCATCGCCAGGCAGGCGCCGGCCGCGGCCGCCCAGGCGGGCCAGGTGCGAGGCGCCCTGCGCGCGATCGCCAGGACGACCAGCACCCCGATCGCGGTGAACGCCCACGCCACGCCCGTGCCGATCAGCCCGTCGAGCAGCCAGCTCCCCCAACCCTGCGAGCTCAGACCCTCGCTGCGCGCCACCTGCTGTCCCCGCGCCGAGAGCGGGAGCTGGGCCACCCAGACGATGACGGTGAGGACACCGGTGGCGAGCAGCACCTGGGTCCACCAGGGACCGGGCATCCGCTGCACGATCCTGCTCCCCCGCTTACTCAGCCCGAGCCACAGCGAGACGCCGAGCCCGATCGCCAGGTTGGCCCAGCTGGGCAGCCGGAACATCCACCCGACGTGCTCGTTGTGCTCGATCTGCGCCTTCGTGAAGACCGAGTCGTCCGCGACCGCGTGTACGTGCTCACCCGGGAACCAGTGCCACGGCACGAGCACGACGGCCAGGACCACGAAGACCGCCCCGGCGAGGGCGGCGACGACCAGGCCCGTGCGGGCACCGGTCGGCGAGTCCTGCTCCATGACGGTCAGCCTGCCACGCGACCTGAAGAGGGCCTGCAGGACCCGGTCCGACCGATCAGCGTGCGAGCGTGCGCAGGTCGGCCCGCCACCGCTGCACGAACGCGGCCTCGGTCGTCCCGAGGACCGAGCCGAAGGCCTCCGGGGTCTTCGTGCCGTCGTTCACGGCGTCGTAGAACGCGATCAGCTTCGCCTCGCCGTACGCTCGCGCCAGGAACCGGTTCGCGAGCCACGCCTCCTCGTACGTCGCCCCGAGCCCACCGGCTGTCGGGCTCAGGTCGTCGTCGGTCGGGAGGGTGTCGGGGAGGCCGTCGGTGCGGATCCGCTTCAGGATCTGCGCGGCGGCGGTCCGCACGCCGATCCCCGAGTGCGCCAGCGCCACGTAGTCGGCGAATCCCTCGAGCAGCCAGGTCGGCATGTCCGCGAACGTGGCTCCGGTGGCGACGTGCGTCGACTCGTGGCTCATCACCACCTGGGCACCTCGACGTCCGATCGTGTCGAACACCGCCGGGTTCAGGAACACGTGCACCGGCGAGCCCGCGTCGAGCGAGCCGTCGACGCTGGCGGTGACGGCGGCGATGTTCGCGTACTGCGCCCGGGGTGCGCCGAGCGCGCGGTCGAACTCCTGCTCGTCAGCAGCCTGCTCGACCACCAGCCGTCCGCGCCAGCGCGGCAGCACCTTGTCGACGTCCGCGACCGCGCGCTGCGCGAGCGCGGAGGCGCGCTCGCCGGAACCGTCGCGGGTCAGCACCAACGTGCGGCCGACCGCGACCGCCTTGACCGGACCGGCGAGCCACAGCGGCGTTCGCCCGTCCGCCGAACCGATCTCCGCGATCTTCACGCCCTCCCCGTCGGGGGCGAAGCTGAAGGTCGTCTCGACGTCCGTCGACCCGGTGTCCCAGCCGTCGAGCCGGTAGGAGACGGCGACGGTCGCCTGCCAGGTCTCCGGGCCGTCGGCGGTCCCGGCGACCGCGGTGGCCGGGATGTCGGCGACGTAGCGCACGGACAGGTCGACCAGGTCTAGTCGCTCGATGTTGGCCACGGCTGCGTCCAGCCGGTCGGCGAGCTCGGGGACCGCCAGCGCCTCGGCGGCGGGAGCGTCGCCGGCACGCAGCGCCGACTCGAGGTCGCCCAGGGTCTGCTGCGCAGCGGCTTCCCGTGCCTCGGAGCTGTCGGTCGCCGCGGTCGGCGGCGTGATGCTGGTGTCGTCGGAGCAGCCGACCAGGGTCAGCGAGCAGACCAGTCCGATGACGACTGCAGCGGCGAACCTGCGTGCCCGCCGGGGTCGATCAGCCAGGGCGGACGGCGCCGACGTACGGCATCGAGTGCAGCGGGCTGACCCGGACGCCGGCGCTCGGGTTGGCGGCGTGCACGATCAGTCCGTTGCCCAGGTACATGCCGACGTGGCTCACCGGGCTGTAGTAGAAGACCAGGTCGCCGGGCTGGAGGTCGCCCTCGGAGACTCGCAGACCGGAGCCGGTCTGGGCCCGCGAGGAGTGCGGCAGGCCGACGCCGGCCGAGCCCCAGGCGCGCATCGTGAGGCCGGAGCAGTCGAACGAGCTCGGACCGGCTGCGCCGTAGACGTACCGCTTGCCGACCTGGGCGAGCGCGTACCGGAGGGCCACCGCGGCCTTGCCCGAACCGTCGAACGTCGGGATCGAGCCCGAGTAGTCACCACCGAGGAGCTTGGCGCGCGCCTGCGCCTCGAGGTCGTCGAGCAGGTCCTGGGCCTTCGCGGCCTTCTTGTCGATCTGCTTCTTCTCGGCACCCATCTGCTTCTGCAGCGCCTTGAGGCGGGTCGCCTCGGCCTGGACGGCCTTCTTGCGCAGCTTCAGCCGGTCGAGCTGGGTGCTGTAGTCCTCGATCACCTGGCCGCGCTGGCTGTTGTACGCCGAGACCGCGTTCAGGTTGTCGAGGAAAGCGTCGGGGTTGTTCGACAGCACCAGCTGCGAGGTCGTCGAGAGGGCGTTGCCCTGGAACTGCTCGACCACCAGCGCGGCGACCTGCTCGCGCATGGAGTCGACCTTGACCTGCTGGCGGCGGAGGTCGGAGTTGAGCGCGGTCAGCTTGGTCTGGGTGCGGGCGACCTTGACCTTCGCGTCGTTGTACCGCTCGGAGGCGGCCTCGGCCTGGCGGTCGAGCTTCTCGACCTGCTTCTTGACCGTCTTGAGGTCCGGTTTGGCGCTCGCGGACTCAGAACCCGTGACGCCGACGGCGACCACGAGGAGTGCAGCGAGCAGGGCGATCAGGGTCGCCACGACAGTGGCGGTGCGTTTCCGGCCGTGAAGCACGAGCGGACGGTCTCCTCTTTGTCGAACGCTTACCAGGTGAGCTGACGGATTCGGGCGCAAAGATCGCCCTACCAGCGCGCGGACAACAGGTCACCCCACGGTCGTTGCACCGGATTCACCCCATGAAGATGTGGTTCCCCGGCTCCGGTTCACGCTCTCCGAGAAGCGCGACGACGGATTCAGCGCGGCCCCTGAACCACCTGGTCAGTGGCTCGTGCAGGGACCTGAGCCATAGACGATAAACGAACGGTAACGACGTGCCAAACCTGGGCCCCATGTCGCCGTGTGTTTCGGAACACGTCCGCCACTCCTGCCCCAGGGGTCACTTCCGGCGCAGAGGAAACGGCCAGCCCCTACGCCGACTCGATGTGCCGACCGTCCACCGGCGTGACCATCCGCAAGGGTGGGATCAGCCCGGAGTCGGCGAGCACCGACAGCGCCTGCTGCTCGTCGGCGTCGAAGCTGAGCTCGGGGGGCGGCCCCAGCAGGACCGTCACGACGCAGTCGTGGCACGACAGGCCACGGACCAGGCAGGTGTCGCAGTCGACGTGCACGCTCATCGGTTCTCTCCTTCTCGTTCCGCGTTCTGCGGTCGAGAAGAAGACTCGCACCGACCTCCGACACATCCGGAGGAGGCGGGTCTCAGGCCCCGGGCGTTCCCGTCGGGTCAGCGTCGTTGCGGTCGACCAGCTCGATCGCGTCGTCACGGCCGCACCAGCGGCAGGTCACCGACTCCACCGACTCCTCGCGCAGCTCGGTCTGCTCGACGTCGTGGTCCCCGGCGAGGTCGAAGTGCCAGAACTCCGTCGTACGGCGGGTGCGGGTGAGGTCGAAACGGGTGAGGTTGCCGCAACCGCCGCAACGCCAGCGCTGGGTGGGTCCGGGAAGGGCGATGCTCACGGGTGACTCCTCGTTGGTGTGGTGGAACCGGGCGAGTCTAGTGCGCGCGTCGGACCCGTTTGTGTCGGCGGTCTTTCCTACGGTCGTCCCATGACCGCAGCGCACCTCGACCCCGCGTCGTCGCGGTGGGCTGCACAGATGAGCTTCGACGAGCTCGGGCGTCCCCTGCGCGACCTGACCTTCTGCGTCGTCGACCTCGAGACCACCGGCGCAGCCGTCTCCCAGGGCGCGATGATCACCGAGATCGGCGCGGTGAAGGTGCGCGGTGGCGAGATCCTCGGTGAGTTCCAGACCCTGGTGAACCCGCACTCCGCGATCCCTCCGTTCATCGCCGTGCTCACCGGGATCACCAACTCGATGGTGGCCTCGGCTCCCCCGATCGACTCGGCGCTGCCGGCCTTCCTGGAGTTCGCCCGCGGCTGCGTCCTCGTCGCGCACAACGCCCCGTTCGACGTCGGCTTCCTCAAGCACAACGCCGAGACGCTGGGGTACGCGTGGCCGAAGTTCGAGGTGCTCGACACCGCCCGGCTGGCGCGCCGGGTGGTCACCCGCGACGACGCCCCGAACTGCAAGCTCAGCTCGCTGGCCGTCGCGTTCGGTGCCACCACGACGCCCAACCACCGGGCCCTCTCGGACGCCCGGGCGACCGTGGACGTGCTGCACGGGCTCTTCGAACGGCTCGGCAGTCTCGGTGTCTACACGATCGAGGAGCTGCAGACCTTCACCTCGCGGGTGACCTCGGCGCAGCGGCGCAAGCGGCACCTGGCCGAGGACCTTCCGCACGCACCCGGGGTCTACCTCTTCCGCGACGACCGCGACCGGGTGCTGTACGTCGGCACGTCCCGCGACCTGCGCACCCGGGTGCGCTCGTACTTCACGGCCTCGGAGACCCGCTCGCGGATGGGCGAGATGGTCGGCATCGCGACCCGCGTCGAGGGCATCGAGTGCGCGACGCCGCTGGAGGCCGAGGTCCGCGAGCTACGGCTGATCGCGCAGCACAAGCCGCGCTACAACCGCAAGAGCCGGTTCCCCGAGAAAGTGCACTGGCTCAAGCTGACCAACGAGGTGTGGCCCCGGCTGTCCCTGGTGCGCCAGGTGCTCGACGACGACGCCGACTACTTCGGTCCGTTCAGCTCGCGCAAGCGCGCCGAGAAGTCGCTCGCCGCCCTGCACGAGACCTTCCCCGTCCGGCAGTGCAGCGGCCGGCTGCCCGCTACCCCGTCGAGATCGGCCTGCGTGCTCGCCGAGATGGGTCGGTGCCTGGCCCCGTGCGACGGCAGCACCGACCTGGACACCTACGCCGAGATGGTCGCCGAGCTCCGCGACAACCTGTTGCACCGCGCCGACGAGGTGGTCGAGGCGATCTCGCACCGGATGGACGCCCTCAGCGCGGGCGAACGGTTCGAGGACGCCGGCGTCCACCGCGACCGGCTCTCGGCGTTCCTGCGCGCCGCGTCCCGCACCCAGCGTCTGCGCGCCCTGACGCGCTGTGCCGAGGTGGTAGCGGCCCGTCGCGAGGACAGCGGCCTCTGGGCCGTGCACGTCATCCGCCACGGTCGGCTGGCCGGCGCCGGGGTGATCCCGGTCGACGCCCATGCCGGGGAGTATGTGGAGCAGCTGCGCCTCTCCTCCGAGACGGTGGGCCGGGGCCTCGGTCCCACGCCGGCGGCCACCGCCGAGGAGACGGAGAAGGCGCTGCGCTGGTTGGAGAGTCCCGGTGTCCGGCTGGTGCGGGTCGACGGCGAGTGGTCGTGCCCGGTCCGCGGCGCCGGCAAGCACCTCGCGCTGCACGACGCCGTCGAGGAGTCCCGTCAGGGGCTCGCCCCGTTCGACGAGCGCAGGTCGATGCCGACCTTCCACCAGCCGGCGCGGTGAGGAGTAGGTTGCAGCCATGATCACCGCCATCGTCTTCGTGAAGGCAGACGTCAACCGCATCCCCGAGGTCGCCGAGGAGATCGCTGCCCTCGACGGTGTCACCGAGGTGTACTCGGTGACCGGCACGATCGACCTGATCGCGATGGTCCGCGTCCGTGACCACGACGCCGTCGCCACGACGATCGCCGACAAGCTCAACAAGGTCGCCGGCGTGCTCGAGACCGAGACCCACATCGCCTTCCGCGCGTACAGCCAGCACGACCTGGAGTCGGCGTTCTCCCTCGGCCTCGACTGACCGGAGCCGGGCCGCATAGCCCGAATTGACTAGTCGCCCGCGCCTTTCGGCCTGAATAGGGCGTTTCAGACCGAATGTTTCGCTATGTCCCTTTTATCCACCTCCGTTCTGATGGACGATCAGGTCAGTGCCTGGGGTGTCAAAGGGGAGGTCAACTCATGGCGATGGACGATGTCTGGGTCATCGTGCCGATGTTCAACGAAGCCACCACGGTGGCCGAGGTCATCGGCACGCTGCACACGGAGTTCAGCAACGTCCTCTGCGTCGATGACGGCAGCCACGACGGTTCGGACCTGATCGCGCGTGCGGCCGGCGCCACCGTCCTGCGGCACGCGGTCAACCAGGGTCAGGGCGCCGCACTGCAGACCGGATTCGACCACGTCCTGCGCGCCACCGACGGTGCCTACGTCGTCACCTTCGACGCCGACGGCCAGCACCTGGTCTCGGACGCGGTCCGGATGGTCGAGGAGGCTCGCAGCACCGCGTGCAACGTGGTGCTCGCCTCGCGCTTCACCGGCACGACGACCCGGATGCCGGCAGCGCGCCGCCTCGTGCTCAAGGCCGGGCTCGCCTTCACCCGCTGGACGTCCAAGCTCGAGGTCACCGACACCCACAACGGCCTGCGCGTGCTCGACCGGCTGACCCTGACCCGGATCCGGCTGACGATGCCGCGGATGGCCTACGCCAGCGAGCTGCTCTCGGCGATCGTGCCGAACGGACTGACCTACACCGAGGTGCCGACGACGGTGATCTACACCGAGTACTCGCGCGGCAAGGGGCAGACCAACATCAACGCGATCAACATCCTCTTCGACCTCGCGGTCCGACGTCTGCGGGCGATCTGATGCTGATCAAGGTCCTGCTCATCGGCGGCACCCTGACATTCGGGTTCCTGACCCTGCGCGAGCGTCGTCCCGCCACCCACCAGGCCGTCCGCCGGATCGCGCTGCTCGCGCTCGTGCCGCTCGGCGTCGTCGCGGTCGCGTTCCCGGAGACGACCGTCTGGGCGGCCCACCTCGTCGGCGTCCAGCGGGGCACGGACCTGCTGCTCTACACCTTCGTGATGACGTTCCTGTTCACCACGATGGCCTGCTACCAGCGGCTGCACCACGTCGAGAACCAGCTGGTCGAGCTGACCCGTGAGCTCGCGCTCGCCGAGCAGCGCGAACGCGTTCGATGAGCGCACGCCTCCGCACCACCGTGCTGGCCGGCGTCGGCTTCCTGGCGCTCCAGCTCGGGTGGATCCTCTGCGTCGCGCCGAACTACGGCATCGACGAGTTCGACCACTCCTACCGGGCGAGCTCGGTGGCGCTCGGCCACTGGGAGGCCGGGAGCGAGCAGGTCTCGGCCGATCTCGGCCGGGGTGACCTGATCCCGGTACGTGCGGACGTCGCCGAGGCCGCTCGGGCCGCGTGCGAGGCACGGCCCTACACGCGCACCTTCAACTGCCGTCCGTACGAGACGCTCGCGAACGGCGAGGTCATGCTCGCCAGCGGGGCCTCGCGCTACAACCCGGTGTTCTACGGGCTCGTCGGCACCCTGGCAGCACCGTTCCACGGCACCGCGAACCTGTACGCGATGCGGCTGGTGACCGCCCTCCTGGGGTGTGCCCTCTTCATGATGACGATCTGGCTGACCCTCGCCGGCGCGCGTACCGTCTGGCCCCTGGTCGCCGGCCTCGTCGCAGCGCTGCCCACCACGGTCTACTCGACCGCCGTGGCCACGCCGAACGGGCTCGAGATGCTTGCCGGCCTGGCTGCGTGGGTGGCCCTCCTCGCTCTCGTCGCGCCGCGCGGCGACCAGCGGCGCACCCCGTCGTACGCCGCCCTCGCGGTCGCGTCCGCCGTGCTCGCCAACACGCACACCCTCGGGCTGCTCTGGCTCGGCCTCATCGTGGTGGCGGTCGCGGTCGTCCACGGCCCGGTGGTCACCGCTCGCGCGCTCCTGCCCCGGGGCGGACGCGAGATCGCGATCGGCCTGGCCACCGGGGTTGCCATCGGGTTCGAGATCGCCTGGGTGCTGCTCTCCGGCGTGAACAGCCCGTCCGCGGAACGCGCGATCTTCCTCGGGAACCCGTGGAGCGCCGTCGCCCGAGGGATCGTGCTCTGGCCGCTCCAGGCGATCGGCGCCTTCCCGATGCGCGACGAGCACGCTCCGGCCCTGGTCTACGCGGTCCTGCTCCTGGTGCTGGTCGGGATGACGGTCCTCGCCGTGCTCCGCCGTGCAGGAGGAGGTCGGGTACTGCTCGGCATCGGCTTCGTCGCCCTGGTCTCGTTCGCCGTGCCCGCCTCGCTGACCGTCATCTCCTTCCACCAGGTCGGCGGCGCGTGGCAGGGGCGCTACGGGATGCCGTTCACCGTCGGGCTCATCGTGCTCACCGGGTACCTGCTCGACACCGACGCGCGACCGTTCCCGCAGGCCAGGTTCGCTGCACCCGCGGTCGCCGTCGGCCTCGTCGCCGTCCAGCTGCTCAGCCAGTGGCACGTGATGGCCGGGCAGCGCGCCAAGCACGCCCTGGTCGAGGCGACGCACTGGTCCCCACCGTCGGCGCTGCTGCTGATCGCGCTCGCCGCCGTCGCCCTCGGCTGCTGGGTGCGCGCCACCTCGACGCGCCCTGCCCCGATCTCGCCCGAGCCCGCTCGAGCGGAACCCGTCCTGATGGAGGCGAACCGATGATCGACGTCCTGCTGCCGTTCTACGGCGACCCCGACATGATGCGCCAGACCGTGGCCAGTGTCCGGGCGCAGACCTCGAGGGACTGGCGCCTGGTCGTCGTCGACGACGGCTACCCGGACCCGACGATCGCGACGTGGTTCGCCGACCTGGGCGACGACCGGATCGAGTACCACCGCAACGAGGAGAATCTCGGCGCGAACCTCAACTACATGAAGGCACTCAGCCTCGCCTCCGCCGAGTACGTCGTGGTGATGGGCGCCGACGACCTGATGAAGACGCGGTACCTGGCTGACCTCGAGCGGGCGATCGCAACGTTCCCCGGCGTGGCCATCATCGAGACCGGCGTCGAGATCATCGACGAGACCAACCGGGTGGTGCGGCCGCTCGTCGACCGGGTCAAGAGCCGGCTGACCCCGAGCGTCGAGGGTCCGCGTGAGCTGTCCGGCGAGTCGTTGATGGTCTCGCTGCTCCGCGGCAACTGGACCTACTTCCCCAGCCTGTGCTGGCGGCGGGACGTGATCGAGCAGATCGGTTTCCGTCCCGACTTCCACGTCGTCCAGGACCTCGGTCTGCTCCTGGACGTGCTCCGCGGCGGAGGGTCGATGGCGCTCTGCCCGGAGGTCGCGTTCCAGTACCGGCGGCACACCAGCAGCGACTCGTCGCTGAAGACCCTGACCGGCGAGCGGTTCGCCGAGGAGCGGCACTACTTCCGGACGATCGCCGACGAGCTCGGCTCCCAGGGGCTGGTCCGGGCCGAGCGTGCGGCTCGGCGACACCTGACGTCGCGCCTGCACGCCGCCGCTCTCGTGCCGTCCGCGCTGTCGGCGCGCAAGCCGGCTGCGGCCCAGGGGCTGCTCCGCCACGCCCTCGCCAAGGGCTGAGGAGTACGACGCCCTGTCGGGTTAGTGTCGGATCA
Source organism: Marmoricola sp. OAE513 (assembly GCF_040546585.1). Lineage (NCBI taxonomy): Bacteria > Bacillati > Actinomycetota > Actinomycetes > Propionibacteriales > Nocardioidaceae > Marmoricola > Marmoricola sp. OAE513. Next base: position 3,508,289 of record NZ_JBEPOC010000001.1, on the reverse strand, counting down.
TGATCCGCGCGTCGCTCGTCAACGAGTCCTCGTGAGCTGGCTCGACGCGATCGGCTGGACCGGATCGGCGCTGCTCGTCTACTCCGTCATGCAGGCCCGGGTGCTGCGCTTCCGGGTGCTCAACCTCGCCGCGTGCGTCGTGCTGACCGGCTACAACGCCACGCTCGAGATCTGGCCGATGGTCGCGATGAACGTCGCACTGATGGCGATCAACCTCTGGCACATCCGGAACCTGACCAGCACGCGCCACGACACCGAGACGTACGTCGTGCTCGAGGTCGGCGGGCAGGACGACTACCTGCGGCACGTGCTCCGCGTGCACGAGCCGGACATCCTCACCTTCCAGCCCGACCTGGTCTGGGACGGCGCCGACGAGGACAACCGGGCCTTCATCGTGCAGCGCGGTGACGAGACCGTCGGGGTGGTGCTGCTACGCATCGACGGCCCTCGGGCGACCGTGCTGCTGGACTACGTCACCCCCAAGTACCGCGACTTCTCCCCCGGCCGGTTCGTGTGGCTGCAGAGCGACATGTTCGTCGGACGCGGGGTGACCACCGTGACGACGTCACCGAGCATGGTCGGGGCGTACTACGAGAAGGTCGGTTTCACCGCCCTGGCAGACGGGTCCTTCGAGCTGGCGGTCCCGAACGACGCTACGCGGAAGCCGCGCTGACCCAGCGGTCCAGCGTGGCCTGGGCCGCGCCGGAGTCCAGGGCTTCGTCGGCGCGCGCGATGCCGGCCGCGACCCGCTCCTCCAGCGTCCCGGCGTCGTCGGCGTGGATCGCGAGGGCGGCGCCGGCGTTGAGCACGACCGCGTCCCGTACCGGGCCGCGCTCGCCGGCCAGGAGCCGGCGTACGACGTCGGCGTTGAAGGCGGCGTCCTGACCGCGCAGGCTCTCCGCGGTGCCGGGCGCGATGCCGAGCCGGGTGGGGTCGAGGGACTCCTCGACCACCTCGCCCGCGCGCACGGTCCATACCCGGGAGGTCGTGGTGGTGGTCAGCTCGTCGAGCCCGTCGTCACCGCGGAACACCCACGCGTCGACACCCCGACGCGCGAACACACCGGCCATCACCGGGGCCATCCGCGGGTCAGCGCACCCGATCGCCTGGGCGGCCGGCTTCGCGGGGTTCGCGATCGGGCCGAGGAAGTTGAAGGTCGTGCCGATGCCGAGCTCGCTGCGCGCGACAGCGGCGTGACGCAGAGCCGGGTGGAAGGCTGCGGCGAAGCAGAAGGTGATGCCTGCCTCGGCGGCCACGCGCGCGACGGCGTCGACCGGCAGGTCCAGCCGGATGCCGAGGAGCTCGAGCACGTCAGCACTGCCCGCCTTGCTGGAGGCCGACCGGTTGCCGTGCTTGACGACGGTGACCCCGGCTCCCGCTGCCACGATCGCCGCCATCGTCGAGATGTTCACCGAGAAGGAACGGTCCCCGCCCGTCCCGACGATGTCGAGGGTCCGACCCTCGACGTTCAGGGGTGCGGCGTGCTCGTACATCGCATCGACGAGTCCCTGCATCTCCTCGACCGTCTCCCCCTTGGAGCGCAGCGCGACCGCGAAACCGGCGATCTGCACCGGGGTGGCGGCGCCGAGGAGGATCTCGCCCATCGCCCAGCTCGTCTGGTCGACCGACAGGTCGTGGCCCCCGACGAGCGCGGTCAGGACCTCGGGCCAGGTGCGGCCCGTCTGCCCGCTCACCGGGTCAGGCTTCGGCGGGGACCCGCGAGCGCAGCAGACGGATGACCGTCTCCGCGAGCTCGATCGGGTCCAACGGGTGCGACACCGCCGCCTCGGCGCGCGACCAGGTGGCCAGCCAGTTGTCCTGCGGCCGACCGGTGAGCACCAGCGCCGGCGGGGCCTGGTAGATCTCGTCCTTCATCTGGCGCGCGATGCCCAGGCCACCGGCCGGGGTCGCCTCGCCGTCGAGGATCGCGAGGTCGATCGTGCCCGAGTCGAGCTGCTGCCAGACCACCGGCTCGGTCGCCACCTCGACGTACTCCAGCTCCGGCAGGTCGGGGTGGACCCGCCGACCCAGACCCAGGATGACCTGGGAGCGGACGTCGGAGTCGTCGCTGTAGACGAGGACACGCAGTGCGGGGGTGTTCGCAGTCACACCGAGAACCTTACTAGTCCGGGTCGGCGGACGCCGCGAGGCGTTCCAGCCGGTCGAGACGGCGGTCCTCCCGTTCGGCCTCCTTCATCGAGGCGCGGACCCACTGCACGAAGAGGACGGCGAAGAAGATCAGTCCGATCAGGTCGCCCGAGCTCCACAAGATCCCGCCTGCGGTGTGCTGGTCGTCGAGCGGTTCGGGCAACCAGGTCAGGGTCCGGTGCAGGTCGGGGTACCAGTCCCCGCCGATCAGGCTGCTCTGTCCCATGATCGTGATCCCCAGGAAGGCGTGGAACGGCAGCGTCAGCACGACCACGAGCATCCGCGCCGGGTAGCCGATCCGACCCGGGAGCGGGTCGATCCCCATCAGCGGCCAGAAGAAGAGCGCGCCGACGGCGACCAGGTGGAAGTGCATCATGTCGTGCTGGAACGTCGAGTGCAGCGTGGCCTCGTACCACCCGGTGAAGTAGAGCGCCCACGGGCTGACGACGTACAGGGCGAGGGTGAGGGGTGCGAAGGAGAGCACCTTCGCGACTCGCGAGTGCAGCACCGCGAGCAGCCAGGCCCGCGGTCGCGGGGGCAAGGTGCGCAGGGCCAGCGTCACCGGGGCGCCCAGGGCGAGGAAGAGCGGCACCACCATCCCCAGCAGCATGTGCTGGACCATGTGCACGCTCAGCAGCGTGGTGTCGTAGGCGCCGATTCCCGAGGACGTCGCGACGTAGAAGGTGCCCATGCCGCCGAGGACGAATGCCAGCGTCCTCCCCACCGGCCACCGGTCACCCCGGTTGCGCAGGGTCCACACCCCGAGCAGGTACAGGCCGGCGACCCAGATCGTGACGATGAACGGGATCGGGTCGATCCCCCACGCGGTGAACACGCTCGACGCGGTGAAACGGGGCAGATCGGACGTCGCTGCGGGCGCGGCGAGCAGCGCAGACGCAGGGACGAGGGCGGGCGTGAGGGGCACCTTGACAGGGTAGAAGGTGGCCCGATCACGTGAGTCACACCACCCCCACCCGCTCCATCCCCAGTGCCCGTCGGGAAACACGTGTCTAAAACAGGGGGTCGGGGTGGCAGCACGCTCGGGTAACGACATAATGGCCGCGTGGCGACAGCATCTGCGATCCCAGCATCCCGACTGCACGGGCACCATGACCGACCGAGCATGGTCAGCGTAGGAACCATCATCTGGCTCTCGAGCGAGCTGATGTTCTTCGCGGCACTGTTCGCGGCGTACTTCACCATCCGGGCCGTGAGTCCCGACCTGTGGGCGGAGTCGACGGCGGACCTGAACGTGCCCTTCGCGTCGACGAACACGTTCATCCTGGTGGCGTCCTCGGTGACCTGCCAGCTCGGCGTCTTCGCCGCGGAGCGCGGTCAGGTGGCCCGCACCGGCGCCCTCCTGAACCTCAAGCTGTGGGGTCTGCGCGAGTGGTTCGTGCTCACCTACGTGATGGGCGCGATCTTCATCGGCGGCCAGGCGTTCGAGTACACCGAGCTGATCCACGAGGGTGTCACCATCCCGGCCAACGGCTACGGGACGATGTTCTACCTGACCACCGGCTTCCACGGCATCCACGTGACCGGCGGCCTCATCGCCTTCCTCTTCGTCCTCGGACGAACACTCGTCGCACGTCGCTTCACCCACGAGCAAGCGGTCACCGCCATCGTCGTGTCCTACTACTGGCACTTCGTCGATGTCGTCTGGATCGGCCTGTTCGCGACCATCTACATCATCAAGTAAGCCTGAACCGATAGGACCTGTTGTGCGACTGCTCACGCGCAAGATCTCAGCTCGGCTCTCGGCCCGCCGGCGCAGCCGATTCGCGGCGCCCGCTGTGCTGATCCTCGGCCTGCTGGCCACCGGTGGCGCCTGGGCCGCCCTGGCGCCCGCCGGCGCCGAGGAGGCCGGCCCGGACACCGACGCGATCGCTGCCGGCCGCGCCCTGTTCGCGGTCAGCTGCTCCTCCTGCCACGGCCTGAACGGCGAGGGCATCGTGACCAAGAAGGGCAACCAGTACGGCCCGCCGCTCATCGGCGTCGGGGCCGCTGCGGTCGACTTCCAGGTCGAGAGCGGCCGGATGCCGATGGCCCAGCCCGGAGCCCAGGCCGTCCGCAAGCGCCCGGTCTTCACCAAGGAGGAGACCGCCCAGCTCGCGGCGTTCGTCGCCTCGCTGGGTGCCGGCCCGGCCATCCCGACCAAGGACGAGTACGACCCGGCCAAGGGTGACGTCGCCCGCGGTGGCCAGTTCTTCCGCACCAACTGCACGGCGTGCCACAACTTCGCCGGCAGCGGAGGCGCCCTGCCCAAGGGCAAGTTCGCGCCCAGCCTGATCGGCGTCTCCAGCAAGCACATCTTCGAGGCCATGCAGACCGGTCCGCAGCAGATGCCGGTCTTCTCCAACGGCGTCCTGTCCCCGCAGGACAAGCGCGACATCATCGCGTACCTGAAGAAGCAGGAGGACACGCCGAGCTACGGCGGCTTCACGCTCGGCTCGGTCGGGCCGGTCGCCGAGGGCATGTTCGCCTGGCTCGTCGGCATCGGCGGCCTGGTCGGCTTCGGCATCTGGATCACCGCTGGCTCCGCCCGCGTGAAGAAGACGAACAAGAAGGGGGCCAACGCGTGAGCGACGACCACACCGGCCACGGCGCACTCGAGCCCGCTGAGCCGATCGCGAACCCGGGCCTGCCCGAGCACCTCCCCCGGCCGACCGACGTCGACCCGGCTGCGGAGAAGCGTGCCGAGCGCCAGGTAGCGACGCTGTTCGGCCTCTCCGGCGTCTCGGCGATCCTGTTCTGCGTCTCGTACTTCGCCATCGGCAAGCGCGACGAGTTCGCCGGCATGGGCGCGCTCCAGCTCGCCCTCGGCACCACCCTGGGTCTCGCTCTGCTGTTCATCGGCATCGGCGCGATCCAGTGGTCGCGCAAGCTGATGAGCGACCACGAGATCGTCGAGTACCGGCACTCCGCGGCCTCGCCGCAGGAGGACCGCGACGAGGCGCTCGCCGCTCTGGACGCCGGCATCGCCGACTCCGGAATCGGTCGCCGTCCGCTGGTCCGCAACTCGCTCCTCGGCGCGATGGGCCTGCTCGGCCTGCCGGCCATCGTCGCCCTGCGCGACCTCGGCCCGCTGCCGGGCGACAAGCTCGAGCACACGGTCTGGAAGAAGGGCATGTTCGTCGTCCAGGACGTCGACGGCGCCAAGATCCGCCCCGAGGACATGCAGATCGGTCAGCTCGTCAACGCCGAACCCTCCGCGTTCTTCCCGACCGAGGAGGGCGAGGAGGCCGAGTACGAGGGCCACGAGCTGCAGGCCGAGAAGGCCAAGGCCGCGGTGATCCTGGTCCGGATGCACCCAGACGACATCAAGGACAAGGACCGCGCGGAGAACTGGGGCGTCGACGGCATCCTCTGCTTCTCCAAGATCTGCACCCACGTGGGGTGCCCGATCTCCCTGTGGGAGCAGCAGACGCACCACCTGCTCTGCCCCTGCCACCAGTCGACGTTCGACCTTGCCGACAACGGTAAGGTGGTCTTCGGACCCGCCGGCCGACACTTGCCACAACTTCCGATCACCGTTGACGCTGAGGGCTACCTGGTAGCCAAGCGAGACTTCGACGAGCCGGTCGGACCGAGCTACTGGGAACGTGGGTGATCGAGATGGCTACCACTGCAGCTACGACCAACGGCACCGAGCCGGCGAAGACGCCGAAGGCCAACCCGGCTGGCGCCGTCGCGAACTGGGCCGACGAGCGCCTCGGTATCGCGACGGCGACCAAGAAGCAGATCCGCAAGGTCTTCCCGGACCACTGGTCGTTCATGCTCGGCGAGATTGCGTTGTGGAGCTTCGTGATCCTGCTCCTCACCGGCGTCTTCCTGACCCTGTGGTTCAACCCGAGCATGGGCGAGGTCACCTACAACGGTTCCTACGACCAGCTCCGCGGCATCCACATGTCCGAGGCGTACGCCTCGACGCTGCACATCAGCTTCGACGTTCGCGCCGGACTGCTGATGCGGCAGATGCACCACTGGGCCGCGATGCTGTTCATCGCCGCGATGCTCGTCCACATGATGCGCGTCTTCCTCACCGGCGCGTTCCGGAAGCCGCGTGAGCTCAACTGGATCATCGGTGGGGTGCTGCTGCTCCTCGGCATCCTCGAGGGCTTCGCGGGTTACTCGCTCCCCGACGACCTGCTCTCCGGGACCGGCCTCCGCATCGCGGACGGCCTGGTGAAGGCGACCCCGGTACTCGGCTCCTACATGTCGTTCTTCATGTTCGGCGGCGAGTTCCCGGGCGACCAGATCATCCCGCGCCTCTACACCGCGCACATCCTGCTGATCCCCGGCCTGCTGCTGGCGATGATCGCGGCCCACATGCTGCTGCTCGTCTACCACAAGCACACCCAGTGGCCCGGGCCCGGCAAGACCGAGGACAACGTCGTCGGCTACCCGATGATGCCGGTGTACGCCGCCAAGGCCGGCGGGTTCTTCTTCATCGTCTTCGGCGTCGTCGCCCTGATGGGTGGCCTGATGACGATCAACCCGGTGTGGCGCTTCGGCCCGTACAACCCGGCAGAAGTGACGGCGGGCTCCCAGCCCGACTGGTACATGGGTATCGCCGAAGGCCTGCTGCGCATCATGCCCGGTTGGGAGACGCACATCTTCGGCGTCACCCTGAGCTGGAACATCTTCCTGCCCGGACAGATAGCGCCGATCGCCCTGCTGGCCATCGTGCTCGCCTACCCGTTCATCGAGCAGTGGATCACCGGCGACAAGCGGGAGCACCACCTGCTCCAGCGTCCGCGCAACGTCCCGACCCGGACCGCGTTCCTGGCGGCGATGATCACCCTCTACGGCCTGCTCTGGGCCGCCGGCGGCAACGACATCCTGGCCACGACGTTCCACCTGGACCTGAACACGATCACATACTTCATGCGTGGGGCGATCTTCGTGATCCCGCCGCTCGTGTTCATCCTGGCCAAGCGCTGGTGCATCTCGCTCCAGCGTCACGACGCCGAGATGGTGCTGCACGGCTACGAGAGCGGCATCATCATGCGGGACGCCGAGGGTGGCTACACCGAGAAGCACCTCCCGCTCAGCGAGGAGCGCGCCTACATGCTCACCTCGCACGAGCGTCCGCAGGTGTACGCCGGTCTCAGCGGCGCCGACGCGAACGGTGTCTCCGCCCCCAAGGCCCGCCTGGACCAGCTCCGGGCGAAGCTCTCGAAGGCCTGGTACGCCACCGACCTGCAGAAGCCGACCGCGGCGGAGCTCGAGGCGGCGCACCACCACGCCGAGCTCGAGCACGCTCATGACGCTCCCCTGGAGGGTCATGCGGCCGACGGTCACCAGTTCGACGGTCGTCACGACGTCGACGGCGAAGAGCTGACGCACAAGCACTGAGCACCACTCGTCACAGGGCCCGGAGGATCTCCTCCGGGCCCTGTGCCGTGTCGCTTCCGAGAATTGTCTGCGGACACCGCAACCTGAGCGCTTGCCCGCGCGTATCCCCCGTGACAATCAGGTGAGAACGGGAGGACCCATGGACGAGGCCGAGTTCGACGAGTTCTACAGCTCGTCGTTCACGCGCATCACCGGTCAGCTCTACGCGATGATCGGGGATCGCGACGAGGCGCAGGACTGCGTCCAGGAGGCGTTCGTGCGTGCCTGGTCCCACCGGCGCAAGCTCTCCCGCGCGGACCACCCGGAGGCGTGGGTGCGGACGACGGCGTACCGGCTGGCCGTGAGTCGGTGGCGGCGCAGGAAGCTGGCGGCGCGACCCCAGGACCGGGCCCTCGAGCCGGCGCCCCGAACGGCGGCGGTCGACGAGGCCCGGGTCGCGCTGATGACGGCGCTGACCCAGCTGCCGCAGAGCCAGCGCCAGGCCCTCGTGCTGCACCACCTCTGCGACCTGCCGGTCCAGGCCGTGGCGCGCGAGACGGGAGTGCCTGAAGGGACGGTCAAAGCACGCCTGTCCCGCGGTCGCGCCGCGCTTGCAGCACTGATCGCACCCAGCGACATCACTGACCAGGGAGCCCACCATGCCTGAGCCGCAGGACCCGATCACCCAGCTCGAGAACTTCGGGAACGGAGGCATCGTGACCACTCCCCTCGAGCCGGCCGCCGTACGCAGTCTGGGAGACCGGCGCCGCGCGCGGAGGACCGCCCTTCTCACGGCGCTTGCTGCCGCCGCCGTGTTCGCCGTTGTCGTTCCCACCGCCCTGGTCGCGTCCCGCGACAACGGTGGCAGTTCCGTCGACCCGGTGGGAACGCCCGGGCCGACCGCAACCAGCGGGACGCCCTCGGCACCCCCGGTTCCCGAGGTGATCACCTACCCGGGCACGGGTGTGGAGATCTCGGCGCCTGACCAGGTTCACCTGCTCACCGGCACCAGCACGACGTTCAAGGCGTTCATCGCCGAGGTGGCTCGACGGGCGAACCAGGACGGAGCAGCGTGCCCCGCGGCGTCCCACGGCGTCACCGTGCAGAAGTACTCGAGCGCCGGCTACGCCATCGGCGGGGTGAACAGCTGCGGCGGGTACGCCGCCCTGTGGGTCGACCGCGACGGCAGCTGGCAGGAGGGGATGGGTACCCAGGACGCCTGGAACTGCGACACCCTCTCCTACCTGAAGGTTCCGAAGTCCTTCGCCGGCGAGTGCTTCGACGAGGCGGGGGGATTCGGACCGACGACGGTCAACGATCTCCGCCTCGGCATGACCGCGGCGCAGGTCACCGCTGCCGGTGGGTCGCTCGGGCAGCCTGGCGAGGGCTGCCGCAGCGTGCAGCTTTCGTACCAGCCCGCTGTCCCGGCCAAGACGGACGGGTACTTCTCCCCCACGATCGGTCTCGCCGCCGTGTTCGCCCGTCCCGGCATGACCACGCCTGAGCGCATCGGCCTCGGGTCGAGCCTGGCCAAGCTCCGTGACGCGTACCCGACCGCCAGGACCGGGGGAAACGGCTACTGGGTGGTGACGCTCAGCGACGACACCGAGTACGAGTTCGGCATCGAGAAGGACGGGACCGTCGGAGAGATGCTCCTCACCCGGACCGACCAGGACTGTTTCGGGTGACACACGAAGCCTGATCTCACCTACTGGTCAGACCACTTGACCACTGACCAGTAGGCCGCGCAGACTCGGCCGTATGGCCCTCACTCCCATCACCAAGCGTCTCGTGCCCGACGACGTCTTCGACCAGCTGCTCGGGGAGGTCGTCGACGGCTCCCTGAGTGCCGGGGACACGCTCCCCAGCGAGCGCCGTCTGTCTGAGCTCCTGGGCGTCTCCCGTCCTGCTGTCCGCGAGGCGCTGCAGCGGATGTCGGCCACCCGTCTGGTCGAGGTCCGTCACGGGGGCGCGACCACCGTCCGGGACTTCCAGCGGTACGCGGGCCTCGACCTGCTCCCCCGGATGCTCGTCCGCGACGGCGAGCTGGACCCGACCGTGGCCCGCAGCATCATCGAGGCCCGGTTCGCGATCGCGCCGGGCGTGGCCCGGATGGCGGCCGAGCGCATCGGACGCGCCGACGAGCACACCCGCAGGGCCCTGGAAGAGGCGCTGGGGACCCTGGCAGCCGCCGGGGACCCGGTGGCCCGCCAGCACGCCGCCCTGGCCTTCTGGGACGCGATCGTCGACATCGCCGACTCCATCGTCTTCCGGATGATGTTCAACAACCTGCGGCTGGCCTACGAGCCGGCTCTGGAAGCCCTCGCTCCCCTGCTCGACGGCGAGGTCAGCAACCTCGACGGCTACCGGGAGATCCGCGACGCCGTGGTCGACGGGCTCGGGCTCGCTGCCCAGGGCGCCGCCACCGACCTGCTGCGACCCGCCACCGAGGCGATGGTCGACTTCCTCGACGCCCTGCAAGACGAACCCGACGAGGACGAACCCGCCGAGGACGGACCCGGCAAGGACGAAGGAGAAGCACGATGACGAAGGCATCCCCCGAGATCGAGGCGCTGGCCGCCGAGCGTCTGGCCGCCGAGGAGTCCCGGATCACCGGGTCGCGCCGTACGACGGTGAACCTCCGGACCACCGGGGCGGAGTTCTGGAAGCACCCGAGTCCGTGGATGATTGCCGCCGCTCTCGTCGGCGCGGTCGTCTGGCGCGCGCTCGAGGGTGACTTCCGGATCAGCGACCTGCTCGCCCCTGCGATCTACGTCGCGCTGTTCCCGGTCCAGGAGTGGCTGATCCACGTCTTCATCCTGCACTGGCGCCCGCGGAAGATCGCGGGCATCACGATCGACAGCGAGCTCGCCCGGGACCACCGTGCGCACCACGCCGACCCGCGCGACATCCCGTTGGTCTTCATCCCGTGGCGCTCGTTGATCGCGGTGATCGCGGGACTGGCAGCGATCGGCCTGCTCGCGTTCCCCCGACTGGGTCAGGGGCTCACCTTCATCGCCGTGGTGGCGGCAGCCGGCCTGGTCTACGAGTGGTCGCACTACCTGATCCACAGCGACTACAAGCCCCGCACGCGGATCTACAAGGCGATCTGGCGCAACCACCGGCTGCACCACTACAAGAACGAGCACTACTGGTTCACCGTGACCAGCACCGCCACGGCGGACAAGCTGTTCCGGACCTACCCGGACCCGGGCTCGATCAAGGCGTCACCGACCGCGAAGAACCTGCACGGCATCGACGCCTGAGCGCCGACCCGGCAGCGATGTGCACCTGAAAGCGCCGACCCGGCAGCGATGTGCGTACATCGCTGCCGGGTCAGCGGCGTTTTCAGCACATCCGTGCCGGGTCGGCGTCGCTCAGAGGGCGCTGCCCTGGGCGTACTCGTCGATGGGAAGGTTCCAGTCGCCGAAGCCGTTCTCGAGCGTCATCTGCTTGGTCGTGCCGGTGTACTCGATGACGTCGCCGATGATGCTCTGACCGTAGAACCAGCCCGCGTTCGCGGTGCTCATGCCGGTGCAGCCGTGGCTCACGTTCGCGCGCCCCTGCTGGCCGACCGACCACGGAGCGGCGTGGACGAACTCGCCCGAGTAGGTCAGCCGCATCGCGTACTCGACGTCGTCGAGGTCGTAGCCGTCGGCGCTGTTCGGGTCGATGCCGATCGTCTCGGAGTTCATCCGCTTGTGGCGGAACTTCTCGATGATCACCTTCGTGCCCGACCGGGTGGTGAACTTCGGCTGCTCACCGGTCGTGATGGGCAGCGTCCGGATCAGCTTGCCGTTCTTGAACACCTTCATCTGGTGGGTCTTCATGTTGACCTTGCTGACCAGCGAACGGCCGATGGTGAAGGAGTTCTTGCGGCTCTCCTGGCCGAAGACGCCGTTGCCCGCCGGGACGCTGTCGATGTCGGCATCGACGGTCACCTTGGTGCCCGGCTTCCAGTACTTCGCGGGACGCCAGTGCAGCTCCTTGTCGGAGATCCAGTGGAAAGCGCCGGTCTGGGCCGGGGTGCTGGTCACGGTGATGTGGCGCTGCAAGGCCGCGTGGTTGGTGACCGGGACGTCGAAACGGATGATCACCGGCAGTCCGACACCGACCGTCGAGCCGGCGGTCGGGAAGAAGCTGGGGTAGGTCTGCTTGTCCAGGGCGAGCGCCGCGGTACGGAAGCGGGCCTTGTAGACCTTCTGCTCACCGGACTCGTCGACCGCGATACCGCGGACCCGGTACAGCGCACCGGGCTGCAGCCGACTGGTGTTCTGCCAGCTCGCCCTGTCGGCCGAGAGCGCGCCCTCGACCTTGCCGGCCTTGCTCGAGATCGAGACCTCGCTGAAGGTGCCGGCCGTGACGTCGAGCCGGAGCATCCGGTTGACCTTCACGTTCTTGGAGCCGGGAGCGATCGACGACGTGATCTGAGCAGCCGACTGCGGCTCGGCGGACGCCGAGGTGCTGGCCTTGCCGCCGGGCTCGTCGTTGCCGACGGTCTTGGGGTCCTTGTCCCCCGAGCACGCCGACACCACGGCGAGCAGAAGGACGGTTGCCAGGGCGACCCCGGTACGACGCGAACGCATGTTTCTCCCGAACGATCAGGTTCAAATGGTGTCCCCAGCGTAACAAGGCACCCGAACAGCCGTTCCCACGCAGCACGTGGAAAACGTCACGGTCGGCCCGATATCGGACCGACCGTGACGAAACGGGTCAAACGGTGTGCGTGATCGCTCAACACTTGCTCAGTGCGCGTGATCGCTTCGCTCAGTGCGCGTGCTCTCCGCGGTAGTACTCGAAGATGAGGCCAGTGAGTGCGACCGAGCCCAGCACCGCACCGATCACGAACAGCCACCAGCCGACGACGACGCCGACCACGATCAGCGCCAGCGTCAGACCGCACCACAGCGGCCACCAGCTGTACGGCGGGAAGAAGCCGAGCTCGCCCGCCCCGTCCGCGATCTCGCCGTCGTTGCGGTCCTCGGGCCGCGGCTCCATCTTCTTCGCGTGGAAGCCGAGGTAGAAGCTGATCAGCAGCGTCAGGAGGGCGGTCATGACCAGGGCGGAGGTACCCGTCGGGTCCGAGGTCACCAGCCAGTACGCCGGCGCGAACAGCAGGAAGAAGAAGGTGCAGATCACGAAGATCCAAGTCTCAGACTTCATCAGGCGTCATCCCCTTCCAGCAGCTCCTTGCGGCCGTTCATGTCCGGTGCGTCCGCGATGCCGGCGGACTCCAGGTTGTCGTTGGCGTCGTACTCCAGCGCCGCGATCTCCGGGTGGTGGAGGTCGAAGGCCGGCGACTCCGAGCGGATCCGCGGGATGGTCACGAAGTTGTGACGCGGCGGCGGGCAGCTGGTCGCCCACTCGAGCGACCGTCCCCAGCCCCACGGGTCGTCGACGGTGATCTTCGGACCGCGGCGCGACTTGTAGACGTTCCAGAGGAACGGCAGCGTCGAGGACGCGAGCAGGAAGGCCCCGACCGTGGAGATCTGGTTCAGCGTCGTGAACCCGTCCTTATCGGCGTAGTCGGCGTACCGGCGCGGGAAGCCCTCGACGCCGAGCCAGTGCTGGACCAGGAAGGTGGTGTGGAAGCCCACGAACAGCAGCCAGAAGTGGATCTTGCCGAGGCGCTCGTCGAGCATCCGGCCGGTCATCTTCGGCCACCAGAAGTAGAAGCCGGCGAACATCGCGAACACCACGGTTCCGAAGACCACGTAGTGGAAGTGCGCGACCACGAAGTACGAGTCCGACACGTGGAAGTCCAGCGGCGGCGAGGCCAGGATGATGCCGGTCAGACCACCGAAGAGGAACGTGGTGAGGAAGCCGATCGACCAGAGCATGGGGGTGTCGAAGGACAGAGATCCCCCCCACATCGTGCCTATCCAGTTGAAGAACTTGACGCCTGTGGGCACCGCGATCAGGAAGGTCATGCCCGAGAAGAAGGGCAGGTCGACCGCGCCGGTGACGAACATGTGGTGCGCCCACACGGCCACCGAGAGGATGGCGATACCGAGCGTCGCGGCGACCAGGCCGATGTAGCCGAAGAGCGGCTTGCGGCTGAAGACCGGGAGGATCTCGGTCACGATGCCGAAGAACGGCAGCGCGATGATGTACACCTCGGGGTGCCCGAAGAACCAGAACAGGTGCTGCCAGAGGATCGGGCCGCCGTGGCTGGCGTCGAAGACGTGGGCGCCGAGCTTCCGGTCTGCCTCCAGCGAGAGCAGCGCGCCGGCGAAGATCGGGAACGCGATCAGGACCAGCAGGCTCGTGACCAGCGTGTTCCACACGAACAGCGGCAGGCGGAACATCGTCATGCCGGGCGCGCGCATGCAGATGATCGTGGTGATGAAGTTGACCGCACCGAGGATCGTTCCCAGACCGGCGAGCCAGAGGCCCATGATCCAGAGGTCGCCACCGATGCCGGGCGAACGCACCGCGTCGGACAGCGGGGCGTAGGCGAACCAGCCGAAGTCGGCCGCGCCGGACGGGGTCAGGAAGCCGGACGCAGCGATCAGACCGCCGAACAGGAACAGCCAGTAGCTGAACATGTTCAGGCGCGGGAACGCGACATCGGGCGAGCCGATCTGCAGGGGCATGATCACGTTCGCGAAGCCGAAGAACAGCGGCGTGGCGAAGAGCAGCAGCATGATCGTGCCGTGCATCGTGAACAGCTGGTTGTAGACCTCGTCGTTGACGAGCTGCTGGCCCGGGAACGCGAGCTCGGAACGGATCATCAGCGCCATGACGCCGCCGATCATGAACCAGGCGAACGAGGTGCCCAGGTAGAGCTTGCCGATCAGCTTGTGGTCGGTCGTCGTCATGATGCGGACGACCTGCTGACCCAGGGTGCGTGTGGGAGCGCCGACGTTGGTGGGCGCGTCAGATACCGCGGTCATTCGCCTTCTCCGTCATAGGGTTGTTCGCGTTCGAGGCCCTTGACCTCGCGTTCGTACGGGCCCGGGGCGTTCATGCCGGTGTTGCCGGCCGCCTGGAGCGACTCGAGGTGCTTGTCGAACTCCGCCTGGCTGACGACCTTGACGTTGAACAGCATCCGGGAGTGGTAGACGCCGCACAGCTCGGCGCACCGGCCCACGAACTCACCGCTCTCGGTCGGCGTCAGCGTGAAGTGGTTCTCCTTGGCGCGGCCCGGGACGACGTCCATCTTGAAGAGGAAGTTCGTCGGCCAGAAGGAGTGGATGACGTCCGGCGAGTACAGGTCGAAGGAGACGCTCTTGTCCTTGACCAGGTACAGCGTCGGGATCTTGGCCGGGGTGCCTGCGTCCCAGACCGTCTCCTTCACCGTGGTGCCGCCCTTGGCGTAGTTGAAGGTCCAGGACCACTGCTGGCCCACGACGGTGATGTTCAGGTCGGCCTGTGCGTTCGCCTCCTGCAGGTCCTTCGGGGCGTGCAGCACGTCGTCCTGGGCGCGAACGGTGAAGAAGAAGAAGACGATGACCATCATCACGGGGGCGACCGTGTAGAAGATCTCGATCGGCAGGTTGTAGCGGGTCTGCACCGGGATCTCGGACTCGCTGCGACGGCGGTACTTGACCGCGACGTAGAACATCAGGCCCCAGACCAGGATGCCGGTCAGGATCGCGGCGAGCCACGCTCCCTGCCACAGGTCGTAGATGTGGTGAGCTTCCTTGCTGGCCGGGTTCGGCATGGCAAGGTTCTTGAGCTCTTCCTTGTCCTTGGCCGAGCAGCCGCTCAGGAAAAGCAAGGCGGAACCGGTAGTCACACCGACTGCCAGGTGTCGCACGCGCTTGGGGAGTTCCAGACCCACGAACGAGCCCTCTCTCTTGGCCGATCAACTTCTTCAGACGGACATGCGAACCCTACTACTGAGGTACCCCGGTCGGCGTGCCAGGTCGGGGTGTTGGACGGTGTGCGTCCCGCCACGTGCTCCCCTCCCACGTCCGGAGGCTAGTTTTCCCCTGTGACCACCTACTTCGACACCGCTTCCAGCGAGCCGCTGCACCCGGCCGCGCGGGCTGTCCTGGAGCAGGCGGTCGCTTCTGGGTACGCCGACCCGCGCCGCCTGCACGGCCCCGCCCGGAATGCCCGGATCATCCTGGACAACGCCCGCGAGGCCACTGCGGAGGCGCTCGGCGTACGGGCCGACGAGGTGACGTTCACGCCCAGCGGCACCCACGCCGTGCACCTGGGAGTGCTGGGGCTGCTCGGCGGTGCCGCACGGTCCGGCAACCGCCTGGTCGCGACCGCGGTCGAGCATGCGAGCGTGATGCACGCCGGCCGCTGGCACGCCGAGCACGGCGGCGTCTTCGAGACCGCGCCGGTCGACGCCAGCGGACGGGTCCTCCTCGATGAGGTCCCCGAGGCGACCGTGCTCGCCGTCCAGACCGCCAACCACGAGGTCGGCACTCTCCAGCCGGTGGCCGAGCTCGCCGAGCGGGCGCCCGTGTTCACGGACGCGTGCGCGTCCGGCGGCCGGATCGCGCTGCCGGAGGGATGGTCAGCTGCGGCGCTGTCGGCTCACAAGTGGGGCGGTCCTGCCGGCGTCGGACTGCTGCTGGTGCGCAAGGGCGCGCGCTGGCGCAACCCGTTCCCCGGCGACGACCGTGTCGAGGAACGCGCCACCGGGATGGAGAACGTGCCCGCGGCGCTGGCCGCAGCCGCAGCCCTGCAGGCCGTGGTGGCCGAGCGCGACGAGGTCAACGCCCGGCACGCGCGGTTGATCGACCAGCTCCGGGCGGGTGTCGCGGCGATCCCGGACACCGAGGTGGTCGGCGACCCGGTGGCCCGACTCCCCCACCTGGTCACCTTCTCGTTCCTGTACGTCGACGGCGAGGCGATCGTCACCGAGCTCGACCGACGCGGCTTCTCGGTCGCCAGCGGCTCGGCCTGCGCGGCCAGCACCCTGGAGCCCAGCCACGTGCTCACCGCGATGGGGGCGCTCACCCACGGCAACGTCCGCGTCTCGCTGAGCCGGGAGACCAGCGAGGCCGACGTGACCCGGCTGCTCACCGAGCTGCCCGACGTCGTGGCCCGCATCCGGCACGAGGCCGGGCTGTGAGCGCGGCCCTCGAGCTGGACTGCCGCGGAATGCTCTGCCCGCGCCCGATCATCGAGCTCGCCCGCAACATCGGACAGGTCGAGGTCGGCGAGGTCATCAGCGTGGCCGCCGACGACGTGGCCGCGCGCACCGACGTCCCGGCGTGGTGCCGGATGCGCGAGCAGGAGTACGTCGGGGCCGAGGACGCCGAAGACGGCGTACCGGTGTTCCTGGTACGCCGTCTTCGCTAGGTGACGGAATTTCGGGGGAACACGTGATTCCGCGCCGAACAGGGGAAGTTTCGCCAGGTCGGTGCAGTTTCACCGGTTCCCCCGAAACTCTGTCGAGGATCAGCTCAGGTGCTTGCCCACCTCGGCCGCGGCCTCGTCGCCGTACGACGCACCGAGGCGCGCGACGAACTCCTCGCGGGTGAACGAGTACTCCTGGGTGCCGACGGTCTCCACGACGTACGCCGCGATGGTGCAGCCGACCTGGGCGGCGCGCTCGTGCGAGAGGCCCCACTCGGTCGCGGCCAGGAAGCCGGCGCGGAAGGCGTCGCCGACACCGGTCGGCTCGACGGCGTTGACGTTGTTCAGCGCCGGCACCACGATCGGCTCCTGACCCTGGGCGATGATCTTCACGCCGTCCTTGCCGAGGGTGATCACCTGCGTACCGACCAGGCCGAGGATCTCCTCCGCCGACCAGCCGGTCTTCTGCTCGATCATGTGCGACTCGTACTCGTTGCTGAACAGGAACGTCGCGCCCTCGATCAGCTTGCGGATCAGGTCGCCCTCGCCGAACGCCAGCTGCTGGCTCGGGTCGGCGATGAAGGAGTAGCCGCGCTGGCGGCACTCCTCGGTGTGGCGGAGCATGCCGTCCGGGTCGTCCGCGCCGATCAGCACGTAGTCGGGGGCACCGACGCGCTCGACGATCGGGGCGAGCTCGATCTCGCGGGCCTCGCTCATCGCTCCGGGGTAGAACGAGGCGAACTGCGCCATCGTGGTGTCGGTGGTGCAGACGAAGCGGGCGGTGTGCTTGGTCTCAGAGATGTGCACCGACTCGCAGTCGACGCCGTGGCGCTCGAGCCAGGAGCGGTAGTCGGTGAAGTCCTCGCCGGCGGCACCGACCAGCACCGCGGAGAGACCGAGCTGACCGAGGCCGAAGCAGATGTTCGGGGCGACTCCCCCGCGGCGGATCTCGAGGTCGTTGACCAGGAAGCTGACCGAGAGCTTGTCGAGCTGCTCGACGACGAGCGAGTCCTCGAACTTCCCGTCGAACTTCATCAGGTGGTCGGTGGCGATGGAACCGGCGATCAGGAGCGGCATGAGTCCTCAGTCTGGGGAGAATTGTTGCGTTCGTGTGAGCGCTTCGTGAACTCTGGAGCCTACCGGCCGGTAGACGTAGGAGTACCCGGAAGTAGCCAATAACGTCGAGGACATGAGCTACGAACGCCTTGCCTACGACGACCAGGACACGACCGTGAAGATGCACACGGACTGCACTGCGTGCGCGTCCGAGATGGGTATCCCCGACCAGCGCGCCTCGCTCGACATCCTCGGCGACGCGCCTTCCATGGAGTACGTCGACTACCGCGAGATGCCGAAGCCGGTCATCAACGTCGACGAGGCCACCGCGCACCTGGCTGCGCGCCTGCACCTGCACCTCGACTGACAGCAGAAAGGCGCCCGTCCCCCTTGGGGGACGGGCGCCTTTCGCGTTTCAGATCAGTTGAAGCTGTCGCCGCACGCGCACGAACCCGTGGCGTTCGGGTTGTCGATCGTGAAGCCCTGCTTCTCGATGGTGTCGACGAAGTCGATCGTGGCGCCGTTCAGGTACGGCACGCTCATCCGGTCGACGACGACGCTGACGCCGTTGAAGTCCGTGACGACGTCGCCGTCGAGGGTGCGCTCGTCGAAGAACAGCTGGTAGCGCAGGCCGGAGCAGCCACCGGGCTGGACGGCGATGCGCAGGGCCAGGTCGTCGCGGCCCTCCTGCTCGAGGAGGCTCTTCACCTTGGACGCGGCGGTGTCCGTGACGTTGATGCTGTCGGTGCGGATCTCGACCTGCTCGGTCATCGTGCTCTCCCGGGTGTGTTCGTGGGGGTCCGTTGCGGACCATTCAACAGTTCCAATGGTCTCACACCGGTGGATATTCCCCGGCGCTAACGGCCCCAGGTCCGGGCAACGCGCTCGGCCAGGTCGGCCAGCGACTCGGCCGGCGCGGCAAAGGCGCGCTCCTCCCCCACCCGGTCGACGATCGAGTACGCCGCCTCGATCCCCAGGGCGCGCATCTCCCGGGATCCCACCAGCACCTGACCGGCCAGCGCGATGCACGGCACCAGCGCTGCGGTCGCGGACTGCGCGACGCCGTACGGGACCTTGCCGGAGCGGGAGGAGAAGTCGAAGGCTCCTTCGCCGGTGATGACGAGGTCGGCGCCGACGAGCGCGCCGGCGAGGTCCACTGCCCCGGCGACGACGTCGACGCCGGGCACGCGCTCGGCGCCGAGCAGGAGCAGGGCGAAGCCGATGCCTCCTGCTGCACCTGCGCCCTTGACGGTCGCGACCTTGCGATCGGTCAGCTCGGCGAACGTCTGCAGGTGCCGGTCGACGAGGAGCAGCTCGTCCTCGGTCAAGCCCTTCTGCGGGCCGTAGGTCTTGGTGGCGCCGATGAGTCCGAGCAGCTGGGTGTCGACGTCGGAGGCCAGCACCAGCTCGACGTCCTCGACCGCAGCATGCGCCGGGCCAAGGTCGACGGCCGTCAGGCCGTCTAGGCCGTAGGGGCCGGCATCGAGGGGTGCTCCCGCACCGGTGGCTCCCAGCCCGGCGAGCAAGCCCGCTCCCCCGTCGTTGGTCGCCGTGCCCCCGGCACCGATGAGGACGCGGGTTGCTCCGGCGTCCACGGCAGCCGCGATGAGCTCGCCGACGCCGCGACTCGAGCCGACGGTGGGGCGGCGCTGCTCAGCGGGGGTCAGGTGCAGGCCGACGGCCTGGGCGGTCTCGACGTACGCCGTGGTGCCGACCAGCAGCACCGTGGCCGGGACAGGTTCGCCGTACGGGTCGGGAACGGTAACGGCGATCAGCTCACCGCCGAGCGCCGCGTGCAGGACGTCGACGAAGCCCGGACCGCCGTCGGAGAGCGGCACCTCGACGAGCTCGGCGTCCGGAACCCGGCGGGACCAGCCGGTGGCGATCGCGCGGGCCGCCTCGACGGCGCTCAGGGTGCCGGCGAACTTGTCCGGCGCGATCACGACGCGCATGCGGCCATCCTGCCGTAGGGCCGTCCGAGCAGACGGGTCAGGCCACGAAGATGCAGAACGGGTGACCGGCGGGGTCCCTCAGCACGTACAGCGGCTCCTCGTCGTGGTCGCTGCGGTCCAGCACCATCTCGGCGCCGAGATCCCGTGCTCGATCGCGCTGGTGCTCCAGCTCCGTCACGTCGGGCACGGTCAGGTCGAGGTGCATCTGCATCGGTACGTCGTGGTCCGGCCAGGTGGTGCGCTCCAGGTGCTCGACCTGCTGGAAGGCCAGCGCGCGACCACCGTTGCCGCCCAGCAGGACGAGCCAGTCGGGGTCCGGGCCGCTTTCGTCCGGCGCGTCACCAGGCCGGTACTGCAGACCCAGCAGTTGCCGGTAGAACTCCGCCGTACCGCGGACGTCGGTCGTGTCCAGGACGGTGTGCAGCAGCGTCGGGTACGTCATGGGTCACTTCTACCCCCGCGTGCGGAATGCAGCCGCCCGCGCCGTGGTTCCCCCCGTGATCCAGTCGTACCCCCGTGGGAGGATGTCCCCATGACCACGATCGACCTGCCGCTGCTTCCGCTGGGACGGGGCAAGGACTTGTCCTCAGAACGGGGTGTCGAGTGCCCGGGCGACCTGCCCGCTGCGTCCGATCCGGACCTGGTCGCGCGCGCCGAGGCGGCCAAGGCCAAGCTCGGCAACCGGGTGTTCGTCCTCGGTCACCACTACCAGCGCGACGAGGTCGTGCAGTTCGCCGACGTGATGGGTGACTCCTTCAAGCTCGCCAAGGACGCGGCAGCGCGACCGGAAGCCGAGTTCATCGTCTTCTGCGGCGTGCACTTCATGGCCGAGTCGGCCGACATCCTCACCAGCGACGACCAGAAGGTGATCCTCCCCGACCTAGCGGCCGGCTGCTCGATGGCGGACATGGCCCGCCTCGGTCAGGTCCAGGACGCCTGGGACGCGCTGACCGACGCAGGGGTCGCCGACGTCGTCGTGCCGATCACGTACATGAACTCCTCGGCCGACATCAAGGCGTTCTGCGGCAACCACGACGGCGCCGTCTGCACCTCCTCGAACGCCGACGTCGCACTGGAGTGGGCGTTCGCCCAGAAGGGTCCGGACACCAAGGTCCTGTTCTTCCCCGACCAGCACCTCGGCCGCAACACCGCCGTCCTCAAGCTCGGGTACTCCCTCGACGACTGCATCGTGTGGAACCCGCTGCTCCCCAACGGCGGCAACACCGTGGAGGAGCTGCGTGCCGCGAAGGTGATCCTCTGGAAGGGGCACTGCTCGGTGCACGGGCGGTTCTCGGCCGAGGTCGTCGACGAGCTCCGCGCGACCATCCCGGACGTCCAGGTCCTGGTGCACCCCGAGTGCGCGCACGACGTCGTGCTGAAGGCGGACAAGGTCGGGTCGACCGAGTTCATCATCAACACGATCGAGGCCGCGCCGGCCGGTTCGAGCTGGGCGATCGGTACCGAGCTCAACCTGGTCAAGCGGCTGGCCAACGCGCATCCCGACAAGAACATCGTCTTCCTCGACAAGACCGTCTGCTACTGCTCGACGATGAACCGGATCGACCTGCCGCACCTGGTCTGGGCGCTCGAGTCACTGGTCGAGGGCACCGTGGTCAACCAGATCCAGGTCGACGGGGAGACCGAGAAGTGGGCGAAGGTCGCCCTGCAGCGGATGCTCGACCTCCCGGGTCGCACCAGCAAGGACTAGGCGAGCTGGCCCGCAGCAGGTAGCTCGAACCAGAACGACGAGCCGCCGGTCGGTGACGGGTCGACCCCGATCGCTCCGCGTCGGGTCCGGACGATCCGGGCGCAGGTCGCGAGCCCGATCCCGTAACCGGCTACGTCGGTGTCGCCGCGGACGTTGAGGCCGAAGACAGCCTCGCGCTGCTCCTCCGGCACGCCCGGACCGTTGTCGGCGACGGTCACCCGGACCGTGCCGTCGTGGCTCTCGCCGTGGATCTGGATGTGCGGCACCGCGGTCGGTGCGGAGAACTTCACGGCGTTGGCGACCAGGTTCTGCATCACCGCTCGCAGCTCGGCGCTCTGACCCAGGACGGCGGGCAGCGGTTCGACCTCGATCTTGGCGTCGGTCAGGCTCCAGTCCAGGTCGGCGAGGACCTCGCTGACCACCTCGTTCAGGTCGACCGGGACGGTCGGGCTCGAGGACCCGGCGACCGCGAAGTCGAGGAGCTCGGTGATCGTGCTCTGCATCCGGCGTCCACCGGAGCGCGCGTGCCCGAGCAGCATTTGCGCGTCCTCGGAGAGGTCGACCTCGTCCTCGAGCAGCTCGAGCGCGACCTCGACCGCGGTCAGCGGCGCCTGCAGGTCGTGGCTGATCTGGCCGGCGAAGGCCTCCAGCGACTCGTTCGAGGAGTGCAACGCGCGGTGCGACCCGGCGAGTCGGTTGAGCGCCGTCGCAAGCTCACGCTCGGTGCGGCGCATCTCCAGGATCTCGACGATCGTCGCCGACAGCGACTGCAGCGCGGCGAGCTGGTCGATCGTGACCTCACGCGGTTCGTAGTCGAAGACGCACAGGTTGCCCAGGACGACTCCCGTCGGCCCGACCATCCGCGCGGCGGCGTACGAGCGGATCGAGGCCCGCTCACCGGTCACGTACGGGCTGGAGGCGAACGGCTCCTGCTTCGTCGCGTCCACCACCGTGTAGGTGTCGACCCCGTAGCTGATCACCGGGCTGCAGAACGAGAACTCACGCGGTACCCGCAGGTGGTCGCGGTTGGTGGTCGCGACGTGCACGACGTCGTCCAGCGAGACGGCGTTGACCTCGGCCACCGCCATGCCGCAGATCTCCGCGGCGAGGTCGGCGATCCGCTCCAACGCCGGGATCTGCTCGGCGTCGAGCACCGCGTAGGCACGCAGCTCTGCTTCGCGCTCGAGATCGACATAAGACTCCCTCACGATGACAAGTGTGACAAAACGGACATCGTTTCGTCTCCGAAATGCCGGGGACCGGGCCCTTCGGTCCTCGCGGCCGGGCCCAACGGGCGACAGGTAGTCTTCACTCGATCTGTTCCTCCCCTGTTCGAGAAGGCATCCACGTTGTTCGGTCGTTCCGATAGCTCCTCAGTCCCCGAGTCCCAGCCCGTCGAGAGCGCGGCAGCGGACAAGAAGGGGCGCCCGACGCCGACCCGCAAGGAGGCCGAGGCGGCCGCCAAGGCGCGCGCCCAGGCGGCCGGCGACAAGAAGGCAGCCGCGAAGCTGCTCCGCGAGACCCGTGGGGACTCGAACAAGCGGATCCGCGAAGGCATGAAGAACGGCGAGGAGAAGTACCTCCCCGCGCGGGACAAGGGTCCCGTCAAGCGTGCGGTCCGCGACTGGGTCGACTCCCGCCTGATGTTCACCGAGTTCATCCTGCCGATCCTGCTGGTGATCCTGGTCGCCGGCTCCGTGGGGAACAAGGACGTCCAGAACGCCGCAGGCATCCTGCAGACCGTCACGATGGTGCTGCTGGTCGTCGACGTCGTGACGATCCGCTTCCGCCTGAAGAAGGCACTGACCGAGCAGTTCCCGGGCGAGAGCCTCAAGGGCACGACGTTCTACGGGTTCACCCGCGTGCTGCAGCTGCGGTTCATGCGTCTGCCGAAGCCGCAGGTCCGCATCGGCGGCAAGCCGATCTGAGGCTTCCTCCGACTACGCCTCGAGGGACATGGGGCCGTACACCTCGCGGTCGCCCTCGAACAGGGTGACCGAGGCGACGCCCTCGTCGGCCAGGTCGGCCCAGAACTCTCCCACCCACGACTCTGCGTCGCTGCGGGTCGGGAACTCCTGACGGCCGTCGGCCGGTTCGAGCACCGCCCCGTCGGCGTCCAGGTGCTGCCACCACCAGGGCACCTGCGCCGAGGCAGCAGGGAACGCGGTCGGTTCGGGAGAGTTCGTCATCTCACGCCTCCCGTACGCCGGCGGTGACGAACGGCGGTTTGGTCACCACGAAGATCTCCGAGCGTCCCCGGACGTCGACGGACACCTCGGCGCCCTCAGCGACCTGGGAGTTGATCAGCGCCAGCGCGATGCCCTTCTTCAGCGTCGGCGAGAACGTTCCCGAGGTGATCTCCCCGATCGGCATGTCGCCGGTGAGCCGGACACTCATGTGGGGCCGCGGGATGCCACGACCCGAGGCGACCAGACCACGCAGGGTGACCTTCGGGCCCGCCTCCCGCTCGGCCTCCAAGGCGGCCTTGCCCCAGAACGCGTCCTTCTTCCAGCCGATCGCCCAACCGATCCGCGCCTGGACAGGCGTGATCGACATCGAGATGTCCTGGCCGTGCAGCGGGTAGCCCATCTCCGTGCGCAGGGTGTCGCGGGCGCCGAGACCGCACGGCGCGAGGTCGTACGCCGCCCCCGCCTCGAACAGCGCGTCCCACAACGCACCCGCGATCTCGTTGGGGGCGATCAGCTCGTAGCCGCGCTCCCCCGTGTAGCCGGTACGGCAGACGACGACGTCGGTACCGTCGAAAGGGGCTTCGGCGAACGCCATGTAGTCGTGACCGGTGGGGAGGTCCAGCGCCTGGAGCACCTCGTCGGACTTCGTCCCCTGGACGGCGAGCACGGCATGCGTCTCGTGGTGGTCGGTGATCGTCAGGCCGGCGGGCGCCTTGGCCTCGAGGCGCCGTACGACCTCGGCGGTGTTGGCCGCGTTCGGCACCAGCAGCAGGTGGTCGTCGTCCTTGAGGTAGACGATCAGGTCGTCGACGACGCCGCCGGTCTCCTCGTCGCAGCACAACGTGTACTGCGCCTTGCCCTTCTCGATCCGACCGAGGTCGTTGGTGAAGCAGGAGTTGATGAACTCCAGCGCACCCTCGCCGCGCACGACGACCTTGCCGAGGTGGCTGACGTCGAAGACCCCGACGGCCTCGCGCACAGCGGTGTGCTCGGGGACGACACCGGCGTACTGCAGCGGCATCTCCCAGCCACCGAACTCGGAGAACTTCGCACCGAGGGCGACGTGACGGTCGTGCAGGACGGACTGCTTGAGGGCCATGAGGGAGAAGTTACCGCAGCAGCTCGACCACTCCGTCACGAGCAAGCTTGGCCACTCGGTCACGAGCAAGCTCGCACACTCGGTAACCTCGACCCGTGACGACCTACACGCTGCGCAAGGCCGCGGCCGACCGAGTCCGCACCGACCTCGTCGTCATCGGGGTCGGGACCGACAAGAAGGGCGCTGCGGTGCCTCTCGGTGGTGCCGAGGCGGTCGCCGCGGCGTACGGGCGGGGCTTCGCACCGCTCCTCGCGGCAGCCGGGTTCACCGGTGCGCCGGGTGAGACCGCACGGGTCCCGGCGGGTGACCAGGTGAACGCCGGCCAGCTGCTCGTCGTCGGGCTCGGGGACCGTGACGCGCTGACTCCCGAGAAGGTACGCCGCGCTGCCGGCGTCGCTTCCCGGTCGCTCGGCAACGTGGCCTCGGTCGCGCTCGCGCTGCCCGCCGACGACGCCGACCACGTCCGGGCGGTCGCCGAAGGTTTCCTCTCCGGCCTGTACCGGTTCGAGGCGTTCAAGTCGAAGCCGCGCAAGGTCTCCCTGGCCGACGTGGTCGTGCTCAGCTACGGGGCCCGACGGTCCGACGTCGTCGCGGCGCTCGATCACGCGGTGCTGCTCGGGGACCTCACCGCCAAGGCGCGCGACTGGGTGAACACTCCCCCGAACGCCCTGGTCCCCACCAAGTTCGCCGCCGAGATCCAGAAGCTGACCAAGGGCACCCAGGTCGGCTACGAGCTCGTCACCGCGGCTCAGCTGAAGAAGCTCGGCTGCGGCGGCATCCTCGGCGTCGGCCTCGGCTCGGCCAATCCCCCGTGCCTGGTCAAGCTCACCTGGGCGCCGGCCGAACCACGCGGCTCGGTTGCGCTCGTCGGCAAGGGCATCACCTTCGACTCCGGCGGCCTGACCATCAAGCCCGGCGGATCGATGTCGGCGATGAAGTCCGACATGGCCGGAGCCGCTGCGGTCGTCGCGGCGATCCACGCGGTCGCCGCGCTCGAGCTCCCGGTGGCGGTGACGGCGTACGTGCCGATCGCGGAGAACATGGTGAGCGGCACCTCGATGCGACCGGGCGACGTCCTCTCGATGTACTCGGGCAAGACCGTCGAGGTCACCAACACCGACGCCGAGGGCCGGCTGATCCTCGCCGACGCCCTCACCATGGCGGCGCGTGAGGCGCCCGAGGTGATCTTCGAGATCTCGACGCTGACCGGTCCGTGCGTGGTCGCGCTCGGCGACCGGATCGCCGGCCTGTTCGGTGACGACGAGACGGTGGCCGAGGTCGAACGAGCCGCCGGGGTCACCGGCGAGCTGTTCTGGCACCTGCCCATCCCGCCGGAGCAGCGCACCAGCGTGCGCACCGAGAGCAAGGTCGCGGACCTGCTGCAGCACAACTGGGTGCGCTGGGGTTCGGCCCTGTACGCCGCGGCGTTCCTCGAGCAGTTCGTCGAGGACGTGCCGTGGGCGCACTTCGACATCGCCGGCCCGAGCTACAACACCGGCGGCCCCTGGGGCCACGTGCCCAGCGGCGGAACCGGCTTCGGGATCAGCACGCTGGTCGAGCTGGTCGCGGCGCGCGCGAACCGCTGAGTGCGCGCGGCCGTCCCGCCGACCTCAGTCGGTCGGCGGCGGCTGCGAGAACGGGTTCGGGGCCTTCGCGGACTTCTGACGGCTGTTGTAGTCACGCATCCGCTGCGGAATGCCGACGACCGCAGCGTCGTACGACGGCACGCTGAGCTTGTTGCAGAACGTGTGCGCCCAGTGCACCGACTCCACCCGACGCCGGGTCCACTCGCCGTCGTGCGCGACGAGCAGCAGCGTGACCTCGCTGACCGTCGTCCGGGGCTCGACGAATCCCTCGACGCCACGGCGGGCGATCACCCACTCGCGCAGGTGGGCTGCATCGGTCGAGTCGGCGGCGCGCACGGTGGACCCCGTAGGTCCCCCACGGGAGAGGCCGTTGCTACGGCGGAATCGATCGAACAGACCCATGCGCGCAAGTGTGCGGCATGCCTGGTCGCCGCCGCCAACCGGTCCGGTCCGCCCCGCGTGTCGCCCTGCTGTGGACTTGGGGAACAGAAGTGCAAGGATGGCCTGAGTCAACGTGCACGCGCCGACGAGGAGGACGAGGGACCGTGGCGGACGCCAACCACTTCGATGTGGTGATCCTGGGAGCAGGGTCCGGCGGTTACGCGTGTGCGCTCCGTGCCGCGCAGCTCGGTCTCACGGTGGCTCTGGTCGAGAAGGGCAACCTCGGCGGCACCTGCCTGCACGTGGGCTGCATCCCGACCAAGGCGCTCCTGCATGCGGCGGAGGTGGCCGACGCCACCCGTGACGCCGGGCAGTTCGGCGTGCAGGCCAGCCTCGAGGGCATCGACATGGCCGGCGTGAACACGTACAAGGACGGCGTCGTCCAGCGGTTGTTCAAGGGCCTCACCGGGTTGATCAAGGGCCGCGGCATCACCGTGGTCGAGGGCGCCGGGCGCCTGGTCGGCCGTGACGCGATCCTCGTGGACACGGCCGACGGTCCGCAGACCCTCACCGGGAAGAACGTCGTGCTGGCGAGCGGGTCCTACTCCCGCACGCTGCCCGGTCTGGAGATCGACGGCGAGCGGGTGCTCACCTCCGAGCACGCGCTGCGCCTCGACAAGGTCCCCGCTTCGGTGATCGTGCTCGGCGGCGGCGTCATCGGGTGCGAGTTCGCCAGCGTCTGGCGTTCGTTCGGTGCCGAGGTCACGATCGTCGAAGGACTGCCGCGCCTGATGGCCGCCGAGGACGCCGACTCGTCGGCGCAGCTCGAGCGCGCGTTCCGCAAGCGCAAGATCAAGGCGCTGACCGGAACGATGTTCGAGTCCTACGAGAAGACCGAGACCGGCGTGCGGGTCACCGCAGGAGGTCAGGTCCTCGAGGCGGAGCTGCTCCTGGTGGCCGTCGGCCGGGGAGCGTCGACCGACGGGCTCGGGTACGACGAGCAGGGCATCGCCATGGATCGCGGGTTCGTGCTCGCCGACGAGCGCTGCCGCACCAACGTCCCCGGAGTCTTCGCGGTCGGGGACATCGTCCCCGGCCTGCAGCTCGCCCACCGCGGCTTCGCCCAAGGCATCTTCGTCGCCGAGGAGATCGCCGGGCTCGCACCGACACCGATCGACGAGACCGGCATCCCCCGGGTGACCTACTGCGACCCCGAGCTCGCCTCCGTCGGCCTGACCGAGGCCCAGGCCGTCGAGCAGCACGGCGCCGACGCGGTCGAGAGCCTCGTCTACGACCTCGGCGGCAACGGCAAGAGCCAGATCCTCAAGACCCAGGGCAGCGTCAAGCTCGTACGCCGCAAGGACGGGCCCGTGGTCGGCGTCCACCTCGTCGGCGCCCGCGTCGGGGAGCTCATCGGCGAAGCCCAGCTGATCTACAACTGGGAGGCGTTCCCCGCGGACGTGGCCCCGTTGGTGCACGCCCACCCGACCCAGAATGAAGCTCTCGGCGAGGCCCACCTGGCTCTCGCCGGCAAACCTCTGCACGCACACTCCTGAAACGAAGGAAGCACATGTCGACACCGGTCACCCTTCCCGCCCTCGGCGAATCCGTCACCGAGGGCACGGTCACCCGCTGGCTCAAGCAGGTCGGCGACACGGTGGCGGTCGACGAGCCGTTGCTCGAGGTCTCGACCGACAAGGTCGACACCGAGATCCCCTCCCCGGTGGCCGGAGTGATCCTCGAGATCAGTGCGGCCGAGGACGAGACCGTCGAGGTCGGGGCCCAGCTGTGCGTCATCGGTGACGAGGGCGAGGGCGGCGGATCCGCCCCCGCGGCCGAGGCGCCTGCCGCCGAAGAGCCGGCCGCCGAGGCCCCTGCCGAGCCAGCCGCCGAGCCTGCCGAGACGCCCGCACCCGCGCAGGAAGCGGCTCCCGAGGCTCCCTCCGAGCCCGCTCCCGCAGCGTCCGCCCCCTCGGGAGGCTCCGGCACCCCGATCACCCTGCCCGCCCTGGGCGAGTCCGTCACCGAGGGCACCGTGACCCGCTGGCTCAAGCAGATCGGCGACGACGTCGCCGTCGACGAGCCGCTGCTCGAGGTTTCGACCGACAAGGTCGACACCGAGATTCCCTCGCCCGTGGCCGGCACCCTGCTGGAGATCAACGTCAACGAGGACGAGACCGTCGAGGTCGGAGCTCAGCTCGCGGTGATCGGTGCTGCTGGTTCGGCTCCCGCGGCCGCACCGGCACCTGCTGCGCCGGCCGCACCGGCCGAGCCCGAGCCGGCACCGGCCGAGCCGGAGCCGGCACCGGTCGTCGAGCCTGCCGAGACGCCCGCACCCGCGCAGGAAGCCCCGCCGGCACCGCCTGCTCCCCCGGCACCTCCTGCCCCGCCGGCTCCCGCTCCTGCAGCCCCCGCGACCAGCGCCGCGACCGACAGCGGCTCCTACGTGACCCCGCTGGTCCGCAAGATGGCCGCCGAGCGCGGCGTCGACCTGGCGTCGATCTCCGGGACCGGCGTCGGTGGCCGGATCCGCAAGCAGGACGTCATCGCGGCGGCCGAGGCCAAGCCCGCCGCCGCTGCACCGTCGGCCCCGGCCACCGCTGCTGCGCCGTCGAGCACCCCGAGCCCGTTGCGCGGGAACACCGAGCCGTTGAGCCGCCTGCGCAAGGTGATCGCCAGCCGGATGATCGAGTCGCTGCACACCTCCGCGCAGCTGACCCAGGTCATCGAGGTCGACGTCACCAACGTCGCCCGGATCCGCGAGGCGCAGAAGGCCGACTTCCTCGCTCGCGAGGGCGTCAAGCTGACCTACCTGCCGTTCTTCGCCAAGGCGGCGATCGACGCGCTCAAGCAGCACCCGAAGCTGAACGCGAACATCGACACCGAGAAGGGCGAGGTCACCTACTTCGACTACGAGGACGTCGCCTTCGCCGTCGACACCGAGCGCGGTCTGCTCACGCCGGTCGTCAAGGGCGCCGGAGACCTGTCGATCGCCGGTCTCGCCAAGAAGATCGCCGACCTCGCGGAGCGCACCCGGACGAACAAGATCACTCCGGACGACCTCACCGGCGGCACCTTCACGATCACCAACCTGGGAACGTTCGGGGCGCTGTTCGACACCCCGATCATCAACCAGCCCCAGGTGGCCATCCTCGGTCCGGGCGCGGTCGTCAAGCGCCCCGTCGTGATCGACGACCCGCACCTGGGCGAGACGATCGCGATCCGCCAGATGGTGAACCTGGCGCTGACCTACGACCACCGGCTCGTGGACGGTGCCGATGCCGGACGGTTCCTGTCAGACGTGAAGGCCCGTCTGGAAGCCGCGCAGTTCGAGGTCTGAGCCGCGAGGTCTGAGCCGATGACCACGCTGCGCCTCGGGGCCGACCAGATCTGGTACGACGATCTGGGGGGCTCCGGGGTGCCCCTGGTCCTGCTGCACCCGGGGATCACCGACTCGCGGGTGTGGGACCCGCTGCTCCCCCTGCTCGCCGGTCGACGGGTGATCCGGTTCGACCGCCGCGGCTTCGGTCGCTCGGCTGCGCCCACCGAGGACTACAGCGCCCTGGGAGACCTGACCGGTCTGCTGGACGCGCTCGAGCTGGAACGGGTGCACCTGGTCGGCAACAGCATGGGCGGCGAGGCTTCCCTGGCGCTCGCGGTCACCGCCCCGGAGCGTGTGGCGTCGATGACGCTGCTGTGCCCCGGGGTCAGCGGCTACGCCTTCAAGGAGGTCGCGGTCGACCCGGACCTTGAAGCCCGCTGGGACGCCGCCAAGGAAGCTCAGGATCTCAGCGCCCTCGGCCGGATCCAGGGCGAGTACTGGTGTGCCTCGGGCACCGATGAGTACCTCGACAACGTGCTGCTGCGCAGCTGCGAGCTCGACAACTCCCCGGCCGCGGCGTTCGAGCAACCTCACCCCGAGCAGTGGTCGCACCTTGCCGACCTGACGATCCCTACCACGGTCATCGCCGGCGACCTCGACCCGGAGGACTCGCTGCAGGCCTCGCTCGACCTGGCCGAGCGGATCCCCGGAGCCGTGCTGGTGCGGCTCCCTGTCGACCACCTGCCGCAGTACCGGGACCCTGCAGGCGTCGCCGAGGCCGTGCTCGCGACCGTGGCACGGGGCGAGTGAGTTGAGTACGCGTGCGCATGCCGCGGTAGGGCCCGTCTAGCAGGCTGGGGCCATGCCTCCCCTCAGCACGCGCTTCCAGGCCTTCGGGACGGAGCACCTGCTCCTGCTGACGCTCTTCGTCGTCGTGCTCGTCGCCGTCGTGGCCGCCGGCCGGTCCCGCGGCGACGACCCTCGCTTCCGGCGGGGGTTCGCGATCGCGATCCCCTGCTTCACGCTCCCGATGCAGATCTGGCAGCTGCTGCCGTCGGACTTCGGCCTCGGGACCTCGCTCCCGCTGCAGTACTGCGACCTGGCGTGGGCGATCGCGGCGTACGCGTTGTGGACCCGCAAGCCCTGGGCGGTCGCGCTGACCTACTTCTGGGGTCTGACCCTGACGGTCCAGGGCATCGTCACGCCCTCACTGGGTGAGCAGTTCCCGGACCCCCGCTACTTCATGTTCTTCGGCATGCACTTCCTCACGGTCTGGGCGGCCGGGTACCTCGTCGCGACCGGGAACCGTCCGACCTGGGCGCTCTACCGCTTCGCCGTGGTCGTGACCGCGGCCTGGGCCCTGGTCGTGATGACGTTCAACGGGATCACCGGCACGAACTACGGCTACCTGAACCGCAAGCCGCCCGGCGCCTCGGCGCTGGACCTGCTCCCCGGCTGGCCGGCGTACGTCGTGATCGAGATCGTGGTGATCGCCGGGGTCTGGGCGCTGATGACGTGGCCCTTCGTGCGGCGCGCCGAGCGGGTCGCTGTTTGACCCCGACGCGGGCGGGCACGGGCTGACCATGGCCACCTTCATCACCATCGGGTACGGCGACCGCGCCGGCTACGACCGCACCGATCCGGAGGTGCGCGACCGCGCGCACGCCGCCGACCAGGCACTGGTCGAGCGCGGCACGGTGATGGGGATGGCGGGCGAACCCGTCCAGGTGCGCAACCACGACGGCAGCGAGGTCGGCCTGGTCAACGGGCCGTTCGCGGCCAGCGCGCTCCCGGTCGCCGGGTTCGCCGTGATCGAGGCGGAGTCGCTCGCCGAAGCGATCGAGCTCGCCGCGAAGTCACCGTGCGCGGTCGCGCAGGGCGTGGTCGAGGTGTGGCCGCTGCAGTCCTGACGTCTCGGCAGGCTCGACGACCGCACGGGCACCGGCGCGTCAGCCCACGGCCTGGCTCTACGACCCGACGGGCACCGGCGCGTCAGCGCCACGGCGCGAAGCGCCCAACAACACAGCATCATGTGGCCCGGCACATGATCGATTTGTGGAGCGAAGCGCTCACAAATTGATCATGTGACCTGCGATGCCGTGGATGGCTTCCTTGACCGCCTCGGACAGCGTCGGGTGGGCGAAGACGTTGCGCCCGACCTCGTCAGCCGTCAGGTCCCACTGCTGCGCCAGGGTCAGCACCGGCAGCAGCTCGGTCACGTCCGGGCCGATCAGGTGGGCGCCGAGGATCTCGTTGTACTTGGCATCGGCGACGACCTTGACGAAGCCGACCGGCTCACCGAGACCCATCGCCTTGCCGTTGGCCGAGAACGGGAACTTGGCGACCTTGACGTCGTACCCCTTCTCCTTGGCCTGTGCCTCGGTGTAGCCGAACGAGGCGATCTGCGGCTGGCAGTACGTCGCCCGCGGGATCATGTCGAAGTCGATCTCCATCGTCTCCGCGTTCGCGATCGTCTCGGCCGCGACGATGCCCATCGCCTCGGCGGTGTGGGCGAGCATGAGCTTGCCGGTGACGTCACCGATCGCGTAGACGCCGTCGACGTTCGTGCGGCCGCGCTCGTCGACCGCGATCGCACCACGCTCGGTGGTCGCGACACCGGTCGCCTCGAGGCCGTAGCCGTCCAGGCGCGGGGCGAAGCCGAACGCTGCCAGGAACTTGCCGGCCTCCAGGACCTGCTCCTCGCCGCCCGCGGCCGGGGCCACCGTGACGCGCACGCCGTTGCCGGTGTCCTCGACGCTCTTCACGGCGGTCGAGGTGAGGATGTTGATGCCGAGCTTCTTGTAGTGCTTGAGCAGCTCCTTGGAGACCTCGGCGTCCTCGGTCGGGACGATCCGGTCCAGGAACTCGACGATGGTGACGTCGACGCCGAAGTTCTTCAGCACGTAGGCGAACTCCACGCCGATCGCGCCCGAGCCACCGATGATGATCGAGGACGGCAGGTTGCTGTCGAGGATCTGCTCCTCGTAGGTGACCACGTTCTGCGAGAGCTCGACGCCCGGGACCAGGCGGACCTTCGCGCCGGTGGCGATGATGATCTTGTCGGCGGTGACCTCGCGGGTCGAGCCGTCCTCCTGCGCGACCGAGATGGTCTTGGGGCCGGTGAAGGTGCCCCAGCCGTGGATCTCCTCGATCTTGTTCTTCTTCATGAGGAAGTGGACGCCCTTGACGATGCCCTCGGAGACCGAGCGACTGCGCGCGTGCGTCGGGCCGAAGGACATCGTGGCGTCGCCCTCGATGCCGTACTTGTCCTTCTCGTGGGTCAGCGTGTGCGCCAGCTCCGCGTTCTTCAGCAGTGCCTTGGACGGGATGCACCCGACGTTGAGGCAGACACCTCCCCAGTACTTCGACTCGATCACAGCGGCCTTGAGGCCCAGCTGCGACGCGCGAATGGCGGCTACGTAGCCACCGGGACCAGCACCTACGACGACTACATCGAAATCGCTCACGCTACAAGCCTAGCGAGTGTCCGAGCTTGCTCGTGACCGAGTAGGCGCAGCAGCGTTGAGGAGCGCAGCGACGATCACAGGATGAGGCTGCAACCGCCCACTTCCCACCTTCGTGGCAAGGTGGAGCCATGCGCATCCTCATCGCTGGAGCGTCCGGATTCCTCGGGTCCCGTCTGCGGACGAGCCTGGACAGGGCCGGGCACGACGTGACCACCCTGGTACGCCGGCCGGCCGGTGCCGAGGAGGTCCAGTGGGACCCGTACGCCGGCACTCTGGACCCGGCCGCGATCGAGAACGCGGACGTCGTCATCAACCTCGCCGGCTCCCCCACCCTGGGGAACCCGCACTCCAAGAAGTGGGCCGAGGAGCTGCTGCGCAGCCGGGTCACCACCACCCGGGTGCTCGCCGACGCCATCGCCGCCTCGACCCACCGCCCCGCGTTCCTGGCCGGCAACGGCATCTCCTACTACGGCGACCGCGGCGAGGAGGTGCTGCCGGAGAGCGCCCCGACCAGCGGTGACGCCTTCCTGACCGAGGTCACCCGGCAGTGGCAGGCCGCGACGAAGTCGGCGACCGACGCCGGCGCCCGCGTCTGCATCCTCCGGACGGCCCCGGTACTCGACCGGCAGAGCGCGCCGTTGAAGCAGCTCCTGCTGCTGTTCAAGGCCGGCCTGGGCGGCAAGCTCGCCGGCGGCGACCAGTACTTCCCGATCATCTCCGTGCGCGACTGGGTCGCCGCGGTCACCTACCTCGCCGAGCACGACGACGTCTCGGGCCCGGTCAACCTGTGCTGCCCGAAGACGCCGACGAACGGCGAGTTCACCGAGGAGCTCGCACGCCTGGTGCACCGACCAGCGTTCCTCGGCGTACCGGGTGCGGTGCTGCGGCCCGCTGCCGGACGGATGGCACCCGAGCTGCTCGGGTCCGTGCGGGCCGTACCGGCCGTGCTCACCGACGAGGGCTTCCGCTTCGCCGACCGGGACGTGGCCGAGGTGCTGCGTACGGCGATCGCCTGAACCGGCATAGGCTCTCCCCATGACCCTGGAGTACCGGACCCTCGGCAGCGTGGACTACCGCGAGGCCTGGGAGCTGCAGCGCCAGGTGCACGCAGACGTCGTGGCCGGTGGCGCCGAGGCCACCCTGCTGCTGGAACACCCACCGGTCTTCACCTGCGGCAAGCGGACCACGCCGGACGAGCGACCGCTGGACGCCGGCGGCGCCGAGGTGATCGACGTGGACCGCGGCGGGAAGATCACCTTCCACGGGCCGGGCCAGCTGGTCGGCTACCCGATCGTGCGGCTGCCCGACCACGTCCTGGTGGTCGACTACGTACGCCGCGTGGAAGAGGCCCTGATCGAGGTCTGCACCGTCCTGGGCGTGGAGACCGCACGCATCCCCGGCCGCAGCGGCGTCTGGCTGAAGGCGGACCCGACGACCGGTCGACCCGAGCGCAAGATCGCCGCGCTGGGCATCAGGGTCAGCCGGGGCGTGACGATGCACGGTTTCGCGATCAACTGCGACGTGGATCTCGGGTGGTACGACCGGTTCGTGCCCTGCGGGATCGCCGACGCGGGCGTCACCTCGCTCTCGGCCGAGCTCGGCCGCCAGGTCGGCGTCGAGGACGTCATCCCGCTCGTCACCCGCGCACTCGACCGGTTGCTGGCCTGGGAGCCGTACCGCTCGACGCCCGACTACGAGCCGCGACCCGAACCAGGTCGCGGCCTGCGCGTCCCGATCCTCAACCCGCAAGCCTGAAAGGCCTCCCGTGAAGCGCTCACTGCACGCCGCCGCCCTGCTGATGACCGCTGCGCTGCTGGTCTCCTGCGGTGCCGACCCCGAGCGAGGGACGCTGGCAGGCGCGACGCCCGGGACGTCGACCAGCGCTTCTGCGGCGGCTTCCACCTCTTCCGGAACCACCACCTCGAGACCCGTCGGTCTCCCGAGCAAGAAGGTGTGGCTCGCCGACGTGCGGAAGGCGATGACCGGCTCGACGGCGTACCTCGACGCAGCGATCGCGAAGAAGAAGCCCGGCCAGCGGCTCGCCATCGTGCTCGACATCGACAACACCTCGATCGCCTCGAAGTACGCCTGGCCGCGGCCGGTGAAGGTGACCAAGGCGTTCGCGACCCACGCCGTCTCCCGGGGCGTCACGGTCTTCTTCGCCACGGGCCGCAACCAGGGCACGCTCGGCCAGATCAAGCCGGTGCTGACGAAGGCCGGTTACCGGTACGCCGGCGTCTGCGGTCGCAAGGGCAAGGAGACGCTGCCGCAGGGCAAGCAGCGCTGCCGCAACGAGATCACCGCTCAGGGCTACACGATCGTGGCGACCGTCGGGAACAGGAAGACCGACCTGGTCGGCACGCTGGTCGGTCGGGGCTTCAAGCTCCCGAGCTACAACAAGAGGCTGTCCTGACCCTGCGTGTCCCCGCGCTCAATCCGTGAGCCTGACGCCGACCTGCGACATGCTGAGAGGCGCCCGTCGGACCACGACCCAGAGAGGGGTTGGCTGAACCCATGACCGATCTCGTGGTCGAGACGCGCGGACTGCGCAAGGTCTACCGCGACCAGGGACGCCGGATCGTCGCCGTCGACGACCTCGACCTGGCTGTCGAGCGCGGGACCGTGCACGGTTTCCTGGGTCCGAACGGGTCCGGCAAGACCACGACCATCCGGATGCTGCTCGGCCTGGCCCGTCCTGACGCCGGCACGATCTCCGTCCTCGGCAACGACTTCCCCGCCGGCATCCCGGCTGCGCTCGGCCGCGTCGGCGCGCTGCTCGACCGCGGTCAGTTCTCCTCCGACCTCACCGGGCGCCGCAACCTCGAGCTGCTCGCCCGCGCCGCCGGACTTCCCACCGCTCGTGTCGACGAGGTGCTCGACGAGGTTGGCCTGGTCGAGGAGGGGCGACGCGGCTACCGCGGCTACTCGCTCGGCACCCGACGCCGCCTGGCTCTGGCCGGGGCGCTGCTGAAGAAGCCGGCACTGGTCATCCTCGACGAGCCGTCCAACGGACTGGACCCGGCCGGCATCCGGGACATGCGCGAGACGATCCCGCGGCTCGCAGCTGCCGGCGTCGACGTCCTGCTGAGCTCGCACATCCTGGCCGAGGTGCAGCAGGTGTGCACGTCGGTCTCCATCCTCAGCGAGGGCAGGCTCCTGCGCACCGGCCGAGTCCGCGACCTGATCGGCGAGAAGGCAGCCCGCACCCGGGTCGGGGTGACCGACCCGGACCGGGCGACCTCGGTCCTGCTGGCCGGCGGTTTCGAGGTCACCCGCGAGGGCGCGTTCCTGGTGGTCGAGGGCCACGAGCACCCGGACGCCGTCACGCGGACCCTGGCCGAGGCCGGGCTCTACCCCTACGAGATCTCCGCGATCCGCCCGACGCTGGAGTCCTTCTTCCTCCAGCTGACCGGTCACCGACCCGCGGTCCCGGCGGACCCGGCTGAACGTGCTGCCGACGAGATCGCCCAGATGGTCGCCGAGCCCTCGGTCCTCCAGGACGCCCCCGGAGCAGCGGAGCAGGACCCGTCGTGAGGAACCTGATCCGGGTCGAGCTGGCCCGCTACCGCACCCGCCGGGTGATCCTGCTGATCGTCGCGGCGGCGACGTTGATGACCGCGCTGGTGGCGTTCAAGACCGCGTGGGACACCCGTCCGGTCACGGCCACCGAGATCGCGACCGCGCAGGCGCGGGCGGACGCCGAGGGCGACCGCAGCGACATCAAGGCCGACATCGCCAAGTGCCAGAAGGACCCGGGCGCCTACCTGGACCCGGGCGCCTCCACCGACCTGTGCGAGGAGACGCTGCGCGCGGCCGCGAAGAGCTACCTCCCCCGCGAGCCGCTGAACCTGGACGGGACCCTCAAGGGCAACGGCATCGGGATCGCCCTGCTCCTGGTCGCCCTGCTGATCATCGCCGGGAGCACCTTCGCCGGCGCCGACTGGTCCTCCGGCTCGATCCGCAACCAGGTCCTCTTCGAGCCGCGTCGCTCGCGGGTCTGGGCCGCCAAGGCGATCGCGGTGGCGATCGGCAGCGGTGCGGTCAGCCTGGTGCTGCTCGGCGGGTTCTGGCTCTCGCTGTTCCTGGTGGCCGCGAGCCGCGACGTCGAGCACGGCTCCGGGGTCGCCGACGACATCGTCTGGCACGTGCTCCGGGCGGTGCTGCTGGCGACGGGCGCCGGGGTCGGGGCGTTCGCGTTGACCACGATCTTCCGCAACTCGGTCGCGACGCTGTCGCTGCTGTTCGCCTACAGCATCGGTGGCGAGCTGCTGACGTTCCTCTCCCCGGTCAGCGGGCTGACCCGGTGGTCGCTGGGCAACAACGTCTTCGGCTGGCTCGAGACCCGCCTGGAGTACTTCGACTACGGCGGTCACTGCGCCCGGATGGGCACCTGCGAGGACCCGATCCACATCAGCCACCTGAACGCCGGGTTGTACCTGCTCGTGGTCCTCGGGATCGCCTGCGCCGCCTCCTGGGCGTCCTTTCGCCGCCGCGACATCTGACACCGGTCGTCGGGCCTGCCGGGACGCGGTGACCCGGGCAGGGGCCTGACCGCTAGCGGCGTACGCTGGTGCTGTGACTTCTCCGGACTCTCCCGCCACCGCAGCTCCCGAAGGCCGCAAGCTCCTGCGCCTGGAGGTTCGCAACGCGGAGACGCCGATCGAACGCAAGCCCGAGTGGATCAAAACGCGGGCGAAGATGGGACCGCAGTACCGCGAGCTCCAGCAGCTGGTGAAGTCCGAGGACCTGCACACCGTGTGCCAGTCGGCGGGCTGCCCGAACATCTTCGAGTGCTGGGAGGACCGCGAGGCGACCTTCCTCATCGGCGGCGACCAGTGCACCCGTCGCTGCGACTTCTGCCAGATCGACACCGGCAAGCCCACCGACCTCGACCGCGACGAGCCGCGCCGGGTCGCAGAGTCGGTCCAGACGATGAACCTCCGCTACGCCACCATCACCGGTGTCGCCCGCGACGACCTCCCCGACGGCGGCGCCTGGCTGTACGCCGAGACCGTCAAGCAGATCCACGCGCTCAACCCGGGCACCGGCGTGGAGAACCTGATCCCCGACTTCAACGGCGTCCCGGACCTGCTGGCCGAGGTCTTCGAGTCCCGCCCCGAGGTGCTCGCGCACAACGTCGAGACCGTCCCGCGGATCTTCAAGCGCATCCGCCCGGCGTTCCGGTACGAGCGCTCCCTGGACGTCATCACCCAGGCGCGCGCGTTCGGACTGGTCACCAAGTCGAACCTGATCCTCGGCATGGGCGAGACCCGCGAGGAGGTCAGCCAGGCGCTGACGGACCTGCACGCCGCCGGCTGCGAGCTGATCACGATCACCCAGTACCTGCGGCCGTCGCTGCGCCACCACCCGGTCGAGCGCTGGGTGAAGCCCGAGGAGTTCGTCGAGCTCCAGGCCGAGGCCGAGCAGATCGGCTTCGCCGGCGTGCTGTCGGGTCCGCTGGTGCGGTCATCGTACCGGGCCGGGCGTTTGTACAAGCAGGCCATCGAGGCGCGCACCGACGAAGCCGTCTGAGATCTCGACTGTCCGCTCGCAGGCTCGCTGCTCGATCCACCGGATCTCGACTAGGCTCGATCACCGCCGACTAGGCTTTCCCCCGCTCACCCGAACACCATCTGAAGGCACAGGCACAGGCATGGCGAAGAAGCCCAAGGACCCGAACAAGCCCTCCCGGATCTCCCAGATCCGGCAGAGCTACCAGATCACGAAGAAGTCCGACCCGCGGATCGGGCTGATCCTGCTCGGCGTCTTCCTGGTAGCCGGCGCCATCGGGTTCGGCCTGCTCTACCTGGTCTTCCCCGACACCCTCGTCTTCCCGATCATCTTCGGCGTCCTGCTCGGCACCCTGGCCGTCCTCATCGTCTTCGGCCGCCGTGCCCAGTCCGCCGCCCTCGCCTCGATCGACGGTCAGCCGGGCGCGGCCGCGGCCGCGCTGGGCATGCTGCGTCGCGGTTGGAAGACCGACCCGGGCATCGGCTTCACCAAGCAGCAGGACGTGATCCACCGCCTCGTCGGACCTCCGGGGATCGTGCTGGTCGCCGAGGGCAACCCGAACCGGCTCAAGCCGCTGATGTCGGCCGAGCGCCGCAAGCACGAGCGGGTCGCCGACGGCGTCCCGATCCACGAGGTGTACGTCGGCAACGCCGAGGGCGAGATCCCGCTGAAGAAGATCGTCCGCTACGTCACGAAGCTGGGTCGCAACCTCAAGCCGGCGCAGATGACCGACGTGCTGATGCGGATCAAGGCGTTGGACGCGAACCGCTCCAACATCCCCCTGCCCAAGGGCCCCGTGCCGACGTCCATGAAGGGCGCCCGCTCGAACATGCGCGGACGGTGACCTCTTCGGTCACCCAGCCTGCCGATCATCGGGCCTGCCGGTCATCGAGCCTGCCGAGATGCCGTGAGGTACCCGCGGACGCCACCGCGTCTCGACAAGCTCGACGACCGGGGAGCGCTCGACGACCGGGGTGCGCTCGACGGCCGGGGGTGCTAGTTGAGCAGCTGATCCCCCGTCGGGATCTTGATGTCGACCGGCTTGTTCCAGTCGCTGAACTTCAGCGCCAGCTTCTGACCGCTCAGGTCCAGCTGGATCTGCTGGAGCAGGTCGCCCTCGCCGACGAAGAACTTCATCTCCACCGGGCCGGACGCACCCGCGAGCGCGGTGAACGCGCCGTCGACCTTGCTGGTGTCGGCAGTGACGTCGTACTGGGTCACCTTCTGGCCGTCGACGGTCTTCTCCCCCACCTTCTTGAACTTGGTGATGCCACCCTTGATGCCCGTGACCGCCTGGCTCGGGGACAGGCCGTTGAAGGTGCCGAGCAGGCTGCCGAACGTCGGGTCGTCCTTGCCGATCTTGCGGTACTTGGTGCCCGGCGCCTGCAGCATGTACATCGCGTTGTCGGCCAGGATCATCTCGAGCTTGCCGGCACCCATCGAGGCGTTGAGCTTGATGACCGGGTCGGCACCGAGCTTCATGTCAGCCTCGGCGGTGAGACCGCCCTCGATGGTCATGTGCACCGACTTCTGCTTGTTCATCGCGGCGACCAGGTCGGCGGTGAACTGGTCGGCGTCGTCCGCACCGGCCGACGCGGCGTCGTTCCCGCCCTTGTCGCTGGCCGAGGAGCTGGTGGCGTCCTTCTTCTTGTCGTCTCCCCCGCAGCCAGCGAGCGGCGCGAGCAGGAGGACGCCGCTGGCAGCGGCGGCGACGAGACGGGTGCGGGTGCGGGTCATGGATCCTCCGAGTCGGAATGTCAGGGCAATGGTG
Organism: Marmoricola sp. OAE513; assembly: GCF_040546585.1. Classification (NCBI taxonomy): domain Bacteria; kingdom Bacillati; phylum Actinomycetota; class Actinomycetes; order Propionibacteriales; family Nocardioidaceae; genus Marmoricola; species Marmoricola sp. OAE513. Next base: position 3,467,495 of record NZ_JBEPOC010000001.1, on the reverse strand, counting down.
CTGACGTGGTGGCTTCAGCCTAGGCGGCGGGGGAAGACCGCGGAGTTTGTCAGCAGATCGTGCAGGCCGCGGCCGTCGGAGCGGAACACCAGCGGCGGGACGACCAGGCAGATCAGCAGCTGGCGCTGCAGCGCCTTGAGCAGGGTGAGCGGGCGTCCGTTGATCTCGTGGACGCGCAGCCGCAGGATCATCTGTCCGAAAGATCCCCCGACCAGAGCCACCCCGACGCTGGACTGCAACCAGAACGCGGCCAGGACGACCCAGCTGAACTGCTTGTTGTCGGTCCCGCCGAGGATGAACACCACCGCGAGGTACGAGGCCGCCCAGTCGATCGCGAGCGCGCCGACGCGCTGGAGCCAGGACGCGGTGTCCGGGATCAGGGGGCGGCCCGACGGGGTGGTCTGCTCAGTCATCGCTGCCGACCCTAGCGACCCGGTGCGCGCGCGTTCGACAGGTGGTACCTGTAACACGCCTGAAACAAACCCGATACGGTCCTTTCACGAGTGAACCGTAGGTTTTCGATGCGTTTCACGCGCTGTGACTCACCGTCGCGTCGCACACCTCACCCTTTTGACTCGGTCACCGGCCGGTGACCAAGGAGGACGAATGTTCCAGAACAGCGAAGAGCTTCTGAAGTACATCAAGGACGAAGGCGTCGAGATGGTCGACGTCCGCTTCTGCGACCTGCCCGGAATCATGCAGCACTTCACCGTGCCGGTCTCGTCCTTCGACCAGTCCGTCTTCGACGACGGCCTTGGCTTCGACGGCTCCTCCATCCGTGGATTCCAGGCGATCAACGAGTCCGACATGCAGCTCTACCCGGACCCGACGACGGCGTACATCGACCCGTTCCGGAAGTCGAAGACGCTGAACGTGAACTTCTTCATCCACGACCCGATCACCGGTGAGGCCTACTCCCGCGACCCGCGCAACATCGCCAAGAAGGCGCTGGCGTACCTGGCCAGCACCGGCATCGCGGACACCGCGTTCTTCGCCCCCGAGGCCGAGTTCTACATCTTCGACAACGTCCGTTACTCGACCGGCGTCAACGAGGGGTACTACCACATCGACTCCGTCGAGGGCTGGTGGAACAGCGGGTCTGAGGGCGGCGACAGCTCCCCCAACTTGGGCTACAAGACCCGCCTCAAGGGTGGCTACTTCCCCGTCGAGCCGTACGACCACTACAGCGACCTGCGCGCCGACATGGTCAAGAACCTGGAGGCCGTGGGCCTGCAGGTCGAGCGCGCCCACCACGAGGTCGGCACCGCCGGCCAGGCGGAGATCAACTACCGCTTCGACACGCTGCTCAAGGCCGCGGACGACGTGATGAAGTTCAAGTACATCATCAAGAACACCGCCTGGCAGCAGGGCAAGTCGGTCACCTTCATGCCGAAGCCGATCTTCGGTGACAACGGCTCGGGCATGCACGTGCACCAGTCGCTGTGGAACGGCGGCGAGCCGCTGTTCTACGACGAGACCGGGTACGGCGGCCTCTCGGAGATGGCGCGCCACTACATCGGCGGCATCCTGAAGCACGCCCCGTCGCTGCTGGCGTTCACCAACCCGACCGTGAACTCCTACCACCGCCTGGTGCCGGGCTTCGAGGCCCCGATCTCGCTGGTGTACTCCTCGCGGAACCGGTCGGCGTCGGTGCGCATCCCGATCACCGGCTCGAACCCGAAGGCCAAGCGCATCGAGACCCGGTTCCCCGACCCGTCGGCGAACCCGTACCTCGCGTTCTCTGCCCTGATGCTCGCCGGTCTCGACGGCATCAAGAACAAGATCGAGCCGGCCGCGCCGATCGACAAGGACATCTACGAGCTCCCGCCGGCGGAGATGGCCGAGATCGACCAGGTCCCGACGTCGCTCGGTGCCGTGCTGGACGCCCTCGAGGCCGACCACGAGTACCTGACGGTCGGCAACGTCTTCACCCCCGACCTGATCGAGACCTGGGTCGACTTCAAGCGCGAGAACGAGATCGCGCCGGTGCAGCTGCGGCCGCACCCGCACGAGTTCGAGCTGTACTACGACATCTGAGCCAACAGCTGGTTGAGCTTGTCGAAACCCTGGCGGGCCGTCGATCTTCGGATCGGCGGCCCGTCTGCGTGCCGTGGACCTGCGTGCGCTGCTAGCGCCTCTTCCCACCCTCGAAGCTGCCCGGCGCACGGTAGTCCATGGCGTCGCGCTTCTGCTGAAACAGGACCTTCCCGGACTCGCCGCACTCGATCACTTCTCCAGCGGCGGACCTTCGTGTGCTCGTCGACCGTCCACTCCCCCGCAACCAGCGTCGTCGTCACGTTCTGCAGGCAGACCGGACACTTCCGGGAGCGCATGGGGACTGCCTTGCCGCCGCTCCGGCCACCCGAACCGTCTGACTGCTTGCCACGCTTCTTGTATTTGCATTTGATGCACGTGCCAGCCTTCTCGTCGAACGAGATCACTGACTTCCTCTTCTTGCAGACCGAGCACGTGCGCATCTTGGGCGTAGCAAGGGGCTTGGGCCGCTTTCCGAAGCCCTGCCCGCAGCGAGGTCGCACCGACGGGTCCTGACCGCTGTCACGTGCGAGCAGGAACTGCTCGCACGTCGCGTGGGTGGCGAGGTAGCTCGCCGCTGCGGCCAGAGCATCCCCGTCGACCGCCGGATCTGAGTTCGCCGCGTCGACGAGAGCGCGCATGCGGCGCAGCTTGCGCCGGTGCGCCGGCTGCAAGCGAATGTCGTTCATCCCGCGTTCCGCCCCTTCGTCCACACCGGCCGCTCGACCGGTCTGGGCAACAGCGAACCAGAACCAGCCGACACAGGACGCACTTTGGGCAACCTCTGCAGCGTCGCGGCTTAGCTCTGGACGCTGGAGTTGCCACGCCTCGAGAAGTGGCACAACTCCTCAGCCCGCTGCGTCATCCCGGTCGAAATGGAGCCTGCATGCGGGGTCGAGCACCTTCGAGCTGAACGTGTCGCCGATGGTGAGGACAAAGCGTTCCACCGCCTTCGCGTCGGCCGAGTCCGGGTGGATTTTCAGTATTGCGATGCTGGATCCTCGAGCTCAGCGGCACCGACGCGCAGCCCACCAGATCGAACGGGAGCACACGATGGGAACCGAAGGAACTAACGACCGGGCTTGGACCGAGGTCGGCAAGGCGTCGTACGTCTCGTTCACCAGCTACCGCAAGGACGGGGCCCCGGTCTCGACCCCGGTCTGGATCGCTCCGGACGGCGACGACCTTTACTTCTTCTCCGACACCGGCGCGTGGAAGGTGAAGCGGGTGCGCAACAACCCCGCGGTGACCCTGCAGCCGTGCGACGTACGCGGGCGGATCAAGGACGGCGCTCCCCTCGTGTCCGGTCTCGCGGAGGTGCTCGAGTTCAGCGAGAGCCGGCGGGTGCGCAAGATCGTGAACCGGAAGTACCGGGTGATGGGGACGCTGGGCGGGTTCTTCAGCCGGCTGCGCGGCGCCGAGGCGGCCGTGGGGATCCGCGTCCGCCAGGCGTGAGCCCTAGCGCGACAGGTGGTCGATCAACCCGCGCGGCTCCTGGTGGCCCGGGATCTGCCCGGTGTCGACCGTGCTCGGGACGCCCTTCAGGTCCGCGGACAGACCTCGGACGATGTCCGCGCCGAACGCCATCGTCGCAGTGAGCAGGACGATCTGGAGAACGAGGATGAAGGCGTACTGCTTGGTGCGCAACGGAGGGCTCCCGAGTCTTCCCTCCCCGGTAGTCACTTCTGACTACCTCAACGCGCCGAACGGCTGATTGGTTACGGCCCCAGCGTCTTCTGTTTCGGGGCGTTTCGCCCTTTTCGATCGGTGCGGGGAGAATGGTCGCGGAGGTGCAGGGTGGGCTGGTTCCGGCGTACTCGGAGGGTTCGGGTGCTGGTCCTGGCGTGCGCGGTGGTCGTCGCCGTCGCGTCGATCGAGGGCTCCGGCTCCCGCGCAGGCACCACCTCTCCCCCAGCCAGGACACTGTCCCTGGACTGCCTGCCGTTCGCGCCCCCGAAGAGCGTGGGCGCGCTGAACGCACAGATCGCCCGCTACCGGTCTGTGCCCGGGTTCGTCGGCGCGGACGTCGGCGCCTCGGTCACCTTGCACGACGGGCGCAGCCTCTGGGTCTTCGGCGACACGCTGCGCCAGGCCGACGAGCCCGGCCAGCGCATCGTGCGCAACTCGATGCTGATGTTCTCACCGGGGTGCGCGACGGTGGTGTCCCCGACCGACCACGGCGCCGTCATCCCCGACCGGTCCGACGGCGTCGGCTACTGGCCGATGGACCTCGGCGTCGTCGAGAAGCCCGGGTACGACCTCGTGGGGGTCAGCCTGCAGCGCGTCCGGTCCACCGGCACCGGATCCTTCGACTTCGAGATCCTCGGGCCGGCGATAGCGTTGCTGGAGATCGCTCCGGGCGCAGCGCCCGAGCTGTTGCTGGTGAACGATCTCGGCCCGGACGACCCCGACAGCGAGCGCCCGATGTGGGGTGCTGCGGTCGAGACCGTCGGCGACGTCGCCTACATCTACGGCACCGCCCAGCCGAACGATCACAGCGCCTTTGGCTGGTCCCTCCAGGTCGCCCGGGCGCCGATCGGGCGCGTGACCGATCCGAGCACCTGGCGCTACTGGGACGGCCGCCGCTGGCAGCGCGACCCGACCCGAGCCGCTGTCCTGATCCCGGCCGTCAAGGGCGTCTCCGAGGTCCTGTCGGTGTTCCACCGCGGACGACGCTGGTACGCCGTCAGCAAGCGCGACGAGATGCTCGGTACCGACCTGGTGATCTGGTCCGCGCCGTCGGCAACCGGACCGTTCACCCCCGGCGACGCGCTGGCGAAGATCCCGTCGGACTCCAAGGACGGCGTGCTGCGCTACATGCCGCTCGCGCACCCGGACCTGCTCCCGTCGAAGGACCGCATCGTCGTGTCGTACAGCCGCAACACCGCCGACCTCCAGCGCCTGCTGAACGAACCCGGGTTGTACCGGCCGCGCTTCCTGCAGGTGCCGCTCCCCTGACCTGGCAGTGTCAGGCTCGGCGGCGCTCGGGCAGGAGCCGACCGCCCTCCTCGACCACCTGGATCTCCAGGCTCCGCAGCCACGACAGGTCCTCGGGCGGCACGACGCGGGTCAGGTCGGCGAAGGTGGCGAGCTGCCAGATGACCTCCGCCGACCGACACGTCGGCCCGGCCGCCGGCGCGATCACCTCCCTGTTACGCGCCGGCGGCGGGTCGTAGGGGAACACCGTCAGGTGTTCCCCGGTCAGGTGGTCAGCGACGGCGTGGTGAAGCGTCGGGCTCCAGTTCCGCAGGGCACACGTCGTACTGACGGCTCGGTCCAGGCGCTGGCGGTAGCCGTCGCGGAGCGCGGCGTACAGGTAGTAGCGGACAGGCTTGCCGGGACAGCCACCCTCGAGCAGCTTCACCAGCAACCAGCCGAAGGCCTGGTAGGTCAGGGGCGTCGCGACGTGGTCGCCGGCGATGGTCTTGGCGAGCAGGTGGACCGGACGGTGGTGCCGGTCGTACAGCGTGCCGAAGCCGTGCAGATCCCCGGCGCGTACTCGCTCCATGCACTGCTCGTCGGTCTCGATCCGGGCCATCGGCTGCTCCTCCCTGGTGGGGATCTGTAGCCCTACCGTGCGCCCGGTGTGCTGCTCGCGGTAAGCGTGGAACCACCTGTTCGAGTACGTGTCCGCGCTGTCCACAGGCACCACGTAGTGACCCGACGGCAGATCCTGAACGGTCCTAGACTCCCCCGATGCTGGATCCGGGTCAGGCAGGTCAGGGAGCACTGCTCGGCAGGAACCTCGAGGTGGCCGAGGTCCTCCGACTGCTGACTCCCGGCCGAGCGCTCACCCTCACCGGAGTCGGCGGCACCGGCAAGACCCGGATCGCCCAGCGGGTCACCGCCGACTCGAGCGGCCACTACCCCGCGGGGGTCTGGGTCGCCGAGCTCGCCGACACCACCGACCCCGAGCTCCTGGACGCGGCGCTGGCCGCAGCGCTGGACCTGCACATCCCGGCCGGCAACCGCGACCGGTCGATCATCATCGACTTCCTGGTCGACCATCCCGGGCTCCTCGTCCTCGACAACTGCGAGCACCTCGTGGAACCGCTCGCCGTGCTGGTCGCCGACGTCCTGCGCGCGGCTCCGGACCTGACCGTCCTGACCACCACCCAGCTGCCGTTGCGGATCACCCACGAGACCGTCTACCCGGTCGCGCCGCTGCCCACCCCGATCCCGGGCGCCGAGACGTCGCTGGACATGGTCGACCGGTACGCCGCGGTCGCCCTCTTCGCCCAGCGCGCCACCGAGGCCATGGCTTCGTTCGAGGTCACTGCGGAGAACGTCGGCGCGATCGCGGAGCTGGTGACCCTCCTCGACGGGGTCCCGCTCGCGATCGAGCTCGCTGCCGCCCGCGTCCGTCTCCTCACGCCGGACGCGCTGCTCGTCCGGGTCGCCGAGCACCTCGACGTGCTCGAGTCCGACCAGCGCGACCGCCCCGACCGGCACTCCTCGCTCGCCGCCTCGGTCGGGTGGAGCTACGCCCTGTGCTCGCCCTCCGAGCAGGAGCTGTGGAACCGACTCTCTGTCTTCACCGGCGGCTTCGAGCTCGAGGCGGCGGAGCAGGTGTGTGCCGGCGAGGGCATCACGTCCGCGGACGTGCTCGGGCTGCTCTCGACGCTGGTCGACCTGTCGGTGGTGCAACGCGTCGGTGAGACCGGGACCCGGTTCCGGCTGCTGGAGGCCATCCGCCTGTACGGCGCCCGGCAGCTCGCGACGACAGGGTTCCCCTCGACGTGGCGCGACCGCCACCTCGCCTGGTACGCCGAGCTCGGTGCCACGGTCGGCCTGCAGTGGTGCGGACCTGACCAGCTGCGCTGGCAGGACCGGTTGCGTGCCGAGCACCCCAACCTGCGTGCAGCGCTGGAGCACGCGCTCGCAGCTCCGGCCACGGCCGTGGTCGCCCTGCGCCTGGCCGTTCAGCTTGAGTACCTGTGGTGGTGCGGTGGGCTGATGACCGAGGGCCGCCGCTGGCTCGGCCGCGCGATCACCGCCACCGAGGGAGCTCCCGAGGAGAAGATCCGCGCGCTGCGTCTGTGCGCCTGGTTCGGTTCCCTGCAGACGGACCTCGGCTATGCGCGGGACCGGAGCAACGAGCTGGCCGAGCTGGTGGCGACGACGTCAGACCCGGTGGCCGGCGCCGACCAGCTGTTCGCCGACGGGGTGGTCACCGGGTGGGAGAAGGACATTGCCCGGAGCGCGGACCTGCTGACCGAGTCCGAACGGCTCTACCAGCGCGCGGGCACGACGACCGACGTCCTGGAGTCGCAGTTCATGACCGGGATCGCGTTGATCTTCGCCGGTGACCTCACCGCAGCCGCCGCAGCCCACCAACGCTGCCTGGACACCAGCACGCGGCTCGGCGAGACCTGCATGAGCGGATTCTCCCGGTGGGGGCTCGGCCTCACCGCCCTGCTCGGAGGCCGAGCGGACGACGCCGAGAGGCTCTGCCGCAGCGCGCTCGAGCAGTCCGCCAGTCTGGACGACCGCCTGGCGATGGCGGTCCAGCTCGAGACGCTCGCCTGGACGGCCGCCACCCGGGGGGACGCCGAGCGGGCCGTCCTGCTGCTCGGAGGCGCCGGCGCGATCTGGAAGCGGATGAACATGCCGGTCGAGCGGACGCCGTACTTCTCCGACCTGCACGCGATGGCCGAGCAGCAGGCCCGGGAGCTGGTTGCCGACGGGGCTTCCTTCGAGGGCCGGCTCGCCCTGGGGCTGACGATGCCGCTCGTCGACGTGGTCGACCTCGCGCTGCACGCCGAGCACGCACCCGGCCCCCGGTCTGCCCGCGGGCCGCTGAGCCGACGCGAGACCGAGGTGACCGCGCTCGTCGCCGAGGGTCTGACCAACCGCGACATCGCCGAACGCCTCTTCATCTCCGAGCGCACCGTCGAGGGCCATGTGCAGAGCACGCTGCGCAAGCTCGGCTTCCGCTCACGCACGCGGATCGCGCGGTGGTTCCACGACCAGGCGGGCCTGAGGCCCGACTAGCCCTTCGAGTACCCGTTGCAGACGTACTTGGTGCCCTTGATCGGCACGAACTTGTTGTTCTTCACCTGCAGGAACCGAATGCAGCTCGGCGCGTGCTTCGCCCCGACCTGCATCGGGCCGTGCAGGTCGCCCGCGGTCCAGTTCTTCACGCCCCTCAACGAGTTGACCAGCGCAGGGCGCGAGAGCTTGCCGCCGAGCTCGATCGACTGCTCGACGAACAGCTTCGCCGCCGACCAGGCGAACAGCCCGAAGAACGTCGGCTTCGCCCCGGGCGCGACCTGCTGGAGGTAGGTGTTGTAGAGGCGGAACTCCTTGGCGTTCTCGGCGAACGGCGTGAAGTTCACGTAGACAAAGGTGTTCTCGATCGCGTCACCGCCGGTCTGCAGGAAGCCCTCGTCGTACGCCGACGGGTCGAGCATGTAGACGTCCGGCTTGTAGTTGGCCGCCTTCATCGCCTCCGCGAACCGGACCTCCTGCTGGTAGGCACCGAGGAACTGGACCCAGCGGACGCCGAGGGTCTTGAGCTGCTGCACGTACGGGCCGTAGTTGAACTCGGCGACGTCGATGGCCTTGGTGTAGACGACGTCGAAGCCGCGCTTGACCGCGACGTTGCGCTGCGTCACGCCGTTCTCTGCAGCAGCGCCGACGTTCAGGTAGAGGAACGCGGCCTTCTTGCTGGCTGCCTTATAGTTCTTCACGAAGAAGTCCGGTACGGCGTTGGAGAACTCGTGGTCGCCGGTCGCCTCGGCGGCGAAGCAGACCTTGCAGCGGTTCCGGTCGCCGGTGACCGCGACGGCGCGCAGGTCGGGCAGGCCGCACGCCTGGGCAGCGGCAGCGCCGCCGGAGTCGAAGGTGGCCATGCCACCGACGGTCGCGAACGCCTGCTCGCAGAACTTGGCCGAGGCCTGCTGGTCGGCGCCGGCATCGGTGCGGGTGTCCGCAGTGATCAGCTTGAGCTTGCGCCCGCAGATGCTGGACTTGGAGTTGAAGTAGGACACGTAGGCTTTCGTGGCCTGCTGGGTCGCCGTGAACAGACCGGGCACCGGGCCGCTGATGTCGGCGCCGTTGCCGATCGTGATGGTGCTGTCGGTGATGCCGGTCTGGTTTTTGAAGCCCGCGCAGCTGCTCGGGGACGGCAGCAGCGGGTCCCCCTTCTCGGCGCCCGGGCCTCCGGGCTGTGGCTGGTCGGGGTTGCTCGGATCCGCCGGACCGTTCGGAACCGAGGGATCGTTCGGGCCGGTGGTCGCCTGGGGGTCGTCCGGATTCGCGACGCTTTCAGGCAGCTGGCCGTTGGGCCCAACCGAGTCGCCCGGTCCGAGCCCGGCCGCCTTGCGATTCGCCTCCTGCACCGCCTTCGGAGACATCTGGGAGCCGCCGCAGGCGGTGACGCCGAGGACGCCGAGCAGGACGAAGGCCACGACAGCGAGCAGACGACGCCGGGGGTCGCGCATGAGAAAGGTCCTCTCGGAGGCATGCGGAAAGCAGGGAGGGTGAGACAGGTCACAAACATAAAGGGCTCTATGACTCCGAGGCAATGCCTCCGGAGCCAGAGTTCAGGATGTGGATAGACCGATGGCGATGATCGCCTGGACGATCTCATCCTTGGTCGCCTGCACCTCACCGGACAACCAGCTCGTCACCAGGTCGGTCGTGCCCGAGACCAGGATCCGGGTCGCCAGGTGGCGCTCCACCGCGGGGAGATCGGAAACCGGGAGCACGTGGTCGGCGACGAACTCGGTGTACTCGGTGATCGCTTGCGCGCGACGACGAGCGAGAACCGGGTGGCCGGCGCTCTCGGCGTACAGCCTGGCGCGGCGCTGGTCGCCGGACAGGACCTCGACGAGGGTTCGTACGACGGCCCGCGACCGCTCGGCGCGGTCGGAGAACTCGGCGAGGTCCTCGCCCATCCGGGACCGGATGTCGGCGAACAGGCGGTCGACGAGCTCGAGCAGGAACGCGTCGCGGTCCGTGAAGCTCTCGTAGAAGTACCGCTTGCCGAGCTCCGCCTGGGCGCAGACCGCCTCGATGGAGCAGCTGCCCACCCCGTCGCGTCCGATGACGACCAGGCCGGCGTCGAGCAGCGCCGCCCGCCGCTTGGCCGTGCGGTCCTCCGCGCTCACGCCTCCGTACGGCCTGCGCATGTCGGTCACTCGACCATCCTTGCGGCCGCCGTGGTCCCGCGGGGCCATTGACACCGTGAGCCCTCCCACCTAGTTTCTGTTACGGCACCGTAACAGAAAGGGTTCCGATGGCTTGCTGCATCGCGATCGCGTTCGTCTTCGGGGTGCTGCGCGCTGCCTGGTTCAAGGTCTCCGGGCGTACGCCGACCGAGGTCGGGTTCGCGCCACCGGCGTACCGGGCGGCTCCGGGGGTGGTCGAGAGCGCGTTGGTCGGCACGTCTCGGCAAGCTCGACGACCGGGGGCGGCTCGACGACCGGGGGCGGCTCGACGACCGGGGGCGGCTCGACGACCGGGGGCGGCGGTCGCGCGGGGTGTTGCGGTCGGGGTGCTCACCTACACCGCCGTGGTCGCTGCGCTGCTCACCTCCGGGTTGGCCGGCGCCACCGGGGCGTCCTGGCTCGTCCGGGACGTCGCACTGGTGCTCCTCGCGACGACCGCCCTGTCCGTCGCGCTCGCCCTGCACTCCCCCGAGCTGACCCACCGTCGCGTGACCGTGGCAGCGATCGGGGCGACCTGGGTCGAGCTGGGACTCCTCGACATGCACCTGCTCGGACTCTTCGAGTTCCCGCGCCACGCGGTCCTGCTCGACCTCGTGTTCCACGGCAGCGGGTTCGTCCTGCTCGCCCTCGCCGTCCCGTCCCTGTCCCGCCGTACCGATCGCCGGAAGGTCTTCGCATGACGCTCACCACCGAGGCCCGTACCCCGGCTCTCCTGCTGCCCGACCACCCTCCGCTGCAAGGACCGGCGACCCGGAGCGCGATGACGCGGACCGCGATCGCCTACCTCGTGCTGTGGTTGTGCGGGCTGGTCCCTCTCGCCGTCGGCGCGTCCGAGACTGCGCGCGCGGTCGGGCTCGGCCTCGCGCTCCCGGGCGGCGGACTCTTCTACGCAGGGCACCCCGTCTGGGGCGCGATCACGATCCTCGGCTTCGTCGTCGCGATCTTCCTGTGGTGGTCGATGGGCCCGATCGTGGCTCCTCCCCTGGTCTGGCTCGGGACTGCCGTGGTGCCGTTCGCCCTGACCGTCGGCGAGCCCGCTACGTCGACCGGGATCGCGGTCCTGGTGGTCGTCCCGGCGCTGGCAGCCGTCGGTCTCGCCGTGCACGCGGCCCGGCACCGCGCGCAGGTCCGCGAGGGCGCACGGCTCAACGCGCTGCTGCGCGACGTCAGCTTCTCCATCGGCGGGCGCCCCGACCTGGAGACCGGCTACCCCGTCGTCGAGCACGACGAGCGCGACCTCCGCCGGCTGCGGCACAGCCTCGACCTGGCACTGCAGCCGCTGGAGGCCTACGACGGCTTCACGCACATCGACCAGTTCCGCGAAGGTGCTTTGCGCTACCAGCTCAACGCGCTGGGCTACGGGCTGGCGATGTCGCAGTTCACCCGGACGCCTGCGTTCGGCGGCTACCTCGCCGAGGCGCAACGCAACGCCGTCGAGAAGGTGCTGCAGCGCAAGGTCTGGGGCTACTGGGGCCTGGAGAACGCGTGGGGCAACCTGCGGTTCGACCGCGACCCCGTGGCCAACGACGAGAACGTGATGCTCACCGGCTTCTACGGTCTGCAGGTCGGGATGTACTCGGTGCTCAACGACACCCGCTACTCCGAGCCCGGGTCGCTCACCTTCCAGTGGGACGAGAGGACCAACTACCCCTCCTCGCTGCCCGACCTGTCGGACTCGATCGCCCGCAACGTCGCCGGGTCGGCGTACAGCCTGTTCCCGTGCGAGCCGAACTGGATCTACACGATCTGCAACACCTTCGGCCTCAACACGGTCACCGTCGAGGGACAGCTACGTCCGAGCCCCGCCGCCGGTGAGGTTGCGACCCGGCTGCTTGCGGCCTACCAGCGCGAGTTCATGCGCCCCGACGGCAAGATCATCGGTGTCCGTTCGGGCCACCTCGGACTGTCCTGGAACTTCTGGGCGAGCCAGGCCGTGCAGCTCGCGACGACGTACTGGATGCACCCGGGACTGCCGGACCTCTCGCACCGTTCGTGGTGGTTGCTCCGCGAGAACTGGCTGCAGCTGTCCGGTGGTCGGATCACGACCCCGCGCGGTCTCGGCAGTCGGCTGGACCCGGGCAACTACAAGATCGGCTCGGACACCTTCACCCTCGCCGTGACCACGATGGCAGCGCGCGAGCTCGGCGACGAGGAGTACGCCGTCGCGGCCGAGGCCACCCTGGCCGACCGTGAGCGGATCGAGGTCGAGCACGGAGCCGAGCGGTACGCCGACGCCTCGGGCCTGGCCAACTCCTACCTCAACCTCGGCCTCTTCGGCCGGGCGAGCGGACTGCGCGACCTGGTCGCCTACGGGCCACCAACCGCCTGGGGCAGCGGCCCGCGGTTGGAGAACGCGGCCTACCCGGATGTGCTGGTGGCCCGCGCCGTCACGGACGGCACCGCTCTCGACCTGGTGCTGCGGCCAGGATCCGGAGCGGTGCGGACCGTGCTCGAGCTGTCCCGGTTGGTACCGGGACGCACGTACCTGCTCGAGGGCGCGGTCGAGGAGACGACCGTCGCGGACGCGCAGGGACGCGCCCTGGTCGAGGTCGCGCTGGAGGGGCGCACCGAGGTCCGGGGCCGGCCCCTGCCCTAGTCGACGGTGTACCGCGGACCGAGGTAGTAGGAGACGGCAAGCCACGGCTCGCCGACCGAGCCCGAGTAGCCGCCGACCTTGAGCACGACCTCCGCACCGTCGGTCAGGCGGAGGCGGACCTTGCTCGACCCGATCCTGCGGGTCGCGACGTGCACCGCTGCGACGTCGGACCACGCGTAGGCGATCGTGCGCGGGTCCGCCGCCAGGGTGGCAAGCGGAGTGCGCTCGAAGCGACGCGCCATCGCGTCCGTCGACCGACCGTAGTTGGCCTTGAACCCCCAGGTCAGCTGCTGCACCCAGCCGACCTTGGGCAGCAGCAGTCCGACGCCGGTGGCCACCAGGGCGCGGGTGCCGCGGTGGCTGACCGGCGCGATCACGCCGAGGGTCCCGTCGAGGGCTGGGCTCTCGACGACGGACAGCGGCGCATCGTCCGGTACGTCGAGCACCGCGTCGAGGTCGACGCCGTGCGCGACCGCCCACGCGCGGAACGGGGTGACGTCGTCGGACTCCGCGACCGTCCGCGCGGCGGACCACGGGTCGAGCGAGGTGCCGTCCTCAGCGGTGAGCTTCCACCCGCCCCCGGACCACGACAGCCGGAAGGTCGCAGCTCCCGCCCGGACCAGGTGGTCGGCCGTAGCGTCGCCGAGGATCCGCGCGGCCAGGGTGCTCTCCTGCTCCTTGGTCGCCCCGTCCCCGAGCCCGAGCGGTACGCCGGCGGCCAGGTTGGCGAGCGCCGCCCCGAGCGTCGGCGGCTCCCCGGCGAGGTCCGGGCGCGAGGCGAGGAAGGCCGAAGCGTGCACGACCTCGCGGACACCCTCGCGCTCGGCGAGGTCCTCCCACCGGGCCGGGCGACGTCCGGTCCCCGCGAACAGCTGCTCCTCGAAGCTCGCCAAGGTGCGACGGGCGTCCACGAGCAGGTCGAGCCCGGGGGCGGTGTCAGGAGCCACCGGCGGGACGTCGGCCGCCTCCATCACCGCGATGCGGTGGCGCAGCGGCGGGTGGGTGTCGTAGACCGAGGTCTCCGGCTCGGGGAGGTCGCCGCGGACCTGCTCCATCAGCTCGGCGGACGCAGGGTCAGCGATCAGCGCGGCGAAGCCGATGAACAGGTCGTCGGGGCGCTGGGAGTCCTCCTCGCCGAAGGCGACGTACGTCGTCACGAAGTAGTCCCAGGCGACGCCGAGCGCGGCCACCTGGCGCAGCGCCGACGTCGCCGCAGGCCTGCCCGCGATCCGGAGGCTGTACTCGTCGGCTTCCAGCTCCTGACGGCGGCTCGTGCTGTGCGAGGCCGCGTAGTACAGCTTCGCGTAGAGCCCGAGCAGACGGCCGAGCACCGTGGTGGGGCCGAGCTCGCGCAACACCCGGGCGATCGCCTCCTTGCCGCGGTAGGTGATCGGCCCGAGGGCGGTGTGCTTCCCGGAGTAGTGGCCGAGCTCGTGCGCCAGCACCGACCGGAGCTGCCCGCGGTCGAGCCCGAGCAGCAGCGGGACACCGACGTACAGCCGCCGGGTCCCGGGCACCAGACCGAGGAACGAGGAGTCCTCGGCGACCGCTGCGTTCACCTGGGCGACCAGACGGATCTCGTCGGGGACCCGGGTACCCACCTGGTCCGCGAGGCTGCGCACCTCCGCCCAGAGCACCGGCTGCTCGACCTCGGTGACGGCCGTCCCGTCCGGCTCGCCGTCGTTCTCCTTGGTACGGGAGAAGAGCCCCTTGAAGATCGCGAACCCGGCGACGGCTGCGACGGCGACCAGCTTCGCGACCACGGCGCCGTTCGCGCCCAGCGCGACCGCCTCCACCACCACCGCGACGAGGGCGACCGCCAGACCGACCGCGACGACGTAGAACCCGACCAGCAGGCCGACGGCGAGCAGGGCCCGCAACGTGTACTTCATGGTCTCCCCCGAGACGGGCCAGACGAACAGGAACAGATGACGAGCCGACGATGCTAGTCGTCGAGACCGTCCCGAATCAGGAGATTCGGGACAAATCTGGATCGCAGGCCGGCTCGGCGTCCGCCGCGGTGCACCTGACGTCGTACGTCGCGCCGGCTCCCGTAGGCTGACGGCTCGCCCGTGCTCCAGGAACCCGGTTCGAATCCGGGGCGGTTCCGCCACTGTGAAGTCCTTCCGCGACGTCGTCGCGAGGGGACCAAGCCAGACACTGCGCACGGGACATCCCACCGATCGACGGGGCGAGAACCCCGGAGGAGGAACCCCGCTACATGTCTGTTCGCATCGCCCTGTTGTCCACGTCCGACACGGACCTGCTCTCCGCCCGCGCGAGCGGCGCCGACTACGGGTGGTTGAACCCGAGCCGGGCCAGCGACGAGGAGCTCGCCGCGGCGGTCGCCGGCGCGGGCCTCGTCGTCGTCCGGTTGCTCGGCTCGGCGCACGACCTGTGGCCAGGTCTGGACGACGTCCGCGCCGCAGGCACTCCCCTGGTCATCCTCGGCGGCGAGCTGCAGCCGAGCGCCGAGCTGATGGAGCTGTCGACGGTGCCGATCGGTGTCGCCGCGCAGGCGCACCGCTACCTCGCCGAAGGCGGGCCGCGGAACCTGGGGCAGCTGCACGCGTTCCTGTCGGACACCGTGCTCCTGACCGGTGAGGGGTTCGAGCCGCCGGAGGTGATCCCGGCGTGGGGCGTGCTGGAGCGACCTGACCAGGTCTCGGCAAGCTCGACCACCGGAGACAGCTCGACCACCAGAGCAAGCTCGACCACCGGCGCCAAGGTGGGGGTGCTGTTCTACCGGGCGCACCAGGCCAGCGGGAACACCGGTTTCGTGCACGCGCTGTGCGACGCGATCGACGCCACCGGTTCGGCCGTTGGCGTCCCGATCTACGCGGGGTCGCTGCGGGCGGCGCCGGACGAGCTCTTCGTCGCGCTCGCCGAGCTCGATGCTCTGGTCGTCACGGTTCTCGCGGCCGGCGGCAGTACACCGGCTGCGGTCAGCGCCGGCGGGGACGACGAGACCTGGGACGTGCAGCGCATCGCGGCGCTCGACATCCCCGTCCTCCAGGGCCTGTGCCTGACCAGCAGCCGCGAGGAGTGGGAGGAGTCCGACGACGGCGTCACGCCGCTGGACTACGCGAACCAGATCGCGATCCCGGAGTTCGACGGCCGGATCAGCACGGCGCCGTTCTCGTTCAAGGAGCTCGACGAGCAGGGCTTGCCGTCGTACGTCGCCGACCCCGAGCGGTGCGCACGGGTCGCGGGCCTCGCGGTGAACTACGCGCGCTTGCGGCACGTGCCGAACAGCGAGAAGCGGCTGGCGCTGATGCTGAGCGCGTACCCGACCAAGCACGCCCGGATCGGCAACGCGGTCGGGCTGGACACGCCGGGCTCGACGGTCCGGTTGCTACGGAAGCTGCGGGACGCGGGGTACGACCTGGGCCAGGGCAACACGGTCCTCGACGTCCTCGCGATGGACGACGACACCGCGGCCGGGGACGCGCTGATCCACGCGCTGATCGCCGCGGGCGGGCAGGACGAGGAGTGGCTGACGAACGCTCAGCTCACCGATGCGCACGTCCGGGTCACGAAGGACCAGTACGACGCGTGGACCACCGACCTGACCGAGGACCTGCGCGCGGACATGGTGGAGGCATGGGGCCCGTCCCCCGGGTCGCTCTTCGTCAACGACGCGGACGAGATCGTGCTGGCCACGCTCCGGGCCGGCAACGTCGTGCTGATGATCCAGCCGCCCCGCGGCTTCGGCGAGAACCCGGTCGCGATCTACCACGACCCCGACCTGGCGATCAGCCACCACTACCTGGCGGCGTACCGGTGGCTCCAGCACGGCTTCGGTGCCCACGCGGTCGTCCACCTCGGCAAGCACGGCTCGATGGAGTGGTTGCCGGGCAAGAACGCAGCACTGTCGGCCTCCTGCGGCACCGACGCCGCAATCGGCAGCATGCCGTTGATCTACCCGTTCCTCGTCAACGACCCGGGCGAGGGCGCGCAGGCCAAGCGACGCGCACACGCGACGATCATCGACCACCTGGTCCCGCCGATGGCGCGCGCCGAGTCGTACGGCGACATCGCGCGGCTGGAGGGTCTGCTCGAGGAGTACGACAAGATCTCCGCGATGGACCCGGGCAAGCTCCAGGCCATCCGGGGCGAGATCTGGCAGCTGATGCACGCGGCCGAGATGCACCGCGACCTCGGTCTCGAGGAGCAGCCCGACGAGGAGTCGTTCGACGACTTCCTGCTGCACGTCGACGGCTGGTTGTGCGAGATCAAGGACGTCCAGATCCGTGACGGCCTGCACGTGCTCGGACAGGCTCCCGAGGGTGAGGCGCGGGTCAACCTGGTGCTCGCGATCCTGCGAGCGGCCCAGGTGTGGGGCGGTCAGGCACAGGCGGTGCCGGGGCTGCGCGCGGCGCTCGGGCTGGTCTCGGACGCAGCGACCCCCGAGGTCGACCGGGTGGAGGCGATCGCCCGCGACCTGGTCGAGTCGATGGAGAAGGCCGGCTGGGACCCGGCCCGCGCCGACGAGGTGCACGAGGACGCCGCCGTCCGCCAGGTGCTGCGGTTCGCCGCCACCGAGGTGGTCCCGCGGCTGGCCCGCACGACCGACGAGCTCGACCACACGCTGCACGCGCTGGACGGCGGGTTCGTCCCCTCCGGCCCGTCCGGATCCCCCCTGCGCGGTCTGGTCAACGTGCTGCCGACCGGACGGAACTTCTACACCGTCGACCCGCGTGCGGTCCCGTCGCGGCTCGCCTGGGAGACCGGTCAGGCGATGGCCGACTCGCTGCTCGGCAAGTACCTCGAGGAGGAGGGCAGCTACCCCGCGTCGGTCGGCCTGTCGGTCTGGGGCACCTCGGCCATGCGGACCTCGGGTGACGACGTCGCCGAGGTGCTCGCGCTGCTCGGCGTACGACCGGAGTGGGACGAGGCCTCCAAGCGCGTCCGCGAGCTCACCGTCGTCCCGCTGGCGGAGCTCGGTCGCCCCCGCATCGACGTGACGGTCCGCATCTCCGGCTTCTTCCGGGACGCGTTCCCGCACGTGGTGACCATGCTCGACGACGCCGTCCAGATGGTCGCGGAGCTCGACGAACCGGCCGAGCAGAACTTCGTCCGGGCGCACGCGCAGGCCGACCTCGCCGAGCACGGTGACGTCCGTCGTGCGACCATCCGGATCTTCGGCTCCAAGCCGGGTTCGTACGGCGCCGGGATCCTGCAGGCGGTCGAGTCCGGGTCGTGGCGCGACGACGCCGACCTCGCCGAGGTCTACACGGCCTGGGGCGGGTTCGCCTACGGCCGAGGCCTCGACGGCGCGCCGGCCAGCGAAGACATGCGCGCCAACTACCGGCGCATCAAGGTGGCCGCGAAGAACATCGACACCCGCGAGCACGACATCGCCGACAGCGACGACTACTTCCAGTACCACGGCGGCATGGTCGCCACGATCCGTGCGCTCACCGGCTCGGACCCCAAGGCGTACGTCGGCGACTCCACCTCGCCCGACGCCGTTCGCACCCGGACGCTGCAGGAGGAGACGAACCGGGTCTTCCGGGCCCGGGTGGTGAACCCCCGCTGGATCGCCGCGATGCAGCGACACGGGTACAAGGGAGCGTTCGAGCTCGCCGCCACGGTCGACTACCTGTTCGGCTTCGACGCGACCGCCGGCGTCGTGCACGACTGGATGTACGAGCAGCTCGCGAAGGACTACGTGCTCGACGAGACCAACCAGCAGTTCCTGCGGACCTCGAACCCGTGGGCGCTGCGCGGCATCGTCGAGCGGCTGCACGAGGCGGCCGAGCGTGGTCTGTGGGCCGAGCCGGACGCAGTCGTGATGAGCGCGCTGCAGCAGGTGTACCTGGAGGTCGAGGGTGACCTCGAGGACGGCATCTCGGGGTGATCGGCCGATGAAGGTCCGGATCGTCGGCATCGGGATGGGGCCGCAGCACGTCACCCCCGAGGCGGCCGCCGCGCTGCGGTCCGCGGACTACGTGGTCGCGGCGTCCAAGGGCGACGACGACGGGCTGCTCGCCGCACGCCGCGAGGTCGCAGCGGCGTACGGGCTCGAGGTCGTCGCGGTCGCCGACCCGGAGCGCGACCGCGCAGACCCGGCCGACTATCCCGGCGCCGTCGCGGACTGGCACGCGGCGCGGGTGGCGGCGTACGCCGAGGTCCTGGGGTCCCGCGGTGGCACGGCAGCGTTCCTGGTCTGGGGAGACCCGTCGCTCTACGACTCGACGATCCGGATCGTCGAGCAGCTCGCCGACCGGCTGCCGCTCACCTACGACGTCATTGCCGGGATCAGCGCCCCGCAGCTGCTCGCTGCCCGGCACCGGATCGTCCTGCACCCGGTCGGGCAGCCCGTCCACGTGACGACCGCGCGACGCCTGCCCGAGGCCGTGGCCACCGGTCAGCGGAACATCGCGGTGATGCTGACCGGAGCGCTGGACCTGGCCGGGCTCGAGGACTGGTCGATCTGGTGGGGCGCGAACCTGGGAACGCCGTCCGAGGCGCTCGTCGCCGGGACGGTGCGCGAGGTGCTCCCCGAGATCGAGGCGGCGCGGGTGCGCGCGAAGGCCGCGGCTGGTTGGGTGATGGACGTGTACCTCCTGAGAGCCGCCCCGTGACGCGTGCTGCCGGGCACTCGGTGATCGTCGTCCCGGTGCCCGAGCTCGACGAGGTCGTCCGCGAGCGCACCGCCTTCTACGACCCGTCCTTCGTCTCGACCGACCCGAGGTTCGTGCACGCGCACCTGACCGTGCTCGGTCCGTGGGTCGCGAAGCCGTCGATGGCGGACATGGCCCGGCTCGCCGCGATCGCGCGGGCGACGCCGGCGTTCGAGGTCGAGCTCGCCGAGATCGGCGAGTTCCCGGACGGACTGCTGTCGCTGCTCCCGGAGCCGGACACGTCGTTGCGGTCGCTGACCGCCTGGGTCGCCGCGGCGTTCCCGGACCACCCGCCGTACGGCGGGAAGTTCAAGGATCCCGTCCCGCACCTCACCCTCGACCAGCGCGGCGCGGACGTCACGCCGGAGTCGGTGCTGGCCCGGGTCGCTCACCTGCTCCCCCTGACGGTGACGGTCGACCGTCTCGACGTGCAGTGGTGGGAGAACGACGGCTGCCGGGTGCTCGGCTCGGTCCCGCTGGGTGAGCCCGCATGAGGGTGCTGCTGCTCGGGGGTACCGGCGAGGCCCGCGACCTCGCGGTCCGGCTCGTCGACACCGGGGTGTCGGTGACCAGCTCGCTGGCCGGCCGGGTCGCGCGACCGCAACTGCCCGTGGGCGAGGTCCGCACCGGCGGGTTCGGCGGCGTCGAGGGTCTGCGGGCCGCGGCACGCGAGTTCGACCTCGTCGTCGACGCGACCCACCCGTTCGCCGCCGGGATCAGCGCGAACGCGGCGGCCGCGTGCCCCGAGGTCCTACTCCGGCTGCAGCGTCCGGGTTGGGAGCCGGAGGCCGCCTGGGAGTACGTCGACACCCACGCCGAGGCGGCCCGGACGGCGGCGTCCTCCGAGCGCCCGTTGCTCACGATCGGTCGCCAGGCGCTGGCGGAGTTCGTCCCCGACCTCCGCGACCACGCTGTCCTGGCCCGGGTGGTCGACGAGCCCGACCAGGACCTGCCCGAGACCTGGGAGCTGCTCCGCGACCGCGGCCCGTACACCGTCGACGGCGAGCTCGCGCTGATGCGGCGGCACGGCACCGACGTACTCGTCACCAAGGACTCCGGGGGTGGGTTCACCCGGCCGAAGCTCGATGCCGCGGCAGCGGTCGGCGCCCGGGTCGTCGTCGTACGCCGCCCGCCGGCACCGGCCGGCGTCCGCACGGTCACCACCGTCGACGAGGTCGTCGCCTGGATCGAGGAGCAACGATGAGAGTCCTGGTCACGGGCGGGGTGCGGTCGGGCAAGTCCCGGCACGCCGAGTCGCTGCTGTCCGGCGCGGTCACCTACGTCGCTCCCGGGCCGACACCGGCCGAGGACAGCGACCCGGACTGGGCCGCGCGCATCGCCGCACACCAGGCGGCCCGGCCTGCGTCGTGGACTACCCTGGAGTCCCGCGACCTGGCCGCCGCCCTCGCCGTCGACGGCCCGGTGATCGTGGACTGCCTGGGGACGTGGTTGACCGCGGTCCTCGACGAGCGCGAGCTCTGGGACGCGCCGAGCGACGACGTCACGGCGATCGTGCTGGCGCTGCTCGGCGACGTCGTCCCGGTGCTGGAGGCGCGCGACGACGTGGTGCTGGTGACCAACGAGGTCGGCCTGGGCGTCGTACCCGAGCACCGGTCCGGGCGGCTGTTCCGGGACCTGCTCGGGACGGTCAACCAGGTCCTCGGCGCGGCGTGCGACGAGGTACACCTGGTCGTGGCCGGCCGGGTGCTCAAGCTCTGAGTGGTCGTGTGCCTGAGGACGCGCTATCGCGCGTCCTCAGGCACACGACTTGCTACAGGGAGGCGGCGAGCTCGCGGCGCTCGACGACGGCCCGGGTCTGGCTCTGCAGCCGGAGCAGCAGGCCCGTCAGCACCACGCCGATCACCGACCACATCGTGACCAGCGTGAGCAGCGAAGCGCGCCGGAAGTACCAGAGCTCGTCGGCCGGGAAGTCACCGATCTCGTTGACCGTCGCGAACAGCTGGCCGGCGACCACAACCACTACGAGGTAGCCGACGACACCGGCGACGACCGCGCCGTACGTGCCGAGCTGGGGCGCGACCCGGACGGTCAGGACCGTGGCAGCGACGGCAGCGACGAGCGACACCACCAGGAAGCCGAAGTACACGTCCGTGCGGTGCCCGATCGTCTCACCGTTGCCGACGGCCGGTGGGGTCGCCGGGTACTTGAGGAACGGCACCAGCGCGAAGGCGACGAAGCCGATGGCAGCGACCACCGCCGTGGATTGGCCGAGGGTCAGCCGCCCGAGCCGACCGGCGACACCGGCGGCGATCAGGGCGACCACGCCACCGAGGGCGATGCCCACGGTCAGCGACCCGGTCAGCAGGCCCCAGGTGCGCTGGTTGTGGCGGGAGACGGTCGTTCCCTCCTCCTCGCCCTCGTCGCCGTGGGAGTGCGTGTGACCGTCGGCTGCCGGAGCTTCGGCAGCACCCGCCTCCTCGAGGGCGATCGCCCTCTCGACGTGCGGTTCGCCGACCTGGTAGGCGACGAAGAAGGTGGCGAGCCCGGCGAGCAGGCCGGCCAGCAGTCCTCGGACGAGGAATGCGCGTGCGTTCATGGGTACATCCGTTCAGGAGGGCGCGCGGGAGCGCGCGGGGAGGCGTGAACCCGGGTAGGGGTCAGCGAGTGGGGTCGGTCATCGAGCAAGCCTGCGATGCAGCGGACTGCGCCCGGGTCACCCCGTCTCGACAGGCTCGACGACCGGGGGCGGACTGCGCCCGGGTCACCCCGTCTCGACAGGCTCGACGACCGGGGGCGGACTGCGCCCGGATCAGCCCGTCTCGACAGGCTCGACGACCGGGGCGGCCGACGACTGACCTGGTTCAGTGACCGGGTCGGTCAGCGGGACGTCTCAGTGGCAGGGGTAGCCGAGGAGGTGACGTCCGTCGTGGACCCACTCGTGGATCGCCGTACCCGACGGGATCGAGATGGCGCCCTGGTCGGCGCTCACGAAGAAGAGCACCAGCACCGCGAGAAGTCCGAAGAAGAGCGCCCACGGGGCGAGCTCACGGAGCGGGATGGTGGGAAGTTCGACTGCACCGGAAACCGGTGCCGCAGCAGACTGCGACATGTGTCCTCCTTCGGGGGTGCGTGCGCCCCCGGTCAATGGGTGGTGACAGGCATGAGGGTCTGGCTCCACCCCGACCGGGTCTCCTCGGAAGAGGTGTCACAGTAGCGCGACTGCGCCGGAATCCCACCGGCTTCCTCATGCATGCTTCGGTCCGAACTCTAGCGGTTTTCGCGGGCCGCGGGGCACTCCGAGACTCACGTCTCACGGGTCAGTCGGTTGCTCTCCAGCACGTGTCCGCCGGCGAGGTGCTCGGCCACGATCGCGGTCGCCGTTGCGGGGTCGACCGACCCGTACCAGACGTCGTCCGGCTGGACGCTGACGACGGGAGCCTGGTTGCACGGGAACTGGCAGCCGGTGTGCACGAGCAGGACGTCGTCGTCGCCCAAGTTGTGCTCCATGAGTGCGAGCACCATCGCCCGGACGGTCTCGTCGGACCCCTTCGCGGTGCACCGCGGGCCCCGGCAGACCATCACCTGGTGACGGTGCCCGGTGACGTCCTCCCAGGCGCTCGAGGTGAGTCCCGGTTCGTCCCCGGATATCGGCTTGGTCGCGGTGAGGACCTCGTCGATCCCGCCGAGGGTCGTGGTCAACCGGGTCGCGACGAGAACGGTCGGGCGTACGCCGGCGCGCTCGCGCCACCAGTAGGCCGCGATCCGTCGCAACCACGAGTGGGCGGGCGCGAGGATCCCGGTGTGCACGCCGACGAGGGTGATCGCGGTGGCACCGGCATCGGCGAGCCGGGTCAGCTCCGCCGACAGCGACGGGTCGCCGAGCTGCAGGAACGCCAGCGTGCCACCGCGCTCCTGGGCGGCGGCCGCGAGCAGGTCGCGTCGGTCGACGTCGCTGACCGACATGCCGACGAGTACCAGCGCCCTCACCGTCGCGCTCCGAGCACCGCCGCGACCAGGGCCGCACCCGCTCCGACCCGACGAGCCAGCCAGTTCGCCCGAACGACGTCACCGGGCTCCGGTGACCGTCCGCCCCCCATCACGGCACGTTCCTCGACGCGCGAGCCGTAGTACTGGTTGGTCCCGCCGAGCCTGATCCCGAGCGACCCGGCGAACGCGGCCTCGACGACTCCGGCGTTCGGGCTCGGGTGAGCTGCGGCGTCGCGACGCCAGGCGCCCCAGGCCACCCCGGCGCGCCCTGGATCCGCAGCCAGGGCCAGCAATCCCGACGTCCGCGAGCCCGGCAGGTTGAGCAGGTCGTCCAGCCGGGCCGAGGCCCAGCCGAAATTCTCGTAGCGGGCGTTGTGGTGCCCGACCATCGCGTCCAACGTGTTCGCGGCGCGGTACCCGAGGAGACCGGGTACGCCGGCGACGGCTCCCCAGACCAGCGGCGCCACCACGGCGTCCGAGGTGTTTTCCGCGATCGACTCGATCACCGCGCGGGAGACCTCGGAGGGGTCCAGGTGCTCGGTGTCGCGCCCGACCAGGTGGGTGAGCCGGACCCGCGCGCCCGGCAGGTCACCGGCCTCCAGAAGTCCGTGCACCGCGCTCGCCTCCCGCTCCAGCGAACGTCCGCCGAGCACGGCCCAGGTCGCAGCAGCGGTGACGAGCGTGTGCGCCCACGAAGGGCGCGAACCGCGTTCGGCAGCCACCCCGACCAGCACGGCCCCACCGACCAGCACGCCGGTGTAGGCGGCACCCCGCGCGCGGGAGTCGGCGTACAGGCGGCGCTCCAGGGCGAGCGCCGCGCTCCCGAAGCCGGCCACCGGGTGCCACCGCTGCGGATCGCCGAACATGCGGTCGGCGGCGTACCCGAGCAGGATGCCAGCGGCTCTCACACCAGCCCCAGCAGCAGGGCCGCGAGGGCGACCTCGATGCTCGCCCCGAACACGTCGCCGGTGACCCCGCCGAACCGGCGCACGGTCCGGGCGACCAGGATCAGCACGGCGACCAGCGCGAGCGCGACCGCAACGGCACCGCGCCACCAGTCCAGACCGATCCCGTGTCCGAGCGCGGCCACCACGGCGGCCGCGGCGACCCAGACCAGCGCCGCGCCCAACACCGGGATCGTCTGCGTGTAGACCAGCCCGAGGCCGTCGTCACGGGCGGCCGCGACACCCCTCGCGCAGCAGACGACCAGGGCCGCGCGGGAGAGGCAGACGAGCGCACCCGCGAGCACGGCTGCGCGCCAGGAGGGTGTGCCTGCGAGCAACGTCGCCAGGCAGGTTGCCTGGAGCGCGAGCACGAGGACGACGGCGACAACGCCCGCCGGCCCGGAGGTGCCCGACTTCATCACCTGGAGCGACCGCTCCCGGTCGTAGGAGGCGGCCAGTCCGTCGACGGTGTCGGAGAGCCCGTCGAGGTGGAAGGCGCGGTTGCCCAGGACGAGCGCTCCCAGCGCGACGACGGCGGTGACCAGCGACGGCCACTCGAGCTCGTGGCCCAGGAGTGCCACTCCCGCCACGGCGATGCCGAGCGGCAGCGCTGCCAGCGGCGCCAGCACCATCGCAGCCCCCGCGCGACGTCGGTCGACGGACACGGGCGGCTTCGTCGGGAACGCGGTCAGCGTCCCGAGCGCCAGCCGCCACGCGTCGAGCAGCACGAGGTCAGGCGCCCAGCTCGGAGAGCAGTGCCACGTCGCGAAGGACCGCTACCGCGCTCCGGATCACCGGCACGGCAGCCACGGCACCCGAGCCCTCGCCCAGACGCATGCCGAGGTCGAGGACCGGTTCGAGGCCGAGCTTCGCGAGCGCCAACGACTGGGCCGGCTCGGTCGAGCGGTGACCGGCGGCGAACCACGCGGCCGCACCCGGAGCGATCCGGTCCGCCGTCAGGGCGCAGGCGACACTCATCAGACCGTCGAGGAGCACCGGTACGCCGGCCGCAGCCGCTGCGACGAGGTACCCGGTGGTGGCCGCCAGGTCGGCACTGCCCAGAGCGGTCAGCGTCTCGACGGGATCAGCAGTCCGCTCACCGGCACGGTCCAGGGCTGCCTGGATGACACCGGTCTTGTGGGCCAGTGCCGCGTCGTCGATGCCGGTGCCCCGACCGACCACCTCCGAGGCCGGCAGCCCGAGCCCGGCGGCGACCATGGCCGAAGCAGGGGTCGTGTTGCCGATGCCCATGTCACCACTGATCAGCAGCTGCGCCCCCGCGGCGATCTCCTCGCGGGCGACGCGCGCGCCGGCATCGAGCGCGGCCCGGGTCTCCTCGGGGGTGAGCGCGTCCTCGAGGTGCAGTGCACCACTCCCCCGACGGACCTTGAACGCCTGCAGCGGAGCGCGGACCTTCTCGTCGAGGTCGGCGAAGTCCTCGTCGACGCCGAGGTCGAGGACCCGGACGGCGACACCGTGCGCGTTCGCGAGCGCGTTGACGCCCGCCTTACCGAGCAGGAACGTCCGGACCATCGCGCCGGTGATCGCCGACGGGAACGCCGAGACCCCGTGCGCCGCGACACCGTGATCGCCGGCGAAGATCACCAGCCGGATGCGGTCGACGGGCGCCGGCGGGACGACGCCCTGGCACGCGGCCGCCCACACGGCGAGGTCGCCGAGGCGACCCAGGGCTCCCGGTGGGGTCGCCAGCGAGGCGAGCCGTTCGGTTGCCTGGTCGCGGACGGTCGGGTCGGGCGTGCTGATCGCGGTCATCGGGATTCCTGTCGGGTCGGGTCGATCTGGTCGAGGGCGGCGAGAAGGCGGGACGTCAGGGGCGGCGGTCGGACGGCGATGCGGACCCAGGAGTCGTCGAGGCCGGGGAACGTGTCGGCCCGTCGTACGGCGACGCCGCGGGAGCGCAGCGCCTCCCGGGTCCCTGTCCCGGGCCGGGCGAGGACGTAGGAGGCCGACGAGGGCACGTGCTCGATGCCTCGTTCGGTCAGGGCGCGCTCGAGGTCCTCGCGCCAGCGCACCAGGTCCCGGGCCCGGGCACCGGCCTCAGGCTGGGCAGAGGGCGCGGCGCAGGCGACGGTCGCCGCGATCGCGGGGGTCGACACCGACCAGGGCGGCTGCAGGTCGGCGAGCTCCCGGACCAGGGTCGGGTCGCCGACCACGTAGCCCGCCCGGATGCCTGGGATCGCCCAGTGCTTGGTGAGGCTGCGGACGACGAGGAGACCGTCGAGCGCGACGCTCGCCACCGACTCGGCCTCGCCGGGCACCGCGTCCATGAAGGCCTCGTCGACCAGGACCACCCGGCCCGGGCGGAGCAGCGCGCGGATCGTCGTCGCCGGGTGCAGCACGCCGGTGGGGTTGCTCGGGTTGCCGAGGACGACGAGGTCCGCGGACTCGGGGATCGCGGCGGGATCGAGCCGGAAGCCGTCCTCGGGTCGGCAGTGCACGGCGGTCGTCTTGTGCCCGGCGGCTTCCAGAGCGGCCTGCGGCTCGGTGAACTGCGGGTGCACGACGACGGGGTCCGTCCAGTCGCGCAACCGCGCGACGAGGGTGAACGCCTCCGCGGCGCCGGCAGTCACCAGGACGTCGGCGACATCGCGGGCGTGGTGGGCGGCGACGGCGGCGCGCGCCGGGGTCGAGTCCGGGTAGGTGGTGGACTCGTCGACCGCCCGGTGCAGCGCACGGTCGAGCCAACCGGGGCGCGGGCCGGCGTGCACGTTGACCGCGAAGTCGAGGAGGTCCGGCGCGGTCTCCCGGTCGCCGTGGTGACGGAGGGGGTCGAGCACGGGTGGTTCGGGCGGGGGCGTCTCGGCAAGCTCGACGACCGGGGGCGGCTCGACGACCGAGGGCGGCTCGACGACCGGGGACGTCTCGACGACCGGGGGCGTCTCGGCAAGCTCGACGACCGGGAGGTGCGCGGGCTCGACGACCGAGGGTGCTTCGGCGACCGGGGCCCCGTGCACCGCGTCCGCGAAGCGTTGCGCGAGCTGCGGGTGGCCGGCCCAATGCACGTGCAGGTACGACGCGTGCAGGGTTGCGCTCGCAAAACCGGTCGGCTCCCCCTCGATCGACCACGCCGGCGACTCCCCTGCCGTCGGGGTGGTCCGGGTCCGATGGAACTCGTGCCCGGTGACGACCTCGCCGGCACGGGTCAGCAACGAGTCCGCGACAGCCGTGGCCTCGGGGTAGCGCAGAACCAGCCGCTCAGCCATCGCGGCATCGGCGCGCACCGCCCCGGCCATGGCGACGCCGTCGAGGGTGTCACCGAGGTAGAGCAGACCCGCGCACTCGGCGACGGTCGGGGTGCCCGCGTCGACCGCTCGTCGCAGGTCGGCGAGCAGAGCGGTGTTGGCGGCGAGGTCGGCGGCGTACACCTCGGGGAAGCCACCGCCCAGGTAGATCCCGCGGGTGCCCGCCGGGAGCGCCGTGTCGGTGAGCGGATCGAAGGTGACGACCTCGCAGCCGGCCGCGGTCAGCAGCTCGGTCGTCTCGGCGTACGCGAAGGTGAAGGCGCGTCCACCGGCGACGGCGACGACCGGGCGGTCGGTCCCGCGCGCCGTGACGACGGCCGCGGGGTCCCACGGCGACGCGTCGAGGGCGGGCGCCGCATGCGCGACCTCGAGCAGCGCGTCCAGGTCGAGGTGCCGCGCGACCTGCTCCCCGAGGTGCTCGATCAGCTCGGCGGCGGTCGCGCGCTCGGCGGCCGGGACCAGACCGAGGTGCCGCGACGGGGTGACCAGCCGCTCGTCGTTCGGCAGCCTGCCGAGCACCGGGACGCCTGCCTGCTCGACGGCGCGGGTGATCTCGGCGGTGTTGCGCTCGGACCCGACCCGGTTCAGCACGACCCCGGCCACCGCGACGTCGCGGTCGAACGCGACCATCCCGGCGACGATGGCACCGGCGGACCGCGACAGCCGGGCGACGTCGACGACGAGCACCACGGGCGAGCCGGTCAGGGTCGCGACGTGCGCGGTCGAGGCGTACCCGTCGGTGCCGAGGCGGCCGTCGTACAGACCCATGACACCTTCGATGACGACGATGTCGGCGGACCGCGGAACCTGGGAGCCGTGCAGCAGCAGCGGCACGACCAGGTCCTCCCCGAGCAGGTGCGGGTCGAGGTTGCGACCCGGTCGTCCGGTCGCGAGGGCGTGGTAGCCGGGGTCGATGTAGTCCGGACCGACCTTGTGACCGCTGACCTCGAGACCGCGACCGCGCAGGGCAGCCATCAACCCGGTCGCGACCGTCGTCTTGCCCTGGCCCGTGGACGGCGCAGCCACGACGAGCCGCGGCAGAGCGGTCACCACTCGATGCCCTTCTGACCCTTCTGACCGACGTCCATCGGGTGCTTGACCTTGGTCATCTCGGTGACCAGGTCGGCGATCTCGACGATCTCGGGAAGCGCGTTGCGCCCGGTGATGACCACGTGCTGGAAGCCGGGTCGCTGTGCCAGCGTCTCGACGACGTCCGCGACGTCGAGCCAGCCCCACGTCAGCGGGTAGGTGAACTCGTCGAGGATCAGCAGGTCGTGCTCCTCGGTCGCGAGCCGCCGCTTGATCTCGGCCCACCCCTCGACCGCGGCCGCCTGGTGGTCCTCGGCGTCCCCCTGCTTGCGGGTCCAGGACCAGCCGGAGCCCATCTTGTTCCAGGCGACGGGCCCGCCCTCGCCCGTCTCCTCGTGCAGCCGACCGAGCCGCTCGAGGACGGTCTGCTCCCCGATCCGCCACTTGGCGGACTTCACGAACTGGAAGACGCCGATGTTCCAACCCTGGTTCCAACCGCGGATCGCGAGGCCGAACGCTGCCGTCGACTTCCCCTTGCCGTCGCCGGTGTGCAGGGCGAGCAGAGGTCGGTTGCGGCGTTGCCTCGTGCTCAGCCCGTCGTCGGGGACGGTGAGCGGCTTCCCCTGAGGCATCAGGCTGCCCCCGCCGACGGACGGGTGCGGGTGCGTACGGCGTCGCTGAGCGCGGTCGCGCTGACGTCGGTCACGCTGAGGTGCTCGGCACGCAGCAGCACCGCGAGGTCGCGCGCGAGCCCGAACCGCAGCGGGCCGCTCTCGCTGTCGACCACGACGGTGGTGACGCCGAGCCCGGCGACGTGCTCGGCGGCCCGGCGCGACCGGGCGACCGCATCCGTGCCGCCGGTCGCGCGACCGTCGGTCACCAGCACCAGCAACGGGCGCAGCCGCGGGTCGCGCAGACGTTCGCGGGAGAGCACCTTCGCGGCCTCGAGGAGACCCTCGGCGAGGGGGGTCCGCCCGCCGGCCGGGAGCTCGTCGAGCCGTACGGCGGCGATGTCGACCGAGTGCGTGGGCGGCAGCGCCACCTCCGCCTGGTTGCCGCGGAACGTGACCAGCCCGACCTTGTCGCGGCGGCGGTAGGCGTCCAGGAGCAGCGAGAGGATCGCGGTCTTCACCTGGGTCATCCGCTTGCGCGCCGCCATCGAACCGGATGCGTCGACGCAGAAGAGGACCAGGTTCGCCTCGCGTCCTTCGCGGACGGCGACGCGCAGATCCTCGGACCGCAGCTGGACCTTGCCGGAGGTGCGACCGCGGGCAGGCTGCTTCCCCGCCGCGGCCAGCAGGGTCTCGATCAGGTGCAGCGAGCCGGTCGGGCCGTCGGGACGCTTGGCGCCGACGCGGCGGCCGGTCGACGCGAGCGCACGGCTTCGACGGCCGGCGTCGCCCTCGCCGAGACCGGCGACCCGCAGGTGCTTGGTGCGGTACGCCGCCGCGGCGGAGACGGTGCTCTCGATCCCCCCGGTTGATTGAGGTGCGTCCGCGCTAGCGTCGTCGGTTGGTTGAGGTGCGTTCGCGCTAGCGGGCGCCTCGAAATCCTGGTGCCCGTCACCGTCGTCCGCGCCACTCTCCGCCGCACCCTCGGACGCTGGCGCCTCGACCTGCTCCTCGAGCCCGTGCGGGTCGTCGTCCGGCGGCAGCTCGTCGCCCAGCAGCTGGTCCAGCAGCTCCTCGTCCAGGCCGAGCGGGTCGAACGGGTTGCGTCGACGTCGGTGCGGGAGCGCGAGCAGGGCGGCCCGTCGGATGTCAGCGCGCGTGACCTCGTCACGGCCCTCCCAGGCGGCGTGCGCGACAGCGGCACGGGCCATCACGATGTCGGCGCGCAGGCCGTCGACCTCGAAGGCGGCGCACACCTCGGCGATCTTGAGCAGCGCACCCTCGCCCAGATCGACCTTGTCGATCCGTCGGCGTGCGTCCTCGAGGCGCTCGGTGAGCGCGGCGTCCTCGGCGGCGTACCGGGCGGCGAAGGCGGCGGGGTCGGCGTCGTACGCCATCCGCCGTCGGACGACCTCGGCACGCAGGCGCGGGTCACGGGGCGCGGCGACCTCGACGCTCAGGCCGAACCGGTCCAGCAGCTGCGGTCGGAGCTCGCCCTCCTCCGGGTTCATGGTGCCGATGAGCACGAACCGGGCCGCGTGCTCGACCGAGACGCCGTCCCGCTCGACGGTGACGTTGCCCATGGCCGCGGCGTCGAGCAGCAGGTCGACCAGGTGGTCGTGCAGCAGGTTGACCTCGTCGACGTACAGGATGCCGCGGTGCGCGCGGCCGAGCAGTCCGGGCTCGTACTCGACCTTGCCGTGCGAGAGCGCTCGTTCGAGGTGCAGGGAACCCAGGACGCGGTCCTCGGTCGCGCCGACCGGGAGCTCGACGAGACGGACCGCGCGGGTGAGCACCTCGGCGTCCTCGTCGAACGGGCCGTCCGGGGAGACCGCGGCCGGGTCGGCCGGGTCGACCGAGAACCGGTCGCCGGCGTACACGTCGATCGGCGGCAGCACGGCGGCGAGCGCGCGGACGGCCGTGGACTTGGCGGTGCCCTTCTCGCCGCGGACCAGGACGCCGCCGATCTCCGGCGCGATGGTGGTCAGCACCAGCGAGAGACCCATGTCGTCCAGGGCGTCGGTCTCGCAGCCGAGGACGGCCGAAAAGGGGTACTGCTGTGGCATGGAGGCTCCCGCTCGCGATTGCTCAGGTAGAGCACCGGCACGGTCCCGTGACGGTGCGCGCGAGGCCGGTCTTCGGACTTGTCGGGTCCCCTCGGCTGAAGGGCCTGATTTACCGCAGCGGGCCTGTGCCGGAATCTCACCGGCTTCCCAGATTCTCCCCGCCGACCGTCCTCACCGTTTCCGATGGCTGGGGCGTAGGGGCACCTCGTGCTGGGCCTCACGATAGCGTCTCGTCCCGTGCCTGCTGCCTCGCGTCCCAGTTCGCCGCCGTCGTTGACGGTGGTCGGGATCGGCGCGGACGGGTGGGACGGGTTGTCCCCCGCCGCGCGAGAGCTCGTGCTCGGCGCGGGCACGGTGCTCGGCGGGAGCCGGCACCTCGACCTGCTCCCCCCGGTCGCCGACCAGGACCGACGGCCGTGGCCCTCGCCGCTGCGCGACGGGCTACCCGCGCTGCTGGACGCAGTGACCCGCGCGCCGGTCGTGGCGCTGGCATCGGGCGACCCGCTGGTCTCCGGGATCGGAACGACGCTGGTCGACCTGCTCGGCAAGGACCGCGTCACCGTCGTCCCCGCCGTCTCGTCGGTCGCACTCGCTCGGGCCGAGCTGGGCTGGTCCGCCGAGTCGGTGGGCGTCGTCAGTTTGGTCGGGCGCGAGGAGACCCTGGTGCTGCGCGAGCTCGCACCGGGGCGACGCCTCCTGGTGCTGTCCTCGGACGAGAACACCCCGGCCGTGGTGGCCGAGCTGCTGGTCGCGGCCGGGTACGGCGACAGCCGCCTGACGGTGCTGGGCGATCTCGGCTCGGCGGCGGCCGCACGCATCGATGCCACCGCCGCGACCTGGACGGCATCCGCTCCCCGGCTGCACGTCCTCGCCCTCGATCTCGTCGGTCCGCACCTCGGCGGGTGGACGGCAGGACTGCCGGACGAGGCCTTCGAGCACGACGGTCAGCTCACCAAGCGCGACCTGCGCGCCTCCGCCCTCGCGCGGCTCGCCCCGACCCCAGGCGCCCATCTGTGGGACGTCGGCGCCGGCGCCGGTTCGGTGGCGATCGAGTGGATGCGGGCGCATGCCACGTGCACCGCGACCGCGGTCGAGGGCAACGAGGACCGGGCCAAGCGGATCGGCGTGAACGCCCGCACCCTCGGGGTCCCCGGGCTCGAGATCGTGCACGGACGCGCACCTGAGGCGCTGGTCGGCCTGCGAACTCCGGACGCCGTCTTCATCGGCGGCGGCGCCACGAACCCCGGGGTCATCGACGCGTGCTTGGCTGCCCTGCGCCCCGGCGGTCGGCTCGTGGTCCACGGCGTGACGCTGGAGACCGAGCAGGTGCTCGCGGCTCTGTACGCCGAGCACGGCGGCGAGCTGACCCGGATCTCCGTGGAGACCGCGACGCCGATCGGGGGCTACACCGGCTGGAAGCCGGCGCGCGCCGTCACCCAGTGGGCGTTCACCAGCCCAGGATGATTGAGGTGCAGCCGCGCTAGCGGGTGCCTCGAAATCTGGCGAGGGACTGCGCGAAGGTCACCGGGTTTCGAGGCGAGCGCCAGAGCGCTCGCACCTCAACCAACGGGAGGGCGGGCCTTCACCGACCGGTCGCGGGCGACGTCGTACAGGTAGGACTCGCCGCCGCGCTCGGGCTCCAGAGCCCGTCCGACCAGGATCACGGCAGCCTGCTTGAGCCCGGCTTGCGCGACGGCGACGGCGATCGTGCCGACGGTGCCGCGCAGGACGAGCTCGTCCGGCTGGCTCGCCCGGTACACGACCGCGACCGGGCAGTCATCCCCGTACTCGGGGGCGAGGTCGGTCATCAGCGCGCCAATCCGGGTGATCGCGAGGTGCAGCACCAGGGTGGCTCCGGTCGCGGCGAAGGCCGCGAGCGACTCGGTCTCGGGCATTGCGGTCGAGCGTGCCTGCGCGCGGGTCAGCACGACCGACTGGGCCACCAGCGGCACGGTGAGCTCGCGGCCGAGAACCGCAGCGGCGGCGGCGTACGCCGGAACGCCGGGGGTGACGTCCCACGGGACCCCGGCGGCGTCGAGACGGCGGGTCTGCTCGGCCAGTGCCGAGTACACCGACAGGTCGCCGGAAGCGAGCCTGACGACGTCCTTGCCGGCGGCATGCGCGGCGGCCAGGTGCTCGGTGATCTGGTCCAGGTCGAGGTCCTGGGTGTCGATGAGCTCGGCCGTCGGACTGACGTGGGTCAGCACGTCGGGGTCGAGGTAGGTACCCGGGTAGAGGACGACGTCAGCCGCGGCGAGCAGGCGGGTCGCGCGCACGGTGAGCAGGTCGGCGGCTCCCGGCCCTGCCCCCACGAAGTGCACCGTCACCGGACGTACCTCGGCGTCCACACCCCGGCCGGGCTGACACGCGTGCTCTCGGCGCCGATGATCAGCAGGCACTTCATGTCGATGCTCGCCGGGTCCAGCTCGGCGAGCGTGGTGACCGTGACCGACTCCTCGGCCCGTCCGACGTCGCGGCCGACGACCACGACCGTGTCGGGCTTGCGGTGCTCGAGCAACAGGTCCTGGGCGGTGGCGACCTGCTCGGTGCGCGAGCGCGACGCCGGGTTGTAGATCGCCAGCACCAGGTCGGCCTCCGCGATCGCACGCAGGCGTCGTTCGACGACCGACCACGGCTTCAGGCGGTCCGAGAGCGAGACCACGGCGAAGTCCGCGCCGATCGGGGCACCCGCCTTCGCGGCGACTGCCTGGACGGCGCTGACGCCGGGGAGCACGCGCACCGCGACACCCTCGTACGCCGGGTCCTCGGCCGCCTCGAACACGGCCGCCGCCATCCCGAACACTCCCGCGTCGCCGCCGGAGACGACGGCGACCTTCTCACCGGCCAGCGCCAGGTCGAGCGCGAACCGGGCGCGGTCGACCTCGACGGTGTTGCCCGACGCGTGCCGGGTCAGCCCGACGCGCTGCGGGACGCGCTCGACGTACGGGCCGTAGCCGACAACGTGGTCGACAGCGGCGAGCGCAGCGGTGACCTCGGGGGTGAGCCAGGCGTCGGGGCCGGGTCCGAGACCCACGACGAGGAGCTCGCCCCCGGCGGCGGACGGCGCGCTACCCCCGGTTGATCGAGCGCAGTCGAGATCCTGGTCTCGACTACGCTCGACCGACCTGGCGCCGGTGCGCAATCGGGCCACCCCGGTTGATCGAGCGCAGTAGAGATCCTCGTCTCGACCATGCTCGACCGACCTGGCGCCGGTACGCAACCGGGCCGCGGAGGACTCCCGTGCGGAGTCACCCGGCACCACGATCAGCGAGAAGTACGGCACCGAAGCGGGATCGACCTCCGCCACCGGGATCCAGCGCTCCTCGGGCTGAGAGGCGCGCTCGACGTACAGGGCTCCGTCGAGGCGACCGGCCTGCTCGAGCGCGCTGAGCACGGCCGGGAACGTCCGCCCGAGCTTCATGATCACGGCGGCGTCGGTGTCGGCCAGGCGCCGGGCGAGCTCGGGCTCGGGCAGCGTGCCGGGCAGCACCGTGAGCACGTCGTTCTGCCGGACCAGCGGTGCGGGCACGGTGGCCGTCGCGGCCGCGAACGCCGGGACGCCGGGGACGACCTCGACGTCGAACCGGTCGCGGAACCGGTCGAGCAGGTACATCGACGAGCCGTAGAAGAGCGGGTCCCCCTCGGCCAGCAGCACGACGTCCCGTCCGGCGTCGAGATGGGCCGCGAGCCGGGTCTCACACTCGTCGTAGAAGTCGGCGAGCGCGCCGACGTACCCGCCGGGGTGGTCGGTGCTGCCGGTGGTGACCGGGTAGCGCAGCTCCTCCTCGATCGCGTCGGCCGGGATCAGGTCGGCCGCGATCCGCCGAGCGTGCGAGGACTTCCGCACTCCGGCGTGGTAGGCGACGACCGGCGCGGCGGTGATCAGCCGCTCGGCCTTGCGGGTGATCAGCTCGGGGTCCCCGGGGCCGATGCCGACGACGTGGAAGCGCCCGGTCATTCGCGCTCCTGGGCCAGGGCGTTGAGCGCCGAGGACGTCATCGCCGAACCACCTCGTCGGCCGGTCACCGTCACGTACGGCAGGTCGATGCCGTGCTCGTCACGGAAATCGATCAGCGCCTGTTTGGACTCCGCAGCGCCGATGAAGCCGACCGGGCACCCGACGACCGCTGCCGGGCGCGGACCCCCGGCGAGGATCATCTCGAGCAGGTGGAACAGCGCCGTCGGGGCGTTGCCGATCGCGACGAGCGCGCCGTCGAGCACGGGCTCCCAGAGTGACACGGCCGCGGCGGTCCGGGTGGTCGCCCAGTCCTGCGCCAGCCCGGGGACGCGCGGATCGTTGAGGAAGCAGAGGACGTCGTTGTCCTTCGGCAGCCGGGCCCGGGTGACGCCGGTCGCGACCATCGTCGCGTCGCAGAGGATCGGCGCACCCGCCTCCAGCGCAGCGCGCGAGGCGCTCACCATCTGCGGGTGCACGACCAGGTCGCGGGCGAGGTCCACCTGCCCGCTGCCGTGGATCATCCGGACGGCGAGCTTCTCCGCGTCGGCCGGGACACCGGTCAGGTCGGCCTCGCGCCGGATGGTCGCGAACGAGTCGACGTAGATCGCCGGGCCGCTGTCGACGTACTCGTAGGCGCGGGGCGGACGTCGCAGGTCGAGCTGGGTCATCGGGTCTCCTGGGGGACGAGAACGCCGTGCCACGGCGTGACGATCAGGTGGTCGGAGCGGGCGGCCAGAGCCTCGACGGCGGCTCGGTCGAGGACCTCGGCCGCGACGTGCTCACCGCCCGCGACCTCGCCGTACGGGAGGGGCGCGAGCGGTGCGGGCAGGCGTGGGTCGGGTGCGTCGGGGCTAGTCAACGGCTCGGCCAGCTCGACGACGTGCCAGGGCGCTTCGGGACCGCTCCCCCGGCGTACGGCGAACTCGCGGGCGAGCCAGGCCAGACCGACCGCTGCCTCGTCGAGCGGGAGTACCGGACCCCACGCCTCGCCGACGCGGAGCTGCGCCGTCGTGTCGTCGAGGACCACCAGTCCGAGGTCGCACGAGCGCCCGACGAGGTCGCCACGTCCGTCGTCGAGCACGAACAGGAAGCGCCCCGACAGGTCGGCGAGCGTCGGGTCCTCGCAGACGGCCGCGTCCAGCTCGGCGGCGACGGGGCCCAGGTCGGCACGTCCTTCAGACAGGCCGGTCTGCGGCGAGACCAGCACGTTGCGGACCAGCTCGTGCGTGCGCGTCGGGAGCAGGCCGGTCGCCTCCAACGCCGCCAACGCCTCGGGCGTCAGCGCACCGTCGTCGCCGGGGAAAGCGCGCACCTGCAGGTTGGCGCGGGAGGTCAGGTGCACCCGACCGTCGCCGTACCTCTCGGCGGCCTCGACCAGGGCGAGCAGGGACGCTGCGGACACCTGACCGCCGATCAGCCGGAGCCGGACCAGCAGACCGTCCTCGGCCAGCCACGGCCGGAGCGCGCCTGGGCAGAGGTCACTGCGTCGACGAATTGCTGACACCGGGTACTACCTCACTGGCCAGGACTCTTGCGCGGAGTCACGTACGACCTGACGGCGATTGCCGTTAGGGCCAGCAGGTCTTCGGACTCGGGATCAACCGGTACGGAGCACCTTCCCGGAGCCAGGCTCCAGTGGCTGCGGTCTCCCGCGCGCTCCGCCCGTCACCCTCACCGCTGCGCGTCAGTCCCGGATTCTCACCGGGTTCCCTGACCCCACGTGTGGAGTACGACTGGCGCGGTGAGCCTACCCCGGCCGTCGGCGGCACCGACAGGTCAGGTCAGTCGTCGGCGAAGGACGTCTTGATCAACCGCCCGCACACCTGGGACTTCGGCGCGTGCCGCCACGTGCCTCCCGAGAGCCGGGTCAGGTAGGCGCAGGTGTAGGTCGTCTTGCCGCCGACGTCCATGTTGAGGTGCATGCCGTTGGCGGTCCACTTCCGCTCCTTGCGCACCTCCTTCAGCAGGGACGCGCGGGTGAGCTTCCCGCCGAGCTGCGAGGCGTTCTCGATGAACATGCGCATCGCCGACCAGGCGAACACCCCGAAGCTGCTCGGGTCGGCACCGGGACGGACCTGCTGCAACCAGGTCAGGTACAGCTTCATCTCGGCGTTGGGCTGGTTGAACATGCCGTGCGGCAGCGAGATCAGCGAACCGTCGCCGTTCGCGCCGACGCCCTCGGTGTACTCGCGCGTGTACTGCGTCTGCGAGAGCTGGTAGATCTCCGGCGTGAAGCCGGCATCGCGCATCGCGCGGGCCAGGCGGATGGCCTGCGGCGTGGCGGAGACGAAGTGCACGTACTTGATGCCCAGACCCTTCATCCGCTGGACGTACGGGCCGTAGTTGAAGTCAGCGGTGTCGATGCCCTGGATCATCTTCACCTTCCAGCCGGCGGCCTTCGCGACCTGGGCGTAGCCCTGCGCGAGGACCGGCGAGCCGCCGGTGTTGAGGTACAGGAAGGCCGCGTTCTCGCTCGCCGCCTTGTTCTCCTTGCGCATCTGCACGTAGGGGCCGATGCCGATGTAGCCGGTCCGCGAGCTCTGCATCGGGTAGCAGACGTTGCAGCGCACCCGCTCGTTCGACAGCGACACCGAGCGCAGGTCGGGGATGCCGCAGCGCTGTGCGGTCGACGCGCCGCCGGAGTCCAGGATCGAGACAGACCCGATCACGGCGAAGGCCTCCGAGCACGCTTTCTCGTAGGCGACGGTGTCGCCCGTCGCGTCGGTGCGACTGTCGTACTCGACCAGGCGCAGCGACCGGCCGCAGAGCTTGCTGGTCGCGTTGAAGTAGGCGATGTACGCGCGGACGCCGTCACGCGCCGCGGCGAACAGACCGGGGACCGGACCGCTGAGGTCGGAGGCGTTGGCGAGCACGATCTCCTTGTCGGTGACGCCGGTCTGGTTCTTCAGTCCGTCGCAGGGCCCTGCCCGGCCGGCTCCGGTCGGCGCGTTCACGCCGGTCCCGGTCGGCGGAGCAACCCCGTCGCCGTCCGAGGGATCGATCCCACCGGGGGTCGCCGGACCGTCAGCGGGAGCGTCCGGGTCGAGCGTCGTACCGGTCTCGCCGGTGGCGACCGGCTGGTCGCCGCTGGGTACGACGGTGTCGCCCGCCGGGGCGTCGCCGCGAGCCAGGTCGGCAAGATCCTGGTGCATCGCACGTGCCTTCTCCGGGGAAACCCGCGAGCCGCACGCCGTGACCAGCAGCGCCGCCGCCACGACCGCGACGAGCGCCGCTGAGGTCCGTCGTCCCTTGATCAGCACGCGCTGCTCCTTCGGGTAGGCCCCCGAGACGTGCCGGTGAGTGGCACGTTGCTGACCTAACTAGCGAGAACGCGTGGCGTTACGGGTATGGCGGGACCCGTTTCACTCGATACCGGCAGTCCTGTCGAGTCGTTGGAGCAGCTCGTGGGCCGCGATCTCGACCTTCTTGTGCCGCCACTCCGCGGCCCGGTAGACGCACGCGATCAGCCCGGAGCGGTGGACCCGGCGCAGGTCGCCGTACACGAACGCGTGCCGCGCCTTGGTGTCGTCGCTGGCCCCCACGGTGAGGCCCAGGTGCCAGGCGGCGTACTCGTCCCAGGTGTGCCGGGCGAGGAACCGGTTGCCGTCCTCGGCGTTCGGGGCGACCAACCCCCAGTCGCTCTCCAGGACGTACTGGTGCGCATCGATCAGGTCTCGCGCCTTAGCGACCGCGGCGTCGTTGACTTCGTAGCGGGCCATGACCTGGTCCTACCCAGGCTCCGCGGCCACGACGCACCTGATTCGTCCCGTGGTAGGAAACAAGGCGTGGACGAGCGACTCGACGACGGCAGGTACGACAAGGACGTCGATGTCGACGGCAAGCGCTACGCCATCACGGTCGTGCGCGACGGCGACTCCGTGCGCGGAGCCGGCCCGGGCAGCGACCCGCTGGACGCGTTCGTCTTCGATCCGATCCTCAAGCTGCTGACGAGCTCGCGGCGCCGCCGCGGCGACGGTTGGTCGGTCGGGGGTCGTGCGGGAGGATCGCGGTCGGCGCCGGGTCGTGCGCCGGGTGCGGGTGCGCACCGTGGCGGAGGCCGAGGCGGTTGTCCGGGCGCTCGAGGAGGAGGCGCGCACGGGTGCGTTCCTGAAGAGCCCGCACGTGAAGTGGTCGGCACCGAGCAACGGCTGAACCCTCCCCAGAACTGCTGCGCGGGCGCTACGGTGCCAGGCACTGCTCACCGGCCGTGCCCTAGGAGGCTTCATGGGTTTCCTCCAGCCCAACCTGCCCGACGTCGACCACGAGGTCTGGGGCAACCAGCCGCGCGCCGAACGCATCGTGCCGATGGCCAAGCACTTCGCCAGGCACGGCTTCGGTACGCCGGACGTGATGGTGATCTTCTACTTCGTGAAGATCCTGCTGTACGTGCTGGTCGGGTGGCTCCTGGTCCTGAGCACGCCGGGGATCGACGGCTTCACCGACTTCTCCTCCTGGTGGGAGAACCCGGTCGTGTTCTACAAGTTCGTGCTCTGGACGATGCTGTTCGAGGTACTCGGTCTCGGTTGCGGGTTCGGCCCGCTGAACCTGCGCTTCCTGCCGCCGCTCGGGTCGTTTCTGTACTGGCTGCGACCAAGCACGATCCGGCTGCCCCCGTGGCCGGGCAAGGTGCCGCTGACCCGTGGGGACAACCGCGGCCTGGTCGACGTCGCCCTGTACGCCGGCCTGGTCGGCACGTTGGCGTGGGCGATGTACGGCG
The DNA here is from genome assembly GCF_040546585.1 of Marmoricola sp. OAE513. Classification (NCBI taxonomy): domain Bacteria; kingdom Bacillati; phylum Actinomycetota; class Actinomycetes; order Propionibacteriales; family Nocardioidaceae; genus Marmoricola; species Marmoricola sp. OAE513. Next base: position 3,427,526 of record NZ_JBEPOC010000001.1, on the reverse strand, counting down.
GGCTCCCCCGCGAGCAGGTCGCGATCGTCCTGGGGTTGCTGCTCGCGATCGGTCTGCGCGACAAGACGATCTTCCTGGCCGCGCGGGGTGAGGTGTACGGCGCACTCGCGGTGACCTACCTGTTCGTCGCCGGCGACCAGGTCATCGGCGCGAAGCTGGTCCTGTTCGCGATCTGGTGGGGTGCGGCCACCTCCAAGATCAACAAGCACTTCCCTTTCGTGGTCGCGGCGATGATGAGCAACTCGCCGATGACTCGGATCGGGAACCTGCGGGAGAAGTTCCACCGCGACTACCCGACCGACCTGCGGCCGTCACGGTTGTCGGGGGCACTCGCCCACGGCGGCACCGTGGTGGAGTTCGGGGTGCCGATCGTGCTGCTGGTCAGCAACGGCGGGACGCTCACGACGGTGGCCGCGATCGTGATGATCTGCTTCCACCTCAACATCATCTCGAGCTTCCCGATGGGCGTGCCGCTGGAGTGGAACGTCTTCATGATCTGGGGCATCGTCACGATGTTCCTGGCGCACCCCACCGCGCACGTGAACGACCTCGCCGAGCCGGGGTGGGTGATCGGGTTGATGGTGCTCGTGCTCGGCACGGTGGTGATCGGCAACCTGCGGCCGGACAAGGTGTCCTTCCTTCCCGCGATGCGCTACTACGCCGGGAACTGGGCGACGACCACGTGGTGCTTCCGCGGCGACGCGCTCGAGCGGATCGAGGAGCGGGTCGAGAAGGTCGCGATGCTCCCGCACGCGCAGCTCACGAAGATCTACGGCTCCGAGCAGGAAGCGTTGATCCCGCTGCACATGGGCTACGCGTTCCGGGGGTTCCACACGCACGGGCGCGCGCTCTGGACGCTGGTCCCCCAGGCGTGCGGACCTGAGCACGAGGACTACTTCGTGATGGACGGCGAGATCCTCGCCGGCGTCGTGCTCGGCTGGAACTTCGGCGACGGGCACATGCACCACGAGCAGCTGATCGAAGCGCTGCAGAAGCGGTGCGACTTCCAGCCCGGCGACGTCCGGGTGGTGATCCTCGAGGCGCAGCCGTTCGGGAAGGACACCCAGGAGTACCGGCTCGTCGACGCCGCCACCGGCGAGCTCGAACGCGGACACGTGCTGGTCAGCGAGATGGTGGTGCGGCAACCGACGGACACCGACCTGCCGCTGTACCCGCACTGAGCCCGGTCATCGAGCTTGTCGAGTTGAGGTGCGGGGGTGGCTGGCGGTTGGGTGTCGTGAGGCTGTTGACGCTGTGCGTGGGTGCGGGCCCTGGAAGCTAGTCGCCCGTAGCGCCGCGTTGCGGACGCGCCCCGATCTGCCGATGACAGGTCGTTCGCCGGCCTGCATCCTGGTGGGGTGGAGTACGACGTCGAGCATCGAGGTTCGGGGCGCCCACTTGTGCTGCTCCACAGCGGATTCTGCACATGGGTCGAGTTCCGACGCCTAATCGACGACCTTGCGCTGGACCATGAAGTCTTGGCACCGACCCTGCCCGGCAGCCTTGGTGGTCCTCCGCTCGATGTGCAGCGGCCGATGCTCGAGCAGCATGTCGACTACGTTCAGCGCCTCTTGGACGACCTCGCCTGGTCGGACGATGTCACGGTGGTTGGCAGCTCCTTCGGCGGCGTGGCGGCCCTGCAACTGAATGCGCGCGGGCGCTCTGGTTCAGTTGTCGCTCTGGCGCCTCCCTGGACGTCCGGGGCGGGGGTGGCTTTCTACGGTGCACTCTTCTCGGGCATTCCCGCGATCGGGCTGACCCGCCCGCTCTGGAGCCGAACCACCAAGTCTGGGCTCATCAACGGACTCTGGTTTCACCAGTCCCGCACTCCGCCGGAGATCGACCCTGATGACGTCGCGATACTTCTTGAGTCCTGGAGTCGATTTCCAATCTATCGGGTCGGTGCCGCAGCGGGGCGCCGAGGTCCTGGGATGCCAGAGCTCAGCAAGATTGACCAGGCCTCGACCACATTGGTGTGGGGAGGGCGTGATGCCTTCGTTCCAGGCTGGATGCGACGGCGGTGGGCAGATGCGCTGCCCCAAGCTCACGAGACGACCCTGCCTGGGTACCCCCATCAACCGCACCTGCGTTCCCCGGATGCGGTCGCCGCGTTGATCCGTTCGACGGGGTAGGTGAGCACGAACGCGCAATATCCGGATCTGCCGCGAAGAGTGCGTCATTCCGCCGCGGAACGACGCAACCACCGCGCTTGTCGGAGATCCGGGATTTGCCGAGGTACAGACGCACCTGCCACGGGGCGGGACTGTCAGAGCGGATGGTTGGTGCTCCTGGCTGGGACGGGCCTGCCCGCGCTCATTGTTGGACGAGCAGGCCCTAGATCAGCAGCTCAACCGGCATCAGCCGCTCCCTGAACTGGAGATACCCCCGATGCCTCACCTCAGCCTTGTCGGGTTGAAAATCTCGCCAGGTGAAACCGGGGTCCTCGTGCTGGCTTCACCCGGGCTGGAGCGCGGTTGGTGTGCTACGACGAAACAGGTGGGTGCTGGTCGAGCCGGAACGCAGGACCTGGAACATTTCCCACCCGCTGGAGCCGAGAGCTGCTACAGCACGATGTACCCCTACACCGTTTTCCGGAGCGATGGCGGGGTCTGCGGTGAACTCGGTCCAGGTCCATCGATCGACACGGGTTGTGAGGTGCCCGTGCTCCCACGTTGTGGCGGTCATGCCTGTGCTCTCTCGGGTCAGGGCGGATCGTTCGCCGGCGGTACCCCTGTCGGCGCCTAGGCAGGCGACAGGGGTCCCGGCGGTTCGGGAGCAGCACGAGCGTGTCGGTGCTGCCCCGGTTCAGGAACTACAGCTAGGGCGTGGAGCGGTGCAGGTCGTCGAGGATCTTTGTTGCGGCATCGGTTGCGGTGCCCGGATCGATGACGGAGATGACCTGACGCGAGCGGTCGGAGAGCGTCAAGGTGATCGTGTGGGTGTCGTCGTTGGGGAAGTGGCCGGTCTTGACCCAACGGCCGTTCACGGGAACCTTGCGCGGCTTGTCGTCCCAGTCCGGCGGGGAGTACAGGACACGGTTGATCCTTGGCTGGTCCGGCGGCCATGAGTCGAACAGGTGCTGAAGTTGCTCGGTGAGCTGCCGGTTGTGCGGCCACCAGGCTCCGTCAGGAACATCGCGAAATCGAGGATCACCTGCTGGGCGGACGCCGTGAGTGAATCGTCGAGCGGTTTGAGCGGCCATGCGGCCACCACCTTGCTGTTGCCGACTGCGCTCATCCGTCTCACACGGGCGCTGGGCCCAAGAACTCACGCTTGCGGTCGTGACACCAACCTAGCACTGCACCGGGGCACGCCCTACCAGCCGCGAACCAATGATGGGTGGACCACGCGGAGTCTTCAGCCCTTGGGCTCCCTGACCATCTTCTCCAGGTCCAACAGGACCCAGGCCTGGGTCGATGTGTCCCACTGCTGCGCGATCACCGGCCTGAGGTGCCGGTCGGGATAGCGGTGGATTACCCAGTTGTAGTCCATTGCCTGCTCCAAGGCGTCCTCGACGGTCAGCGCGCGGAACTCCGGCCCGATGCGTCGGTTCCTACCAGCATCTCCGTACGGGACGAGCCGCACGCGAACGAGCCCGATCACATCTCGCCTCGCTGAGGCGTCTCGAACGGCTTGTCGCACGAGACCGCCTGCGCGTAGCTGCGGACCTCTGAAGGCGACAACCTGACACCGACCGTTGCGAACGCCGCGGCAGCGGCACCGACGATGTCGAGAACCGGTCGGCCGGTGAAACGACTACGTAGGTCAACGTCGACGGCTTCGATCCTGCGGGTTGCATCGGAAACGACTTTGGCCATGCCGCTCTGATGATCGTTCGGGTTCGTCACAGGGCGCCGCACCTCTCGACCGACAGCCACGCCCGTGCGGGGAGGCAGTTCAGGTCTTTGACAACCCACACTACTCGCAAACTCCACAGGCGACGTCCGCGCGTCAACGAGACGTCCTGTCGAACGGTGGCTGAAAGTCCGGCATCGCCCGGCCCTGCCCATCGAGAGCACCGGCGCCCGGAAGACTTCACAAAGGCGTAGAGTCGGCAGCCGAAGCTACTCAGGCTTCCTCTCAGAGAGACGCCAGATGAGCGACAAGTCGCCGCGCCAGAGCATGACGAAGAAGACCGGCAAATCCATCAAGGAGAAACGCGCCGACAAGCGCGATCAGAAGTCCGCGAAGGCTGTCGCCGAGAAGGTTCGCCCGGGCAAGAGCAGATGACGCTCGCTTCGCTCGGCGTCATCGGGTCCTCAGCCAAGGAGAACGAGTACCGGCTGCCCATCCACCCCTCGCACCTGGGTCGTCTCGAACCCGACCTGCGTGAGCGCATCACCTTGGAACATGGATACGGCGCACGGTTCGGCGTCAACGACGCCTCGTTGCGCGACCACGTCGGCGGGTTCGCATCCCGCGAACAGCTGCTGGCGGATTCAGAGGTCGTCCTGCTGCCGAAGCCGCAGCTCGCCGACGTCGAAGTCATGGGGCCGGGACAGGTGTTGTGGGGCTGGCCGCACTGTGTCCAGGACGCCCAACTCACCCAGGTCGCCATCGACCGCAAGCTGACGGTGATCGCGTTCGAGGCCATGAATCACTGGACGCGCGACGGCACTGTCGGACTGCACGTGTTCCACAAGAACAACGAGCTGGCCGGGTACTGCTCGGTGCTCCACGCTCTCGAGCTCGCCGGCCTGACCGGCGACTACGGCCGCCGACTGAGCGCGGTTGTCATCGGCTTCGGCGCCACCGCGCGAGGTGCCGTGACCGCCCTCAACGCACGCGGCGTTCACGAGGTCGCGGTTCTGACCAATCGCAGCGTGGCCGCAGTCGGGTCGCCGATTCACTCGGTGCGCATCCGTCAGTTCGAGCACAATCGGGGCGACGAGCACACCAGCGAAGTGGTCACCGAACGCGGTCGAGAGCCGCTCCCCGCGTACCTGGCCGAGAACGACATCGTCGTCAACTGCACCTTCCAGGACACCGCCAACCCGCTCATCTACCTCGACGAGACCGACATGGCAGCGTTCCGGCCGGGAAGCCTGCTCGTCGACGTGTCGTGCGACCTGGGAATGGGGTTCACCTTCGCCCGCCCGACGACCTTCGACGAGCCGACCTTCGTCGTCGGTGACAACGTCCTCTACTACGGCGTCGACCACAGCCTGTCCTACTTGTGGAACTCCGCGACCTGGGAGAACAGCAACGCACTCATCCCGTTCCTGCGACCGGTCCTCGAAGGCCATGCAGCATGGCGCACCGACGAGACACTGAGCCGCGCGATCGAGATCCACGACGGCAAGGTGAAGAATCCCGCGATTCTCGCCTTCCAGAACCGAGAAGCCGCACACCCACATCGGATCGCCTGACAGCAACCCAGGGCCGTGTCACGAAACAACGTCCCTGGACATCACAGCTAGTTGCGGCGGTAGGTCGGCGTCTTGCCGGTCGTGTCAGCCGCGAACGCCTCGGCGGCGTCGGCGGTGACGTACAGCGAGTCCTGGGCATCGTCCGCGTACTCGGCGGCAGCCTCGGCCTCGCCGGCGCGCTCGAGCGCCAGGACGGCCAGCGTCTGCTCGACCGCGAGCGGCGGGGCTGCGGCGAGCTCGGCCGCCAGCGCCCTGGCCGCGGCGAGCGCGCCCCCGGTCGGGACGACCTCGTTGACCAGGCCCCAGCGCTCGGCGTCGGTCGCCGACAGCGGCCGACCGGTGAGCGCGAGCTTGTTGGCCACGGCGGCGGGCACCCGGGCGGAGAGCCGTCCCAGTCCCCCGGCGGCCGCGATCCGCGAGGACGTCACCTGGGTCAGCCCGAGGTTCACCTGCTCCTCGGCCACGACCAGGTGGCAGGCCAGCACGACCTCGAACGACGTGCCGAGCGCGTCGCCGGTCAGCGCCGCGATCACGGGTTTGGTCAGCGTCCGTGACGTCAGGCCCGCCAGGCCGGTCGGCGGGACGACCTTGCCCAGCGAGAACGCCGGCAGCGCGACCTGGTCGGACCAGAGCCCGGCCGGACCGGTGAGCACCGCGGCACGCAGACCCGGGTCCGCCTCGAACGCGTCGAAGACGCCGGCGAGCTCGAAGTGCGCGAACGGCGAGAGCGCGTGCGCGTCGTCGGTCCCGGTGATCGCGATCTCCAGCACGCCGTCGGCGGCAGAGACCTCGAGGAAGAGGTACTCGTCCTGGAGCCCGACCGGGCGCGGCGGCGCGAGCTCGTTCATCCGCGACTCCGACACCGCGACACGGTTGCCCTCGGGCAGGGCTCGCACGTGCAGCAGCGCACCGGGTCCGTGCTCGCCGAGCAGCAGCTCACGCACCTCGTCGTCCTCGGCGAAGTCCTGCGCCACGAACCGCTCGCCGCTCGCCGTACGACCGATGACCACGGCACGCGGCGGGCCGCCCTCGAACCGCACGGTCCAGGTCTCGACGGTCGCGGGGCCGTCCGGGTGGAGCGTGACGGGCACGCTCGGCGGTGCGTCGAGCTCGGCCTGGAGGAGGTCGTCGTTCCCGACCTTCCACTCGGCCCGGGCGGTCGAGTACACGCCGACCGAGTACTTCGAGAGCATCCCGCCGTTCGCGCCGACGAGTCCCCAGCCAGCTGGGTTCTTGCGGCAGTGGTCGACGATCTCGACGATGCCGTGCATCGAGTAGCCGTTGCCGGGGCCGCCGAAGAAGGGCAGTCCGCCGGTCGCGGTGAGGCGCCGCGGGTCCTCGGGGGTGAGCCCGAGGTCGTCGGCGACGGTGCTGACCGCGATCGGGAAGCAGCTGTAGAGGTCGAACGCCGTCACGTCGTCCAGGCTGATCCCGGCCATCTTCAGCGACGCGTTGACGGCAGCGATGGCGGGCAGCGACCGGCTCAGGTCCTGGCGGTGGGTCAGCTCGCGGTCGTGCAGGTCGCTGTGGCCGTTGAGGTAGACCCACTGCTCGCGCGGGATGCCGAGCTCGGTGGCGACCTCCTCGGAGGTGATCAGCACGGCTGCGGACTGGTTCACCTTCTCCCGCGCGACGACCGACTTCGGGTACGGGTCCGCGATCATCCGGTTGGAGTCGGTGACGGTCGTGAGCTCCTCGGCGGTGAAGACCGTCCGTACGGCGGAGTGCGGGTTGGCCGCGGCGACCTCGGTGAACGGCGCGAACCAGCGGCCCATCTCGGCGGCCTGCTCGGCGCGGGTCTGACCCAACCGGGTGCGGCGGGCGTTCTCGAAGATCGCGTACTGCGTGGGGGCGTCGGTGAGCTGGTGCGCCACCTGGGTGCTGGCCAGGATGCCGGCCAGACCGGGGCCGCGGTCCTCGTCGGTGACGCCGGTCGTCTCGGTGAGGTCGGGGACCCCGCCGGTCTGCTGACCCTGCTTGGTCAGGTGCAGCACCGTCGAGATCGCCTCGGCGGCGACCGCGAGCGCGATCTTCGAGGTGCCCGCGGCGATCGCTCCGGCGAGCTCGGTCACCAGCTCCTGGGGCGACTGCCCGCCGGTGACGGCGTAGATGCAGCGCTCGGGCTTGGCGTCCAGACGGTTGGCCAGCGCCCGGGGGAAGTTGTCCGGGCCGCCGAGGGCCGGCGGGAAGCCCGGCACGGACTCGTCGAACTGGCGGGTGCAGGCGACCACGTCGACCAGGTCGGCGCTGACACCGGCATCGGCGAGAGCGGCCCGGGCTGCACGTTCGGCCATCGCGACCGGGACGAGTCCCTCGTAGCCGTCGTCCCCGAACCACTCGGAGTGCTGACCGATACCGACGAGCACGGGCGTGCCCATGTGACCACCTCTTGCCTGGATGCCTACGGAGCAGCGGCGACCCTCACGAGACTCACCGTCTCGTGAGGCTAGTCGCACCCGGGCACCTCGCGCCCCCCAAGCACGCCAGATGGGACGCACCTCACGTCCGCGTGATACCTCTGGGCGGTGACCCAGACCCCGTACCGGAACCGTGTGACCGAGCTCCTCGGCGTCCCGATCCCGATCGTCCAGGCGCCGATGACGTTCATCGCCGACGCCGGCCTCGCCGCGGCCGTCTCCGAGGCAGGCGGCCTGGGCATCATCGAGACGCTGTCGCCGCAGGGCCGCGAGGACCTCGCCCGGGTCCGCGAGCTGACCAGCAAGCCCGTCGGGGCGAACCTGATGATCCAGGGCTGGAAGAACGACCCCTCGATCGTCGACGTCATCGCCGAGGCCGGCATCCGGTACGTCGCCACCTCGGCCGGCCACCCCGGACTGTTCACCCAACGGCTGCACGACGCCGGCATGACCGTCTTCCACGTCGTGGGTTCTGAAGTCGCTGCCCAGAAGGCGATCGACGCCGGCGTGGACGGCCTGGTCGTCGAGGGGGTCGAGGGCGGGGGCTTCAAGGGAGCACTCGGCGCCTCGACGATGGTGCTGCTCCCACTGATCGCGTCACGGACCGACCTGCCGATCATCGCCGCGGGCGGGATCTGCGACGCCACCTCGATGGCCGCCGCGTTCGTCCTCGGGGCCGAGGGCGTGCAGATGGGCACCCGGATGCTCGCGACCGTCGAGTCGCCGGTGCACCAGAACTTCAAGGACTCGATCCTCGGCGCGACCGACGACAGCACCGTGCTGATCAGCGTGCCGGGCAACCCGACCATGCGGGTCCTGCGGAACACGCTGACCGAGCAGGTCCAGGGCGGCGAGCCACTGCTGGGCCAGATCACCGACCTCTACTTCGGGGGCGACATGGAGGCCAGCGTCGCCAACACCGGCCAGGTCTCCTCGCGGATCGACTCGGTCGTGCCGGTGGCTCAGCTGCTCGAGGAGATGTGGTCGGGCTGCACGGCGGCGCTCGATGCGGCGCGGGCCCGGCTCACGACGAGCTGATCGGGAAGGTCCGGCCGCTCACGTAGCACCGCTCGGTCCCGTCCACGGGGTCGGTGAACGCCAGCTCGGCGGCCAGCAGCTGCAGCGGCGTCGAGAAGTCGTCGATGCTCACCTCGTGCACGTCGGGGTACAGCGGGTCCCCCACGATCGGGATCCCGAGCCCGTGCAGGTGCATCCGGATCTGGTGGGTCTTCCCGGTCCGCGGGGAGAGCCGGTAGACGGCCAGGTCGCCGCGCCGTTCCTCCAGCTCCACCAGGGTCTCGGCGTTCGGGGGTGCGTCCGGGACGACGTGCGCGACCAGCGAGCCCCGTTCCTTGGCCAGGTGGTCGCGCACGGTGACCGGCAGCGCCAGGTCCGGCCGGTACGGCGCCAGCGCCCGGTAGGTCTTGCGCACCGCACGGTTCTGGAAGAGCAGCTGGTACGGCCCGCGCCACCGCCGCTCGGTGGCCAGCATCAGCACCCCCGAGGTGACCCGGTCGAGGCGGTGCACCGTGGAGAGCTCGGGCAGCCCGAGCCGGTTGCGCAGCTTGACCACGACGCTCTCGGTCACGTGCTCCCCGCGCGGGATCGAGGACAGGAAGGGCGGCTTGTCGACGACCACGATCCGCTCGTCGCGGTGCAGCACCCGGATCTCGCCCGGCACGGGCGGCTCCTCCCGCAGGTCCCGGTGGAACCACACGAACGTGTGCTGCCGGAAGGCGTCGTCGTCCCGCACGGGTGTCGCGTCGGCGTACACGAATCGCTCGTCGGCCAGCATCGTCTCGACGTCGACGCGCTCGGGAAAGCGGTCCCGCAGCCACGCGCCCATCGACGTCGCGCCCACCTCGGCAGCACCCGGAGTCCGCACCCAGGCGGCGTCGAGACCGTGGCGCTGCGGCAACGGCGAACGAGGAGGCACCCGGTGATGCTAAGGGCGTACCGGCCCAATGTCCTTCCTGAACCTCCCCCTTCGACATAGCCTCGGAGCAGCGCGCGCAAGCGCCCCTCCCTGCAAGACCCCTCCCTCCCAGAAGGTGTACCTCGTGACGACTTCACCCCGGACCAGGCTCTGGTCGACGCTCGCGACGGCAGCCGTGCTGCTGGTCGCTCTGACCGGTCTCGCGGCACCGGCCCAGGCGGCCACCGCGCGGTCCCTGACGACCAAGGCCTCGCCGGCCCTCGAGTACGGCGGCAAGCAGGTGACCTTCTCCGGCACCCTGTCGAAGTCCCCCAAGGGCAGCACGGTCAAGATCAAGCTGAAGTCGGGCACGTCGTACGTGACCGCCGCGAAGACGAAGACCACGACGTCCTCGGGCAAGTACTCGGTCAAGGTCACGCTGCCGACGACCCCGGCGTCGTACACCTACCGCGCCGCCGCCCCGAAGAAGGGCAAGCTGGCCACGGCGTACTCGAAGACGATCACCGTCAAGGTGCTCCGCAAGACCACCGCGACCCTGACCGCGAACCCCACGATCGTCGCCTCCGGGGGCACCGCGACCCTGTCCGGCACGGTCTCGCCGTTCGTCTCCGGAACCAAGGTCGCCGTGCAGCGTCTCTCCGGGACCAGCTGGGTCCTGGTCGGCAACGCGACCCTGTCGGGTTCCGGCGGTTACTCGGTCGGGGTGAACCCGACCACGACCACGAGCTACCGGGTGCAGGTCCCGCTGACCGGCCTCAACGCCGGCACGGTCTCCCCCACGCGGGCGGTCCAGGTCAGCCTCGCGAACGCGCCGACGATCACCACTACGTCGTTGCCCGAAGGCGACAAGAACCTGCCGTACTCGGCGACCCTGACCAAGACCGGCGGCGACGGCACCTGGTCGGTCGCGGGCGGAACGCTCAAGCCGGGACTGACCCTGAACGCCACGACCGGCGCGATCACCGGCACGCCGGAGGGCTCGGGCACCAACAACGTGATCTTCAAGTTCACCGAGACCGGGTCCGGCCTCTCGGCGACCAAGAACCTGTCGATGACGTTCTCGCCGCTCCCGACGATCTCGACCAACTCGCTGCCCGACGCCACCCGCGGTGCGCCGTACACGGCCGAGCTGGCGAAGACCGGCAAGGCGGGCACCTGGTCGCTGGAGACGCCGGTCACCGGCCTGACGATCAACCCGACGACCGGGGTCATCTCGGGCACGACGAACGTCGCGCTCGGCACCTACGGCGTGTACCCGACCTTCACCGAGACGGCCGGTGGTCGCAAGGTGCTCAAGGCTCTGGCCCTCAAGGTCATCGGCACACCGCTGGCGATCACCACCGACCCGACGCTGCCCGACGCCCACCGCCTGGCGCCGTACTCGGTCACCTTCACCAAGGTCGGCGGGCCGGGTACCTGGTCGGCGAACCAGATCCCCGACGGCTTCAGCCTCGACCCGGCCACCGGCACCCTGACCGGTACGCCGACCGTCGCTGGCCTCAACGCGGTGTACGTCACCTTCTCCGAGACCAACGGCGGTTCTGTCACCAAGGGCTTCTCGCTCAAGGTCGTCCAGCCGAAGATCACCACCACGTCCATCCCGGACGCGGTGACCGGTCAGGCCTACAGCTTCCAGTTCGCCAAGACCGGGCTCGACGGCACCTGGGAGATCACCAGCAGCGGCTTCCCGCCCGAGGGCGTCACGCTCTCGAGCAGCGGCCTGCTGGCGGGAACGCCGACGGAGTCCGGTGACTGGGGCATCACGGTGACGTTCACCGAGACCAGCACCGGTGCCTCGTCGTCGAACATCTTCATCTTCCACTCCGCAGCGCCGGGCTCCCCGACGATCACGACCACCTCGCTGCCGAACGGCACCGTCGGGTCGGCGTACTCGGCGACGCTGGCAGCGACACCTGCCGGCGGCACCTGGTCGATCACCCAGGGCAGCCTGCCGGTCGGCCTGTCGCTGAACCCGACGACGGGGGCGATCACCGGGACGCCGAGCGTGCCGGAGAACGCCCGCTTCCAGGTGACGTACACCAACGGAGGCACGAAGAACACGAAGCTGCTCGGTCTCCTGGTGCCGAACCCGACGCCTCCGGCGGGCTGAGACCAGCCGAGGAAGACGCAGGCAGAAACCGCCTTATCGGAAGGCCCGGGACAAATCGCCCCGGGCCTTCCGCAATTGGTCGTCGCAGCGCCACTCCAGTACTTCCTGATCACTTGAGTTCCGCATAGCCTCGGGAATCCGCGCACGTGGGGTGCGCACCACTCGGGTTGCATCAGCAGAAGGTTGGAGATCGATGAGTTTCCGCACCAAGTCACTGTCCTGGATCGCCGTCATGGCCGTCGCCCTCCTGGCCTTCACGGGTCTGGCCCCGGCGCAGGCGGCGACTGCCCGCAAGCTCACGCTGGGCGCGAGCCCGGTCTACCAGTACGGCGGCAAGGCGGTGACCTTCTCCGGCACGCTGAGCAAGTCCCCCAAGGGCAGCCTCGTGCGCATCCAGCGCAAGTCCGGTGCGAGCTGGGTGACCCAGGTGAACACCGCGACCACCACCGCGGGCGGCAAGTTCGCGGTGAACCTCAACGTGCCGAGCACGCCGGCGGCGTACAGTTACCGTGCGGTCGCCCCGCGCAAGGGCAAGAAGCTCGCCACGGCGTACTCGGCGAACAAGACCGTCACGGTGCTGCGCAAGACCACGGTCACGTTGAACCTCTCCCCTGCCTCGATCACGCTCGGCCAGCCCACGACCCTGTCGGGCACGGTCTCCCCGTACGTCTCCGGCACCAAGCTGGCCGTCCAGCGCCTTTCCGGTGGCTCCTACGTCTCGGCCGGGAGCACGACGCTGGCCTCGAACGGTTCGTTCACCGTGCAGGTGACCCCGGCGTCCGCGGGCACCACGACGTACCGGGTCCAGTCCCCGCTGAGCGGTCTGAACGCGGGCGCCGTGTCCCCGTCGAAGTCGGTCACGGTGACCAACCCGAACGCCCCGGTCATCACCACGACCTCGCTGCCCGACGGTGACACCGGCCTGGCCTACTCCGCGACGCTGACCAAGACCGGCGGCGCCGGCACCTGGTCGCTGAACGGCGGCACCCAGCTGCCCGGCGGGCTCACCCTGAACGCCGACACCGGCACCATCTCCGGTACGCCGACCGGCCCCGGCACTACGAACTTCACCGTGAAGTTCACCGAGACCGGGAGCGGGCTGTCCGCCACCAAGGCGCTCTCCATCACCCGCTCCCCGCGACCGGAGATCACCACCGCCACGCTGCCCGACGCGACCCAGGGCGTCGCCTACACCGCACCGCTGGCGAAGACCGGCAAGGCGGGCACCTGGTCGCTGGAGACAACGGTCACCGGCCTGACGATCAACCCGACCACGGGGGTCATCTCGGGCACGACGAACGTCGCCGTCGGCACGTACGGCGTCTACCCGACCTTCACCGAGACAACCGGCGGACGCTCCGTCCTCAAGCCGCTCGCGCTCAAGGTGCTCGCCGGCTCGGAGAACCCGCCGACCGGTCCGACCATCACCACGACCTCGCTGCCCGACGGCGACACCGGTCTGGCCTACTCCGCGACGCTGACCAAGACCGGCGGCGACGGCACCTGGTCGCTCTCCGGCGGCACCACGCTGCCGGGCGGCCTGAGCCTGGCGTCGGCCACCGGCATCATCTCGGGTACGCCGACCGGCCCGGGCACCACCACGTTCACCGTGAAGTTCACCGAGACCGGGAGCGGGCTGTCGGCGACCAAGTCGCTGTCCATCACCCGCTCGCCGCGACCGGAGATCACCACGACCACGCTGCCCGACGTGACCCAGGGTGTCGCCTACTCGACGACGCTGGCCAAGACCGGCCGCGCCGGCACCTGGTCGATCACCGGCCTCCCGGCCGGCCTGACGATCAACGCCGAGACCGGCGTGATCAGCGGCGTCACCGCAGCCGCCACAGGCACGTACGGCGTGTACCCGATCTTCACCGAGACAGTAGGAGGACGCTCGGTCCAGAAGGCGTTCGCGCTCAAGGTGCTGCAGGGCTCGGAGAACCCGCCGAACGGTCCCACCATCACCACCACCTCGCTGCCCGACGGTGACACCGGGATCGCGTACTCCGCGACGCTGGCCAAGACCGGCGGCGCCGGCACCTGGTCGCTCACCGGCGGCACCCAGCTGCCCGGCGGGCTCACCCTGAATGCCGACACCGGCGCCATCACCGGTACGCCGACCGGTCCGGGCACCACGAACTTCACGGTGAAGTTCACCGAGACCGCCGGCGGCCTGTCCGCGACCAAGGCGCTGTCCATCACCCGCTCCGCGCGTCCGGAGATCACCACGGCGACGCTGCCGGACGCGACCCGCGGTGCGGCGTACTCGGCCACGCTGGCCAAGACCGGCAAGGCCGGCACCTGGTCGATCACCGGTCTCCCGGCGGGTCTGAGCATCAACGCCGCGACCGGCGAGATCAGCGGCACGACGAACGCCGCTATCGGTGACTACGGCGTGTACCCGGTCTTCACCGAGACGTCGACCGGACGCAGCGTCCTCAAGCCGCTCGCCCTGCACGTCGGCGGCACCGCGCTCGCGATCACGACCGACGCGAACCTGCCCGACGCCCACCGTGGTGGCGCCTACTCGGTGACGTTCACCAAGACCGGCGGCCCGGGCACCTGGGAAGCCGTGCAGATCCCGGACGGGTTCTCCCTCGACCCGGCCACCGGCACGCTGACCGGTACGCCGACCGTCGCGACGATCTACCAGGTCAAGATCGCCTTCCACGAGACCGGCGGCGGGGACGTCAGCAAGTCGTTCGCGCTCAAGGTCCTGCAGCCCAAGATCACCACCACGTCGATCCCGGACGCGGTCACCAACCAGCCGTACAGCCAGCAGCTGACCAAGACCGGCCTGGACGGCACCTGGACGGTCGCTGGATTCCTGCCCGACGGCATCACCTTCTCCGCCGGCGGCCTGCTCTCGGGCACGCCGACTGAGACCGGTGACACCCCGCTGATCGTGACCTTCACCGAGACCAGCACCGGTACGTCGACCAAGCAGGGCTACATCTTCCACGTGGCCGACGCGGGGTCGCCGACGATCACCACCACCTCGCTGCCGGGCGGCACCGTCGGAGCGGCGTACAACGCCTCGCTCGCGGCGACCCCGACCGGCGGCACGTGGTCGGTGACCGACGGCAGCCTGCCCGTCGGGTTCACCCTGGACCCCGCGACCGGCGCGATCACCGGAACGCCGATCGTCCCGGAGGCGGCCACCTTCGTCGTGACCTACACCAAGGGCGGCACCAAGAACACGAAGTACCTCGGGATCACGGTCGTCGCCGCCCCCTGACGCCGACCGGGCACAGATGTCCCACCCAGGTACGCCGAGCGGGCAGAGATGTCCCACCCAGGTACGCCGAGCGGGCTGAGATGTCCCACCCAGGTACGCCGAGCGGGCTGAGATGTCCGCCGCTGAGACATCCGCGCCCGCTCGGCGTCCGCCGCTGAGACATCCGCGCCCGCTCGGCGTCCGCTGCTGAGACATCCGCGCCCGCTCGGCGTCCGCGGCTGAGACATCTGGGACCTCTCGGCGTCCGCCGCTGAGACATCTGGGACCTCTCGGCGGTGCTGGACACCTGTCCAGTTCCGTGGGAGCGTCCCGTGCATGACCTCACCTGCTCCCCTGCGCGTCGTCCAGTGGACCACCGGCAACGTGGCTCGCAAGACCCTCCGGAGCGTGCTCGCGCGTCCGGACCTCGAGCTCGTCGGCTGCTACGCCTGGAGCGCGGACAAGGTCGGGCAGGACGCCGCTCTGCTCTGCCGGCTGGACGAGCCGTGCGGCATCCGGGCCACCGATGACGCCGAGGCGCTGCTCGCCCTGGCGCCCGACTGCGTGATCTACACGCCGCTGCACCCCGACGTCGAGGAGCTCAGCCGGATCCTGCGCTCCGGCGCCAACGTCGTCACGAGCGCCGAGTTCCTCACCGGCCACAGCCTGCCAGCCGGTTCCCGCGAGGCGTTGGAGGCTGCGGCACGCGAGGGCGGCGCGAGCCTGTTCGGCAGCGGCATGAACCCCGGCTTCGCCCAGCTCCTCGGCGCGGTCGCGACGGGGGTGTGCCAGGAGGTCCGCAAGATCACGATGCACGAGTCGGTCGACGTCAGCGCGTACGCCTCGGACTCGAACATGGACGGCATGGGGTGGGGGCGTCCGATGGACGACCCCGGCCACGCCGCGGACGTCGAGGCTGCGTCGGTGGTGTTCGCCGACGGCGTGCACATGCTCGCCGCGACGCTCGGCATCGAGCTCGACGAGGTGCGGTGCCACGTCGGGTTCGCAGCGACGACCAAGGACCTCGACCTTCCCGGGCGCCCGATCGCCGCCGGCACGATGGCCGGGCTGGACCTGCGCTGGGTCGGCGTCGTGAACGGCGGCGAGGTGCTCGACCTGCACCAGCGCTGGGTGATGACGCGGCACCTCGAACCCGCAATGCCGGTCGAGCACGGCTACAAGGTCGAGGTCGAGGGATCCCCGAACGTCACCCTGAACTTCGGCCTGATGCCCGACCAGCCGCTGGACACGCTGACTGTCGAGGACATGCACGGCATCGGCATGACGATCACCGGTCTGCCCGTGCTCAACGCCGTCCGGCACGTCGTCGCGGCCCGCCCCGGCATCGTCACGTACGCCGACATCCCGGTGCCGACGGGTCCGGCCGCGTGGACGCTGGCGGGCGGGAAGAGCTGACGGTCTCGCGGTACGTGTTCCGCGCCTGAGCGGGTGGGCCGACCGGCATCATGGACCTGTGACCTCTCCCAGCGCGACGGCGACCGCCGGGCGCCGTTCCTCGGTGTGGTCGCTGCCATGGGTTCCCGCGGCCGTCCTGGTGATGATCGGGCTCCGGCTGATCCAGCTCCGCCTCGGAGGCACCCCCGACGAGGGCGGGTTCCTGGTCCTCGCCGGGCAGTGGAGCTCCTCGGGCGACTCGCTCTACGGCAACTACTGGGTCGACCGTCCTCCGCTGCTGATGATGCTGTTCCAGGTCGCGGACCTCTTCGGCGGGATCCCGGCGCTCCGGGTGATCGGCATCGCCATCTCCGTGGCGACGGTGCTCCTGCTGGCCTCCACCGCCCGCCGCGTCCTCGACGACCGGGCCGCCTCGGTCACCGCAGTGGTCGCCGCCGCCCTGCTCGGCGGGCCGCTCGCCGGAGCCGCGAGCGTCAACGGTGAGCTGATGGCGCTGCCGTTCCTCGCTCTGGGGCTGCGCACCGCGACCGAGGCGGTGCTGAGCGACGAGGAACGCACCGCCCGGCTCGCGGCCCTGGCGACGGGTGCCGCAGCGGTCTCCGCCCTGCTGGTCAAGCAGAACATGGTCGACGTCGTCGTCTTCGCCGCCGTGTTCTGGATCTTCGCCTGGCGCCAGCGCCGGGTCACCTGGGGGCAGCTCGTCCAACGGGTCGGCCTGGCCGCTCTCGGCGCCGGTATCGCCTTCGGACTGGTAAGCCTCTGGGCGGTCGCGCACGGGACGTCACCCGCCGATGTCTACGAGGCGACCTACCCGTTCCGGGTCAAGGCCGCCCGCGTGATCGCCGACAACCCCTCGGTCGCCGAAGCCTCCGGACAGCGCCTCGCCCTGCTCACCCTCTCGGTCATCGGCAGCGGGTTGCCCCTGGCCGTCGGCATCTTCCTCATCCGCGGCACCTGGAGGACCAAGGACCTGGCCTTCGCGTGGGCGATCGTGGCGCTGCTCGCCTGGGCGACGTTCTCGATCGTCGCCGGCGGCTCCTACTGGTTGCACTACCTGGTCGAGGCCATCCCTGCGGTGGCTCTCGCCGCCGGGGCGGTGCTGTTCCGCTCGCCGGTCGCGATCCGCCGTACCGTCCAGCTCATGGCGGTCGCCGCCGTGGTGAGCGCCGTGATCGCGGCGTTCATCCCGCCTGGCTCCCCCGCGACCCAGGTCGGCGACGCCCTGGGCCGGGTCAAGCGCCCCGGCGACACGGTCCTGGTCACCTTCGGCGACCCCGAGGTGCTCCGCGCCTCGGGGATGTCCTCGCCGTACGAGTACCCCTGGAGCCTGCCGGCCCGGACGCTGGATCCGGACATGAAGGACCTGCGCGCCGTGCTCGCCGGGCCCGATGCGCCCACCTGGGTGGTGGTGCGCGGACCGCAGACCCAGGCCCGGCTCAAGCTCGGCGGCGCCTGGTCCTTGATCAGCGAGCGCTACCGGCGGGTGGGGACGCTCTGCGAGCGTTTCGTCTACCTGCGCAACAACGTCGACAGGGCCGTGCCCGATGCGGGCGACTCCTGCTGACCTTGCACCAGCGCGACCCAATTGTCCGATTCTGCTGCGGAAGACGCCCCCGAGGCGCCACAGTGGCCCCATGGGGCGGATTACGTGGATTGGTTGGATCGTCGGGTTGGTCCTGGTTGCCGGGACCGCACTGCCGGTCGGGAGTGCCCGCGCCGCCGCGCCGGAGCCCTCGTCGGCCCCGCGTACGACGGCGCTGACCACCGGCCAGTTCGAGGCCCAGCTGCTCGCCCTGACCAACGCCCGTCGTGCGCAGGTCGGCTGCAAGGCGGTCAAGCGCAACACCGCACTGGTCAAGGCGGCCCGCAAGCACACCCGCAAGATGGTGGCGGCCGGGAACCTGTCGCACCAGCTGCCCCGGGAGCTCGGCCTCGCCAAGCGCATCACCAAGGCGGGCTACAAGCGGTGGACCGGCCTGGCCGAGAACATCGCCTGGGGAGCCGGTACGCCGAAGGCCACGTTCACCATGTGGATGAACAGCCCTGGGCACCGCGCGAACATCCAGCGCTGCTCCTACAAGGAGGCGGGCTTCGGGGTCAGGTACAGCAAGGGCCGCCCGTGGGTCACGCTGGACCTCGGCAGCCGTCGCTGACACCCTGCCTGGGTGACCCCACGGAGAAGCAGGCTCAGCAAGGCGGTCCGGTTCGCTCCTGGGGTACTCGCTAGCTTCGTGCTGCGCGTCCTGGTGCGGCTGCGGCCACAGCGCTGGGTGCCGCCGTGGGTCACGCTCCGCCTCGCACGGCTGGCCAGCGGACCCGGCGGCGAGCTCACCGCGACCGCACTGCGCCGTCACCTGCCTGCGGAGGGATGGACCACCCGCAGCGGCCTGGTCTACGACGAGGGCCTGGGACGGTACGGACTCCTCGACCTCGCCCTCCCGGACGGCCCCGGACCGCACCCCGTGGTGGTGTGGGTGCACGGAGGAGGTTGGCAGTTCGGCGACAAGACCGAGGTCCTGCCCTACCTCGAGCTGGTCGCCAGCCGAGGCTTCGCCGGCGCCGCGGTGAACTACCCGCTGGCCCCGGAGGCCGCCTACCCGGCCGCACCCGACGGCGTCCGGGCAGCGCTGAGGTACCTGCGCGACCACGCGGCTGAGCTCGGGATCGACCCGACCCGGATCGTCATCGCCGGCGACTCCGCCGGGGCCCAGGTCGCCGCCGAGGTGGCGGTCGAGGACCCGAGCGCGTTTCGCGGCGCGCTGCTGTTCTGCGGCATCTTCGACCCGAGGGCGGTCGCGGACTCGGACCGTTTCTTCGCCGCGGGACTCGAGTCGGCGATGTGGTCGCTGGCACGGACCCGGGCCTGGCAGGACAGCCCGACCTGCCGGTCGATGACGGTCCTGGACCGGGCGACGGGCTCGTTCCCGCCGACCTTCCTCTCTGCGGGGAACGCCGATCCGCTGACCCGGAACCAGACCGTGCCGTTCTCCGCGCGGCTCCGCGAGCTCGGCGTCCCGGTGGACGAGTACCACCCTGGCGACGACGCGAGCCCGGTGCACCACGTGTACCAGTTCCGGCTCGACCGACCCGAAGGGGCAGAGGCCCTGGAACGCCTGACGGCGTTTCTCGAGAAAGTCCTCGAGACCCGCTAGCAATTCTCATTGACTCCTCTATGATTCCTGGCGGGACCCGCGTCAGGGTCTGCCCGACAGAGCACCCAGGAGACGACTTTCATGCGCCACGGCATCGTGCTGTTCACCAGCGACCGAGGGATCACCCCGGCCCAGGCCGCCAAGGCCGCGGAGGACGCGGGCTTCGACACCATCTACGTGCCCGAGCACACGCACATCCCTGTCAAGCGCGACGCCGCCCACCCGGGCACCGGCGACGAGACCCTCCCCGACGACCGGTACATGCGCACCCTGGACCCGTGGGTCTCGCTGGCCACCGCGGCCGCGATCACGACGAAGATCCGGCTCTCCACCGCCGTCGCCCTTCCGGTCGAGTCCGACCCGATCACGCTCGCGAAGACGATCGCGACCCTCGACCACCTCTCCGGCGGCCGGGTCACCATCGGTGCCGGCTTCGGCTGGAACACCGACGAGCTGACCGACCACCACGTACCGGCGGCGAAGCGTCGTACGGTGCTCAAGGAGTACCTCGGCGCGATGCGCGCCCTGTGGACCCAGGACGAGGCGTCGTACGAGGGCGAGTTCGTCTCGTTCGGACCGTCGTGGGCCTGGCCGAAGCCGCCGCAGGGCGAGGTCCCGGTCATCATCGGCGCCGCGGCCGGGCCGAAGACGTTCAAGTGGATCGCCGAGAACGCCGACGGCTGGATGACCACGCCCACCCAGGCCGACATCACCGACAAGATCGTCGACCTGAAGCAGGCGTGGGCCGATGCCGGTCGCGACGGCGCACCGGAGATCCACGTGCTGGTCGTGATGCGGCCCTCCCCCGAGGACCTGGCCGCCTGGGAGGCCTCCGGCGTCACCGAGCTCATCTGGGGCGTCCCGGACAAGAGCGCCGAAGAGGTCGAGGCGTTCATCGCCAAGCACGGCGCCCGCCTCGGCCTGAGCTGACCGGACCTCGAGACGTCCGTGACCGCCACCGTCCCGCTCAGCGCCAAGGGAACCCGCCTGAACAAGCGGGGGCTCGAGACGCGCCAGGTGCTCCTGCGCACCGCGCTCGAGTGCCTGGCCGAGGGCGGCGCCGAGTCGGTCAGCGCCAGCCTGATCGCCCGCGAGGCGGGCGTCACCTGGGGCACGGTGCAGCACCAGTTCGGTGACGTGGACGGACTGTGGGCGGCCGTGCTGGAGCACGTCCTCCACGACACCTCGACGATGCGTCCGCGGCTGCCGGACTCCCCCGAGCTCGCTTCCCGGGTGACCGCGATCGTCGAGATGCTGTGGACGGCGATGGACCTGCGGACCTCGCGGGCCATCCACAACCTGCGGCTCGCGCTCCCCCGGCAGCGCGACGAGCTGGAGTCCGAGTACCCCGCGACCGCTGCCGCGATCGCGCACTTCGACACGGCGTGGACCGACCTGGTCGGGCACGCCTTCGACGGCTTCGACCTCGACCCCGTGCGCCTGGCCCGGGTGCGCAGCCTCCTGCCCGGCGCGATGCGCGGGCTGCACTCCGAGCAGTACCTCAGCACCTACACCGATCCTGCCGAGGCCCGCACCGGGCTGGCCGAGGCCATCACCAGCTACCTGCAGAGCACCTGAGCCTGCCTCTCGATGGGAGACCCTGTGAGCGAGACCAGCTTCGACGTCGTCGTCGTCGGATCCGGCGGCGGCGCGCTGACCGCGGCGTACCTCGCGCAGAAGCGGGGCCTGCGCACGGTCGTGGTCGAGAAGACCGCCTACTGCGGCGGCACGTCGGCGTACTCGGGCGGTGCGTGCTGGCTGCCGGGGTCGCAGGTCCAGCAGCGGGCCGGCATCTCCGACTCCACCGACGGCGCACGGGACTACCTCGGAGCCCTGCTGGTCGACCCGGACCAGGTGAAGGTCGAGGCGTTCCTCGCCGAGGCGCCGCGCCTGGTCGCCGAGCTGGAGGAGGACGACGCCTTCGACTTCGAGTGGCTGCCGTTCCCGGAGTACTACGACGGCCCGGGCCGGGTCCCGTTCGGCCGCTCGATCCAGCCGAAGAACGTCAAGCGCGCCGAGCTCCCCGAGGACGTCGCGGCCCTGGTGCGGCCGCCGGTGGAGCTCGACCGACAGGGCCTGCCGGGCAAGAACACCCTGTCGGGCGGGCAGTCCCTGATCGCCCGGTTGCTGTGGGCGTTCACCCGCGACGGCGGCACTGTGCTGACCGGCCACAGCGTGGAGACGCTGGTGACCGAGGGCGACGGCGCGGATCTCCGGGTGACCGGGGTCGTGGCACGCACGGCGGCCGGAGAGACGACCATCACCGGGACGCGCGGGGTGATCGTCGCCTCCGGAGGGTTCGAGCACAACCCCGCGTGGCGCAGCCGGTACGGCGTCCCGGGCGACTCGACGTGGTCGATGGCGCCCGACGACACCAACGTCGGCGAGCCGATCGCCGCCGCGCAGTCGATCGGGGCCGCCACCGATCTGCTCGACCAGGGCTGGTTCTGCCCCGGCCTGGAGCACCCGGACGGGCACGGGTCGTTCACCCTCGGGTTCCGCAGCGGCGTGATCGTCGACGCCGACGGGGACCGGTACGCCAACGAGTCGCTGCCCTACGACCGCTTCGGCAAGGAGATGGCGAAGGCCGAGAACCGCATTCCTTCGTGGTTCGTCTTCGACAACGCCGAGGGCGGCGGACTGCCCGCGATCGCGATGCCCGAGGGCGACCCGGCCGACCACCTCGCCGCCGGGACCTGGGTGCGCGCCGAGACGCTCCAGGAGCTCGCCGAGACGCTCGGGCTGACGAACCTGCTGGCGACGGTCGAGCGGTTCAACGGGTTCTGCGAGAGCGGTGTGGACGAGGACTTCGGTCGCGGGGCCGACGAGTACGACACCTTCTTCACCGGCGGGACCGGTCCCAACAAGGCGCTCGTCGGCGTGCACCAGGGGCCGTTCACGGCTGCCCGGTTCGTGCTCTCCGACCTCGGCACGAAGGGTGGGATCGTCACCGACTCATCGGGGCGTGCACTGAAGGAGGACGGCTCCGTGCTCTCCGGCCTGTACGCCACCAGCAACTCGGCCGCCAACGCGTTCGGAGCGTTCTACCCCGGACCGGGCGCACCGCTCGGGACGGCGATGGTGTTCGGCTCCCTGGCGGTGCAGGACATCGCCGCGGCGGGCTGAGCACGCGCGCCGACGCCTCGCCGGCCCGCCCAGAGAGAACGCCCAGAGAGAACGACCAGGTCGGGTCAGCGTCGGGTCAGAGAGCTTTCCTTGTGCGCTGCGCGCGCACCGGTCTTGGCGGACTCCACGATCCAGTAGGGGTCGTCGGACGACGCGTTGAACTGCTGCCCGTCGAACTGGAACTGCTCGGTCCGCTTCTCGACGGTCTTGCCGTGCGTCGTCCCTTGGGAGGTGTTCCAGGTGACCTCGGTCCCGCGCCTCAGTGCCATGAGGCGCTTTACCCGCAGTCAGGTCGCCCATGCGGTTCGAACAGACCGGGCCGGGTACGTCCCGGGGGTGACCGACAAACACGTACCGCCGAAGGGCGTCCAGCAGACCGGTGAACGAGCCGTGAGGTGGATCAGCGCCGGCCATGCCGGCCGCAACTTCACCGACGTGGGCCGGAACCGGGCGCATCAGCTCGCCGAGGGCCGCGGCCTCACCGACGCCGAGGTCAAGAAGATGCGGGCCTACTTCGCCCGCCACACCGTCGACAAGCAGGCCGACGGCTTCAAGCGCGGGACCGACGGGTTCCCGTCCCCGGGTCGCGTCGCCTGGGACGCCTGGGGCGGGGATGCCGGGGAACGTTGGGTGCGCAGGATCGACGTCTGACCGCTCGCGTCCCCCGGACCGTTCAGTCGTCCTCGTCGCCCTCGACGTCGTCCCCGTGGCTCTGGTGCTCGGAGCCGGTGTCGAAGAACGTGTCGAGGTACTCCTCGGGCGTCAGCGCGCTGTCGCGCATCAGCGAGAATATCTCGGCGCCGTCGACGGGGTCGTCGAACAGGTGGAAGCACTGCGCCAGCCCGACGTACTCGACCTCGGCGCCCTCGATCGACGCGGCGTAGTCCTCGGCCTCCGCCTCGGCCCGCTCGATCGCCTCGGAGCTGTCGGCCGCCTGCCAGAGGGTGATCCGTTCCTCGTACGTCGTGAGGCCGACGTCGACGACGGAGCGGAAAACGCAGCGGACGGCGTACCAGGCAGAGTCGAGGGTCACGGATCCATCGTGCCCTACTCGTCGGTCACGCGCCCCCGCAGACTCTTCGTCTGACCGCGCTGCTTCTTCGTCTCGACCCGGCGTCGCTGGGAGGACTTGCTGGGCTTGGTGGGGCGACGCGGAGGCGGCGGCGGGGCCACGGCCTGGCGCAGCAGCGCGACGAGCCGCTCACGCGCCGCCACCCGGTTGCGCAGCTGGGACCGGTGCTCCGACGCCGTGATCGAGATCGGTCCGGGTGGGAGCGCGGCGAGGATGCGTCGCCGCTGCGGCTCGGTGAACGCCGTGGAGACGGCCGGGTCGAAGAGCAGCTCCACGCGGGAGTCGCTGGTGTTGACCGACTGACCGCCCGGGCCCGACGAGCGTGAGAACCGCTCGGTCAGCTCCGCGGCCGGGATCGTCGTCCCCGAGGGAAGCCCGGGCCCAGCCGGTACGACGAGGTCACCGCCGGGCTCCGCCACGGCTCAGCTCCGCCAGAAGATCCGGTCGACGACCTCGGCCGCCCGACGCGTGGCGCGCTGGTAGTCGTTGACCATCGCCGTGGTCTCCCCCGGCTCGTAGCCGAGAACCCGCGCCACCGCAGCACGCTCCCGCGGGTCGGTGGGCAGCTGGTCGGAAGCCTTGCCGCGCACCAGGACGGTGGCGTTGCGCGCCCGGCTCGCCAGCACCCACGCCCCGCTCAGGACGTCGGCGTCCTCGGCCGTCAGGAGCTCGTGGGTCACGGCGACGTCGAGCGCGTCCAGGGTCTTGGTGGTGCGCAGGTCGGGCAGGTCGCCGGCGTACTGCAGCTGGAGCACCTGGACGGTCCACTCGACGTCGGCGAGCCCGCCGCGGCCGAGCTTGAAGTGCGTGGCGGGGTCGGCACCGCGCGGCATCCGCTCGTCCTCGACCCGGGCCTTGATCCGACGGATCTCGACGAGGTCGTTGTTGCTGAGCCCCACGGACGGGTAGCGCAGCGGATCGATCAGGTCGCTGAACTCCTGCTTCAGCGCGAGGTCGCCGACCACTGGCTCCGCCCGGAGCAGCGCTTGGGCCTCCCACACCGCGGACCACTTCGCGTAGTACGCGGCGTAGGCGTCCAGCGTCCGGACCAGCGGCCCCTGGGTGCCCTCCGGTCGCAGGTCGGCGTCGACCTCGAGCGCGGGGTCGGATCCGGCCGTGCCCAGCAGACGGCGCACCTCGGTGGCGACGGCGGTCGCCATGCTGCTCGCCCGCTGCGGATCGGCGCCCTCGTGCGGAGCGTGCACGAACATGACGTCGGCGTCGCTGCCGTAACCCATCTCGTAGCCGCCGTACCGGCCCATCGCGATGATGGCCATCCGGGTGGGCAGGGTGGCCTTGCGCTCCTTCTCCACGATCTCGATCGCGATCGCCAGCGCCGCCTCCAGGGTGGCGTCGGTGAGGTCGGTGAGCGCGTACCCGACCTCGGCGACTCCGAACGGCACGCAGAGGTCGGCGGCACTGATCCGGAGCAGCTCACGACGACGGATCGCGCGGATGCTGCGGATCGCCTCCTGCGGGTCGCCGCGTCGGGCAGCACTGGCGAACATCTCGGCCTGGATGGCCTTGCGCGACGCCGGCCGCAGGGCGTTCTCGCCGCCGAGGATCTTCACCCCCTCGGGCTCGCGCTCGAGCAGGTCGGTCGCGTACCGGCTGGTGGCGAGGATCTGGGCGAGCCGCTGCGCCGTCTCGCCCTCGTCGCGCAGCGTGGCGAGGTACCAGGGCGAGCTGCCGAGCGCGTCGGAGATCCGGCGGAACCCGAACAGACCGGCGTCCGGGTCCGGGGCGTCCGCGAACCAGGCGAGCAGCGCCGGCAGCAGCGCCCGCTGGATCGCGGCGGTGCGGGAGACCCCGCTGGTCAGCGCCTGGAGGTGACGCAGTGCGGCGTCCGGGTCGGCGTACCCGAGGGCGGCGAGCCGCTCCTTCGCCGCATCGGTGGTGAGTCGGGCCTCGTCGCCGGGGATCCGGGCGACTGCTGCGAGCAGCGGTCGGTAGAAGAGCTTCTCGTGCAACCGCCGGGCCTCGCGCCGGTGGTGCCGCCAGGTGCGGTCGAGCTCCTCCTCCGGGTGCTTGAGGTACCCGAGCGAGCGACCGAGGCGGCGCAGGGCCTCCGGGTCCTCGGGGACCACGTGCGTACGCCGGAGCTGGTACAGCTGGATGCGGTGCTCGAAGGTGCGCAGGAACGCGTACGCGTCGTGCATGGTGCGCCCGTCCTCGCGTCCGATGTACCCGGCGCGGGTCAGGTCCGACAGTGCGCTCAAGGTGGTCGGCGCCCGTACGGCCTCGTCGGTGCGTCCGTGCACGAGCTGGAGCAGCTGGACCGCGAACTCGACGTCGCGCAGACCGCCGGAGCCGAGCTTCAGCTGCCGCTTCGCCTCGTGCGCCGGGATGTGGTCGAGCACCCGCCGGCGCATCGACTGCACGTCCTCGACGAACCCGTCGCGGCCGGCGGCCTCCCACACCATCGGGCCGATCGACTCGACGTACGCGCCGCCGAGCTCGAGGTCTCCGGCGACGGGGCGCGCCTTGAGCAGCGCCTGGAACTCCCAGGTCTTCGCCCAGCGCTCGTAGTAGCCACGGTGGCTGGCCAGGGTGCGCACGAGCGGACCGTGCTTGCCCTCCGGTCGCAGGTTCGCGTCCACCGGCCAGATCGTCCCTTCGCGGGTCTGGTCACCGCAGACCTGCATCAGCGTCGAGGCGAGCTGGGTGGCGACCCGGAGGGCAGCCGTCTCCTCGGCCCCCTCGGCGGGCTCCCCGACGAAGATGACGTCGACGTCGCTCACGTAGTTGAGCTCATGGCCACCGCACTTGCCCATCGCGATCACCGCGAGCCGGCACAGCGCGGCGTCCGGGCCGACCTTCGCCCGGGCCACGGCGAGGGCGGCGTCCAGCGTGCCGGCGGCCAGCTCGGCCAGCTCGGCGGCGACGTCGTCCATCCCCACGTGGTGCGCGAGGTCGCGGCTGGCCAGGCGCAGCAGCACCCGGCGGTACTCGACGCGGGAGCGCGTCGGCGGCGTCGGCGTACGGGAGCGTGGAGGTCGGGAGCTGGTCGAACGGCTCGGCGCCCACGGCGGCCATCAGCCCGGCGCGGACCGCGTACGCCGGCGGGCGGGTGGAGCCGAGCGTCGGGTCGCGCAGCTCGTGCCACTGCTCCGGGTGCCGGACGAGATGATCGCCGAGCGCCTCGCTCATGCCGAGCACCGAGAGCAGGCGCATGGCGGTGCCCTCGTCCTCCTCGAGCACCTGGACCAGCACGTCCTTGTCCGCGGCGGACTCGTGCAGCCGGACCAGGGTCGCGAGCGCCAGGTCGGGGTCGGCGGTCTGCCCCAGGATCGCCACCACCGGGGAGGCCGGCGGGCCGAGCACCTCCAGCGCCGTCAGCGCAGCGCTCGTGTCCTGGAACCCGAGGCGGGCCAGGTTGCCGGAGGACAGGTAGTGAGAGACCTGGCGGGGCATCGCGAGTCGGTCAGATGACCGGGAGCATCCGGTCGCGCTCGAAGGCGGAGACCTGCCCACGGTATTCCTCCCACTCCTGACGCTTGTTGCGCAGGAAGAAGTCGTACACGTGCTCACCGAGGGTGTCGGCCAGGAGCTCCGAGCGCTCGGCGACCGCGATCGCGTCGTGCAGGCTCTTCGGCAGCTGCTCCAGGCCGAGGGCCTGACGCTCGCGGTCGGTCAGCGACCAGACGTCGTCCTCCGCCTCTCGGGGCAGCTCGTACTCGCCCTCGAGACCCTTCATGCCGGCCGCCAGGACCACGGCGTACGCCAGGTAGGGGTTGCAGGCCGCGTCGATGGTGCGCAGCTCGATGCGGGTCGACTGACCCTTGTTCGGCTTGTACATCGGGACGCGGACCATGGCGGACCGGTTGTTGTGGCCCCACGAGATGTACGACGGGGCCTCGCCGCCGCCGATCAACCGCTTGTAGGAGTTGACCCACTGGTTGGTGACGCAGGTGATCTCCGCCGCGTGGTGCAGGATCCCCGCGATGAAGTGGCGGCCGCGTCTTGGACAGCTGGTACTCGGCACCGCCCTCGAAGAACGCGTTCCGGTCGCCCTCGAAGAGGGACACGTGCGTGTGCATGCCCGAACCCGGGTGCTCGGTGAACGGCTTCGGCATGAAGGACGCCCAGACGCCCTGGCCCAGCGCCACCTCGCGCACGACCGTGCGGAAGGTCATGATGTTGTCGGCGGTCGAGAGCGCGTCGGCGTACCGCAGGTCGATCTCCTGCTGGCCGGGCCCGCCCTCGTGGTGGCTGAACTCGACCGAGATGCCCATCGCCTCGAGCATGGTGATCGCCTCGCGGCGGAAGTCCGAGCCCGAGCTCTGCGAGGTGTGGTCGAAGTAGCCGCTGCGGTCGACCGGCTCCGGCACGTGGCCCGGCTGCGGCTCGCCCTTGAACAGGTAGAACTCGATCTCGGGGTGCGTGTAGAAGGTGAAGCCCTTCTCCGCCGCGGACTGCAGGGTGCGCTTGAGCACGTAGCGCGGGTCGGCGTACGACGCGGAGCCGTCGGGCATCGTGATGTCGCAGAACATCCGCGCGGTCGCCGGGCCGTCGCCCCGCCACGGCAGGATCTGGAACGTCGACGGGTCCGGGTGGGCCAGCATGTCGGACTCGGTCACCCGGGCGAAGCCCTGGATCGCGGAGCCGTCGAAGCCGATGCCTTCGGTGAAGGCACCCTCGAGCTCGGCCGGGGCGATCGCCACCGACTTCAGGTACCCGAGCACGTCGGTGAACCAGAGCCGTACGAAACGGACGTCGCGCTCCTCGAGAGCGCGGAGCACGAAGTCTTCCTGCTTACCCATGGTGCAAACGATAGGGCCTCCGGAGGGGTGCGGACCGCCGTACCCCTCCGGCGACCCGCTCAGCCCTCGATCGCGAAGTTCGCCAGGAACAACCCGGTCGGGTCGACCTCGCGGCGCACCGCCACCAAGCGGTCCCAGGCGGCCGGCTCGAACGCGAGACGCGGGTCGACGGACCGCTCGGCGAAGTTGAGGAACAACCGCTCACCGAGGTGCGGCGCGAGCCCGGCCAGGACGCCCTCGAGCGCCTGGTCGCAGGCGGCGGCGATCTCGGGGGTGGGCGTCACCGAGAGCAGCAGGCACAGGTGCGACCCCTCGATGCCGGTCAGCGCCCCGGGCGTCTCCGAGGTCCGTGCGAGGGCACCGCCGAGCTGGCGCAGCTCGGCCATGAAGACGGGCGTCTCGACGCCCGGGCCGACGGCTGCCAGGAAGGACTCCACCGCGGCGGCGTCCAGGTCGGCGACGACCGCGCCACGTCCGACCGACGGGGTCGGGTCCTCGGGATCCATGTGCAGCCGGAGCAACCCGGCGGCGGGGACCCGACCGAAGGTGTCCATCTCCGCGCCGAGATCGCGCAGCGGCGCGAGCGCGGCTGACGCGGCGTCGTCGTCGAGGAGCGCGACGCCGTCCAGGATCACGACCGCGCGACCGCTCAGGAACGGCGGCAGCTCGGGGATCGGCGGGAAGCGCATCACCCGGAACGACGTGGTGATCTCCTCCGGCGCCGTGCGGCACCAGGTGGCCCAGGTGTTCAGGACCTCCGGGGCGCGGGCCACGTCGAACAGGAGCATCCCGGCGAAAGCGTCGGGGACGTTGAGGAGCTCCAGCTCCACGGTGGTGACGAGGCCGAAGTTGCCCGCGACGCCGCCGCGCAACGCCCAGAACAGCTCGGTGTTCTGCGAGGCGTCGGCCCGGACGAGCTCCCCGTCGGCGAGGACGAGCTCGACGGCCAGCACCGACTCGACGGCCAGGCCGTGCTGGCGTGCGAACCAGCTCAGCCCACCGCCCAGGGTGTAGCCGACGACACCGATGTCGGGAGCCGAGCCGTGCATCGCGGTCAGGCCGTGCACCGCAGCAGCGGTGACGACGTCCTCCCAGCTCGCGCCCGCCTCGACGCGGGCGACGCGGCGTACCGGGTCGACGTGGACGCCACGCAGGCCCCCGGTGCGTACGAGCACGACGTCGTCGAGCGCGTGGCCGGCGAGGGCGGACGCCGCGTGCCCGGTGGACTGCGCGGTGACCCGCAGACCGGTGGCGGCCGCCGTACGGACGACCCGGATCGCCTGGTCGACGGTCACCGGGGTGGCGACGGCGGCGGGACGCTGGCCGACGCCCACGTTCCAGGGCGTCCGCCCGCGGTCGTACTCGGGCGTGCCGGGCAGGTGGACGACGTCGCCGCAGGCTGCCTTGAGCCGGGTGACGGAGTGGCCGGTGCTGACCGGGTGGACGGTGTTCGTCATGGTGCTGTTCTCCTCGGGGGATCTCGTTGTCGATGACGAGAACCCTCCGACGGCACCGCCGGTGTCCACCATCCCGAGGAGCCGGGGAGATCCCGCCCGGCAGGGCTGGGGATCCGACACCCCACAAATATGGGATTCCGGAGGACCGGAACTACGGGCAGACTGCTCCCATGCCTCCCATCACCCTGACCGGGCAGCGCGTGCTGCGCGACGTCGAGGTGGTCGCGCGCGCCGGCCTGGACGCCGAGACGTTCTTCGACGAGGCACTCTCCTCGATCTCCCGGGCGGTCCCCCACGTCGCCGCGTGCATCGGCGCCTTCGACCCGAGCACCCTGCTGCTGACGGGCACGCTGAAGTTCGGCGACCTCAACGGCAAGGACGAGCACGACGAGGAGTTCGGGCTGATCGAGTTCGGGACCAGCGAGGCGTCCTCGTTCGAGGAGCTCGCGCACCGTGCCGTGCCGGCCGCCGCCGTGCGCGCCAGCAGCCCGGACTCCTACCGCCTCAACGAGTTCATGCGCCCGCGCTACGCCTACGAGGACGAGCTCCGCGTGATCCTGCGCGACCGTGGTCAGGTCTGGGGCGGGGTCGCCCTGTTCCGCGGCAAGGACGAGGCCGGCTTCGACGCCGGCGACGTCGAGCTGATGGCCGCGCTCTCGGAGAGCATGTCGGTCGGCATGCGCGGAGGGCTCCTCACCCGCCTCGGCGAGACCTCCGCACTGCCGTCCCCCGGTCCGGCCGTGGTCGTGATCGGAGCGAACGACGAGATCCACCAGATGAGCGCCGGCGCCGAGGAGCGCCTGGCGGACCTGATGATGAGCGACCTGGGGACGGCACCGACCGCGATCATCTCGGGCCTGGTCGGCGCTGCCCGCAGGTTCGCCCGGGGCGAGACGCCCCGGCCTCCCCGCTGCCGGGTCCGCTCCCGCAGCGGGATGTGGTTGGTGCTGCACGCGACGCCGATGAGCCCGCGCGGCGACGTCGCCGGCGACGTCGTGGTCACGATCGACGAGGCCAGGCCGCCGGAGATCGTGCCGCTGGTGGTCGCCGCGTTCGACCTGACCGAGCGCGAGCGTGCGGTGACCGAGCGCGTGCTGCAGGGACTCGACACCAAGGACATCGCCGCGTCGCTGCACCTGTCGGCGTACACGGTGCAGGACCACCTCAAGTCGGTGTTCTCCAAGGCCGACGTCCGCAGCCGGCGCGAGCTCATCGCCCGGATCTACTTCGACCAGTACGTGCCGCGGATGGGTACCGAGATCGGGCCGTCGGGGTGGTTCGCCAACGCTGAGATCACGAGCTCCGACTGATCGCTCAGGTCTCCGGCAGCGTGTTCCGCTCGATCTCTGCCAGCGTCGGACGACCGCGGTTGCAGAAGACCTCCAGGTCCACCGAGCGCCGGCCGTCGCTGAACACGGCGTCGACGTCGTCGTCGGGACCCTGCTCGTAGCTGATCACCCGCCAGCCCTGGGCCGCCGCCGGTTCTGCCTTCAGCCCGTAGGCGTAGACGCCGCGGCACTCGACCTGGAACGAGCCCCAGTCCCCCGTGATCTCGTCCTTGACCCGGACGGCGTCCGCCGGCGGTGTCTGGATCTGATCCGGGCCGACCGGTTCGGCGCGCACCTCGTCCCCCAGCGGTCCGCGCCCGCGCAGGCTGGCGCCGACGGTGGTCACCGCGAGGACGCCCAGCGCGATGGCGAGGGCGGTAGCGGTGACCCAGGCGATGCCGTAGCCGATCCGCTTGTCCACGTCCCCATTGTGTCGGTTCGGACGTCTCCGGACGCTAAGGCAATGGTTAAGGGAGTGCTAAGTCGGGCGCTGCACGCCCGAGCAAGCTCGGGCACTCGGTAGCCTCGGGCCGTGGCCGAGGTACTGATCATCGAGGACGACGACAAGATCCGTCCGCTGCTGGTGCGTTCGCTGCGCGAGCTCGGGTACGCCGTGTCCTCGGCCCCGACCGGCATGGCCGGCCTCAACCTGGCGCTCGACAACCGGCCCGACCTGGTCATCCTCGACCTCGGCCTGCCGGACGTCGACGGCACCCAGGTGCTCTCGATGCTGCGCGCCGTCAGCGACGTCCCGGTGATCATCGCCAGTGCCCGCGACGACGACCCCTCGCTCGTGCAGGCGCTCGACGCCGGCGCGGACGACTACGTGGTCAAGCCCTACACGACGGCACAGCTGGAGGCCCGGATCCGCGCTGTGCTCCGCCGCGTCGGCGGCGGTCGCACTCCGCGCACCGCCCTGGTGGTGGGTGGCCTGGAGATCGACGTCTCGGCCCGTCGCACGACGCTGGACGGGGTCGAGCTCGACCTGACCCCCCGCGAGTTCGACCTGCTCGTGCACCTCGCCGAGCGAGCGGGCGAAGTCGTCACGAAGAAGGAGCTGCTCGTCGAGGTCTGGCAGCAGCCGTACGGCGGTTCGGACAAGACCGTCGACGTGCACCTGTCGTGGTTGCGCCGGAAGCTCGGCGAGACTGCGGCCGAGCCGAAGTACCTCTCGACGGTGCGCGGCGTCGGCGTCCGGATGACCGCGCCCGGGGAGTGACGTGCGCCGGAACCTGATCCTCACCGTCGCCGCCGTCGTGACGATGGTGCTGCTCGCGATGCTGGTTCCGATGGCGGTGCTGGTCCGCAGCTACGCCCTCGAGGACCGCTTGTCCCGTGCGGCGCTCGAGGTGCAGGCGACCGAGACCGTCGTCTCCGGCCAGGACAAGGGCACCGTCGCGCAGTACCTCGACCGGATCAACGGCGACCACGGCATCACCACGACGGTGTTCTACCCCGACGGCATCGCGGTCGGCCCGGCCCCCGACGCGGACCCGCGGATCGCGGACGCCCGGCGTACCGGGCAGGCGCGCGTCGACGACGTCGACGACGGCACCCAGATGCTGATCCCGGTCTCCCAGGGTGGCAGCTCGGCGCTGCCGTCGCAGACCCCTGTGATCCGCGTGCTGGTCAAGTCCCCCGGCATCGGCTCGTCGGTCGGGCGCGCGTGGCTGGCCCTCGCCGGTCTCGGCCTGGTGCTGCTGGCGGGCTCGTTGGTGCTGGCCGATCGGCTCGGTCGCTCGTTCGTCCAGCCGATCCGCGACCTGGCCTCGCGCACCCAGTCCCTGGGCGCTCCCGGGGCCCCGGTCTTCGTCGAGCCCTCCGGACCGCCCGAGGTGCGCGAGCTCGGCTCCGGCCTGAACAGGCTTGTCAGCCGGGTCGAGCTCCTCCTGGAGCGCGAGCGCGAGTCCGTCTCGGACCTCTCCCACCGCCTGCGCACGCCGGTCACCGCGCTGCGGTTGCGCATCGATGGCCTCAGCGACCCCGACGAGCGGGCGCGCGTCGCCGCGGACCTCGACGACCTGGAGGCGACCGTCGACCGGATCATCCGGGAGGCGCGGCGCTCCGAGCGCGAGGGCGTCGACCCGCGCACCGACGCCCGTGCTGCTCTCGTGGCACGGGTCCGGTTCTGGGAGCCGCTCGCCGAGGATCAGGGTCGGTCGCTGACGGTCCGACAGGACGCCGGCGACCCGGTCGAGGTCCGGATAGGCGTCGAGGACCTCAACGCGATGGTCGACGTCATCCTGGACAACGTCTTCAGCCACACCGACGAGGGCGCCGCGATCGCGGTCACGGTCTCCCAGCGCACCGATGGCGTCACGCTGACGGTCGAGGACGGCGGGCCGGGCTTCCCCGACGGCGTCGACGTCACGGACCGGGGTACGAGCGGTGCGGGCTCGACGGGACTGGGGTTGTCGATCGTGGACCGGATCGCCGCGGAGTCGGGTGGGGCGCTGCGGCTCTCGCGGTCGGCGTCCCTGGGCGGAGCGCGATTGGATGTGGAGCTCGGGCGGTCGTAGGTCGCGTTCTGAACCACTCAGGCTCGGAACCAGCCACTCCAACCTCGGTTTGAGCTAACCCGGTCCAGAACAGGAGAGGGGACACTCGCTTTGGACCTGGGAGGTTCAAAAGCCACCAAGCTCTCCCGGTTCTGAGCGCCGACGGTTCACGACGCCTCGGCAGCGCCAAGCGGTTTGAGCTGATCCGGTCCACAACAGATGAGAAGGCACTCGCTTTGGACCTGGGAAGCTCAAAGGCCACCAAGCTCTCCCGGTTCTGAGCGCCGACGGTTCACGACGCCTCGGCAGCGCCAAGCGGTTTGAGCTGACCCGGTCCACAACAAATGAGAAGACACTCGCTTTGGACCTGGGAGGCTCAAAAGCCACCAAGCTCTCCCGGTTCTGAGCGCCGACGGTCCACCACACCTCGGCAGTGCCGGGCAGCAGAACAGCAAAGGGACCCCGATGCAATCTCTGCATCGGGCCCCCTCGAGCGCTGCTGGATCAGCGAGTGACGACCTTCACCGAGCAGTACTTGCCAGTGCTCAGGTTTCGGACGCTGAACTTGAAGGTGTCCTTGCCCGCGGTGTTCGGGCGGATCCGGTCGAGGTCGAGGTCGCCCTCGTAGTCGGCGGTCCGGTTCACCCGGGTGACGAGCTTGCCGTCGTGGCGCAGGGCGACCCGCCACTTGCTGCCGGCCACAGCGTTGTCGATGCTCCCGTCGACCTCGAAGCGGCCGTTCTCACGATCGACGCTGAGCTCGACCTCGGCGGCGCCGCAACGGATGGTGCGCTCGACGTCGGCCGAGGCCGGCGATGCGGTCAGGACGGACGCGGGCAGAGCGATCGCGGTAGCGAGACCGGCAGTGGCGAGTGCGTACTTCTTGTTCATCTTCTTCTCCTTGGGTGGGTGGTGCTCAGGGGTGGGGTGATCAGTGCTTCAGGGTGGCCGTGCAGGTCTCGCCATCAGCCGGCGTGAAGGCAACGGTGAACTCGTGGTCGCCGTCGGCCTTGCCGATGAAGGCGTCGAGGTCGACCTCGGCGTCCTCGTCGGTGACCCGGTCACCGGCGATGAGCGTCTTGCCGTTGTGCTTCAGGACGACGTTCCAGGTCTCGCCCGGGGCGGCCGACTCGAGCTCGAAGGAGGCCTCCAGGCCCCCGTCCTCGCGCTCCGCGCTGAGCTCGTACGACGTCATGGCGCAGGTGCCGCGGGTCTCGGACTCAGCCGCGTCGCGGTTGTCCGAGATGGCCTTGGCGCCTCCGGCGATACCGAAGACGGCGACTCCGGCGATGATCGGAACGGCGATGCGGTTGATCTTCATGGTGCTTCTCCTCGTATCGGTTGAGCTGATACGAGGAGATTGCAGCGAGAGCCGCTAAGGGCGAACCAGTGCGACCTTAAGGACAGGCAAAGGTCCGGGCGACCCTTCTTTACCTGGCGGGACGCTCAGGCGTCCGGCACTTTCTCGAGGTCGGCGAGCCAGGCCTTGGCGTTGCCGTCCGACGGCGCGCGCCAGTCACCGCGCGGTGAGAGCGACCCGCCCGCGGACACCTTCGGACCGTTCGGCATCGCCGAGCGCTTGAACTGGCTGAACCCGAAGAAGCGGTTCACGAAAACGCCCAACCACTTCTTGATGGTGGCGAGGTCGTAGGCGATCCGCCGGTCCTCGGGATATCCCACCGGCCAGTCACCGGTGGTCGCGTCGGACCACGCGTGCCGGGAGAGGAACGCGATCTTGCTGGGCCGGAAACCGTGGCGCAGCACGTAGTAGAGGGTGAAGTCCTGGAGCGCGTAGGGCCCGACGGAGGCCTCGGTGCTCTGGCCGTCCTCGCCCTCCTTGGTCGGGATGAGCTCCGGCGTGATCTCCTGCGCGACGATCTCGGCGAGCACCGCGTCGACGTCCTCGGAGAACTGCGAGGTCGAGATGACCCAGCGGATCAGGTGCTGGATGAGCGTCTTCGGCACCCCGGAGTTCACGGTGTAGTGCGACATCTGGTCACCGACGCCGTAGGTGCACCAACCGAGCGCGAGCTCGGAGAGGTCGCCCGTCCCGAGCACGATGCCGTTGCGCTGGTTCGCGAGCCGGAACAGGTAGTCGGTCCGCAGGCCCGCCTGCACGTTCTCGAACGTGACGTCGTAGACCTCTTCACCGCGACCGAACGGGTGCCCCATCTCGGTGAGCATCTGCTGGGCGGTCGGCCGGATGTCGATCTCCTCGAACGTCACCCCGAGGGCCTCGCCGAGCCGGTACGCGTTCGTCTTGGTGTAGTCCGACGTCGCGAAGCCGGGCATCGTGAACGCCAGGATGTCGGTGCGCGGGCGTCCCAGACGGTCCATCGCCTTCGCCGCGACGATCAGGGCGTGCGTGGAGTCGAGCCCACCACTGACCCCGATGACCACCTGCGGGTTGCCGATCGCACGCAGGCGCTGCTCGAGCCCGGAAACCTGGATGTTGTAGGCCTCGTAGCAGTCCTGCGCCAGCCGCGCCGGGTCGTCGGGCACGAACGGGAACCGGTCGACCTTGCGCAGCAGTCCGATGTCGCCGGTCGGCGGCTCCACCCGGAAGCCCAGGTGGGCGAAGTCCTCCCACGTCACCCCGAGCGCGTCCCGGTTGTCGTCGAACGTGCCCTGACGGAGCCGCTCCTGCTTGATCCGGTCGAGGTCCACGTCGACCACCGTGCGCCGGGCACCTGTCGGGAAGCGCTCGGTCTCCCCCAGCAGGTCCCCGCACTCGTAGACCATCGTCTGACCGTCCCAGGACAGGTCCGTCGAGGACTCGCCCTCGCCGGCGGCGGCGTACAGGTAGGCACCGAGGTAACGTGCGCTCGCCGACCGGACGAGCAGCCGTCGGTCCTCGGCACGCGCGACCGTGATCGGCGATCCCGAGAGGTTGGCGAAGACGGTCGCCCCGGCGAGGGCGGCGCGCGCGCTCGGCGGCACGGGCACCCACATGTCCTCGCAGATCTCGACGTGCAGCTCGAGCCCGGGGACGTCGTCGGCACTGAAGATCAGGTCCGTGCCGAACCGGTACGGCTCGCCGCGCAGCCAGATGGTGTCGTCGGGCGCCGAGGTGCCGGCGGCGTACCAGCGGGCCTCGTAGAACTCCCGGTACGTCGGCAGGTGCCCCTTGGGCACCACCCCCAGCAGCTCGCCGCCCTTGATCACGACGGCGCAGTTGTAGATCCGGTTCATGCTGCGCAGCGGGACACCGACCACGAGCACGGGCAGCAGGTCCGCGGACGCCTCGACCAGGTCGAAGACCGCCCTCTCGGCCGCCTCGAGCACGACGTCCTGCATCACCAGGTCGTCGATCGCGTAGCCGGTCAGGCAGAGCTCAGGGAAGACCGCAACGGCCACGCCCTCCTGGTGGCACTCCCGCACCTCCGCGAGCACCCGCGCAGCGTTGGTCGCGGGATCGGCGATCGCCACCGGGATCGTGCAGGCAGCCACCCGCGCGAACCCGTGGGCGTAACAGGAGTCGAAGTCCACCCCACCAGTCTCGCGGATAACGCCGGAAAAGGGCTAGTTGCGGGCCTGGGGCACTGCGGCAGAATCGACCCCGTGCCCCTCGCCTCCCTCCCAGAACCGCCGTACACGGCCGTCATCTTCAGCAACATCCGGACCGACGGCGACCACGGGTACGCCGTGATGGCGCAGCGGATGGCGCAGCTCGCCGCCGAGCAACCGGGATATCTGGGATACGAGTCATCGAGGGAGAACGGACTGGGTATAACGGTCTCGTACTGGATCGACGACGCCGCGGCGCAGGCCTGGAAGCAGGTCCACGAGCACTCCGTGGCCCAGCAGCGCGGTCGCGACCTCTGGTACGCCGACTACCAGGTCAGGGTGGCGACGGTCACCCGCTCCTACGGACCGGAAGGACACTGATGGCCAGCCCCCAGCTGCAGACCGAGCGGCTCGTCCTCCGGCAGTGGAAGGACGACGACCTCTGGCCGTTCGTCGAGCTCAACGCCGACCCGGAGGTCATGGAGTACTTCCCCGCGCCGGTCACCGCGGAGCAGAGTGCCGAGATGATGGGCGTCCAGCAGAGCCTGCTCGATGCCGGCAAGCCCGCCCTGTTCGCGGCAGAGATCTGGGCGACGAGCACGTTCATCGGTTTCATCGGTCTGTCGGTCCCCCGCTTCGAGGCCCCCTTCACACCGTGCGTGGAGATCGGTTGGCGCCTGGCGCGGTCGGCCTGGGGCCACGGCTACGCGACCGAGGGCGCAGACGCCGTGCTCAAGTACGCGTTCGTCTCGCTCGGTCTCCCCGAGGTCGTCTCGTTCACCGCCGAGGGCAACAAGCGCTCGCGCGCGGTGATGGAACGGCTGCGGATGTCGCACGACCCGGCCGAGGACTTCGACCACCCCTCCGTGCCCAGCGGCGACCCGCTCCAGCGTCACGTCCTCTACCGGAAGTCCCGGCCGCGCTGAATGCCCCGCCGCGCGAGAGGTCCGGCCGCGCTGAACGCCCCTCCGCGCGGAACGTCCCGGTGACGAGCGACACACGTACAGAACTGTCCGGTAAGGCTTAGCGTGGTGGTGGTCCGTGGACTCCGATCGGGAGCTGCGAGAACGTGTGAGGAGCTCGACGATGAGCGAAGCCAATTCCACCGAGGAGCAGGCCCCCTACGGGTCGGGTCCCGCCAAGCCGGAGACGCCGCGCAAGCGGATCCGCACCCACCACCTGCGGGAGATGAAGGGGCGCGGCGAGAAGTTCGCGATGCTGACGGCGTACGACATGTACACCGCCGCGGCTTTCGACGACGCCGGCATCGAGGTCCTCCTCGTCGGCGACAGCGCGTCGAACAACGTGCTGGGCAACGAGACCTCGATCCCGATCACGGTCGACGAGCTGATCCCGCTGACCCGGGCGGTCGCGCGGTCCGCGCACCACGCCCTCGTGGTCGGCGACCTGCCGTTCGGCTCCTACCAGCGCTCCCCCGAGCAGGCCTACGACACGGCCGTCCGGTTCATGAAGGAGGGCGGCGCGCACTGCGTGAAGCTCGAGGGCGGGGCCGAGATGACCGGACAGATCGAGCTGCTCGCCCGCGGCGGAATCCCGGTGATGGCGCACATCGGGTTCACCCCCCAGAGCGAGCACGCCCTCGGCGGCTACCGGGTGCAGGGTCGCGGCGAGACCGCCCAGCGCATCCTCGCCGACGCGAAGGCCGTCGAGGCGGCGGGCGCGTTCGCGGTCGTCATGGAGATGGTCCCCGGTGACGTCGCTGCCGAGGTCACCCGCGAGCTCAGCATCCCGACGATCGGCATCGGCGCCGGCAACGGCTGCGACGGACAAGTGCTGGTCTGGCAGGACGCCTTCGGCCTGCGCACCGGCAAGATGGCCCGCTTCGTGAAGCAGTACGCCGACGTGCACGGGATCCTCACCGAGGCTGCCCAGGCGTACGCCGCCGACGTCAAGGCCGGGACGTTCCCGGGACCCGAGCACACCTTCTAGTTGACTTCATCCCAGGGCGAAGTAGCAGGCTCGCGGCCATGACCCACGAACACGACCACGAGCAGTCCACCGAGGAGCGCTACGGCCAGGCCACCTGGGACGCGCGCTACTCCGAGTCCGACAGGATCTGGAGCGGCAAACCCAACCAGCGCCTGGTCGAGCAGATCGGAGGGCTCGCCCCGGGGACGGCGATCGACATCGGCGCGGGCGAGGGCGCGGACTCGGTCTGGCTGGCGAGCAACGGCTGGAAGGTGACCGCGCTCGACGTCTCCCCCGTCGCGCTGGCGAAGACGCGCGCTCATGCCGCCGAGGCGGGCGTCGAGGTCACCACGGTCCAGCACGACCTGATCAGCACCAGCGCCCTGCCCGGCACCTTCGACCTGGTCTCGGCGCACTTCTGGCACCCACCGCTGGACCGGTTCGCCGACTTCCGCGACGTCCTCGGCGCGGCCGTGAACCCGGGTGGGACGCTGCTCGTCGTTGCGCACCACCCGGCCGACCACGGCCCGCACCGGCCCGACCCGCACGGCCACGCGGCGTTCCTGTTCACCCCCGAGAAGGTGACCGCCCTGTTCGACGACAGCTGGCAGGTCGTCACGTGCGAAGCGCAGGAACGGCCGACGAACCGTCCCGACGGGCCGCCGGTGCTGACCGACACGGTGGTCAGGCTGCGCCGAAACACCTGACCGCTATGTCGGTTTTGCCCTTCGGTGCGTCGGATCGCGGCGTAGGGTCGGACCATGCGCCGACTCGGACTCCTCGCCGTCACCTCTGCCCTCGTCGCGACCTTTCTCGCGCCGTCCAGCGCCCCCGCGGCGGCACCCGAGAAGCAACGAGCAACCAAGGTGCCTGCACTCCAGGTGACCAACGCGGTGACCGGGCTCGACATCCCGTGGGACGTCAAGAACCTCCCGGGCGGCCGGTTGCTGATCGGCGAGCGCGAGACGGCGAAGCTGATCGTCACGCACAACGGCAGCAAGAAGGTGCTCTCGTTCCCGTCGAGCAAGGTCTGGACCGAGGGCGAGACCGGCCTGATGGGTCTGGCGGTCGACCCGTCCTTCAGCAAGAACCGCCGGATCTACACCTGCCAGGGCGGTTTCAAGAAGGGCGGCGGCCACGACG
Organism: Marmoricola sp. OAE513; assembly: GCF_040546585.1. Lineage (NCBI taxonomy): Bacteria > Bacillati > Actinomycetota > Actinomycetes > Propionibacteriales > Nocardioidaceae > Marmoricola > Marmoricola sp. OAE513. The sequence goes on along the minus strand of NZ_JBEPOC010000001.1, from coordinate 3,387,086 downwards.
TCCGCGTCGTCGCCTGGAAGATGAACAGCTCCTACACCGGGGTGAGCTACCAGAAAGTCCTGGTCAGCGGCTTCCCGACGACGTCCGGTCGGCACGGCGGCTGCCGCCTGCTGATCGCTCAGAACGGTGCGATGATCGTCGGCACCGGTGACGCCGCGGTCGGCACCAACCCGCAGAACAAGCGCTCCTTCGGCGGCAAGACGTTGCGGCTGGACCGGTTCTCCGGCAAGCCCTGGCCCAAGAACAAGTGGGTCAGGTCGAAGTACAAGGCGAAGCGCTACCTGTACACCTACGGCCACCGCAACGTCCAAGGCCTCTCGCAGCGCTCCGACGGCACGATCTGGTCGGTCGAGCAGGGCACGGACCGCAACGACGAGGTGAACAAGCTCGTCAAGGGCGGCAACTACGGCTGGAACCCGGTCCCCGGGTACAACGAGTCCCGCCCGATGACCGACTTCGGGCTGAAGGGCAAGCAGCGCGGCGCGAAGTGGAGCTCGGGCAACCCGACGCTCGCGACCTCCGGCGGCTCGTGGGTCTACGGCAAGCAGTGGGGGGACCTGAACGGCACCCTCGCCGTGGCGGCGCTCAAGGCGAACCGGGTCGTGTTCATGAAGTTCGACAAGGCGGGCAAGCTGCTGTGGACCCGTACGCCGGACGCGCTGCGCCACTCGGGTCGGCTGCGCTCGGTCACCCAGGCCGCGAACGGCGACCTGCTGATCACCACGTCGAACAACGACAGCGACGCCGTCATCCGGGTGCACCCGAAGCTCTGAGGCCTACTGGTTGAGGACCACCACGACGGTCCAGATCGCGAAGGACAGCAGGCCGAGGTAGATCACCCGCCGCGGGTGCGGCATGAACCAGCGGGTGCCCTGGAACAGGATCAGCGCCCACGCGACGAACATCGCGATCGCGGCCCACCAGCCGTAGACCTGCAGCGCTCCGAAGATCAGGAACGGCGTGCACGCCAGCATCGCCATGCCGACGAAGGAGTCCCGGTAGACGCGGATGTCCTTGATCCGCCCCGGTGGCTCCTGGTCGGTCACGAACCCTCGCCCGGCTTGTCGTTCCACTTCGGATCGTTGTCCCACTCCTCGTTGCGCTCCGCGACCTTGTCGAGCGCGTGCGCTGCTTCCTCACGGGTCGCGTACGGGCCGAGGCGGTCGGCGTTGCGGCATCCCTGCCGCCCCTCGACCTCGTGGTGCTTGAGGCAGTACCAGAACTCTTCGTCCATACCTCGAACTCTAGACTCGACCGGTGACTCCCGTAGCCCCCGGCGCCATCTCGCCGCGCCGTCCCGTCCCCGCGCACATCCCCCGCCCCGAGTACGTCGACCAGCCGGCGCCCGCGAAGTTCACCGGCAGCGAGGTCAAGGACGCCGAGACGATCGAGAAGATGCGGATCGCCGGACGGATCGCCGCGCAGGCACTGGCCGAGGTCGGCCGCAACGTCGTCCCCGGGGTGACTCACGACGAGCTGGACCGGATCGGGCACGAGTTCCTGCTCGACCACGACGCGTACCCCTCGACGCTGGGGTACCGCGGTTTCCCGAAGTCGCTGTGCACCAGCGCGAACGAGGTGATCTGCCACGGCATCCCCGACAGCCGCGTCGTCGAGGACGGCGACATCGTCAACATCGACATCACCGCGTTCATCGGCGGCGTGCACGGTGACACCAACGCAACCTTCCTGACACCGGGCGTGAGCCCCGAGGTGCGCGACCTGGTCGACCGCACCGCCGAGGCGCTGCGTCGCGCCATCCAGGCCGTGAAGCCGGGACGGCAGCTCAACGTCATCGGCCGGGTGATCGAGGCCTACGCGCGCCGCTTCGGGTACGGCGTCGTCCGCGAGTTCACCGGTCACGGCATCGGCACCGCGTTCCACTCCGGGCTGATCGTCGCCCACTACGACGACCCGCAGTACGACACCGTGATCGAACCGGGGATGACGTTCACCATCGAGCCGATGCTCAACCTCGGCACGCACGCCTGGGAGATGTGGGACGACGACTGGACCGTCGTGACGGCGGACCGGCAGGTCTCCGCACAGTTCGAGCACACCCTGCTGGTCACCGAGACCGGCGCGGAGATCCTGACCCTCCCCTGAACCCGTCCCGGTCGCGCAGACTGGTGGCATGGACGATCTCGCGGCCCTAGCGCGCCACCAGCTCGCCGCGAACAGGTTCCTGGTTCTCGGCACGGTCGACCCGGACGGCAGGCCCCGGGTCTCCCCGGTCTGGTTCTCGCTCGTCGACCACCGTGACCTGTACTGGCTCTCGGCACCTGAGGCGCACCACTCTTGCAACGTCGCCAGCCGTCCCGAGATCTCCGCAGTCGCCTACGACTCCGCCGGCGATCCGGCGACCGGCCAGGCGGTCTACCTCGAGGCGACCGCCGAGCGGGTGCCCGACGACGAGCTCGACGCAGCCTGCACCGCGGCCTTCGCGGACGTCGACGACGCGCTCTCGTTCACCCCGACCACGCTCGAGGAGCAGCCGTTCGTGCTCTACCGGGCGCGCCTGACCCGGGTCGAGGTGCACGTCCGGGGAAGCGATCCCGAGCACGGCACCGGGATCGACCGTCGCGTGGCCGTCGAGCTCTGACCTAGATCTTCCCGGCCAACCGCTCCACCCGCAGCACCGCGAGCTCGTGCTCGGGGTCGCCGCTCATCGCCGCCGCCAGCCGCAGCTGGGGCAGCGCGTCGTCGTACCTGGACTGGCGCTCGAGCACCCGCCCCAGCGTGAACCGTGTCCAGACGTCGTCCGGGGTCTCCTCGACCAGCGACCGCAGCTCCGTCTCGGCGCTGCCGAGCTGGACCCGGATGAAGTACGCCCAGGCGCGCAGCGTGCGCAGGCCGGTGTTGCCCGGGTCCTCGGCCAGGGCAGGCTCGAGCAGTGCCAGCGCCTCCTCGGGCGCCCGGCGGCTCAGCAGGTCGAAGGCGACCCGGTACGCCGAGGCGGCGTCGACCTGACCGGGGAAAACCACGGGAGGCGCTTGCAGCTCGAACTCGTCCATGCCCCGTTCAACGCTTGCGGGGCGAAACCGATTCCGACGTCACTCCTGCTCGCTCCGCCAATTACTCGCTCTGCTCGCTCCGCCAATTACTCGCCCTGCTCGAAAACCATCCGGTCCATGTTCCACCAGCCGCGCAGGTTGGTGATCTTGTGGTCCTCGTTGAGCGTGTAGGTGAACACCCCGCGGACGTGGCTCTTCAGCCCGTTGTCGAACGAGCTGTGCAGCGTGAGGATGTGCGCGATCTCGAGGTCGGAGGAGGACGGGAAGGTCTCCTCGCACTCGACGCGCAGGTTGTTGGTCGCGATGTTGGTGTCGAAGAACTCCTCGACCGCGGCCTTGCCCCGGACCCCGTTCCCGTCAGGGTTCGTGATGGCCTTGCCGATCGGGTCCTCGATCACGATGTCGTCGGCCATCAGACCGAGCCAGCCCTCCTTGTCACGCGCCTGCACGCAGCGCCAGGAGGCCTGCGAAGCGGCGAGGGCGGGGCTGATCGTCGACTGCTCGGTCACGGGGTTCTCCTCGTTCGGGTGTTGGTCCGACGTTCCCAGACCAACCACATCGGGTCAACACTTTCATAGAAGGGTCGATGAAAGTCACGCGCCGGGCGGTTCCGACCGCACCGGAACCAGGTAGATCACGAAGACCCACTCGGTCCGCACCATCCCGGTCTTGTCGTCGACCTGCAGCACCAGCGCCTGCCACGTCGGCGGGCTCGCCAGTCGTGGGATCTGCCGCCACCCGAGCACGAGCCCCTGGCTCGGCGGCCCACCGAAGCCCGAGCGCACCCACACGTGCCGCACGCGGGCCCGGCGTTGCTCCATCCGCGCATGTTAGAACATGTGTTCGAACGATGCTCGCGCGGTCAGCTCTCCGCGCGCGCCAGCACCAGCAGGTCGGCGACGACCTCGCGGACCACCCCGAGGAACGCCTGCGGGTCCTCCATCGACGCGGGCGTGGTGACCATGCCGAGCGAGATCCGGTCCTCGTAGGTGTACGCCGTGAAGCTCACGTTCGCCGGCGTCACCGAGACCGCGATCGACGTCCAGGCGGCGACCTTCACGTCGCCGAACCAGCGTGTCTCCCGCGGTCCCCCGACGTACGCCGTCAGCACGTGCACGGGGGTGGCGAACATGAACCGGACGAACCGCTCGCGCAGGTACGGGATGAAGGAGGAGAACTCCGCGGCCAGCGCCTGCAGCTCGAACCCGCGTTGCCGGCGCAACGCGACGGACTCCTCGCAGCTGCGCCCGGCCCGGCGTACGGCATTGACCATGTCCTCGTCCTCGACGGGCAACCACACCCGCGCGGTGGCGAGCCTGTTGCCGTCGCAGCGCTCGCGGGTCCGGTCCTCGGCAACCCCGAAGTTGGACACCAGCGGGCCCCTCGGGGTCACCCCGTGGGCGAGCATGTGCCGGCGAAGGGCGATCGCGAAGATGCCGTGGATCGCTCCGTTGATGTTGGTCCCGGCGAGGTCGGCCACCTCACGCACCTCGGGCAACGACAGCTCGGAGGTCCCGCACCGACGCTCGCTCGTCCCGGTGGTCGTGTTGAACATGCTGCGCGGCAGCGACTTGCGGGGTACGTCGGCGCTCGGCGCGAACTCCCGGGTGCGCCGGCGACCCTCACGGGTGGCAGCCCCGACGGCGGCCAGACGTCGACGCAGCGGGGGCCGGTCAGCACTGCGTGCGGCGGGCAGCTCGCCGGGCTCGGCGGGAGACGTCCCGGGCACCGTGGTGGTGACCCGACCGAACAGGTGGGCGGCCGCCGTGCCGTCCATCAGGGCGTGGTGGGCCCGCACGATCGCGACCTGGCGACCGTCGGGAAGTCCGTGGACCAGGGTGATCGCCCAGAGCGGCCGGTCGCGGTCCAGGTGCCCCTCGGCCAGCTCGACGAAGAGCGCGCGGAGCTCGTCCCGGTCCGCGACGTGACGCTCGTCGAGGTGCTGCGCGAGGTCGAAGGACTGGTCCTGGACCCAGTGCCAGCGACCGTCGATCCGCTCGACACGACACGTGTAGTACGGCGAGATCCCCAGGTAGCGCGGGACGACCGCGGCGATCTCGTCGAGCGTCACCTGACGACCCCGACCCGAGGTGTCGAGCTCCACCATCTTCAGGGTGTGCATCGGGGTGTCCGGCGCCTCGAACCGGAGCAGCATCCAGTCCGAACCCTCCATCGGCTCCACGAACGGGCCGGGTGCTCGGAGGGCCCGCGTTTCCGAGTCAACGCGCGTGCTCATAGCAGGGACCCTAGGAGTTCGGGGAACCGCCGATCGCATCGTGGTGCGGTTTTGGACGAACTGGTGCAGACCACCGGCAATCCGTCCGTCTCACGGCCGCGAATCACGGCCATGGTGACGCCGGATGACGACCAGCCGGGCTGGTCAGTCGCAGTAGTCGCAGCTACCGGCGACCGAGAGCTGGGTGAAGCACGTCGGGCAGAGCTTGACCACCGGCTCGGGCTTGCGCACCGCGGTCGTGCGGGGTTTCGGCGTACCGGTCGCGCGCGTGCGCCTGGCGGCCGGCTTCGGCCGGTTCAGCTCACCGATCGAGACCACCGAGAACCCGAGGTCGACCAGCACCCTGAGCTCGCTCAGCGAGACCTGGTCAGGACCGAGGTACTCCCCCGTCGCCTTGCCGTGGGCGTAGGCCAGGACGGCCCTGGCGTCGTACCGCTTGCCGCGCTCGACGACCACCTCGTCGCTGGCCTCGGTGAACCCGAGCCCGTCGCGGAACTCGACCGGCCCCTGCTGGTCGTGGTCCCTGATGGCCGTCAGGACGTTGATCCGGGTCACCAAGCCGAGAGAAGTCACGGAAGCAACCCTAGTCCGCCTGCCGCGTGGGGTGATGAGGGACCATGGGAGACGTGAACCAGTCCCGCCGCCTGCTCGCCCTCGCCGGGGTCCTGGTCGGCATCGCCGGCCTCGTGACCAGCCAGGCGACCGTGTGGCTGTTCAAGGCGAGCAACGGCCCGGTCAGTGCCGTCGCCGATGCCGTCGGCGACCTCCTCGCCGGAGGACCCGCGATGGACCTGGGCCACCTGGTCGGCCCGACCTGGGACAAGCGACTGCTGGTCATGGGTGTCGTGGCGTTCCTGGTGGGCGCGAGCGCCTGGCTCGGGACCCTCGCCGGACGCCGTCCGGTCCTGGTCGACGTCGCGTACTTCGCCCTGGCGGCCATCGGGTTCGTCTCGGTCACGCGGCTGCCGAACTCGAGCTCGGCGTCCCTGGTCGGCGTGGTCGTCGGGCTGATCACCTGGATGGTGGCGTACCGGGTGCTGACCGCTCCGCTGCTCGCGGACAAGGGACCCGACGACGGAGCAGCCGACGAAGCCACCCGTCGCCAGTTCCTCAAGCGCGCCGGGATCACCGTCGGTGTCGTGGCCGGAGCCGGGCTCCTCGGCGGGTTCAGCTCCCGCAAGGTGCGCGAGGTGCAGAAGGCCCGCAGAGCGCTGAACCTCGCAGCGGGCAAGGGGGCAGTCCCCGACGGCGTCGAACTCGGCGTGCGCGGCGTCGCGCCCTGGCGTACGCCGAACGAGGAGTTCTACCTGATCGACACCGCGTTCTCGAAGCCCGCGATCGCCCCGGACGAGTGGCGCCTGCGGATCCACGGGATGGTCGAGAACGAGATCACGCTGACCTACGACGACCTCATCAAGCGTGCCCGCACCGAGGACTGGATCACCATCTGCTGCGTCTCCAACGAGGTCGGCGGCGACCTGATCGGCAACGCGTACTGGTCGGGGTTCCTGATCCGCGACATCCTCGCCGAGGCCGGCATCAAGGAGGGCGCCACCGCGGTCAAGCAGACCTCCGACGACGGCTGGACCTGCGGCACCCCGATCGAGGCGCTGACCGACGACCGCAACGCGATGCTGGCGGTGGCGATGAACGGCGAACCGCTGCCGATCGAGCACGGTTTCCCGGTGCGGATGATCGTCCCCGGCCTCTACGGCTTCGTCTCGGCGACCAAGTGGCTCGTCGATCTCGAGGTCACCACCTTCGACGACTTCAGCGCCTACTGGACCGACCGCGGGTGGTCAGCGGAGGGCCCGGTGCTGACCCAGTCGCGGATCGACGTCCCCCGCAACGGCGAAGAGACCGAGCGCGGCACGGTGCGGATCGGCGGCAGCGCCTGGGCGCAGCACACCGGCATCGAGAAGGTCGAGTTCCAGGTCGACGGCGGCAGCTGGCAGCAGGCCGACCTGGGCACGGTTCCTGACCTCGACACCTGGGTGCAGTGGTCCGGTACGGCGGAGGTCGGCAAGGGCCGGCACCAGGTCGTCGTACGGGCGACCGACCGCAGCGGCTACACCCAGACCTCGGTGCGCACCGACGTCATCCCCAGCGGCGCCACGGGCTGGCACAGCATCGAGTTCGAGGCCCGCTGACCGATGTACTCATTCGGAGCCTTTCCAGGACCGGATTGGAGTCGCGCACCAGCGGTCTAGAACAGCGCGACCGCCCAGGCGCCCGCGTCATGGAAACGTCACATTCACGCGCTAGAACTGAGGTAACAGTCCCGGAGCTTCCCCGGGGCGCTACTCAACGGGGTACCTGAAATGACGAACAACTTCCGAGATCTCCAGCCGACCGAGACCGACGCGACCGGCATCGTGGGCGGCTCCTTCCTCGGCTTCGGCCCGACCGTGGTCCCGCTTCCCGGCGGCGCGTCGATCACGCTCTTCGGCAACGTCGACTGAGCGTCGTCCAAGACAGACAGCGGCCCCCGGCACCTGATGGTGCCGGGGGCCGCTGCTCGTCGCTGCTGCTCGTCGTTGTCGGTGGCCCCGCCTACCGTGGAGGCGGCCCCCGACCCAGGCGTGTTCTAGGTCGGGGGCCTATCCGCTTGCGCGACACGTGTCATCGGACGCGGACAGGTCGCCGGTACCCGCGAGTCTCGAATACACACCGAATTCTTCGGCCTCGGTCTCCAGAGGAGGCGGCAAAGCCCGAGATCCGGAGCGCACGCAACGGGCTCCTCCCGGTCGTCCGCCCCGGTCACTGGGGGAATCTGACCGGGGCGGCGCTGACCAAGCGGCCGCGGCTCTGCTGCGTGAACGAGGCTGCGGTGACGGCCGGTACCTCTCGCAGGGAAGATGCCCGCACGACGTTCGTCGAAACCCGGAGCAGTCAGGGTGTGGTGCGGACGGGCTGGCTCGTAGGCCGGGTTCTGTTCCCCGGGCCGCCTCACGACGACCCGGCTGGCGACCATCCATCTAGCGCTGCCGTTGCCGACACCGTCGTGCGATCTACCCGTGAGCTCGGGCGGGCCGCCCTCGAACGCTCACTGTCTGATCTTGCTCCAGGTGGGGTTTGCCGAGCCACGACGGTCACCCGCCGCGCTGGTGGTCTCTTGCACCACCGTTTCACCCTTACCGCCGGCAAGCCGGCGGCGGTCTGTTTTCTGTGGCACTTTCCCGCGAGTCACCTCGGGTGGCCATTAGCCACCACCCTGCCCTGTGGAGCCCGGACCTTCCTCGGTGGAGTCACCCCCAACGCGGTCGCCCGGCCAGCCCATCCGCGGGCTCAGAGTACCGGGAACAGGATCTGGGTAGGAGACGCAGAGTTGCATTCATTCGGAAACAACCCAGAAACGACCGGTGATTAACCTGCGGAGCGTGACTCACCACCTTTTCGAGTCGTACGACGACGCAGGTCCGGCGTACGACGAGATGTTCACCGGACGTGCCCCGCGGGAGGCCTACGCCCGGCTCTCCCAAGCGTTCGGCGAGCTGTCCGGGCGCGAGCTCGAGGCTCGCGTCGAGGGCCTGCAGAGCAGCTACCTCGACCAGGGCGTGACCTTCGACATCGGTGGCGAGGAGCGCGCATTCCCGATCGACATCGTGCCGCGGGTGATCGAGCAGGAGCCGTGGTCGCGCATCGACCTCGGCGTCCAGCAGCGCGTCAAGGTGCTGGAGATGTTCCTCGCCGACATTTACGGCCCCGGCGAAGCCTTCCGCGACGGGGTGATCCCGCGCAGCGTGGTGACCACCTCGAGCCACTACACCCGGGAGACCTACGGGATCGAGCCTCCCAACGGCGTGCGCGTACACGTCTCGGGGATCGACCTGATCCGTGACGACGCCGGCGAGTTCAGGGTGCTCGAGGACAACGTCCGGGTCCCCTCCGGGGTCTCGTACGTGATGACCAACCGGCGCGCCATCTCGACCGCCCTCCCGGAGTCGTTCGCGCAGCACCGGGTCCGTCCGGTGGCGAACTACCCGCAACGACTGCTCGCCGCGCTGCGCGCCGCCGCCCCGGCGGGCGTGATCGACCCGACGGTCGTCGTGCTGACCCCCGGCGCCTACAACGGCGCTTACTTCGAGCACGCGCTGCTCGCCCGGACCATGGGCGTCGAGCTCGTCGAGGGCCGCGACCTCGAGTGCCACCGCGGCCGGGTCGTCATGCGCACCACCAACGGGCTGCAGCAGGTGCACGTCATCTACCGCCGGGTCGACGACGAGTTCCTCGACCCGGTGCACTTCCGCGCCGACACGTTGCTCGGGTGCCCCGGGCTCGTCAACGCCGCCCGCGCCGGCAACGTCACCATCGCCAACGCGATCGGGAACGGGGTCGCGGACGACAAGCTGACCTACACCTACCTGCCAGACCTGATCCGGTACTACCTCTCCGAGGAGCCGATCCTCGCGAACGTGGACACCTGGCGCCTCGGCGAGCCCGAGCACCGCGAGGAGGTCATGGACCGCCTCGACGAGCTCGTCCTCAAGCCGGTCGACGGCAGCGGCGGCAAGGGCATCGTGATCGGACCGAAGGCGAGCGTCGCCGAGCTCGACCAGCTGCGTCAGACCGTGCTGAAGGACCCCCGCTCCTGGATCGCCCAACCGGTCGTCCAGCTCTCCACCGTGCCGACGTACCTCGACGGCAAGATGGCACCGCGCCACGTCGACCTGCGCCCGTTCGCCGTCAACGACGGCCAGAAGGTCTGGGTGCTCCCCGGCGGACTGACCCGGGTGGCACTGGCCGAGGGCGAGCTGATCGTGAACTCCTCGCGCGGTGGCGGCTCCAAGGACACCTGGGTGCTCGCCGGCCCGGGCGCCGCCCCGGTCCATCCCGGACACGCGCCGGTCGGGCCGCGCGAGATCGCTCCGCTGGACGGTGGACCGGTCGGTGAGGGCGCCGGCGCCCAGGCCGAGCAGCAGCAGCAACAACAGCAGTCGCAGTCGCAGTCGTCGCAGTCGCAGCGCGCAATCGTCGAGGACGAGCCGTGCTGAGCCGGATCGCGGAGTCGCTGTTCTGGATCGGGCGCTACATCGAGCGGGCCGAGGACACGGCACGCATCCTCGAGGTCCAGACCCAGCTGATGGTCGACGACCCGACGCTGGACATCCCGACCGCCTGCTCGGAGGTGCTGGCGATCATGGGTGTCCCCGAGGTCGCGGGCACCACGGTCGGGACCCACGAGCTCCTGCAGCGGCTCGCCTACGACCCCGCGTCGCCGGCATCCATCCACGCCACGATGAGCAACGCACGGGAGGTCGCCCGCCGCGCACGCGAGACGTTGTCCACCTCGATGTGGGAGGCCGTCAACACCACGTGGCGGATGATCCCCAGCGGCCGGTTCGAGTCGATGGGACCCTCCGGCTCCTTCCGTTGGATGCGGGACCGCGCTGCCCTGATCAACGGCACCGCCGACGCCACCATGCCGCGCGACGAGGGCTGGCAGTTCCTCATGCTCGGCCGCTGGATCGAACGCGCCGACATGACGGCGCGTCTGGTCTCCGCGGCGTCGGTGTCCACGTCGTCCGCCTGGGCCACGTCGCTGCACGCCAGCGGCGGGTACGAGTCCTTCCTGCGCACCTACAACGGCCTGGAGACGGACCGGAAGGCGGCCGAGTTCCTGGTGCTCGACCGGCTGTTCCCCCGGTCCGTGGTCTTCGCGCTCAGCCGGGCGGAGGTCTGCCTGGAGAACCTGGAGTCCGCTGGGCAGCGGGCAGGCTTCCAGAACGAGGCGCAGCGACTCCTCGGCCGCACCCGCGCTGAGCTCGAGTACCGCGCCCTGGCCGACGTGCTGACCGATCTCCCGCACGAGATGGAGCGGCTCCAGCGCACCTGCGCCCAGGCCACCGAAGCGGTCACCCGGCGGTACTTCGCCGGGTCGGTCGCGACCATCTGGAACCAAGGACGGTGGTGACCGTGCAGCTCAAGGTCGTTCACAAGACCGAGTTCACCTACGAGGGAGGGGCCGCCGCCTCCTTCAACGAGGCCCGACTCACCCCGCAGACGACGGCCGGTCAGATCGTCGTCCACACCCGGCTCGACGTGCACCCGACCCCCTGGTCCTGGTCGTACCGCGACTACTGGGGCACCCAGGTCACCGCGTTCGAGATCCTGGACCCGCACGACTCGCTCACGGTCACGGCCACCGCCACGGTGCACACCGAGAAGCTCGACTCGCCCGTCGAACGGCTGAGCTGGTCCGAGCTGCACTCGGACCCGGTGACCGACCGGTTCACCGAGCTGCTGCACATCCGCGACCGGGTCCGGCCGCCGGCCGACCTCGCGGCGCGCTTCGCCGAGATCGGGACGGCGAGCCCCGACCCCGAGTCGGCCGCGCGAGCGGTGTGCTCCTTGATCCACGACGAGGTCGACTACGTCGTCGGCAGCACCCACGTCCAGGGCCTCGCCGCCGACTCCTGGGAGGCCCGGGCCGGCGTCTGCCAGGACATGGCCCACCTCGTCATCGGCGGCCTGCGCCAGCTCGGGATCCCGGCGCGCTACGTCTCCGGCTACCTCCACCCCGAGTCCGAGCCCGAGCTCGGGGTCAGCGTGCGCGGGGAGTCGCACGCCTGGATCCAGTGGTGGGACGGCGGCTGGCGCGGCTGGGACCCGACGAACGACACCGCACCCGCCGAACGGCACGTCGTGGTCGCGACCGGACGCAACTACGCCGACGTGAAGCCGCTGTCCGGAATCTTCAGCGGCGGTGGCAAGTCCACGATGGCCGTGGACGTCCAGGTCACCCGGATCGGCTAAGTCCCAGGCTGCTGCCCCGAGCTAGGGCGCCTCGAAGCGCACGACCCGCGTCCTCGGGTCCGCCTCGACCAGGGTCGCCTCCAGGAGCTCTCCGACCGGCAGACCTCCGGTCCCGGTGATGCGTGCGGTGACCGCCGGGTCGCGCACCACGAAGTCACCCTTGTCCGGGTCGTCGTGCTCGGTCTCGACCACGACCCCGGTGAACTTCTCCCCGACCCGTGCAGCGAGGGTCGCCGCCTCGATCAGGTTGAGCACCGCGTTCTCATAGGTACGGGCCCGGCGCCCGGACTCCTGCATGGTCTCGTCCAGCTCGGGCAGTGCCGCCAGCACCCACTCCGGCACCGGCGTACCGGCACAGAGCGCGACGCAGACCTCCAGACCGAAGCGGTCCACCAGGCGGCGCAACGGCGCGGTGACGTGCGCGTACTCCGAGGCGAGTGCAGCGTGCAGCGGCTGCGCCGGGATCTCTCCGACGAAGTCGGTGTAGCCGGCACCGCGGAGCAGCGAGGTGCAGGCGGTGATCATCGCGAGGTGGTTCGGTCTCGCCGGGTCCAGCGACCGGATGAAGTCGGGGTAGGTCTGCTCGGCCGGCCACTCCACCCCGAGCGCCCGGGCGGTGCGGTGCAGGCGCTTGACCGCGCCGGACTCCGGGGGCGGGAGCGTGCGCAGGATCCCGACCTTGCCGTAGACCATCATCGAGGCGGCCGCGAAACCGGTGAGCAGCGAGATCTGCGCGTTCCAGTCCTCGACGGGGAGCAGGTCGCGGAAGGCGACGCTCCACCCGCCCGGAGCACAGTCCACGACCTGCTCGGGCATCGGCAGGCTGACCCCGCCACGCGCGGCTTCCAGCTTCTGGCGCAGCTGGCCGATCTCCTTCAGCAGCTCGAGCATCGGCGGAGCGGTCCCGGCGTCGAGCTGGTGCTGGACCCCGTCGTAGTCCAGACGCGCGGTCGAGCGGACCAGCGCACGCTCGAGGTGCGCATCCGTCTGCTCCCCCGCTGCGTCGAGCTTGATGGTCCACAGGAACGCCGGCCGGGTCTGGTCGGGCAGCAGCGAGGCCGCGTCCTCGGAGAGCTCTCGCGGGTGCAGCGGGATCTTCGAGTCGGCGCCGTAGAGCGACTCACCACGACGGCGCGCCTCCGCGTCGATGGCGCCGCCCGGTACGACGAAAGCGGACACGTCGGCGATGGCGTAGTGCACGACGTACCCGTCACCGTCGCGCTCCAGGTGCATCGCCTGGTCCAGGTCCATCGCGCCGACCGGGTCTATGGTGACGAACGGCAGGTCGGTCCGGTCCAGGTCGGGCAACCGGGGTGCCCGGGCAGCAGCCACCGCCTCGGCGACGACCTCGGCCGGGAACTCGGCGACGAGGTGCTGCTCGGCCTGGATCGCCCGGACGCCCTCCTCCAGCTCGGCAGCGGATGTCCGGACCCGGAGTACGCGGTTGCTCACGGCTTCACCCTAGGGGCCGGGTGGTCGAGCCCTGTCGAGACCACCGCCCTAGGCTTGCCGGATGCTCATCCTGCTCCCCCCGTCCGAGGGCAAGGCGTCGCCGCGACGCGGCAAGCCGCTGGACCTCGGTGCGCTCGGGTTCCCAGCACTCACCGAGGCACGCGAGACCGTGCTCAGCGCCCTGGTCGAGCACTGCTCGAATGATCCCGACCTTGCTGCGAAGACCCTCGGCCTCGGCCCGACGCAGGCCGAGCACGTCACGGCGAACACGCTGCTGCGCACGGCTCCGGCCCTGCGCGCGGACCGGATCTACACCGGCGTCCTGTACGACGCCCTCGGCCTGACCACGCTCGAAGGTGCAGCCAAGGGCCGGGCGACCCGGTGGTTGGGCATCATGTCGTCGGTCTTCGGCGTCGTACGTCCCGACGACCGGATCCCGGCGTACCGGCTCTCCGGGGACACCAACCTGCCGGGGACCGGGATCGTCAGCAGCTACTGGCGCGAGCACCTCGACCCGGTGCTCGGTCCCGCCGCCGGCAACGGCCTGGTCATCGACCTCCGCTCCGGCATGTACGCCGGGTTCTGGCGCCCCGTGAACGCTGGCAAGGTCGCCACCGTCCGGGTGCTGCACGAGCACCGCGGCACCCGCAAGGTCGTCAGCCACTTCAACAAGGCCACCAAAGGTCGCATCGTTCGTGCGCTCCTCGAGGACGGCAGCAAACCGCGGGACCCCGTCGCCCTGGCCGAACACCTGACCACGCTCGGCTGGACCGTCGAGCTGCACGAACCGACCAAGAACGGCACCCAGCTCGACGTCGTCGTCAGCGAGCTCTAGGAGGGTTCGGCGGGCGCGTCGTCAGGCTGCGCCGCCGGCGGTTCCACCTCGAGCCGGAACCTGCCCGGCTCGACCCGGACGAAGCGCAGCCGCGTGCCCGGCCCCGCCTGCAGCTCGGCCCGTACGTCGGCCGGGATCCGCACCCTGCCGCGCTTGCTCACCCGAGATGTCCACATGGCTCGCCTCCCCTGTCGTCCTCCCCAGGACGTACGCCGGCCCGAAAGATGACGGGCACGGGAGAGGTCAAGCCAGGAAAGGGGCCTCGGTCGGGCGCGCATTGAACAGGCGGAGGCTGGAGAGGAGCTCGTCTCCCCCGTACCCGCCGCGGTAGTACGAGATCACGGTGACCGATGCCGGCGACAGCTCCATCCGGTACAGCGCCTCCAACGGCGCACCGAGCGCGTCGGCGACCAGGGTCTTGATCGGGGTGACGTGGCTGACCGCGACCACGGTCTGGCCGGTGTGCGCGGCGATGATCCGGTCGCGGCCCTCGAGCACCCGGGCCTGCACGGTGCGGAACGACTCGCCCCCGGACGGGGCGAGGTCGAGGTTGCCGAGCCAGGCGTCCAGGTCGTCGGGGTACTTCTCCTGGATCTCGACGAAGGACATCCCGTCCCACGAGCCGAAGTCCATCTCCGCGATGCCCTCCTCGATCCGCGCCTCGTGACCCAGGATCTCCCCGAGGATCGCGGCCGATTCCTGCGTGCGGCGCACGGGACTCGCGATGAGGGCGTCGACGGACGCGGCCAGCGGCGCCAGCCACTCACCGGTCGCGCGCACCTGGTCGCGGCCCTCGTCGTTCAGACCGGGGTTCGACCCCGTCAGCCCGCCCGAGAACAGCTTCTTCGTGGTGTGGTCGGTGACCCCGTGCCGCACGAGGATCACCGTGGTCGGCGGGTCGGTCGGTGCGGACCACCCGCGGGAGGACATCGAGGCCGGCTGGGCGTCGTCGGTCGTGCTGGGGGTGGCCGTCGAGCCGTAGAAGGTCGGGTTCCCGTCGAGCGCCTCGTTGGCGAGCCGGTCGGCGTGACCGTTCTGCTCGCGCGGGACCCAGGTGAACACCGTCCCCGCCGGCGCGAGCCTGGAGGCCTGCTCGAAGAGCGGCTTCATCGAGGCGTGCTTGACCTTCCAGTTCCCCGCCATCTGCTCGACGACGAGCTTGGAGTCCATCCGCACCTCGACCGAGGCGCCGGGCGCGAACTCCGCGGCGAGTTCGAGGCCGGCGATCAGGCCGCGGTACTCGGCGACGTTGTTCGTCGCCGTCCCGATCGTCTCGCCGGACTCGGCGATCACCTCGCCGGTGACGGCGTCCTTGAGGACGGCCCCGAAGGCGGACGGGCCCGGGTTGCCCCGGGAGCCGCCGTCCGCCTCGACCAGGACGCGGGACGGCTGGCTCAAATGCCGGACTCGCTGGTGCGCACGAGGATCCGGTCGCACTCCTCGCAGCGGACGACCTCGTCGGCCGGTTTCCCGGCGATGACGGCCAGGTCGGCGGCGTTGATGGTGATCCGGCAACCCTCGCACTCCTTGCGGCGCAGCGCGGCAGCACCGACACCGCCCTTGGAGGCGCGCAGCTTCTCGTAGAGCCCGAGCAGGTCCTCGGGCAGGCCGACCACGGCGGCGGCCCGGTCCTCCGCGACTCCGGCCAGCTGCTGCTCGAGGGCGGCGGCCTTCTCGGCGCGGGTGGCCTCGAGGGCCTCGGCCTCGCTGTCGATCTTCGCCAGGGCGGCGGTGCGGTCGTCGAGCTCGGCCTGGGCCGCCTCGAGCTTCTCCATCACCTCGAGCTCGACGTCCTCGAGGTCGGAGATGCGCCGCTGCAGCGACTCCAGCTCACCGAGCATCCGCTGGAGGGCCTTGGGGTCGCTGATCGAGCCGGAGTCGACCATGCCCTGGTCGCGGACCCGACGGGCCTTGACCTGCTCGACGTCGGCGTCGGCACGCTTCTGCTCCTCGGTGAGGTCGGCGACCTCGATCCGGGCGTCCCGGGCAGCGTCGTCGACGTCGGAGCGTCCCCGCTTGAGCTCTGCCAGCGCGACTGCCTCCGGGATGGTGGCGAGCTGGTGCCGCAGCGCGTCGAGACGGGAGTCGAGCTCCTGGACGTCGAGCAGCTTCAGTTGGACGGACGGATCGGCTTTCAGCGGAACGCTCCTCGGCAGGTCAGACCCGGAAGGTCCAGGGGTCTGTGGTGGTGGTGCTGATGTGCACGCTCACCCCCACCGTATCGTTTGGCCGAGCGCCCAGCGCGTCGACCAGACGATCCCGGAGCACAGGCAGCCACAGGGACTCGGCTGCCCAGTGCGCGACGTCGATGAGCGCAGGCCCGCCGTCCTCGACCGATTCCGAGGCCGGGTGGTGACGCAGGTCGGAGGTGACGTAGACGTCGGCCCCGGCGCGACGAGCTGCTCCGAGCAGGAAGTCGCCGGCGCCACCGCACAACGCGACCCGCGTGACGGGCCGCTCCGGGTCCCCGGCGACCCGCAGACCCCCTGCGGTCTGCGGGAACACCGACGCGGCGTGGTCGGCGAACTCACGCAGGGTGACCTCGTCGGGCAGCACCCCGATCCGTCCCGAACCGCGCGTCGGGTCCGGGAGGTCGGCCAGCTCGAGGACGTCGTACGCCGGCTCCTCGTAGGGGTGCGTGCGGATCAGCGCGGCGAGCACCCGGGACCGGATGCTGCGGTCGGCGACGACCTCGATGCGCTCCTCCTCGACCACCTCGAGGTCCCCGACGGTCCCGATCGTCGGGTTGGCGCCCGCCAACGGCCGGAACCGGCCCTGACCCGGGCTGACGAAGCTGGCGGAGTCGTAGTCGCCGATCGAGCCTGCCCCCGCCTCGGCGAGCGCCGTGCGCACCTGGTCGGCGTGGGACAGCGGGACGAAGGTGACGATCTTGTCCCGGGGCTCGTGCGGGTCCGGGTCCAGCGGCCGGATCTCGCTGAGTCCCAGCGCGGTCGCGATCGCCTCGCTCACCCCGCCCGCGGGTGAGTCCGCATTGGTGTGCGCGGTGAGCAGAGCGCATCCCGAGCGGATCAGGTCGTGCACGACCCTGCCCTTGGAGGTGCTCGCGGCGACCGTCGTGGTCCCGCGCAGGTAGAGCGGGTGGTGCACGATCACCAGGTCGGCGGCGCCCGCCACCGCCTCGTCGGCGACCGCCTGGACCGGGTCGACGGCGAGCAGGATGGAGCGCACCTCGGCGTCCGGGTCGCCGCACACCAGGCCGACGGAGTCCCACTCCTCGGCACGGTGCGGCGGGTACCAACCCTCGACGAGGGCGACGACGTCAGCGAGGCGCATGGGGGAAGGCTAGCGGCAGGACGTCATTCCCCCGGCGTCTGCGTGCTGTCCGCCCGGGTGCCCTCCGGATCCTGGGTGCGCTCCTCGGACTCCTCCAGGATGGCCTCGGCCTGGGCCTGCGGATCGTCGCTGCCGGCGGCCTGCTCCTCGGGGAGCAGCTGTGCCCTGCTCGCGACGTCCTCCTCACTCGGGGGCTCGCTCGGTGGTTGGCTCATGCGTCACCTGTACCCCGAAGTGGCCGTCCTGACGCGAGGGCGGCGACGAGACCCTGGATCGCCTCGGCGACCTGCGTCGGCGCGTGCAGCTGGTGGAGGTGCTGACCGGGGATCGTCGTCGTCGGCCACCCCTGGGACGAGGCGAACGCGCGTTCCTCGGCATAGGTGTCGCCGAACGCGAGGTAGGCGCAGTCGCGCCCTGCCCAGCCGGGTGCGACGGGGACCCGTTCGTCGAACCAGGCGAGGCTCAACCGCGGCTGCTGCTCCTCGACGGCGGCACGTGCGGCGGCGTGCGGGAAGAGCCCTTCGACGTCGTCCCACCACTCGCTCCACGGCGGGAGGACGCCGTCCGGGCCGGCGAGCCCGGCCAGGAACCCCCGGAACTCGCTCGACGCGAGCGGCACCTCCTCGACGTCCTCGGGCGGCAGGGCAGCGTCGACGTACACGGTCGCGGCTGCGGGGATCAGCGAGGCCCACCAGGAGGCACGCAGGCCCGCGTTGCTGTGCGGGACCAGGACGACGTCGGTGAGCCCGTCCGCCGCCGCCAGCACGTCGTCCACGCGCGCGACCTCGGCACGTGCGCCGGCGGAACGCAGCGCGGCGGCGACCGGGTCCCAGGTCGCGGGGCCGAGCAGCGGGCTCGGCACGAGGAGGTAGGTCAGCACTAGTTGACCTGCCGGTCGCGCCCTTCCCAGTACGGCGCCCGCAGCTTGAACTTCTGCAGCTTGCCCGTCGCGGTCCGGGCGAGCACGTCGCGGAACTCGATCGAGGACGGAGCCTTGTAGCGGGCCACCTTCGACTTCACGTAGTCGATCAGCTCCTGCTCGGTCAGCGATGACCCCTCGGCCTTGACCACCAGCGCCTTGATGGTCTCGCCCCACTTCTCGTCCGGGACGCCGATGACCGCGACCTCGGCGACGTCGGGGTGGCTGAAGATCGCGTCCTCCACCTCGATCGAGGACACGTTCTCCCCGCCCGTGATGATCACGTCCTTCTTGCGGTCGCTGATCGAGAGGTAACCCTCCTCGTCGATGACGCCCCCGTCGCCGGTGTGGAACCAGCCGCCCTCCAGCGCCGCGGCGGTCTCCTCCGGTTGCTCCCAGTAGCCCTCGAGGACGACGTTGGAGCGGGCGAGCACCTCGCCCTCGTCGTCGATCTTGAGCGTGACGCCGAGCGCGGGGTTGCCGGCGCGCACCAGCTTGGAGGCACGGTCCTCGGGCGCGAGGTGGTCCCACTCGGCACGGGTGCGGTTCACCGTCAGCACCGGCGAGGTCTCGGTCAGCCCGTAGATCTGCATGAACTCCCAGCCGAGCTCGGCCTCGACCCGGGCCACCGTCTTGGTGGGAGGGGGTGCGCCGGCGACGATGATGCGCACGCGGTCGCGCCCGGGGATCTCGCCCTCCCACGACGCAGCGGCCTCCAGCACCGCAGCGACGACGGCCGGAGCGGCGCACATCACGGTGACGCCGTGCTTCTCGACGCGACGCAGGATCTCGGCACCGTCGACCTTGCGCAGGATCACGTGCGGGACGCCGAGCCCGGTCATCGCGAACGGCATCCCCCAGCCGTTCGCGTGGAACTGCGGCAGCGTGTGCAGGTAGACGTCGCGGTCGGTGACGCCGGCGTGGAGCGCGAAGGTCACCGCGTTGGTCCAGATGTTGCGGTGGGTGATCTGCACGCCCTTGGGGCGCGCCGTCGTACCCGAGGTGTAGTTGATCGTCGCGGTGGCGTTCTCCTCGTGCTCCCAGGCCCTGGGCTCGACGCCGGGCAGGTAGAGGTCGTCGTCCTCGCCAAGCACGAAGGTGTGCTCCGCCGTGACTCCGGCGAGGGCGTCCTTGAGCTCGGGGTCCACGTAGAGCACGCGGGCTCCGGAGTGCTCCACGATGTAGCTGATCTCCTCGGCCGAGAGCCGGAAGTTCACCGGCACCAGCACGCGGCCGTAGCCGCAGACCCCGAAGAACGCGGAGAGCAACCGCGCGCTGTTGTGGGAGACGAACGCGATCCGGTCACCGACCTCGAGGCCCAGCGCGTCGTGCTTCGCCGCCATCGCCTTCGCCCGCTCGCCGAGGTCGGCGTAGGTCAGGTCGCCGAGCGACGGGGCCGGCTGGTCCGGCTCGTCGTGGACCCCGATCCGCTCGCGGTAGACCGCCAGAGCGCGGTCGAGGAAGTCAGCGGCGCTGAAGGGAACGATCACGGGAGTGGCCTCCGTCACACATCGGGTGAGGCCAATCTAGCCCGTGCGTCAGGGGGCGTCGGGCTCGGGCGAGTCGCTCTTCGGGTACTCGATCATGAACGCCTTGACCGCGGCTCCGCTGACGCCGTCGCAGTACTGCGTCACCCCGGTCTCGTCGTCCCCGCTGCCGGCCCAGTGGGTCAGGGCCAGGTGGGCTCCGTCGGGGAAGGCCCCTCCGTCGGGCTTGTCGCCGGAGGTGGTCCACGGGGCGATGACGAGGTTGTCCTCGGTGATCAGCTTGTCCGCGATGTCCTGGAGCACGGCGAAGGCGGTCTCGTCGGCAGCGAGCGTCTCGTCGTACCAGAGCACCGTGTGACCGTGCTCCAGGCTGTGCACCAGCTGCTCCTTCGGCGGCCGGTCCTTCTCGGTGAAGATCGTGCGGTAGCGGCCCGTGGGCAGGAACTCGCTCCAGTGCTTCCCGTACGACGGCGGTGCGTCCTCGTAGGACAGCGTCGTCCCGGGGTCGACGTGCCACCCGCTCTTCGGGATCGAGATGTCGACCTTCTCCTCGGGGCGGCACCCGGCGGCCGAGGGAGAGGTCCCGATGCTGCCGAGCGCGAGGTTCTTGATCCGGTTCTCCTTCGCGCGGTCGTCCAGGTAGGGCCGCAGGAAGGCGACGTAGGCGAGTCCGAGGACGACGGCGGCGATCAGCGCGAGGTAGATCCAGGCGCGGATCTTCTCGCGCCGGCGTTCGGCCCTCTTGAAGGCCTCGGCCTCGGCCTGGGCGGCTTCCCTCGCAGCCTTGCGTGCGGCAGCCTTCGCGGAATCCTTGCCCTTCGCCATGCGCGGAACCTACAGGGCGGGACAGCACGATCCCAAGAACTACCGGTGGGTGCAGAGGGGATCGAACCCCCGACATCTTCCTTGTAAGGGAAGCGCTCTACCGCTGAGCTATGCACCCGCAGCCCGAAAGCCTAGGGCGTGCACTGCAAGGGGAGCAAAAAGGCTGCGACCGCTGACGTCTCGGGTCATCAGCGGTCGCAACGAGGCAATCTTTACAGACCTGCTGTCAGATGCAAGAGGAAAACCCAACTACGCGTCCAAATAGTCAAAAGTGACTAGGCCGAGGCTGCCAACTGGATCGCCTGCATGTCCAGATCGCGCGCTTCGCCCATTTCGTTGTGCACCGCCCAGGCGATCCGGCCGTCCTTGTCGACCACGAACGACGAGCGTTCCGGACAGCCCTGCTCCTGGTCGAGGACCCCGTACGCCGAGGCGACCTCGCCGTGCGGCCAGTAGTCCGAGAGCAACGGGAAGAAGATCCCGTCGCGATCCGCGAAGGCGCGCTGGCTGTAGATCGGGTCGCACGAGATGGCCGCGACCGTCGTCGTCGCGGTCTCGAACTCGCCGAGCCGGTCCCGGAACCCGTTCAGCTCGCCGGTGCACACGCCGCTGAACGCGAACGGGTAGAAGACCAGCAGGACGGCCTTCTTGCCGGCGTACGCCGAGAGTCGGAAGTCCGCGCCGTGCTGGTCGCGCAGGACGAAGTCGGGGGCGGGGTCCCCCACCTGGAGTGGCATCTGGTCAGTCTTACCCGTCGTAGTCGGTGAGCCCGCGCTTGAGGATCTTGCCGGTGGCGTTGCGAGGAAGCTCGTCGAGGAAGACGAAGTCGCGCGGCACCTTGTAGCGGGCCAGGTTCGCCTTCACGTGCTCGCGCAGCTCGTCCTCGGCGACGTCGCCACCGGGGACCACCACGACGAACGCGCGCAGGCGCTTGCCGAACTCGTCGTCCTCGACGCCGATCGCTGCGACCTCCGCCACGGACTCGTGACGGGCGATGCAGTCCTCGACCTCCTGGGGGAAGACGTTCTCTCCCCCGGAGACGATCATCTCGTCATCACGTCCCTCGACGAACAGCCGCCCCTCCTCGTCGAAGCGCCCGACGTCCCCGGAGCTCATCAGGCCGTCGATGCTCTCCTTGTGCCCGCCGCCGGTGTAGCCCTCGAAGAGCATCGAGTTGCCGACGAAGATCCGACCCGTCGACCCGGTCGGGACCTCGGCGCCGTGCTCGTCGTACAGGCGCACCACGGTGTTGACCGGGGGCTTGCCCGCGGTTCCGGGGGCGGCCCGCATGTCGCGCGGCTGGGCGACGCTGGCCCAGGCGACCTCGGTGGAGCCGTAGGTGTTGTACAGGGTGTCGCCGAACTGGTCCATCCACTCGATGGCCAGGTTGCCCGGCATCGCCGAACCGGACGCGGCGACGACCTTGACGCGGGACAGGTCGTAGGAGTCGAGGGTCTCCTGCGGCAGTCGGAGGATCCGCTGGAGCATCACCGGGATGACCACGAACGAGTCGCACCGGTGCTTCGTGAGCACCTGCAACGCGGACTCCGGCTCGAACTTCCGCGTCAGCACGACCGTGCCACCGAGCAGCATCGAGAGGCTCAGGTGCGCGAAGCCCCAGGTGTGGAACAGCGGCGCGGCGACGTGCGTGCGCCAGCCGGAGCGCAGCGGGATGCGCTCGAGCAGCGCCACCGCAGCGTCGAAGTTGCCGCCTCCGCGCGGAGCACCCTTCGGTGTCCCGGTGGTGCCCGAGGTCAGGATCACCATCTTGCCCTCGGTCGGCGGCGCTTTGCGGCTCCGGGGCGAACCCTCGGCGACCAGCGCCTCGACGGTGTCCCGACCACGGTCGTCCTCGTCGGTCCAGGCGAGCACCCGCGGTACGTCGACGCCGGCCTCGTCGACCAGGGCGTCGAACTCCTGGTCGTGGATCAGCAGCGTGGCGTTCTCCCGGCCGCAGACCTCGCCGAGCTGGGGCGCGGCGAAGGCGGTGTTGAGCAGCAGCACGTGCGCACCCAGCTTGGAGATCCCGAGCGCCGAGTCGAGGAAGCCCCGGTGGTTGCGCACCAGCAGCGCGACCCCGTCGCCGGGGCCGATGCCGCGCTTCGCGAGCGCGTCCGCGAAGGCGTTGCTGCGTTCGTCGATCTCGCGGAAGGTCAGCGAGCCGAGCTCGTCGACCAGGCCCTCGCGGTCGGGGAACCGGATGGCGACCGCCTGGAACCCGCCGGCCAGACCCATCCCCCAGTGGTGCAGGGTCAGACCGAGGTTGGCGAGGGTGACCGGACCGAACGGGCGGATGACACCCGCCTGGGTGAGGACCCGGGCGGCGATCGCCTTGTTCTTCGCCTGCGCGACGACCTGCCCGACAACCCTGTCGGCGAGTGATCCGGTCATGCCGACACCGTACTGCGCGGCGCGGCGGCCGGGGACGTCAGAACGACTTCGGCGTGACCAGCTTGGTCGCGGACCAGTCGGCGCTCACCGGCACCGAGTTGGTGGTGGCCAGACCGGCGATCGGCGCGGCCTCGGCGACGTCGGAGGCGTCCACGGCCGAGGCGCGTCCCACCTTGGGCGAGAGCAGCCAGATGGAACCGCCACCGACGAGGTCGGTCTTGGCGTCGACCAGCGCGTCGACCAGGTCGCCGTCGCCGTCGCGCCACCACAGCAGGACCGCGTCGACCACGTCGCCGTAGTCGCCGTCGACCAGGTCGGAGTCGATGGTGTCCTCGATCGCGACCCGGACCGTGTCATCGACGTCCTCGTCCCAACCCAGCTCCTGAACGACCATGCCGGGCTTGATGCCCAACCGGTCCCCTACCTGGTTGGCGTCCCCTGCGGACGGGCTCACGTCGATGCCTCACTTTCAGTACTGATCGGGTCCTCGTACCGAGGATGGTGCCTAAGTTTGGCCCAAGTTCATCGGAGACACGCATCAATCCGCAAGCCCGTTGCCTCCCGGGTCCGCCCAGCGGACGGCTCAGGGACGCCTGAACCGGCCCTTCACGCGGGTGAGCACGTGCTTCCCGAGAGCCTGGACGCCGGGTCGGTAGAACGACCAGACGGCGAGCACGGCGAGCACACCGAGGGTGCCCTTCAGACCCAGACGCCCGTGCGCCTTCTCGACCACGAACAGCACGATCGTGAGCGCGAAGACGAGTAGCAGCCACCACGGCGCACCACCGAACCAGTCCCTCCAGCGCCAGACCAGGTAGTCCCAGGCGCCGGCCGGCGGACGTTCGACCACCGCGGGCTTCCGACGCTTTCTGCTCACCGGGCGATCATGCCGGTTCAGGGCCGCCGATCAGGGCCGCAGCACGTACCGACGAGTAGATTTCTTCGCTCGTTCGCGCGTGCCAAGATGCAAGGGTGACTGACGAGAACACCACCTCCGAAGAACGCCCCGCGCCGGCCGCGCCCCCCGTCATCCACGAGGGCCTGCCGACCCAGCTCCCGGACATCGACCCCGATGAGACCGAGGACTGGATCGCGTCGTTCGACCAGCTCATCGACGACCGCGGCCGGGAGCGCGCGCGCTACGTGATGCTCCGCCTGCTCGAGCGCGCCCGTCAGAAGCAGGTCGGCGTCCCGGCCCTGCGCAGCACCGACTACATCAACACGATCCCGCCCGAGCGCGAGCCGTGGTTCCCCGGCGACGAGGACATCGAGCGCCGGATCCGGGCCTTCATCCGCTGGAACGCGGCCGTGATGGTGTCCGACGCGAACCGCCCCGGCCTCGAGGTCGGCGGGCACATCGCGACCTACCAGTCGAGCGCGAGCCTCTACGAGATCGGCTTCAACCACTTCTTCCGCGGCAAGGACGCCCCCGGCGGCGGCGACCAGATCTTCGTCCAGGGTCACGCCTCCCCCGGCATCTACGCCCGCGCCTTCCTCGAGGGCAGGCTGAACGAGCAGCAGCTGCTCAACTTCCGCCAGGAGGTGCAGCACGGCGTCGGCGCCGGCCTGTCGTCGTACCCGCACCCGCGGCTGATGCCGGAGTTCTGGGAGTTCCCGACGGTCTCGATGGGCCTGACCGGCATCAACTCGATCTACCAGGCCCGGTTCAACCGGTACCTGTCCAACCGCGGCATCAAGGACACCTCCGACCAGCGCGTCTGGGCGTTCCTCGGCGACGGCGAGATGTCCGAGCCGGAGTCGCTCGGCGCCATCCGGATCGCCGCCCGCGAGGAGCTCGACAACCTGACCTGGGTGGTCAACTGCAACCTGCAGCAGCTCGACGGCCCGGTGACCGGCAACGGCAAGATCATCCAGGAGCTCGAGGCGAACTTCCGTGGCGCGGGCTGGAACGTCATCAAGGTGATCTGGGGCCGCGACTGGGACGCGCTCCTGGCCCGCGACGTCGACGGTGTGCTGGTCAACAAGATGAACACCACCCCTGACGGCGCGTTCCAGACCTTCTCGGTCGAGGACGGCGCCTACAACCGCGAGTTCTTCTTCGGGCCCGACCCGCGTCTGCGCGCGATGGTCGAGCACATGAGCGACCGGCAGATCGAGAAGCTGCCGCGCGGTGGCCACGACTACCGCAAGGTCTACTCGGCCTTCCACTCCGCGACCAAGCACGTCGGCCAGCCGACGGTGATCCTGGCGCACACCATCAAGGGCTGGACGATCGACGCCCTCGAGGGCAAGAACGCCACCCACCAGATGAAGAAGCTCAAGCTCGCGGACCTGCTCAAGTTCCGCGACCGGCTCTACCTGCCGATGAGCGACAAGGACATCACCGAGGCGTACGAGGCGGACCACACGGCACCGTTCTTCCACCCCGGCGAGAAGTCCCCCGAGATCGAGTACATGCTCGAGCGGCGTCGTCAGCTCGGCGGCTCGCTGCCCAGGCGGGTGATCCGGTCCAAGCCGCTCAAGGTCCCCGGCGACGAGATGTACGCCGAGCTGAAGCAGGGCTCGGGCGCGAACAAGATCGCCACCACGATGGCCGTCGTCCGGCTGCTCAAGGACTGGATGAAGGACCCGGAGATCGGGAAGCGGATCGTGCCGATCGCACCGGACGAGTACCGCACGTTCGGCATGGACGCGATGTTCCCGACCGCGAAGATCTACAACCCGAACGGTCAGCAGTACGAGAGCGTCGATCGCAAGCAGCTGCTCAAGTGGCGCGAGTCGGCCGACGGTCAGATGCTGCACGAGAGCATCTCCGAGGCCGGCGCCGTGGCATCCGCGACAGCGGCCGGGTCGGCGTACTCGACGCACGGTGAGGCGATGATCCCGTTCTACATCTTCTACTCGATGTTCGGGTTCCAGCGGACCGGCGACTCGATCTGGGCGATGGCCGACCAGCTCGCCCGGGGCTTCCTGATCGGTGCCACCGCGGGCCGGACGACGCTGACCGGCGAGGGCCTGCAACACGCCGACGGGCACTCCCCGCTGCTGGCGGCGACCAACCCAGCGGTCGTGCACTACGACCCCGCGCACGCCCACGAGGTCGCGCACATCATGCAGTCGGGCCTGAAGCGGATGTACACCGTCACCCCCGATCATCCGCTCGGTGAGGACGTCATCTTCTACGTCACCGTCTACAACGAGCCGATCACCCAGCCCGTCGAGCCCGAGGGCCTGGACGTCGACGCACTCCTGGCCGGCATGTACCGGTTCGGTTCCGGCCCGGACCTGGGTCCCGACAGCCCGAAGGCTCAGCTGCTCGCCTCCGGCGTCGGCTTCCCGTGGATCGTCGAGGCGCAGCGGATGCTGGCCGAGGAGTGGGGCGTCAGCGCCGACCTGTGGTCGGTGACGTCGTGGAACGAGCTGGCCCGCGAGGCGATCGAGACCGAGCGCGAGGCCCTGCTGTCGGCGAACGGTTCCGGCCAGGTGCCCTTCGTGACCCGACAGCTCGACGGGGCTCCCGGCCCGTTCGTCGCCGTCACCGACTACATGCGCGCCGTACCGCTGCAGATCGCGCGCTGGGTCCCCGGCGAGTACCACGTCCTCGGCACCGACGGCTTCGGCTTCGCCGACACCCGGGCGGCTGCCCGCCGCTTCTTCAACGTCGACGCTGCCTCGGTGGTGGTGCAGACACTGCAGGCCCTCGCCGCGCGTGGCGAGGTCAAGGCGGAGGCGGTCACCGAGGCGATGACGCGCTACCGGATCGACGACCCGACGGCTGTGGCTGGGGTCGCACAGGAGGGCGGGGACGCGTGATGCCCACGGCGATCAGGTAGATCGCCAGCGGGAGCAGGCCGATCAGCGCGGACGATCCTGTCATCAGCTCACCGTGCCGCAGCGCCGTCGGGTCCACCCGGCGGTCCTGCGCGGTCTGCTCCGCGCCGACGAGCCAGTAGCCGGCGGTGATCGCGCCGCAGCAGGCGGTGTAGAACGCGACCGACACGGCTGCCCGCGCCGACGCCCAGCCGCGCGTGCGTGCGAGGACCGACTGCGTCAGAGCAACGACCAACGGCGCGAGGCCGAAGACGCCGGCGAGCACGACCGCGGCCAGCGCGGCCAGACCGTCGAGCGAGCCGATGTCGTCGACGTTGGTGCCGTTGAAGATGATGTCGTCGCCCTTGATCACGACGACAGCCATGAGGACGAAGGCGGCGACGCTCGTCCAGAGCGAGACGAGGGCGGCTGCGGAGGTTCGCTGGGTTTCCATGCCTCCAGCCTCGATCGGTCAGCGCCGGCGCACATCAGTACGCGTACTCAGTTCTCCCCTCGGGTCGTTCACCGCCGGTTCATGTCGTGCCCCTACGTTCCGGCGCATGATCGCTGACCTGCGCGCGCACATCGACCGTCTGCAGCTGGACGGCCACACCATCGACGACGACCACGACGACGACCCGCTGCTGATCGACCCGCAGGGCAACGCCGTGGACACGTGGCGCGAGAACTACCCGTACGACGAGCGGCTGGACCGTGAGGTCTACGACTTCGAGAAGTACAACCTCCAGGTCGAGCTGCTGAAGTTCCAGACCTGGCAGCAGCGCACCGGTGGGCGCCACGTGATCCTCTTCGAGGGCCGCGACGCCGCGGGCAAGGGCGGCACCATCAAGCGGTTCATGGAGCACCTGAACCCGCGCTACGCGCGCACGGTCGCCCTGGTGAAGCCCAGTGAGCGCGAGAGCAGCCAGTGGTACTTCCAGCGCTACGTCCAGCACCTGCCGGCCGCCGGCGAGCTCGCCCTGTTCGACCGCAGCTGGTACAACCGCGCCGGCGTCGAACGCGTGATGGGCTTCTGCACCGACGACCAGTACGAGACCTTCATGGACCAGGCCCCGGTCTTCGAGAAGATGCTCATCGAGTCCGGGATCTCGGTGACCAAGTTCTGGTTCTCCGTCACCCAGTCCGAGCAGCGCACCCGGTTCATCATCCGCCAGATAGACCCGGTCCGGCAGTGGAAGCTCTCCTCGATGGACCTGGAGTCCCTCGACAAGTGGGACGACTACACGGCCGCCAAGGAGGAGATGTTCCGGCGTACCGACACCAAGGGCGCGCCGTGGACGACGATCAAGTCCAACGACAAGAAGCGCGCCCGACTCAACGCCATGCGGCACTTCCTCTCGCAGTTCGAGTACGACGGCAAGGACCCCGACCTGGTCGGCGTACCGGACCCGCTGATCGTCCAGCGCGGCAAGAAGGCGGTCGGAGACTGACCCGACCTCGTTGTTGCAAGTTGTTTGCAATAGTCTTGTCGCGTGCACGTACCTGACGGCTTCCTCGACGCCCCCACGTCCGTCGCGACCGGAGCGGTCGCCGTCGTCGGCGTCGGCCTCGCCCTGCGGGGCGCACGCCGCGAGCTCGACGACCGCACGGCTCCGCTCGCCGGACTGGTCGCCGCGTTCGTGTTCGCCACCCAGATGATCAACTTCCCGGTCGGGGCCGGTACCAGCGGTCACCTCCTCGGCGGTGCGCTCGCCGCTGTCCTGGTCGGGCCGTTCACTGCCGTGCTCTGCACCAGCACGGTGCTACTGGTGCAGTGCCTCCTCTTCGCCGACGGCGGCATCACCGCGCTCGGCACCAACATCACGCTGATGGGTCTGGTCGGTGTCGGCGCCGGATGGCTGCTGTTCACCCTGGCTCGCAAGGTGCTCCCGAAGCGCACGGAGTCCGTCCCGGCGGCGGCCGCGTTCGGAGCGCTGCTCTCGGTCCCGCTCGCCGCGCTCGCCTTCACCGGCCTGTACGCCGTCGGCGGCGAGGCGCACATCCCGCTCGGCTCGCTGGCCGCCGCCATGATCGGCTGGCACAGCCTGATCGGCATCGGCGAGGCCGTGATCACCTTCCTGGCCGTCAGTGCCGTCGTCGCCGTCCGGCCCGACCTGGTGCACGGCGCCAGGGACGTGGTGGCCGCCCGCGAGCTCGAGATCCGCACCAGCAGCGAGGAGGTCTCCGCGTGAGCACCACGACTACTGTCCCGAGGAACCGGATCTCCACCCGGACGCTGATCATCGCCGGCCTGCTCGTCGCGTTCGTCCTCGCCGGCTTCGTCAGCTACTACGCCTCCAGCCACCCCGACGGCTTGGAGTACGTCGCCGGCGACAAGGGCTTCCTGGACACGGCCAAGGACCACAAGACCTCGCAGGACAGCCCGATGGCCGACTACTCGACCCAGGGCGTCGACAACCCGCGCCTGTCCGGGGCCATCGCCGGGGTCACCGGAACCGTGCTCGTGCTGGTGATCGCGGGCGGGGTGGCCCTGCTGGTACGCCGCCGCGGCACCGACGAATCCGCCTGAGAGACTTCCCGGATGGGCGGCGCGCACGGACACAGATTGCACTTCCACGCGCACTCGCCGGTTCACCAGCTGCCTGCGCACGTCAAGCTGGTGGCGCTGCTGGTCTTCATGCTCGTGGTGGTCGCGACGCCCGGTGATGCCTACCCGTTCTTCGCGGGCTACCTCGCGCTCCTCGGGGTCGTCATCGCGGTCTCCCGGGTGCCGCTCAGCTACCTGCTCCCCCGCCTGCTCGTCGAGGTACCGTTCGTCGTCTTCGCCGTCCTGCTGCCGTTCATCGCCACCGGCCCGGAGACCGACGTCCTCGGGATCACCGTGAGCGAGCACGGCCTGACCGCCGGCATCTCGCTGCTGGTGAAGGGCACGCTCGGTGTGCTGGCCAGCCTGACCCTGGCCGCCACCACCGAGCCGCACCGGCTGCTCGACGGACTGACCCGGCTACGCGTGCCGCACCAGCTGGTGCAGATCATGTCCTTCATGATCCGGTACCTCGACGTCGTCACCGACGAGCTGCGCCGGATGCGGATCGGCCTGGACTCGCGCGGTTTCCAGGCGCGCTCGGTGCGGCAGTGGGGTGTCCTGGCGAGTACTGCCTCGGCCCTGTTCATCCGCAGCTACGAGCGCGGCGAGCGGGTGCACCTCGCGATGCTGTCGCGCGGCCACGACCCGAACGCCCCGGCAGGTCGCTCGTGAGCGTCCCCGTCCTCGACGTCCGCGGACTCGCGCACGCCTACCCGGACGGCCACCAGGCCCTCTTCGGGGTCGACCTGCACGTGCACGCCGGCGAGCGCGTCGCCCTGCTCGGTCCCAACGGCGCCGGCAAGACCACGCTGGTCCTGCACCTGAACGGGATCCTCACCGCAGGAGCCGGGACCGTGGCCGTCTCGGGCCTGCCGGTGGAGAAGAAGAACCTGCGCGAGATCCGCCGCCGTGTCGGCATCGTCTTCCAGGACCCCGACGACCAGCTGTTCTCCGCGACCGTCCGCGACGACGTCGCCTTCGGGCCCCGGAACCTCGGCCTGCGCGGCGCCGAGCTGGAGGCGCGGGTCCTGCACGCGCTCGACCAGGTCGGCATGACCGAGTACGTCGACCGCCCGCCGCACCACCTCTCCTTCGGGCAGCGCCGACGGGTCGCCGTGGCGACGGTGCTGGCGATGGAGCCCGAGATCCTGGTGCTCGACGAGCCGTCCTCGAACCTCGACCCCGCCTCGCGGCGCGAGCTCGCCGACATCCTGCGCTCGCTCGACGTGACCGTCCTGATGGTCACCCACGACCTGCCGTACGCCCTCGAGCTGTGCCCGCGGTCGGTGGTGCTGTCGGACGGCGTGATCGTCGCCGACGGAGAGACCCGGGACGTGCTCACCGACGACGTGCTGATGAAGGCGCACCGGCTCGAGCTGCCGTACGGGTTCGACCCGCGCTCGGTCTGACCGCCCGAGTCACGCGGTGATCCGCCACCCGGCCACGTCGATGACGAAGTGCGCCAGGACCAGGGCACCCAGGTAGAACGTCGACACGGCGAGCGCCGCCGCGACCCGCGTCAGCAGGTCCTTGTTCCGCACCTGGACGAACGCAGTCGCCGTCGCCCACCCCAGCGCCGCCTCGGCCGGCACGACGTAGGTCGCGACGCCCCAGATCCGGTGCGTGTCCCCGGTCGGTTCCCACAGCCCGAGCGTCGGCGCGAGCATCTCGGTGCCGAAGAAGATCGCGGCCGCCAGGAACGCCGTGCGGCCCGGTCTGGCGCCGGTCAGCACGACCGCCGCGAACAAGGGCGCCACCCACATCGCCGCCATCGCCAGCGGGATCACGTCGTCGACCCGCGGTCCCCCGCGGTCGGGGAAGCGCAGCGTGCCCACGACGTCGGCGAGCACCCAGTCGGGAAGCACCTGGAACGCCGAGACCAGCGCCAGGAAGCCGACCAGGGATGCGAGGTCGGACCGCCCGGTGGAGCGGCAGACCGCGAGCAGCGCGACGAGGTAGGCGACGACGACGGCCAGAACGCCCCAGCCCTGGTGAGGAGGGTCGAGGGAGAGCACCACGGCGCCGCCGGCGAGCAGGCCGACGTGCACCAGGACGATCAGCCCCGCACCCTGGGTGCTCGAGCGCAGCGGCGACGTCACCTCAGGCGATCGGTGCCGCGCGCGGCACCAGGTGCAGCTGCTCGGAGACCGGCGCCAGCGGGCCGTTGCGGAGCAGGCTGCGCCACCGGCCCCGGTGGTACGACGCGGGTTGGGTCGAGCGGATGAAGTCGTTGAGGATCTTCACGAACCTCTCCGGGTGGTCCTTATGCGGGAAGTGCCCGGAGTTGCCGAGCACCTCGACCTGGGCCCCCGGAGCGATCGTGGTGACCGTCTCGGCGTGCTTCGCAGGGATCACCTTGTCCTCGGTGCCCCAGACCACGAGCATCGGCATCGCCTGGGTCAGGTACGCCCGGTCGACCATCGTGACGATCTGGCCGCGGGCATCGACGACGGCCCGGACGACGTGGGAGATCGCCCGGCGCGTGCCCGGGTCCTTGAACGAGTCGTAGATCTCGGCGACCTCGTCGAGGTCGTGGGTGATCGTCATCCCGGTCCGCGACAGGGCCCGCATGCCGGCGATGCCCGCGTGCCGGATCCCCGGCAGGGTCAGCACGGTCATCGCGGCCTTGAAGCCGGGCAGGCCGACAGCTCGGATCATCGGCGTGACCTCGGGGCCGAGTCCGCCGGGGGCGACCAGCACCATCCGCTCGGTGCGCTCGGGGAACTGGTAGGCGAACTGCATCGCGACGCCTCCCCCGAGGCTGTGCCCCACGACGGTGACCTTGTCGATGTTGAGCACGGTGAGGAGGTCACGCATGCCGTTGGCGTACCCCCCGACCGAGTAGTCGGCCCGGGGCTTGGCGCTCTGGCCGTGGCCGAGCAGGTCGGGTGCGATCACCGTGTACTTCTTGGCGAGCTTCGCGATCACCGGAGCCCACGTCGTGTGGTCGCAGCCGAGGCCGTGGAGAAGCAGGAGCGCTGGCGCAGTGCCGACTTCTGGGCCGGCCTTCACGTAGGCACGGCGGTGGCCGTGGATCGTCACGTGCTGGACCTCGAGTGAATCCACGTGCACTCTCCCGTCTCGGTTTCCTCGGCGGTCGGGCGGCCGCCGAAGACTTGACGAGTCAACCAGAGGTTTATGACGAATCCGTTACCCGGTCGGAGATCTGACACCGTGTTGTGACAGAAGTGACACCTGGGGCGGCCTAGGCGGCAGTGGTCCAGACGAGCGAACGCGCGAGTAACCCCGTCGTACGGGCAGGATGGCGAGGTGGCCCGTACCCGTGCACAGATCGCGCAGCGCCTGACCCGCTCGAGCGGAGCGCTCAGCACCGCCGCGCTGGGGCGGATGGAGTACGACATGCCCTGGGTGACCGAGCTCCCCGCCGAGGACCGGTCCTGGATCGGCCTGATCGTCCAGGCCGGTATCAAGTCGTTCATCGACTGGTACCGGCACGAGGAGGCCTCCGCCCCGATCAGCGCCGAGGTCTTCGGCGTGGCGCCTCGGGAGATGGCCAGCGAGATCACCCTGCAGCAGACCGTGGCGATGGTCCGGCTGTCCGTCACGGTCGTCGACGAGAACCTCGACGACCTGCTCGGCCCGGACGCCGACAGCGCCCGCAGCGCCCTGAACCGCTACGCCCGCGAGATCGCCTTCGCGACGGCCGAGGTCTACGCCCGGGCCGCCGAGCAGCGCGGAGCCTGGGACGCGCGCCTCGAAGCCCTCGTCGTGGACGCGATCCTGCGCGGCGAGGACGAGGACACCATCTCCTCGCGGGCCAGCGCCCTGGGCTGGGACACCTCCGCGAACGTCGTCGTGGTGACGGGACGGCTGCGCAGCGAGGCCGACCTCGACCAGATCCGTCGCCGCGCCGCGGACCTCGGGCTCGGTTGCCTCTGCGCGGTCCAGGGCACCCGCCTGGTGGTCGTGCTCGGCGGGGTCGACGAGCAGGGGCGACCGGCCGACACCTTGTCGGACGCCTTCGCCCCCGGGCCGGTCGTCCTCGGCCCGGTGACCCGGTCGTTGGCCGACGCCAAGATCTCCGCGGACGCCGCACGCTCGGGCCTCCGCGTCGCGCACGGCTGGACCGGAGCACCACGACCGGTGGCCGCCGACGAGCTGCTCCTCGAGCGCGCGCTCGCCAGCGACCGCGCCGCTCGCCGGATGCTGGTCGAGCAGGTCTACCTGCCGTTGCGCGATGCCGGCGGCTCCGTCCTGGAGACCGTCGAGAGCTACCTCTCCGGCGGATCCTCGATCGAGGGAACCGCACGCGCGTTGTTCGTGCACGCCAACACGGTCCGCTACTACCGCCTCAAGCGCGCCGCGGAGCTCACAGGGCTCGAAGCCACCGATCCGCGGGACTGCTACACGCTGCGGATCGGGCTCACGCTGGGTCGGCTGGACGTCCGCGAGTTGTAGGAACCCTCCAACAACTGCCCGGAGGATTTCGTGCACGGCGACCCGCAGGCCTCAGCGCCGGGTCCGCGACAGTGGACGTGTGCTGATCATCGTCGCTCCCGGACAGGGAGCCCAGACTCCCGGATTCCTCCGCCCGTGGCTCGAGGACCCGCAGTTCGCCGAGCGCCTGAACTGGCTCGGAGCGGTAGCCGGCCTGGACCTGGCGCACTACGGCACGGACGCCGACGCCGAGACGATCCGGGACACCGCGATCGCCCAGCCGCTGCTGGTGGCCTCGGGCCTGGTCGCGGCACTCTCGCTGTTCCCGCACCCCTCGGACGCCTTCGGTCGGATCGGCGCGGTCGCCGGCCACAGCGTGGGCGAGCTGACCGCCGCTGCCGGCGCCCGCGCCATCAGCGCCGAGCAGGCGATGGTGCTGGTCCGCGAGCGCGGCAACGCGATGGCTCACGCAGCCGCCGCGACGCCGACCGGGATGACCGCGGTCCTCGGTGGCGACGAGGCGGCGGTGATGGCCGCACTCACGCAGCACGGCCTCACCGCCGCGAACGTCAACGCCGCGGGCCAGGTCGTCGCCGCCGGCACGCTGGAGCAGCTGGCAGCGCTGGCAGCCGACCCGCCCGCCAAGGCACGGCTGATGCCGCTCTCGGTGGCCGGCGCGTTCCACACCGAGCACATGCAGCCCGCTGTAGGGGCGCTCGCGAGGCTGGCCCCGGCCGTCTCCACCCACGACCCGCGCGCCGTGGTCATCTCCAACGCCGACGGGCAGGCGATCCACGACGGACGCGAGGCGGTCCGCCGGATCGTCCAGCAGGTGGCCCGCCCGGTGCGCTGGGACCTCTGCATGGGCACCATGCGCGACCTCGGCGTGACCGGCGTGCTGGAGATGCCGCCCGCCGGAACGCTGACCGGCATCGTCAAGCGCGCCCTGCCCGGCGTCGAGACCTTCGCCCTCAAGACGCCCGACCAGCTCGACGCCGCCCGCGACTTCGTCGACAAGCACGGGGCGCCGTCCCCGATCGACATCCACCCGACCTGGCGGATGCTGGTCGCCCCGACCAAGGGCACCTTCGTCCGCAGCGCCGGCGAGGAGGGTGAACGGCTCCGCCCCGCCAGCTCGGTCGGCCTGGTCCGCTCGA
Source organism: Marmoricola sp. OAE513 (assembly GCF_040546585.1). Taxonomy (NCBI): domain Bacteria; kingdom Bacillati; phylum Actinomycetota; class Actinomycetes; order Propionibacteriales; family Nocardioidaceae; genus Marmoricola; species Marmoricola sp. OAE513. The sequence goes on along the minus strand of NZ_JBEPOC010000001.1, from coordinate 3,352,003 downwards.
CCCGCGACGAGACCGCCGTGATGGCGCCGTACGGCGGCACGATCGTGGAGTGGCTCGTCGAGGACGGCGACCTGGTCTCGCCCGGTCAGCCGCTGGTCCGGGTGCACCCCGAGGGCGTGGCGGTGTGACCGTCACCTGGGAGATGCCGACGGGCACGGCGCACGCTGCGGTGCTGGGCCTCGGCGTGCACCGCGCTCAGCGGGTCGTGCCGAACAGCGAGATCGTGGACGCGATCGACTCCAGCGACGAGTGGATCCAGCAGCGTTCCGGCATCAAGGAGCGCCGCTGGGTCGGCCCCGAGGAGACCCTCGAGTCGATGTCCCTGGCGGCGGCGAGCCAAGCTCTGGCGGACGCGGACGTCGCGGCGGCGCAGATCGACGCGGTCGTCCTGGCGACCTGCACCAACACCCAGCAGATCACCTCTCTCGCCTCCCGGATCGCGTTCCTGCTCGGCGCCGAGAGCCCGGCAGCGTTCGACATCTCCGCCGCCTGCGCCGGCTTCTGCCACGCACTGAGCCTGGCCACCGACATGGTCCGTGGCGGCACCGCCAAGTACGTCCTGGTGATCGGCGCCGAGCGCCTCTCCACGCTGGTCAGCGAGAAGGACCGCGGGACGGCGTTCATCTTCGGCGACGGCGCCGGCGCGGTGGTCGTCGGACCCTCCGAGGTCCCGGGCATCGGACCGGTCGTGTGGGGCTCCGACGGCGAGCAGCACAGCGCCATCGAGCTGAGCAGCGACTGGGTCGAGGCATTCGAGGCCGATGCCACGACGCTCCCGCACATCACCATGGACGGGTCCGCGGTGTTCCGCTGGGCGGCGTACGAGATGGCGAAGGTCGCGCAGGAGACCCTGGACCGCACCGGCATCACCGTCGAGGACCTGGACCTGTTCGTGCCGCACCAGGCGAACATGCGGATCACCGACACGATGGTCCGCGCGATGAAGCTTCCCGATCACGTGCGGATCGCCCGCGACATCGCCGAGCAGGGCAACACCTCGGCCGCCTCGATCCCGCTCGCGCTCGCCAGGATGTACGCCGACGGGACCGCTTGCAGCGGCGACCTGGCGCTGTTCATCGCGTTCGGCGCCGGGCTGACCTACGCGGCCCAGGTCGTCCGCGTCCCCTAGATCTGCACCACCCCAGTCCCCTGCACCACCCACGAGAGGAACCCAGCATGGCCAGCACCGAAGAGATCCGTACCGACCTCGCCGACATCGTCAACGAGGTCACCGGCATCCCCGCCGCCGACGTCCAGCTCGAGAAGTCGTTCACCGACGACCTCGACGTCGACTCGCTTTCCATGGTCGAGGTCGTCGTGGCCGCCGAGGAGAAGTTCGACGTGCGCATCCCCGACGACCAGGTCAAGAACCTGAAGACCGTCGGCGACGCCGTCAGCTACATCGAGAAGGCCCAGGCGGCCTGATCTCCATGAGCCGCAGAAGAGTTGTCATCACCGGCCTGGGCACCACCAGTCCTGTCGGTGGGGATGTCGAGAGCACCTGGCAGGCGCTGGTCGCCGGCCGTTCGGGTGTCCGGCACCTCACCGAGGACTGGGCTGCCGACCAGCCGGTGCGGATCGCCGGAACTGCGGCTGTCGACCCGTCCGAGGTCCTCGACCGGGTCAAGGCGCGCCGGTTGGACCGGTCCGCCCAGCTGGCGATGGTCGCGGCCATCGAGGCGTGGGCGGACTCCGGTCTGGCCGATGCGGGCGTCGATGCCGAACGGCTCGGCGTCGCCGTGGCCTCCGGCATCGGTGGCGTCACGACGCTGCTGAGCAACTACGACGCGCTCCAGGAGAAGGGTCCGCGCCGGGTCTCCCCGCTCGCGGTCCCGATGCTGATGCCGAACGCGCCGGCCGCGAACATCGGCCTGTACGTCGGCGCCAAGGCGGGCGTGCACACGCCCGTCTCCGCCTGCGCCTCGGGCAACGAGGGCGTCGCGCTCGCGCTGGACCAGATCCGTCTGGGCCGGGCCGACGTGATGCTGGCCGGTGGCGCCGAAGCGGCGATCCACCCGCTCCCGATGGCGGCGTTCGCGCAGATGATGGCGCTGTCGAAGACCGGGAGCGAGGACGGCGGCGACCCGACGGCCGTCTCCCGCCCCTGGGACACCGGCCGCGACGGGTTCGTGCTCGGCGAGGGCGCCGGCGTCCTGGTGCTCGAGGAGCTCGAGCACGCCCAGGCCCGCGGCGCGAAGATCTACGCCGAGCTGCTCGGCGCCGGCATCACCAACGACGCCCACGACATCGCCCAGCCCGACCCCGAGGGCCGTGGCGGCACCCGGGCGATCGCCCGCGCTCTGGAGGACGCCGGCATCGCGCCCGGCGACATCGCGCACGTCAACGCGCACGCGACCTCCACACCGCAGGGTGACGTCGCCGAGGGCCTGATGATCCACGCGACGCTCGGCAAGTTCGCCGACGAGGTCGTGGTCACCAGCACCAAGTCGATGACCGGGCACCTGCTCGGTGGCGCCGGGGCGTTGGAGTCGATCGCGACCGTGCTCGCGATCCACCACCGGATCTCGCCGCCGACGATCAACCTCGACAACCTCGACCCGGCCGTCGAGCTCGACATCCCGACCACCGCGCGCGAGCTGCGCAGCGGCGACATCGCGGCACTGAACAACTCCTTCGGCTTCGGCGGCGCCAACGTCGCCGTCGCGTTCGGGAGCCTTTCGTGACCGCCGCGCCGCATCTCGACAAGCTCGATGACCGGGCGCCGGTCGTCGAGCTCGCCGAGACGCCCGCAGATCCGCGTCATCCCCTGGTCCGGCTCGAGGCGCTCTTCGACGAAGGCACGTTCCAGCCGCTCTCCCCGGTCGACGGCTCCGGGATGCTCTACGGCATCGGGCGCACCCACGGGAAGACCGTGGTCGCGTTCTGCTCCGACCCCACCGTCATGGGCGGGGCGATGGGCTTCGAGGGCTGCAAGGTCGTCGTCGCGGCGTACCAGCGAGCGCTGACCGACCGGGTCCCGATCATCGGCCTGTGGCACTCCGGCGGCGCCCGGCTGGCCGAGGGCGTGCTCTCGCTGCACGCGGTCGGCGAGATCTTCCACGCGATGACCAAGGCGTCCGGCACGATCCCGCAGATCTCGGTCGTGCTCGGACCCGCCGCCGGCGGCGCGGCGTACGGGCCGGCGCTGACCGACGTGGTGATCCTCGGTCCCGAGGGCCGCATCTTCGTGACCGGCCCGGACGTGGTCCGCTCGGTCACCGGTGAGGACGTCGACATGCTGCGGCTCGGTGGCCCGGAGCCGCACGGACGTCGGTCCGGTGTCGTGCACGTCGTCACCGACACCGAGCGCCAGGCGCTCGATGCGGCCCGCGACCTGGCCTTCCTGCTCGGCGCCCAGGGCACCCTCGACGTCGCCGCTGTCGAGGACATCGACCTCGGCGGCCTGCTGCCGGAGTCCAAGAAGCGCGCCTACGACGTGCACCCGCTGGTGGCCGGCGTCCTGGATGAAGGCACCGCGATCGAGCTGCACGCGAAGTGGGCCCCGAACATCGTCACCACGCTCGGACGCTTCGGGGGCCGCAGCGTCGGCGTCATCGCCAACAACCCGCTGCGCCTCGGCGGCTGCCTGGACTCCGCCTCGGCGGAGAAGGCGTCACGTTTCGTGCGGATGTGCGACGCGTTCGGCATCCCGCTGATCGTGCTCGTCGACGTCCCCGGTTACCTCCCCGGCGTCGGCCAGGAGTGGGACGGCGTCGTACGCCGAGGCGCGAAGCTCCTGCACGCGTTCGGCGAGGCGGTCGTGCCGCGGGTGACCGTGGTGACCCGCAAGACCTACGGCGGCGCCTACATCGCGATGAACTCGCGCTCGCTCGGCGCCACCAAGGTCCTGGCCTGGCCGGACGCGGAGGTCGCCGTCATGGGCGCCGTCGCCGCCGTACGGATCCTGCACCGTCGCAAGCTCGCCGACGTGGCTCCCGAGATCCGCCCGCAGGTCGAGGCCGAGCTCGCCGAGGAGCACGCCCGGATCGCGGGCGGCATCGACAAGGCTGTCGAGATCGGCGTGGTGGACGAGGTCGTCTCACCGGCGTCGACCCGGTCGGCGATCGCGAAGGCGATCGCAGGCGCTGGGTTGGTGCAGCGCGGGGCACACACGAACATCCCGCTCTGAGCTCTGGCGAAGAGCGGGATGAAGCCGACCCGTCGGTTTTGTGCACGCGTGCGGAGGAGCGCACGTGCGCGAAAGCGACGTGTCGGCGCACCCGGCACCAACGCGAGCATCGTTCAGACCCGCGACGCGATCGCTGACCCGGGCTGGTGGTCGATCACACCACCTGGTGGAGCCACCTGACCGGCACGCCGTCGCCGGCGTACCGGAAGGTCTCGAGCTGGTCGTCCCACGGCTTGCCGAGGAGCTTGTCGATCTCGAGCTCGATCGTGGTCTCGCCGAGCGCGGCCTTGATGACGGCTGCCTTGATCCGGTCCTCGGGGATCATCAGGTCGCCGTGCAGGCCGGTCACGCCGTGGAACACACCGAGCTCGGGGGTGTAGGAGAAGCGGGCGCCCTCGGTGGACGAGGTGGGCTCCTCGGTGATCTCGAAGCGGAGCTGGTTCCAGCCGCGCAGGGCCGAAGCGATGGCAGCGGCCGTGCCGGCGTCTCCGGTCCACGAGTACTCCGCACGGTAGGTACCCGCCTGAGCAGGCTGCGGCGTCCACTCGAGGTTCACGGCATTGCCGAGCACACCCCCTGCGGCCCACTCCACGTGCGGGCACAGCGCAGACGGCGCCGAGTGGATGAACAAGACTCCACGGGTCGCAGTACGTGTCACTTCAGCCTCCTCTGACTCCGGCGTTGAGCTACGCCTTCCCCAGCGGGCTCTTCGACGTCAGCGAGGTTGACCTGTGACGAATGTGAACTTGTGTCCCCCATTGTGGCTCAAGTCGAGCCCTGACACCAGAGGGACACAGGATCGGTTGTGGGGCAAATGCGGAGGAATCACGCTTTCGCCGCGCGCTTGCGGGTGACCTTGCGCGGCCCGAGCTCCATCAGGGTCTGCAGCACCTCGGTCGCCACGCTCATCCCGGACAGGTGCGACTCCCCGTCGATGGTGGCGAACGCCGCGTCGGGCAGCCGCTCGACCATGTGGACGCCGTGCGCGTGCGGGATGATGTGGTCGTCGTCGCCGTGCCACCAACGCACCGGCACGCTGACGTCCGCGGCCTCGAAACCCCAGTGCTTGGTGAAGAGGATGATGTCGGCCAGCGGGGCGCCCACCTGGAACCGGGAACCGTTGATCAGGTCGTCGAGGAACATCGCCTTGAACTCGGGCCGGGCGAGCAGCTCGCGGTCACCGCGGGGCTGGAAGACGCCGTAGGTGCCGATCGCCAGGCCGGCCAGCGGCTTGACCAGCTGGATGCCGGCGGCCAGGGCGTAGCTGAGCGGGAGCCGGACCGCACCCAGGACCGGGGCGGCGTACGGCGCGACCTCGACCAGCCCGCCGCGGATCGCGTCCGCGCCCTTGGTGGGCGCGACGCCGCCGAGGACCCCGACGCCGTGCACGCGGTGCGGCAGGGCGGCGCCGGCCGCGAGCGCATAGGGGCCGCCGCCGGACAGGCCGATCACCCGGAAGGTGTCGATGCCGAGGTTGTCGGCCAGGAGCTCGAGGTCGCCGGTCCAGTCGAGGATGTCGTCGTACAGGTGCGGGGTGGAGGTACCGATGCCCGGGCGGTCGATCCCGATGATCCGGAGGTCGTGCTCCTCGGCGTACAGGCGCGCCTCGACCGGTACCTGGCGGCGTCCGCCCGGCGTGCCGTGCAGCCAGATGATCGCGGCGCCGCGCGGCGTCCCGAACTCGGCGAAGGAGAGCCGACGCTCGCCGCGCACGGCGACGGAGCCTTCGAGACGGGGGCGCGCGATGTCAGCCATCCCGCCATTCTCCCCGCACGAACGTGAAAGTGGAACACGTTCCAGTGTGGAACCTGCCACTCCTGCTCAGGCGGACTCCGGCGCCCGTACGGCGGCGACGTCGACCACGTTCCCGGGATCCCCGAGCGCGCCGTACAGATGACCGTCGGCACTGATCTCGGGGCCGTCGACGACGGTGGCCAGGACACAGGTGACGTTGTCCCTGCCGCCCCGCCCCAGCGCCCGCGCGATCAGCTCGGGGACGGCTGCGTCGTCGCTCGCAGCGCCCAGCGTGCGCGCGATCTCGTCCTCGGTGACCAGGTCGCTCAGGCCGTCGCTGGCCAGCAGTACCCGGTCTCCGACCACCAGGTCGAGCTCGACCAGGTCCGGCTCGACGTCGGCGTGCCCGTTCACGACCCGCAGCACGACGTTGCGCCACGGGTGCTCGGCAGATCCCGCCTCGTCGAGACGCCCCTCGTCGAGCATGTTCTGGATGTAGGTGTGGTCGGTGCTGACCCTGTTCAGCTCGCCGTCGCGGAACACGTAGCCGCGGGAGTCGCCGAGGTGCCCGAGCACGAACCGGGTCCCGTCGGTGACCACGGAGGTCAGCGTCGTCGCCATGCCGCTGCGGCTCGGGTCGAGGTCGACCCCCGCGTGCACCTGGGCCTGGGCGAGCGCGAACCCGGCGGCGAGCACCTGGGCCGGGTCCTCGCCGCGGCGCATCAGGGCAGTTCCTGCCAACGCGTACGCCGCCGTGGCCGAGGCGACCTCGCCCGCTGCTCCCCCGCCGACCCCGTCGGCGACCAGGATGCAGTACGGGCTCACGAACGCGGAGTCCTCGTTGTTGCCGCGGACAAGACCGACGTGGGAGTCGCCGGTGCCGGAGAGCCGAAGCATCGAGGTCCTCCTGACGACGGGATGCGAACCGCTGGTTCGCGCGAGATGACGACCCTCTCACGACTACCTGGGAGGAAGTCCAGAGCCTCTCCTGCACCTACCTGTGCGGCGCGAGTGGGAGCGACCCGCAACAATGGGGCGCATGGAGTGGATCCTGCTCGGCGCGGCCGTGGCCCTGATGGTCATGTGCGGCCTGTTCGTCGCGGCCGAATTCGCCCTCGTCACCGTCGACCGCGCCGAGGTCGAACGAGCCGTCGCCAGTGGCGACCGTGGCGCCGAGGGAGTCTCGGTCGCGCTGCGTTCGCTCTCGACCCAGCTCTCCGGTGCCCAGGTCGGGATCACGCTGACGAACCTCGCGATCGGTTTCCTCGCCGAGCCCGCGATCGCCCGGCTGCTCGAGGACCCCCTGGAGTCGTGGGGCCTGTCGGAGGACACGGTCACCCCGGTCTCGGTCGCCCTCGGACTGATCATCGCCACCTTCGCGACGATGATCTTCGGCGAGCTGGTGCCGAAGAACGTGGCGATCTCCCTCCCGCTCGCGACCGCCAAGGCGACCCAGGGCTTCCAACGCGTCTTCACGATGGTCATCTCGCTCCCGATCAAGGGGCTCAACGGCTCGGCGAACGCGATCGTCCGCGCGCTCGGCGTCGAGCCGCAGGAGGAGCTCCGGTCGGCACGTTCCTCCGAGGAGCTCGCCTCGCTCGCCGGGCGGTCGGCCTCCGAGGGAACCCTGGACACCGAGACCGCGCACCTGGTGCAGCGCTCGATCGCGTTCGGACCCCGGACCGCCGGCGAGATCATGACGCCGCGGATGCGGATGGCGTCGGTCGACGCCTCCGACCCGGTCTCGAAGATCATCGACCTCTCCGCAGCGACCGGGTTCTCCAAGTTCCCCGTCATCAAGGGCAGCAGCGACAACATCGTGGGGTCGGTGCACGTGAAGCAGGCCGTCGCGGTGGCCCGCAGCGACCGCGACTCCACCCTGGTCCGCGAGGTGATGGTGGCCGCCACACTGGTCCCCGAGTCATTGCGCCTGGACCCGTTGCTCGCGCTGCTGCGCGGTGAGGGTTTCCAGATGGCGATCGTCTCCGACGAGTACGGCGGCACCGCGGGGATCGTGACCCTGGAGGACGTGGTCGAGGAGATCGTCGGCGACATCTCCGACGAGCACGACCGGCTCTCGGCCCGGCTGCGCCGGCGTCCGGACGGGTCGTGGATCGTCTCGGGCCTGCTGCGTCCCGACGAGGTGCTCGACGCGACCGGTCTCGACCTGCCCGAGCACGAGGACTACGACACCGTCGCGGGACTGCTGGTCCAGGCGCTCGGCCGGATCCCCGTCCGCGGCGACGAGGTCCGCGTCCCCCTCCCGGTCATCCCCCCCGAGGACGACGACGAGAAGCCCGTGCACGAGTTCGCCCGACTGCGCGTCGAGCTGATGGACGGGTTGCGGGTCGACCGCATCTCGGTACGCCGTGAGGTCGACGAGGAGGTGCAGGCATGAGCGAACGAAGTGAGCGACTGATCGAGCACTGCCACCTGTGCTCGTGGGCGGCCGACACGAAGCGAGGTCGCGCATGAGCACGGAAGCCGGTCTCCTCCTCGGCGTCGCGCTGCTGATCGGCAACGCGTTCTTCGTCGGTGCCGAGTTCGCGTTGGTCTCCGCCCGTCGTACGCAGATCGAGCCACGCGCCCAGCAGGGTTCGGCGCTGGCCAAGTCGGCGCTACGCGCGATGGAGCAGGTCTCCCTGGTCATGGCCGGAGCCCAGTTCGGCATCACGGTCTGCTCTCTCGGCCTCGGTGCCGTCGCCGAACCCGCACTGGCCCACCTGCTGGAACCTATCGCCGAGAACCTGGGCATCCCGCACGGAGCCGTGCACCCGATCGCGTTCACGATCGCGTTGACCTTCGTCGTCTACCTGCACGTGGTGCTCGGCGAGATGGTGCCCAAGAACCTGGCGCTGGCCGGCCCCGAGCGCGCGGCGCTGGTCTTCGGCGCGCCGATGATCATGATCGTCACCGCCCTCAAGCCGATCGTGTGGATCCTGAACGCGATCGCGAACGGCATCCTCCGCCTGGTCGGCATCGAGCCGAAGGCCGAGGTGTCCTCGGTGTTCACCCACGAGCAGGTCGAGGCGCTGGTCGACGAGTCCCGCGCCGAGGGCCTGCTCGAGGAGGGTGAGTACGAACGCCTCTCCGGCGCCCTCGGGTTCACCTCCCGAACGGTCGCCGACGTGTACCTGCCGATGGCCGGGCTGCAGACCGTCACGCGGGGTGCCCGGGTCACCGAGGTCGAGGCGATCTGCGCGGAGACCGGGTTCTCCCGCTTCCCCGTCGTCGGTGAGACCGGCACGCTGATCGGCTACCTGCACATCAAGGACGTCCTCGGTCACGACCCGCATGGACGTGCCCGGGTCGTCGAGGACCGCTGGATCCGCCAGTTCGCCAACGTCCGGACCGGCGAGACCCTGGTGCACGCGCTGCAAGCGGTGCAGTCCCAGGGCGCGCACATGGCGCGAGTCGTCGACGAGTCCGGCGAGGTCGTGGGCATCGCGACGCTCGAGGACGTCATCGAGGAGCTTGTCGGCGAGATCCGCGACGCAGCGCACCACTGAGTCCGGTCGTCGAGCTGCATCGGTCGTCGAACGGCATCGGTCGTCGAGCGGCATCGGTCGTCGAGCTTGCCGAGACGCCCTGAGGTCCACGCGTACCGAACCGCGTCTCGGCAAGCTCGACTACCGGGCTAGCCGGCGAACGCCTTGACCTTGTCCCAGTCGTAGTCCCCCGCGTCGGTGCCGACGCCGGTGGCGACCTGCGCGGCGGCGGCGCACCCGAGGCGGGCGGACTCGGCGAGGCCGAGGCCCTCGGCCCGGGCGAGCAGGAAGCCGGCGGAGAACGCGTCGCCGCAGCCGGTGGTGTCGACGACCTCGATGCTGAACGCCGGGACCTCGTGCTCCTCCTCGGCCGTCACGACGATCGCGCCCTTCGAGCCCTGGGTGACCGCAACGCAGCCGGCTCCCTTGGCGACGAGCGCACGGGCACCGGCGGCCAGGTCGGTCTCGCCGGTGAAGCCGAGCACCTGTTCGTCGTTCGGCAGCAGGTAGTCGGTGTGCGGGAGGCAGTCCTCGATCCACGCGAGGAGGTCGGGGTCGCCCGGCGCGAGGATGTCGACCGAGGTGGTGCAGCCGGCCGCCTTCGCCGCGGCGAGCAGCTCGCCGGCGGCCGGGCCACCGAGGAACTCGGGCCCCCCGAGGTGCACGTGGGTCAGCCCCGGCACCGAGGTCAGGTCGATGTCCTCGAGCGTCAGCGTGCCGTTGGCGCCGATGCAGTGCCACGCCGGGCGGTCGCCGTTCGGGCGCACCGGGATCACGCTCGAGGAGGTCTGCACCCCCTCCTTGGTGACCAGGCGCGAGACGTCGATGCCGTCCGCAGCAAGAAGCGAGGTGAGCACGCTGGCAATCGGGTCGTCACCGAGCGCGCCGATGCTGTGCACGTCGGCGCCGAGGCGGGACAGCACCAGACCGGTCCCCCCGGCGGTCCCGGCGGCCGACATCCGGATCGTGTCGACGACGGCGCCGTCGGAGCTCTCGGGGATCGACTCGACCCGCAGGACGTGGGTGTCGAGCACGTGGACGCCGACCACGGCGATCGTCTGGGTCATGGAGTCTCCTCGGGATGGCGGTCCGCGACCGCTCGGGTGGTTCCGTAGCTGCGGGCGAGAGCGGCCTCGATGACCGCCGCCTGCTGGACCTCGTCCAGAAAGCGGGGGCTACCCAGGACGGTCGCGTCGAGCAGCAGCCGGCAGCACCACTCGAGCAGCAGCGCGTTCTCGACAGCCTTGGCCAGGTCGCCGCCGGTGGTGACCGCTCCGTGGTTCGCCATCAGCGCGGCGGACCGGCCGGTCAGTGCCGCGGTGACACCGTCAGCGAGTTCGGTGCTGCCGAAGGTCGCGTACGGCACCACCGGGATCGCACCGCCGAGCAGCAGCTGCTGGTAGTGGATCACCGGGAGCTCGTCCTGGACGCAGCCGACGGCGGTGGCGGCAGGGGCGTGCGTGTGCACGACCGCGAGCGCGCCCGCGCGTCCGACGGCAGCGAGGTGCAGCTCGACCTCGGAGGTGGGCTCGAGATCGCCGAGGACGACGTTCCCGTCCCGGTCGACGACGGTCACGTGCTCGGGAGAGCACTCCCCCAGGACGACCCCGGTCGCCGTCACCGCGACGTGGCCCGAAGACGCGTCGACGGCACTGACGTTGCCCGCCGTACCGATGAGGAGGCCTTCGGCGGCCAGGCGCCGCGAGGCGTCCGCGACCTGCGCGCGGACCCCGTCGTACGCCGTCACGCCGCGGGCTCCGCAGCGAAGGTGCGCAGGTAGGCCGCGACCATCGCGATGCCCTGCTCGACCAGGAACGGATCCCCGGCCAGATCGGTCTCGTAGGCGAGCTGGAAGCAGCGGTCGCCGATCTCGACCGCGAGCTCGGCCGCGGCCAGCGGCATGTCCGGACGGGCAAGACCGGCGTCGACCGCGAAGGTGCGCAGCTCCTGCGCGGTACGCCGGTTGTGCTGCCGACCGAAGTCGTTGACGGCGGGGTTGGTGCGACCACGCAGCCAGATCTCGACGAAGTCCGGACGCCGGGCGTAGACCTTCACGTAGGCGCGCATCGTCGTCTCGACCAGCGAGGCCACGGAAAGGTCCGTCAGCTCCGCGAGGTCGGCGGCGACCTGCTCGTCCATCTCCAGGGTGTCGCGCTCGACCAGGGCCAGCAGGATGGCGTCCCGGTCGGAGAAGTACTGGTAGAGCGAGGCGATCGGGACCTCGGCCTCGGCCGCGATCGCCCGTGTGCTCAACGCGTCGACACCGTGCTCCACGACGAGGTCCGAGGCGGAGTCCAGGATGCGCTCGACCCGCTCGCGCGAACGAGCCTGCATGGGAGTACGACGCAGCCCCGGCGAGCCGGTGAGCGCAGGTGAGGTGACAGCAGGCACGGCCTGAGGTTAGCATCAAACCTAAACCTGACACATGTTCGCTTTCTGCCCTCCCAGGAGCACTTCATGACCCTCCCCCTCGACCGGCGGACCCTGTTCAAGGGCGCCCTCGCCACCGGCCTCGGCACGATGGGTGTCGGCCTGCTCGAGGAACAGGTCAGCGCGGCGACGCTGCAGGGGTCGCTGCCGAAGAAGGTCGACGTGGTCGTCGTCGGCGGCGGCCTGTCCGGACTGGTCGCCGCTCGCAAGGTGGCGCGCGCGGGCAAGTCCGTGCTCGTGCTCGAGGCCCGCAAGCGCGTGGGCGGGCGACTGCTCAACCACGAGCTCAAGAACGGCAGCGTCATCGAGGCCGGTGGCGCGTTCGTCGGGCCCACCCAGGACCACATCATCGCGCTGGCCAAGAAGCTCAAGGTCCCGACCTTTCCCGAGTACACCGCCGGCAAGAACGTCTTCGTCTCGCGGGGTCAGCGGTCGACGTACACCGGTACCGTGCCGCCGGACCCGACGATCCTGCTCGACGCCGCGCTGCTGCTCAGCAAGCTGGACGGGTACGCCGCCGAGATGCCGGTCGACGCGCCCTGGTCGCACCCCAAGGCGAAGGAGTGGGACTCCCAGACGCTGTCCCAGTTCATCCGTCACAACACCTTGAACAAGACCGCGGTCGAGAACCTGATCAAGTGCTGGACCCAGCCCGGCTTCGGCGCGGACCCGAACCAGCTCTCGCTGCTGTTCGTCATCCACTACCTCGCGTGCTCCGGCAACGAGTCCACGCCCGGCACCTTCGAGCTCAACTCCGACACCAAGGGCGGCGCTCAGGAACGTCGTTTCGTCGGTGGCTCCCAGCTGGTCCCGCTGCGCCTGGCCGAGAAGCTCGGCCACCGTGTCGCCCTGCACACGCGGGTCAACCGCATCGACCAGAGTCCTGGCCACCGTGCGGTGGTGCACACCAGCCGCGGCATCGTAAGGGCCCGCCGGGTGATCGTCGCGGCGCCGCCGCCGATGGTGCTCGGGATCGACTGGTACCCCCAGCTCTCGACGCAGCGTCACAACCTGCTCACGCACTGGAACATGGGCGAGCTGATGAAGTGCGACGCCGTCTACTCCACGCCGTTCTGGCGCAAGGACGGCCACAGCGGATCCGGCCTGGCCGACGCGGGCGCCACCCGCGCGGTCTTCGACAACTCCCCGCAGGACGCGAAGGTGGGCGTCCTGCTCGCCTTCGTCGGCGGCTCGGTGCACCGGCAGTACGCCCACCTGTCGCTGGCCAACCGCCGGAAGGCGGTGCTCGAGGGCTTCGCCCAGATGTTCGGACCGAAGGCGCTCAAGCCGATCGAGTACACCGAGCACGACTGGACCAAGGAGCGGTGGACCGGCGGCGGACCGGTGCCGATCATGGCGCCGGGAACCATGACGAAGTACGGCCCGGCGATCCGTCAGCCGCACGGTCGCGTGCACTGGGCCGGCACGGAGACCTCGACGTACTGGAACGGCTACATGGACGGAGCCGTGCGCTCCGGCAAGCGTGCCGCGATCGAAGTTCTGGACAAGCTGTGAGGCGGGTCCTCGCGGCCGCCGTCGCCACCGTCCTCGGCGTCGTCGTGCTGTCCGCGCACCCGCAGTCGGCCTCCTCGGCCGCCCGCGCGAAGTGGAACACCCAGGTGTTCTCGCGGGTCCCCTACCCGGGCACCCCGGCGTACGTCTTCGCGCACCCCAACGGCCGGGTGTACGCCGGCACCTACGCCTCGACGTCGAACAAGACGGCCTCGCGGGTCTTCGAGTGGACCGGCAGCGGGACGCTGCTGCGCTCGTGGACGGTCCCCGGCCAGAAGCTCGGGCAGGAGCCCGGCGTCCAGGTCGCGACCTCGGACGCCCGCGGCAGGCTGGTGCTGCTGGAGAAGTCGACCTCGGGCGTGCTCACCCTCAACACCAAGACCGGCAAGTTCAAGCGGCAGGCGACCCTGCCCGACCTGCCGCTGTGCTCGAAGAAGAAGAAGCCGTGCTCCCCCAACGGCTCCGACGACAAGGCGATCCCGAACTACGCCGCGTGGGGCCCGGACGGTGCCCTGTACATCACCGACTACGGCCAGGCGGTGATCTGGCGGATCCCGGCGAAGGGCGGTGCGCCGACGGTGTGGTTCGCGTCGGCAGCGTTGGACAACAGCCTCGGGTTCGGCACGACGGGACTGGTCTACCAGGCCTCGACCCGCTCGTTCCTGATCGGCCAGCAGACCACCGTCGACGGGCAGGCCCTGCGCGGCCGGCTCTACCGACTGCCCGTCAAGAAGGGCGGGAAGCCCGGAGCGCTCAGCACGCTCTGGAAGTCGCGCACGATGGAGCTCCCCGACGGCTTCGGCATCGGGAAGTCCGGCAAGATCTACCTCGCGAACGTGGTCTCGAACCAGATCGTCGTGCTCTCGCCCGCGGGCAAGGAGCTCGAGCGGTTCCCCAAGGGGGTGGGTGCCGGCAAGAACGGTTCGTCGATCCCGTTCGACGGGCCGTCGAACGCGACGTTCATCGGGAAGCGACTGCTGGTCGCGAGCCAGTCGCCCGTCGCGGGCGACCGGAACCACCACGTGATCCACGACGTCCAGGTCGGCGAACAGGGTGTGCCGACCTACCGCCGGAAGATCTCCCGGCTGCGCTGAGATCCTGGGCTGACTTCTGTGCTGACTTCTGGGCTGACTTCTGGGCTGACTTCTGGGCTGATCAGTCTCGGGGTGTGCTGATCAGGAAGCTGCGGACAGCGGGACCATCTCGACGTGGCCGTCCGGGGCGAGGTACCGGCCGTCGTCGAACAGGATGACCCCGTTGCAGAGCTGCTCCCAGCCCTGCTCGAAGTGGTCGGAAACGGTGTGCGCGCTGCAGCAGTTGGGAGCGGTGGCTTCCGGACAGCGCGGCGAGTGAGTGCACTGCATTGTGCTCTCCCTTTCAACTCGATCTGAGTGCTTGCCTCTATGGAACACCCAGATCGGCCGTGGATCGATCTAAACGCGCAAATCGGACGTCAATTGTCTGAATCGTGACCTAGGTCCCGGGGTGGTCCAGACCTATGGGGACGCACCCCCGGCCTGGCGCGCTGCCCCGAGCGGCCCGGCACAGCGCGCCGCCGTGAACCTCAGCTGGGGCGAGCGTGCCTGGTTGCCCGTAGGCTCCACGGATGGAGCGTCGCCACGTGCCGGACCCAGGGGGTCCGCCCAACGCCCGCACCGTCGCGTCCTACGAGCTGATCGCCGAGGACTACGCACGCGAGACGGCCGGCGTCGGGTTGTCCGAGGTCCTGACCCGCTTGGTGCGGGCCGTCCCGACGGGCGAGGTCCTCGAGATCGGGTCCGGCCCCGGCTGGGACGCCGATGCCCTGGAGGAAGCCGGCCTTCGCGTCCGCCGTACCGACATCACGCAGGCCTTCCTCGACCTCCAAGCGGCACGCGGCAAGCGGGTCGAACGGCTCGACGTCGTGACGGACGACCTCGGAGGTCCGTACGACGGGGTGGTGGCTCTGCACGTCCTGCAGCACGTCGAGCCCCAGCACCTCCCCGGCGTCCTCGCCCGCATCTCGACCAGCCTGCGTCCCCACGGCCGGTTCGCCGTAGCGGTGCGCCTGGGCGAAGGGACAGGTTGGGAGGTCGGCGAGTCCGGCAACCCCTACTTCCGAGCACTGTGGTCCGAGGCGCAGTTCGTTGCTGAGATCGAGCGGGCCGGGATGAGCGTCGAGTGGAGCGTGCAGAGCAGCGACGAGGAGCAGAGCAGCTGGTTGACGCTGCTGGCCGCGACGCCTGCGCGACAGGACGACCTCGACGCACCGACCGGCAGAATTTCACCTGAGTAGGGCGGGTGGGGCTCGAACCCACGACCCAAGGATTATGAGTCCTCTGCTCTGACCGACTGAGCTACCGCCCTTCGACGCGCGAGCCTACCCATACGCTCCGGGGCGCGGAGCAGCACGTCGGTTGCTGGATGTCCCTTCCAGCAACCGACATGCCCCGGATCACTGGTTGGCTGCGGTGAACGCCGCTGCCGCTCCGTAGATCTTGTACAGCGCGAACCCGCCGGAGTAGCCGCTGGTGCAGCGGCCGTCGAAGAGCTGCTTCGCGGCGTTGTCCTTGAGCAGCGAGCCGTAGCCCACGGCCTTGTTGCCGCCCTGGACCTGCTTGCCGTTCATGTTGCGGATCCGCTGGATGATCTCCAGCTGGGCGCTCGGGGTCGCCTTGTTCCACCAGCTGCAGGTGTACATGCTCAGCGGCTTGGTGCTGGTCGGACCGGGCTTGACGTTGCCGGGCAGCAGCGGTCCGAGCACCATGTTCAGCAGGCCGACGGCGTCGAGACCCTGCTTGTAGGGCTTGCAGGTGCGCTGGCCGAGCCCGGCCTTGCAGAACGCCGACATCACCTTCATCTGCTGGTCGCTCACCTTCGTCGAGGACGCGGCCGCCTTGGCGGCTGCGCTCCCCGGCTTCTTCGGGGTGACCGCCCAGGTGCAGAGTCCGTCGGTGCCGCCCGGGTACCCACCGAGCTGGAGACCGGCGAGGCAGGCCACCAGCTCGGCCTCGCCCAGCACGTTGCCCAGGCCGACGCTCTGGTTCGGCTTGGTGCCGCTGCTGCAGCTCGGCAGCATCGTGTTCGTGCTGACCTTCTTGCCGGGCGCGGCGGTGTTGCCCCACCAGCAGTTGCCGGTGTTGGTCGGGAACGCGTCCCACCAGAAGTCGGTACCGTTCGGCCGGACGTCGCCGTTCGGAGCGACGCCCATCTTGTTGTTGAACGTCTTGTTCCCGTACGACGTGCTGATCCCGATCGGGTTGCAGCCCGGGATCGGCGTCTCCGTGTCGCCCAGGATCGGGCCGCAGACGGTCGCGTCCGGGACGGCGAAGATCATGGTGCCGTAGCGCCAGTTGTCGTAGAACCGGTTGTTCTTGACGATGTTCTCGTTGCCGCCGGCGAGCCAGAGCCCGGAGCCGACCGGTGCCGGGATGAACGGCACGACGTCCGAACCAGGCTTGAACGGGTTGAAGTTGTTCGAGTAGAAGTTGTTGCCGTCGATGACGTTGCCCGCCTGCGGGAAGCCGGGGTGGCCGGCCGCGGTGAAGACGTCGGTGGTCAGGCCCAACGCGTTGTCGTAGAAGTTGTTGGCGTAGATCAGCGTGCCGTGGCTGTTGGTGCCGGAGAAGCCGCCCGTGTTGTGGTGGCTGTCGCAGAACCGGTAGTACTGGCTGTACCGCGCAGTCGGGTAGAACCCGGTGTCGCGGTTGGCGAGCAGGCTGGGCGCGCCCGAGCCCGGGTAGATGCCGGAGTCACCGGACCCCTTGGCGTCGCAGTTCTGCACCACACCGTGGTCACCGACGAACGACAGCACGCCGTACGCACCGGCGTAGTAGGCCTTGAACCGGTCGAACAGGTAGCCGTCGGTCTCGATCACGTAGATGCCGTGCTCGCGCGCGTGCCGGATCTTGATGTTGCGCAGCACCACGCCGTCGGCGCGGTCGACGAAGATGCCGACGTCCTTCTTGTGACCGGCGGCCGAGGGCCCGGAGTCCCCGGCCTTCGGGTCGCCGGCCTCGATGATCACGTCGTCGGCGCTGACACCGGAACCCTCGAGCTGGAAGTTGCAGCGGATGCACTTGCCCGGGTTCGGGATGCCGAGACGGTTCTCCAGCGCCGGGTCGGGGTCGGCCTTCATGCCCTTGCCCAGGTCGCGACCGATGATGGCGATCAGGTTGGCGTCGTTCGGGCAGCGCAGCTGGGCCTCGTGCGACATCGCGCCGGGGTCACCGGAGTCGGAGTGGGTGTGGTACTTCGCGCACCTGGCGTCGTACGTCGGCTTGGACCGCGAGGTCGGCTCGAGGTACATGCCCGGCATGATCACGACCCGGTCGTTGTTCCCCGAGGCAGTGACAGCCGGCTGGATCTCCTTGTACTTGCAGCGCTCGAACAGGGCCTTGTTGATGCGCAGCAGCTTGGCGGCGGCCTTCTTGCCCAGCGCGCGGTGGTCGGACGGACGGATGTAGTAGCCGTCCTCGCGCGCCTTCCTGATCGACTTCTTGACCAGCTTCAGGGAGTTGGACTTGCAGACGACCCGGGTCTTGCCGGGCTTGCTCCTGTCCAGCGCCGAGGACAGAGACCGGGCCGTCGGTACGGCGCCGCCCGCGCAGGGTGCGACCGCGCAGTCCGCCGTCGGGTCGGGCCAGTACGACGGCCGCTCCACGTGGGCCGAGGCGGCCTGCGGGACGAAGAGCAGTGCCGAGAGGGCCACGGCAAGGGCAAGGAGGAAACGCCGCATCTACAGTTCCTTGGTCATAGGTGCGCGCGGACGCGCTGTAGGCCCTCACCCACGACGAAACCTAAGAGCAGCCTGAGAGCGTGTCAAACACCCACGATGCGTGTCATAGACCGCTTGACGGACTCAGATCCCACCGACGAAGGGCAGGACGACGGAGCACGTGAGCGTGCGCGGATGGGCCGGGTCCAGCGCGTTGAGCACGAGAACACTGGCATTTCTGTCCGACGCGATCTCGAAATGCTCGCTGTAGTCCTGCGCGCAACGGTCCTGGAGCACGATGTTCGTCATCCCCGGCTGCGCCCCACTGGTATAGGGAACGACGAGCTCGTCGTACTTGGTCATGATGTTCGTGTACCGCACGCCTGCGGCCGCCGTACCGCCGGCCTGGATCTGCGCCATGAACTCGGTGCCCGTCGCGAACTGGGCGCAGGCCACGCACACCGGGGTCTGCTCGGCGGTGAACAGGAACACCGAGCGCAGCAGCGTGATCGGGTCAGCGAGCCGGGTGCCGTTCCAGACCGGGGCCAACGAGATGTACTTGTCGACCTTGGCGGCGCCGCCGAGGTACTTCACGTAGTAGTTCGGCATCAGGGTGCCCTGGGAGTGCCCGATCAGGTCGACCTCGCGCGCGCCGGTGCTGGCCAGCACCTTGTCGACGAAGACCTGGAGCTCACCCGCACTGGTGCGCATGTCGCCGAACCCGCCCAGCGCGCCCGGGTACGGCAGCGGCAGCGTCGAGCCGTAGGTCAGCGAGAACACGCAGTAGCCGTTGTTCTTCAGCAGCGGCCCGTAGGTCTGCCAGTTCGTGCTGCGGTTGCCGGCCGTGCCGTGCACCAGGACGACCGGGTTGGGGTGCGCCGCCGAGGGCTTGCAGCCGAAGTCGTTGGTGCCGGGGGCGTCGGAACCGGGGACGCCGCCGAAGAGTGCGTTCGGGAGGAACGAGTACGGCACCGGGAGGGGCTTGTCCGCGGCCTGCGCGGGAGCTGTCAGGAAGCCGACGGCGAGCAGCCCGATCAGCAGGGAGGTGAGTCGACGCATGCACGGAGCATGGACTCGAGAGGTTTGCGGCGCAACCTCCTGGACCAACCCGTGGGCGGGGCTACTTGTCCCGCTTCTTGTGCCGCGGCTTCTTGGCGCCCGCGTAGGAATCGCCGCCGGTGGCGTTCCACTTCTTGTTCGGGCTGCCGGTCGGACCGGTGTGCCCGCGCTTGTGACCTCGGTCGAACTTGTCCGGCTTGATGTTGATCAGCACCCCCGAGATGCGGGTGCCCGACAGCTTGTCCAGGACCGCGGGGTCGAGATCGACCGGGAGCTCCACGATGGAGAAGGCCGGCTTGATGTCGATCTTGCCGAAGTCCTCGCGGGACAGACCGCCCTCGTTGGCCAGTGCACCAACGATCTGGCGGGGCTCGACGTGGTGCCGCTTGCCGACCTCGAGCCGGTAGCTGGCGAACCCGCGGCGCTCGCCGGAACGCGGCGCGCGGTCCTTGGAACGCTCCTTGTGCGGCACCCGCAGCGGCTCGGGCATCTCCTCGAGCAGCAGCGGCTGGCCGTCCTGGGAGAGCACCGCGATCGCGGCGGCGATGTCGAGCGCGGGTACGTCGTTGTTGCGCTCGTAGTCCTCGATCAGCTCACGGAACAGCGCGAGCTGCGGGTCGCTCATCGCCTGACCGATGGCGTCGTTGAACTTCGAGACCCGGAAGGCGTTCACGTCGGAGACCGACGGCAGCCGCATCTCGGTCAGGGTGGTCTTGTTCGTCTTCTCGATCGCGCGCAGCAGGTGGTTCTCGCGCGGAGTGACGAAGGAGATCGCGACACCCGAGCGGCCGGCGCGACCGGTGCGGCCGATGCGGTGGACGTAGGACTCGGTGTCGGTGGGGATGTCGTGGTTGATGACGTGGCTGATCCGCGGGACGTCGAGACCACGGGCCGCGACGTCGGTTGCGACCAGGATGTCCAGCTTGGCGTTGCGCAGCTGGTCCACGGTCCGCTCGCGCTGCACCTGGGCGACGTCACCGTTGATCGCGGCGGCCGAGAACCCGCGGGCCCGGAGCTTCTCGGCGAGCTCCTCGGTGGCGTGCTTGGTGCGGACGAAGATGATCATGCCGTCGAAGTTCTCGACCTCGAGGATGCGCGTAAGAGCGTCGACCTTCTGCGGGTGAGCGACCTTGAGGAAGCGCTGCTCGACGTTCGCGGCCGTCGTCGAGGTCGCCTTGACCTTGATCTCGGTCGCGTCCGGGGCGTGCCGCTTGACGATCCGCTTGATCTGCGAGGGCATCGTCGCGGAGAACAACGCGACCTGCTTGTCGTCCGGGGTGTCGGACAAGATCGACTCGACGTCCTCGGCGAAGCCCATGTTGAGCATCTCGTCGGCCTCGTCGAGCACGACGAACCGCAGCTCGGAGAGGTCGAGGGTGCCCTTCTCGATGTGGTCCATGACGCGGCCCGGCGTACCGACGACGACGTGGACGCCGCGACGCAGCGCGGAGAGCTGGACGCCGTAGCCCTGACCGCCGTACACGGGGAGGACGTGCAGGCCGCGGATGTTGCTCGCGTACTTCTCGAACGCCTCGGAGACCTGGAGCGCGAGCTCACGGGTGGGCGCGAGGACGAGGACCTGCGGGGTCTTCTGGCTCAGGTCGATCCGGGACAGGATCGGCAGCGCGAACGCTGCGGTCTTGCCGGTTCCGGTCTGCGCGAGACCGACGACGTGACCGCCGTCGAGCAGTGGTGGGATGGCCTCGGCCTGGATCGGCGAGGGGGTCTCGTAGCCGACGTCCTTGATGGCCTTGAGCACTTTGGGGTCAAGACCGAGGTCGTCGAACGTGATGGTGGAAGTCTCGGTCACCGACCAAGGGTAGTGGGCGGCGGCGCAACCTACCTATTCGAGAAGCCCGCGGAGAAGGGCCTCTCGCCGTGTTTCGGGACACACGAGGCCGGGCGGCTAGATTCTCCGTGCGCACGTTCCCGACCTCGGAGGTCTCCGCCATGTTCCGCCGGACCGCAGGCTCCGCTGCCCTCGTCGTGGTCCTGGTGACCGCGCTGCAGGCCTGCGGCGCCAGCGGCGACATCCGGACCATCAAGGGAGCCGACCTCGGCGGTACGACGCCGGGGTCGCTGGTGCGTGCCGAGACCATGCCGCAGCTCGACCGGTCGGTGATCCGCGCGGGGATCAGGGCCGCCCGGGTCTCCTACCGCTCGACCGACGCCAGCACCGGCAAGGACACCGTCGTCTCCGGCACCGTGTTCGTCCCCGACCGCGACGCGCCTGCCGGAGGGTGGCACGTGGTCGCCCTCGGTCACGGGTCGACCGGCATCCTGAACAGCTGTGCGCCCTCGAGCAGCCCGGACCTCGCCGAGCAGGCGCAGCTGGTGATCAAGCTGGTGCGTCTCGGGGTCGCCGTCACGATGACCGACTACCAGGGCCTCGGCGAACCAGGCGTGCACGCCTACCTCGACTCCCCCACCGCCGGCCTGAACGTCATCGACTCGGTTCGCGCCGCGCGAGCAACCTTCCCCGGGATCTCGACGACCTGGGCAGCCTTCGGCGGCTCCCAGGGCGGGGGTGCCGTCTGGGCGGCCAACGAGGAGGCCGGCTCCTACGCTCCCGAGCTCGACCTGGTCGGCGTGATCGCCCTGGCTCCGGCAGCGGACGTGACGGGTCTGGTCGACAAGGCCGTGGCCGGCACCCTGACCGCCGACCAGCGGCCGACGTTGCAGTGGTTGCTCGCGAGCCTGGAGCGCCAGCACCCGGACCTCGACCTCGACCACTACCGACGCGGTGCGGCGAAGACGTACTGGGACACGTTGTCCACCTGCGCGGGGGTCAAGGACGACGGCGGCAGGCGGCAGGACGCACAGGCCGAGGTGAGCAACGCCGACCTGGCACCCGACAGCCCCGAGGCCGCCGCGCTCCTCCGCAAGGCGCTGGAGGGGTGGGCGCTGCCGCGGAAGCCGACGAGCGCCCCGATGTTCGTCGCGTACGGCGAGAAGGACACCTTCATCGACCCGGTCTGGACGACCCGGGCGCTGGCCCGCGCGTGCCAGCAGGGCGACGTGATCGAGGCGCACCTCGACCCTGAGGGGACCCACGCCGTGATGAACGCCGGTGACCCGGCGCAGTGGTTGGCGGACCGGTTCGCCGGCAAACCGGCGAAGAACGACTGCCCCGGGGCCTGAGCTACTCCGACCGGGCGACGGACTTCTTGCTGACAGCCTTGCCGTCCAGCTTGAAGCTGCTGACCTTGCCGTCGGTCAGGACGACGGCGGTGACCTTGCTGCACCCGGCTCCCGTCGTGGAGCAGAGTCGGTAGACACCGGGCTCCGGGGTCCTGAGCTCCAGGGCAGCAGGCTTCTCGGCCGCACTGCTCAGGGATGCGATCAGCGCCCTCACGTAACCGGCGGCGTCCGACTGCGGTGCGACCAGGTCCTCGACCGCGGTGAGCTGGTCGGGGTCGTTGGACGCCAGCGCCTCGAAGAAGTCCTGCCCGGTGGCGAAGTTCACCGACGGGGTCGTTCCGGGTCCGGTGGCCGAGGGCAGCGCGGTCGAGGACGGCTTGGCACCGGCCTTGGACTTCGGGTCGTCGTCACCGCCGCACGCGGACAGACCGAGACCGAGGGTCAGGGCGAGGACGGCGAGCAGGGCGGCAGGGCGGCGGGAGGGCATGGGGTCTGTTCTACCCCAGGTCCCCCTGGGGAAAGACAAAGACCCGCACCACGAGGTGCGGGCCTTCGCTGCTGGCTCCCCCGGTTGGACTCGAACCAACAACCCTCCGATTAACAGTCGAATGCTCTGCCAATTGAGCTACAGGGGATCGTGCCGGGAAAGATTAGCAAGGGGGTCGGGCAGTCGGCTAATCGGCTCCCGGTCTACTCCCCGACGTCCGCCCGTGCGCGCACCAGGGCCTCTTGGGCAGCCTTCTGGACGTCGGCCCGCTCGGGGTCGATCCCGGCGTCGTACTCGTGCATCCACGCGATCTCACCGCCCGCCGGCGACCGCCGACCGATCACCTTGAAGCCCCTCTTGCCCTCGATCAGGTACCCGCGCTGGAGCACGACGCTGGCGGTCACCCGCTCCCGGATCAGCTGCAGCAGCAGCACCGGGTCGTCGAGACCGAACACGTACGCCGCCCGGGGCGAGCCGAACTCGCCGACCTCGCTGAGCGTCAGGGTCTCCTCGTCCTGGGACCAGTCCGCAGCCTGCACCGACTCCCAGCCGATCCGGACGGACTCCTCCCCCGGCGTGACGAGGTGGAGTGCGAACCGCGTCCCCAGCAACCAGCGCTGACCGTCCCCGGCGCGGGTGTCGCGGGCGAAGGCGAGCACCTTCTCGCCGCGAGCGAGCGACGCGGCCTCCACGACGGCGGCAGGCGCCTTCTCGGCCCGGTAGAAGAACCTCACGTCGCGTCCAGGGCGGCTTCGCGCAGCATCCGGCGGTGCTGCTCGAGCGCTACGAGATCGCCGAACATCCGGTTGTACTCGAGCTGGTCGTCGATCGGGTTCGTGCGCTGGAGCTTGGACTTCAGGTCGGCGATCTGCCGCATCACCGTCACCTCGCGGAGCCGGTTCGCGTGCACCGAGGCGTACGCCGCGTCCGGCGCCTTGGCGGTCCGGATCGGCTCGACGCTGAGGGCGGTGAGGAGGGAGTGCACCCGCTCGTCGACCGAGTTCGCCTGCAGTCGTGCGCCCCAGCTGGCGTCCTCGACCGTCGGCGGCCCTCCGGCGAGAGTCACCACGGCCCACACCGCTCGGTACGCCGGGTGGGTGAAGTCCTCCGGGCCGACCTCCTTGAGGACGGCGGCGATCACCTGCGGGTACTGGACGACGAGCTTGAGGGTCTCGCGCTCCAGCAGGAAACGCGGGTCGCGCGGATCGGGCATGCCGAGGGACTCCGCCGGCGCCGGCGCAGGAGCGGCCCGTCCGCCGGAGGCGGTGTCGTTGCCGCGACTCGCGGCGCGCCGGACCTCGCGCTGGACGTCGTTCGGGTCGATACCGAGCATGCCGGCGAGCTCCCGGGCGAAGGCGTCGACCTTGGAGCGGTCGCGGATCGCGGTGACCAGCTTGGCTGCCTCGCGCAGGGCGTCGATCCGTCCGTCGGCCCGGTCGAGGTCGTAGCGCTGGACGACGTTGCCCAGCACGAACCGGTACAGCGGCACCCGGCTGGCGACCAGGTCACGGACGGCCGCGTCGCCGTGCTGGAGCCGGAGGTCGCACGGGTCGAGGCCCGCGGCGGCCACCGCGACGTAGGTCTGTCCGGCGAAGTTCTGGTCACCCTCGAACGCCCGCATGGCCGCCTTCTGACCGGCCGCATCGCCGTCGAAGGTGAAGATCACCTCGCCGCGGAACTCGTCGTGGTCCTGCAGCAGTCGCCGGATCACCCGCGCGTGGTCGTCGCCGAACGCCGTACCGCAGGTGGCGACGGCCGTCTTCACGCCGGCCAGGTGCGCAGCCATCACGTCGGTGTAGCCCTCGACGATGACGGCCTGGCTGGCCGTGGCGATCTCGCGCCGGGCCAGATCGATCCCGTAGAGGACCTGGCTCTTCTTGTAGATCGGCGTCTCGGAGGTGTTGAGGTACTTGGCCTCGATCCGGTCGTCGTCGAAGATGCGTCGGGCGCCGAACCCGATCACGTCACCGCTGGAGTCGCGGATCGGCCACATCAGGCGGCCGCGGAACCTGTCGTAGAGGCCGCGGTTGTTGTCGCCGGCAAGGCCGGCGGTGACCAGCTCGGCGTCGCTGAACCCGAGCTGCTTGAGGTGCTTGGTCAGGTCGCTGCCCCCGCGCGGGGAGAACCCGACGCCGAAGTGCGCCGCTGCGTCCTTGTCGAACCCGCGGGTGTCGAGGAACTGCCGCGCGGTCATCGCCTCGGGAGTGGCGAGCTGGTCGGCGTAGTAGGCGGCGGCGATCTTGTGCGCCTCGACGAGCCGGGGCCGCTGCGGGCCGCCGCTGCTGCGGGACGGTCCGGTGCCCTCCTCGTACCGGAGCGCGATGCCGACCTTCTCGGCCAGCCGCTCGACGGTCTCGGAGAAGCCCAGCCCGTCCATCTCCATGACGAACTTGATGACGTCGCCGCCTGCTCCGCAACCGAAGCAATGGTACATACCCCGGCTTGGTGTCACATTGAACGACGGTGACTTCTCGTCGTGGAACGGGCACAGCCCCTTCATGTTGCCGCCGCCGGCGTTCCGGAGGGTGACGTAGGTGCCGATGACGTCGTCGATGCGCGCGGTCTCGCGCACCTTCGCGATGTCTTCTTCGTTGATGCGGCCCGCCACGGCGGTGAGTCTACGTCGGCGGGCGGACACTCCTCCTAGCGCTCTGTTCACCTCTCGGACGCGGTCCTAGAGTCGGGCACATGAACGAAGTCGACGTCCGTCTCGCAGTTCAGGATCTCCAGCAACGCGTGGCCGCGCTCGAGGCCCAGGTCGCCGCCCTGACCGGCACGTCGGCACCCGTCCCTGCCGTGCCGTCCGCCCCCGCGGGTGGTCCCGAGCACGACCCGGAGGTACTCGCCTGCCTGCAGGCCGGCAACGAGATCGGCGCGATCAAGGCGTGGCGCGAGCGGACCAACCTCGGACTGGCCGAGGCCAAGTTCGCCGTCGACCAGGCGCGAGCCCGGCTGGGGCTCTGAATCGGTCGCTCTGATCGGTCGTGGTGTGTGTCCCGCGCGTGAAATGGGTATGTGTCCCTCAACCGACGATGGGAGTCACGCATGAGTCGCACGCAGACCGCCGACCTCGGCGCGCAGATCGCCGAGCAGCGGGATCGTCTGTCCGAGTCCGTGGGGGCGGTCGCCGAGAAGCTCGGCGACAAGATCGACACCACTGCTCTGACGGACAAGGTCGAGAAGATCACGTCCAACATCGACACCGACGAGATCAGGGCGAAGGCCGAGGCCGGTGCCTCGCAGCTCCTCGACCAGGCCACCGACGACCAGGGTCGCCCGAAGAAGGGTTTCCTGCTCGGTGCCCTCGGTGTCGTGGTGGTCCTGGCGATCGTGCGTCGCCTGGTCCGCTGAGGAGGCTGACATGGTGAAGAAAGCACTGGTCCTGACCGCGTTCACCGCTGGCTACGTGCTGGGGGCGAAGGCCGGCAAGGAACGCTACGAGCAGATCCGGTCGCTCTTCCTGAAGGTCAAGGACAACCCGACCGTCCAGGAGAAGGCCCACGAGGCCGCGCACTTCGCCCACGACCAGGGTGTCGCCCTGGCCGAGGCCGTCGTGCACAAGGTCACGCCGGAGCCCGGCATCGAGCAGACCGGCGACCTGCGCCCGCACGGGGCCACCGCCGCGACCGCACCGGGCGTCGACCCGTTCGCGGTCAGGATCTGATCAGCCCGAGGACCGGCACAACCGCTCGTGCCACGCGACGGCACTGCCGTCGGTGAGCGACGCGATCTGGTCGACGACGACCCGCCTCCGGGCGGCGTCGTCGTCGGCCTCGTCGTAGTCGGGGCGCAGGGTGGCGTCCAGCAAGGTGCCCTCGGAGGAGACCAGCACGGCGAACAGCTCCTCGACGAGCGCCCGCTGCCGCTCCATCAGCGCCACCCGTGCGGGTGAGCGCATCACGTAGTGCGCGGCGATGCCCTTGAGCACCGCGATCTCCTCGGCGGTCTCCGCCGGCACCACGAGGTCCGCGTCGTAGCGCACCAACGGACCCTCGCCGTACCGGTTGCGGGTGGCCGTGTGCACGCTCCCGCAGAAGACGCCGATGAGGTCGCTGGTCAGGTTCTTCAGGCCGGACAGCGCGCGCCGGCTGCCGTCGTACTCGGTGGGTGACCAGGTGCGCACGGTGCGCAGCCGCTTGAGCGCGGCGTCGAGCCGGTCGTCCTCGACGTCCGGCAGGTACCAGTCGCGCACGGTCTCCCACACGCCGCTCAGCTCGTCCGGGGCGTCGAGCACCGCGGCGTCGATGTGTCCGCCGACGATGCCGTCCTCGAAGTCGTGCACCGAGTAGGCGACGTCGTCGGCGAAGTCCATCACCTGCGCCTCCAGGCACCGACGGCGTACGGCGGCGCCGGTGCGCATCCAGGTGAACACGGGGAGGTCGTCGGCGTACGCGCCGAACTTGCCTCCCGCCTCGGGGCGCGGCCACGGGTACTTGGTGCAGGCGTCCAGGGTCGCGCGCGTCAGGTTCAGACCGATCGAACGCCCCTCGGCGTCGACCGACTTGGCCTCGAGCCGGGTCAGGATCCGCAGGGTCTGGGCGTTGCCCTCGAAACCGCCGCAGTCCTGGGCGAGGCGGTCCAGGGCTTCCTCGCCGTTGTGCCCGAACGGCGGGTGGCCGAGGTCGTGCGCGAGCGCCGCGGTCTCGGCGAGGTCGGGATGGCAGCCCAGCGGGTAGGCGATGTCCCGAGCCACCTGGGCGACCTCGAGGCTGTGCGTGAGCCGGTTGCGCACGAAGTCGTCGGCCTGCGGTCCGAGCACCTGCGTCTTCGCCGCGAGCCGGCGCAGCGACGCCGAGTGCACGACGCGGGCACGGTCGCGCTCGAACGGGGTGCGGACCGGCGCGGCCACGCGTTTGACGGGCTCGTCGACCAGACGCGCGCGGTCCGCGTCGTCGTACAGGTCGTCCCAGGTCGTCACGGGTGGAGCGTACCGAGTGGGGCCGTCAGAGCCAGCCGTTGTTGTCCGCGGTGATCACGGCCTCGGCACGGTTCGCAGCGCCGGTCTTCCCGATCGCCGCAGACAGGTGGTTGCGCACCGTCCCCTCGGAGAGGAACAACCGGGACGCGATCGCCGCCACCGCGGAGCCGTCGCGCGCAGCGCGCAGCACCTCGGTCTCGCGCGCGGTCAGGGGCGACTCCCCCGCGACCAGGCTGTCGGTCGCCAGGGCGGGGTCGACCACGCGCAGTCCGGCGTGCACCCGGCGTACGGCGTCGGCGAGCTCGGCAGCCGGGGTGTCCTTCACGACGAACCCCGAAGCGCCTGCCTGGAGGGCCCGACGCAGGAAACCTGGTCGTCCGAAGGTCGTCACGATCAGCACCCGGACGTCGGGGAACTCGGCGCGGACCAGCGCTGCGGCCGCGATGCCGTCCATGCCGGGCATCTCGACGTCGAGCAGCGCGACGTCGGGACGGTGCTCGCGCACGGCGTCGAGCACGGCGTCACCGGACCCGACCTCGGCGACGACCTCGAGGTCGGGTTCGAGGTCGAGCAGCGCCGAGAGGGCGCCGCGGACCAGCGCCTGGTCGTCGGCCAACAGGATCCGGATGCTCACGGCGCCACCACCGTGAGGGAGAACCCCGGCTCGGTCGCCGTGGTGACCACAGTGGCAGCGACCACCGCGGCCCGCTCCCGCAGACCTACCAGACCGTTCCCGGGCACCGAGGACTCCGGCCCTCGCCCGTCGTCGGCCACCTCGACGCTGCGCGGGGTGAGCCGTACGACGCACCGTCGTGCCCCGCTGTGCCGGATCACGTTGGTGACGCCCTCGCGGATCGTCCACGCGAACAGCTCACGCAGCTCGCCGGGGACCTCGTCGGTCGAGTTCGGCAGATCGGCTTCGATCTCGGCGGCCTGCAGTGCCATCCGGGCCCGGGACAGCTCCCCGGGCAGCGTGAGCTCGCGGTAGCCCTCGACCGCACGGCGTACGTCGGCGAGCGCGTCGCGCGAGAGTCTCTCCAGGTCCGCGACCTCGGCGCGGGCCCGCTCGGGGTCGACGTCGAAGAGCTTCTGGGCCAGCTCGGCCTTCACCGTGATCACGGTCAGCGAGTGGCCCAGGATGTCGTGCAGGTCGCGGGCGAACCGGTTGCGCTCGTCATCCAGCGCCAGCTTCGCGTTCTCCTCGCGGACGGCGAGCACCTCGATGTTGCGGCTGATCGACTGGGAGATGCCCCAGATCGCCAGGGCGGCCACGAGCGTCCCGAAGAGCAGCCCGCGGTCCTCGTGCCAGCCGTCGACGACCAACCCAGCGCCGTACGCCGTCCCGGCCACCAGCACGGTGACGAGCCAGGCCCAGCGGGCCTCCAGCGCGATCATGCTGGTCACGGCGACGTAGACCGCCGTGGCGGTGCCGGCCTGGCCGACGGCGGCGCAGACGACGACGGCGAGGACGACCTGCGCCGCGATCATCGTGATTCCGAGGGTCACGCTCTGCGACATCCGGAACGGACTGCCGACGGGTCGGTTGAGCCGGAGCATCAGGAACCCGGCGCCGTACACGACCGCGAAGGTGATCGTCGCGACGATGCCGACCCAGCCCGAGACGGTGTCGCGCTGGCTCCACGCCTCCTCGAGCGGGTTCAGCAGGTAGAACAGCCAGACCAGCGCGAACACCGGGCCCCAGCGACGCGGACCACCGGGAGAATCCACGTCGACGGGGTGCTTGCTCATGAGCGTCACGGTAGTGCCCGACGTCGTGCTCAGACCCGTGCGGTGTCCTTGCTCATCCGCCACGCGGCGCCGGCCACGAAGACGGCGAGCCAGACCACGGCGTTGAGGACGGCGTACCAGGGCAGGTCGTGGGTCAGCGGCGACCGCGAGATCTCGGCGACCCCGAACATCGGGGTGAACGAGGCCACGTGCCACAGGGTGCTGCCCTCGGTGATCGGGAAGAACACGTTGCCCAGGAAGGACAGCAGCGCCAGGCCGGGCCCGAGGATCTGCATCGCGTTCTCGCCGGGGACCAGGTAGCCGACGAAGACACCGAGCGCGGCGAAGACCAGGGTGCAGAACAGGGTCAGCACGCCGCAGGCGATCCAGGTCCCGAACGGCATCTCCGGCTTGCCGTTGAGCACCCCCATCGCGTTCACGATCACGATGGCGAACGCGCCGAGCACCAGGGCCATCACGACCTTGACCAGGATGTAGACGGTCGGGTTCAGCGGGGTCAGACGGAGCTGGCGCGACCAGCCCAGTGCCCGCTCCATCGCGACCATCGCGCCGCCCGACGCTGCCGTGAGCGCGGCGCCGTACAGGGCCATCGAGGCCAGGATGTACGCCGCCTCGTTGCCGTTGCCGACGTGGTCGTTCCAGGTCTTGTCGGAACCGACGATGATGAAGAACATCGCGCTGGGGAAGATCAGCGTGAAGAAGATCGTCCGGCGGTTGCGCAGCATCCGGCGCAGCTCGAGCCGGAGGATCGTGAGGTTAAAACCGCCCAGCGGCGGCACCGTGCGGGTGGTCGGGTCGAACAGCGTGGTCTCGGTACTCATCAGTCGCTCCCGTCGGAGGTGAGGGTCAGGAAGGCTTCCTCGATGCCCTTGGCCGCGATCTCGATGTCGCGGGCGGGCGTCTGGTTGAGCAGGTAGCGGGCGACGGCGTCGCTGTCCTTGGCATGCACGATGATCGAGTCACCACGGACCTCGACGCTGTCGACACCGCCGACGGCTGCCAGGGCGGACGTGTCGGGGTCCGGCAGGGTGGCCCGGACGACGCGCCCCGAGGCGAGCGCCTTGATCTCGGCGCCGCTGCCGTCGGCGACGATCCGGCCGTGGCTGATCAGCACGATCCGGTCGGCGTACTGGTCGGCCTCCTCGAGGTAGTGGGTGGCGAACAGCACCGTGCGGCCGCGGTGGGCGTCGGCACGGATCGCGGACCAGAACGTACGGCGGCCCTCGACGTCCATGCCGGTCGTCGGTTCGTCGAGCAGGAGCAGCGCGGGGTCCGACAGCAGCGCCATTGCGAACCGGAGCCGCTGCTGCTCGCCTCCCGAGCACTTGCCCACCAGGCGGTCGGCGATCGCGGTGATGCCGGCGTCGGCGATCACCTCCTCGACGGTGCGGGTCCGGGCGAAGAGGCTCGCCGTGTACGCGACGGTCTCCCGCACGGTGAGGTCCTTGAGCAGTCCGCCGGTCTGCATCACCGCGGAGACCAGGCCACGGGCGATCGCGTCGCGCGGCGCCAGGCCGAGGACGCTCGCCTCGCCCGCGGTCGGCTGGGACAACCCGAGGATCATGTCGATCGTGGTGGTCTTGCCGGCGCCGTTCGGACCGAGGAAGGCCACCACCTCACCGGGTTGGATGGAGAGGTCGATGCCCTTGACCGCCTCGACGTCACCGAAGCGCTTCGTCACTCCCTCGAGCCGGACCGCAGCCCGGGTGGTCGTTGTCGTCATGCCCCCAGCCTGCATGCTCGTGGCGGGCCGCGCCTCGCCCGTGCGTCACGTCCTACCCATGACATTTGTCAGCCACCTGGCAGGGATGTGCCCCAGCAGCTCGCCGACCCGGCAGCAATGTGCGCGGCAGTTCGCCGACCCGGCAGGGATGTGCACGCACCGTAGCCCGACCTGGCGGGGATGTGCGCATCAGCGAGCGTGCAACCGCAACGCCGCCAGTCTGCTGCCCTTGAAAAGAGCCAGCTCCGCCGTCTGTCTCCGTCCGAACACGTCCTTCGCCCGGAACACGTCGACCATCCAGCCCTGTCGACGGATCCAGGCGCGCCGGTGCTCGTCGTGGGCAGCGGCTTCCTCACCGTGGAACTCTGCGCCGTCGTACTCGGCGGCATAGCGCGTACGACGATCGCCCAGGTCAAGTCGCGCTCGCACCCGGCCGTCCTCGTCGAAGACCTCAATCTGAGTCTCCGGTCGGCCGGAGCAACCAGCGTCGTACCAGCGGAGCCGCAGCACCGATTCACCGAACGACTCCGACCCCGGGTCGACCAGCGGCACCAGCGTCCGCAGCTGACGCACGCCGCGGAAGCCCTTGAACCGACCGACCTCGAGTGCGAGCTCGTCCAGACTGAACGCGCCGAGACGCGCGACAGCGTCCATGGCAGCGAGCGCCGAGTCCCGGTGCAGAAACCGGCCCACGTCGCACGCCGTTCTCAGTGGTGTGGTCACCCGGATCCCGCTCACCTCGGTGATGTCGTGCGCACTGAACGTCCGCTCCCCGCTCGCGGCGGTGTCGCGCCGGATCCGACGACCCGGTCCCTGGAAGATCGAAACCCGCGGGACGGTCAGATGACTGTTCGGCGCCAGCGCCATCCCTGCACCGTGGAGCCAGGCCGCGGTCCGATCGGTCACGACGGCGTCGGCCGGGACGACGACTGCCAGGCTCGCCACCCGGTTCGCGAGCGTGTCGTCGAGGTGCCCCGGCACGTACACCCCTTGGAAGGGATGGTCGAGGAGGCCCAGGTCGACCAGCGCGGCAAGACGGCGAGATGACAGGCCCGCGGCTCGAGCCGTTGCTCCGCCGAAGGGGCGGCTCAGGTCGAGACCGGAGTTGACCAGTACTGCAAGTGGATCGGTATGAGGCACCGCAGAAGCGAAACCGCTTGGCGGACGGGGCCACGCGTCCCGTCCGGTGCCTGTTGAAAGGCCACCGGGAAGAATGCTTGGGGACTACACATCCCTGCCGGGTCGGCGTACAGGAGGCGCACATTGCTGCCGGGTCGGCGTACAGGAGGCGCACATTGCTGCCGGGTCGGTTAGAAGCCGAGCTTGCGGAGCTGACGGGGGTCGCGCTGCCAGTCCTTCGCGATCTTGACGCGCAGGTCGAGGTAGACGGGCGTACCCAGGATGGCCTCGATCTGCGTGCGGGCGGCCATCCCCACTTCCTTCAAGCGCGCTCCCTTGTGGCCGATGATGATGCCCTTCTGGGAGTCGCGCTCGACGTATAGGTTCGCGTGGATGTAGAGCAGCGGCTTGTCGGCGGGGCGATCCTCCTTCAGGCCCATCTCCTCGACCACGACGGCGATCGAGTGCGGCAGCTCGTCACGGACACCCTCGAGCGAGGCCTCCCGGATCAGCTCGGCGACGATCGTCTCCTCGGGCGCGTCCGACAGGTCGCCGTCCGGGTAGAGCTGCGGGCCCTCGGGTAGCCGGCCCACGAGCAGGTCGGCGAGGAGCTGGACCTGGTCGCCGGACTTCGCCGAGACCGGCACGATCTCGGCCCACTCCGTCCCGGTCTCGCGCCCGAGCTCGGCGATGGCGAGCAGGTGCGCGGCGAGCTCGTCGGGAGCGACCAGGTCGGTCTTGGTCGCGATCGCAAATTTCACCGACTTCCGGACCTTGGCGAGCTCGTTGACGATGAACCGGTCGCCCGGCCCCGGCTTCTCGTTAGCCGGGAAGCACACGGCGACGACGTCGACCTCGGCCCAGGTGGTCTTCACCAGGTCGTTCAGCCGCTCGCCGAGCAGGGTGCGCGGCTTGTGCAGACCGGGGGTGTCGACCAGCACCAGCTGGGCGTCGTCCCGGTGCACGATGCCGCGTACGACGGTCCGGGTGGTCTGCGGCTTGGAGGAGGTGATGACGACCTTCGAGCCGACCAGGGCGTTGGTCAGGGTCGACTTGCCGGCGTTCGGGCGCCCGACGAAGCAGGCGAACCCGCTCTTGAAGGTTTCACCAGGCTCAACCACCGATGTCTCCTCGTGCCTTGTCGTAGTCGTCCCAGATCTGCGCGTCGCTCTTGCCCACTGCCTTGCCCGCGGCGTAGATCGGGCCGGGGTCGACCGCCCGACGCTGGCGGCCGCGGCTCCCGCTCCAGTAGCCCATCACGTCGTACGCCGACGACGCCATCCCGACGTCGTGCCGGACGTAGCGGCGGATCTCGCGCATCTGCGCGGACTCCCCCGCCATCCAGAAGTAGCCGGCACCCGGGGGCCAGGTCAGCCCGCGGACAAGATCGGCCAGACCGCTCTCGTGCGGCGCGGGTGGCGCGACCCAGCTGACCTCGCCGTCGACGTACTCGGCGAGCGGACCGTCGGGCGTCTCGACGTACGCCGTCACCGAGAGGTCCACGGTCTCGGAGATCCGGGCGATCGCCGGTAGTCCGGTGAGGTCGCCGACGAGCACGACCCACCCGGCGTCGGGTGGCAGCTCGAAGGAGCCCTTCGGCTCCGAGAGACCGACGACGTCGCCGACGCAGTCGGTCTGCGCCCACTGGGTCACCAGGCCCTCGTCGTGGATCACGATGTCGAGGACGATCCGGGACGCGTCGTGCGCGCGGATCGTGTAGTACCGCGTCTGGAACTGACCGGGCACCGTGAGGGCGATCCACTCGTCGGGGATCCCGGTGCTGGTGAAACCGCCCGCGACCTCGATCGTCACCCGGATCAGGTGGTCGCCGAGGACCTTGCGGTCGACGACCGTGCCGGTCACGGCGCGGGCTTCGGGACGGGCGTTCACGAGTCGAGGCTATCGGCAGCGACGCTCGGGCAGAGAATCACGTGGTCCAGCGCACGACCTTGAGCGTCCCGTTCTTCTTCACGCCGAGCGTCGCGATGTAGAGCCGTCGTTGACCGCAGCCGAGCCAGGTGGAGCGGCAGGTCTCGGCGTCCTTGGCGTAGCCGACCGCCCCGGTGCGCCACGCGTGGTAGGCGAGACGGAGGTTCCCTGCGGCGTCCACGAACGGGGTCGCACCTCCGGGGCCGGACAGGTACTTGCCCGACTTCATGAACGGACCCTTCTTGGGCCGCTTGCAGTCGCGGTACCACTTCTTGCAGATCATGTAGCCGACCGCGTACTTCGAGGACGCGTAGGAGTTTGCGGAGTAGAACAGGTAGAAGCGCTTCTTGTAGCGGATCATCGCCGGGTTCTCGATGATCTTGCCCTCCCAGTCGCGGGCGATCCCGCCGAGGTAGAAGTGCTTCGCCCCCGGGGTGACGGTGACGCCATCGGCGTTCAGACCGATGGTGAACATCTGCGCCGGGTAGTGGTCCTTCTTCCAGAGCAGGAAGGGGCGCCCGGTCGGGGCGATGAAGATCTGCGGGTCGATGGCCCCGCGGTCCGGGCAGACCGTCGGCTTGGTCGAGCTGTCGACGAACGGACCCGCCGGGCTGGTGGACCGCGCGATCGAGATGCACATCCGGGCGTTCGGCGCCTTCGTCCGGGTCGCGTAGGCGAGGACGTACCTGCCCGGTCCGATCCTGGTCACCGTCGGCGCCCAGGTGGTGGCCCGGTAGCGACCGTCCTTCTGCTCGACGCCGTCGGACCACACGGGCGTGCGCGGCAGGGCGTCGCCAGTCGGGTTGGCCGACGTCCCGTGCACGGCGCGCCAGCTCTTCAGGTCCGTCGAGGTCAGCGCCGGCACGTTGAGCCCGTAGCTCGTGGTGGAGAACGCGTAGTAGTTCAGACCGACCCGCAGGACTGCCGGGTCGGGGAAGTCGCCGGAGTACCTCTGGCCGGCCGTGATCGGGTCCTGCCCGACCGGCGCCGGGCGCGCCCCTGCTCCCAGGGCAGGAACCGAGGCCAGGGAGACGGTGAGGAGCAGCCCGGACAGAACTGCCAGGACCCGGGATCGCGCGCGCATCGGACAATCTTGCGGGAGAAGCGCCCGTGAATCAGGGGTTTCGGCACTCTTGCGTGTCGGCGGGCACCCGCTCAGGGAGTCCAGGTCGGGCGCAGCGGGTAGCCGCTGTTGCCGTCGGCGTCGGTCTTCGTCGCCAGCACCTGGTGCAGCTGGATCTCGTTGGTCTCGAAACCCATCCGCGAGCCGGCGATGTAGAGACCCCAGACCCGAGCGGTCTCCTCGCCGACCTCGGCAACGCACTCGTCCCAGTTCTCCACCAGGTACGCGTTCCAGCCCGCCAGGGTCTTGGCGTAGTGCATCCGGAGGTTCTCCTCGTGGTGCACTTCCAGCCCGGCGTCCTGGATCTCGGTGATCATCCGGCCCGAGCCGGTCAGCTCGCCGTCCGGGAAGACGTACCGGTCGATGAACGCGCCGGTCGACGTCTTCTTGTTGTCGGCACGGGTGATCGAGTGGTTGAGGAGGCGGCCCTGCGGCTTGAGGCGGTCCCGCAGGAACGCGAAGTACGCCGGGTAGTTGTCGACTCCGATGTGCTCGGTCAGGCCGATCGAGGAGATCGCGTCGAAGTCGTTCTCGGTGACGTCCCGGTAGTCGAGGTGGCGGACCTCGGCCCGGTCCTCGAGACCTTCCTCCTTGATCTTCTGCTGCGCCCAGAAAGCCTGCTCGGCCGACAGCGTCACGCCCAGCGCGGTCACGCCGTAGTGCTTGACCGCGTGCCGGACCATGCCACCCCACCCGCAGCCGACGTCGAGCAACCGCTGCCCCGGCTGGAGGTCGAGCTTTTGGGCGACCAGGTCGTACTTGTGGAACTGGGCCTCCTCCAACGTGCTGTCCTCGGTCGGGAAGCACGCGCAGGTGTAGGTCATCGACGGCCCGAGGACCATCTCGTAAAACCGGTTGGAGACGTCGTAGTGGTGGTGGATGGCCTCGGCGTCGCGCTCGGGCGAGTGCAGGAACCCCTCCATCAGGCGGCGCCAGCGGGGAGCGTGCTCGGTCGCCGGGATCGGCGGCGGCTTGAGGTTGGTCAGCCCGACGGTGCGCACCAGCGCGAGCGCCTCGAGCGGCGTGGGGGTGCGGAACTTCAGCCCGGTCTTGCTCCCCTTGATGTGCGAGAGCGCAGCGAAGGGGTCTCCGGGGTGCGCGCCGACGAGCTCGAGATCGCCCATCACGTAGGCCCGTGCGAGCCCGAGGTCACCGGGAGCGGTCACCATGTAGGACAGACCGCGCTCGTTCTTCAGGTGCAGGCCGAACGCGGAGTCCTCGGGACCGGCGCTGCTGCCGTCGTACGCCGTGAACCGGAACGGGATGTCCCCGATCAGCAGCGCGCTGAACGCGTCGGCGATCGTGGAGGTGGGAGAGAGGATGCTCATCGTCGTGCTACCGCTTTCTCGTACAGGCTGATGAACCGGTCATCAGGGTCGTAACGCTTTTTGACCGCCGCCAGATTCCGGCCGTCGTAGAGCTGGTCGAACGTGTCGCGGTCGTAGAAGGAGTCCGAGTACAGCGACTTGTGCCCGTCGAGCTCGTGCACCTTGGCCTCCACCGCCCTGTTCTTCGGGGCGTTCACCCGGTCCGGACCGACGTGCACCGTGCCCCAGAACCCGGCGTTCACGTAGGTCTTCTCCGGCACCAGCGGGTAAGACGGCCAGTCCCGGCTCGCGCGCAGCGGGCACAACCACACCGGCCGCATGCCGATCTCGTCGTCGAACCAGTCGAGGAACTCCCCCAGGCGCTCGACCGGGACCTCGATGTCCTGGATGACGCGCTCACGCTCGGGGCGCCCGGCACGCTTGTCGAGCTTGTCGGCGATGCCGAAGCGCAGGTCGAGGGCGAGCAGCTTCATGTACGCGTCGGAGCGCTTCCAGCGGCGCGGCCAGAACCGGCGCAGCGTCGGGTTCTGAGCACCGAACGCGCCCGAGCACCAGAACCAGTCGGTGTCCCAGCGCCAGAGGTAGTCGTGCACCGTCAGCAGGTCGGTCTGCTTTTCCTGGATCGAGCGGAAGTAGATGTCCATCCCGGTGTAGTCCGAGGGCTCGGCCTCGCGCTCGGCCGTCCACCGCGCGAGGGTCAGGTAGTACTCGCCCGGCTCGAAGGCGACGCCGTCGAGGCCGTCGACCCGTTCGCCCTGCCACTCCCCGGACTCGGTGATCTCGGCGATCGCGGCGGACAGCTTGTCGGTCTCGTGGAACCGGACGTGCCGCAAGGCGGCGTACGCCGGCACCTTCTCCAGCTTGATCCGCAGCCGGGTGGCGTAGCCGAGCGAGCCGTAGGAGTTCGGGAAGGTCGCGTACAGGTCGGCGTGCTCCCCGGTGGGTGCACAGGTGACAACCTCGCCGGCGCCGGTGAAGACGTCCATCTCGAGGACCGACTCGTGCGGCAGGCCGTTGCGGAAGGACGTGGACTCGATGCCGAGACCGGTGACTGCACCGCCGAGCGTGATCGTGCGCAGCTGCGGGACGACGTACGGGATGAACCCGAGCTTGAGCGTCTCGGCCACCAGGTTCTCGTAGGTGCACATGCCCTGGACGTCGGCGGTCTGCGCGACAGGGTCGATCGAGATCACGCCACCGAGACCGGAGACGTCCAGCCCGGGACCGACGGAGGCTGCCCGTTGTCGGAACAGGTTCGAGGTCTTCTTCGCCAGCCTGACCGGGTCTTCCGGTGCGATAGCGGCGTACGACGAGCGCAACCGTTCGACGGCTGCCTGGTGGTGGAGGGTCCCGACTAAGGCCACTCCTGCACCCTAGTACTACCGGAGGGGGCCTCCGCAACCGAGATTCCGAGGTGTTATCAGGTCGAGACCGTCGAGCCGATCGCGCCGGCCGGCGTGCCGATGTGGACCGGAACTCCTGCACCGGCGAAGTCCCCCAGCGCGGCCAGTGACGGGTCTGCACCCTCCCCCAGGACGACAGCCGCTTCGGCACCCTTGGCCCCACTGGCGATCGCCATCGCGATGCAGACGTCGAGGGCGCTCACCTCGAGGGACGGCAGGGCGACCGTCGCGGCCGCGTACGTACGGCCGTCGAGGTCGCGCAGTGCTGCTCCTTCGGCTGCCCCTGTGCGGGCACGGGTCGCGCGGGCCAGCACGACGAGCTTGTTGTCCTCGGGGTCGAGCTCCACGGAAGTCACGCAGGGAAGTCTAGGGTCGCGCTCCGGCTCACGCGTTCGCGGCGTCGACCGGCTCGGCGTCCTCGACGACCTCGGGGACCAGCGGCGTGATCAGCACCGTGCCGATCTTGTTGCGCCGCCCCTTGGCCTCCTCGGCGCGGAAGCGCAGGCCCTCGAACTCGACCTCCGACCCGGGGATCGGGACCTTGCCGAGGACCTTGGCCAGCAACCCGCCGACCGAGTCGATCTCGTCGTCCTCGATCTCCACGCCCTCGATGACCTCGTCCAGGTCGTCGATCGGGTAGCGCGCCGGCACCCGCACCGAGCCGTCCTCGAGCATCTCGATACCGACCTCGCTGGTGTCGAACTCGTCAGCGATCTCGCCGACGATCTCCTCGAGGATGTCCTCGATGGTGACCAGCCCGGCCGTGCCGCCGTACTCGTCGACGACGACGGCGACGTGCTTGCGCGACGCCTGCATCTCGCGGAGCAGGTCGTCGGCGGGCTTGGAGTCGGGGATCCAGAGGACCGAACGCATCAGGGACTCGACCTGCTCGGTGCTCTCGGCGTCCTTCCGGTCGAACACCCGGCGGCTGACGTCCTTGAGGTACAGGAACCCGACGATGTCGTCGAGGTCCTCCCCGACCACCGGGACCCGGGAGAACCCGCTGCGCAGGAACAGCGACATCGCCTGGCGCAGCGTCTTGTGGCGCTCGATGAAGACCACGTCGGTGCGCGGGACCATCACCTCGCGCACGATCGTGTCCCCGAGCTCGAAGACCGAGTGGATCATCGCGCGCTCGTCGGACTCGATGACGCTGCTCGCCTCGGCGAGGTCGACGAGCTCACGCAGCTCGGCCTCGGAGCCGAAGGGACCCTCGGAGAACCCCTTGCCGGGGGTGAGCGCGTTGCCCAGCTTGATCAGCAGCTGCGGGACGGGACCGAGCACGCGCGTCAGGCCGACGATCACGACGGCCGAGGAGAGCGCGATCGTCTCGGCGTGCTGACGCCCGAGCGTGCGCGGACCGACACCGATCACCACGAACGAGATCACCAGCATCGAACCGATCGTGACCAGCGCGACTCGGCCGGTGCCGTCCCCGACCCGTGCCTGGACCCAGAGCGTGGCCAGTACGACGGCGGCGGTCTCCGAGAGCAGCCGCAGGAACAGCGTGGTGTTCAGGTAGCGGGTCGAGTCCTCGACGATCCGGAGCATGCTCGCCGCTCCGGCGCGCCCCTCGGCGACCAGGCTCTCGGCACGCGACCGGGAGAACCCGGCGAGTGCCGCCTCGACGGCGGTCAGCAGGCCGGCGACCAGCACCAACCCGATGACCACGACGAGGGCGCCGGGACTGTCCGCCCTCATTTCTGAGCCTGCTGGCTCAGCTCGCCCAGGTGTCCCTGCCAGGAGATCAGCAGCCGAGCCTGCAGGCCGAACATCTCGGCGTGCTCCTCGGGCTCGGCGTGGTCGTAGCCGAGCAGGTGCAGGATGCCGTGCACGGTCAGCAGCTCGAGCTCGTCGGTCACGCCGTACCCGGTCTGGCCCTTGGCCGCAGCCTCCTCGGCCTGCTTGGCCGCGATCGACGGGCACAGCACCAGGTCGCCGAGAACGCCCTCCTCGGGCTCCTCGTTGATCATGCCGGGCCGGAGTTCGTCCATCGGGAACG
Organism: Marmoricola sp. OAE513; assembly: GCF_040546585.1. Classification (NCBI taxonomy): domain Bacteria; kingdom Bacillati; phylum Actinomycetota; class Actinomycetes; order Propionibacteriales; family Nocardioidaceae; genus Marmoricola; species Marmoricola sp. OAE513. The sequence goes on along the minus strand of NZ_JBEPOC010000001.1, from coordinate 3,312,033 downwards.
CGAGGACGTCGGTCGGACCGTCCTTCTCCATCCACTTGCCGTTGAGCTCGGCGATGGTGTCCTCGTCGACCGCGGTGATGCACAGCTCGGCCTGCGGGTGAACCCGAAGCTGCTCGAGCACGTACGCCGCGAGCTGCTGGGTGCGGCGTACGTCGAGGGTGCCGGTGCCGGACTCGTCGAGGACCTCGATCGTCACTCCGCGCCTCCGTTGCCGCGCATGTTCTTGCGGTGCTCGTTGTGCGCGTCGTGCTCGTCGTACGCCGCCACGATCTTGCCGACCAGCCGGTGTCGGACGACGTCCTGGGCGGTCAGCCGGTTGAACGAGATGTCCTCGATGTCGTCGAGGATCCCCTCGACGATCCGCAGGCCGGACTTCTGCCCGCTCGGCAGGTCGGTCTGGGTGACGTCGCCGGTGACGACGATCTTGGAGCCGAAGCCGAGCCGGGTCAGGAACATCTTCATCTGCTCGGGGGTGGTGTTCTGCGCCTCGTCGAGGACGATGAACGCGTCGTTGAGGGTTCGGCCACGCATGTACGCCAGGGGTGCGACCTCGATGGTCCCCGAGGCGAGCAGCTTCGGGATCGACTCGGGGTCGATCATGTCGTGCAGCGCGTCGTACAGCGGGCGCATGTAGGGGTCGATCTTCTCCCCCAGCGTGCCGGGCAGGAAGCCGAGGCGCTCGCCGGACTCGACGGCCGGGCGGGTCAGGATGATCCGGTTGACCTGCTTGGCCTGGAGCGCCTGGACGGCCTTGGCCATCGCCAGGTACGTCTTGCCGGTACCGGCGGGACCGATGCCGAAGACGATCGTGTGCTTGTCGATCGCGTCGACGTACCGCTTCTGGTTCAGCGTCTTCGGCCGGATGGTGCGGCCCCGGTTGGACAGGATGTTGAGCGACAGCACGTCGGCCGGCCGCTCCTCGGTCTCCGCCCGGAGCATGCCGAGCACGCGCTCGACCGTCTCGGCGTTGAGACCCTGACCGGTCCGGATGATCGTGACCAGCTCGTCGAGCATCCGCTCGGCCAGAGCGATCTCAGCGGGTTCACCGCGCAGGGTGACCTTGTTCCCGCGGACGTGGATGTCCGCGTCCAGCGCTTTCTCGATCAGGGCGAGGTGCTCGTCGCCGGCACCGAGGAGCGCGACCATGTTGACACTGTTCGGAACGACGACCGTGTGGACTGTCTCCGGTCGATCCTCGTTGCCGTGCTGTGCCTTGTTCGTCTCACTCATGCGTGCCCTGGCGGGCGGCCCTTCTGATCGGTGTCTGTGGTACACCAAACATGCTACGGGAGCGTCGTGTTCCCGGCACCTGCGTTACGGCCAGCGTGAAGGCGGTCAGGGTTTGGTGACCAGCACGATGCCCAGGCACATCTCGTCGGTGGTGCCCTCGCCCCACATCACGTACCGCTCGGGCTGGTCCTTGAAGGACGGCAGCAGGTCGCGCAGCTCCTGCGTGTGCCGGCAGGTGATCCGCACGGTGTCGCCCTTCGCCAGCCGGATCGGCTTGGTCGGGACGCTGCGCTGGTCGTCGAAGTTCCAGATCGGGATGTTCAGCACCGTCCGCGCGCGCGGTGTCCCGGGGTTGGTCTCGATCTTGAGGGACTTGCCGAGCAGGTGCATGTGGCCGGCGACGCCGCGGATCGTCTGCGGCGTCGTGATCTCGCGGGTGCAGCTCTGCACCGGGCCGATCGGCGCACCACCGCAGAGCACGTGCAGGTAGTTGGCGGTCGAACCCGGGCCACGCCCGAAACGGGCCTGGACGTCCTTCAGCGCCGCCGCCCGGTCGCAGAGCGGACCGGTCTTGCCCGACCGGCACGGCAGCTCGACGGGGGCGGGCAGCAACATGGTCTGCAACGCCTTCGTGCGCGGGTTCTCGGTGAGCCGGAGCTCGGCACCGCTGGTGTCGGGCTCGGCGCCGGCGAGCAGGTTGTAGTGCACCTGCATGACGACCGCCGACCCGGCCGGAAACTCCTCACCGAGGCCCTTCCCGTAGAGCTGCTCGGCGCCGCCCGGCGCCCAGGCCCCGAGCCACGGCGCGTCGTCGATGCTTCCGTCGTTGCCCAGACCCGAGGTCCCGAAGCAGGTCCAGCCCTCCCCCGGGGTCTCGGCGTCCTTCTTCTCCGCCTGGCCGACCATGTCGGGTGGGACCCGGAACAGGATCACGTGGTGCACGACGTCCGGGTTTCCCGGCAGCACGTTGAAGCCCGTCACGAAGCTGTCCTTCGCGACCTTCGGGTCGAGCAGGAAGCAGCGGTAGTCGTCGGTGCCGACGCCGGTCGGCGCGCTCGGCGTGTACGCCGCCGGCATGGTGACCTCGACCCGGCGCTCGCCGGCGCGCAGGGGCTTGGGCTTGGCAGGGGTGGCGGAGGGGGTGTGGTTGGTGTGGGTCTCGGCAGGCTCGACCACCGGACTGGGGGTCGTCCTCGGGGCGGACGCCTCCCGGCCGTCGCCGCTGCCGCAGGCGCTGAGCACCAGCAGCACCGCCGCTGCCAGTGCAGCTCGCCGGATCATCCCGGGGGCCAGCCCATCGAACGTCCGCCGAGAAGGTGCAGGTGCACGTGGAACACGGTCTGGTGCGCCTGCTCGCCGGTGTTGAAGACGAGCCGGTAGCCGCGCAGGAGGCCCTCGCTCTCGGCGATCTCGCGGGCAGCGTCGAGCAGGTGCGCCGCCGTGGCCGGCTCGTGCCGGGCGAGCTCACCCGCGTTCGGGTAGTGGCTGCGCGGGATCACCAGGACGTGCACGGGCGCCTGGGGCTGGAGGTCGCGGAAGGCGAGGGTGGTCGGGCTCTCGTGCACAATGTCGGCGGGGATGGAGCCGGCGACGATGCGGCAGAAGATGCACTCGGGGTCCGTGCTCATGGGGCGAGGGTAATCGGACGAATCGGAAATCCCCTGCTCCGAGGTCAAGTCGTTACCCGGGCGTGTAAACCCGCAGGGCACCCCGCGCGTAGAAGTAGCGTGAACACGATCGCAGCCGCCAGCGCAGAGGAGTCGGTCATCGACGCTGCCCGAACGGACGCCGACCAGGCTCTCGCCGAGCTGTACGCCGGGCACTACGCCCGGCTGGTCCGCCTCGCAGTCCTGCTCCTGCGCGACCGGGCCCTGGCCGAGGACGTCGTCCAGGACTCGTTCGTCGCGGTGCACCAGCGCTGGCACCGGATCGACCAGGGCAACGCCCCGGCGTACCTGGCCAAGAGTGTGGTGAACCGGTCCCGCAGCGCGTTGCGGCACCGCACCGTCGTGGCGCGGCACCGACCGGACCCGCTGCCGGACGCCGCGCCCGCGGACGCGCCCCTGCTCGAGGCCGCCGGGCGCAAGGCCGTGCTCGACGCGCTGGCAGACCTGCCCACGCGGCAGCGCGAGGTGCTCGTGCTCCGGTACTACCTCGACCTCACCGAGCGCGACATCGCCGAAGCCCTGGGCGTCAGCCAGGGCGCGGTGAAGAGCCACGCTGCCCGCGGCGCCGCCGCCCTCCGCCTCTCGCTTTCCCCCAAGGAGCAGTCATGAACGACGACGACCTGCGGAACCTCTTCCACGAAGCCACCGCCGACATCCGACCCGAGGGCACCCTCGACGACATCCGCACCCGGACCGAGAAGGTGGACCCGATGGCACGACGCTGGTTTCTCCCCTCCCTCGCCGCAGCCGCCGCGATGGCCTTGGTGATCGGCGGTGCCTTCTGGGCAACGCGCGACGACGACAAAGCCTCGCAGGCCGGCCCGGCGGGTAACCCGAGCTCGTCCGCGACGGCAGACCCGACGGGCGTGCCCGCCGACGGGTTCTCGGTGCCCGCGTTCTTTGTCGGCGACGGCGCCGATGGTCCGCGACTGTTCTCCGAGGAGCACCCCGTCGGGGACGAGGACCCGCAGGAGGACGCGGCCAACACCTCGGCCCACGGCACCCCGTTCGACCCGGACTACAAGACCTACTGGCCGAAGTCGTCGGTGGTCGAGAGCGTGGCGATGGTCAGCGACGGCACCGAGTCCTTCCAGGTGTTCCTGTCCCAGGCGGTCCCCGACGTTCCCGAGGGCGTGACGGCCGAGCAGGCGACCCGCCAGGTCCAGGCCGTGGTCAGGACCATCCAGGAGAACCACAAGTCGTTCTACGACAAGGGCGCCAGCCTGCCGCCGGTCGAGTTCTTCGTCGGCGACAAGCTGCAGAAGACCGTCCTCGGCGTCACCGGACCCGAGTTCGGACCTGGCACCGACGAGGACGTGCTCGCGCTCGTCTCCATCACGAGCCCGAGCAACAACCAGAAGTTCCTGCCGCAGCAGAAGATCACCGTCACCGGCATGGCGGCGGCGTTCGAGGCGAACGTGCAGTGGGAGCTCCTCGTCGGCGGCGACGCCGTGGTCGACAGCGGCGTCGCGACGGCGGGCGAGGGCGGCGTCCTCTCCCCGTTCTCCTTCGACCTCCGGCTCGAGGCAGGCACCTACACGCTGCGGGTGAGCGACACCGACGAGTCCGGTGAGGGCCGACCGCTCAACTCCGACACCAAGGACATCGTCGTCGAGGCGCCATAATCCCGAGGTGGACATCTCGAGGCGCGCGCTGACCCGGACCCTCTGGCTGCGTCAGGGCTTGGTTCCGGGTCAGCGCCTTCCGGGCGGCGTCCCGGAGGTGGTCACGCACCTGATCGGACTCCAGGCCCAGGACAACCTGCCGCCGTACCTGTCCTTGGCGGCGCGGATCGACGCGTTCACGCCGGCCGACCTGTCCGACCTGCTCGGTCGGCGCGAGCTCGTCCGGTTCCTGACGATGCGCGGCACCGTGCACGTGCTCACCGCGGACGACGCGCTCCAGCTGCGCGGATGGGTGCAGCCGGCGCTGGACCGGCAGAGCGCCACCAACCAGACCAGCCGCCCGGCCAAGCACCTGAGCACCGAGGACCTCGACGGGGTCCTGCGCGATTTCGTCGTCGAGCCGCAGCCCCTGGCCGCGATCGGAGACCGCCTGGTCGAGGCCTTTCCCGGGATCGACCCGGTCGCGCTGAAGCACGTCGCCCGCGAGAGGTTGCCCTTCCTGCAGACGCCCCCGCGCGGCCAGTGGAAGAAGAGCGGAGGCGTGGTCTACGCGTACGCCGACCGGTTCCTGGACCGCCCGTTCGCCGAGGCCGACGTCGAGAACCTGGTGCTGCGGTACATGGCGGCGTACGGGCCGGCCACCGCGGCGGACATGACGAAGTGGTCGTTGGTCACCCGGCTCGGGCCGGTGTTCACCGCGATGCACAAAGACGGACGGCTGACCACGGTGACCGACGACAAGGGCCGAACCCTGTACGACGTCCCCGGCGCTTCGATCGCGGAGGAGGACCTCGAGCTGCCGGTCACGCTGCTCGGCATGTACGACAACATCTTCCTCTCCCACGCCGACCGGGACCGGATCGCGCCGGACGACGTGCGCAAGAACTGGATGGGCGCCAACGGAGGCGTGGGGTCGGCGCTCTTCGTCGACGGGCTGCTCGGTGGTCTGTGGCGGGTCGAGGACGGCCGCGTGGTCGTCGAGCCGTTCCGTGCGCCGACGAAGTCCCAGGCCAGCCAGCTCGAGGGCGAGATCGAGCGCGTCGAGGCACTGCTCGCCTCGCCCTGACCGGCACTGAACCGACAGCGCTCACAACCCAGCAGTGCTTTTCGATTTTGAGCCTCGGAGGCTCAAAATCGAGAACCGTTGCTGGGTTGTGACCCTCCGAGGTTCACAACCGGGCCATCAGGCCCAGCGATCCGTTCGGGACAGCAGCGCAGCCACCGCGGCCACCCCCGCGGTCGAGGTCCGCAGCACCGAGGACCCGAGCCGGACGACTCGAGCCCCGGCGAACGCCGCGAGCTCGTCGTCGCTGATCCCGCCCTCGGGCCCGACGACGACGACGATCGAGGACACTCCGGCCAGGTCGAGCTCGGCGATCGGGAGGTCGGCCGCCTCGTGCAGCACCACGGCCAGATCCGCTTCCGCGACCAGCGCGACGACCTCGGCTGTCGACGCCAGCTCCCGCACCTCGGGAAGCCAAGCGCGTCGGGCCTGCTTCGTCGCCTCGCGCGCGGTGGCCCGCCACTTCGCGAGTCCCTTCGTCGCTCGCTCGCCCTTCCACACCGCGACCGACCGCGAGGCTGCCCACGGAACGATCCGGTCGACGTCGATCTCGGTGAGCACCTCGACGGCGAGCTCGCCGCGGTCGCCCTTCGGCAGCGCCTGGACGACCGTCACCTGCGGTGTCGCGCGCTCGGCGACGGAGACCTCGTCGACGACCAGGTCGAGCGACGACCTGGCCGCTGCGGACACCGTGCACGTCGCGGTCGTCCCGGCACCGTCGGTGACCAGCACCTGCTCTCCCGCGCGGATCCGCTTCACGGTCGCAGCGTGTCGCCCCTCGTCCCCGTCCAGCAGGAGCACCTCTCCGGGGTGCATGCCCGCGACGGCGCCGGCGAGGAAGACGGGCAGGGTCATTTCTGGTTGAACGCGTCCTTCATCCGACCGAACAGCCCCTTGTGCGCGGGGAGCGCCCGACCCTCGGGGTTCTCCTCGTTGCGGAGCGAGGCGAGCTCTCGGAGAAGCTCCTCCTGGCGCTCGTCGAGCTTGGTCGGCGTCTCGACCTCGATCGTCACGACGACGTCGCCACGTGCCTGGCTGCGAAGGCTCGGTACGCCGCGGCCACGCAGAACCTGCTGCGTCCCCGACTGCGTCCCTGGGCGGATGTCGATCGGCACCTCGCGCTCGACGCTGATCTCCTCGGTGTCGAGGTCCGCCTCGAGCAGCGGCAAGGTGATCGAGGTGCCGAGCGCGGCCGCCGTCATCGGGACCGGCACGGTGCAGTGCAGGTTCAGGCCCTCACGGGTGTAGGTCTTGTGCGGCAGCACCTGGACCTCGACGTACAGGTCACCCGAAGGCCCGCCGCCGGGTCCGACCTCGCCCTCACCGGTCAGCTGCACCCGGGTGCCGGTGTCGACACCGCCGGGAATCTTGACCGTGAGCGCGCGGCGCGAGCGCACCCGTCCGTCGCCGGCGCAGTCGCGGCACGGGTCGGGGATGATCTCGCCGTACCCGCGGCAGGCGGCGCACGGGCGCAGGGTCCGGATCTCGCCGAGGAAGGACCGCTGGACGTGCTGGACCTCGCCGCGTCCGTGGCAGGTCTCGCAGGTCACCGGGCGCGAGCCCTCCGCAGCACCGGAACCGTCGCACGTCGTGCACACCACCGCCGTGTCGACCTTGAGCTCGCGGGTGACGCCGAAGGCGGCCTCGGCCAGCTCCAGGTCGAGGCGCACGAGCGCGTCCTGCCCGCGGCGCATCCGTGACCGGGGACCGCGGCTCGCACCCTGCTGACCGCCGAAGAACGCGTCCATGATGTCGGTGAACGAGAAGCCCGCACCCTGGCCGAACCCACCTGCACCGCCGCCGAACGGGTCGCCGCCGAGGTCGTAGACGCGACGCTTCTCGGGGTCCGAGAGGATCTCGTACGCCGCCGAGACCTCCTTGAACTTCTCCTGCGCACCCGGATCGGAGTTGACGTCCGGGTGGTACTGACGGGCGAGCTTGCGGTACGCCTTCTTCAAGGCATCGGCGTCCGCGTCGCGGTCGACTCCGAGGATGGCGTAGGGATCCGGGTTCACGTGAGGCTCTCAGGATTCATCGAGGATGGTGGACATGTAGCTGGCGACCGCCCGCACGGCGGCCATCGACCCCGGATAGTCCATCCGGGTCGGGCCGACGACTCCGAGCACCGACAGCGCGTCCTCGGACGCTCCGTAGCCGGTCGCGACGACGGAGGTCGAGGAGAGCTGGTCGATCGGTCCTTCCTGGCCGATCCGCACGGTGACGTGCGAGGACGACGTGGCATGACCGAGGAGCTTGAGCAGCACGACGTGCTCCTCGAGAGCCTCGAGCATCGGCTTGATCGACTGGTCGAAGTTGTCACCGAAGCGAGCCAGGTTGGCAGTTCCGCCGACGACGACGCGCTCGTCGGAGCGGTGGTCCGACATCGCTTCGACCAACGCCGCCACGATCACCGAGTACGTCGCCGCATCGTCCGCGGCGACCTTCTCGGGCAGTGCACCGAGCGCCGCGGCCGCGTCGGAGATCCGCTCGCCGCTGGCAGCTCCGTTCATCTTGATCCGCAGGTCGCCGAGCAGCTCGTCCGTCAGCTCGACCGGCACCTCGACGATCCTCTGCTCGACACGACCGGTCGAGAGGATGAGTACGACCAGCACCCGCGAGGTGGTCAGCGCGACCATCTCGATGTGCCGGATCGTGGACTTCGCGAGCGTGGGGTACTGCACGATCGCGACCTGCTGCGTCAGCTGAGCGAGAAGGCGGACGCTGCGCTGCACGACGTCATCCAGGTCGTGAGCGCCCTCGAGGAAGCCCGAGATCGCCCGCTTCTCCGCAGCCGACATGGCCTTCAACGTGGTCAGCCGGTCGACGAAGAACCGGTAGCCCTTGTCCGTCGGGATGCGTCCGGCACTGGTGTGCGGCTGTGCGATCAGACCCTCGTCCTCCAGCGCCGCCATGTCGTTGCGCACCGTGGCCGGGGAGACGCCGAGCTGGTGCCTCTCCACGAGCGCCTTGCTGCCGACCGGCTCGTGCGTCGCGACGTAGTCCTGCACGATCGCGCGCAGGACCGCAAGCTTGCGGTCCTCGACCATGTCGACTCCTCTCGTCCCACACCTGGCACTCCGGTGGTGCGAGTGCCAAGTCTACTAGGCCGCCGGGCGAGGGTCAGTTCCCGGCGCGGACCCAGATCACCATGGCGATGCTGATGATCGAGAGCACCAGCGCCCAGAACCCGAGAAGGTTCGTCTCACCGAGCACGCGCTCGGTCCACCGGCTCAGCGCTGCACGCATCTTGCTCCATCCCAGGTCTCGGCCCACGGAAGGCAGTGTTCCACGAGGGACCTCAGACCAGGTTCCGGACCCGGTCCTTCAACGAGTCCTTCACTGCGGCCGTGACCGCGACCTCGATCTGCCGCTCCAGGTCTCCCTGATCATCCAGGTTCGCGAGCAGCTCGCGGAGATCGAGCTTCTTGATGGCGCGGGTCAGGACGTCGTCCGTCTTCAGCACCCCGTTGACCGCGGAGTCCGGTAGCGCGCGGATCGCCGTCTTGACCAGCCCGGGAAGGTCGATCGAGTCGAGCGCCTCGTCGAGGAGCACGGACGCCTTCGGCAGCGACCCGTCCTTCTCCATCCGCCGCACGGCGCCGAGCAGTCCGGCCCGCAGCGCCGCGACCTGACGGTCGCTGAGCCGGTCACCCCCGGCGAACTCCAGCGTCAGAGCCTCACGGCTCAGGTGCAGTCGGCAGGCAGCACCGTCGAGACCCAGCAGTACCAACCGCTCCGAGAGTCCCTCGATCCCTTCGGCCCGCGAGCCGACCTCGCGCGCGACGCACGGATCAGCCGCCCGCAACGGCTCGAACTCCCCGCCGCCGTGCGCCCGCTGCACCCCGAGCACCCCGGCGACCAGAGCGAGCGCGAACACCGGGAGCGCCCAGTACCGCCACGCCTTCACGAGGCTCTCCGGCGCGGTACGACGACCGTGACCAGTGCGAGCAGCCCGAGCCCGGCACCGATGAGGAACGAATCCCGGAAGGCGTACGTGGCGGCGCGTTCGAGCTGCTCGTCCAGGTCGTCCTGGAGGCGTTTCGCTGCCGGCAGCTCCTCGGGCGAGAACCTCGCCTTCCGGAACGCCTCCGACAGGTCGGGGACCTGACCCTGCTGGGCGCTCAGGTCCTCTCCGAGCGCACCGGCCAGGTCGATCTTGTCCTGCGGCTGCAACGGGGCGTCGAGGACCAGCGACGTGATGGCTTCCTGCGCGGGTCGCTGCGCGTCCTGCAGGTCCCCGGTGAACACCGGCGTCAGGATCGCCAACCCCACGACGACCCCGAGGTGCCGGGCGCTCAAGGTCCACCCGGCGTGGTTGATCCGCGGCAGCCGCAGCTCGAGCGCCTGCGCCGTGAGCCGGTCGACGGTCATGCCGAGACCGAGCCCGACGAGCGCCTGCGGAGCGATCGTCCAGGCGAGCTCGGCGGACGGAAGGATCCCGAGCCCGACCAGTCCTCCGGCGATCAGGAAGCAGCCCACCGCCACCTCGACGTCTTTCGGCGCGTGCAGCAGCCGCGCCAGCGGTCGCGCGAGCAGCGCCGCGACCGGCACCACCGAGACGGTCATCGCAGCCGTCGCGGGCGACCTGCTCCAGCCCTCGACGAGCAGCAGCACCAGCAGGAACAGCGCAGCGGTGAGGGACGCCGAGAGCAGTGCCAACGTCAGGTTCGGACGGATCGCCGGACGGTGCCTGTCGACGGTCACCTCCGGCGCCGCGGTCACGGCGAGCGCGGCGGGCACGGCGAGCAGCGCGAAGGGCACCTGGACGACGAAGATCGCCTGCCAGGAGATCGCCTCGGTCAGCAGTCCGCCGACGAACGGACCGGCCGCCGTCCCGACCACCCCGGCGGCCACCCAGGTCCCGACACCCCGCCGCTCCCCCTGGTCGGTGACGAGCAGCTCCAGGCACCCGACCAGCGCGAGCGCGCCGCCGATCGCCTGGATGCACCGCGCGATGATCAGAATCTCGATCGACCCTGCCAGCGCGCACCAGGCCGAGGCACCCGCGAAGACGGCGATCCCGGCCGCGCTGAACCAGCGGGGCTGGGCACGCGCGAAGACCAGCGCGGTCGGCACCGATCCGAGTCCGAGGACCAGGTTGAAGCAGATGAGCACCCAGGAGACCTCGGTGACCGAGGCGTCGAGGTGCCGCAGGATGTCCGGCAGCGCCAGCGTCACGACCGCGGAGTCGGCGAGCACGAGGGCCACGGTCACGGCGAGGAGTGGAGCGACGGCCTTGCGCACGGGTCCCATCCTTGCACCCGCCGCGGCGCACCGGACCTCCTCACCTAGGGTGAGGAGGTGACCGCCTTCACCGAGATCGCCGACCGCGTCTGGGTGGCTCGCTACCCGTGGTTCGACGTGAACGTCGGGCTGGTCGCCGGCGACGCCGGGATCGTCGTCATCGACACCAACGCCTCGGGTGCTCTCGGTTGCGAGGTTCTCGACGCCGTGCGCCGGATCTCCTCGGCCCCGCTGGTCGCTGCCGTCAACACGCACGTGCACTTCGACCACACCCTCGGCAACGCTGTCCTCGAGCAGGCCGGCGCCGAGCTGGTCGCCCACGAGAACGCCGCGGCGGCGCTGGTCGAGCACGTTGAGGGCATCCGTCGCCAGGCGGTCGACGACCCTTCACCCGGGATCCCCGAGCTGCTGGGCACCGACGTGGCGGTCCCACGCCGGACCTTCTCCTCCGCCCTGGCGCTCGACCTGGGCGACCGCGCGCTCGAGCTGGTGCACCCCGGGCGCGGGCACACCGACGGCGACATCGTGGTCCGGGTCCCCGATGCCGACGTCGTCTTCACCGGCGACCTCGTGGAGGAGTCGACCGAGCGGTCCGCCGTCCCCGGCTTCGGCCCCGACTGCTTCCCGATGGACTGGCCTGCGAGCCTGGACCTGGTGCTCTCGCTGACCGGGTCGGCCACCCGGTTGGTACCGGGGCACGGCGCGGTCGTCGACCAGGACTTCGTGCACGAGCAGCGCTCGGCGATCGGCGTCGTCGCCGAGACGATCCGCGACCTGGCCACCCGCGGTGTCCCGCTCGACCAGGCCCTGGAACTCGGCGACTGGCCGTATCCGTCGGAGGACATGGCGGACGCCGTACGCCGGGGCTACGAACAGCTCCCCCGCGTACGGCGCCAGCTCCCGTTGATCTAGCCCGTCAGCAGGCCCAGCGGGCCCGGTGCCTCCAGCGCAGCGGCGCGGTCAGCACCAGGACGGCGGCGACGACGACCAGCGCGATCCACGGCACGTGGCCCGTGGCTGCGAGCACGATCGCGATGATCAGCAACGGCAGGACCGGGAACGGGAAGGGGAACGGCACCGGCCCCCGACGGAAGTGCCCGGCGCGCGGCCGCACCGCGAGGTCGGCGAAGACCGGTTCGAGGTCGCCGTGCGTCCGCGCCGTTTTCACGGCGTCGGTCCGCTCGGCGAGCTCAGCGGCGTCGATCCGACCACGGCGGTGCTCGCGCGCCAGACCTCGCAGGGCGGCCCTGCGGTCCCGGTCAGACAGCCGGATCGACGGAGGCGCGAACGTGTGCATCAGTCCTCCCCGGCGGCTTCGCGGCCCTCGGCGGCCTCGGGCCCCTCGGCGAGGAGCCCGTACAGCTTGCGGCGGGTGTCCGCCAGGATCTCGACGGCCTTCGCCTGTTGGGCAGGCGTCCCGGCCGAGGCGACTTGGACGATCGCACCGACAGTCTGCTTGATGACCTGGCGGAGATCGGTGTCCTGGTCCTCGCTGTCGCCGGCCTCGAAGGCGGCCCACACGGCGGCGATCTGATCGGCGTTGTCGGCGACGTACGCGCGACCGGCCTCGGTCAGCTGCACGGTCTTGCGCCCGATCGGCGCGTCCTCGACGAGGCCCTCGTCGACCAGCTGCGCCATGGTCGGGTAGACCGACCCGGGACTGGGCTTCCAGGCGCCCTCGGTGCGCTCGGCGATCTGCTGGATCACCTGGTAGCCGTTGATCGGCTCGGGCGAGGCACCCAGGACGTCGAGGATCGCAGACCGGACGTCACCGCGGCGGGCACGCGGACGGCGGCCGCCGCGACCTCCTCCGGGGCCACCGAACTCGGGGCCGAACATCTGACCGACCCACGGCGGCGGCCCGAAACCGGGACCGCCCCAGCCACCGCGACGGCCACGACCGTGGCCACCGTGGCCGCGCTGGCGGCGTACGGACTCGAACTCGGACCTGAACGGGGCTGCCTCGAACGGCGCCCACGGTGCGTTGGGGTTCTTCATGGTGTTTCTCCTTGCATCAGGATCGAGGCGGCGGTTCTAAGTTCGCCGTTCTTCTCGATGTGTTAACGATATATCGCGAACACTCACGATGCAAGAAGATATTCCTACCGGCTCGTCCACCTCTCCGACGGCAGCGGGAACGGGTTGAACCGGCAGCCCCCGAGACCCTTCGACTGCTGCATCATCACCGGCGCCTTCTTGCCCTTGCCCGGACAGCCGCGGTGGCGGTGCCCCAACCAGTGCCCCGTCTCATGGTCGACGACCATGTGCCGGTAGTCGCGCAGCTTCAGCTTCTGCGCGTTCCACGCCGGCGACGCGTGCAGCCAGCGCGTCTGGTTGATGATCACGTTGCGACCGACCCGGCAGCTCCAGGTCCTGCTGCAGGGGAACCCGAAGCTGGGCATCTGGCTCGAGCTCGCGAGCACGAGGGTGAAGTCCCCACCGCGCGCGACCCGGCGGAACGAGTAGCCCGCCGAGCGCCAACCGCGCGGATCGCCGTACGTCTGCGCCGTCAGCGCAGCGAACGTGTCGAGGTCCGCGGTGATCCGACCCCGGGTTGCGATGCTGTACGTGAATGTCTTCCGCACACCCACCCGGTGCCCGATCGGCCCGGTCCGGAACGACAGCACGGCCCCCGGCTCGTAGAAGTCGCGCCGCGGCGAGACCCGTACGGCGATGTGCTTGCCGTAGTCCTTGACCTTGAGCGTGTAGGTCGCCTTCGTCGCCCCCGGGATCGGCCGGTCCTCGCGCAGCCACTGGTACCGGTACGACGTCGGCTTCGGGCTCCAGGCCCCCGGCTTCACGGTGAGCTTCCGCCCCCACCGCCGTACGCCGGAGATCGTCGGACGAGCGGTCGAGGCGAACCGGCCCTTGCCGACCGCAGCCGTCTCGGCCGACGTAGCCGGCTGGCCCGAGGCCTCGCCGTGCGCGGTCACCCGCACCGCCAGCCGGTGTCCGAGGTCGCCGTTCGCCACCCGGTACATCGCCCCGGAAGCCCCCGCGATCGCGGCACCGTCGCGCAACCAGGTGTAGGAGTACGACGACCCCTCGGGCAACCACGTCCCGGGATCAGCCGTCAGCGCCGCGCCAACCCGGGCCGTGCCGACGACGGCGGGCGGGGTCTGGTTGACCGGCGGCACCGGGTCCAGCGCGCCCGCCGGGCTGAACAGACCCGGAGCGAGCAGGAGCGAGGCCAGCGAGAGCAGCACGACCCAAGATTTACGGTGCATGCGTGCGAGCCTAGGCGAGCCTCCGTTACTCCTGGGGCGGAAGTGCCTAGCGTGACCCGGTGAGCAGCTTCGATCGATACGGGTCCGACGTCCTGTCCGGTGACTGGCGCAAGCCGAAGAACGGCCGGTCGGTCGAGGTCGCCGCTGATCCCGGTCTGGTGGTCGAAGAGGTGCAGACCGACTTCTGCGGCGAGATCGTCAAGGTCGAGCGCGACCTCGGCACCGTGATCCTCGAGGACCGCCGCAACAAGCGACGCACCTTCCCGCTCGGTCCGGGCTTCCTGCTCGACGGCGTCCCGGTGATCCTGGTTGCGCCGGTCAGGAAGGGCCCAGCCGCTCCCATCCGCACGGCCTCCGGCTCGGTCGCGGTCCACGGCACCAAGGCCCGCGTCGCCCGCGCCAGCCGGATCTTCGTCGAGGGCCGGCACGACGCCGAGCTCGTCGAGAAGGTCTGGGGCGCCGACCTGCGCATCGAGGGCGTGGTCGTCGAGTACCTCGAGGGCATCGACGACCTCTCCGCCCACCTCCGCGACTTCAACCCCGGCCCGGAGCGCCGCGTCGGCGTCCTCGTCGACCACCTGGTGCACGGCTCGAAGGAGAGCCGGATCGCCCAGTCGGTGGCCAAGTCCCCGATCGGCAAGCACGTCCTCATCGTCGGGCACCCGTACATCGACGTCTGGGCCGCCGTGAAACCCGAACGCCTCGGCAAGGACGCCTGGCCGACCGTCCCCCGCAACATCGAGTGGAAGAAGGGCGTCTGCCAGCAGTTCGGCTGGCCCCACCGCGACCAGGCCGACATCGCCCGCGCCTGGCAGCACATCCTCTCCAAGGTCACCTCGTACGCCGACCTCGAACCGGCACTCCTGGGTCGCGTCGAGGAGCTCATCGACTTCGTGACGCAGTAGGCCACGCTCATCGAGCACCCCCGGTCATCGAGCACCCCCGGTCATCGAGCACCCCCGGTCATCGAGCTTGTCGAGATGTGGTGACCCGCGCACCAAACCACCACGACCCAGGCTCGGCACCCGGTCATCGAGCTTGTCGAGATGTGGTGACCGGCGCACCAGGGCGCCACGACGCAGGCTCCGCAACCGGTCATCGAGCTTGTCGAGATGTGGTGACCCGCGCACCAAACCACCACGACCCAGGCTCGGCACCCGGTCATCGAGCTTGTCGAGATGTGGTGACCGGCGCACCAGGGCGCCACGACGCAGGCTCCGGCGGTGATGGATGGGCTGGCACCCGTGAGCGAAGCGAACGGCTGGTCGTCGCCGCCGGAGCCTGTGACGTGGCGCTCAGGCGAGCCGGGCACCTACCCCAGCAGGTCGCGCACCACGGCGTCGGCCAGCAACCGCCCCGGCCGAGTCAGCACGAGCCGCTCCCCGACCACCTCCGCCAACCCCTGCGCCACGACCGCATCCACCCGCGAGCGGTCGACGAGTGAGACCGGAAGCCCGTCCCGCAACCGGACCTCCAGCAGCACCCGCTCGACCCGCCGGGTCTCCGCGTCCAGCACCTCGCGCGCCAACCCCGGCGACTCCCCCGCGGCCAGCCGGGCCGCGTACGCCGTCGGGTGCTTGGCGTTCCACCACCGCACCCCGCCGACGTGCGCGTGGGCGCCCGGTCCGACGCCCAGCCAGTTCTGCGAGGTCCAGTACAGCTCGTTGTGCCTGCAGCGGGAGCCCTCGTCGCGCGACCAGTTCGACACCTCGTACCACCCCAGCCCGGCGGCGCCGAGCAGATCGTCGACGAGCTCGTACTTGTCGGCCAGGTCGTCCTCGTCCGGCATCGGGATCACCCCGGAGCGCACCTGGCGCGCCAGGGCGGTGCCGTCCTCCACGATCAACGAGTACGCCGACACGTGGTCCGGCGAGCACGCGAGCGCGGCGCGCACCGACTTCTCCCAGTCGGCCACCGACTCCCCCGGCGTCCCGTAGATCAGGTCGAGGCTCACCTGCTCGAACCCGGCCTCGCGCGCCCACGCGACGGCCCTCGGCACGCCCTCGGGGTCGTGGGTCCGGTCGAGCACGGCGAGCACGGCGGGCACCGCCGACTGCATCCCGAACGAGATCCGGGTGAACCCACCCGCGCGGAGCTCGGCGAGGCTCTCGGGGGTCACCGAGTCCGGGTTCGCCTCGGTCGTGACCTCGGCGTCGGCCGCGAGACCGAAGCCGTCGCGGACCCCGGCGAGCATCGCCACCAGGTCGGCGCTCGGCAGCAGCGTGGGGGTCCCCCCGCCGAAGAACACCGTCTCCACGGGCGGCGCACCGACGAGCACGTCAGCGAGCAGCTCCACCTCGCGGACCGCGGTCACGGCGTACGACGCCTGCGAGGCACCCCCGCCCAGCTCGGTGGCGGTGTAGGTGTTGAAGTCGCAGTACCCGCAGCGCACCGAGCAGTAGGGCACGTGCAGGTACGCCCCCAGCTTCCGGCCGCTCAGCTCTGCCAGTGCCGAGGACGGCAACGAGCCGTCGCGCGGCGCCGGATCACCGTCGGGGAGCGAAGAGGGCATCCCCCGAGGTTAGACCGGCACGTTCAGCGTCGCGACGTAGCCCTTGCTCACCGACCCGGTCATCTTCGCCAGCTGCAGCGAGTAGCCGTCGGAGAACACCATGTCGGTGTTCAGCGACGTCCGCGCCAGGTTGTTGACGCTCGCCTCGTACCCCGACGTCGCGTACACCGCCTCGCAGGTGTCCTTCGGGAACGCCAGCTGCGAGGTCCGGAGCTTGTTGGACGCGTTCGTCGCGTCGTCGACGCTGCCGTAGACCTCGAAGTGGATGTGCGGCCACCGCCCGTCGTACGCCGCCGGGAAGATCGAGGTGAACTCGACCCACCCGTCGTCGTCGGCTTCCTGGACCCCGCGCAGGTAGTTCTCCTCGGCGATCTCGGAGTCGTACATCGAGTACCGCCCGTCCCGGTCGCAGTGCCACAGGTAGACCGCGGCTCCCGGCAACGACTGGGTCGTCTCGCCGGTCAGGTCGTAGACCTTCAACCGGATCGTGAGCGGCACGCCCTCGGCCACCCCGGTCGCGCCTCCGAAGCTGGAACGGATGTCGGAGCGGACGACCCCGGTCTGGTTGAGCACGTTCTTGCCGTTGGAGCCGTCACCCGGGTACGGGCCGGCCGTCTCCTCGGGGATCTCGCCGTCGGCGACTGCGGTGCCGGTGCTTCTTCCCGGGCTGCTTCCCGGGCCACCACCGGTGCTGCTGGTGGTTCCCGAGGTCGACGCGTCCTCCCCCGCGCCGCAGCCCGCGACGACCGCAGCCGCCGAGAGGCCACCGAGGATGCCGAACAACCGACGTCGGGCCACCCCCTGCTCGATGATCCGAGGCAGGTCGTGGGACAGCCCGAGGTCGTGGTCGTCGTGGTGCATCTCTTCGGTGGTCATGCAGTGATCGTGCGCCGAGGAGTTGTGCGTTTCCTGTGAAGCGGTTGTACGTCGCCTACGTCTCGGCAGGCTCGACGACCGGAGCGCGTGATCGTCGCTGGGCTCCTAGGCGAGATCGTCGCTGCGCTCCTCAACGCCGTCGTCGCTCGGCACAAGTTCGAGCAAGCTCGACTCGGCCTCGCTCCTAGGCGTACAGCCCGTCGATGATCGCCTTGTTGTTCTCCTCCACGACGTTCCGCTTCACCTTCATCGACGGGGTGAGCTCACCGGACTCGATGGTGAGGTCGTGGTCGAGGATCTCGAACTTCTTCACCGTCTCCCAGCGGTTGAGCTGGTTGTTGAGCTCGTCGACGTACTTGGTGACCATCGCCTTGGCCTCGGGCGAGCGGACGATCTCGGTGTAGGACTGACCGCTCTTGCCGTTCTCGTTCGCCCAACCGGCGATCCCGTCGGGATCCAGCGTGACCAGCGCGATGCAGTAGTTGCGCTCGTTGCCGAAGACCATGAACTGGCTGGCGTAGGGGCAGATCGCCTTGAACTTGGCCTCGATGGCCGGCGGCGCGACGTACTTTCCGCCCGAGGTCTTGAAGAGCTCCTTGATCCGGCCGGTGATGGTGAGGAAGCCGTCGGCGTCCAAGGAGCCCTTGTCGCCGGTGTGCAGCCACCCGTCCTCGGTCAGCGTCTTCGCCGTCTCCTCGGGCAGGTTGTGGTAGCCGTCCATGATGTTCGGGCCCTTGATCAGCACCTCGTCGCCGTCGCCGAGCTTGACCTGACCGCCGGGGAACACCGGTCCGACCGTGCCGATCTTGTAGTCGTCGGGGTGGTTCACGAACGCGCCGGCCGAGGTCTCGGTGAGGCCGTAGCCCTCGAGGATCAGCAGACCGGCAGCGTGGAACCACTCCGCGATGTCGCGGTTGAGCGCTGCCGAGCCGGAGATGAAGAACCTGATCCGACCACCGAAGCGGGCCCGGATCTTGGAGAACACCAGCTTGTCGAACAGGGCCCGCTCGACGGCGAGCAGCGGGGGCACGCTCTTGCCGGCGAACGTCAGCGCGTCCGCCTTGCGACCGACCTCGAACGCCCGGAGGAACAGCTTCTCCTTCAGGCCGCCCTCCGCCTCCTGCATCGTGACGATGCGGGCGTAGGCCTTCTCGAAGATGCGCGGCGCGGCGCCCATGAAGGTCGGCTGCACGATCGCGAGGTTGTCGATGATCCGGTCGACCCGACCGTCGACGGCGGTCGCGAAGCCGCAGGCCAGCTGCGCGGAGAGCAGCACCTTGCCGAACGAGTGCGACATCGGCAGCCACAGGAACTGCAGGTCGGATTCGTCGAGGATCTTGTTGGACTGGATGACCGCGCCCTCGTAGGTCCACGACGAGTGCGTCAGCCGGACGCCCTTCGGCTTGCCGGTGGTGCCCGAGGTGTAGATCAGGGTGGCCAGACCGTCGCCGCGGATACCGGCGACCGCCTTGTCGACCGCGTCCGGGGTGGCGGCGAGGTGCTTCTCGCCGAGCGCGGCCAGGTCGTCCAGGCTGATCACCCAGTCACCGTCGGCGGTGCCGTCGAAGACGACGACCTTGCCGAGCGCCGGGAGGTCGGACTTGTGCTCGCGCAGCTTCGCGACCTGCTCGTCGTCCTCGGCGAAGACGATCCGGGACTCGGAGTCGGCCAGGATGTAGGCCACGTCGGCCGCCATCGTGGACGGGTAGACCGTCGTGGTCGCCGCACCGGCGGACAGCACCGCCAGGTCGGCCTGGATCCACTCGACCCGGGTGCCCGCAGCGATACCGACCCGCTGCTCGGACTCGATGCCGAGTGCCAGCAGACCGGCCGCCAGTTTCTCGACCCGGTCGCCGGTGTCCTTCCAGGACAGCGACTTCCACGGCTGGCCGTCGGCCTGCGGGTAGCGGAACGCCTCGGCGTTCGGGGTCTTGGCGACTCGGTCCCGGAACTGCGTGGCCATGTTCGACGGCCGGTTCTCGATGAAGGTCAGGTCTCGCACCACGGGGGACATCGTTGGCTCTCGCTTCTCAGCAGGGTCTGGGCTTGCACGTAACCTAGATCACCCCTGGTTGGCGCGGCTAGTGAACCCACACCAATCGCCGGCAACCGCCTTGTTCGGCGGGACCTACGTCCTGCGCGCGACGACCTCTGCCCGCTCGTAGATCCACGGCTTCAGGCCCGGTACGTCGAGCACCTTGGGCAACAGCTGCGGCCGGATCGTCACCGCGGCGAACAGCTCCGCGACGCTCAGCCCGTGGTCGGGACGTTCCTCCACCACGATCGCGTCGCCGGCCTGCACCACCCCCTCCTCGAGCACCCGGAAGTACGGGCCGGGCCCCCCGACCGGCGAGGGCGAACCGCTTGACCCACGCCGTGGCGTCGTACCCGCTGTGGCCCATCCAGCCCTTGAAGGTCAGGCACGGGGTCCGCACGTGCGCGATCTGCAGGCGCGCCGTACCGACCCGCCAGATCTCCCCGACCAGGGCCGCGTTCAGGTCGATGCCCTCGGTGGTGAGCTGCTCGGCGAAGTGGCCGGGGGCCAGCGTGCGCCCGAGCTGGGCCTGCCACCAGGAGTAGTCCTCGACGGAGTAGGCGTAGACGCGCATGAACTCGTCGCCGTGGTTGTGGGTGTCGCCGACCCCGTTGCCCTCGACCCCGGCGAGGCTGATCCGCACCGGTCCATCGACCGGCTGCTTCTCGATCCCCGTGGTCGGGAGCGAGGTCGTCTCGTACGGCACCGCCTTGGGCATGCCGACGTTCACGGACACGACCCGGGGCGCGAGGGAGGACATGCGAAAAGAATCTTCCCGCGCTCTGTCGTATTCCCCTGACCTCGTTCGTGGACAGGTCGACAGGACAAGATGGGGCCAGCGCCCCCGGACCGAGGAGAAGACATGACCACCTACCTGCTTTCGGTGATCCACCCCGACGGCGTCACCGACGAGTGGAAGCCCGCCCACCTCTCCCCCGAGGAGGTCGAGCAGTCCTTCGCCGACACGGGCGCCTTCAACGAGGAGATCCAGGCCTCCGGCCACTGGGTCTTCGCCGGCGGCCTGGAGCCGCCCAGCAACGCCACGGTCGTCGACAACAGCAACGGCCAGAACGCCGTCACCGACGGCCCGTTCGCCGAGAGCAAGGAGCAGCTCGGCGGCTTCTGGGTCATCGAGGCGGCCGACCTCGACGAGGCGCTCGCGATCGCAGCACGCGGCTCGAAAGCCTGCCGCAACCCCGTCGAGGTCCGCCCCTTCCAGGGTGTCGCCTGAAGGTCGAGGCGTGAGCGCACCCCCTGACCCGGGCCCCGAGGTGGACTTCACCGACCGGGTCGCCGCGATCGTCCGTGCCGAGCACGGACGCGTCGTGGCCCAGCTGATCCGCCGTCTCGGCGACATCGACCTCGCTGAGGACGCGGTCGCCGAGGCGCTGGTCACGGCCTTGGAGCGGTGGCCGGCCGACGGCATCCCGCCCAACCCCGGCGCGTGGTTGACCACAACGGCCGGTAACAAGGCGATCGACCGGATCAGGCGGGAGGGCAAGCGCGACGCGAAGCACGCGGAGGCGACGATGCTCGACCACGACGAACCGCACGAGGAGACCGGCCCCGTCACCGACGACCGGCTCCGCCTCGTGTTCACCTGCTGCCACCCGGCGCTCGCGCTGGAGAACAGGGTCGCCCTGACCCTGCGCCTCCTCGGCGGGCTGACGGTGGCCGAGATCGCCCGCGCCTTCCTGGTCCCCGAGACCACGATGGCGCAGCGGATCACCCGTTCGAAGCAGAAGATCAAGGCGGCGAACATCCCGTACCGCGTCCCGCGCGAGCAGGACCTGGTCGAACGTCTCGGCGGCGTGATGACCGTGCTGTACCTGATCTTCAACGAGGGCTACCTGGCCTCGACGGGCGAGGGCGCCCGCGAGGACCTGTCCTCCGAGGCCATCCGGCTGACCCGCCAGCTCAGCGCGATGCTGACCTCCTTCGACCTCGGTGCCCCCGAGCTCGACGGGCTGCTCGCGCTGATGCTGCTGACCGAGGCCCGGCGCGACGCCCGGTTCACCGACGGCGTGCTGACCACCCTGGACCGCCAGGACCGCTCCCGCTGGGACCCGGCTCTGATCGACGAGGGCCACCAGCTCGTACGCCGCTGCCTGGCCGTCAACCGCCCCGGGCCGTACCAGATCCAGGCCGCGATCAACGCCGTGCACACCAACGCGATCGACGCCTCGATGACGGACTGGTCGCAGATCGTGCAGCTCTACGACCAGCTGCTCGCCCAGGACCCGAACCCGGTCGTGGAGCTCAACCGCGCGGTCGCGGTCGCCGAGCTCGACGGTCCCGAGGTCGCGCTGAGGATCGTCGACCGCCTCGACCTCGTCGGCTACCACCCGTGGCACGTGACCCGTGCCGAGCTGCTGCGCCGGATGGACCGCCACGACCAGTCCCGAGAGGCGTACGACGCCGCGCTCGCGCTGTCGGAGAACGACGCCGAGCGCGCGCACCTGGTCAGGCGGCGGGGGTCCCTGCCGGGTTAGCGAGCCAGTGCGGCCCTGATCTGGCGGGCGATCTGGTCGAACCCCCGCCGCTCGGCGTTCTGCAGCACGGTCCGGCCGAACCGGTCCCGCACCGCCGGGTCGGCCCCGGCGGCCAGCAGCAGCCGCACGGCTTCCTGGCTGTCGGGTCCCCCGTTGCCGAGACCGACGGCCTCCCCGAGAGCGGTCCACCCGAGGTCGTTGACGTGGTCGACCTCGATGTCGGTGGCGAGCAGCACCCGGATGACGTCGAGGTGTGCGTGCTCTGAGGCAGGGATCAGGGCGGTGCCGCCGTACCGGTTGGTGCTGCGCACGTCGGCGCCGTTCCGCAGCGCGGCTCGGACGACGTCGACGTAGCCCTCGGCGCCGGCGTACAGGAACACCGAGTCCTGGAGGTCGTCCTGCACGTTCACGTCGGCTCCGCGCTCGACCAGCGCCAACGCCGCGGCAGGGTCGTCGCGCTTCAGTGCCGCTACCGCCCGCAACCCGAGCCGGCGCGCCTGAGCGGCCGTCAGCGTCGGGGTCGAGGTGGCCGTCGGCGTGGCGGTGGGCATGACGGGGGGCTTCGTGCTGGGCGTGGTGCTGGACGTGCCGGTCTGCTCGGAATTCTCCGACGAGCATCCCGCCACTACGAGCAGACCCACCAACGCGAGACCGACGAGGCGCATCAGTCCTGCACCGCTTTCGCCACCGCGATGCACAGCGTCAGCCAGTCGACGTCGTCCAGCTCGGTGTCGATCGGCCCCCGCTCGGTCAACCGCCACACGGCGTTCGCCATCATCCGCACCACCACCCAGTCGCGGGCGCGGTCCTCGTCGAGGTCGGCACCGTCGATCAGCGCGTGGAAGCGTCGTCGGATCCCGTTGCGCAGGTCGCCCGCGAGCTCTTCCGTCCGGTTCCACAGCATGGGCGCCAGCTCGTAGTGCGAGTCACCGGACAACGGCTTGGGGTCGATCGCCAACCAGCCGTCGCGGCCGGCCGAGAGCACGTTCCCGTAGTGCAGGTCGGTGTGGATCAGGGTGCCGTCGGTGGCCTCGTCCTTCACGAAGTCGCCGGCCAGCGAGACCGCTTGCTCGACGAGGCGGCGCGGCAGCGGCGCGCTGCGCTCGAGCGCCCGCAGCTGGGTCAGCGGTTCGACCAGGGCCGCGGACAGCCGGCGGAACTGGTTCGGGGCCGGGACGTGCAACCGCGAGTACAGGCTCGCCACGATGCCGCAGGCCTCCAGGTCCCAGTGGTCCGCGAGATCGGTACCACGCAGGTGCTCCAGCAGCAACGCCCGTCGGTGCGGGTCGGCACGCAGCAGCCGGACGGCACCGTTGCCCTCCCATCGGGTCAGGGCCAGGTGCTCGAGCGCGGACTCCTCGTCGGGGTACCCGACCTTGAGCACGGCCATCAGCCCGTTGCGGGTGACCACCGGGACGACGATCGCGGTGAACCCGTGCAGAGGATCCCCGTCCGTGCGCAGCTCCCACTCCTCGAGCAGGCCGCCGAGCACGCCGGGCAGGCGCTCGACCCAGTCGGCCCAGCCGGTCCCCCGCGCCGCCATCGCCAGCACCTCGGCGGGCAGGACGGGGGCGGAGGGCATCCGCCCAGCCTACCGAGCGCGCGCGGCCCGAACGCCCTCGGAAAAGCGAACCGGCCCCGGACAGGAACGTCCGGGGCCGGTCACCAGGTCGAAGCCTGATCAGATCCGGGTCAGATCTTCTTGCTCGGACCGGTGGACGCGCTCTGGAACACGTTGGTCCCGACGACCACCAGGCGGTAGGACCTCTTCTTCTTCAAGTAGATCTTGTACTTCGCGAAACCGGCGGAGTTCAGCTTCAGGGTCTTCAGCTTCTTCCACTTGCCGGCCTTCTTGTACTGGATCGTGGCCTTGCCGACCGAGATCAGCTTGCCCGTCGCGGAGATGTACCGGACCGTCGCCTTGAAGGTCAGCTTCTTGCCGACCCGCTTGTACTTGATGATGCTGTTCGGGTCGACTGCGTGCCGGACCTGCACGGAGTTGGCCGGAGTCGCCACCGGCAGATCGGTGAAGTCACCGGTGTTGGCGTCGGTGCCTGTCACCTTGACGTTGGTGAGCTGGACCGTGCCGGCGCCCCAGGAACGGTTGTAGTTGAAACCGTTGGGAGCCAGCGGAACGCTCGTGGCGACGGTCTTGCCGTTCACCTTGACGTCAGCCTCGACATCGTAGATGTCGACGTCCTCGTCCCAGTCCAACCCAATGGTGCCACCGATGAAGTTCTGACCAGCGTTGTACGTCACGATCGGCTTCAGCTTGATGCCGGTGACCTTGATGGAGGCGGTGTCCGCCTGGGCCGGGACGACGGCGGTCCCCACGAGAGTGAGCCCGGCGATGGCCGCCGCAGCGGCGAGACGCATGATGCGAGATGTCTTCAAGAGGTTCCCCAAGATAGAAGTGCGTGTTGACGCCGGACATCCTGCCATTCCGAGACCGATCGGGAACGGATATTTCACCCGGATGTGAATTCAGAAATCCGTGAGCAGGTCTTTCACGTGCTTGCGGAACCCCGGGCACGAGGTCACGTCGTGCTCCTTGCAGGAGAACGCGTGCTGCGCCATCTCGCGCGACTGACGCATCTCCTCCATCCGCCGGTCCAGGTCGGCGATGTGCGCCTCGAGCACCTCGTGTCGCCCCCGAGCCTCGGAGTCCATCAGCACCCGGATCTGGTCGAGGCTCATCCCCGCCGCCTTGCTGCGCTGGATCACCGCAACCCGGACAACGTCGTCGCGGCCGTACCGACGGCGGTCCGCGGAGTCACGCGCCGGGGTCAGCAGACCGACGGTCTCCCAGTGCCGCAGCACGTTGGTGGGCAGCTCGAACCGCTCCGCGACCTGACCGACCGTCCACTCATTTGACTTCATGTCAACATGAAGTCACACGCTGGTCCCTGAATCAAGTTCCCGACCTCTCAGGAGACTCCCGTGCACGACGTGATCATCATCGGCGGAGGCCCCGCCGGCCTCCAGGCAGCACTCACCCTCGGCCGGATGCACCGCTACGCCGTCCTCCTCGACTCCGGGGTCTACCGCAACGACCCGGCAGACGCGATGCACAACTTCCTCACCCGCGACGGCACCGACCCGGCTGAACTGCGGGCGGATGCCCTGCGGGAGATCGCGACGTACGAGACGGTCGAGGTACGCCGGGTCGCCGCCACCGAGGTGTCCGGCACCGAGGGCGACTTCACCGTGACCCTCGCCGAAGGCGAGCCCCTGCGCGCCCGACGCTTGCTCCTCGCGACCGGGGTGCGCGACACCCTGCCGGACATCCCCGGCCTGCCCGAGGTCTTCGGCAGCGCGGCTGCGCACTGCCCCTTCTGCCACGGCCACGAGTACGCCGGCGGCCGGGTCGTCATCGAGGGCAGCGAACACGCGCAGGCAATGGTGCTGATGATGGCCCCCATCGCCGCCGAGACCGTCGTGGTCGACGACATCGTCGAGGTGCGAGCCAGCGGTGACGGCGTGGTCGTCACCCGCGCCGACGGGACCGAGATCGACGCCCGCGGCCTCATCGTCAAGACGACCTATGCGCAGTCCACGCCGTTCGCCGAGCAGCTCGGGCTGACGATGCTGCCGACCGGCTGCATCGAGGTGGACGGCTTCGGACGCACCAGCCTGGCGGGCGTGTACGCCGCCGGCGACCTCGCGACGACTGCCGAGCTGCAGATGCCGATGGCCTCGGTGCTCAACGCCGCCGCGAACGGACTCCTCGCCGCAGCGTCGTGCGTCCGGGACGAGGTCCTCGCGACCCTCGCGGGCTGAGCGTGGTCAGACGTGGTGGCTGGCAAGGCGGAGGAACGCAGGAGTCCTCATGCGAAGCGCAGCGGAGCGGACTTCAAGTGACGACAACGCAGCCAGGTGCCGCGTATGACCGCGCTCACTTCTTCTTGGTGTCGCCGCCGCCGGCTGTCGTGGAGAGGGCAGCGATGAAGGCCTCCTGGGGGACCTCGACCCGTCCCACCATCTTCATCCGCTTCTTGCCCTCCTTCTGCTTCTCGAGCAGCTTGCGCTTCCGGCTGATGTCGCCGCCGTAGCACTTGGCGAGCACGTCCTTGCGGATCGCGCGGATGGTCTCCCGGGCGATCACCCGGGCGCCGATGGCGGCCTGGATCGGCACCTCGAACTGCTGCCGGGGGATCAGCTCGCGGAGCTTGCCGGCGAGCATCACGCCGTAGGAGTACGCCGCGTCCTTGTGCACGATGGCGCTGAACGCGTCCACGGCCTCTCCCTGGAGCAGGATGTCGACCTTGACCAGGTCGCCGGGCTGCTCGCCGTCGAACTCGTAGTTCAGCGACGCGTAGCCCTTGGTGCGCGACTTCAGCTGGTCGAAGAAGTCGAAGGCGATCTCACCCATCGGCAGCGTGTAGCGCATCTCGACACGGTCCTCGGAGAGGTAGTCCATCCCGAGCAGGGTTCCCCGCTTGGTCTGGCACAACTCCATGATCACGCCGATGTAGTCGCTGGGCGCGAGCACGGTCGCCTTGACCACCGGCTCGAGCACCTCCTTGATCTTGCCCTCGGGGTACTCGCTCGGGTTGGTCACCTCGATCCGGGTGCCGTCGTCCATCGTCACGTGGTAGACCACGTTCGGCGTCGTCGAGATCAGGTCCAGGTTGAACTCGCGCTCCAGCCGCTCCCGGGTGATCTCCATGTGCAGCAGTCCGAGGAAGCCGCAGCGGAAGCCGAAGCCGAGGGCCCCGGAGGTCTCCGGCTCGTAGGCGAGCGCGGCGTCGTTGAGCTGCAGCTTCTCCAGCGCGTCGCGCAGCGTCGGGTAGTCGTCGCCGTCGATCGGGTAGAGGCCCGAGTAGACCATCGGCAGCGGGTGCTTGTAGCCGCCGAGCGCCTCTTCGGCCCCGTGGTGCTGGCTGGTGACGGTGTCGCCGACCCGGGACTGTCGCACGTCCTTCACGCCGGTGATCAGGTAGCCCACCTCACCCACTCCGAGGTCGCCGGCCTTCATCGGCTCCGGGCTGATGACGCCGACCTCGAGCATCTCGTGGACCGCGCCGGTCGACATCATCTTGATCCGGTCGCGGTGCGAGAGCTTGCCGTCGACCACCCGCACGTAGGTCACCACGCCGCGGTAGGTGTCGTAGACCGAGTCGAAGATCAGCGCGCGCGGCGGCGCGTCCGGGTCCCCGACGGGGGCAGGCGTCTGGGCCACGATCTGGTCGAGGAGCTCCTCGACGCCGAAGCCGGTCTTGGCCGAGACCCGGAGGACGTCCTCCGGCTCGCAACCCACCAGGTGGGCGAGCTCGGCGGCGTACTTCTCGGGGTTGGCGCTCGGAAGGTCGATCTTGTTGAGCACCGGGATGATGTGCAGGTCCGCACCCATCGCCAGGTACAGGTTCGCCAGGGTCTGCGCCTCGATGCCCTGGGCGGCGTCGACCAGGAGAACCGCGGTCTCGCACGCCTCCAGCGACCGGGACACCTCGTAGGTGAAGTCGACGTGGCCGGGGGTGTCGATCATGTTGAGGACGTAGTCGTTCGGCTCGGCCCCGGCCTCGTTGTCGGGCTTGACCCGCCACGGCATCCGGACGGCCTGGCTCTTGATCGTGATGCCGCGCTCGCGCTCGATGTCCATCCGGTCGAGGTACTGCGCCCGGGCTGCCCGCTCGTCCACGACGCCGGTGAGCTGGAGCATCCGGTCGGCGAGGGTCGACTTGCCGTGGTCGATGTGCGCGATGATGCAGAAGTTGCGGATGATCGCGGGATCGGTCTTGCCCGGCTGGGGCAGGGTCGAGTTGGTGGCCACGCTCAGCTTTCTCGTTCAGGCGCTCGTCGTGATCGGCGTTCGTCAAAGGGCGGAGGCCATCCTCCCACGCGGGGCGCCACCCCGCCCAAACGGCGTGTTCCGCGGCGCATGGGCGGACGCGGAACGGGAACCGGAGGTCCATGACTGATCTGACGCAGAAGAGGGTCGCCTTCCTCACCGCAGGCGAGGGTGTCGAGCGGGTCGAGCTGACCCACCCGTGGGATGCCGTGCTCAACGCAGGCGCCACCGCCGACCTGCTCAGTCCGGAGACCGGGGAGGTGCAGACCTACGACCACCTCGACAAGGCGGAGAAACGACCCGTCGACCGCCGGGTCCGCGAGGCCGACGTGGACGAGTACGACGGCCTGGTCCTGCCCGGTGGCGTCGCCAACCCCGACGCCCTGCGACAGGACGACGACGCCGTGGCGTTCGTCCGCGACTTCCTCGCCAGCGGCAAGCCGGTGGCAGCGATCTGCCACGCGGGCTGGCTGCTCGCCGAGGCCGACGTCGCCCGTGGTCGCCGGGTGACGTCCTGGCCCAGCCTGCAGACCGACCTGCGCAACGCCGGCGCCGAGTGGGTCGACGAACCCGTGGTCACCGACGGGAACCTGATCACCAGCCGGAAGCCGGACGACCTCCCCGGGTTCACCCAAGCCTTCCTCGCAGCGGTGGCCGGCGGGGCAGCCGACACGGATTGATTCCACAAGGCGCGGCTCGGCTCTCGTCCTGACCCGCACCGCTCCCCTACGCTGCGGCCATGAAGCGGATGAGCGGGGTGGACGCCGCATTCTGGTACGGCGAGACGCCGGCCTGGCACATGCACATCGGCGCGGTCGCCATCCACGACACCGTCGATGCTCCGGACTTCTCGTTCGCCGAGGTACGCCGCATCGTCATCGAGCGTCTCCCGCAGATGCCGCAGCTGCGGTGGAAGGTCGTCGAGGCGCCGTTCGGACTCGAACGGCCCTGGTTCGTCGAGGACGAGAATCTCGATCCCGACTTCCACATCCGTCGGATCGGTGTCCCCCAGCCGGGCACCCGCAAAGAGCTCGACGAGCTGATCAGCCGGCTGATGTCCTACAAGCTCGACCGCAACCGACCCCTGTGGGAGCTCTGGGTGATCGAGGGCCTGCAGAACGGCCGCGTCGCCACGCTCACCAAGATGCACCACTCGATCGTCGACGGCGTCTCCGGCGCCGGGCTCGGCGAGATCCTGCTCGACATCGAGCCCCAGCCCCGTCCGCCCTCGACCGAGGTCGTGCACAGCATCGGCAGCGACACCCCCAACCAGCTCAAGGCTCTCGTCGGCGGCTGGGTCAACGTCGGGGTCCGCACGCCGGCCAGGATCATCGGCATCCTCAACCAGACCGTGCGCCAGCAAGTCGCGGTGCGCAACCTCAAGAACAAGCCGCCGGCCTTCTTCTCCGCCCCGGCCACCCGGTTCAACGCCACCCTCAGCCCGCACCGCAGGATCACCGGCGCCCGGGTCGAGCTCGCCCGGGTCCGCGCGGTCAAGGACGCGTACGGGGTGAAGCTGAACGACGTCGTGCTCGCCCTGGTCTCCGGCGCGCTGCGGATCTACTTCGCCGAGCGGGAGGGCATCCCCGCCAAGCCGCTGATCGCGCAGATCCCGGTCTCGACGCGGACCGAGGACACAGCCGGCCACGTCGGCAACCAGGTCTCCTCGATGACCGTCAACATGGCCACCGACATCGCCGACCCGGCAGAACGCATCAAGGCGATCTTCGAGAGCTCCCAGGGCGCCAAGGAGATGGCCAAGGCGCTGAGCGCGCGGCAGATCATGCAGCTGCCCGACATCACTCCCCCGGGCCTGCTCACCATCGCGTCCCGCGCGTACACGATGAGCGGCCTGTCGAACTCGCTCGCACCGATCAACCTGGTCGTCTCCAACGTCCCGGGGCCGAGCTTCCCGCTCTACATGGCCACCGCACCGCTGCGCTCGCTGCTGCCGATCGGTCCGCTGGTGCTCGACGTGGCCCTCAACATCACCGTCTTCAGCTACCTCGACTGGGTGGACTTCGGTTTCGTGACCACCCCCGAAGTTGCCCCGGACGTCGACGCGCTCGCGGACGCGGTCAAGGCAGCACTGGTCGAGCTCGAGGAAGCCGCGGGCATCACGCCGCCGTCTGCTTGAATCGCCGCCATGGAACCCTCGCCGGTCGGCACGCGTGGCGTCGACGCCGTCCCGCACGGGAAGACCGCGCTGCGGCTGGAGTGGAAGTTCCTGCCGCCAGAGGTCCGGTCCCTGGTCGAGGACGAGCTGGGCTCGCCGGTGGTGCGCGCGGAGTCCCGCACCAGCGGTTTCACCCCGGGCTTCGCCTCGGTCCTCACCGGCGAGAACGGTCGGCAGACGTTCGTGAAGGCGGCCAGCAAGGTCGCCCAGGCGCAGGTCGCCGCCTCGTACGCCGAGGAGATCCGCAAGGTCAGCGCGCTGGGTGACGTCGTACCGGCCGCCCGGCTGGAGTGGTTCAGCCAGCAGCAGAACTGGGTGCTGCTCGGGTACGAGGCCGTCCCGTCCCGGCAACCCCGCCGCCCCTGGAACACCTCCGACCTGGAGCGGTGCCTCGACCTCGCCGAGGAGATCGCCGTCCCTGCTGCCGACCTCCCCGGCGGCACCCAGCTGGTACCGCTGCTCGACGAGCTCCCATCGCTGGTCTCCGGCTGGGACAGCGTCCCGGACTCCTGGCCGCACCGTGACGAGGCGGCCGGGCTCGCCGCGGGGCTCCTCACCCTCCCCGCAGAGCACCTGGTGCACGCCGACCTTCGCGACGACAACATCCTGCTCGGCGCGGACGGCCGCACGCTCGCCTGCGACTGGAACTGGCCCGGCCTGGGAACGCCGTGGCAGGACGGCCTGGACCTGCTGGTCTCGGCGCACGGTGACGGCATCGACGCCGAGGCGGTGCTCCAGCGACGCCCCGCCCTGAGCGGCGTCGACCCCGACGACGTCGACGCCTGGCTCGCCGGGATCTGCGGCTTCATGCTGGAGGCTTCCCAGCGCCCGGTGCCTCCGACCTCGCCCTACCTGCGGGTGCACAACCGCTGGACCGCCGAGGCTGCTTGGTCCTGGTTGGCCCGACGACGAGGATGGACGCCATGAGCCGGACCGCCCTGATCGCCGGAGCCTCCGGGCTGGTCGGCTCCCGCCTGCTCGACCTGCTGCTCGCCGACGACACCTGGGACGCTGTCCTCAGCGTCGGTCGGCGCGAGGTCGACCGCAGCGACGCCAAGCTGGAGCAGCGGGTCGTCGACCTCCTGACGCTCTCCGGCCTCCCGGCCGTCGACGACGCGTTCAGCTGCCTCGGTACGACGATCAAGATCGCTGGCAGCCAGGAGGCGTTCCGGGCGGTCGACCACGACGCGGTCCTCGCTGTCGCGGCCGCCGCGCGTGCGGCCGGAGCGACCCGGTTCCTGCACGTGACCGCGATCGGGGCCTCCCCGGACTCCCGCGTGTTCTACAACCGGGTCAAGGGCGAGACCGAGCGCGACGTCGCCGCGAGCGGCATCGCGACGACGGTGGCGGTCCGCCCCTCGATGATCGACGGTGCCCGCCCTGACGCCCACCGTCCCGGTGAGTCGATCGGCCTCGTGGCGATGCGCGCCGCCGGACCGCTCCTCGGCAGGTACCGCCCGAACAAGGCGACCGACATCGCCCGGGCCCTGGTCCGGGAGGCGAAGTCGGACGCGGTCGGCCACCGGGTCCTCGACGCGGGCCAGATCGGGCGCTCCTGAGGATTTGGGCGGCAACCCGCTCCGCTGGTATCGTTTCTTTTCGTGTCTGGGCTGGTCCAACAGCCCTGCCCACGCACCCTCAATCTTCTTCCGTCATCCAGCATCAACAGACAGGTGAGCCCCCGTGGCAAACATCAAGTCCCAGATCAAGCGCAACAAGCAGAACGAGCGCGCCCACGAGCGCAACAAGGCCGTCCGCTCGGCCCTGAAGACCTCGGTCCGCAAGTTCCGCGAGGCGTTCGAGGCCGGCAACGCTGCCGAGGCCAAGACCCTCGCCGCCGAGGCCGGCCGCAAGCTCGACAAGGCCGCGTCCAAGGGCGTCATCCACAAGAACCAGGCTGCGAACCGCAAGTCCTCGATCGCCAAGCAGGCCGCGTCCCTCTGAGGACCCGCCGCCGCTGAGAGGCGTCCACCCCTTCGGGGTTGGGCGCCTTTCTGCTTCTCCGGGGCCTCAGGCTCGCGCCTGCCGGGCCTCCACGATCTGCAGCACCATCTTCTCCAGCGCGTACGCCGAGTCGTGGGCCTTGCCCTTGATCTCGGCGTCCGCGTTCGCCACGACGCGGATCGCCCGGGCCAGACCGCCCTCGTGCCAGCCGTTCGCCTGGGACCGGAGATTGCGCACCTTCCAGTCCGGCATCCCGGTGCCACGAGGCGACGCCTTGAACGAGGCCAGGCTGCGCAGGCTGTTCGCCACGGCGCCGGTGATCATCACCGGCGAGGCGCCCGTCTCCAGCGCCCAGCGCAGCTCCTCCAGCGCTGGCCCCGGACGACCCAGGAGCGCGTTGTCGGCGATGGCGTACGCCTTGGCGTCCGCGCGGCCGCCGAAGTAGGTCTTCACCATGTCGATCCCGATCGCCTGCCCCCCGAAGTCGCCGGCGAGCTGGCTGGCCGCCGCCGCGAGCGACCGCAGGTCCTGGCCCACCGCCTGCACCAGGTACGCCGCCGCATCCTGGTCGATCCGCACCTGGTGCGCCCGGAGCTCGGAGACCACGAAGCCCGGGAACTCCCGAGCCGTCAGGCTCGTCGACTTCACCTCGGTGACGGACGCGAGCTTGCGCAGCTTGGTCAGCACCCCACTGCCCTTGGAACCGCCGCCGTGCACCAGCACGAGGGCGACGTCCTCGGCCGGCGCCCCGACGTACTCCAGCAGCCCGGGGACCGACTCCTCGGGCAGGTCCTCGAAGGAGCGGACCACCACGCAGCGGGTCGAGGAGAAGAGCGACGGCGCGGCGAGCTCGCCGAGCGTCGCCATCGTCAGCAGGTCGGCGGTCGTCTCGCTGAACTCGGCCTCCGGGTCGGCCTGACGCACCGAGGCACGCACCGACTGCACGGTCCGCTCCGCCATGAACTCCTCGGGACCGGTCACCAGCGTGACCCGACCGAGCACCTGCGAGGGATCCGGAGCAGCCATGCACGCAGCCTCTCACGGCCGACCGACAGCTCCCCCGCGGCTCACCACCGACAGCCGACCGCCGTCGCCGACGACGACCGCCAGGTCGCCCTCGCGGTCGGTCCGGTGCACCTGCAGACCAGCGTCGGAGAGCAGGTCGAGCGTGCTCGGCGCCGGGTGCCCGTAGTCGTTGTCGACCCCGTCGGAGATCAGCGCCAGCCGCGCGCCCAGCGAGCCGATGAGTCGCACGTCCTGCTTGCTGCTGCCGTGGTGCGCGACCTTGAGAACGTCGGCGTGCAGGTCCGGGTAGGTGCGCCGCAAGGCTGCCTGCGAGGGCCGCTCCTGGTCGCCCATCAGCAGGATCCGCACCCCCCGGACGTCGGCCAGCAGGACGACGCTGGCGTCGTTCGGCGGCGACTCCGAGTCCGAGAACGTCGCCGATGCGGGAGCCAGCACCTGCCACTGGACCTGCCCGACCGTTGCCGACTCCCCCACCAGCACAGCTCGTACGCCGATCCGGTGCTGCGCGGCCAGACGGGCCACGGCGCGCGCTCCGCCAGCAGGGTCCGCGAGCGGGCTGGTCAGCACCGCCCCGACCCGGCGACCCTCGAGCACGCCGGCCAGGCCGTCGACGTGGTCGGCGTGGAAGTGGGTCAGGAACACCACCGGCACCTCCTCGATCTCCAGGCGACTCAGGCACTGGTCCATCGCGCGCGGATCCGGCCCGGCGTCGACGACCAGCCCGCTGCGGGCTCCGGTGCGCAGCACCAGACCGTCCCCCTGCCCGATCGAGCAGGCCACCAGGACCCATCCCGCTGGCGGCCACCCTGGCGTCGGCAACGGCTTGAGGACCGCCAGGGTCAGCACGCCGACGACCAGGAGCGAGACCCGGCGTCGCCCCAGCACCCACGGCAGCACGCACCCGATCCCGCCGCAGGCGGCCACCAGGACCACCAGGGAGAGCAGGTCCGGCGTCCAGCCGATGCTGGGGACCGGCAGAGCAGCGGCGTGCGATGCGACCGCCACCAGACCGCTCGCGCACCAGCCCGCCGGTGCCGCCACCACCCGCCCCGGCGCGGGTGCGACCACAGCCACCAACCCGCCCGCGAGACCCAGCACCGTGGCCGGCGCGACCAGCGGTCCGGCGACCAAGTTCGCCGCGACCGCCACCAGGCTGACCTGACCCGAGATCGCGGCGACCACCGGCGTGCAGACCAGCTGGGCCGCCAGCGGGACGGAGATCGCTTCGGCCGCCCACCGCGGGAGCCACCGGCGCAGAGCGTCGCGCCAACCCGGAGCCAGCAGCAGGATCCCTCCGGTCGCGATCGCGGACAACGCGAAACCCGCCGACCGTGCCAACCCGGGATCCAGCAGGAGCAGCACGACGACACCGATGCCGAGAGCGCGCAGACCCCGCTCCCTGCCGCCGCTGGACAGGCCGAGGAGCGCGATCGACCCCATCGCCGCCGCACGCAGGACGCTGGGTTCGGGGCCGGCGAGCAGGACGAAGCCGACGACGCCGAGGAGCCCGACGACAACGAGGGCGCGCGCACGCACGCCCACCCACCGGGCGACCAGGAGCAGGCAGCCGACGATCAGGGTCAAGTTGGTACCGCTCACCGCGAGCAAGTGGGTCATCCCGCTGGTCCGGAAGTCCGCGACGACCTCGTCCGGGAGGTCCCCGTCCTCGCCGTCGACCAGCGCAGGCACGAGCGCCCGGGCCGCCGTCGGTTGCCCGCTGACACCTTCCCGTACGCCGGCCCGCACCCGCCCGGCCGCTCGCTCCAGCAGCCCCGGCCCACCGAGCACGGTGATCTCGCCCCGCACGACCAGCACTCCTGCCTGCTCGCGCCGGTCCGAGGGGCGCAGCGACCCCGCGACGCGCACCCGCGTCCCGCGCACCAGGCCGGCGACCGGGAGCGGCAGCAGCGCCAGCACCGGAGCCCGGACGTGCACGCGACGGTGCCGGGACCTGACCTCGCGGACCTCCGCGCGCGCCCACGCCTGCCGGGCGAACCGACCAGCGGAGGGCACCGGGTCCGAGGAGAGCACCAGGACCGCCGTCACCGGTGCGTTCGCCGCCGCGAGGTCGTGCACCGGTCCGGCTGCGACCGCCTCGGACCCGAGCACCGTCGAGCACGTCACGGCTCCCGTCACCAGCAGCGCCACGGCGAGCCCTGCCCAGGAACGGCCCGTGGCCCGACGTCGGCGAGCCACCAGGGCACCAGCGACCAGCGCTGCCAGGGTCAGGGGCACCCACCCGCCCGAGGCGGCCAGCGCACTCGCCCATGCCACCAGTCCGAGGGCGAGAGCACGCAGGTCCCGGACCACCTAGACGGTCACGTGCGGCGCGATCTCGGCCAACGTCTTCTCCCCGATCCCGGAGACCTCGAGCAGCTCGTCGACGGAGGTGAACGATCCGTGCTCGGTCCGCCACGCGACGATCTTCCCGGCCGTGACCGGCCCGATCCCGGGGAGTGCCTCGAGCTCGGTCGCCGACGCCGTGTTCAGGTTCACCGGTCCGGTCGCAGGACCGGCCGCGGCACCCGGCGCGGGGGCAGCCGACCCGGTGGCGACCGACGGCGACCCGCGCGCCGGCGGCTCCCCCACGAGCACCTGCTCGCCGTCGACCAGGACCCGCGCCAGGTTCAGGTTCTTGAGGTCCACCCCGCCGCGGGCACCACCCGCGTGGCGCAGCGCGTCGATCACCCGGGAGCCCACCGGCAGCGTGACGACCCCTGGTCGGCGCACCTTGCCGGCGACGTCGACGACCACGACCCCCGGGGTCGCTGCGCCGGAGGGAACCGCGGAGGCCGAGGACGTGGGTGCGGCGCTGCTCGTCGCCAGCAGCCCGGTCGCCGACACCGGCCGCGGGGTGGTCGGGACCGCGCTGACCGACGGGGCCGCGCGGAGCGCCCACCACGCCGTGATGGCCAGCCCGCCGGCCACGAGCACGGCGACGGCGGCCACGTGCCCCGGGGTGAAGCGCTCCCGGAACCGGCCGATCTCGCCGAGCCGTTCGCTTAGCCGTTCGCCTAGCCGTTCACCGAGGTGCTCGAGCGTGGCGGGACGACGACGCCCGAGGGCGTGCCGACCCGGCTCCGGGACCACCACCGCGGGATCGGGTTGCTCCCACGCGGCAGGCAGCTCCCGTCCGAGCTCACGTCCGAGCGACTCCAGGCGCCGCTGGGTCGCAGCGGCTACTTCGGCGGACTCTCGGCGCATGCGGCGAGGCTAGGAAACGCCCGTCGCGGACCGGGTGCTGCCGGGGCCGGTCTGTGGACCGCGGGCAGCGCTCAGCCGCTGTGCGTCGTACGCCGGGCGACGCAGACCGCGACCATCCCCGGCCCGACGTGCGCACCCAGCACCGCACCGATCTCGCCGACGGTGACCTCGCGGTCCCCCAGCCCCTCAGCCAAACGACCGGTCAGCCTCTCGGCGAGCGTGGCCGCCCGCTCCGCGCTGGCCAGGTGCGCCACGGCGACCTCGACCTCGGCGTCGCCGGCGGCCTCGACCGCGAGCTCCTCCAGGCGCGCCAGTGCTTTGGCCGAGGTGCGGACCCGCTCGAACGGTCCGACCCGGCCGTTGTCGACCTTGAGGATCGGCTTGACCGCCAGAGCGGACCCGAGCAGCGCTGCGGCGGCACCCATCCGTCCGCCCCGGCGCAGGTA
Organism: Marmoricola sp. OAE513; assembly: GCF_040546585.1. Taxonomy (NCBI): domain Bacteria; kingdom Bacillati; phylum Actinomycetota; class Actinomycetes; order Propionibacteriales; family Nocardioidaceae; genus Marmoricola; species Marmoricola sp. OAE513. The sequence continues at coordinate 3,275,475 of NZ_JBEPOC010000001.1, read as the reverse complement.
CTCCAGGGTGTCGACGTAGAACAGCGACGTCGACGCGGCGGCACGCTCCTTGGCGGCCGCGACCATGTCCTCGGCCGATCCGCCGGCGTCGCGCACGTCCGCAGCAGCGAGCGCCGCGAACCCGGTCGCCATCCCGACCTGACGACTGTCGACCAGCCGCACCGGTACCGGGGAGCGACGCGAGGCCAGCTGGGCCGACTCGAAGGTCCCGCTCAGCTCCGAGGACAGGTGGACCGACACGATCTCGGTCGCCCCGTCGCCGGCCAGGCGCTCGTACACCTCGAGCATCTCGTCCGGGTTCGGCCGCGACGTGCTGACCGGTGTCCAGGCCTTCAGCGCCTCGGCCAGCTGGTCGGTGGTGACCCCGCCCTCGACACCTTCGTCGTAGGACTCCGACCCGATCACGACCTGCAGCGGCACCACCGTGATCCCGCGCTTGTCGGCCACGGTCGGGTGCACCGACGCGGTCGAGTCGGTCACGAGGGCGATGGGCATGAACGCAGCCTAGTAGGTGGGCGAATCACCCCAGAAGGGGAAACACCGACCTTTCAGACGACGATGTTGACGAGCTTCGGAGCGCGCACGATCACCTTGCGCACCTCGCCCCCCGCGAGCGCCCGGACCACGTTGTCGTCGGCCAGTGCCAGTGCCTCGAGGTCGGCCTCGGAGATGTCCGGGGACACCTCCAGACGTGCTCGTACCTTGCCCTGGATCTGGACGACCGCGGTGACGGCATCCTCGACCAGCAGGGCCGGGTCGACCTCGGGCCAGGACGCTCGTGCGACGCCGGCCGGATGGCCGAGCCGCTCCCACATCTCTTCCGCCGTGTACGGCGCGACCAGGGACAGCAGCATCGCGACCACCTCGGTGGCTTCCCGGACGGCCGGGTCGGCTGGACCGGCACCGGAGTCGATGGCCTTGCGGGTGGCGTTCACCAGCTCCATCACCCGGGCGATCATCACGTTGAAGCGGTACCCCTCGACGAGCTCGGCGGCGTCGCGCAGGGTGCGGGCGGTGTGCTTGCGCAGCGGCACGTCAGCGCCGTCGCCGCCGCCGATGACCAGCGGCGTACCGGCCGGAGAGGTGACGTCGCCGGCCAGGCGCCAGGCGCGGGTCAGGAACTTCAGCGACCCGCTGGGCGACATCTCGGCCCAGTCGATGTCGTCCTCCGGCGGGCCGGCGAACACCAGGGTCAGCCGGACGGCGTCGACACCGAACTCCGACAGCTGCTCGCCCAGGTTCACGCCGTTGCCCAGGGACTTGCTCATCTTCTTGCCCTGGTTGATGACGAAGCCCTGGTTCAGCTGGGCGGCGAACGGCTCGCGGAACTCCAGCAGCCCCATGTCGGCCAGCACCTTGGTGAAGAACCGCGCGTAGAGCAGGTGCAGCACCGCGTGCTCGACGCCGCCGACGTAGATGTCGCACGGCATCCAGGCGTTGACGACCGCCGGGTCGAACGCCTGGGTGTCGTCGTTCGGGGAGCAGAACCGCAGGAAGTACCAGGACGAGTCCACGAAGGTGTCCATCGTGTCGCTGTCCCGCTTCGCGGCGCCACCGCACTCGGGACAGTCGACGTTGACCCAGTCGCTGGCGGCGGCCAGCGGCGAGGTGCCCTTGGGCTTGAGGTCGGCGCCCTTGAGCTCCGGCAGCTCCAGCGGCAGCTGGTCGTAGGGCACCGGAACCTCGCCGCACGTGGGGCAGTGGATGATCGGGATCGGGACGCCCCAGTAGCGCTGGCGGCTCAGCAGCCAGTCGCGCAGCCGGAAGTTCACGGTTCCCTCGCCGGTTCCCGCGGCCGCGAGCTGCTCGATGATCGCGTGGATCCCGGCGGCCTTGTCGGTCAGCCCGTCCAGCGGCCCGGAGTTGACGTAGGCACCGCCCCCGGTGGTCGCCTCGTAGGTCTCCTCCGGGTTGTCGGCTCCCGGGACGTCGACGACGCGGCGTACCGGCAGGTCGAACTTCCTGGCGAAGTCCAGGTCGCGCTGGTCGTGCGCCGGCACCGCCATGATCGCGCCGGTGCCGTAGTCGGCCAGCACGTAGTCGCTCGCCCAGACCGGGATCTGCTCGCCGGTCACCGGGTTGGTCGCCGTCACGCCCAGGTCGACGCCCGACTTGGGCCGGTCGGTCGCCAGCCGGTCGATGTCCGAGGCCTTGCGGATCTCCTCGACGTACGCCTCGAGCGCGGGGCGCTGCGCGTCGGAGACGATCTCGGCGGCCAGCGCGGCGTCGGCCGCCACGACCATGAAGGTCGCGCCGTACAGGGTGTCGGGGCGGGTCGTGTAGACGGTGACGGGCTCAGGTCGTCCCTCGACGACGAAGTCGACGTGCGCACCCTCGGACCGCCCGATCCAGTTCCGCTGCGCGGTGACCACGCGGTCGGGCCAGGTGGCGCTCAGCACGTCCAGGTCGTCGAGCAGCTCCTGGGCGTACTCGGTGATCTTGAAGTACCACTGGTTCAGCTCGCGCTTGGTGACCTCGGCACCGCAGCGCTCGCACTTGCCGTCGACGACCTGCTCGTTGGCCAGCACGGTCTGGTCGTTCGGGCACCAGTTGACCGGCGAGAACTTCTGGTACGCCAGCCCGCGCTCGCGGAACTTCAGGAACAGCCACTGCGTCCAGCGGTAGTACTCCGGGTCGGAGGTGTGCAGCCGTCGGGACCAGTCGAAGCTGATGCCGAACTTCTTGAAGGACTCGAACTGCGTCTCGATGTTCGCGTAGGTGTACTCGGCCGGGTGCGCGTCGTTCTTGATCGCGGCGTTCTCGGCGGGCAGACCGAAGGAGTCCCACCCCATCGGGTTCATCACCTCGAAGCCGCGCAGCCACCAGTACCGGGCGATCACGTCGTGCAGGGCGGTGACCTCGGCGTGCCCCATGTGCAGGTCGCCGCTGGGGTACGGGAACATCGTCAGCGCGTACTTCTTCTCGCGCGGCGACGCGTCGTCGGCGCGGAACAGGTCGAGGTCCTGCCACACCGGCAGCCACTTGGCCTCGGTGCCGTGGACGTCGTACCCGACCTGCTCGTCTCGCTCGCTCATCTGTCCGTCTCTCGATCTGCTGGGGGGAGGTGCTCCTGACACAACAAAGCCCCTCGCGCAGGAGGGGCAGCCGCAACGCGTGACGCGCGCTGCGGCTAGGTAAGGAGGAGCTGGAACCTCATGGGAACATCCTACCGCCGCAGGACCCGGGCGTCGTGACAGCACTCTCCGGGGTCGGATCGGTAGGGTCGGAGGTCCGCGAAAGAGGGGAAGCACCATGTCCTGGTTGGTCACCGGCGGCGCCGGCTACATCGGCTCGCACGTCGTCCGCGCACTCGGCGACGTCGACATCCCGGCAGTCGTGCTCGACAACCTCAACACCGGGCACCGTCGGTTCGTGCTCGACGACGTCCCGTTCGTCGACGGCAACATCCTCGACACCGACCTGGTCGAGCGGATCATCACCGAGCACGACGTGCACGGCGTGATCCACCTGGCCGGATTCAAGGCCGCCGGAGTCTCGGTCGACACCCCGCTGGTCGCCTACACCCAGAACGTCACCGGCACCGTCAGCGTGCTCGAGGCGATGCAGCGCACGGGAGTCGACGCGATGGTGTTCTCCTCCAGCGCCGCCTGCTACGGCACGACCGACGTCGACCTGGTCACCGAGGAGCTGGTCCCGGCGCCGGAGTCGCCGTACGGCGAGACCAAGCTGATCGGCGAGTGGCTGATGCGCGACCAGGCCGTCGCCGCCGGTCTCCGGCACACGTCGCTGCGCTACTTCAACGTCGTCGGGTCCGGCTCCGAGGACCTCTTCGACGACAGCGCCCACAACCTGTTCCCGCTGATCTTCAACGCGCTGCTCGAGGGCCGGACGCCGAAGATCTACGGCAACGACTACAGCACCCCGGACGGCACCTGCGTGCGCGACTACGTGCACGTTGCCGACCTGGCTGCCGCCCACGCCGTGGCCGCCCAGAAGCTCGAGGCGGGCGCCACGCTGGAACCGGTCTACAACCTCGGCAGCGGAGCCGGCTCGTCGGTGCAGGAGATCATGGACGCGGTCCGCGAGGTCAGCGGCATCGACTTCGAGCCCGAGATCATTCCGCGGCGCCCCGGGGACCCGGCCCGGATCGTGGCCGACGGCAAGCTCGCCGCCCGCGACCTGGACTGGCAGATGCGCCACGACCTGCGTGACATGGTCGCCTCGGCCTGGAGCTCCCGCCAGTACGCCGCGTCGCTGGGCGAGTGACCGTGCTCGCCCTCCGCTCCCACCCCCGGCACCACGGCGACGAGCATGCTTGAGCTCAGGCCGTCCTGCGAGTGCTGCGACCGCGATCTGCCGCCGGACGCGGCCGACGCCCGGATCTGCACCTACGAGTGCACCTTCTGCGCCGACTGCGTCGAGCGGTGCCTCCGGGGCGTGTGCCCGAACTGCGGCGGGAACTTCGCCCCACGACCGGTTCGTCCGGCGGCGCGGCTCCCGAAGGACCCGCCCAGCACCGAGCGGGTGTTCCAGGCCGGGCTCCACGTCACACCCTGAGCGACCGGGATCGGGCATGATCAGCCCATGTCTGACTCGCTGACCTCCCCCATCAACGACCTGTTCCGCCTCGACGGCAAGGTCGCCATCGTCACCGGCGCCTCCTCGGGCCTCGGTGTCGCGTTCGCGCAGGCCCTGGCCGAGGCCGGCGCCGACGTGGTCCTCGGGGCGCGTCGCGTCGAGAAGCTCGCCGACACCGCCGCGCTCGTCGAGGCGGCCGGCCGCCGGGCACTGAGCGTCGCCACCGACGTCGCCGACCCGGCCTCGTGCCAGGCCCTGGTCGACGCCGCGATGGCCGAGTTCGGCCGGGTCGACATCCTGGTCAACAACGCCGGCATCGGCACCGCCGTACCGGCCACCCGGGAGACGCCGGAGCAGTTCCGCGAGGTGATCGACGTGAACCTGAACGGGTGCTACTGGATGGCGCAGTCCTGCGGCCGGGTGATGGGCCAGGGCTCCTCGATCATCAACATCTCCTCCGTCCTCGGCATCACCACCGCCGGGCTCCCCCAGGCCGCGTACGCCGCCTCGAAGGCCGGACTGATCGGGCTGACCCGCGACCTGGCGCAGCAGTGGACCGGCCGCAAGGGCATCCGGGTCAACGCGATCGCGCCGGGCTTCTTCACCTCCGAGATGACCGACCAGTACCCGCCGGGCTACCTGGAGTCGCAGAACGACCGCAACCCGATGGGCCGCAAGGGCGACCCGCGCGAGCTGGCCGCCACGGTCGTCTACCTCGCCTCGCCCGCCGCCGGCTACGTGACCGGGCAGACGTTGCCGGTCGACGGTGGGATGACGATCACCTGATGACCTCGACCACGGGGGTGTACGACAAGTTCGTCTTCACCGACGGCGACGAGCTCTGGGACCGGTTGCACCAGGCCCACCGACGCTTCGCCGCGCTGCTCTCGGTGACGCCGCGCAAGCACCGGCTGCGCAACTCCGACTGGGCTGCCGGCGACGTCGCCGCACACCTGCTCAACGTGGTCCAGCTCTGGACCCGGCGCGACCTGGACGACGCCGCCGGCCTGGCCACCTCCCCCGAGGGCGTCGCCGCGCTGAACAGCACCGCCCTGGCCGGCGTCGCGGACTGCGGCGTCCCGGAGATCATCCAGCAGCTCTGGCAGGAGCTCGACGACCTCGAGCGCATCCTCCCCCGCACCACCGACCTGCACCGGACCTACCCGTTCCACGCCGGGCAGCAGGTCGACGCCGCCGGACTGCTCGGCAACCTGATCGGCGAGTTCCTGCTGCACGGTCGCGACGTCGCGATCTCGCGGCGCAAGACCTGGTTGATCGGCAGCCGCAACGCCGCCCTCGCGCTCAACCTCGGCGTCCAGGCCGTCGGCGGTTACGTGTCGCCGGACGCACCAGGCGACCTCAAGCTCGAGATCCGGACGCCGGAGACGTCGAACTGGATCCTCGACCTCGCCGGGACCGATGTCGAGAGCCGGGCGGCCGAGCCGCGCGAGCGCGTCGACGTCCGGGTGCTCTGCCGCCCCGAACCGCTGCTGCTCAACATGTACGGCCGGATGAGCCTGAACCGGATGGTCCTGCACGGGGCGTTCGTGGTGGGCGGTCGACGCCCCTGGCGGATCCGGCGGCTGCCGGAGTCCTTCGAGACGCCTTAGGCGCCTCGAGCCCGCCACCCCGGTCGGGGGCTACCACCCCGTTCGGGGAGCCCACTAGCCCGGTCGTCGAGCCTGCCGAGACGTGGTTACCCGAGCGCCCAGACCCCCAGCGCGATCAACCCGAGCGCGGGGAACAGCCCCTGCACCACGGCGCCGCGCGCCTTGCTCGCGTCCGAGGTGATCAGCACCAGTGCCGCAGCCACCATCGAACCGGTGGCGAGCAGGATCAGCGAGATGCCGGCGTCCCGGTTCGACCCGGCGATGCCGATGCCGACGGCCGTGCCGATCGCGAGGAACAGGTTGTAGAAGCCCTGGTTGTAGAAGATGCCCTTCATCGTCGCGGCGTCCTCGGCACCGATGCCGAAGGCCTTGCGGCCCGTGGTCTCGAAGACGATCGACTCGATCCAGAAGATGTAGACGTGGACGAGCGCGGCCAGGGCGGCGAAGACGTACGCGACGGTCAGCATGCTCGGACTCTAGACCCGTCCGGTCGGTGTCGTGCCGTGCCAGCGCCGGTGCGCGTGGATGAAGCTGGCGGCCTCGGTGTACCCGAGCCGGTGCGCGACCTCGGTGACGCTCAGCGAACCCGTTGCCAGCAGTCGGGCCGCGAGGGAGATCCGCACCTCGTCGAGCAGTGCCGAGTACGACGTCCCGTCGGCGGCAAGGCGACGTCGCAGGGTCCGCTCCCCCAGGGCCAGCGCCGCCGCGACGCCGGCGGCGGACGGGTCGAAGGCGAGCCGCTGGGCGAGGAGGATGCGTACCTGCTGGGCCAGCGGGCTGGCATCACGCCGACGGGACGCGAGACCCGCGCAGAGCTCCTCGGCGAGCGCGACGGCCGCCGGGCTGGCGTGCGGCAGCGCGGCGTCCAGGTACGACGCCGGGAACCGCACCGAGCCCCTCGACGCGTCGAACGACGTCGGCAGGTCCCCGAGGAAGAGCTCACGCAGGACCGCCTCGACGGCGGCCAGGTCGCGCACCACCAGGAACGCGCGCACGTCCGCCGGCAGCGCCTCGTCGTACGCCTCGATGACGACGTCGTCGTCCTCGATCCGGGCGTACGGGATCGAGAAGGTGAAGGTCAGGTCCAGGAACCGCAGCGCGAAGTTCATCGCGTCCAGCAGCGTCCAGCTCGAGACGAGCGCGTACCCGGCGATCCCGAAGGTCTCCAGCCGGTACCGCCGCCCGAGCACCACCGGCGACCGGGTCGCGGCAGCCCCCGCGCGCAGCAGGTTGCGCACCACCCGGAGCTCCTGGTCGGCGGTCACCTCCCGCTCGACGTCCTCCAGGTCGCGGGCGCTCAGACCGGTGCCGGCCAGCGCCGAGCGTGCCGGGAGCCCGGTCGCCTCGGCGTGCGCGACCAGGACCGCGATGCTGGCCGCGCTGCGTGGGAAGTCCCAGTCCCGGGTCACCGGCTCCAGCAGCGTCGTCACGCTTCGAGCATAGGCCGGAATTATCAACTCCTGGGCACGTCGGGACCTGTCCGGCGGCGCCGCCGATCCCTAGGGTTCCTTCCATGACCTCACCCAGGATCGTCATCATCGGCGCCGGCTTCGGCGGCCTCGGCACCGCGATGGAGCTCAAGCGGCACGGCTTCACCGACATCACCGTCCTGGAGCGCGCTCAGGACATCGGCGGCGTCTGGCGCGACAACACCTATCCCAACGCCGCCTGCGACGTGCCCTCGTCGCTGTACTCGTGGTCCTTCGCCCCGAACCCGACGTGGCCCCGGCGCTACTCCGGCCAGGCCGACATCCTCACCTACATCAACGCCGTCGCCGCCGACGAGGGCGTGCGTGACCTGGTGCGGACCGGCGTCGAGGTGACCGGCGCGTCGTACGACGAGAGCTCCGCGACCTGGACGGTCTCCACCGCGACCGGGGAGCAGCTCGTCGCAGACTTCCTGGTCGCCGCCGTCGGCCAGCTCTCCCGCCCCGTGATCCCCGCGATCCCCGGGGCGGACACGTTCGCCGGACCCGCCTTCCACTCCGCGCAGTGGCGCCACGACGTCGACCTGACCGGCAAGCGGATCGCCGTGCTCGGCACCGGCGCCAGCGCGATCCAGTTCGTCCCCGGCATCCAGCCCACCGCCGGCCAAGTGACCGTCTTCCAGCGCTCCGCCCCGTACGTCGTCCCGAAGGCCGACCGCGCCTACACCCGCTCGCACCACCGTGCCTTCGAGCGGTTCCCGCGCAGCCAGGCGTTCGGGCGCAAGCTCACCTGGGTGCTGTCCGAGCAGCTGAACAAGTCCCTGACCGGGACCAACCCGATGAAGTCGGTGCTCGAGAAGGCGTGGCGGTTGCACCTGCGCCGGCAGATCCCCGACCCGGTGCTGCGCGCCAAGCTCAAGCCTGACTACCCGATCGGCTGCAAGCGGCTGCTGTTCTCCAACGACTGGTACCCGGCCCTCGCTGCACCCAACGTCGACGTCGTCACCGACGAGGCCGTCGAGATCACCCCTGACGGCGTCCGCGCCGCCGACGGCACCTTCCACGCCGCGGACGTGATCATCTACGGCACCGGGTTCGCCGCGACCGAGTTCCTCGCCCCGATGGAGCTCACCGGTGTCGGCGGCCGCTCCCTGAACGAGGCGTGGGCCGACGGTGCCCGCGCGTACTTCGGCGTCTGCGTCCCCGGGTTCCCGAACCTCGGCATCGTCTACGGCCCGAACACGAACCTCGGCGGCAGCTCGATCATCAACATGATGGAGTCGCAGTCGCAGCTGATCCGCCAGCTCGTCCAGCGGGTCGCCGGCGGCGGCAGCATCGCGGTGCGCGAGCAGGTCGAGGAGGAATTCGATCTGGAGATCCAGCGCCGCATCTCCGAGAGCGTCTGGGGTGGCTGCGACAGCTGGTACCGCGACGCCGCCGGCCGGGTGACGACGAACTGGCCGGGCACGGTCGTGGAGTACAAGGACCGTACGGCGACGCTGGACCCCGCGGCGTTCGTGGTCACGCCTGCCTAGGGCGCCTGCCTAGGCTGGGCGCATGAGCGAGCGCACCGAGCGGGAGAAGATGCTGGCCGGGGACCTCTACATGGCGGACGACCCCGAGCTGGTGCTCGCGGCCCGTCGCGCCCGCGGACTGATGGAGGAGTACAACACCGCGCGCGAGGTCGTCCGACCCGGCATCCTGCGCGAGCTGCTCGGCTCCGTCGGCGAGGACGTCACCCTCCGCCCGCCCCTGTACGTCGACTACGGCAGTCAGATCAGCATCGGCGACCGGGTCTTCGCGAACTTCGGCCTGACCGCGCTCGACTGCGCGGAGATCACCATCGGCGACGACACCCAGATCGGCCCGCACGTCCAGCTGCTCACCCCGACGCACCCGCTGGACCCCGACGAGCGGCGCACGAAGATCGAGGGTGCCGGCCCGATCACGATCGGCTCGAACGTGTGGCTCGGCGGCGGCGTGATCGTCCTGGCCGGCGTCACCATCGGCGACAACGCGGTCGTGGGCGCCGGGTCGGTCGTCACCCGGGACGTGCCGGCGAACAGCGTCGCCGTCGGCAACCCCGCCCGCGTCGTCAAGCAGCTCTAACTCGCGCCAACGTCCTGGCCCGTCCGATCAGGTACAGCGGGAATGCCACGCTGACGGCGACCGCGAAGACGAGCACGACGTATACCCAGAGGAACCGCACCTGGTTCTTCCGCCCGTCGACGACCATGAAGATCGTGGCCGCGAGCGCGACGGCGAGCAGGTCGATGCTCACGAAGGTCGCCGCGTTGCCCTCGACCGTCGCGTCGAGGAAGTCGCCCATCGTGCCGGTGCCGGCGACGTAGTCGGCGAGCACCCACTGGGTCCCGACGAACGCCGCGAGCGCGATCAACCCGTAGACGACGCAGAGGGACTTCTCGCCCCGGGTCATCCGTTCTCCTTCTTGAGCGGCTCGAGGATGTCGGCGGCGAACCGCTGGATCCCGTCGATCTTCTGCTCCAGCGAGCACTCGAGGCCGTGGTAGTACGCCCACGGCATCGTCCAGACGTCGGTCACGCCGACCTCCTCGGCCGCGGCGAACTGCTCGGGCAGGAACGCGTCGGTCAACGCGGTGATGAACCGGAAGTCGCCCTCGCGACCGAGCTCGTCACGGATCTCGGCGAGCCGCTTGGCGTGCTTGGCCGCCTCCTCGGTCGAGTACAGGTCGCCAATCCAGCCGTCGTGCCGGGCGGCGCGCCGCATGCCGACCTCGGAGAGGCCGCCGACGTAGATCGGGATCCGCGCCGTCGGCGTCGGCTCCATGACGAGGCGCGGGGTCGGGTAAAACTCCCCCTCGAACGAGTTCCACCCCGGCGACCACAGCTCGGCGAGCAGGGCGAGCGCCTCATCGGTGCGCTTGCCCCGGGTGCTGAAGTCCTGGCCCATCAGCTCGAACTCCTCGCGGCACCAACCCACGCCCACGCCCAGCGCGACCCGGTTTCCCGAGAGCGCGGCAGCGGTGCCGACGGACTTGGCGACCTGGTACGGGCTGCGCAGCGCCGCGACGTACACCGACGTGTAGAAGTGGATGTTCGTCGTCACCGCCGCCAGAGCGCCCGCCAGCACCCACGGGTCCGGCCAGTCCGCGCTGTGCTCCCAGCGCCGCTTCCCGTCCGGTGTGTACGGGTAGGGCGTCTCGAGCGTCTCGAGGTCGACGACGTGGTCGGGGATCGAGATGGCGTCGTAGCCGCACTCGTCCGCGGCCTTGGCGATCGCGGCGAGCTGGTCGACGGGCTGGAACGCGACGGTGATCGAGAAACGCATGTCCTGAGACTAGAACGTGTTCTCATTCTGCGCAGCAGTTGTACGCCGCAACGTGCGGCAGACACGGCTGACAAGTTCTGGCAGGGTGCCGCCATGGAACCAGTCGTCCTCTGCGAGGTCACCGACGGCGTCGCTCGGTTGACGCTCAACCGCCCTGACAAGCTCAACGCGCTCACCGCACAGTCCTTCGCCGAGCTCCGGACCCATCTCGAGACGCTCGCGACGCGCGAGGACATCGCCGTCCTCGTGCTCTCGGGCGCGGGTCGGTCCTTCTGCGCCGGCCACGACCTCGCCTCGCTGGCCGCCGGGGACGCCCTGGAGAGCCGCTACGAGGAGGCGGAGACCGTCGACCTGCTCGAGGCCTTCCCTGCGCCCACGATCGCCAAGATCCACGGCCACTGCTTCACGGGAGGGCTCGAGCTCGCCCTGGGCTGCGACCTGCTGATCGCCTCGGACACCGCCCAGATCGGCGACACCCACACCGCCTGGGGCCTGGCCCCTGTCTGGGGCATGTCTGTCCGCCTCCCCGAGCGCATCGGCCGCTCGGCCGCCAAGGAGCTCTCCTTCACCAGCCGCCGCATCGACGGTCGGATAGCAGCCTCCATCGGCCTCGTGGACCGCTCGGTCCCCGACATCGCCCTGGACGGCACCGTGGCCGCCCTGGTCGCCGAGATCAAGGCCTGCTCCCCCGGCGCCAACCGCATCGTCAAGCGCCTGTACGCCGACGCCGCCACCCGCCCACGCACCGAGGCGCTGCTGTACGAGCGCGACATGCCCTACGGGATCGCGGCCGACGCGGTGGAGCGCCTCGGCGGGAAGTAGCTCGTCACGGTTTTCCCACCATCGACGGACGACTCACCCCTGCGCGACTCACGCAATCAGCCGTCGGCCGGTTTCGACTCCACGGCCTCATGTCTCCGATGGATGACCGCGTTCAACTCAACAAGCTTCTCGTCCAGCTGGTGCTCGCCCCAGATTGCAAGCGACGGGAGACGTTGCGACAGTCCTCGTTCGGATTTCGTCTCCAGCCAGAAGATCGGCAGACCTGCCCAGCCGTAGGAGGTCGCGACCTGCGTCCATGTCAGGTGCGCGGTCGCCGAGATCTCAACGATGTCGTCGCACCGGATTTCTCGCAGAACGCGATCCCCTCTGCAGATCCTCAGGCAATCTTGTCCGCACTCATAGCGGGTCCGACCGGCAGCGAGCCACCAACTCACGGAGATCAACGAATATCCCGCGCCAATCGACCACGTGATCAGCAGACTCGACAGGAATCTGGAGCTTGAGTCCGCGTTCGTCGCCCATCGAAGGACAAAGCACAGCGACGCGACGCACCCAGCGAGCGCAGCCAAGCGCGCGTAGAGCCAGGTCGTCTTGTTTTCGCTGCGCAGGCTGTATAGGCCGTCTCGGTTCGTCATGGCTTGTGGGTCTTGGATCTGCGACGGTCCGAGGGGCTTCCGATCTGATCGCCGATCCCGAACGGCGCGTGCGAGAGACCCACGATGGTGTTTGCCGTCGCCGCTGCCACCAGCCAGCCGACCTTGTTCATGGGATGTGCAATAGGCGCCATGTAATAAAGGACATTGGGGAACACGAGCAATTATGCGGAATCAGACGAGGACTCGCGAGGGCTCCGCTGGAAAAATCGTCTGCGCCTGTGATGCCGAAGTCACGCTACTGACGGAAGGACGAGGCTCGAAACCTGCGAAGCAGCGCAAGGGTCGAGGTTGCCGCTCCCACGACTGGTCCGACGGGATCAACCTCCTGCGAGAAGACGACGTCGTGACCCGAGATCGAGCGAACGGCCATGGAGAGCGTCAATGCAGCAAGTCCCGCCAGGATGAGAGTCGACGGTACGTCGTCCAATCGCCTGCAAGTCGCAACCAACAGAACGATGAGGACTCCAAGCGTCGCCGCCGCGAGTCCACTGCCGATGTAGTCGACTCCCGGCTCCGCTTTCAAACAGCCGACCAGCGTCCAGCCGGTGAGCAATAGGCCCGCCAGCCATCCGCTCGATGCAAGTACTCGACTCGCAACCATGGCACCAACCGAGGGGCGCCACTCTCCGTCGCTAGAGAAAGGCATGGATCCCGTCGTTTCGCTTCCAAGGCGACTTGAAGGTTCTGTCGATCAGATAACCGACCGTGTAGTCATACTTGTAACGGACGTAGAACTTGCCTGTTTTCTTGGTCTGCGGCCGCCAGAATCCGTCCTTGCAAACGAAGGTCAGTCTCATCTCGTACTTTCGTTGCCAGTATGCGCGGTTGACGAAGAAGGTCCCGGCATTCCATGCACCACTCGCAGCCTGAGCCAGCCTAGAGAGCTTGCCTCTCGTCCAGAACGCCTCGACCCATTTGGTTCGTTGATAGTACGTGCCACCACCTACGCTCTTGCTTCCTTTCCTGCAGGGTCCGCACAGCCGCCCGCTTAGGTCTGACTGGTTGACTGGGTCCAATGGGTAGACATAAGCATTGTCGTTTCCTCCACGGATCGAATCGCGCGACATGAAGCGCCCGGTTGCCGGGTTGTAGAGACGCGCCCCCATCAGCATCAAACCCGCATCGGCGTCACCAGAACGCGCAAATGCGCCCAGCCATGTGTAGTTCTGCCCGAGGGCGGAACCCGGCGTGCGGGCCTCCCCATACTCGGTGGACCGGGAGTAGTCCTCGAGGCCTGTGAACCCAGTGCTTGTGTTCGACAGCGTCGACACCACATCGCCGTGCAGGTTTGTGAGCTCGAGGCGACTAGTCCCATCGGACTTCTCGATGAGCCCGAGATCGCCGCTGGGCGTGGCGACATTTCGAGTCCAGTTCGACTCCCACGCGCTCGCGCCGTCAGCGCGAGCCTCATCGGTCGACCACGAAGGCACATCAGACGTGTCGGCATAGCGATTGGTCGTTCGCCGCAGTTCGGTTCCGCCCGTGCTCGCAATAGTCTTGGAAATCCTGCCCCCGACATCGAGGGAGTAGGTGCGCCTGGTGCTCGAAGCTCCCGATCCGCGAGCGACACTCGCGACCATGTCGTTCGCGTGGTAGCTGATGACTGCGGCACCACCGGCAGGATTGTCAGTGTCCGCCGCCTGCAAGCTGGTCGTACGGCCCAGGGCGTCGTAGGTGTCCCCCGCCTTCTTGTCGTCACCATCGAACGTCGCGTTCGTGGTCGTCGCGGTGGTCGACGTGGAGCATGCCCCCCCGGCACCGGGCGCGTAGGACTTCGCTTGGGTTCGATCCGAGTCCAGGCTGAACGTGTAGGCCCGCGTCGTGCACTTGCCAGCAACGGAATCCGCGACCTGGGTGAGTCGTCCCCTGTCGTCGTACTTGTATTCCGTCTCAGCAAGAGGCCCGCTCGTCGTGCGCGCACGACCGTCGATGTCATAGCTCTGGAAGAACGCTAGGAATGAGTCTCCCGTCGGTTCCACGTAGTTGAGCATCGTCTGCCGACCCTGCAGGTTGAACGCACTCACAGCGCTCACTCCGTTCGGATACTTCAGCTCGGACTGGTTCCCGGCGGCGTCGTACGCAGCCATGAATGTGTCGGGCCCCGTGACCAGCCCGACGTCGACCTTGGTGACAAGACCTCGTCTTTCCGCCGCGCCGGCGACGTCCGTGCCGTCGTAGGTGTAGGTGTAAAGGCCCTTGCCGTCATCAAAGGTCTTGGTCCTTCCAGCGGCGTCGTACGTCGACGTGCCCATGTTGCCGTTGCCGTCGCTCTGGGTGAGGACCCGGCCCCAGGTGTCGTAGCTGGTTGTCTGCGTGGAAGAGCCATCAGTGGTGCTCACCAGAGCGCCTGTGGCGTCGTCGTAGGTATTGGTCTTGTCCGGAACCGGGACTTCGCCTGAAGGAGCACCAGTGACGATTAGGGAGGTCTTCTTCGGCCGATCGGCCGCGTCAAACGTGGTCAGCGTTGCCTTCGTTGTTGATCCAGCAGATTCAACGACCCGCGTGGGGCGCCCAAGGTAGTCGTAGCCGGGGACGTTGGTCGTCGGCGCGCTCGACCCGCTACCGGGAGCCGACCTGCAGACCTGGTCCGCCCACTGAGGCTTCGACTGGCAAGCCGCTGGGCCCGTTGCCCCAGTGGAGTAGTAGGTCGTAAAGGTCGAGCGACTGTCATCAGCGCTGTAGGTACTCGTCCCGACACCCTGCGGCGTACGCGACTCGATGGTTCGCCCCTGGGTGTCGAACCGGTTCACCGTGGTCGACCAGCCAGAGCCGAGCTGCAACGAAGTTCGGGTGGGAATCCCTAGCACCCAGCCGTCGCCGTCGCCAGCAGTCACGGGGTTGTAGAAATTGCGAGTCACCTTCGGGTCATAGGCAACAGTTCCTGATCCAGTAAGAACGTCTCGCGTCTCCTGAACCACCAAGTTGCGACGTGGGACCGCATCGGTTGCCGGACGTCCCGGTATCAGTCCAGAGCCAACTGCGACCTCGTCGTCGTAGTCGTACCGGGTGCGAGATCGGCCGTAGCGCTCGACGCCGTCGTCGGTAACAACGAAGGCGCTCGGCCCGACTACCTGTTCAACCCGACCGTCGATGGAGTTGTACGTCGTTTGGCTGGTCAGGTCGGCCCGGATCTTCGCGGCGCTGAAGCCCGCCCCGAGTCCGACGCTTCGGCTCATCGCGTCCAGGGTCCAGCTCTCGACCCCAAAGGTCCGGTCGTACTGGGTGGTGTCGATCTGCCAGTCGCCAGCGCCGTACTGCGCAGTGTTGGTCGTTTGGCCGTTCGCCGTGAAGTACGTGAGATCCGCGTACGTGTAGTCGGTGAAGTTGGGTGCGTCCGGACCGAATACCGCAGTGGCCTGTCCAGGAAGCTGGTCGGCCTGCCCCCAGGTGGCGACCTGAGACGCCGTCATCGTCGGCAAACCCGAGCCTGCCAAGGGAACGCCGTACTTGACCTTCCACGTCGCGGTTCCTCCCACTGCCACGTCCTGGGCGCGGGTCACCGAGTCGAGACGTCCCGAGCCATCCAGGTTGAAGTTCCATGTCTTCTGACCAGGCGGAGTCATCGAGGCGAGCACTGTTCGACCTGCAGAACTCTGGTAGGTGTAGCTCGTCGCGACATGCTTCGAGCCGGCGTCGTAGTCCTGCCGCGGGTCCCAGACCGAAGTCAGCTTTCCTGAACCGTCGTAGTTGTACTTAGCCACCGTGAACGAACCCATGGTCGCTCCGAGCCCAGGAGTACCCGCCTCCTCGCCCGCGCCCGGACCATCTGAAGGACGCGGCTTCGGGTCCCAGGTCTTCAGGTCCACCTGGCTCAAACGGGTTGCATTCCCGGTTCCCGTGTAGCTCAGCACCAGTGCACGACAACCGGCGACCTGGGTGGTGGCCGTGCAGCCGGAATCTGAAACACCCGGGGCCTGCGACAGGATCGCCGTCAAGTAGGTGCCGGTCGGTGCGTCGTACACGAACCGTGTCGCCGGAGCCCCGGTCGGATCGGTCGCACTTGGATCAACCACACTCTTGATGTTCCAGATGTTCGACCCGGCGTAGGTCCAGGTCGTCTTCGCGCCGTCCTCTTCGCTGAGCACCAAGGTTTTCGTTCCCGCGACGGTGCTGATCTCAAGACGTTCGTTGTACGACTTGGCAAGGCCTTGGCCGACATACACGCCGGCAGCCTGCGCCCCGGGCGCTCCCAATTTGTAGGACGAGGTGGACCCATCGGTGTCAACCAACATGATGGTGCCGCTTGCTGCGGTCTTGTCGACAACTTGTGCCGCCGAGAATCCGACGCTGGGCCCATCGAAGTTGGCTATCCATCCAGGACCGAACACGCCTTGAGCGGCCGAGGCAGGGCTGCCGAAGGACTGCGCAGTCCGCGAGATCGACAACGAGTCGTTGTAGCCCGGGACAGTGACGTCAGCTGAGTCGACGTCGAACTCACCGGTGAGGAGCGCTACCGAGGCCGGGCCGACGTCGGCTGTGGGAAACGAACCACCGAAGGCGTGCTGAACGAGACTGACCTGACGCGCAGCCGTGCATCGTTGAGCTGGCGAACTCGTGTAGCTGAAGCAGACACGCATGTCCAGGTTCGATGGATTGACAACTCCGGCCTCCGACGCCGCGTCCCAGATCAGGTCACCCGTGGTCCCTAAAGACCCGGAGTCGGTGACTGAGCCGGTCCAGGTCGAGCCAGCCTTGGTGACCTTGGCCGCCGCGACGAAGGTGCCTGTCCCGGACAGTCGCCACTGGACGACTGCGCCTGTCGCCGTCGCCATCGACGTCGCGTTGACCGGGAATGAACCCGTCGAGGTGGCCCCGGGTGTCGGTGCGTCCATCGCTCCACCACCCACGCCGAACTTGTACTTCGTCGTGCCGCTGAAATTGCCGGCTGCATCCGTCGCCGAGACGGCCAGGTTCAGGTAGTCATCTGCGGCGATCGTGAACGACTTCGACGTGGAGTTGCTTGCAAGCGCTGGAAAGCCGGCATCGGCGCCGTTCTTCGACGCCGTGACCGCAACGGTGTCGGTCGACGTACTGATGGTGCAGGGCGCAGTTCCAGGTCCGCTGGACGGCGTCCAGCTTCCATTCGTGTAGTAGCCGCCGCTGGCGCAGTTGATGGTGGGTGCGCTCGGAGCGACCGTGTCGACCACGAAGGCCTGTCCCGAGGACCACCCCGAGGTCAGAATTCCGTCGCTGACTCGCCACTTGGCCGTGTAGGTACCGTCGGACAGCGCGCTGGCGAGGGTCCGGGAGACGTTGGACCCGCTGGGGACCGCGTTGCTGGTCCAGTCCTGGATCACTGTCGACCCTTGCAGGATCTGGAGCTGCGCGGTCACGTTCCCCCCGTCGGGATCACTGACCGGAATGCTCAGCGTCGGCTTGCTGGCACTTGTGTATCTCGTCGAGCCCGAGAGCGTTCCCGGTGTGATCTGGGTGTTCCCCGGCGGTACCGCCGGTGGGGTGTCGTAGTTCTGGACGAACTGTGGAACCTTCGAGAGGTCGCCGTTCTCCAGGGAGCGGACCCGCCGGAAACCAGACGCAGCATTCTCGTCGTCGGCCTTCACCCGCACGCCCACGATCCACGCTCCAGCGGCCCAGTCGTTCCGGATTCCCGAGGTGTCGAAGACCATCACCCCCTCGCTCGTGCATCCGGCGGCGCCGTACGACGTGGAAGTCGACGTTGCATTCGCAGGCGTCACCGCGGGTTGCGTAGCCCACGACACGCTCGGCAGTGTCCATCCGCCGGTGATGCGAGAGACCGTCAACGGCGAGCCGGCACACGACCCGGACTCGAAGTTCGACAGGCGAAGCTCCGAGCTCGTGACCGTGGATCCTGCCGGGGCACCCACGCCGGTGAAATCGAAGTGGATGAACGACCGGGCGACCGTTGCGCCACCGTCGTTCGATCCGACCCGAAGTTCGGGTGAGTTGTACTGACTGCTCGTGTCACCGGTGTTCTGCACCCAGGTGTCGCCGGCCGTGTTCACGATGACGCTGGGATCAATGGTCACCGGATACGTCGTACCCGGGTCTGCCAGGAAGTCCATGTCAGGTCTGAGCACCAGCACTCGCGACTCCCCGTCGCCCTCGATCGTCGTGCGCACTGCCCACTTCTTGCCGCCGCCATCCGCGTTCGCCTTGGCGGCGTCCCACATCACCGGCGCAGTCATCGCAGCAACCCGATTGCGACCCCTCTTGAAGTAGACCGAACCGTCCTCCGAGACGACCGCCTCGGCTCCGTCGAAATCGAACGGCACCCGCAGCTCGATCGGCGCGCCTGCCGTGTCCGGCGCCTCGTTGAGGACGACGGAGAAGTTGAACCCGTCCTTGAGCGAGGTGACCACCAGGTCACCGCCGGTGTCCACTGCGTCGGCGTACGTCAGCTTGTCGCCCTTCACCGTGGGCACCCGGAAGTTTCGAAGGCCAGCCCACCTCGACGGATGCGCGCGAGCCTGTATCCAACGACCCGAGCTTCTTGTCACCACCGTCGGAGTAGTGGACGTCGAAGGGAACGGCGGCGGGGCCGTAGCGCCCGTGCTTCTTCACAACCGACGGATCGACTGCGACCCAGGCACTATCGTCCTCCGGCGCCCGTACGACACCGGCGTACGCCTTCGTCGTCCACGACCCGTCCGGGTTGGCGTAGGTCGCTGTCGTCGGAGTGCGTTGCGACTCGTCTTCAACCGGCGAGCCCTGGCGCTGGGCGGTGGACATCGACGACAGCCGATCGGGCCGGCTCTCCACCGAGGGCAGGTGCCTTTTCTGGCGACTCGGCAGCGCCGCGGAAGATGCCGGCACCGGAGCCAGCAAGGTCATGCTCAGAGTGGTCGCAGCCGCGGCCGCCAGGATCCGGAACCGCCGAGATGACGCTGCAACCATGAACGGTCCTCCTGGGACTGACGGCTTGACTGCCGACCTGCATGGTTCGGATGAACCAGGCACATTCATGACGCACAGGGACTACCTGTCATCACGTGGGATGTTCGATGACTTTCTAGGAAGAACTCTGTGACTCGCGTCAACCGACTCATGCGCCGACGCAACCACCCCCGAAAACGACGGAAGCCGCCTCGCGGCGGCTTCCGGTTCGGTGGAGCTGAGGGGACTCGAACCCCTGACCCTCTGCATGCCATGCAGATGCGCTACCAGCTGCGCCACAGCCCCGAACCTTGTCCGGATCGCTCCGGACAACGTGCAGAAGATTAGCCGACCCGATCCGTCAACGCGAAATCGGGGTCGCCTTCTTCGTCCCTACGGCCCGTAGAGCGGCTGGATCCCCATGCGGTGGGTGACCCGGCTGTTCCACATGTACTTGAACTGGCCGTAGTACTTCTGGAAGGTGTCGCGGTTGTTGAGCTGGATCACGACCTCCTCGTTGGCGAACGAGAGGGCGTCCCAGTTCTCCGAACCGGTCCACACGGTGTCGGTCGGCTTGCCGTTGTACATGCCCGACAGCGCCATCACCTTGTAGTGCGAGTAGAAGCGCGGGCCGTAGCCGCCGATGCCGTCCTCGACCAGCGGGTCACGCTCGGTGAACAGCCAGTCGGCGCTGCGCAGCGGGATGCCGGCCTTGCTCAGGATCCGCGCGGTCTTCCCGCCCGGGACGCTCATGATCATCATGATGTTGCAGCCGTTCCGCTTCAGGCGCGCGATCTCCCGGGCGATCGCCTCGCCGCGCGCCTTGAACATGGCGTACATCGTGATCCGGATCAGGGTGCGACCGTTGGAACCGTAGCCCTTCGGTGCCGCGCACGTGACCCGCTTGAGCCGCTTGACGACCCGGTCGCTGCTGGCCTTGTAACGGCCGGTCTTCTTGATCGCGACGACCTTGGTCGTGGAGCGGGAGACGCCCATGATCTTGGAGAACTGCGCGCCGTAGGCACCCGAGGTGGCGGCGTAGGAGATCCGGCGAGGACCGACCCGCTTGCGGTTCTTGATCTGGGTGAACATCTGGATCCAAGCGCCGTATAGGGCGGTGTCCTGGCTGATCGCGTTGGAGTCGTTCCACTGGCGGTAGGTCGCCTTGCTGGTCAGGTTGCCCGAACCGATGATCAGCAGGCCGCGCGCGCCACCGGTCCGGCTGAACGCGAACACCTTGTCGTGCAGGTTGCCGCCGGGCCCCTTGCTGCGGCAGGCGCCGCTGCAGGAGATCACGAAGCTGCTCTTCTTCGGGTTGGAGCCCAGGTACTTCTGGAGGC
The DNA here is from genome assembly GCF_040546585.1 of Marmoricola sp. OAE513. NCBI lineage: Bacteria > Bacillati > Actinomycetota > Actinomycetes > Propionibacteriales > Nocardioidaceae > Marmoricola > Marmoricola sp. OAE513. Next base: position 3,254,956 of record NZ_JBEPOC010000001.1, on the reverse strand, counting down.
CGCGGGTCACCCCGGACATCACCGCGCCGTTCACGACGACCTGGATGCGCACGCCGCGCTTCTTCGCCTTGCGCAGGGCGTAGGCGACCTCCGACCGGTCGAAGGAGTAGACCGCGATCCGGATGTAGGAGCGCTTCGGAGCGTGGTTGATCGCGTTGACGACGCGACGGATGTTCGCCTGCGCGGCGGCCTTCGAACCCAGCGGGTTGTTGAAGACCGGGCCGAGCTTGGGGCGCCAGCCCTTGAGGTACGGGAGGATGCAGTTCTTCTGGTGCACCACCGGCTGCGGCGCCGGCGTGACGCCCGGCGTCGGGGTGGGAGTGCTCGTCGGCGGGATCACCGGGCACAGCGGGTTGCCCTTGGAGGTGACCTTGCCGCCCTTGGGGACGATGTCGGCCATCGGCGCGACTCCGGCTGCGGAGGCGCTGCCGTTGCTGGAGACGGCGGCGAAGCCCACTCCGGCCGCGAGGGCGAAGGTCGCTGCTAGCGCGGTCCACCTGGTCGAGCGTCGCGCCACAGTCAGATCCCCAAACTTTGGTCAGGGCGTCGATCGAGGGTGCGACGCCAGCAGCCGTGAGTGTACCTACTAATCCGGGACAGGTCCGGCGCGTCACGCGATCGGTGGATTACCGTTCCCGGGGATCTCGCGCTCGGCTGTGGCAGGTGTCACGTTGTACGCCGCCAATCGGACTCCCGAAGTACCGGAATCCCGCTCCAGGACCACCCAGCCGGCATTGTCCAGGCCGCGCAAGGTGTTCCCGACCTCGGCAGGCCATCCGAGCAGCTCGGGCAGCGAGACCCGCAGGCAGGCACCGTGCGCGATCACCGCGGTGGTCTCCCCGTCCGGGGTCGCCGCCCAGATCTCCCGAAGCGCCGGTACGACGCGTGCCGTCACCTCCTCGAGCGTCTCGGCACCGGGAACTCCCCCGGTGACGTGCCCGGCCTTCCAGGCCCGGTAGGCCTCCGGGTAACGCTCGGCGAACTCGGCGACGTCGAGACCGGCCCGCTCCCCCACGTCGAACTCGCGCAGCCGGGCGTCGTACCGGGCGGTGAGGCCGGTGGCGGCCTCGACGGCGGCCGCGGTCTCCCGGGCACGCGCGAGGTCGCTGCTCCAGAGCGCGGTCGGCTCCAGGCGCGCCAGCGCCGGCGCCAGTGCCGCCGCCTGCGCACGACCCACGTCGTCCAGGCTGACGTCGGTGTGGCCCTGGGCGCGTCCCTCGGAGTTCCAGGCGGTCCGCCCGTGGCGGACGAGGACCAGCCGGCTCACTGGTCCTGGCTGGGCTCTGCCGCCGCGGTCTCGACCGGACCGACGGCCTCGCGGACGTCGATCGCCGGGCAGTCGCGCCAGAGCCGCTCGAGGGCGTAGAACTGGCGCTCCTCGGCGTGCTGGACGTGCACGACGACGTCGGCGTAGTCCAGCAGTGCCCAACGGCCGTCGCGGACGCCCTCGCGGCGTACCGGCTTGGCGTCGAGCGCGCGCAGGGCGTCCTCGATCTCGTCGACGACGGACTTCACCTGCCGCTCGTTGGCCGCCGAGGCGACCAGGAACGCGTCGGTGATGACGAGCTGCTCGGAGACGTCGAACGCGACGATCTCGGTGGCCTTCTTCTCCGAGGCCGCCGCGGCGGCAGCCTGGATCAGCTCGATGGCTCGGGGTGTGGCGGTCATGCGTGGTCCTTCGTGGGGCTTCGGTAGAGGTCGTGCTTCGCGATGTACTGGACGACGCCGTCCGGGACGAGGTACCAGACCGGCTGACCGGCGCTCGTCCGCTCGCGGCAGTCGGTGGAGGAGATCGCCAGAGCAGGGATCTCCAGGATGGTGACCCGGTCGGCGGGGATCCCCCTCAGCGAGTCGGCGTCCATCTCGTAGCCGGGCCGGGTGCAACCGACGAAGTGCGCGTAGGTGAAGAGGTCGGCGGCGTCGCGCCAGGTGAAGATCTCGGTCAGCGCGTCGGCACCGGTGATGAAGAACAGGTCCGCGTCGGGCATCGCAGCCGACAGGTCTCGCAGGGTGTCGACCGTGTACGTCGGGCCGTCGCGCTCGATGTCCACGCGCGACACGGTGAACCGCGGGTTCGCCGCCGTCGCGACGACGGTCATCAGGTACCGGTGCTCCGCCGAGGTGACCTGCCGGTCGGACTTCTGCCACGGCTGGCCCGTCGGCACGAAGACGACCTCGTCGAGGTCGAAGAACGCCTGGACCTCACTGGCCGCGACGAGGTGGCCGTGATGGACGGGATCGAAGGTCCCCCCCATCACGCCGACGCGCCTGCGGCTGGTCAGGAGTGCTCGCGTCCCTTGCCGAAGGCCATGACGGCCGCGACCATCGCGAGCAGGAGGAGCAGGATGCCGCCGCCGATGTAGTACGGCGCCCAGTAGGTGCCGCCTTCGGCCAGGTCGGAGCTGCCGCCCCCGGACAGCAGCGTGAGCAAGATGTTCATGCCCGGCATCCTACCGGCTGCGGTCGGCGAGCAGCGCGGTGACCATCTGCTCGAGCCGCGGGAGGTCGACGGTGATGTCGGCGACCACGAACTCGCGTCGGGTGGTGCCGGCAGCCGGCCCGGCACCGGAGAGGTACTGGTACTCCAGGCCCTCGATGCCGCACGTCATCTTCCAGTAGTCGGCGACGATGGACATGCTCGGGAACAGCTCGAGCAGGGACGCTCCCGGACTGCAGAACGGCAGGTTCGCCAGCGAGGCGCCGTGCGGGGCGACGATCACGTCCGCCTCCGCGAACGCACGGATCTGCTCGCGCACCGAGAGCGCACCCGGGTCGAGCACCTCGAAGCCGAGCGGCTCGAGGAGCTTCAGGACGTCGTCCTGGTTGACGACGGCCCGGTTGTGCCGGCCGGCGTCGCGGGCCAGGTAGTAGTGGCGCCCCGGTACCCGGTCGATGCCGGGGGGCACGAGCCGGGCGCGCAGGAGCTGGGAGACCCACGGCGGGTTCCGCTCGATGGTCGAGGCGAGGCCGGGCACCACCAGCGTCTCGGCTCGCACGTGCCGGACCTCGTCGCTGTTGACGACCTGGTCCTCGCGGATCCCCCAGAGCTCGAGCAGCTCCTTCTGGAAGCGTGTGGTGGCCGGCACGTACCAGCGGTCGGGCAGCTCGATCCCGGCCTGCTCCAGCACGTTCTTGCGCGGCAGCGCGTCGTGCAGGAAGTGGTAGTAGTTCTGGTCGCCGCGGGTGTTGAGCACACCGAGGCGCCCCTCGACCTCGACCGGCGGCCCCGGGAACGGGTGCAGGTACATCGGGTGCTGCCGCGGTCGCGTGGTACCGAAGTACTTGTTCTGCTCCCACAGCCACCGGTTGTTCGCGGTCACCACCACGCCGTGCGGCTGGAGCACCCGGCCGCCGTCGAGCTCGAGGACGCCCACCCGCGGGACCGTCTCGGTCAACGCCTCCTCGAACGCGGGGTACCGCTCCGGGTACCCGACCGGACGAACGCGGTGCAGGACCTCCTCGGGGCGCGCGAGCGTGAACCGACCACCGTCGTCGGCAGCCTTCTCCATCGTCTCAACGACGCTCGGCGGCAACCAGCCACCGCGGAGCCGGCTCAGCCGGACGGTCGCGGGCGACGCCGCTCGGGTGCCGTGGGTGTAGGCAGTCTTGAGCGGCGCGAAGTACGGGCGCAGGCCCTCCGGAAGCCGGACCACGATCTGGTCAGGGTCAGCGGTTGGTGAAGCCGACGAAGTCGCGCGCCAGCCACACCAGTCCGAGGTCCGCCCGCTCGGGACGGTGATCGACCAGGTGCAGGCCCACGCCGGCGAACCAGGCGCGCAGCTCGGCCCAGGACTCGCCCGGGACGTCGTGGTACTCCAGGACCACGCGCTGGACGTCTGCCCAGCTCTCCGGCTTGGAGCGGTAGGCCAGCTGGTACTCACCGCCCTCGCAGTCCAGCTTCACGAACGTGACCGGCCCGGGGGCCTGGGCGATCGCGTCGTCGAAGCTCAGCGTCGGGACCTTGACTCCCGTGCCTTCGGCGTGGGGGTCGTCGACGGGGTGCGCACCCTTGAGCCCGTTGTGGACGCTGGCGCCGCCGTGCTCCTCGAACAGGGCGAAGCCGGTCTCCCCGGCCAGCGCGGCCTCGACCACCGAGACCCGGTTGCTCAGGCCGTTCTGGTCGATGTTGCGCTGCAGGTACGCCACCGTGCCGGCGGACGGCTCGAAGCAGGTGATCTTGGCCTTCGGCAGCACCTCGGCGAGGTGGCACGCGAACGTGCCGACGTGGGCACCGACGTCGAAGGTGTTGATCTCGGTGTCCTTGTACGCCGCCAGGAACCACTCCAGCTGGTAGCCCTCCTCGGCGTACTGCTCGTACGCGGGGAGCCGGGCGCCCGGGGTGTTCGGCGAGGTGATCTTCTGGCCGGTGCGGGTCGCGAAGGTGAGCTCCTGGGGGCCACCACCGACCTTCTCGGTCACGAGGCTGGTGAGCAGGGACGGCCAGTTCGAGAACGCCTTCGGCGTCTGTCCGACGCGACGGACCGCGTACGTGACCTTGCCGACGGCGCTCCGCGGGCCGTGACCCTCGGGGTCGCGCAGCGGGGTGCGGGAGAGCCAGGCCGTGCCGGCGATCTTGGAGCGCTCGTCGCGGACCACGTGCAGGCCGACCGAGGCGAACCAGTCGCGCAGCTCCTCCCAGCTCTCGCCCGGCATCGTGTGGTACTCGAGCACCAGGCGCTTGACGTTCGCCCAGCTCTCCTTGGACGACTTGTAGACCATGTCGTACTCGCCGCCCTCGCAGTCCATCTTGATCAGCTCGACCGGACCGCGGGCGTTGGCGACGACCTCGTCGAAGGCGACCGTCTCGACGCGGACGCCGGAGCCGTCCACCCGGTCGTCGAAGGCGAGGTGGTTGTGACCGGAGCCTGCCCCTTGCAGGTCGAAGATGGCGAAGCCGGTCTCGCCGGCCAGTGCCTTCTGGTGCGGGCTGAGCCGGCCACCGTTGCCGTTGACCTCGATGTTCGACTTGAGGAACTGGAACGTGTCGGGCGAAGGCTCGAAGATGTCACCGGTGGCGCCGGGGTGCAGGGCCGCCAGGTGCGTGGAGAAGGTACCCACGTGCCCACCGACGTCGAGGAAGTGCAGCGGGCGCTCGATCAGGTCGCCCAGGAACCACTTCAGGTCGTAGCAGTCCTCGGCGAAGACCTCGTAGACGGGGACGCGCGCGCCGGGTGCGTTTGGGATGGAGATCGTCTGGCCCGTCCGGGCGTGGAAGGTGAGGATCTCCGGGCCTTCGGCGACCTCCTCGCGCACCATGCCGGCCAGCAGACCCGGCCAGTTCGTGAAGGCACGAGGAGTCTGGGTGAAGCGTCGGAAGCGGTACTTGACGGCCCGGACCCGAGAGTTCTTCATTTCAACGATCACGGCGCAAACAGTACCGGGCTAGACGGCTCCGAAAGCCGGAAGTCCGGAACTCAGGTGCCCTTGCTCAGAAGATCGCCTGGAACAGGTCCTTCACGACCCCGGCGCCCTCGATGACCAGCCAGAAACGTATCGTCCGGCCGACCAGGACGGTGCCGATGAAGATGGGCAGGTTCATCCGCAGCGAGCCGGCCAGCACCGCCATCACGGCCAGCGGCGGGAAGCCGCTGACGGCCGAGGTGAACATGAACGCCCCTGCCGTGGCAGGACGACCGACGATCCTCTCGTGCCACTTCTGGTACGACGCCTGCCACTTCGGCGTCTCGATCTTGCGGGCCAACCACGGGATCTTCATCGAGTGGATCCCGGCGTAGTACCAGATCACCTTGCCGATGGTCTGGCCGGCGCCCGCGGCGAAGGCGAAGAGCCAGGCGTTGGTGCTGCCGGTCGGGATGCCCGCGAGCGGGATCTCGGCGTTCAGGACGGGGACCAGCGCGGACGCGATCGAGTAGAAGAACGTCCCGAAGACGAGGTTCACGCCGTCGCGCCCCGCTCCTCGGCGGCGCGCGTGCCGTCCGCCAGGCCGGTACCGGTCGGGATCGGCAGCCCGAGCCTGGCCAGCCTCACCAGCATGGCGACCTTGAAGACGAGCAGGCCGGCGGCGATCACACCGCCCAACCACGGGTTCTGGGTGACCAGCAGGAGGACCGCGAACAGAGCCGAGTTCACGGCCTTCGCCGGGTGCGACCAGTTGAGCCGGTAGATGGCGGCGTCGACGACGTAGAAGTAGTTGGGGCTGCGGATCTTCCACGCCAGGAACGCGATCGAGAGGAAGAAGTCGATCACCATGAACTCGGCCAGGTAGAGCACGACCGGCAGCAGGAACTCCGAGTGCAGCCAGGCGAGCCCGAAGTAGAAGGCTGCCGAGCAGAACCGGTCGCACATGATGTCGATGACCGCGCCGATCCGGGTCTCGTGGTGCATGCGGCGCGCGACCTGGCCGTCGAGGCTGTCACCGGCCCAGTAGACGACCAGCGCGATCGTGAGCAGCTGGAGCGCCGGGCTCCAGAAGTCGCCGTCGTCGGGAACGCCCTCGCGGATCGCGAGCCCGACCAGCACGATGCACGCGATGGTCCGGATGAAGGTGATGATCGTCGCCGGCGTGAGGAACCGCTCGGTGCTGGTGTCGGCCCAGACGTCGAGCTGGTCGGGGTCCGCACCGCGCACGAACGGCTTCCTGATCGTGCCGTCGTCGACGGCGACGAACCTCACCGGAGGTGACCGTCGCCGGTGACGACGTACTTGCTCGACGTCATCTCGGGCAGCCCGAGAGGACCCCGCGCGTGCAGCTTCTGGGTGGAGATACCGATCTCGGCACCGAACCCGAACTCACCGCCGTCGGTGAAGCGGGTGCTCGCGTTCACCATCACCGCCGCGGAGTCGACCTCGGCCGTGAAGCGACGGGCGGCCGCCTGCGACCCGGTCACGATCGCCTCGGTGTGACCCGAGGAGTGTGCCCGGATGTGGCTGATCGCACCGTCGAGGTCGGCCACGACGGCGGCAGAGATGTCCAGGGAGAGGAACTCCGTGTCCCAGTCCTCCTCGGTCGCCGCGAGCACCCCGTCGTACGCCGTGAACGCCGCGTCCCCGTGGATCGTCACCCCTGCCTCGTGCAGCGCGGCCACGACCTTCGGGAGGAAGGCGTCGGCCACGTCCGCGTGCACGAGCAACGACTCGGCGGAGTTGCAGACCGAGGTGCGGTGGGTCTTGGAGTTCAGCACGATCGCGAGCGCCATCTCCAGGTCGGCCTCGGCGTCGACGTACACGTGGCAGTTGCCCACCCCGGTCTCGATGACCGGCACCGTGGACTCCTCGACGACCGAGCGGATCAGACCCGCTCCCCCGCGCGGGATGAGCACGTCGACGAGGCCGCGCGCCCGCATCAGCTCCTTGACGGCGTCGTGGCCCTCACCAGGCGCCAGCTGGACGCAGTCCTCGGGCAGCCCGGAGGAGGCCAGGGCGAGTCGGAGCAGACGGACGATCGCGGTGTTCGAGCTCAGCGCGCTGGACGAACCGCGCAGCAGGACGGCGTTGCCGCTCTTCAGGCAGATGCCGGCCGCATCGGCGGTGACGTTCGGGCGCGCCTCGTAGATCACTCCGACGACGCCGAACGGGACCGAGACCTGCCGCAGCTCTAGGCCGTTGGCCAGCGTGGAGCCGCGCAGCACCGTGCCCACCGGGTCCGGGAGGCCGGCGACCTCGCGCAGCCCCTGGGCCATCCCGGCGATCCGGGAGTCGTCGAGGCGGAGCCGGTCGATCATGTGCGCCGGCGTCCCGGCCGCCTCGGCGGAGGCGACGTCAGCGGCGTTGGCGGTCAGGATCTCGGCGCTGCTCGCGACCAGCGCAGCGGCCATCGCCTCGAGCGCCGCATCCTTGGTCGAACGGGTGGCGAGGGCCAGCACGTTCGCCGCTTCGCGGGCGCGCAGAGCCACCTGGGAGATCGAGTCGGGCATGGTCGCAGCCTAGATCAGAGCTGGAAGTGCAGCGGAGCCGCCGCCTGCGCACCGAGTGCGGCCGTGCCCGACCGGGCGTCACGGACCGACTTCTCGACGACCTCGAGGCCGACGATCTCCCAGCTCGGGAGGCCTGCGGATTCGCGGTGCTCGATCCACAGGCGCAGCGCCAGGGAGGCGACGTCGAGCATCGCCTCACCCTCGTCCCAGTAGCGGAGCTCGGCGCTGCTGGCGGTGAACTCCACCGTGTCGATGAAGGGGCGCTCCTCGCGGAGCCGGGACAGCGCGCCTCGGACGAGCATCGGCTCGACGGCCTCGCCGGCCACGGTCAGCGTGACGTGCCACAGCCGTCCGCCCTCGTTCGCGCCCACGTGCCCTCCTCCCCGTTGAACCAAAAGTCTGAACGCCGGGTATGAAACCTGGGCCCGAACTACCAGCCCGACTTGAACCCAGTGTGGTGGAACCCGCAGGCGTTCGGTACCCGAATGCGAGAACTGGGGTCCTAAGTCCTCAACCGGTCTACTTTCGGAGCAGCGTCAGGTCGTCACGGTGGACGACCTCGCGTTCGTAGTGCGCCCCCAGCTCTTGGGCGAGCTCGTGGGTCGAGCGTCCCATCAGGGCAGGCAGCTCGGTCGAGTCGTAGTTGACCAGGCCGCGGGCGACGAGCTCGCCGGAAGCACTGACCAGGTCCACGGGGTCGCCGTCGACGAACGTGCCCTCGACGCCGGTGATCCCGGCCGGGAGCAGCGAGGCGCGCCGCTCGGTCAGCGCCCGGACGGCGCCGTCGTCCAGGACGATCCGACCCTTGCCCGAGGTCGCGTGCGCGAGCCAGAGCATCCGGGTGGACCGACGGACACCGGTCGGGTGGAAGAGCGTGCCGACCTCGTCACCCGCGAGCGCGGCGGCAGCCTGCGCCGCACCCGTCAGGACGACGGCGACTCCCGCCTCCGTGGCGATCCGGGCTGCCTCGAGCTTGGTCTGCATCCCGCCCGTACCGACGCCGGCGGCTCCGGCCTTGCCGACCACGACCTGGTCGAGGTCGGCCTCGGCGCGCACCTCGGGGATCAGCCGGGCGCCGGCCGATGACGGAGGACCGTCGTACAGTCCGTCGACGTCGGAGAGCAGGACCAGCAGGTCCGCCTGCACCAGGTGCGCGACCAGCGCGGCGAGGCGGTCGTTGTCGCCGAAACGGATCTCGGTGGTCGCCACGGTGTCGTTCTCGTTGACGATCGGCACGACCCCCATGCCCAGGAGCGTCACGAAGGTGCGCTGGGCGTTGCGGTAGTGCCCTCGACGGGTGACGTCGTCCAGGGTCAGCAGCACCTGGCCTGTGACCTGCCCGTGGCGTGCGAACTCGTCGGTGTAGCGGTGCACGAGGATGCCCTGACCGACCGAGGCGGCAGCCTGCTGCCGCGCGAGGTCACGGGGACGACGCGCGAGCGACAGCGGGGCCAGTCCGGCCGCGATCGCACCGGAGGAGACCAGCACGATCTCGGTCCCGCGGGCGTGGGCGCCCGCGAGGGTGTCCACCAGCGCGCGGATCCGCTCGGGGTCGATGCCGCCGGCCGCCGTGGTCAGCGAGGACGAGCCGACCTTGACGACGATCCGCCGGGCCTCGGCCACGACGGACCTGGTCACCGGTCGTCCTCGTCGTACACGTCGTCGAACGAGTCGTTGACGAACACGACCTTGACGGCGTCCGTCTCGTCGTCGAGGTCGTCGGTGTGGTCCGCCTCCAGGCTGTCCAGACGACGGGCGACGTCCGCGCGGGTCTCGTTCTCCCCGCGCTCGGGCAGCAGCTCGTCGATCGCGCGCCGGCGACCGGCGGCGGGACGCTCCTCGCGGAAGCGCTCGTCCTCGCCGCGGCGTCCGAGCATCTCGGCGCCGCCGGCGTCCAGGCCCGGCTTGAAGTCGAAGACCACTGCGTTGTCGGGATGCCCGATGAGCACGGCGTCGCCCTCGACCGCACCGAGCTCGAGAAGCCTGGTCTCGACGCCGAGACGGTTGAGACGGTCGGCGAGGAAGCCGACGGCCTCCTCGTTGCTGAAGTCGGTCTGCCGGATCCAGCGCTCGGGCTTGACCCCGCGCACGCGCCACCCCTCGCCCGTCCGGGTGATCGTGAACTCCTCGCCCGAGCCCTTCGGCTGCGGCCGGATGATGATCCGCTCGGCGACCTCGACGACCTGGTTGCGCCGCGCGGTGGCCACCACCTCAGCCATCGCGAAGGTCAGCTCCTTGAGGCCCTCGTGCGACATCGCACTGATCGCGAACACGGGCCAACCGCGCTCGGCGATCTCCTCCCGGACGATCTCGGCCATGTCGCGGCCGTCGGGCAGGTCGGCCTTGTTGAGCGCCACCAGGCGCGGGCGGTCCTCGAGCCCGCCGTACTTGGCGAGCTCGTTCTCCATGATCGCCAGGTCCTCGACCGGGTTGCGGCCGGGCTCGAGCGTGGCCAGGTCGATCACGTGCAGCAGCGCGGCGCAGCGCTCGATGTGCCGCAGGAAGTCGTGACCGAGGCCGCGGCCCTCGCTGGCGCCCTCGATCAGACCAGGGACGTCGGCGACGGTGAACACGGTGTCTCCGGCCTTCACCACGCCGAGGTTCGGGACCAGGGTGGTGAAGGGGTAGTCCGCGATCTTGGGACGTGCGCGGCTGATCGCGGCGATCAGGCTGGACTTGCCCGCGCTCGGGAAGCCCACCAGCCCGATGTCCGCCACGACCTTCAGCTCGAGGCCGATCGTGCGTTCCTCCCCGGGCTCGCCGAGCAGGGCGAAGCCAGGGGCCTTGCGCTTGGCCGACGCCAGAGCGGCGTTGCCGAGACCGCCACGACCGCCCTCGGCGATCACCATCTCGGTACCCGCGCCGACCAGGTCCGCGAGGACCACACCGTTCTCGGTCACGACGGTGCCGTCGGGAACGGGCAGCACGAGGTCCTCGCCGTGCGCACCGTTGCGGTGGTCGCCGGCGCCGTGACCGCCGTGGGTGGCCTGCCGCTTGGCCTTGTGGTGGTAGTCGATCAGCGTGGTGACGTCGGGATCGACCCGCAGGATGATCGAGCCACCCGGGCCACCGTTGCCACCGTCCGGACCGCCGAGGGGCTTGAACTTCTCGCGGTGCACCGAGGCGACGCCGTTACCACCACGACCCGCGCTGACGTACAGCGTGACGTGGTCCACGAACGTGGGGACAGCCATCGGTGCTCCTTGTAGAACGACGAAGGGCGCCCCTGGCAGATCCAGGGACGCCCAACGGTGAGACGGTGGGTTCGTGCAGCTGCCCCGGTCAGGCAGACGGCACGATGTTGACCACGCGACGACCACGGCGGGTGCCGAACTCGACGTTGCCCGCGGTCAGGGCGAAGAGGGTGTCGTCACCGCCACGGCCGACACCGGTGCCGGGGTGGAAGTGGGTGCCACGCTGGCGGACGATGATCTCGCCGGCGTTGACGAGCTGGCCGCCGAAGCGCTTCACGCCGAGGCGCTGGGAGTTCGAGTCGCGGCCGTTCTTGGTGGACGCTGCGCCCTTTTTGTGTGCCATGAATTCAGTCCTTGAGAGTTAGTGCGGTACGCGGCTCAGGCCGAGATACCGGTGACCTTGACCTGGGTGTACTTCTGACGGTGACCCTGGCGCTTCTTGTAGCCGGTCTTGTTCTTGTACTTCTGGATGACGATCTTCGGACCCTTGGTGGCGCCGAGGACCTCGACGGTCACGGCGGCCTTGTCCAGGCCGGTCGCGGTGACCTTCTCGCCGTCGACAAGCATGACGACCGGCAGGCTCAGGGAAGCGCCTGCGGCCTCGTCGGTCTTGTCGATCTCAATGACATCGCCAACAGCAACCTTCTGCTGCTTGCTGCCACTACGCACGATCGCGTACACGGCGGACTCACTCTCGTCGGGGTTCAAGCTGGACAGGATGAAAATCAAGGGGGCGTGCTCGAGCACACCGAGGGTCAACTTTACGGGCAACCGCCCCGCAGGGTCAAAACGGCGCAGCGGGACCCGTCGGCAGTGAGGGCAGGCCCGGCGGATTTAGTTACCAGAAGTGAAGTAATCTGGGGCGGTGACAGATTCCCTCGCACCTGCACGCCGTACGCGTCGCTTCGACAAGGACCACCCGCACTACCGCTGGGTCGCGCTGTCGAACACCACCATCGGCATGCTGATGGCAACCATCAACTCCTCGATCGTGATCATCTCGCTGCCCGCGATCTTCCGCGGCATCGACCTGAACCCGCTGGAGCCCGGCAACGTCAGCTACCTGCTCTGGATCATCATGGGGTTCCTCGTCGTCTCCGCCGTGCTCGTGGTGACCCTCGGGCGTCTCGGCGACATCTACGGCCGGGTCAAGATGTACAACCTCGGCTTCGCGGTCTTCACCGCCTTCTCGGTGCTGCTCTCGGTGGACCCGTTCACCGGCGGCGCCGGCGCGTGGTGGCTCATCCTCATGCGGGTCGGTCAGGGCGTCGGTGGCGCGATGCTGTTCGCCAACTCGACCGCGATCCTCACCGACGCCTTCCCCGCCCACCAGCGCGGGATGGCCCTGGGCATCAACCAGGTCTCCGCGATCGCCGGGTCCTTCCTCGGCCTGGTCATCGGCGGCCTGCTCTCGGAGTGGCACTGGCGCGCGGTGTTCTGGGTCAGCGTGCCCATCGGCATCCTCGGCACACTCTGGGGCTACCGGTCGCTGGTCGAGCTCGGGGAGCGCCGGCACGCCAAGCTCGACCTCCCCGGCAACCTGACCTTCGGCGTCGGACTGACCTCGCTGCTCGTCGCCATCACCTACGGCATCCAGCCATACGGCGACCACGCCACCGGCTGGCAGAGCCCGTGGGTGCTGGGCGGGATCGCCCTCGGCGTCGCCCTGCTCGCTGCCTTCGTCGTCATCGAGCAACGGGTCGAGCACCCGATGGTCTCGATCGAGCTCTTCCGCATCCGCGCCTTCGCGCTGGCGAACGTGGCCGGACTGATGGCCTCGATCGGCCGCGGCGGCCTGCAGTTCATGCTGATCATCTGGCTCCAGGGCATCTGGCTGCCGCTGCACGGCTACTCCTACGAGTCCACCCCGCTGTGGGCGGGCATCTACCTGCTCCCGCTCACGGTCGGGTTCCTGATCGCGGGTCCCGTCTCCGGCTGGCTCTCGGACCGGTACGGCGCCCGCTACTTCTCGACCGGCGGCTCGCTGCTGGTCGCGCTCTCGTTCGTCCTGCTGCTGGTGATACCGATCGACTTCGACTACTGGACCTTCGCGCTGATCCTGTTCGCGAACGGCGTCGGTTCCGGCCTGTTCACCGCACCGAACACCACTGCGGTGATGAACTCGGTCCCGGCGCACGAACGTGGTGCCGCCTCCGGCGTTCGCGGCACGGTGTTCAACTCCGGGTCCTCGCTGTCGATCGGCGTATTCTTCTCGCTCATGGTCGTCGGCCTGGCCAGCGTGCTGCCGCGGACGCTGACGGACGGGCTCACCGGACAAGGAGTCCCCCACGACGTGGCCGCCGACGTCGGCAACCTGCCCCCGGTCGGCTCGCTGTTCGCCTCCTTCCTGGGCTACAACCCGATCGAGTCGCTCCTCGGACCGACCGGCGAGCTCGACCGCCTGCCGTCGGCGAACGCCGACACCCTGACCGGCAAGGAGTTCTTCCCGCACCTGATGTCCGGCCCGTTCCACGACGGCCTGGTGATCGTGTTCCTGGCCGCGGCCGGGATGATGCTGATCGCGGCGATCTCCTCGTGGGCAGCCGGCGGCAAGTACGTGCACGACGACTCTGCAGGCGAAGCGCTGGGGCGCGAGTGAGTACTGACGACAGCGCCCGGCTGTACCTGGCGATGATCCGGCTCAACCGGGCCCTCCGTCGCGACTCCCGCGAGGCGCAGGTCAGCCACGGCGGCCTCAGCGCGATCGCCACCCTGGTCGCGGAAGGACCGCAACGCGCCGGCACGCTCGCCGAGATCGAGGGCATCACGGCCCCGGCGACGACGCGCCTGGTCAACGCGTTGGAGGCCTTGGGTTACGTGGCCCGTACGCCGGACCCGGCCGACGGGCGCGCGCAGCTGCTGGTCGCGACCGAGGCCGGCCACGACCTGGTCCTCGCCGGACGGACCGCACGACTCCAGGCGATCGAGGAACGCTTCGAGCGGCTGGCCCCCGAGGAGCGCGCCGCCATCGTCGCGGCGTTGACTGCTCTCGAAGCCCTCACGAATACATCTATTTCAACTTAAACCATCCCGTAACGGTCATACTCGACCGCATGCGTTGGTCGACCACCCTCACCCTCGGCCTGATGGCCACCCTGCTCCTGCCGGTGCCGGCGGCGACCGCGGCCCACCAGCTGCCGTCCCGGGAGCGCTGGCACGCCGACGTCCGCGACGTCATGCACGGGTCCCGCGCCTACCTGGTGGGGCGCGCCCGGACGGCAGCATCCAGCGAGCGCCTCGCGGTCAACCTGGACATCGACAACAGCTCGCTCGCTACCGGGTACTCCCCCGGTCGGGCGATGAAGCCGGTCCTGCGTTTCACCCGGACCGCGCACGCCCAGGGCATCGCGATCTTCTTCAACACGGGGCGCACCGCCGAGGCCGAGGCCGCAACCCTGCACCAGCTCCGGCGTGCGGGCTACCACGTCGACCGGCTCTGCCTGCGGCGCAGCGGCGAGAGCCTGGTGGAGGGCAAGCAGCGCTGCCGCGCCGAGTTCGTGGCCGCCGGCTACACGATCGTCGCGAACGTGGGCAACCGGCGTACCGACTTCGTCGGCGGTGACTACGAACGTCGTTTCAAGCTCCCGAGCTACGGGAACCGGCTCAGCTGAGTGGACCGAGGGGTCAGCGCTTGCGCGAACCCTTCTTCTTCACCGGCACGTGGAAGACCGGGGCGCTCGACTCGTCGCCGTCCGTCCCGACCTCGGGGGCCTCCCCCTCGGGAGCCTCCGCCTCGGGGACCTCGGCCGTGGGCTCAGCAGCCTCGGGCTCAGCAGCCTCGGGCTGAGCAGCCTCGGGCTCAGCAGCCTCGCGCTCAGCAGCCTCGGGCTGAGCAGCCTCAGCCGTCGGCTCGACCACGGCGGGGCCGGCCGGGCGACCGGCACGGCGACGACGGGTGGTCGTGACCACGATCGGGGCGGCTACCGGCTCGGGCGTCTCCGGAACAGCCGGCTCAGCCTGCTCTGCAGCGGGCTCCTCGACGGCCCCTCCGGCGGGCTCGGCGGAGCCGGGCTCGGACCGGCCGTCGTCTCCTTTGGGCACGACGGCCTCCGCGGCCGGCGTCTCCTCGGACTTGCCCTCGGACGTGCCTTCGGTGACCACCGGCGCCTCGACCTCGGGGGTCTCGACCTCGGGAACCACGATCAGCTCGTCCTCGGTGTGCGGCTTCGAGCCGGCCAGGGCCATCGGGGACGGCTTGGTCTCGACCTGCGGCTGGGACTGCTGGGCGTTGTCGTCGCCACCGCGGTTGCGTCCGCGTCCGCCTCGGTTGCGACGGCCGCGGGGCTCGTCGTTCCCGCCCATGCCGCCGCCCATGCCGACGCTCTTGTTGCTCGGCTCGATCGGCTGCTCGTGCACGATGATGCCGCGACCCTTGCAGTGGTCGCAGTCCTCGCTGAAGGTCTCCAGCAGGCCGGACCCGATCCGCTTGCGGGTCATCTGCACCAGGCCGAGCGAGGTGACCTCGGCGACCTGGTGACGGGTCCGGTCGCGTCCGAGGCACTCGACCAGACGCCGGAGCACCAGGTCGCGGTTGGACTCCAGGACCATGTCGATGAAGTCGATGACGATGATGCCGCCGATGTCGCGCAGCCGGAGCTGACGGACCATCTCCTCGGCGGCCTCGAGGTTGTTCTTGGTGACGGTCTCCTCGAGGTTGCCCCCGGAGCCGGTGAACTTGCCGGTGTTGACGTCGACGACGGTCATCGCCTCGGTGCGGTCGATGACCAGAGAGCCACCGGAGGGCAGCCAGACCTTGCGGTCCAGTCCCTTGGCGATCTGCTCGTCGATCCGGTAGGTGCCGAACACGTCGCGGCCGCTGTCGTCGGGCTCGAAGCGCTGCAGCCGCTCGCGCAGGTCGGGCGCCACGTGCGAGACGTACCCGTCGACCAGGTCCCAGGCCTCGTTGCCGTCGATGACCAGGCTCTTGAAGTCCTCGGTGAACAGGTCACGGACGACCTTCAGCGTCAGGTCCGGCTCGCCGTACAGGAGCTCGGGCGACTTGCCGGCCTTGACCTTGCCCTCGATGTCGGCCCAACGGGCGGTGAGGCGCTCGACGTCCTGGGTGAGCTCCTCCTCGCTCGCCCCCTCGGCCGCGGTGCGCACGATGACGCCGGCGGTGTCCGGGACGATCTCCTTGAGCAGCGTCTTGAGACGGTTGCGCTCGGTGTCCGGCAGCTTGCGGGAGATGCCGGAGGTGTTGCCGTCCGGGACGTAGACCAGGAAGCGGCCCGGAAGGCTGATCTGGCCGGTCAGGCGCGCGCCCTTGTGGCCGACCGGGTCCTTGGTGACCTGCACCAGGATCGTCTGGCCGGACTTCAGCACGGACTCGACCTTGCGTGGCTGGCCCTCGACGTGGCCGAGCGCGGACCAGTTCACCTCACCGGCGTACAGGACGGCGTTGCGGCCCTTGCCGATGTCGATGAACGCGGCCTCCATCGACGGGAGCACGTTCTGCACCCGGCCGAGGTAGATGTTGCCGATCAGCGAGGTCTGCGACTCCCGCGAGGCGTAGTGCTCGACGAGGACCTTGTCCTCGAGCACGGCGATCTGGGTGAGGTCGGCCCGCTGACGGATCACCATCACGCGGTCGACAGCCTCGCGGCGGGCCAGGAACTCGGCCTCGCTGACGATCGGAGCGCGGCGACGGCCGGCCTCGCGTCCCTCGCGGCGGCGCTGCTTCTTGGCCTCGAGCCGCGTCGAACCACCGATGCTGGTGATCTCGTCCTCGGGGTTGCGGGGCTGACGGACCCGGGTACGACGGCGACGCGAGGTCGCACCGCTCTCCTCGGCGTCGTCGCCGTCGGAGTCGTCGCCCTGGCTCTCGGACTGGGTGTCCTCGGAATCCTCGGAGTCCCCGTCGGCGGAGTCGGAACCCCGGCGACGACGACGGCCACCGCGGCGGCGGCGGCGACGGGCGCCGCCCTCACCGGGCTCGCCCTCGGTCTCGGCGTTCTCCCCGTCGGCCTCGGTCGGCTCGGCGGCCTGGGCGGCCTCGTCCTCTGCGGGAGCGTCGCCCTCGGCAGGGGCAGCAGCAGTCTTCTTCGCCGCACGCTTGCGCGCGGGGGCCTTCTTGGCCGGCGCAGCGTCGCCCTCGGCGGTCTCGGTGGTCTCAGCAGCATCGCCCTCACCGACCGGAGTCTCCTCGGCGTCCTTGGCAGCGGCCGTCTTCTTCGCCGCGCGCTTGCGGGCCGGCGCGGTCTTCTCGGGGGCCTGGAACAGCACCATCGGCGCCCCGGAACCGGCCGGGGTCTCGGCCGCCTCGTCCTCGGTGGAGCCGGCGTCCTGGGCGTCGGCCTCGACGGCTGCCGGCTTGGCTGCGGCCTTCTTCGCCGCGCGCTTGCGGGCCGGGCGCTGCGCGGGGGCCTCGCCCTCAGCGGCCTCTGCGGCGGGAGTGCTCTCGCCCTCGTCAGCCGGAGCAGGTTCGGCTGCCTTCGCGGTCTTCTTGGCTGCCTTCTTGGCAGTCGACTTCTTGGTCGCCTTCTTTGCGGTCTTCTTGGCCGGAGCGGCAGTCTCCTCGGCCGCAGGGGCGGGAGCCTCGGCAGCAGGAGCCTCGGGAGCGGGGCTCTCAGCGGGCTCGGTGGTCGGGTTCTCTTCGGTGCCGGGGTTCTCAGCGTCGAGCATGGAGCTCTCCTCGTGCACGGAAAGCCGGCTACGCCGGCGTGACCGTGCGGGTCACAGCTGCTCGGTGCGTCGCACCGGGCAGCAAAAGCCTTCAGTCGGCGACGACTTCCTCCGTGTCATTACGTCGCGTGGCTTCTCTGCTGGCACCGACCGCGGTCGCAGGGGCGTTGGTACGAGGAGAGCTGTCACCTGCTCCTCATCCGGCCGCGTCGCGGTCGAGTGCTAACGGATCACCCACCGTGCCGGTCCGTTCGTCCAAGGGGCCCTGTGCCAGCCGCTGCGCAAGCGCAACAGAACTGGAACTGATCCCCGAGATCTCCCGGAGCGCGGCGAGAACGTCGTCGGGTCTCACGGACGGGGTTCCGTGACGCAAGACCACCTGCAGTATCGCACAAGAACCACCGGTTGCCGTCGACTCGCCCGGACCGCGCACCTCGAGGTGGGCGATCGACGCGCGTGCGTCGAAGGTACGCAGGCCCTTCTTGGTCATCCGCTCGACCATCACCTCGGGGACCGCGAGCAGCTGCCCGACGCCGTCCCGGAGAGTGTCCTCGTCGACGCCCGCGACCGTGATCTCCCACAGCGACGCCTCCAGCTGGTCGGCCAACGAACCGCCCGCGCTGACGACCACCTCGAGGATGTCCAGGCCGGTCGGGAGCGACTCGTCCAATGCGCGGGCGACCTCGGCCGGTTCGCGGACCTGGGCGAGCCCGATCTCCAGGTACTCCGCCTCGCTGGCGGCGCCGGTAGGGCTGGCGCCCGCGTAGGAGATGCGCGGGTGCGGGTTGAAGCCCGAGGAGTAGGCCATCGGGACGCGCGCCCGCGAGATCGCGCGCTCGAAGGCCCGGCTGAAGTCGCGGTGGCTGGTGAACCGCAGCCGCCCCCGCTTGGCGTACCGGACCCGGAGTCGCTGGACCGGCGGGGCTTGCTGCTCGGGCTGTTCACGCACCCGCAGAGGTTACCGGGACCGCCGCCGCCGCGCGCGCCAGCGGTGACTGGTAGATCGACCGGACGACGTCGCCGCCCAACCACGCGGTCAGCTCGGCGGCCCGCTCGTCCAGCGCCTTCGTCGCCTTCGCACCCAGCTTCTCCGCCGGTACGACGACCACCGTGCCGTCGTCGTGCTGGTACCACCCCCCGACGACCCGGCCGTCCCACCAGGCGGTCGGGCCACCGTTGCCGTTGCGGTCGAACATCTTCTCAGCGTGCTCACCGAGGTAGAAGTCCCGCTGCTTCCAACCCATCGTCGTCGGGTCGAGTGCGGGCAGCAGCGCCGCCCACGGCTCGACCGGCTCCACCTCGTCGAGGTCGTCGGGGAGCACGTAGCCGACCGAACCGTCGCCCAGCGCCACCTCGACCGCCTCGACGTCGGCCAGCGCACGGCGTACGGCGGCCTTGGTGGCACCCAGCCACCAGACGACGTCGTTCTCGGTGCCCGGGCCGAAAGTGCGCAACCACGACCGCACCAGAACGGCGTACGCTTCGGCCTCGGGCAGCGCGTCGCCGATGCCGGGCAGCCAGTCCTCGGTCACCGTCCACCGGGGACGCGAGCTCTTCCAGGAACCCTCGTTCTCCCCGCGCATCACCGAACCGTCCGCGGCCAGCGTCGTGAGCACCCGCGGCGCGACCGAGATCTCTGCACCCCACTTCTGTTCCGGCGAGACCGACATCCGGGCGTCCAGCACCGGGAGTGCCTCACGCAGCTTGAGCGTCGTGGTCGGACCGTGGGTGCGGAGGTGGTCGAGCACGGCTGCGCACGCCTCGGCGACCCAGGCGGCACCGTCCGGTGCGACGCCGTACTTCTCGACGTCGCGGGCGAGCTGGCCCTGCTGCATGACGGCGACGCGGGCCGACGCACTTCCCCAGACCGCAGGCAGCAGGTCCCGGGGGAAGGCGAAGACGGTGCGTCGCATCGCCAGCTGCTTCACGATCGACCGGTCGGCGTACAGGGCTGCCTCCACCGCGTCCCGTCCCGCGCCCGTGCGCGCGAACGCAGCCAGGTGGACCGAAGCGGGTTCGGTGGAGTGCCAGCAGGTCATCGCCGCGGTTGCGGACGCGACGTCGGCGTACCGCTGGGCCAGCCCGTGCCTGATCGCGAGCCTGGCTCGGCGCTGGTCGTCACTGATCTGCTGCATGCGTCCATCCAAGCCCAACCCACGGACAGAGCCCACGGGCAGCGCCCTCGTGCTGCAGTGGTTGGATCGAGCGGTGTCCCCCGAAGCCGCACCCGAGCACGCACCGACCCGGTTCGAGCGGGCCTTCGTGGTCCTCGGCATCGTCGTGCTCGCGTTCAACCTGCGCCCGGCCGCCGTCAGCGTCGGTCCCGTGCTCGACGAGGTGTCCGACGGGCTGGGCATGGCGTCCTGGGAGACCGCCCTGCTGACCACCCTCCCGGTGCTCAGCTTCGCCACGGTCGGGGCGCTGGCCCCGCGGGTGGGACGCGTGCTCGGCACCCACCGCGCGACCCTGGCCGCCCTGGCCCTGGTCTGCGGGGGTCTGATCGCCCGGGCGCACGTCGACGCCCCGGCCGCGTTCCTGCTGCTCTCGTTCACCGCGCTCAGCGGGATGGCGGTGGCGAACGTGCTGCTGCCGAGCCTGGTCAAGCTGCACTTCCCGGACCGCGTCGGCACCCTGACGGCCGTGTACTCGACCGCCATGGCGATCGGCCTGACCAGCGCGTCGGTGCTCACCGTGCCGTTCTCCGACGCCGGTTCCGCGCCGCTCGACTGGCGGCACGGACTGGTCGTCTGGGCGTTCACGGCGGGGATCGCCGCACTGCCGTGGATCGCCCTGGTCCGGCACGACCGGCGTACGCCGCAGTCGCCCTCGGCGATCACCACCGGCACCGTCGCGCAGACCCGCCTCGGCTGGTTGATGGCCGGCTTCTTCGGGCTGCAGTCGCTGCAGGCGTACGCGATCTTCGGCTGG
The DNA here is from genome assembly GCF_040546585.1 of Marmoricola sp. OAE513. Classification (NCBI taxonomy): domain Bacteria; kingdom Bacillati; phylum Actinomycetota; class Actinomycetes; order Propionibacteriales; family Nocardioidaceae; genus Marmoricola; species Marmoricola sp. OAE513. The sequence goes on along the minus strand of NZ_JBEPOC010000001.1, from coordinate 3,234,339 downwards.
CTGGCCCAGGTGTTCCGGGACGCCGGCAGCAGCGCGCACGAGGCGGGCCTGCTGCTCGGCATCACCACCGCGATCGCGATCCCGCTCTCGTTCGTGATCCCCGGCCTGACCGCACGCAGTAAGGACCAGCGGATGGTGCTCACCGCGATCATGGCCTTCTACCCGATCGGGTACGCCGGCCTCATCGCCGCACCCGACACGGCGCCCTGGCTCTGGGCGCTCACCCTCGGCATCGGCACCTGCACCTTCCCGTTCATCCTCACGCTGATCGGGCTGCGCGCGCGGACTCCCGGGGGTACCGCTGCCCTGTCCGGATTCACCCAGTCGGCGGGCTACCTCATCGCGGTCGTCGGGCCGTTCGGCGTCGGGGCGCTGCACGACGCCGCGGACTCGTGGACCCTTCCCCTGCTGGTCCTGGTCGGGCTCTGCGTGCCGCAGTACCTGCTCGGGCTGCTGGCCTCGCGACCGACGTACGTCGAGGACGAGATCCCGGGCTCGGGCCGACCCTGACCTCGGAGGTCCGGCGGGCACGAAAAAAGGGAGCCACCGGCTCCCTCTCCACTCTCAACTTATAGCCCAGTGGGGGGCTTGCCGCAAGGCCCTGGCGAGGGCGCACAATCACCGACCCGGCCCTGACCCCACCACCCTGGAGCTGATCGAGTGACCTCCACGCCCACCAGCGTGTTCGCCCTTCCCGACAACCTCTCTGCCAAGTCCGACCCCGCCCTGATCGCGGACGACGAGACGCACTTCGCCGCCGTCGCCAGCACGCTGGCCACCTCGGTCGCCGAGCTCGACGAACGCCTCGACGAAGCCCGTCGCGCCCCGGGCGGCATCGGCCAGGAAGCACTCGACCGCGACCAGGAGGTGCACCGTCTGACGGCCAGGGTGCGGATGCTGCGCCGCTTCGGCTCGGACCTCTGCTTGGGTCGAATGGTGGCCGAGGACGGCACCACGACGTACATCGGTCGTCTGGGGCTGACCGACCGCGACGGCAGCCGACTGCTGCTGGACTGGCGCTCCCCCGCGGCAGAACCCTTTTTCGGCGCGACCCACGCGAACCCGATGGGGTTGGCCAGCCGCCGCCGCTACCGGTGGAGCCGCGGGAGCATCTCCGACTACTGGGACGAGGTGTACACCGCCGAGGGCCTCGAGAACCGTGCCGCCCTGGACGACCAGTCGGCGTTCATCGCCAGCCTCGCCGGCAACAGGTCCGCGCGGATGCGGGACGTGCTCGGCACGATCCAGGCCGACCAGGACGCGATCATCCGCGCCGGCTCGCGCGGTGCTCTGGTCGTGGACGGAGGACCCGGCACCGGCAAGACGGTCGTCGCGCTCCACCGCACCGCCTACCTGTTGTACGCCGACCCCCGCGTGGGCGACCGCCGCGGCGGTGTCCTCTTCGTCGGCCCGCATCGGCCATACCTCGACTACATCGGCGACGTGCTGCCGAGCCTCGGCGAGGAGGGCGTGCAGTCGTGCACGCTCGCCGACCTCGTCCCCGAGGGCAGGCGAGCCCTCGAGGAGGACGACCCCGAGGTCGCGCGACTGAAGGCGTCCGTGGCCATGGCGACCACGGCGATCGAGACCGGCGTGAGGTTCTACGAGGACGCGCCGACCGAGGGCATGGAGGTCGACAACGAGTACGCGGACCTCTGGCTCAGTGCCGACGACTGGAACGACGCGTTCGCCGCGGCGGCTCCCGGCACACCGCACAACGAGGCACGCGACGACGTCTGGGAGGAGCTGCTGACGATCCTGGTCGACAAGGTCGACACCGCGGACGAGGACGACGAGGAGTCGGGCGTGACCCCCGAACTCGTGCGCCGCTCGCTGGCCCGCAACCGCGAGCTCGCCGAGACCTTCAACCGGGCGTGGCCGTTGATCGAGCCGACCGACCTGGTCGGAGACCTCTGGACGGTGCCGGCGTTCCTGCGGCTGTGCGCGCCGTGGCTCGAGCGCGACGAGGTGGTTCGACTGCAGCGCAGCGACCCCGACGCCTGGACCCTCTCCGACCTGCCGCTCCTCGACGCCGCCCGCCGACGGCTCGGCGACCCCGAGGCTTCCCGGCTGCGGCGCCGGCGCGAGGCGGCGGAGGCAGCCGAGCGCGCCCAGATGGACCGGGTCGTCGACGAGATCCTCCAGCAGGACGACGACGAGGGCATGTGGGCCCAGCTCAGGCAGCAGGGCATCCGCGACGCGCTGGTCGACGAGGCCGCGCTGCCCGAGGCCGATCTCGACCAGCTGGCCGGCCCGTTCGCGCACGTCGTGGTCGACGAGGCCCAGGAGCTGACCGACGCCGAGTGGCAGATGCTGCTGTCGCGGTGCCCCTCCCGCAGCCTGACCGTGGTCGGCGACCGCGCCCAGGCCCGGCACGGCTTCACCGAGTCGTGGGGCGCGAGGCTCGAGCGTGTCGGGCTGCAGCAGGTCGAGCTCGCCTCGTTGAGCATCAACTACCGGACGCCCCAGGAGGTGATGACCGAGGCCGAGCCGGTCATCCGAGCGGCGCTGCCAGACGCGAACGTGCCGACCTCGATCCGGAGCAACGGGGTCGCGGTCCGGCACGGGTCGGCGTCCGAGCTCGAGGCGGTCCTCGAGAGCTGGCTGGCGTCGAACCCCGGCGGCGTCGGCTGCGTGATCGGCGCACCGGCGTTCGTCGGCAGCGAGCGGGTCCGGTCGCTGACTCCGGTGCTGTCGAAGGGCCTGGAATTCGACCTGGTCGTGCTCGTCGACCCCGAGGCGTTCGGCGACGGCATCGAGGGCGCCGTCGACCGGTACGTCGCAATGACCAGGGCGACCAGCGAGCTGGTGGTGCTGACGAGCTAGGTCGTTGTCGGTGCGTCCTGCCACTCTCGCTCCATGACCGACGACCAGGCCCACGGCTTCGACTTCCTGCACGGCTCGTGGAGGGTGGACCACCGCGTGCTGCGCGAGCGGCTCGCAGGCTGCACCGACTGGGACGCGTTCTCCAGCACGGCCGCGTGCACTGCGATCCTCGGCGGGGTCGGCAACCTCGACCAGATCGAGCTGCCACACCGCTCGACGACCGGCGCCACGCTCCGCCTGTACGACGCCGCCGCCGACCACTGGACCCTGCACTGGACGACCTCAGGGTCCGGACGCCTCGACCCGCCGATGACCGGGAGGTTCACCGACGGCGTCGGGACGTTCCTGGGCACCGACCGGCACGACGGAGCCCCGATCGACGTGCGCTTCGTCTGGGACGAGGTCACCGCGAGCTCGGCACGGTGGACCCAGTCGTTCGCCCCCTCCGGGTCGGGCTCCTGGGAGACCAACTGGGTGATGGTTTTCAGTCGCTGAGGACTGAAAACCGTTTGCCGCCCCCGGCCCACGTTGAGGAGGCTCGCGCCATGTCCCCTGCGCTCGTGAACCCGCTGACCGAACCGTTCCTCGCTGCCGCCGAGGAGGCTGCCCGCGTCCGGCCCGAGGTCGACCTCGACCTCGCCTGCGAGCTGATGGAGGAGGCCGCCACCGTGCTCTACAACGGGCTCGCGCTCGAGGGTCTGGACGAGCACGACACCGCGGTCGTCGCTGCCCACCTGGCGACCGACCTGACCGCGGTCGACCCGGCCGCCGCCGTCCTCGCGCGGTCGCAGGAGATCGACGTCAGCGAGACCGTGCACGACCCGGAGGCCGTCGTCGCGTCGTACCTGATCGCCGCCGCGATGCTGCGCCTCTGAGCCTCGGGCTAGATTCGAGGAGTGAACGACTTCAACGCCCAGGTCATCCAGGAGTTCCGTGCGAACGAGGGCCGCGTGTCCGGCCCGTTCGAGGGCGCGCCGATGGTGCTCGTGCACCACGTCGGCCGGCGCTCGGGGAACACCCACGTCAGCCCGATGATGTACCTGCCCGGGCCCGACGGCGCGATCTACGTGTTCGCCTCCAAGGGCGGCGCCCCGACCGACCCGGACTGGTACCTCAACCTGGTCGCCGCCGGCTCCGCCGAGGTCGAGGTCGGCACCGAGCAGTACGCCGTCACCGTGACCGAGGAGACCGGCGAGGACCGCGACCGGATCTACGCCGAGCAGGCAGCGCTCTACCCGGGCTTCGCCGAGTACGCCGAGAAGACCGCGGGCATCCGGGTCATCCCGGTGCTGCGGCTCGACCGCGTCGCCTGAGTCGCTTACCGGGCGAGCCCCTGGGTACCACCCAGGAATGACTGAAGCCGATCCGACCGAGAACGAGGGCCAGGTGTCCGAGGTCGCGAACCTCGACCCCGCCCGCGAGGAGACCCCGATCGCCGACGGCGATGCCGCGGCGGGCTACCCGGACAGCGAGAGCGGAGCGGCCCAGGAACCCGAGCCCGAGGCCGGCCCCAACGCGAACCCGCACCGGGACCAGGACACGCACTGACCAGTCGTGTGCCTGAGCGCGTCGCCGACGGCGCGCTCAGGCACACAACTCGCTAGACGATGCTGAGCGGGAGCAACCGCTGGCCCGTGGGCCCGATCTGGATGTCGGTGCCCATCTCCGGGCACACGCCGCAGTCGTAGCAGGGCGTCCAGCGGCAGTCCTCGACATCGGCGACACCGTCCGGGTCGTCCGCTGCTGCCAGCGCGTCCTCCCAGTCCTCCCAGAGCCAGTCCTTGTCGAGGCCGGAGTCCAGGTGGTCCCAGGGCAGGACCTCGGCGTAGGTGCGCTCGCGGGTGGTGAACCAGTCGACGTCCACACCGGTGCCCTCGAGCCCGACCGAGGCCGCGGTCATCCAGCGGTCGTAGGAGAAGTGCTCGCTCCACCCGTCGAACCGGCCGCCGTCACGCCAGGCAGCCTCGATCACGCGACCGACGCGGCGGTCGCCGCGCGACAGGATGCCCTCGACAATGCCGGGCTTGCCGTCGTGGTAGCGGACGCCGATCGCGCGCGCGTACTTCTTGTCGCTGCGGATCGCCTCGCGCAGCTTCCAGAGCCGGTTGTCGGTCGTCTCGTGGTCCAGGTGCGGCGCCCACTGGAAGGGCGTGTGCGGCTTGGGCACGAAGCCACCGATGGAGACCGTGCAGCGGATGTCGTTGTGGCCGGAGACCTCGCGACCCTTCTGGATCACCCGACGCGCGAGGTCGGCGATCTGCAGCACGTCCTCGTCGGTCTCGGTCGGCAGACCCACCATGAAGTACAGCTTCACCTGCCGCCAGCCGTGCGAGTACGCCGCGGCGACGGTCGCGATCAGGTCGTCCTCGGTGACCATCTTGTTGATCACCTTGCGCATCCGCTCGGACCCGCCCTCGGGCGCGAACGTCAGGCCGGAGCGTCGGCCGTTGCGGGAGAACTCGTTGGCCAGGCTGATGTTGAACGCGTCGACCCGGGTCGAGGGCAACGAGAGCGAGACGTTGCTGCCCTCGTAGCGATCGGCCAGGTCCTTGGCGACCTCGCCGATCTCGGTGTGGTCGGCCGAGGACAGCGAGAGCAGACCGACCTCGTCGAAACCGGACTTCTCGATGCCGTTCTGCACCATCGCGCCGATCGTGGTGATCGAGCGCTCGCGCACCGGGCGGGTGATCATGCCGGCCTGGCAGAACCGGCAGCCACGGGTGCAGCCGCGGAAGATCTCCACGGAGAAGCGCTCGTGCACCGTCTCGGCCAGCGGCACCAGCGGGTTGCGCGGGTAGGGCCAGGAGTCCAGGTCCATCAGCGTGTGCTTCGCGACCCGGGCCGGTACGCCGGGCACGTTCGGCACCGCAGCGCCCAGCGAGCCGTCCGGCCCGTAGGAGACGTCGTAGAACTTCGGCACGTAGACCCCGCCGCTGACGGCGAGCCGGCGGAGGAGCTCGTCGCGAGCAGTAGGCATGGCGCCCGACGGGCAGCCCTCGCCCTTCCACTCCCGGACGACCTCGCTGATCTTGAGGACCACCTCCTCGCCGTCGCCGAGCACGGCGGCGTCGATGAAGTCGGCGATCGGCTCGGGGTTGAACGCGGAGTGACCGCCGGCCAGCACGACCGGGTGGCCGTCGGTGCGGTCGACCGCGTGCAGCGGGATGCCGGCGAGGTCGAGCGCGGTGAGCATGTTGGTGTAGCCGAGCTCGGTGGAGAAGGAGAGCCCGAGGAGGTCGAAGGCGCCGACCGGACGGTGGCTGTCGACGGTGAACTGCGGGATGCCCTCGCGGCGCAGCAGCGCCTCCATGTCCGGCCAGACGGCGTAGGTGCGCTCGGCCAGGGTGTCCTCGGCCTCGTTGAGGACCTCGTAGAGGATCTGGACGCCCTGGTTGGGCAGACCGACCTCGTAAGCATCGGGGTACATCAGGGCCCAGCGCACGGTCCGGTCGTCGGGACCCCACTCCTTCTGCACGGAGTTGAGCTCCCCACCGACGTACTGGATCGGCTTCTGCACGCTCGGCAGGTGCGGCTCCAGACGGGCGAAGACTGACTCAGGACCGGTCAGGACGGGCACGACGAACCTCTCAACGACGAACAGGGGAAGGCCCCCAGCGTACGCGGTCGGCGCTCAGGTGCGCTCCCTAGACTCAGGGCCATGACCCCTCCCCCGCCGTCCCTGACGACCCGCGCCCGTGACTGGACCACGTTCGTCCCGGTCACCGGCGCGATCGCCCTCGCGGTGCTGTGGGGGTCGCACCCGAGCGACCTGGTCCTGATCGCCCTGGTACCGCCGCTGCTCGGCGCCGTCTTCGCCGCGGTCCAGCACGCCGAGGTCGTCGCCCACAAGATCGGCGAGCCGTTCGGCTCGCTCCTGCTCGCCGTGGCGGTCACGATCATCGAGGTCGGTCTGATCGTCATGCTGATGACCTCGGACAAGGACACCTCCGAGCTCGCCCGCGACACCGTCTTCGCCGCCGTGATGATCTGCCTGAACGGCATCGTCGGTCTGGTGCTCCTGGTCGGCGCCCTCAAGCACCACCTGGCGAACTTCAACCCGGAGGGCACCGGCGCCGCGCTCGCGACCGTGGTCACGCTGGCGTTCATCACCCTGGTCCTCCCCCGCTTCTCCACCAGCCACCCCGGACCGGAGTTCACCGGCTCGCAGCTGGCGTTCGCGGCGATCGCGTCGCTCGCGCTCTACGGGATGTTCGTGTTCACCCAGACCGTCCGCCACCGTGAGTTCTTCCTCCCGGTCGACACCGACGGGGACGGCATCGAGGAGCCGCACGAGGTCACCACGCACGACGCCTGGTGGAGCCTCGCGCTCCTGCTCGTCGCGCTGGTCTGCGTGGTCGGACTGGCCAAGCTGGAGTCCAGCGGCATCGAGCGCGCCGTCTCGGCGGCCGGCCTCCCGCACGCGGTGGTCGGCGTGGTGATCGCCCTCCTGGTGCTCGCGCCCGAGAGCATCGCCGCCGTCCGCGCCGCGGCGGCCGACCAGGTGCAGACCGGTCTCAACCTGGCCTACGGCTCGGCGATGGCGTCGATCGGGCTGACCATCCCTGCGATCGCCGTCGCCTCGATCTGGCTGGACGGGCCGCTCGAGCTGGGGCTCACGCCCGTGCAGATCGTGCTCCTGGTGATGTCGGTGTTCGTCAGCATCCTCACCGTCGTCCCGGGACGGTCGAAACCACTCCAGGGCGGCGTCCACCTGGTCATCCTGGCGGCGTTCGTCTTCCTGTCGATCGCACCCTGACGTCAGCACGGACGTCAGCGCGGCTCAACGCCGCTTCAGCACGACCGTGAGCAGCTCACCGGGCAGACGGTACGCGCCGGCCACGGGGTAGACGGCCTTCACCTTCAGCTTCCTGTTCGGCACCCCGGTCGGCCGCACGAGCTTGCCGACCTTGCAGCCTGCCCTGTCGAAGGCTGCCACGGCCCGTGACGGGGTCCTGCCGATCACCGCGGGCACGATGCACCCGGCGACCACGAACGATGCCCTGGCCGGGGTCGGGTCGACGTTGCCGTACCGGTCGACCGCACGGACGGCGAAGACGTGGTGACCGGGCCGCACACCGCGGACGGCGCCGTTCGGGTTGCAGGCACGGAAGGGACCGGAGTCGATCCGGCACTGGAAGGTCACCCCGGGGATCGTGCCGTTCTGGCCGGCCTTGATCGCCACGGCTTGGCCGGAGACCCGCGGGCTCGCCACCATCCGGGTGTCGGGCGGCACCAGCCTGCCCATCGCCGCGGCCACGTCGAGCCGACCACCGGTGACCGTCCGCCCCTTCCACGCGGCCACCCGCCGAGCACTGCCGAGGATCGCGGCCCGCACCTGTGCCGTCGTGGCACCGGGCTTCAGGGAGTACAGCAGCGCGGCCGCTCCCGAGACCATCGGCGCCGCCATCGACGTACCGCTGAGGAGCTGGTACGGCGCCGGCCGCGCGACGGCACCGCAGCTCACCTTGAGGTTGTCCAACCAGACGCCGTAGCCGGCGTCGAGGCCCGGCGGCGCGGTGTAGTCGAGGTGCAGCGAGACCTGCTTGCCGGCGAGCTCGGTGGCCTCGAAGACGCCGGTGCTGAACGACTTGAGCACCGGGTTGGTCCAGGTCACTGCGAGGCTCCGGCTGACCGGGGTCTCGGCGCCGTCGACCCACAGGGAGTAGCTGAAGTCCTCGGCATCGGTGAGCTTCGCGAAGCGCTCGCCGCCGATCTCGCAGTACTCCGCGGTCCGCGGCACCGCGAACGACCGGGTGCGGATCGCGTGCGCGCCCGCCACCGGGGCCGCGCCCGGGGAGTCGGTCAGGCCCTTGCTGACCAGCGGGCCGTCGCCGGCGGCGCCGACGCCGAAGCCGGGGTCGCCGTTGACCCACGAATCCAGGTCGCCGTCCTCGAAGTCGTCGCTCCACACGACCGTGGCCTCGTAGCGTCGGTAGATGCTCCAGATGTCGACTCCGGGCGCTGCCAGGTCGACGTGCCGGGCACCCCAGTTGCTGAAGCTCGCGGGCTTGCCGGCCCGGTCGAGCGCGGCGACGCACACCACGTTGTCGACCCGGCCGGGCACCGTCGAGTCCGCCACCGGGTCGTAGTTGCACGGGTAGACCGCGCGCTGCTCGTTGTCGCGTGCGTCGTTGCCGGCGGCGGCGACGTACAGGGTGGCCGGGTTGGCGGCGAGCGCGTCGGCCATCACCTGGTCGTACTGGTAGCCGCCGAGGGAGAGGTTGGCGACCCGCGCGCCGTTCTTGCCCGCGTAGTTGATCGCCTGCACGATCGCCGACAGCAGGCACCGGTTCGTGCCGCCGAGCGCGGACCGCGAGCAGGCGCGCAGCGGCATGATCCGCACGTTCTGCGCGACCCCGGTGATGCCCGTGCCGTCGTTGCCGCGTGCACCGAGGATGCCCGCGACGTGGGCTCCGTGGCCCCCGGTCGTCGGGTCGTCGTCGGTGGGGTCGTTGTCGCCGGTCGGCTGGTCGAGGTTGGACCCGACGAAGTCCCACCCGCGGACGTCGTCGACGAACCCGTTGCCGTCGTCGTCGACGCCGTTGCCGGCGACCTCGTCGGCGTTCTGCCAAGCGACCGGCGCCAGGTCGGGCGCCTCGAAGTTGTACCCCTGGTCGATCACCGCGACGACGGTCTGCGGCGACCCGACGGCCCGCTCCCAAGCGGGGCCGACGTCGATCCCGCCACCGGACGTGCTGCCCCCCGCGCTGGTCGTGGCGCCGTCGGGCTGGAGCGCCCACTGCCGCGGGAGGTCCGGGTCGTCGGGCGTCCCGAACGTCGCGAGGTAGTGGTCGGCGTCGGCCGAGGCCACCCGTGGGTCGGCACGGAGCGCGCGCAGGGCGTCGGAGACCGACTGCCCCGACCGGGGATGCACGAGCTCGAACTCCTCATCGCCCAGCGCGCCGCCGGCCCGGGTGCGGGTAGCGGCCCGTGCACGCTCGCGCGCGGCGGTCGAGGCCGAGTCCTTCCACCGGACGACGATCCTGGCCGGCACCGGCAGATCAGCGCCAGCGGCGGGGTCGACCACCGGTGCGGGAGCGACCGGAGCGGCCGCTTCGGCCTGTGCCCCGGGCACGACGGGACCCAGCATCGTCGTGGCGATCGCGAGCGACCCGAGGACCGCGACCGGACCTCGAGCACTCCGCCGTGGCTGGGAGGGCACACGGCATCCTCACCCGAGCCGGGGCACCGGTCCAAACCCTGCCCCCAGGGTGTCCAGACCTCCGGCCCGTCGTTAGCCGCCCTGCCTCGCTGCGCTCCTGGGGTGGGTCACCAACGAGCCGGCTTCATCGAGCTTCGCTCGATGTTGAGCAGCAGCCCGATCGCCATCATCGAGGCGAACATGGAGGATCCCCCGTAGGAGACCAGCGGCAGCGGGACCCCGGTCACCGGCATGATGCCGAGGCACATGCCGATGTTCTGGAACGCCTGGAACCCGAACCAGCAGGCGATGCCTGCAGCAGCCACGCGACCGAACAGGTCCTCGGCGCGCTTGGCGATCAGCAGCGCGCGCCAGAGCAGCACCGCGATGAGCGCGATCAGCAGGCCGGCACCGACCAGGCCGAGCTCCTCACCGGCCACGGTGAAGACGAAGTCGGTGTGCTGCTCGGGCACGAACCCGGAGCGCGTCTGCGAGCCGTCGAAGAGTCCCTGGCCGAACAGGCCCCCGTTGCCGATCGCGATCCGGGCCTGGTTGACGTTGTAGCCGGCTCCGCGCGGATCCAGGCCCGGGTCCGTGAAGGCCAGGAACCGGTGCACCTGGTACTCCTTGAGCACCCCGGCCGAGATGACGAACACCGCACCCGCGCCACCCGCCAGGCCCAGACCGACCAACCAGCGCGGCGGCGTTCCCGCCGCAGCGAGCACCCCGAAGACGGTGGCCGAGAGCACCAGCATCGTGCCGAGGTCGGGCTGCAGCAGGATGAGAGCAGCCGGGAGTCCGGCGACCACAAGCATGCCGAGCACCTCCAGCGCGCCGACCTTGCGCTTGCGGGAGGACTCGGTGCGCTCGGCGACCAGCAGTGCCATCCCGACGACCACCGCGAGCTTCGCGAACTCGGCGGGCTGGATCGACAAGCCCCCGAGCAGCAGCCAGGAACGCGAACCGTTGATCGTCGATCCCATCACGAGGACGAGCAGCAGACCGACCACGGAGCCGGCGTACACCAGCGGAGCAAGGATGCGGACCCACCGGCGGTCGGTGAAGACGACCGCTGCAGCCAGCGCGAGACCGATCACCACGTTGACCACCTGCTTGCGCAGGTACGCCGTCGGGTCGCCGCCGGTCAGCGCGTCGTTGGTCGAGGTCGCCGACCACACGAGCAGCGTGCCGGTGACCAGGACGGCGGCTGCGGCGCCGACGAGGATCCGGTCGACCTTGGCGGCCGGTCGGGCTGAGGTCCGAGCCCTCGCCGGGCTCGGGTGCGCGAGGATCGTCACTTCCTGCCCCCTCGGGCGGGCGGCATGATCGAGCCGTCAGCGCCGAAGACCGGCAGCTTCTTGGGCGAGGTGGTGCCCGGGACCGCAGCACGGCTCGGACGGACGTCCTCACCGTCGATGCCGTACAAGCCCTCCCAGATCTTGCGGACTGCCGGACCCGAGGTGCCCGAACCGGTACCGGCCTGGGTCACCATCATCACCACGACGTAGTCCTTGGTGTAGGTCGCGACCCAGGAGGTGCTCTGCTTGCCGTAGACCTCGGCCGACCCGGTCTTGCCGCGCACCTGGACCTTGTCGAGCGGGAACCCGACGAACTTCCACGCCAGGGTGCCGACCTTCGGGGTGCCCTTGAGCGCCTCGTCGACGTACTTGAGCGCGGACTTCTTGGACTTCACGTGGCCCTGGACCACCGGGGCGATCCGCTTGACCAGCTTGCCGTCGGCGCTGACCACGGCCTTGGCGATCCGCGGGGCGTAGAGCGTGCCACCGTTGGAGAGCGCGGCGTACGCGCGGGCGAGCTGGATCGGGGTGACGATCGTGTCGCCCTGCCCGATCGCGTAGTTCACCGAGTCGGTCGCGCGGTACTTGTTGCCCTCGACGCAGAACTCGTGGGCGAAGACGTGCAGGAAGTCGCGCTTCCCGGTCTTGTTCCGCTTGTCGATCTTGCAGTAGTAGCCCTTCATCGCGTTCCAGTACTCCAGCTTCCACTTCCGGTCCGCGATCCGCCCGCTGGCCTCGCCCGGGATGTCGAGGCCGGTCTTGGTGCCGAAGCCGAACGACTTCGCGATCGAGACGAGCGGGTCCTTGGCCTTGACGTTGCTGGCGTCCGACCCGTACTTGTTCCAGTAGCCGAGCCCGACCCGGTAGAAGAAGGTGTCGCAGGAGATCTGCAGCGCTCGGGCGAAGTCGATCGACCCGTACGACGCGGACTCGTAGTTCTTGAACCAGCGGTTGCCGACCTGGAGACCGCTCGAGCAGTTCAGCCGGGTGTCCTCGCCGTACCCGTTGTTCAGGGCACCGACCGTCATGAGCGGCTTCCAGGTCGAGCCCGGCGCGAACTGCCCCTGGGTGGCCCGCGACAACAGCGGCTCACCGGCCTTCTTCGAGTACAGCTTCTTGAGCTGCTTGGCCGAGATGCCTCCGACCCACGCGCCCGGGTCGTACGTCGGCTGGCTGGCCATCGCGACCACGTTGCCGGTCTTCGCGTCCATCACGACCACGGCCCCGGAATCGGCGACGTAGTTCTTGTGCGTGACGGGGTCGTAGGTCTTCCGGGCGGTCGTGATCGCCTCGTGCAGCTCCTTCTCCGCCAGGCTCTGCACCTTGGCGTCGATCGAGGTGACCAGCGTGTCCCCCGGTTCGGCGGCGATCGTGCCCGTGTTCCCGAGGACGTGTCCGTCGGAGTCCACACCGACCTTGGTCGTCCCCGGCGTGCCGCGCAGGTACTGGTCGTAGGTCTTCTCCAGGCCGGCCCGGCCGACGACCGACGCCCCGTTGACGCTGGTGTCGTCGGACTTCTCGGCCTCCTCGAGCTCGTCACCGGTGATCGGGCTGAGGTAGCCGAGGACGCCGGCCGCGTTGATGCCGAACGGCGAGGGGTAGGCCCGCACGCTCTCCGCCTGCGCCAGCACGCCCGGGTAGTCCTCGCCCTGCTCGGAGATCTTCACCGCGACCTGCTGCGGGACGTCCTGGGCGACCGGGATCGGCTGGAACGGCGACCCGTTCCAGCAGGTGCCCTTGACCGCGCCGTCGGTGCCGCAGAGCACCGTCCGGGCGACCACGTCGTCGTACGGCGCGTCGACAGCCTTGGCGACCTTCCGAAGCAGGGTCTCCCGGTCGTCATCGGCCATCTTCGCCAGGACCGTGCGGTCCACGCTGACGACCCAGCTCGTGCGGTTGGCCACCAGCGAGCGCCCCTGCGCGTCGACGATCAGGCCGCGGGCCGGCTGCACGACGACGTCGCGGACCGACTGCTCGGCGGCCTTGGCCTGGTACTCCTCCCCCGTGAGCACCTGCAGGTACCAGAGTCGGGCGAACAGCGTGAGGAACAGGGACAGCATCAGGACCTGCATGACGAACAGCCGCAGGCGGCTCTTCGTCGGGTTCGGCCTGATCAGGACTGCTGCCATCACGGCATCCGGTAGGTGCTGGCCAGGGAACCGGTCGTGCGGCCGTAGGAACCGAGGCGGTCGACCAGCCAGACGAGACCGGGGACCAGGAACGGCGCCAGCGCGACGTCCCACAGGACGCTGATCAGGAGCACCTTGATGGTCAGGTCGACCGGCAGGACGCCGTCGTCGAGCACGACACCGGTGAGCGCGAAGACCGAGGTACCGACGAAGGACATCGCGGCGACCAGCCCGACGGCCATCACCGGGGAGGTGCGCGCGTCCTGGCGGACCCGGCCGGCGAGGTAGCCGACGACGACCAGGGCGAGCGCCCACCGACCGGCGACGTGGTCGGCCGGCGGCGCGAGATCGAGGAGCAGTCCGGTCGCGAATCCGAGGACCGCGGCGAACTGCGACCCGCGCGAGATCGCCGCAGCGACGACCACGATGAGCGCGAGGTTGGGGACCACGCCGTCGACGGCGACGAAGCGGAAGATCACCGACTGGGCGACGACCGCCAGACCGACGACCAGCACGAGCGCGGCATCGCGGAACGCGGTCATCGGGAACCTCCCTGGGTGATCACGGTGCGGTCGCCCTGGGTGCCCTTCGGGACGACGACCCCGACCACGTCGAGCGCGGTGAAGTCGACGAACGGGGCGATCACGGCGACCCGCGAGCTCTGCCGCGGCGAGGAGACGACCGACTCGACCTTGCCGATCGGGATCCCGGCGACGTACGGGACGCCGTTGTCGGAGCCCCAGGTGACCACGACGTCGTCGCGCGAGGGGGCGACGGCGTTGTCGACGAGCTCGAGGTCGAGACGTCCGGCGCCGCCGATGGTGCCGCGACCGCGCAGGAAGCCGATCTCGCTGTTGGTGCCGAGCCGACCGCCGACGACCGACTCGGTGTCGACGATGAGCAGCACGGTGGCGGTCGAGCGGGTGACCTGCACGACCCGGCCGACGAGCCCGTCGTTGTTGAGGACGGTCATGTTCTTGGTCAGGCCGGCCGACGTACCGGCGTCGATGGTGACCGTCCGGGAGAACGACTGCACCGGTCCGAGCGCGATCACGCGGGCCGCGACCAACGAGTAGCCGGTCTCGCTCGCGGTCCGGGTCAGGCTGTCGAGCTCGGCGAGCCGCTTGCGGTCCAGCGGCTCGGTGGACACCTCGTTGCGCAGCCGCGCGTTGTCCGCCGACAGGGTCGCGACGTCGTCACGCAGCGACTTGTTGGTCGTGAAGTAGTCAGCCAGGTCGGAGATCGGCCGGGTCACGGTGGCGGTCGCGTTCTCGACCGGCCCGACCACGGAGCCGACGGCCGAGCGCACCGGGTTCAGCGGGGAGTCGTCGCCGGTCCGCGCGTCCAGCGTGATCACGGTCAGGGCAGCCAGCACCAGCAGGCCGAGCACGCGTCGCGAGCCGTCCGAGGTGGGCCCCTGCCCGAGGTTGCGGCGAGCCATCAGGCGGCACCCCGGCCGTTCTCGGCGACCAGGACCTGCTGCAGCGCCTCGAACTCCTCGACGCACTTGCCCGAACCGAGCACGACCGAGCTGAGCGGATCGGCAGCCACGTGCACCGGCATCCCGGTCTCGTTGCGGATGCGCTCGTCCAGCCCGCGGAGCAGCGCGCCCCCGCCGGTGAGCACGATGCCGCGGTCCATGATGTCCCCGGCCAGCTCGGGGGGAGTCTGGTCCAGCGTGGTGCGCACGGCGTCCACGATGGAGTGCAGCTGCTCCTCGATCGCGTGCCGGACCTCGACGCTGCTCAGCCGGACCGAGCGCGGAAGTCCGGAGATCATGTCTCGGCCGCGGATCTCCCCGGTCAGCTCGCTGACCATCGGGTACGCCGACCCGAGGGTCATCTTGATCTCCTCGGCCGTGCGCTCCCCCAGCATCAGGGAGTGCTCCTTCTTGAGGTAGGCGATGATCGACTGGTCGATCTCGTCGCCCGCGGTGCGCACCGACAGCGTGGTGACCAGACCGCCGAGCGAGATCACCGCGACCTCGGTGGTGCCGCCGCCGATGTCGACGACCATGTTGCCGGTCGCCTCGTGGACCGGGAGCCCGGCGCCGATCGCGGCGGCCATCGGCTCCTCGATGATGAAGACCTTGCGGGCGCCGGCCTGGTAGCCGGCCTCCTTGACCGCGCGCTGCTCGACCGGGGTCACGCCGCTCGGTACGCAGATGACCATCCGGGGCTTGGCGAAGTAGCGGCGGCGGTGCACCTGGGCGATGAACGTGCGCAGCATCTGCTCGGTGGCGTCGAAGTCGGCAATCACGCCGTCGCGCAGCGGGCGCACCGTGGTGATGGCGTCCGGCGTACGGCCGACCATGCGCTTGGCCTCCGTGCCGACGGCCAGGACCTCGCGGGTCTGGCTGTTCATCGCGACCACGGACGGCTCGTCGAGGAGCACGCCCTTGCCGCGCACGTAGACCAGCGTGTTGGCAGTGCCGAGGTCGACTGCCAGGTCACGGCCGATCAGGTTGTTCGCCATCTTTCCTCGCAGGTACATCGTGGGGAAGTAGGCATCGCGCGTCGTCCCCTGAGCAACACAGGAACCACGCGTAACACCAGTCACGAGCCTACGGTCGGTACGGCCCCGATCCTGGGGGCGACACGCGGACCTGCCCTGACGGCGCACAACTGGCGCCGTCAGGGCAGGTCCACTGCTAGCAGCCCACCCGGGCGCCGCGTTGCGGATCTCGTTCCTTGGCATCCGCACGCTGCACCATGCGAATCAAGTCACCAATCGCACTCTTGTCAGCCACGACTCGACCTGCAACCGAGGAATCAGCGAGCGTGGTGACGTCGCGTAGTTTCTGACCACCCCTCGCATCGATCTCGCCCTCGCCGACCTTTTTGCCGTCGTACGGGACAACACCCCAACTCCCGATCGCCTGCCATCCACCCGCCTCTACATCGTCGTCCGGGTTGCATCGCGGCTCGAGGTAGCGAATGGCCACCACGTACCGATGCCCGGGGATCATTCGGGACGATCCGTGCTTGGTGACGATGGGGCGCAGGGTCGCCCCGCGGCCTTTCATCCAGCCAGCGACGCGCATAGACAGCGCATCCGGAAGAGTCGGCGCACCCGCACGTTCATAAAGGACCTCATGGACTACGAAGTCGGCCAGCCGGTCGACAAAGAATTCGTCTCCCTCGCTGACCTTTTCGCTCGTCATGGACAAGTCGAGGATGTAGTCAGCGTTTCCGGCCCAATCGGCTGGTGTCTCGCTTGAGAACATCTCATGCCCAGACGTCACATAGACGGGGTCTCCCTCGACTATCGACGCAGCGTCATGCTTCGGCACGCCCTGTTTGTCCGACCGAAGGATCCCAAATACCGCAGCCGTCACTACAACTGTGATGACGACGATTCCCAAGATCTTCTTCATTGCGATCCTCATCCGTAGAAGTTGTCGACTTGAGCCTTGGGCTCGGAACCGAGCGCTGTCGGGAGCGGATCGCGGTCGCCCATGATTCCGACCAACGTGTCGCTCTCAGCCTTGACAGGCTTCGCGTTTCGACCGTGCGTGAGGCCGAGCGTGTGACCAGACTCGTGAGCGACAAGCCACTTGTTGTGGACCCCTGCGCCGCGGATGCGGACGTAGAAGGAATCGCACTCCCACGAAGTCCCGTCGATGATGTCGACACACCACGTCACGCCGTCGCAACAAGGAAAGCCGGTGGTGTATCCCTCTTGAAAGACCACGTCGGTCTCAGCTGCTCCAGAGAATGTTGGCGTTGAGTCATAGGAATCGTTGATGACCGTGCTGGAACTCCAGGCCTTAATTCCTGCTGAAGCGGCTGTTCGATCCTCCGCCTCCAACTCGAACTCTCCACTGCTGTCCATGTACCAGGTCCAAGTTGTGTTCTCTGTACGGCAGTTGCCTGGATCCGCCGTCGGACTGGACTCAGGGCTGTCTATGCAGGCGATCTGATTTCCCGTGGGCGTCAACATGTCGAAAGCCGAAGCAGGTGGCGCAGTCAGCATCAGTGGAATGCACGCAACAGACGTGAGTCCTATCGATATCAACCAGCGTTAGAATGTGCGTTTCATTTTCAAGGTCAGCCCTTCCCGTGGACCTCGAACGCTAGGCACGTTCGACGAGCCGCGAAGGAGCGCACGACTGACCTGTGGATAACGCCTGCCCGATCGCGTCTGTGGAAAGGGCTACAACCAGCGGCAGGTCGGTGCCCCGCCCGCGAGCACCGCGCGCTTGTCCAGCCGCAGCAGCGACGGCACGATCGGGTCACGGCCGTGCAGGTAGGCCTTCACGCCGGCCTCGCTGACGGTCCACAGGTCCGGCCCGCGGATCTCGACGTCCTCGGCACCGTGCACGAACGTCACCGGCTTGTGACCCGGCGCCTTCAACGAGGCGCAGTGGGCGTCCGAGGAGCTGAACCACAGGCCTTTGTCGGTGCTGGAGATGCCCTGGAGCCGCACCGGGACCCGCTCGACCGAGGCGGGCCCGGAGATCAGGGTGCGCCCGGGGCGCAGCACGTCGGCGACGGAGAACCAGCGCAGCTTGCCGGTCGAGGCCGGCCGGTAGCTGCCGAACCCGATCCGGTTGCCGTCGATCAGCACGGTCGCCCCGCGGACCCGCTTGTCGAGCCGCCAGACCCGGAGGACCGGGTCGCCCTTGCCGAGCTTGGCGGGGTCGAGCAGCCAGAGCCGCTCGAGCTCGGCGACCCAGAGGCCGTGGGAGTCCATGTCCATCCCGCCGCCGTGCCGGCAGTACGTCGGCGTCGGCCCGTAGACGGGAGCCTGGAACTTCTTCACGAACGCGAGCGTGCGCCCGGTCCGGGTGTCGATGACCGCGATCTGGCAGGGGCGACGGCTGACGCTGCGGTTCCACTTGTAACCCCCGACGTAGGCCAGGTCGCCCTGGATCTCGAGGGCCTGCGGGGTGAAGTAGTCGTCGAGGTGCGGGGCCCAGTACGCCGCGCACACCGCGGGCATCACGCGGGTCTTGCGCAGCTTCGCGTGGCCCAGCTTCGGTTTGGGACCGAGCACGTCGCCGTACGAGACGCCGCCGCAGCGGCGTGTGGGCGCAGGGTCCGGGTCGGACTGGCCGGTCGGTGCCTGCGTCGATCTCTGGGTGGGCGTCGGCGCCGGCTCACCCGGCCCGGCGTTCGTCGAGGGCGCCGGCACAGCGTTGCGCGACGGCTCGCCGCCGCAGCCCACGAGGAGCCCGGCGAGCAGTGCGACCAGGGCGAGGCCGAGACGGAGCCGCATCCTCAGAGCTCGGGGAACCAGATGCCGATCTCGCGGGCGGCGGACTCCTCGGAGTCCGAGCCGTGCACCAGGTTCTCGCGGTTCGACAGCGACAGGTCACCGCGGATGGTTCCGGGAGCGGCCTTGCGGCCGTCGGTGGCGCCGTTGAGGCCACGCACGACCTCGATCGCCTCGTCGCCCTCGAGCACCAGGGCGACGAGCGGACCGCTGGTCACGAAGTCGCGCAGCGGCGGGTAGAAGTCCCGTTCGACGTGCTCGGCGTAGTGCTGGTCAGCGATCGCGGCGTCGATCTGCCGGTGCTGCAGCGCCACGATCGTCAGTCCCTTGGCCTCGAAACGCGAGAGGACCTCGCCGACGAGGCCCCGACGTACGGTGTCGGGCTTGAGCAGGACCAGGGTTCGCTGAGTCATGCGGCGAAGCCTAGTCGGAGGCGCCGTCCGCGGGCACAGCGGCGGCCTTGTCCCGGTCGATGGTCGCCCCGAGCCGGTACGCCGCGAACCACAGCGCCGCGAAGATCACCCCGAGCACGATCATCACCGGGGTGAACGCCCCCAGCGCGAGGGCGCCGGCCTGGATCAGCCAGCCGAGCACGTAGGCCCAGCGCGCGCGGAGCATCCCCGCGACCAGCAGGCAGGCGACGCACAGGCCGAGCCCGATCACCAGACCCTGGGTCGTGCTCAGGTCGTCGGCGTGCACCAGCACCGGGGTGGTCAGACCGAGCACCACCGCCTGGAGGAAGAGGATCGCCGAGCAGAGTCGCCGCTGCATCAGGAGCCTGCACTCCCCTGGGCGCGTCCCTGGGTCAGCAGCGAGCGCGCCTCGCCGACGGTGATCACCGAACCGGTGACCAGCACGCCGCCCGAGCCGATCGCCTCGCCGAACACGCCCCCGACCTCGGCGAGCGTGGCTGCCTCGTCGATCGCGGAGGACAGTGACGGCTGCACGCTGACCCGGTCCTGGCCGAAGATCCCGCGCGCCACCTCGGCGAGCTGGCTGGCCGACATCGAGCGCGCGGTCGAGTTCTGAGTGCAGACGATGTGCGCGAGCACCGGCTCGAGCGTCGCGAGCAGCCCCTCGTAGTCCTTGTCCGCCATCACCCCGACGACACCGACCAGCGGGTCGAAGGTGAACGAGTCGTAGAGCGCCTCGACCAGCGCGGTCGCGCCGTGCGGGTTGTGCGCCGCGTCGAGCACGATCGTCGGCGAGCGGCGCACGATCTCCAGGCGTCCCGGCGAGGTCACCTCGGCGAAGGCCTCCTTGAGGACGTCCTCGCTCAGCGGAGCGTCACCGCCGACGAACGCCTCGACGGCCGCGAGGGCGATCGCGGCGTTCTGGGCCTGGTGGGCGCCGTACAGGGGCAGGAACACCTCGTCGTACGAACCGCGCAGGCCCTGCAGCGACAGCATCTGGCCGCCGACGGCGGGGACCCTGGTGCGGACACCGAACTCGAGGCCCTCGCGCGCGACGATCGCGCCGACCTCGGAGGCCTGCTGCACGATCTGCGCCGCCACGTCAGGCTCCTGGATGGCGGTGATCACGGTCGCACCCGGCTTGATGATGCCGACCTTCTCCCGCGCGATCTCGGCGACCGTGGCCCCGAGGTACTGCGCGTGGTCGACGGAGATCGGCGTGAGCACGGCGACCTGTCCGTCGGCGACGTTGGTCGCGTCCCACGAGCCGCCCATGCCGACCTCGATGACCGCGGCGTCGACCGGGGCGTCGGCGAAGGCGGCGAACGCCATCCCGACGACGGTCTCGAAGAACGACAGCGGGTGGTCGGACTCGGCGTCGACCAGGTGCGTGTACGGCGCGACCTCGTTGAAGGTGCGGATGAAGGCCTCGTCGGACAGCGGCTCCCCGTCGATGACGATCCGCTCGTTCATCACCTCGAGGTGCGGGCTCGTGAACCGCCCGGTGCGCAGACCGAGGCCGCGGATGAGCGTCTCGATCATGCGGGCCGTGGAGGTCTTGCCGTTGGTCCCGGTCAGGTGCACCACCGGGTACGCCGCCTGCGGCTCGCCGAGGAGCTCGGTGAACGCCTGGATCCGGTCGAGCGACGGCTCGAGCCGCGACTCGGGCCAGCGCGAGAGCAGCGCGTCCTCGACCTCGGCGTAGGTCTCGGCCGGGCGGGCTTCTGCGGGGGTGAAGTCATCGGGGGTACTCATCGCCCGCCCATCGTAGTTCCGCGAGCGGGCCCAGATGTCCCACGGGGTTCCGCCGAGAGGGCGCAGATGTCCCACGGGGTTCCGCCGACAGGGCACAGATGTCTCGCCCCGGGGCGCCGAGGGGGCTCGGATGTCGCGCGACCGGAACACCCGGCGGGACATTCGAGACCGCTCGACGTCACCTGGTGGGACATCTGGGACCGCTCGGCGTCACCTGGTGGGACATGTGAGCCCGGTGGGCGTCGCGGAACGGGACATCTGTGACCTCTCGCCGACTAGAACCTGTTCCACTATCGTGGCGGGCGTGAGCCTCCGCGAACGCTTCGACGTCCTGGCTGCCGCAGCCTCGGCCGACACCAACGACCTCGACGCCCTCTGGGCAGACCTGGCCGTCCTCACCCCCGAGGAGATGCTCGGCGCCTGGCGCGGGGGCGACTTCGCCACGGGGCACCCGGCCGGAGGTCTGCTCACCAAGATCGGCTGGCACGGGAAGCGGTTCGACTCGCTCCTCGACGGTCACCCGCTGATCTGCCGGGGCGAGGACGGGGAGCTGTACTCGAACACCAAGTTCGCCGGCGGCGGCTACTCCTCGTTGTGGGAGGTCGGCTTCCGCGGCGAGACCACGGCAACGATGGTGTACGACGCGATGCCGGTCTTCGACCACTTCAAGCGGGTCGACGACACCAGCGTCATGGGGATCATGAACGGCAAGCTCGAAGCGGCCTTCGGGACGCCTGACAACTACTACTTCTGGCTGGAGCGTGACGATCGATGAAGACCACTGTCGCTGTGGTGAACTCTCAAGGCGCCGACTTCACGCTGGAGGAGGTCGACCTCGACGGCCCGCGCGCCGACGAGGTGCTGGTCAAGATCGTCGCCACCGGCCTGTGCCACACCGACATCCACCTCAAGGGCTTCCTGCCCGAGGAGATGTTCCCCAACGTCTTCGGGCACGAGGGCTCCGGCATCGTCGAGGCGATCGGCGAGGACGTGACGGGCATCGAGGTCGGCGACCACGTCGTGCTGAGCTTCCGCTCCTGCCGGGCCTGCGGTCCGTGCACCGAGGGCGCCGTCGGCTACTGCGACTCCAGCCTGCTGCTCAACTACATGGGCATGCGGATGGACGGCTCGCAGCCGTACTCCAAGGACGGCGCCGGGGTCTTCGGCAACTTCTTCGGCCAGTCCAGCCTGTCGCAGCACGCGATCGCGTACGCCGACAACTGCGTCGTCGTCGACAAGTCCGTCGACCTGACCAAGGTGGCGCCGTACGGGTGCGGCTTCCAGACCGGAGCCGGCACGGTGCTCAACGTCATCAAGCCCGAGCCGACCGACAGCCTGGTCGTCTTCGGCTGCGGCGCCGTCGGCATCGCGGCGATCGCGGCTGCCAAGCACGCCGGCGTCGGCACGATCATCGCCGTCGACCCGCTGGAGTCCCGGCGCGAGGCAGCCGGCAAGTACGGCGCGGTCGGCGTCGACCCGACGGTCGAAGAGGATGTCGTCGCGAAGGTCAAGGAGCTCTCCGGGGGTGCCGGGGCGTCGTACAGCATCGACACCACCGCGATCTCCGCCGTCGTGAAGCAGGCCCAGCAGGCGCTCAAGCCGCGCGGCACCCTGGTCGCGCTCGGCCTGGGCCCGGAGGAGTACGCGATCGACGCGATCGACCTGCTGCAGACCGGCAAAATCATCCGCTCCTCGATCGAGGGCGACTCCGACCCCCAGGAGATGGTCCCGCGGCTGATCGCCCTGAACGCGGCCGGCGAGTTCGACGTCGACGACCTGATCACGACCTACCCGTTCAGCGAGATCAACACCGCGGTCGCGGACGTTCTCGCCGGGAAGGTCGTCAAGCCTGTTCTCGTCTGGGAGTGATCAGTAGGGTCGAGCCATGAGGCTGCGACTCACCGAGGAGGAGGCTGCGTTCCGCGAGGAGATGCACACCTTCTTCAACACCGAGATCCCCCAGGACATCCGCGACGACATCCGCGCGGGACGCGAGATCGGCAAGGACCACTTCGTGCGGTCGCTGCGGGTCATGAACGCCGCCGGCATCGCCGTACCCAACTGGCCATTGGAGTGGGGCGGCAAGGACTGGACGCCGCTGCAGAAGCACATCTGGCACGAGGAGCTGCAGCTCGCGTGCGTGCCGCCGCCGCTGGCGTTCAACGCCGGGATGATCGGGCCGGTGATCGCGCACTTCGGCTCCCAGGAGATGAAGGAGCGGTTCCTGCCGGCGACGGCGAACCTCGACATCTGGTGGGCCCAGGGCTTCTCCGAGCCGAACGCCGGCTCCGACCTGGCCTCCCTGACCACCCGCGCCGAGCGCGACGGCGACGACTGGATCGTCAACGGCCAGAAGACCTGGACCACGCTCGGCCAGCACGCCGACTGGATCTTCTGCCTCTGCCGGACCGACCCCGAGGTCAAGAAGCAGGCCGGCATCTCGATGCTGCTCTTCCCGATGGACTCCCCCGGCGTCACGCTGCGGCCGATCAAGCTGCTCGACGGCTCGTACGAGGTCAACGAGGTCTTCTTCGACAACGTCCGGGTCCCGGGGGAGAACCTCGTCGGGGAGGTCAACCAGGGCTGGACCCAGGCGAAGTTCCTGCTCGGCAACGAGCGCGTCGGCGTCGCTCCGGTGGGCGCCACCAAGCGCGCGCTCGCCACGGCCAAGGAGCACGCGATCGACCTCGGTGTCCTCGACGACCCGCTGCTCGCGGCCAGGTTCGCCGAGCTGGAGAACCAGCTGCTGGCCCTCGAGCTGACCGCCCTGCGCGTAGTCGCGAACTCGGCCGACGGCAAGCCGCACCCGGCCTCGTCGGTGCTCAAGCTCAAGGGCACCGAGCTCCAGCAGGAGGTCACCGAGCTGCTCGTCGACCTGGCCGGACCGCTGTCGCTCTCCTCAGGGTCGGAGTCGGTGCCCGAGTGGGCAGCCCACACCGTCCCGACCTACCTGAACTTCCGCAAGGCGTCGATCTACGGCGGATCCAACGAGGTCCAGCGCTCGATCATCGCCGGCACGATCCTGGGCCTGTGACGGGCCGAGAGAGGGACTGACATGGACTTCGAGCTCGACGAAGAGCAGACCGCCCTGCGCGACACCGTCCGCGGCCTGCTGAAGGGCTACGACCCCGCGACCAACTTCGAGCACCGTCGGGAGGTCACCGCGACCGACCCCGGGTACGACGAGGCGCTCTGGGGCCGTCTGGCCGAGATGGGTCTGCTCGGCCTGCCGTTCTCCGAGGACGACGGCGGCATGGGAGCAGGTCCGATCGAGGTAGCCGTGGTCGCCGAGGAGATCGGCCGCGTGCTGGCTCCTGAGCCGTACGTCGCTGCGGTCGCCCTCGCCGGTGGCGTGGTGGCCGCGCTGGGCAGCGACGAGCAGCGGGCCGAGGTGCTCGGTGGACTCGCGTCCGGCGAGCGGCTGATCACCTTCGCCTCCGGCGAGACCGCCGAGCCGGTGATCCAGGGCGCCCGCGCCGAGACGATCGTGTGGGAGGTGGGCGGCGAGGTCTTCCTGGTCGACCGGCCGACCGACGCGACGGCGTACCGGACCCACGACGGCGGTCGGGCCGCAAGGCTGGTCTTCGACCGGGCCGCGGCGACGCCGCTCGGCGCCGGCGGGGACGCGACCGACGCGCTCACGCAGGTCTTCGCCCGCGCCCGGATCGCTGCGTGCCACGAAGCCCTCGGCGCGATGGACACCGCGCTGCGGCTGACCACGTCGTACCTGACGACGCGTCAGCAGTTCGGGGTCACCCTCAACCGCTTCCAGGCGCTCACGTTCCGAGCGGCCGACATGTACACCGACCTCGAGCTGACCCGCAGCATCGTCACCTGGGCGACCATGGTCGCCGCGGACGGCGAGCCGGATGCGGTCGTGGACGCCTCGGCGCGCGCCAAGCTGCAGACCGTACGAGCGGCGCGACGCATCGGCCAGGAGGCGATCCAGCTGCACGGCGGCATCGGCGTGACCGACGAGTTCTCCATCGGTCACTTCACCTCGCGGCTGACCGCGTTGAGCCACTGGCTCGGCGACGCCCGGGAGCAGGTCGGGGTGCTGTCCAGCGGCCTGGCGTCGTACGGCGTCATCGACCCGCTCGACGCCTAGCGGCCTCGGTTGTCGAGCCTGTCGAGACGCAAGCCGCCGGTCTCCGCGATCGGCCGGAACCCCAACCGCACGTAGACCCCCGTCGAGGTCGTGTTCTGCGCGTCGGCGAACAGGCACACGCGCGCGCCCTCGTCCAGCAGACGTCGCGAGATCGCGGCGACGCCGGCGGCGGCGTACCCGTGGCCCCGGTGCTCCTTCGGCGTGAACACCGGCCCGACCCGGGCGACGCCGAAGCTGGCCGGGTTGAACGCGGTCACCCCGGCCGGAACGCCGTCGGGCGTCTCCCAGAGCCAGACGTCACCGGCGGCGATCCGCGCCGCCGTGCTCTCCCGGGTCTCGATCGCAGGGTGCGGGTCGACCCGACCCGCCTGCTCGGAGGCGTCCGGTCCGAACGCGTCGAACCAGCCCTGGACCAGGTCGACCTCGTCGTCGCGCGCGACCCGGAGGTGCCCCGGCACGCCCGTCGGCTCGACGAGATCGGTGAGCTCGTAGAGCGAGGTGCGCTCGGTCTCGGTCGCGGTGCCCCCGGCCAGAACGAGCGTCTCGGCGACGAGCACGTCGATGGTGGGCACGAACCCGTTGACGATCTCGACCGCCTCACCGCGTTCGTGCAGGGTTCGGGCGACCAGGCGGGCGGCATCATCAGGCATCGC
This sequence comes from Marmoricola sp. OAE513, assembly GCF_040546585.1. Lineage (NCBI taxonomy): Bacteria > Bacillati > Actinomycetota > Actinomycetes > Propionibacteriales > Nocardioidaceae > Marmoricola > Marmoricola sp. OAE513. The sequence continues at coordinate 3,208,799 of NZ_JBEPOC010000001.1, read as the reverse complement.
GACGAAGTACGGCGGGTACGGCGGCAGCGGCGCCGTACGCATCCCGGCCCCGACCACGGTGCCGCCGGCATCCCGGACCACCAGCCACCACGGCTCCGGCGCCCCCGCCGGGCGGCTGGCTCCCCCACGCAGGTGGCGAGCCGTGACCGAGGCGATCACCGTGCACCGGACCGGCTCGGCACTCAGCAGCGGCTCGGCCGCAGCGAGGAAGACGTGCGGGTCGTCGAGGAACTCCAGCGTGTACACCCGTCGAGGCTAGCGGCGGGTTCCACCGCCCTGAACCCATTTTCGGCCGCTCCGCGCGCGCCCGTAGCATTGCCGCCATGACTGATACCCAGAGCACGCCCGAGACCACGACGATCGCCGCGCCCGGCGTCGTCGTAGTACCGGACAAGCCCGCTCTGGAGGGCCTGGAGGCGACCTGGTCGGAGCGCTGGAAGGCAGCCGACACCTACGCGTTCGACCGCACCCAGCCGCGCTCGAACGTGTACTCGATCGACACACCCCCGCCGACCGTGTCCGGCAGCCTGCACGTCGGTCACGTGTTCTCCTACACCCACACCGACCTGATCGCCCGCTACCAGCGGATGCAGGGCAAGTCGGTGTTCTACCCGATGGGCTGGGACGACAACGGCCTGCCCACCGAGCGCCGGGTGCAGAACTACTTCGGCGTCCGCTGCGACCCCTCGCTGCCGTACGACGCGGACTTCACCCCGCCGGACAAGCCGGACCCGAAGAAGCAGATCCCCATCTCCCGCCCGAACTTCATCGCCCTGTGCGAGCAGCTGGTCGAGGAGGACGAGAAGGTCTTCGAGTCGCTGTGGCGCACCCTCGGCCTCTCGGTGGACTGGTCGACGACGTACACGACGATCGGCAAGGACGCCCAGGTCGTCAGCCAGCGCGCGTTCCTGCGCAACTTCGCCCGCGGCGAGGCGTACCTGCAGGACGCGCCGACCCTGTGGGACGTCACGTTCCAGACTGCCGTGGCCCAGGCCGAGCTCGAGGCCCGCGAGTACGCCGGCGCGTACCACCGCGTCGCGTTCCACCGTCCCGACGGCGGCGAGCCGGTCCACATCGAGACCACCCGCCCCGAGCTGATCCCCGCCGTGGTCGCGCTCATCGCGCACCCGGACGACGAGCGCTACCAGCCGCTGTTCGGCACCACCGTCACCTCGCCGGTCTTCGGCGTCGAGATCCCGGTCGTCGCGCACGAGGCTGCCGAGCCCGACAAGGGCGCAGGCATCGCGATGTGCTGCACCTTCGGTGACCTCACCGACGTGCAGTGGTGGCGCGAGCTCCAGCTCCCGGTTCGCACGGTGATCGGCCGCGACGGCCGGCTGCTGCGCGAGACCCCGGAGTGGCTGGCGGCACCCGCTGCCGCGGCGGCGTACGAGGAGCTGGCGGGCAAGACCACGTTCAGCGCCCGCGAGGCGATGGTCGCGAAGCTCCGCGAGACTGGCGACCTGGACGGCGAGCCCAAGCCGACCCAGCGGATGGCGAACTTCTACGAGAAGGGCGACAAGCCGCTCGAGATCGTCGCGACCCGCCAGTGGTACATCCGCAACGGTGGTCGTGACGAGGACCTGCGCGACGAGCTCGTCGAGGACGCCAACCAGATCACCTGGGTCCCGCCGCACATGAAGCACCGCTACGACAACTGGGTCGGCGGCCTCAACGGCGACTGGCTGATCTCGCGGCAGCGGTTCTTCGGCATCCCGTTCCCGGTCTGGTACCCGCTCGACGCCGACGGCGAGCCCGACTACGACCACCCGTTGCTGCCGACCGAGGCCGCCCTGCCGGTCGACCCGTCGACGGACGCGCCCGAGGGCTACACCCCCGACCAGCGCGGCCAGGCGAACGGCTTCATCGGCGACCCGGACGTCATGGACACCTGGGCGACCTCCTCGCTCACCCCGCAGCTGGCCTGCGGCTGGGAGTCCGACCCGGACCTGTTCGAGCGCACCTTCCCGATGGACCTGTGCACCCAGGCCCACGACATCATCCGGACCTGGCTGTTCTCCCGCGTCGTCCGCGCGCACCACGAGAACCACGTGCTTCCGTGGTCGCACGCGATGATGTCCGGCTTCGTCATGGACCCCGACCGCAAGAAGATGTCGAAGTCCAAGGGCAACGTCGTCGTCCCGACCGAGATCCTCGAGAAGTTCGGCGCCGACGCGGTCCGCTGGCGTGCAGCGATGGCCCGGCCCGGTCTCGACTCGCCGTTCGACGAGGCCCAGATGAAGGTCGGCCGCCGCCTGGCGATGAAGGTCCTGAACGCGTCCAAGTTCGTGCTCGGCGGCTTCGGCGCCACGGACACCGACCCCGCGATCATCACCGAGGCGATCGACCGCGCCCTCCTGGCCCGTCTCTCGGGTGAGATCACCCGCGCCACCGACGCGTTCGAGGCCTACGACTACACGACCGCCCTCGAGGCCATCGAGAAGTTCTTCTGGGAGTTCTGCGACGACTACCTCGAGCTGGTCAAGGAGCGCGCGTACGACGAGGACGGCGGCGCCGGCACCGCCTCGGCCCGGGCTGCCCTGGTCACCGCGCTCAACATCCAGCTTCGCCTGCTCGCGCCCTTCCTCCCCTACGTCACCGAGGAGGTCTGGTCCTGGTCGCACGAGGAGTCCATCCACCACGCCGCCTGGCCGACCACGGCCGAGCTCGCCGGCGTCAGCGAGGGTGACGCCAGCATGCTGTCCGCCGTGGCCAGCGCGCTCGGTGGCATCCGCGGAGCCAAGTCGCAGGCGAAGGTCTCGATGAAGACCGAGATCACCCGTGCGGTCATCTCCGGCCCGGCCGCCCTGGTCGACGCGGCGGCTGCCGCGACCGAGGACCTGCGCAACGTCGGCAAGATCACCGGCACGCTGGAGTTCGCCGCGACCGACGCGAACGAGCTCACGGTCGAGGCCGAGCTTGCCCCGCAGCCGCAGTAGGTCGTGTGCTTCTGGACGCGCTAGAGCGCGTCCTGGGGCACACGAGTGGACCAGCGCTGGCTGATGCGGAGCGAGCGGATGTACAGCACCACCACAACGGCGAACGACACGTAGTGGATGCCGTCAATCCAGGTGCCGTCGACCAACCAGCTGACCACCGAGATGGCGAGGAACACGAACAGGGACACCCGGAACCACCGCATGTCGCTCGGCAGGTCGGCGAACCTCACGGGTTCCTGCCGACCGGTCAGGACACGCAGGTCATAGCGGTGCCAGTCCCCCATCGTGCGCCAGAACGAGCGACGCCCCACCGAGACCTCACTCACCGGATCAGGCCGACTTCTTGGCCTTCTTCTCGGGCTCGCGCGGCACCAGCGTCGGGTTGACGTTGTCCGCGACGACCTCGCCGGTCACGACGACCTTGCCGATGTCCTCGCGCGAGGGCACCTCGTACATCACGTTGAGGAGGACCTCCTCGATGATGGCGCGCAGGCCGCGGGCGCCGGTGCCCCGCTCCATCGCCTTGTCGGCGATCGCGCGGACGGCGTCCTCGGTGAACTCGAGCTCGACGTCGTCGAGCTCGAAGAGCTTCTGGTACTGCTTGATCAGCGCGTTCTTCGGCTCGACCAGGATCTGCACCAGGGCCGGGTTGTCGAGCTTGTTGACCGAGGCGATCAGCGGGAGCCGGCCGATGAACTCGGGGATCAGGCCGAACTTCACCAGGTCCTCGGGACGCACCTGAGCGAACATCTCGTCCGCCTCGGCCTCCTTGGAGGCGCGGACGTCGGCGGTGAAGCCGAGGGTCTTCTTGCCGACCCGCTGCTCGACGATGTGCTCCAGACCGGCGAAGGCACCGCCGACGATGAACAAGATGTTCGTCGTGTCGATCTGGATGAACTCCTGGTGCGGGTGCTTGCGACCGCCCTGCGGCGGCACCGAGGCGGTGGTGCCCTCGATGATCTTCAGCAGCGCCTGCTGGACGCCCTCGCCGGAGACGTCGCGGGTGATCGACGGGTTCTCGGCCTTGCGGGCCACCTTGTCGATCTCGTCGATGTAGATGATGCCGGTCTCGGCCTTCTTGACGTCGTAGTCAGCAGCCTGGATCAGCTTGAGCAGGATGTTCTCGACGTCCTCGCCGACGTAGCCGGCCTCCGTCAGCGCGGTGGCGTCGGCGATCGCGAACGGCACGTTGAGCATCCGCGCGAGCGTCTGTGCGAGGTAGGTCTTGCCGCAACCGGTCGGACCCATCACGAGGATGTTCGACTTCGCGACCTCGACGGCGTCTTCGCCCTTCTTCGCCGAGCCGGTCGTCACCCCCGCCTGGACACGCTTGTAGTGGTTGTAGACCGCGACCGCGAGCGACTTCTTCGCCTGCTCCTGGCCGATCACGTAGGAGTTCAGGAACTCGAAGATCTCACGGGGCTTGGGCAGCTCCTCGAGACCGACCTCGCTGGTCTCGTTGAGCTCCTCCTCGATGATCTCGTTGCAGAGGTCGATGCACTCGTCGCAGATGTAGACGCCGGGCCCGGCGATCAGCTTCTTGACCTGCTTCTGGCTCTTTCCGCAGAAGGAACACTTGAGCAGGTCTCCACCGTCACCGATGCGTGCCACGGGCGGCCACTCCCCTCGTTCGTGCCGGTCCGAGGACCGGCGCCGTTCACAGTGCCTTGATCATTTTCTGGTGCTGCAGCGGCTCTGTGCGTAGTCCGACCGTACTCCGTCAGCTGGACGAATACGGTCGGACACGACACAAAACCACCGGGACGGTGTGCTCAGACGAGCGCAGCCGCCTTACGGGACTCCAGGATCGAGTCGATCAGTCCGTACTCCATCGCACCGGCGGCGGTGAGGATCTTGTCGCGCTCGATGTCGCGGCTGACCTCGTCCTTGTCCTTGCCGGTGTGCTCGGCGATGAGCTCCTCGAGCAGCTCGCGCATGCGCAGGATCTCGTTCGCCTGGATCTCGATGTCCGAGGACTGCCCGTAGGTGCCCTCGGTGTACGGCTGGTGGATGAGGATCCGGCTGTTCGGAAGCGCGAGCCGCTTGCCCGGCGTGCCGGCGGCGAGCAGGATCGCGGCGGCCGAGGCGGCCTGGCCCAGGCAGACGGTCTGGACGTCCGGCTGGATGAACTTCATCGTGTCGTAGATCGCCGTCATCGCGGTGAACGAGCCACCGGGCGAGTTGATGTAGATCTGGATGTCGCGGGTCGGGTCCATCGACTCCAGGCAGAGCAGCTGGGCCATCACGGCGTTGGCGATGTCGTCGCTGATCGGGGTGCCGAGGAAGATGATCCGGTCCTCGAAGAGCTTGCCGTACGGGTCGATCCGCCGGAAGCCGTAGGAGGTGCGCTCTTCCCACTGCGGGATGTAGTAGTTCATCGCTCGATCACTTCTCACTCTTGCGGGCCGGACGGCCCTCGTCGGCGGCTTCGCGAGCACTCGTGATGACGTGGTCGATGAAGCCGTACTCCTTGGCCTGGGCGGCGGTGAACCAGCGGTCACGGTCGGCGTCGGTCTCGATCTGCTCGACCGGCTGGCCGGTGTGCTCGGCGATCAGGTCGAGCAGCACCTTCTTGATGTGCAGGGACTGCTGCGCCTGGATCTTGATGTCCGAGGCCGAGCCGCCCATGCCGCCGGAGGGCTGGTGCATCATGATGCGCGCGTGCGGGAGGGCGTACCGCTTGCCCTTCGCGCCGGCGCACAGGAGGAACTGACCCATCGACGCGGCCAGGCCCATGCCCACGGTCGCGACGTCGTTCGGGATGTAGTTCATGGTGTCGTAGATCGCCATGCCCGCGTCCACCGAGCCACCCGGGGAGTTGATGTGCATGAAGATGTCCGCCTCGGGGTCCTCCGCCGAGAGCAGGAGCAGCTGCGCGCAGAGCGCGTTCGCGTTCTGGTCGCGGACCTCGGAACCGAGGAACACGATCCGCTCGCGGAGCAGTCGCTGGTAGATGTGGTCGTCAAGCCCGTACGATGCGGCGCCGCCGTTCATCTGGGGTTCAGAGTTCAGGTTCACGTCGATGACACTAGACGGGCCCGTCGCCAAAACCACGGGCAAACAGCCGTTGTTCGCCCAGAGCAGATTTACGGGCAGATTCAGGGGCAGGGCACGCCTCAGCGCTCGACAGCGGCCTTGATCTTCACCAGCGTCGCCTCGATGCCCGCCGCGAGCTCGCCGTCGTGGCCTGCTGCGCCCCCGATGAACGGGCCAATCAGCCGGCTCCCGATCGTGTACGCCGGCAGCACCCGGCGACCGGTCAAGGTCGTCCCGGTCGCGGTCGGCTCGAGCTCGTAGACCCAGGTCGCGCCGCTCTCGCGCGTCTTCCAGGCGACCGCCCGGTTCGGCTCCCAGCGGACCACCTTCGAGGTGGTCGGCCACGCGACCGCCTTGCGTCGGTTGATGCCGAGGATGGTGGCTCCCAGTCCCGGACCGCCGAAGACGTACGCCTTGCGCAGCTCGGGGCTGAACTCCGGCATCCGGCCGAGGTCGGAGACCGCTGCCCACACCTGCTCCGGCGCGGCGTCGATCTCGATGGCGGCGGCCACGGGCAGAGGTGCGGTCATCAAGACTCCTAGGTCGGTTTCGGGTTCGGTTTCTGGGGCGTTCGCGCGAGCCAGCCGCGCAGGGCGGCGTAGACGTCGTCGTGGTTGAGCAGGTCGAAGTGGTCTGCGCCGGGCACGTGCAGCACGTCGGCACCGGGAAACATCTCGACGCCGCCGGGAAGCAGCCCGACAGCCGAACGGTACTGGACCAGGTAGTCGCCGACCGTGGCCGCGACCGGGTGCCGGGCCGACCTGCTCAGCGTCGCCGCGACCAGGTGGTACCGCGCGTTCGGCACCGCCGCCGTGTCCTCGGGCATCCCGTCGTGCAGGTCGAGGACACCGACCGAGCGCTGCTCGAAGATCCGGGCGAGCGGCACCAGCTCGGGCGCCCGGGCGGCCACCCGGATCCCCCGCGCGATCGACCGCTCCACCGGGGAGCCCGTGTGCGGGGCGCCGAGGGTGACGATGTCGGTGACCAGATCGGTCCAGGGCTCCTCGACGTCGAGGGACACCGCGCACGCGGCCCGGGCAATCAGTCCGCCCATCGAGTGCCCGACCAGCGCGATCCGCCGTACGTCAGTGGGCCATGCCTCGACCAGCCGGGTGAGCACCGAGCTGAGGTCGACGCCGGCCTCGGCCAGGGTCTTGCCGGTGTTGTTGCGGATGAACACCGGGCTCCAGCCCTCGTCGGCCTCCAGCCGGGCGCCGTACGACGCCGTGGTGCTGCCGTCCGCGGGGCGGGGACGGCTCTTGCGGACCCAGTAGTCCTCGGTCTCGCAGAGACCGTGCAGGAAGACCACGATCGCGTCGCTCGCCTCCGGGTACGCCGCGGCGAGACCCTCGGGCGTCAGCGGCACGTCCCGCCCGTCGCGCCGTACGCCGATCTCGATCGCCAGCGGCGAACCGTCGGCCACCAGCTTGTCGCCGATCAGGCCGTTCACCGCCGAGACGACGAATCGGCCCTTCGGGGAGTCCTCGATAGCCGGGCCGACGCCGAGGCGGTCCGCAGCGCGCAGCGCCTTGGCCGACGCGCGCAGACCGGCGCCGAGTCCGGCGTACACGCCGGTGGCGATGCCGTCGTGGACCCGGTGCCCGAGGCTCCGGTTGCCCGCGACCTTCTCGAACACGAAGCCGACCCGGTCCGAGACCGACCCGTGGATGTCGCGAGCGGCACCGAGGACGAGCAGGTCGAGGTGCTCGGCGGCCAGCGCCGCGGCTTCGAGAACACCGGCGTCGGAGGACGTGCGATCAGTCATGCCTGAATTGAAACACAGCCAGTGCACATGTGTGCACTGACTGTGTCTCGTGTCGCAGGCGGGGCCGCTCAGGCCTCGGCGGGCTCCTCAGCGGCGGCGTCCGCGGCAGGAGCCTCGGCGGTCTCGGCCTCGGGCTCACCGATGGTGCCGTCGGGGCGGAGCAGCTTCAGCTCGACGTGCGCACCGTTCGAGTCGGTGACCTTGGCACCCTCGACGATGAGCGCGAGCGCCTTGCCGCGGACGACCTCGGCCACCATCTCGGGGATGTGGTTGTGCTCGACCATGTGCTTGACGAACTCGTCCGGGTTCTGGCCGGACTGCTGCGCGCGGCGGAACAGGTGCTCGGAGAGCTCGGCCTGCTCGACGCCGATCTCCTCGGCCTTGGCGACCTCGTCGAGCAGGAACTGCGCCGCCATCGCGTCGCTGACCCGCTTCTCGAGCTCGGCCTCGAACTCGTCGACCGTCTGCTTCTGGTCGTCGAGGTAGCTCTCCATGGTCATGCCGGAGTAGAGGAGCTGCTGCTCGATCTCACCCTTGCGCTCGGCGAGCTCGGCCGACAGGGCCGCCTCGGGCAGCGGGATCTCGGCGCTGTCGAGCAGCTTCTCCAGGACGGCGTCGCGCGCGGCGGCCGCCTGCTCGAGCCGCTTGCCGCGGGTCAGGCGGGTCTTGACGTCCTCGCGCAGCTCCTCGGCGGTGTCGAACTCCGAGGCGGTCTGGGCGAACTCGTCGTCGAACGCGGGCAGCTCCTGCTCCTTGACGGAGTTGACCTTCACGGTGACGTCGACGTCCTCGCCGGCCAGGTCGCCGCCGAGGAGCTGGCTGACGAAGGTCTTCTCCTCGCCGGCGGAAAGGCCACGCAGCGCGTCGTCGACGCCGTCGAGCATGTCGCCGGCACCGACCTTGTAGGAGTAACCGGTGACCTCGCCGCCCTCGACGGTCTCGCCGTCCTTCGAGGCGACCAGGTCGATGGAGACGATGTCGCCGTCGGCGGCGGGCCGCTCGACGTCGTTCAGGGTGGCGAACCGCTCGCGGAGGTGCTCGACCTGCTCGTCGATGTTCTCGTCGGTGACCTCGACGGCCGGGACCTCGACGGCGAGGTCGTCGTACTTCGGGACGTCGATGCTCGGGCGGACGTCGACCTCGGCGGTGAACTCCAGCGCCTCGTTGTCCTCGAACTTGGTGATGTCGATCTCCGGCTGCGCCAGCGGCTGCAGGTCGTTCTCCTGGAGAGCCTGCACGTACAGCTTCGGCAGCGCGTCGTTGATCGCCTCGTCGAGAACGGCACCCCGACCGACCTGACGGTCGATGACGGCCGGCGGGACCTTGCCCTTGCGGAAGCCGGGGATGTTCACCTGCTTCGCGATCCGCTGGTAGGCCGCGTCGAGGCTCGGCTTGAGCTCTTCGAACGGGACCTCGATGGTGAGCTTGGCCCGGGTGGGGTTCAGCGTCTCGACGGCGCTCTTCACAGGTGTTCTCCTTGTAACGACTGGGACCGGCGCACGGAGGGCGACCGACAGGTCAGCCTACTTCAGCGGCGAAGCGCTCAGAAATCGATGTGTCCGTTCCGAGCACCCGGGTACGGGACCGCGAGTTGGATGTCCGAAAACGTGAACGTGCTGACCTCGAGCCACGGAAATGGTGTACTACTCGTTATGACCGATATGTCCGTTCTTCGCCGCTGGCCCGCGTTCCTCGTCGGGGCCTCCCTCGCACTCGGTCTGGTCGCGCTCGCGCCCCTGAGCAGCGACCGTGCCGACGCCGCTCCGTGCGGCCGGCCCACCGGGTGCACCAAGTTCGAGCTGCTCAGCAACGCCTCGACGTACGACTGGTGGCCGTGGGGCAAGGACCCGAAGAGCAACATCGCCCGGTACGAGTTCCGCACCCAGGACGGGAACAAGGCCCCGGCCCGGTGGAGCCGGGGCGGGTCCTGGAACCAGTGGGTCGTCGGCAAGGCCGGCCACGGCACCCTGCAGGCCATCGCCCCGGACGTCCCGGGCGCCCGGACGCCGTTCCAGTCCAGCACCACCTGGGCCACCGGCCGCAAGACCGGTCGCTGGGAGATCCGCTTCCGCACCCGCAGCACCGGCAGCGCGGGTCAGCACTACCGGGTGCAGGTCGAGCTGGTCCCCTCCGGCCCGATCGAGGCGTGCGAGGCGCGCAGCATCACCGTCGCCAGCTGGGACCCCGACCAGCCGACCACCGCCAAGGTCGGCATCACCCGACCGGGCATCGCGCTCGGCTCGAACGTGACCGTGAAGACTCCCCCGCTCAACGCATCGCAGGCCGGCTGGACCAACGGCAGCAGCCCGACCACCTCGGGCTGGCACGTCTGGGCCGTCCAGGTGAAGCCGACCCACATCTCCTGGTTCCTCGACGGCAGGATCATCCGTCGCGAGTCCCGCAAGGCCGCCCAGTTCGACGAGTGGCTGAGCATGCGGCTCTCGCTGATCTCCGAGACCGGCAGGCCCACGGCGTCGGCCAAGAGCCAGCTCGACTGGGGTCGCTGGTTCTCGCTGAAGCGCACGACCAAGAACAAGAAGCTGGTCAAGCAGCTCCGGACCGCGCCCGCGCTCAGCCGCATCGGGTCGAGCGTCAACCCGGGCTGCCACTAGTCGGGCCTGGTCGGGGCGACAGGACTCGAACCTGCGGTCTCCTGCTCCCAAAGCAGGCGCGCTAGCCACTACGCTACGCCCCGTTTCGGCCCGTGTTCCGGGCCGCTGCACGAGTGTAGAGGACGCCCGACATGCGTGTGTCGGTGCTGCTGTGGCAACATAGGCGAGCGCTCCGGAGAAGATCCCGGGGCCGCGGGGATGTAGCTCAATGGTAGAGCCCCAGTCTTCCAAACTGATTACGCGGGTTCGATTCCCGTCATCCCCTCCACTACGGCGCGGCAGCAGCCTTCGCGGCCCGCGCCGCCGCGATGCCCTCCTTCACCGCCGGCAGCACGGTCTCGCAGACGAGTCGCAGACTCTCCCACGACGGCTCCTCAGGAAGGCCGCCGCACAACGGGTGGCTGCTGACGACCCGGATCTCCCGGGCCAGGCACTTGGCGACCAGGTCCTCGGGCGTCTCGACGACGTACACACCGGCCGCGCGCATCTCGGCGACCGAGTCCGAGGAGTCGCGCACCAGCGAGGTGAAGTCGTTGTGCCAGGCGTTGTAGCCGCGCGCCTCGGCGAGCAGGTACTGCCCGTTCTCGGCCCAGAAGCGATCCGGGTCCTCGGAGCAGAAGACCGTCGCCGGTCCCCCGGGCGGCAGCAGCACGAAGCCGGGCTCGCGGCCCGCCGCGCGGCACTCGGCGTCGTACAGGTCCTTGAGCGCGGGGTCGGCCACCTGCGGCTGGAAGTGCAGCCCGAGCCGGGCGGCTCGCCGCGCCGCGGCCTTCGAGCCGCCTCCGTAGAACAGCACCGGCGGCTGGTTCGGCGTCGGCAGCACCCGGACGGTGCGACCCTCGTGCTCGAACTCCTCGCCGGTCCACGCCTGCTGCAGCACCGCGATCGCCTTCTCGATGTCGGCGCCGCGGGTCTCCCAGGCGCGACCGAACATCGCGTACTCCTCGCGCCGGTACCCCAGCCCGATCGTGTAGGTGACCCGACTGCCGGAGAGGTGGTCCAGCACGGCGATGTCCTCGGCGATCCGCAGCGGGTCGCTGAGGTTGGCCAGCAGCGCGGCCACCGAGATCGAGATCGTCGATGTCCGAGCCGCCACCGCCGCGGCGGCGATCAGCGGGCTCGGCAGGTAGCCGTCGTCGGAGGCGTGGTGCTCCGACAGCACGATCGCGTCCTGCCCGTGCTCCTCGAGGTAGCCGACCTGGTCCAGGCAGCGCGCGAACATCTCGTGCTGACGCCCCAGTGCCTCCCCCGGGGCCCGGAAGTCGTAGCGGGTGACGAACGCGCTCATGGTTGCCTCTCGAGAACAGGATCGGGAACAGGGGTACGCCGGCGGGCGTCGCGCACGAGCGGCGCCGCGATGACCGCCGTCAGCACGAAGCAGAGGACGACGTACGGGAGCGACCCCACGAACCGACCGTCGTCGGTGACGCCGTCCGTCGCACCGAGGGTCTGCGGCAGCGCCCAGGCCCAGAGCACCGCGAAGGTCCCCAGGTAGGCGCCGAGATGGACCACCGGGTACCAGCCGAGGAAGCCGGGCTCCTGCGGTTCAGGCGCGCGCCAGCGAGCGAGCACCTCGCGCAGGGTGAGCACGCCGGCGCCGACGAGCATGGCGATCAGCACCGCGTGCACCGCGTCGGTGTTCGGGTCGTCGACCAGGTCGAGGTAGGTCACGGGCAGCTGGCCGGGCATCGAGACCAGCGGCGTCAGCACGCCGACCGCGACCGCACCCGGCAGCACCGAGCGCACCGACGGACGCTCCTTCCGGGTCAGGACCATCAGGCAGAGGAACGCGAACGCGGTCGGCATCACCAGGGCGAAGTTGACCACGCTCGACATCGGCACCGAGCCGAGCAGGTCCTGGTTCATCGAGGCGCTGTAGTCCCAGGCCCACCACAACCGCTGCGGTCCGAGGTGGTCGAAGATCTCGTAGAAGGCCTGGTGGGTGAAGCCCAGGCACACCGCCGTCAGCAGTGCGCCGCGCCAGCCGGGATGCCGCGCGCGGATCCCGAGCCGCTCGACGAGCACCCAGGCCAGGTACACCAGCGCCGGGTAGAGGCAGAGGATGTACAGCGGCATCCGTTCGTAGACGAACCCGACCGTGAACTCGTTGTGCACGAACACCGCGGACACGTAGTCGTCGATCCCGAACGCCGCCGGGAAGTAGAGCGGCGGCTCGAGCACCGCGACGTAGACGACGGCGGCGATCCAGACCCCCAGGTTGACCGCGCTGCCGGTACGCCGCAGCGTGCGGACTGCGTGCACCAGCGCGAGCACCGCGCCCCCGACCATCAGCAGCTCGACGAACGGCATCGTCGCGTCCGCGAGGTCGAACGGGTTGTTCACGTAGGCGACCCGGTGCGCGTCCTCGCACGGGACGCCGCCGAGCCGGTCCGCCAGCCCGAGGAACGTGGGCGTACACAGGTCGGACACCGGCTACCCCTCAGGACGACTGCGGCACTGCACGCGAAACTGCACGCGAAAACGAGAACGTGTTCTCATCTTGGCGGAAGCGGCCCGGCGGGTCCAGTACCGCTTCAGCGGCGGGCCGCGGCGTACGGCGGCCGGCGGTGCACCAGCACCAGGGCCCCGTCGTCGTTGCTGCTGGACAGGTCGTCGATCAGCCGTCGCGCTCCGCGCTCGTACCCGCTCGGGAGCAGCATCTGCGCCCGACCGGCGAGCTTGTCGATGCCGCTGGCGATGTCGCGGTCCACGGTCTCCACCAGACCGTCGGTGAACATCACCAGCGCGTCGTCGGGCATCAGCGTGCCGCGGACCGTCTCGAAGGTGGCCCCCGGGATCAGACCGAGGACGGGGCCGTCGGAGTCGAGCACCGACCAGCGACCGGATCCGGCGTGCAGCCAGACGGCCGGCGGGTGGCCCGCCTTCCGGAGCTCGAAGTCACCGGTGGCCAGCGAGAGGTGCAGGTGGATCGCGGTGGCGAAGCCCTCGGTCCACTCCTGGCGCAGCAGGTAGGTGTTCGCGTCGCCGAGGAACGAGTCGGCGGCGACGGCGGAGGCCAGGCCGCCGAACGCGCCGGAGAGCAGCAGCGACCGGGTACCGGCCTCGATGCCCTTGCCGGAGACGTCGACCACGATCAGCTCGAGGGTCGAGCCGTCGGTGGAGCGGCTGGCCACGATGAAGTCCCCACCGAACGACGTACCGCCGGCGGCGCGCGACGCCGACTCGACGTGCCACTCCGCCGGCAGGGTCGGGATGGCGCCCTGGCGGGCGATCCGGTCGCGCAGGTCGACGAACATCGATTCTCCCCGAGGACCCGCGACACCCAGGCGCATCCGTCGGAACGACGTGACGATGATGAGCAGCCCGATGGCGAAGGTGATCAGGACGCGGACGACGGTGACCGTGCTGATGTCCGGCGTGTAGGCCGCGAGGTAGACCACCCCCACCAGGCAGAAGATGACGAACCAGGGCAGGGTGCGCGGGCCGAGCCACAGACTGGCCAGCACCATCGCGAACACCACCGAGGTCTGCGGCACCACGTCCTCCGCGAGCCGCCCCGCGATGATCAGGGCGAGCGCGAGGGCCACCAGGAACGTCAGCGCCGGGCCGTCGGAGTAGCTGATCTGCCGCTGGAGACGCGCCCAGCGCATGCGCAGCAGGTCACGCAGCTCGCTCACGTCGCCTCGCTCCCCCTGACCCCTCGCACGGTGTGCTGCTCAGCCTACGGCCCTCGACCGGAACGTGGGCTGACAACGGGGGCACCAGAACGAGTTGCGGCCGACCAGGACGTCGGTCCGGACCTTCGCTCCGCAGACCAGGCACTCCTGCCCCGTACGTCGGTACACGTACACCTCGCCGCCGTGGTCGTCCTGGCGCGGCGCCCGCCCCATCGCCTCCGGGGTGTGCTCGGGACGCACCGTGTCGATCCGTCCGGTCCGCACCCCCTCGGCCATCAGCTCGACCAGGTCGTCCCACATCGCGGTGAACTGGGCGCGTCGCAGCGTCTTGCCCGGACGCAGCGGGTGCACCTTGTGCCGGAACAGCACCTCGGCCCGGTAGACGTTGCCGACTCCGGCGAGCACCGCCTGGTCCATGAGCAGGTCGCCGATCGGGCGGTGGCTGCGCGAGATCCTCGCCCAGGCGCGCTCGGGGTCGGCGTCGGGTTTCAACGGGTCCGGCCCGAGGCCGGCGAGCACGGCAGCACGTTTCTCCGGGCCGACGAGGTCGCACTGGGTCGCCCCGCGGAGGTCGGCGTACCCGGCGTCGTTCTGCAGGCGCAACCGGACCTGGCCGGTGGTCACCTCCGGGGGGACGCCGTCGTACAGGTCGAACTTGCCGATCAGACCGAGGTGGACGTGCACGTACCGCTCGCCCGTGAACTCGACGAACAGGTGCTTGCCGGCCGAGGAGGCCGCGACGAGCTCGGTGCCGTCGAGCAGCGCGGCGTCCGCGGCGAAGCGCCCCTGCGGGCTGCTGACCCGCACAGGTCCGCCTGCGAAGGCCGCGTCGAGGTCCTGGGCCAGCTTGAGAAGGGTGTGCCCCTCAGGCACGGCTGCCTTCAGGCATCGGGTCCGAGACCCTGTGCGGACTCCGGCAGGGCGGGGAGCTCACCGGTCGTCTCGTACGCCGCCATCATCGCGATCCGGCGCACGTGCCGCTCCTCGTCGGTGAACGGGGTGGTCAGGAAGACCTCCACGAAGCGGGTCATGTCCTCCAGCGAGTGCATCCGCCCGCCGACCGAGACCACGTTCGCGTTGTTGTGCTCGCGGGCGAGGACGGCCGTCTCCTCGCTCCAGACCAGCGCCGAGCGGACCCCGGCGACCTTGTTGGCCGCGATCTGCTCGCCGTTGCCGGAACCACCGATCACCACCCCGAGGCTGCCCGGGTCGGCCACCACGCCGGCCGCTGCGCGGATGCAGAAGACCGGGTAGTCGTCGAGCGCGTCGTAGACGAACGGGCCGTGGTCGACCGGCTCGTAGCCGTTGTCGCGAAGCCAGCCGAGCAGGTGTTCCTTGAGCTCGAGGCCGGCGTGATCAGATCCCAGGTGCACGCGCATGGGTAGAGGCTACCGAGCGTCCGAGCTTGCTCGTGACCGAGTGGCCGATAACCCGTTGACGAGCGCAGCGAGGAGTACGGGTGAGGGTTATCGGGCGGCGGCGGTCTCTCCCTCAGCGGCTGCGGACCGCCAGACCAGCCAGCCGCCGGCAACTGCGGCCACGAGACTGATCACCAGGCCGACGACGGCGCCGGTCCGCAGCGGCGAGGACACCGCGTCCCAGATGGCGCCGGTGACGTAGGCGTCCGCGGAGGCCCCGATCAGGTCCGAGCGCACCCAGCCGGCAAGACCCAGGACCCCGAGCATCCCGGCCGCAGACGCGGCACCGAGCGCGACCAGCGTCCACCCGCGACGTCGGCTCGTGACCAGGGCCACGGCGACCGCGACCACCCAGACCAGCGGCAGCACCACGCCGAGCGGCTTCAGCACCGAGTAACCGGTGCGAGCAGCGCTGAGGTCGCCGACGTCGACCATGGCCACCGGGACGTCGACGTCGGGCATCTCGATCGGCAGCGCGCCCCCGGTCATCGAGTCGGTGACCTCTTGGAGCACCGTGCTCAGGTCGAGCGAGACGCACCCGTTCTCGTCGACCCGGGAGTCATCGCCGTCCAGCACTCCGAGCAGCTGCTCGTGGCCGCTGCGGTTGGCACTGCCCCAGGCTTTTGCGAAGGTCGGGGTCCTCACGATCTCGCCCAGACCGGCGCGGATCGGGCCCTCGGCGAGAGGGACCAGCGCTGAGGCGAGACCTCCGAGACCGCCCAGGCCGTCGAGAGGGTTGCCGGACGCCTGGGCGCTCTCCCCGCAGACGGTCTCCCGCGCCTGCTCGCTGAACACCGCGATCGTGGCACCGGCGAGTGCATCAGCCACAGCGTTCTGCACCTCGGGGTCATCGGCCAGCGGGGCGACCGCGTCGACGTACCGGTCCGTGTCGGCGACGTACCCGTCGATCCAGGCCGCAACCATCCCCAGCGGCAGGGCGACCGCAGCGACGCCGATCGCGATCCTGGCGGCCAGGCTCTGCTGCTGCATGCCCTCGATCATGCCCGAAGAACCTGGGGCGCTAGGCGTGCTGAGCGAAGAATCCCGCTATCTGACGGGTCAGCGGGTCGGCCGCGTCGAAGACGTCGACGTGACGCCAGAACCCGTGCAGCTGTCCCAGGTAGCGGGTGCCGACCACCTCGACCCCCGCCTCGGCGAGCAGCCGGGCGAGCTCCTCGCCCTCGTCGCGCAGCGGGTCGTGCTCGGAGGTGACCACCAGCGTCGGCGGCAGCGAGCCGAGCCGGTCGCTGAGCAGCGGCGCGAGGTCCGGGTTCACCAGGTCCGCCGGCGTCGCGGCGTACTTCTCCCAGTACCAGGCCGCCTCGGCGGGGTCGAAACCGTCGGTCGCGGTCCGATAGGACTCGAAACCGGCCTGCGGATCCAGGAACGGGTAGGTCAGCGCCACCGCCCGGAAGACGCCGGGGTTGCGCAGCGCCGCGACCAGTGCGAGGTTCCCCCCTGCGCTGTCCCCGTGCACGTACGTCGGACCGTCGATCCCGAGCTCTGCTCGTGATCGGGAGAGCCAGCGCACGGCCGTGTCGGCGTCGTCCGGGGCTGCCGGGAACCGGTGCTCGGGAGGCCGCCGGTAGTCGACGCTGAGCACGGCGCGGCCGGACCGGTTCGCGAGCCGTCGAGCGGCCGCGTCGTGCACGTCGATGTCGTGGAACACGAACCCGCCGCCGTGCAGGTGCACGATCACGCCGTGCGAATTGACTGGCCGGTACAGCCGGCACCGGACCCCGTCGGCGTCGACGTCGGTGACCTGGTCGACGTCCTCGCGCTCGTCGGCCGCGGCGGCGCTCACGGCCGCGGCACGGGAGGCTGCGATGTCGAAGGACGGGTCGAAGACCGGGACCTCGGACAGGCCGGCTTCGACCGCTGCACGCGACTGCGGGTACAACGCCACGGCTAGCGGCCCATCAGGGCGTCCAGCCCCACCGCCATCGCGGCCGCGAGCCGGAAGTCCAGGCCCTGGTACGGCACGTGCACCGTGTAGCGGTCGCGCAACGAGAACTGCCGGTCGACGCTCATCACCAGGTTCTCGCCGTCGAGGAAGTCGAAGTGGAACGTGAACGGGAAGTCGACGAACCGCCGGATGATCGCGATCGCCTTGCTGCGCTCCTGGCCGACCGCGTTCACGTACGGCCCGTTGAGGTGGAACGTCGAGCGCAGCAGGCTCGCCTTGAAGTCCTTCCGGAAGTAGCCGATCGCCTCGCCGCGCTCGTCGAAGACGTCGTACTCGGCGCCGAGGTCGAGCTTCTGGCGGGCCTTGAAGGAGAACACCGGCTGGGTCTTGGCCAGGTCCGCGTAGAAGGTGACCTGCTCCTTGAACGTCATCCGCTTCTGCTCGGCGAATGCGAGCAGGTCCCCCGGTTGTCCGTCGGCGCCGATCGCCCGGATCTCGTAGCGGTTGACCATCAGCGTGAGCTTCTGGGTCATGAAGAAACCGGGGACGTGACTGGGAGTGCTCATGCGCAGAGCCTAGGGGGTGGGCCTGGTCCTCAACTCACGGTCCTCGCTGCGCTCGAGCAAGCCCGGGCACTCGCTAACCTCGGCTCATGGCGATCTTCGGCTGGGCGGTCCTGTTCCTCGTCTTCGTCGACGAGCTGCTCGCGATCTCCGCGGCGGCCACCTGGGGCGAGTACCAGCAGGGCGTCCCGCTCGCCGTCGCCGCAGCGCTGGTGACCGTTGCCGTGTGGTTCCTGTTCGCCTCGCCCAAGGCCCGGTACGGCGGACGCGGCGTCCGCCCCGCGGTGAAGGTGCTGGTGCTCTCGCTCGCCACGGCCGGCCTCTGGGCCTCCGAGCACCACACGCTGGCGATCGCGTTCCTCGCGTTCTCGGTGGTCGTCAACGCGGTCGCCGAGCTGCCCTCGATCAAGGTGCTGGTGACCGACTAGGCCAGCCGGGCGAGCTCCTCCTCGACGACCCCGACGTCGAGCTTGGTGAAGACCGGCGTCGGCTTCTCGATCGGCGTCCCGACGACGACCGGACGACGTGCCCACGCGGGCGCACCGGTGTAGTCGCCGGTGAGGATCGGGTAGCCCGGACCGCCGTCCAGGTCCTCGGCCTCGCGCAGCTCCGGCATCGGGGCGACGTCGCCCGCACCGCCGTACGCCGCGTCGATCGCGTTCGCGGAGAACGGCAGGAACGGCGAGAGCACCAGGTTGAGGTCGACCACGCACTGGGCGGTGACGTGCAGGATCGTGCCGAGCCGCTCGCGCTCGTCCTCCCCCTTGAGCTTCCAGGGCTCGTGGTCGGCCAGGTACTTGTTGACCTCACCGACGGCCTTCATCGCCTCGCCGATCGCGGCCTTCTGGCGGTGCCTGCCGATCAGGTCGCCGACGGTGTCGAACGCGCCGGCGACGGAGTCGAGCAGCGCCTGGTCGGCAGCGGTCAGCTCACCGACCGGCGGGATCTCCCCGAAGTTCTTGTTGATCAGCGTGGCCGTCCGGTTGACCAGGTTTCCCCACCCGGCGACGAGCTCGTCGTTGGTGCGGCGCACGAACTCGGCCCAGGTGAAGTCGGAGTCCTGGTTCTCCGGGCCGGCCGCCGCCACGAAGTAGCGGAACGCGTCGGGCTGGTAGCGCGAGAGCAGGTCGCGGACGTAGATCACGACGCGCTGGGAGGAGGAGAACTTCTTGCCCTCCATCGTCAGGAACTCGCTCGAGACGACCTCGGTCGGCAGGTTCAGCTCGCCGTACGCGTGCAGCGACCCACCCTTGTCGCCCTTGCCGGCGTACGCCAGCAGCTCGGCGGGCCAGATCTGGCTGTGGAAGGTGATGTTGTCCTTGCCCATGAAGTAGTAGGACAGCGCGGCGGGGTCGTTCCACCACTGCCGCCAGGCCTCGGGGTCCCCGCCCTCGAGGCCCGTACGCCGCGCCCACTCGATCGAGGCCGACAGGTAGCCGATCACCGCGTCGAACCAGACGTAGAGCCGCTTGGTCGGGTTGTCCCGCCAGCCGTCCAAGGGGATCGGGATGCCCCAGTCGATGTCGCGGGACATCGCGCGCGGCCGGATGTCCTCGAGGATGTTCTGGCTGAACTTGATCACGTTCGGCCGCCAGGTACCGCTGGCCTCCCGTTCGTCCAACCAGACCTTGAGCGCACCCGCCAGCGCGGGCAGGTCGAGGAAGAAGTGCTGGGTCTCGATGAACTCCGGGGTCTCGCCGTTGATCTTGGAGCGCGGGTTCTTCAGGTCGGCCGGGTCGAGCTGGTTGCCGCAGTTGTCGCACTGGTCGCCGCGCGCGGCGTCGTACCCGCAGATGGGGCAGGTGCCCTCGATGTACCGGTCAGGCAGCGTGCGGCCGGTGGACGGCGAGATCGCCCCCTTGGTCGTCTGCTCGAGGAAGTAGCCGTTGTCGAAGACACCCTTGAACAGCTCCTGGACGACGGCGGTGTGGTTGCGCGTCGTGGTCCGGGTGTAGAGGTCGTAGGAGATGCCGAGGTCGCGCAGGTCGGTCGCGATCACCCGGTGGTTCTGGTCCGCGAGCTCCTGCGGGGTGAGGCCGGCCTCGTCCGCGGCGATGAGGATCGGTGTGCCGTGCTCGTCGGTGCCCGAGACCATCAGCACGTCGTGACCCGCCATCCGCATGTACCGGCTGAAGACGTCGGAGGGCACGCCGAAACCGGCGACGTGGCCGATGTGTCGCGGGCCGTTGGCGTACGGCCAGGCGACTGCAGAGAGAACGCGGGTCATGGGCACGATCCTAGTGCGGCGAGATCCGGAACTCTGCGTTGCCGGAATGCGGTGGACGCGCGCGCAGAACAATGGCCGAATGCATCTTCGTCGGCGCGCCCTCGCCGTCCTGTGCGCCGTGGCTCTCCTGACGCCGGTCGCACTCGGGTTCTCCCCCGCCGAGGCCGCCAGGCCCGAGCCCGCTCCGGCCGCTGCTCCACGCGCCACGCCGGCGGCACCGCTGCTCGGTGAACGGTTCGACGTCACCGGGAAGATCGGCAGCAGCACGCGTGCGGTCAAGCTGCAGCGACGCTCCTCCGACGGCAGCTGGACGACCGTCGCGAGCGGGACGACCACCCGGACCGGTCGCTACGCCTTCGTCACGCGCGCCAGGTCCACCACGGTCGTGCTGCGCGTCCTCGCTCCGGCGACCTCCGAGAAGGCCAAGCGACGGACAGGCGCGGTCACCGTCACCACCACCGCCGAGACCAGCTCCCTCTCGCTGACCGGCAACCGTCCGACCCTCACCGTGGTCTCCACCCTGTCGCCGGCGCGGACGGGCCGGGTCCTCCGGCTGCAGGTCCTCCGGGGCGGCAGCTGGAGGACGCTGGCGGAAAAGACCCAGACGAGCTCGCCCACCCAAGGTTGGCCGCTCGCCGACCCGGGCGGACGGCCGCAGCAGTACCGCCTGGTGGCGCTCGGTTTCGACGGCTCCGCGCCGTACGTCGGCACCGCGATCGCACTGACGCCGTACCCGGCTCCCGGCACGCTGCCCCGGATCACCCTGAGCACCGAGGGCGCGAAGCCCGTCGCGAGCCGGGAGGAGTACGTGAGCGGCACCTTGCAGGTCGATGACGGCGCAGCCCAGCCGATGCAGATCAAGGGGCGCGGCAACAGCACCTGGGCCATGCCGAAGAAGCCGTACCGCATCAAGCTTGCCACCAAGGCGGGCCTGCTCGGCATGCCCGAGGAGAAGGACTGGGTCCTGCTCGCGAACTTCGCGGACCGTTCCGCGCTGCGCACCTGGACCGCCTTCGGGATCGCGGCGAAGACGTCGCTCGGATGGACGCCGGACTCGCGGTTCGTCGACGTCACGCTCAACGGCATCGACATCGGGCTCTACCAGCTGACCGAGCAGATCGAGGCGAACAAGGACAAGGTGGCGCTGAAGGCCGGCGGCCTGCTGCTCGAGGTCGACAGCCGGTACGTCGAGAACGAGGAGCCGGGCTTCACCTCACCGCACGGCATGCCCCTGGCGTTCAAGGATCCCGGCGAG
This sequence comes from Marmoricola sp. OAE513, assembly GCF_040546585.1. Lineage (NCBI taxonomy): Bacteria > Bacillati > Actinomycetota > Actinomycetes > Propionibacteriales > Nocardioidaceae > Marmoricola > Marmoricola sp. OAE513. The sequence continues at coordinate 3,187,440 of NZ_JBEPOC010000001.1, read as the reverse complement.
CCGACCGAGAGCCAGAAGTCCGACGTCGGGGCGAGTGTCAGCGCGTTCGAGACCGCGCTCTACGGGCCGGACTACCTCGACCCGGTGACCGGCTACGCGAAGTACGTCGACCTCGACTCGTTCGCGGACTGGTACCTGGTCAACGAGCTCATGAAGAACCTCGACTCCGACTTCTGGTCCAGCGTCTTCGTCTCCTGGGACCCGGCCGGCACGTTCACCATGGGCCCGGTCTGGGACTTCGACTTCTCCAGCGGGTACGCCCGGACGAGCACGTCGACCTGCTGCGCGTCCACGCAGGGCTGGTGGCTGCGCTTCGACGAGGGTGCCAAGCGCCAGGCGACCCACAACACCCACTGGTTGACCCGGATGATCACCGACCCGGCGTTCCTCGCGCGGGTCGAGCAGCGCTGGCGGGACGTGGTCGGTCCCGCCACCGGCGAGGCGATCGACGGACTCGCCGCGCAGCAGGCGCTGATCGCCACGTCCGCGGCCGGTGACCGGGCAACCTGGCACGCCGACGGGCAGAGCCTGCCCGGCACGGTGCACGCACCGGACCAGCCGGGCGAGACCGACTACCTGATCAGCTGGCTGACCGCGCGTCGCGCCTGGATGGAGTCCCAGCTCGGCTGACTGCCCAGCAGGACCTCAGCTGAAGTCCAGGCTCCCCGTCCGCGTCCGCTTCAGCTCGTAGAAGTCGGGGTACGACGCCAGCGCGACCGCCCCGTCCCAGAGCTTGCCGGCTTCCTCGCCCCGCGGGATCGAGGACAGCACCGGCCCGAAGAACGCGACGCCGTTGATCGCGATCGTCGGAGTACCGACGTCGTCACCGACCTGGTCCATCCCCTCGTGGTGCGACTTCGCGACCGCCTCGTCGAGGGAGGAGTCGTCCATCGCGTCCGCCAGCTCGGGCTCCAGACCGACCTCGGCGAGCACCTCGGTGACCAGCTTCCGGTCGATCGGCTGCTTGCCGTGGTGGATGCGGGTGCCGAACGCGTTGTACAGCGGGAAGAGCACCTCGTCGCCGTGCTTGGCCGACGCCGCGATCAGCACCCGGACGGGTCCCCACGCCGGCGCGAGCAGCTCGCGGTACTCGGCCGGGATGTCCTTGTCCTTGTTCAGGTAGGCCAGGCTCATCACGTGCCACTTGACCTCGATGTCGCGGACCTGCTCGACCTCGAGGATCCACCGCGAGGTGATCCACGCGAACGGGCAGAGCGGGTCGAACCAGAAGTCAGCGGTGCCTGCGGCAGGAGTCGTCATGTCGGGCGAACCTCTCCCGGCCGGGCTCTATTCCCCCCGGGCATTCCCCGGGCACTACCTCGCCGACCGGCGCGGGTGTGACGCACGCGACGCCGCCCAAACCAGGACAAGCCGAACAGTTCGCTCCGCGGCAACAAAGTCGTAACCCAGCCACACCCCGGATGCGTTGAAATACGCCCCGGACGGGCCTACAAATAAACCACCAGCCTCGGGCTTCCCACCGGGGCGCAACAGATCGGGACACGACATGAACAGCACCTTCACTGACCTGGCCCCCACCGAGACCGACGCTGCCGGCGTCGTCGGCGGAGCAGCTTTCCTCGACCTCGGCCCCGCGGTCATCGCGCTCGTCGGCGGCATCACGGCCGTTCTCGGCCTGCACATCGACTGATTGCCCGAGCAGACCCACCACGATGACGGGCGTCTCCCTCCCTGACGCTCCTGCATCTCTCGCCGCACGCCGCGTCTTCGCGGCGGACGGCGTCGTCTTCACGGTCTCCGACCTCGCACGACGTGCGAGGCCCGGGGGCCGTGAAGCGCTTTTCGGCTCCCCGGTCGAGGCCGAGGAGGGCTTCCGCCGCAGCCGCGGCCTGCTCACGGCGGACCGGCTCGACGCCTGGCTGGCCACGTGGGAGATCGACCCCGACGACTTCCGCCGGTGGTGCGCCGATGCCTGCGCCGGTACGACGACCGCGAGCCCGTGGTGCGCCTTCGTGTGCTCCGGCGACCTCGAGGCCACCAGCGCCGAGCTGCTCAGCGCGGCGGCCGCGGCGTGCGCCCTGGGCGCCGGGCCGGTCGACGCCGCCACCTTCGAGCCGGACGGGTGGGTCGAGCGCCTGGCGACCACCCGCACCACCGACGCCGCGGTGGGGGCCGTCGTCGCGGCGCACCGCCTCGACTGGACCCGCCTGGTCGCGCACGTCGTGGAGACCACCTCCCGCGCGGTCGCCGAGGAGCTGCGGCACCAGGTGCTGCACGACGGCCTCCCGCTCGCCGACGCTGCAGCAGCAGCCGCGCTCCCGGTGCGCCAGGTCGACGACGTGCTCAGCCGGATCGGCGCACCCGCCGTACGGGCCGCGCTGGCCGGGGCCCTGCCCGGGGAGCTCCTCGGCCCCGTGCCCGCCGGCGACGGGTGGTGCCTGCTGCACGTCGTGTCCCGCACCGACCCGAGCCCCGAGGAACCCGGCAGCCGGGCACGTGCCGAGGCGGTCGTCCGCGCCGAGGTGATCTCCGGCGCAGTCGCGCGTCACGTCGTAGCCTGAGCGCGCGATGGAGCCATCACAGAGCACGAGGACCGCGCGGGCCGACCGACTCCCCGTCGGCCTGCTCGCCCTCGACGACGCCCCGTTCGAGGTACGCCGCCTGGTGGCGGGCTCGCTCGACGCGGCCGAGCACGTCCTCGGTGACGAGCTGGTCACCGAGGGCGAGGTGCCCGACGTCGTGCACGTGGTGGTCCGCGGCACCGCCCGCGCGACGGCGCGCGGCCACGACGGGTCCGAGGTGCAGGTCCGGACCCTGGGGCCCGGCGACCTGATCGGGCCGGAGGCAGCGGCCGAGGACCGCGCCGCGGTCAGCGTGCGGGCCACGGGACCGTTGCAGACCCTGACGCTGCACGGCTCGGTGGCGCGGGGTCTGATCGACCTCTGGGAGCCGACCGCCACGCTGTTCCGCTCCTCGACGCTCGCACGCCCCACGCCGCGCGCGAAGCGACGCTCCCCCGCGCCGCCGCTCCCCCCAGCCCCTGCCCCGGTGCCCCGCGACGCCGTACCGGTCGAGCTCCCGGCCGCGGACTGGTCCGCCTTCCGCAGCCGCGGCCGGACCGCCAAGGTCCCCCAGGTCTTCGGGCTCGACGAGATGGACTGCGGAGCCGCCGCCCTGACCGCGATCTGCCGCAGCTTCGGCCACCCGGTCAGCATGGTCGCCGTCCGGGAGGCGGTCTCGACCGCCTCCGACGGCACCAGCCTGCTCGGTCTGCACCGCGGGGCCCAGCACCTGGGGCTGACCTCCGCGATGACCACGGTCTCGACGTCCCGGCTCGACGAGCTGCCACTCCCCGCCCTGTGCCACGTCGACGGCAACCACTGGGTCGTGCTCGACAAGGTCGGCGCCCGCGAGGTCCGCGTGATGGACCCGGTCGGGGTCTCGGGGTTCCTGACCCGCACGGAGTTCGAGGAGCGCTTCACCGGCTACGCCCTGCTGGTCGCTCCCACCGAGGCGCTGGCGGACACCCCGGTCGCGTCCTCCGGTGGCCCCTTCTTCCGTCCGTTCCTGCGCGCCGAGTGGCCGGCGATCGTCGTCGCCACGCTGTCCGGCATCGGGATCGCCGCGACGAGCCTGGCCATCCCGCTGTCGAGCAAGTGGGTGATCGAGAACGTCATCCAGGGGCAGGACACCGGGTCGCTGCTCCCGGTGATGGCGATCGTCCTCGGGGTGCTCGGCCTGTCCGCCGCCCTCACGGTGCTGCAGCGCTACACGGTCACCCGGGCAGCACTGCGGATCGACCGGGCCAGTCTCGACAAGGTCGCCGAGACCCTCCTCGCCCTCCCGATCGGGTTCTTCGCCAACCGACGCACCGGGGACGTCGAGCGCCGGCTCAACGGGTTGCGCGAGGTCCGCAGCTTCTTCCTGGTCCGGGGCGTCGGCGCGTTCGTCGCCCTGTTCCAGGTGATCGGCGCCTGGGTGATCATGGCGACCTGGGACGTGCGCCTGCCTGCGGTGTACCTGGCGGTGGTCCCGCTCTACCTCGTGCTGATGTACGTCTCGCGCCGGAAGCTGCGACCGGCGTTCCAGAGCCTCGAGGAGTCCTGGGGCCGCTACAAGTCGCGGCAGATCGATGCCATCCGCGGGATCGACACCGTCAAGGCGGCCGGTTCGGAGAAGCAGCTGCAGCGCCGGCTCGCCGCCCAGTTCGACGACCTCTCCGGCCGGCTGTTCAGCGCGGATCTCACGATCATGCTCTACGAGGGCGCGCTGGCCGTCGTCGGTCTGATCCCGCTGTCGCTGGCGATCAGCTTCGGGTCCTACCAGGTCGTCGAGGGCAACATCCCGATCAGCGAGTTCGTGCCGTTCCTCTCCCTGGTCATGGTGACCAGCGCACCCCTCACCCTGCTGCTGGGCACCTGGGACGTGTGGCAGCAGGGCCGCGTCCTGCTCGACCGGCTCGGCGAGTTCGTCGACCACGAGCCGGAGCAGGTCGAGGGCACCGGCACCACCCCACCGGAACCGCAGGGGCGGGTGCGGCTCGACCGCGTCGGGTTCCGGCACCCCGGTGCGGTCGACCGGCTGGTCCTCGACGACATCTCGATCCAGGCCGAACCCGGCGAGACGGTCGCGATCGTCGGACGCTCCGGCGCCGGCAAGTCGACCCTGCTGCTCCTCATCGCCGCCCTGCTGCGTCCGGTCACGGGCAGGATCACCTCCGACGGCGTCGACCTGGCCGAGGTCGACCTGCGGGCCTACCGCCGCCGGCTCGGGGTGGTGCTGCAGGACAGCCACCTCTTCGACGGCACCGTCGCGGAGAACATCGCGTTCGGCGAGGACGAGATCGACCTGGACCGTGTCGTCCGGGCAGCGCGCACGGCCACCGCCGACGACTTCGTACGCCGGATGCCCCTGGGCTACGAGACCCGGGTCGGCGAGCGCGGCACCCGGCTCTCGGGCGGTGAACGCCAGCGGATCTGCATCGCCCGTGCGCTGTACCGCGACCCTCAGGTGCTGCTGCTCGACGAGGCGACCAGCGCGCTGGACGCGGAGTCCGAGACGCAGCTGCAGGCGAGCCTGCGGGCCGCCTTCGTCGACCGCACGGTGTTCGTGGTCGCTCACCGGCTGTCCACCGTGCGCGACGCCGACCAGATCCTGGTCCTCGACGGCGGTCGGATCGTCGAGCGCGGGCGGCACGCCGACCTGCTCGAGCGCCGCGGTCTCTACTTCGAGCTCGCGGGCAACCAGATCACTTGACCGCGACGGTCCGCGTGGTCGTCTTCTCGTGGACCTTGGAGGAGCCCGAGTAGACGACGGTCAAGGTGCGCTCACCCTGGTGCAGCCAGGACGGCGCGAACGTCGCCTTGCCGTTCTTCAGCGTCAGGGTCATCTTCTTCCCGCTCCGGGTGAGCAGGGTGACCGTGCCGCGCGGGCCGGTGACACCCGTGGCGTAGATCGCGACCGTCACCTGGCGGTGCGCGCGCGAGGCGACGGCGATCTTGGCGAACGCGTGCACCTCCCGCTTGATCTTGAGATCGCGGACGACCGTGGTGTAGCCGGGGCGGGCGAAGGACACCCGGACGCTGAGCCTCGTGCCGGGGTCCAGCGCGCTCGGGACGTACCGCGCGTTCGTGGCGCCGGCGATCGGCTTGCCGTCGCGCAGCCACTGGTAGGTCTCGGCGGCCTTCGGTGCGACGGCTCCCGGCGTGACCGTCAGGGCCCGCCCGACGTACGCGTTGCCGACCAGCCGCGGCTCGGCGGTGACCGCGAGCTTCTCCGGGAGCACTGCGACGGTGGGAGCGCTCGCTGCCGGGGCGGCGTCGTACCCGGTGCGGTTCGCGGTCGCGACGAAGCGGACCGCCTTGCCGAGCTGCTCCGGCTTCAGCGTGATGCTGGTCCCGCTGCCGCCCGGGATGAACCGGCCGTCGGCGAACCAGCCGTAGCGGATCCCCTCGGCGGCCGGCGCGAACGTCGGCACCGACGCGGTCAGGGTGGCGCCCACCTTCGGGATCCCCGAGATCACCGGCTCGCCGTCGACCGCCATCGTCCCGGGGACGGTGGCCTTGCTCACCGCGGTGTTACGGGTGCCGGTCTTGTACCCGGCCTTGGACGCGGTGACCTTGACGCTGAAGGTCTGGCCGACCTGGGCGGCGGTCGGCCGGTAGGTCGCCGTGGTCGCACCGGCGATCGCCTTGCCCGCTGCCAGCCACTGGTACTTGTACGTCGCGCCCGCCCGGTTCCACGTGCCGGGCTTCGCCGTCAAGGTCTGGTCGACCTTCGGCGTCCCCGTGATGGTCGGTGGCGCGGTCGAGGTGACGGCCTCGTCGACGAGGTGGATGAACCCGGTCGGCCAGCCACCGCCGGCGCGGGTGATCTTCCGCCAGTCGAAGTCTCCGCGGTAGTGGTCCTCGGAGATGATGATCGTGTTCGCGTCGACGATCTGCTGCACGTAGGCGACGTGGTTGCTGCTCCACCAGGCGACCGAGCCGATCATCGGCGTCTGGTTCACCTTGGACTTGAAGACGACGCCCCAGTTGCGCGCGTCGCCGCTGCCCTTCCACGGACGGTCGACCGGCATGCCGGCCTTGATCATCCGGTAGGCCATGTAGTTGGTGCAGTTGTGGCCGGAGTACATCCGCCACCACATCTTCTTGTAGTTGCTCGGCCCGTAGCCGAAGCTGCTGTACCCGGCCTTCTCGCACGCGGTGAAGCCCTTGCACAGGATCGTCGAGGATGCCTGCGCCTGCGGGGGCGACAGGAGGAGCCCCGCGACCAGCCCGAGAAGGGCGATCACGAGCCCAGGACGGGTCCAACGACGGGTCTGCACACCCGAACGCTAGAGCAACATGAGTCACTCTGACTACCACTCGTCCCAGAAAAATCAACACGACACGCCGTTACAACGTTGTAGTTTCATGCCTGTTTTCAGGGCCTTCTGCCCCGGTGGCATGATGCCGACATGCCTGGAACAAACCTGACTCGCGAAGAGGCGCAGACCCGCGCCACGATCATCGACGTCGACTCGTACACCATCGAGCTCGACCTGACGACCGGCGAGAAGACCTTCGCCTCGACCACGACCATCGCCTTCTCCTCCACGCTCCCCGGCGGCAGCACCTTCGCCGACCTCGTGGGCGCGACGATCCACGAGATCACGCTCAACGGAGAGTCCCTCGACCCCGCCGCGGTGTACGCCGACAGCCGGATCCAGCTGGACAACCTGCACGTCGAGAACGTGCTGGTGGTCCGCGCCGACTGCACCTACAGCCACAGCGGCGAGGGCCTGCACCGCTTCGTCGACCCGGTCGACGACCGCGTCTACCTCTACAGCCAGTTCGAGGTCCCCGATGCGCGTCGGGTGTACACCACCTTCGAGCAGCCCGACCTCAAGAGCGTGTTCACCTTCCACGTCACCGCTCCGGCGCACTGGACGGTCGTGTCCAACCAGGTCACCCCCGAGCCCGAGCCCCTCGCCGACGGCAAGGCCGTGTGGCGCTTCCCGACCACGAAGAAGATGTCGACGTACATCACCGCCCTGGTGGCCGGTGAGTACCACGAGGTGCAGGACGTCTACGAGGGCAAGTTCGGCACGATCCCGCTCGGGCACTACTGCCGGCAGTCGCTCGTGGAGTTCCTCGACCGCGACGAGCTGGTCAAGATCACCAAGCAGAGCTTCGCGTTCTTCGAGGAGCAGTTCGACTACCCGTACCCGTTCGAGAAGTACGACCAGCTCTACGTGCCGGAGTACAACATGGGCGCGATGGAGAACGCCGGCTGCGTGACGCTGCGCGACGAGTACCTCCCCCGCTCCCGGCAGCCCCGCTCGTTCTACGAGTTCCGCGCCTCGGTGATCACCCACGAGATGGCGCACATGTGGTTCGGCAACCTGGTCACGATGAAGTGGTGGGACGACCTCTGGCTCAACGAGTCCTTCGCCGAGTGGGCCTGCTACTGGTGCGAGGCGGAGGCCACCGACTTCACCGACGCCTGGACCGGCTTCACCAACGCGCGCAAGCAGACCGGGTACCGCCAGGACCAGATGCCGAGCACGCACCCGATCGCAGCCGACAACTACGACCTGCACGCCGTCGAGGTCAACTTCGACATGATCACCTACGCCAAGGGCGCCTCGGTGCTCAAGCAGCTGGTCGCCTGGGTCGGGCTCGAGCCGTTCCTGGCCGGACTGCGCCAGTACTTCAAGGACTTCGCCTACGGGAACCCCGAGTTCGCCGACCTGCTGGCCGCGCTCGAGAAGTCCTCGGGCCGCGAGCTCCAGGGTTGGGCCGCGGAGTGGCTGCAGACCGCCGGCGTGAACACGTTGACCCCGTCCTTCGAGCTCGACGGTGACGCGTACTCCTCCTTCTCGGTGCTGCAGACCGCCGACCCGGACTGGCCGACACTGCGCCGCCACCGCCTGGGCATCGGCCTCTACGACCTGACCGAGGACGGCCGCCTGGTCCGCCGCGAGTACCTCGAGGTCGACGTCGAGGGCCCCGCCACGCCGATCAGCGAGCTGGTCGGGAAGAAGCAGCCGGACCTGCTGCTGCTCAACGACGCCGACCTGGCGTACGCCAAGATCCGTCTCGACGAGCGCTCGCTGGCGACCGTGGTCGAGGGTCTCGACAAGCTCGACGACTCGCTCGCCCGCGCGCTGTGCTGGGGAGCCGCCTGGGACATGACCCGGGACGCCGAGATGACCGCGACCGACTTCGTGCACCTGGTCCTGGCCAACATCGGCTCGGAGACCGACGCCTGGGGCATCAGCCGGATCCCGGACTACGCGGCCCAGGCGACGAACTCCTTCTCCGCGCCTGCGAACCGGCCCGCGCTGCAGGAGCGCTGGGAGCGTGGGCTTCGCGCCCTCCTGGAGGAGGCTGCCGCCGAGAGCGACCAGCAGCTCACCTTCGCCCGCTCGTACGCCGGCGCGGCGCGCAGCGAGGCGGCCCTGACCGACCTCGAGGAGATCCTCGACGGGAAGCTCTCCTTCGAGGGCCTCGCCGTCGACCAGGACCTGCGCTGGGTGCTGATCAGCGCGCTGGCCCGTCGCGGGCGTGCCGGCGACCGGATCGAGACCGAGCTCGCGGCCGACAACACGATCTCGGGCAAGGAGCACGCCGCTGCGGCCCGGGCCGCCCAGCCGACCGCGGAGGCGAAGGCGGAGGCGTGGCAGGCCTCGGTGCTCGACGCCGACACCCCCAACGAGACGCACCGCTCGATCGTCGGCGCGTTCCAGGCGAGCGGCCAGGAGGAGGTGCTGGCGCCGTACACGGCCAAGTACCTCGAGGCCGTCGAGACGATGTGGGAGCACCTCGGTACGCACAAGGCGTCCACCGCGCTGGCGGCGCTGTTCCCGCGTCCGGCCGCGTCGCAGGCGCTGCTGGACGAGGTCGACGCGTGGCTGGAGAGCACCAGCGCGAACCCGGGCGCGAAGCGCTACGTGGCCGAGGGACGCGCGGACGTCGCCCGCTACCTGGCCGGCCAGGCCAGGGACGCCGCCGCGACTAGCTAGAGGCGTGTCCAGAGGCGTGCCCAGAGGCGTGCAGGGTGGCCGGCTGGCGGGCAGCGTCCGCCAGCTGGCTGACCCCCCGCTTGATGCCACCGACGAGGTCGCCCTGGCTGAACGCCGACTCCATCGCCGCAGCAGCGAGCCGGACTGCGTCGTCGTTCAGGACCCGGCGCACGACGGAGCCGGTGACGATCTCGAGCACCCGGGCGGCCGGGTCGATCATGATCAGGACGCTGCGTCCCGGCGCGATCAGCGACGCGTGCAGCCGCTGGGCGAACTCGGCCGAAGCGCCTTCGGCAGGACCGACGTAGAGCGAGAACTCGTAGCGGCAGGCCGTCTCGGCCGCCCGGATGGCTCGGTCGATGTCGTACCGCTGGTCGGCCGAGAACCCGTCACCACTGGCCACTGGTGCCACCCCGTTCGGACTCCGCGGCCTCGATCTGCTGGGCCGACAGGTCGTCCGCTGCCTCGACGCCCTTGCGCGGGCCGCCGAACCACTCGGGGTCGGAGCGCCAGGACTGGCCCGGCTCGTAGCCCTTGTCGCTGATCATCGACGGCAGCGCCGCCAGCAGCGTGATCACGGCGAACAGACCGGCGGGGATCAGCACCAGGATCAGCAGGTAGTGCAGGCCCGAGACGTGCGGGGCGTCCGGCTGGGTGACCGGGGTGTCGGCGAACGCGGTCGCCGGGACCAGCACGGAGCCGAGGATCCCCACCGAGAGCGCCAGCAGCGCACGACGAAGACGGGTACGGGACTTCCGGGCCTGGAGATCACTCATGGGCCAAGGATACTCAGTCGCGGACTCGGTCGAGCACCAGCGCACTGGTCCTGGTCGCGTGATCCTCACTACGCCCGTTCGCGTAGCCTCCGTTCCATGCCCGCCGCGACGACTGTGCAAGCGATCTTCTCCATGCCCGAGACCTGCAAGGACTCCGACAGCTGGACCTGTGCTGCGGTGTTCCACTGGACCGACAACGCGGACCTGGCACACGCGGCTGCCTGGGTGATCGGCAAGCCGTTCGCGATCCTCTGGCTGGTGATCCTGGGCCTGGTGGCCCGCTGGATCCTGCACAAGGTGATCGACCGGCTCGTCGCCCGGGCCAGCGCCGGGGTGGTTCCGACCAAGCTGATGAGGGGCCCGTTCGCCGAGCCGGACGCCGAGGTCGGCACCCACCGCCGCGTCCAGCGCGCCCAGACCATGGGCAGCCTGCTCAAGAGCATCGTCACCGGCGTGATCTTCGTGGTCGTCCTGATGATGGCGATCTCCGAGCTCGGCTACGACATCGCCCCGTTGATCGCCAGCGCCGGCATCGTCGGCGTCGCGCTCGGCTTCGGCGCCCAGAGCCTGGTCAAAGACTTCCTCTCCGGCATCTTCATGATCTTCGAGGACCAGGTCGGCGTCGGTGACACCGTGAACCTCGGCGAGGCCAGCGGCACCGTCGAGGCGGTCAGCCTGCGCGTGACCCGGCTGCGCGACGTCGACGGCACGGTCTGGTACGTCCGCAACGGCGAGATCCTGCGCGTCGGCAACCAGAGCCAGAACTGGTCGCGCTCGGTGCTCGACATCGCGGTCTCCTACAAGGAGGACATCGCCAAGGTCCGCCGGCTGCTCAAGGAGGTCGCCCACGACCTGTGGGAGGACAAGGGCTACCGGGACCGGATCATCGAGGAGCCCGAGGTCTGGGGCGTCCAGTCGCTGAGCCCCGACTCGGTGGTCGTGCGGGTCACCCTCAAGACCATGCCGCAGCAGCAGTGGGTGGTGGCGCGCGAGATGCGCGAGCGGATCAAGGCCCGGTTCGACGAGGAGGGCATCGTGATGCCCAGCCCGGGCCGGGTCGTCTGGAACGACCAGAACTCCCCCGGGACGAAGTAGCCCGATCCGAGTAGCCGTACTCAGGCGCAGGCCTCCGCGCCCCATCACGCTGGAGGCATGAGCAAGCTCGCTGACCGCACCGTCTGCCCCGACTGCCGCGCGCCCCTGGACCCCGACGTCACCTGCACCGGGTGCGGTCTGGCCCTGAACGGGACCGACGCCGCCGTTCTCTGGGGTCTGCTACGCCGCGCCGACCGCGTCGTCGAGACCCTGCGCGACGCACCGGTCCCGGCACTGGTCCCCGCACCCGCCCCGGCACCCACACCGGCACCCACGCCGGTACTTACACCGGCAGCCGCCGCTCCGACAGCTACGCCGGCGCCGTACCCGGCCTACCCGACCTTCGCACCGCGGACACCGCGTCCGCCGCAGGCTGCTCGTCCGGCCCGCGCGCCTCGCCCACGGGTGAACGCGCCGGCGGTCCTGCTCAGCCTCGGCGGTCTGTGCCTGCTGGTCGCCGCCATCGTGTTCATCGCGGTCCGTTGGGGCTCGCTCGGCCTGCTGGGCAGGACGACGGTCCTCATCGTCGTGACCGGGCTGTTCGCGGCCGGCGCCGGCGCCCTGACCCGCCGCGGCCTGCGCGGCGGCGCCGAGACCGTCTGGATGCTGACCTCCGCCCTGGTGACGATCGACATGCTCGCCGCCTACGACGCTGGGCTGCTCGGACTGGACACTCTGGACGCCCACCACCTCGGCGGGCTGATCGGCCTGGTCCTGCTCGGCCTCGGCACCGGGGTCGCGTCCTGGGCCGCCACCACACCGACGCGCACCTTGGGCGGCATGATCGGGATCGCCTCGGTCGGGCTCCTGACGCTGACGGCGAGCGAGGCCTGGACCCGCTCGCCCAGCACCGTCGCCTGCGCTGTCTCGGCCGCGCTGCTCGGGGCGTTCTCGGTCCCGTTCCTCCGTCCGAGCGCCGGGCGCCTGACCCTCCTCGGGTGGGTGGCCGTCGGACTCGGCACGGTCAGCTGGTTCGTCGTCCTCACCGAGGGCATCAACCGGGCTTCGGTCGTCACCACGGCCCAGTGGTGGCAGGACGCCCGCTGCTGGCCCCTGGTCGTCGCCGGCCTGTACGCCGCCGTCGTCGCATCCGTGAGCCGCTTTCCCGAAGCACTGCGCCTCGTCACCGCCGGCACGGCGCTGACCTGCGGCGGAGTGCTGGCCTTCGGCGGGACCACCACCGCCTCCGACGAGGTGCACCTGCTGATCGGCTGCGCGGTGGTGCTCGGCCTCGCCGCCGTGTCGGCGTACGGATCGCGGGTCTGGAGCGCCCCGGCCGCGCTCTTCGCAGCGACCGGGACGACGCTCGCCGCCGGGACCGTGATCGTCCGCCCGGTCGCCGTCCTGGAGAACCTGCCGAACCCCGCTTCGGGCTCGTCGTGGACGCTGGCGGCCTGGACCGCGCCGGTCCTCGCCGCGACCGCCGTGCTGACCGCGCTCGGGCTGCTCCGCCACGTCCCCGAGGACACCCGCGCCCGGGTGCGCGGGGCCCTGTACGCCGGCGCCCCGGTGCTGGTCGCCATCGGCGGTGCCACCGTCCACTTGGAGAGCGGACCCGCCCGGTTGTCGGCCGTGGTGGCCTGGAACTCGCTGCTGGTGCTGGTCACCGCGATCACCGTCGCGCTGCGCACCCGGCCCGGTTCCGACCTCGCCGGCCTGGTCGCCGGCGCCTACGTCGTCGCGATCGGACTCGCGCTGGCCTCCCCGTCCCACGGCCTGACCGCCGGTCTGACGACGCTGCTCTGCATCGGCCTGACAGTGCTCGCCACGCGCGCCGACACCGCCCGCCTCGACGGCGCACTGGTCCCGCTCCTCGCCTTCGCCGCAGCCGCGTCGGCGTACGTCGCCGCCACCCAGTGGCCCGACGTCGCGGGCGGAAGCACCAGCGAAGCGTCGGTCACCCTGGTCCTCACCGCGATCGCCATCGCCCTGGCCGCAGAACGCCTCGGACGGACCGAGGCGACCCGGACCGCCCTCGAGCTCTCCGCAGCACCGGCCGTGCTGGTCGCGATCGCGCTGGCCTCCGTCGCACCGTCGTACGAGCTGACCGCGACCCTGGCAACGCTGCTCTGCGCGGGCCTGACCGCGCTGGCCACCCGCAACGACGACCGCCTCGACGGCTCACTGGTCCCCCTGCTCGCCTTCGCAGCAGCCGCGTCGGCGTACGTCGCCGTCACCCAGTGGTCCTACGTCGCGGGCGGAGACGCGCGCGAAGCGTCAGTCACCCTGGTCCTCACCGCGATCGCGATCGCCCTGGCCGCAGAACGCCTCGGACGCACGGATGCAACCAGGACCGCCCTGGAGCTCTCCGCCGTACCGGCCGTGCTGGTCGCGATCGCGCTGGCCTCCGACGCACCGTCCCACGAGCTGACCGCGACCTTGGCAACCCTGCTCTGCGCCGGCCTCACCGTGCTCGCCGCCCGGCACGACACCCAGCGCCCCGAGGGGGCGCGCGTCCCCCTGCTCGCGTTCGCTGCCGCCGGCGCAGCGTACGTCGCCGCCACCCAGTGGCCCTACGTCGCAGGCGGAAGCAGCAGCGAGGCAGCGGTGACCCTGCTCCTCACCGCGATCGCCGTCGCCCTGGCCGCAGAGTTCATCGGACGCACGGATGCAACGAGGACCGCCCTGGAGCTCTCCGCCGCCTTCGCGGTCCCGGTCGCGATCGCCCTGGCGGCCGTCGCGCCGTCCCACGCGCTGACCGCAACCGTGGCGACGCTGCTCTGCGCCGGCCTCACCGTGCTCGCCGCGCGCGCCGACACCGCCCGCCTCGAGGGCGCACTGGTCCCGCTCCTCGCCTTCGCCGCAGCCGGCGCGGCGTGCGTGGCCGCCACCCAGTGGCCCTACGTCGCCGGCGCCGGGGCCAACACGGCGGGCCTCGCCCTGATCGGCGTCGCCGCGGTCGTCGGCACCGGGGCGTCCCGGATCCGGAGGACGGAGCCGACCCGGATCGCCCTGGAGTGCTCGGCCGTGCTGGGCTCCGCGGTCGCCGCGGGCCTGCCGGCGGACAGGGACGTCGTCACCCTGGTCGTCACGCTCGCCGGTGCCGCAGCCGCCCTGGTCGCCATCACGAACCGCGACCGCGAGCTCGCCTCGTGGCTCGCCACCGGCCTGCTCGGCGTCGCCACCGTGATGCGGATCGACGACGGCGTGAGCACCCCGGAGGCGTACGCGGTCCCGGTCGCGCTGGTCCTCCTCGCCGCCGGCTACCTGCGGCTGCTGCGCGACGACCAGGTCTCCAGCTGGCGCGCGCTCGGCAGCGGCCTGAGCCTGGGGGTGCTCCCGAGCCTCCTGCTCACCCTGGACGAGCCGGTCTCGCTGCGCGGTGCCCTGATCGCCGCGGCCGGGCTGGCCGTGCTCGCCGTGGGGGCTCAGCGCCGCTGGAGCGCGCCGTTCCTGACCGGCGCCGGGGTGGTCGCGATCCTCGCCGTGCGGCACGTGACCCCCATCGCTGCCGCGCTCCCCCGCTGGATCACGCTGGGCACGGTCGGTCTGGTCCTGCTGCTCGTCGGCATCACCTGGGAGGCGCGTCGGCGCAACGCGGCGGACGCCGAGAGGTACCTGGCCGCGCTGCGTTGCGCCCGGGTCGGCACAATGGGGTGGTGAGCACCTTCTACGACGAGATCGGCGGCATGGAGACGATCGCTGCGATCGTCGACCGCTTCTACGCCGGCGTGGCCGACGACGAGGTGCTCCGGCCGATGTACCCCGAGGAGGACCTCGGCCCCGCCGCCGAGCGGTTCACGCTGTTCCTGGCGCAGTACTGGGGTGGTCCGGGCACCTACTCCGAGACGCGGGGGCACCCGCGGCTGCGGATGCGGCACGCGCCGTTCCCGGTCGACCCGAACGCCGCCGTGCACTGGCTCAAGCACTTCCGCGACGGTCTCGACAGCGTCGACCTGACGCCCGAGCAGGATGCGCAGTTCTGGGACTACGTGACCCACGCAGCGCAGTTCATGGTGAACACGCCCGAGAGCTGACCGCAGCCGACCTCTCAGGCGAGACCCGAGGCCGCCAGCTGCTCGGTGAGGCGGAGGTGGTGGTCGGCCGGGAGCGCCGCTGCCCGCTGGGTCTCCTTGTCGAAGCCCACGGTGACGACCTGGGTGCGCGCGTGCACGGTGTCCCCGTCGCGGACCTCGCCGGCGAAGACCGCCGAGGTGCGCCCGACGTGGCTGATCCAGCTGTGCAGCTCGTAGGGTTCGTCGCGGTACGGCGTCGGACGCAGGTACTCCACGTCGATGCGGGCGACCACGAAGTCACCGAAGACGTCGCCGGCTTGGTGCATCGCCATCGAGTACTGGATCCGCGCCTCCTGGAAGTACTCGACGTACTTCACGTTGTTGACGTGGTGGTACGGGTCGAGGTCCGACCAGCGCACCTGCAGCGGGTACACGTGCTGCGACGTACCGGCCGAAGAAAGCGGCTTGCGGCTCTCTGCCGGCTCCAGGTACCGCTCCAGCGCTGCCCGCTCCTCGGGACTGATCCGCCGGGGCGCCTCCGTCTCCAGCACGATCGGCGCCTGCCGGCTCGAGGATCGCAGGTACACGACCCGACCCTCGGGACCCTCGTCGTAGATCTCCGAGGCCATCACGAACGACCCGGCCTTGATCTCGGTGATCCAGGAGTCGATCAGCACCGGACGCTTGCGGAACTTCAGGGGCGCGAGGAAGTCCATCTCGTGCCGGACCACCACGACACCGTCCGGGCCCGAACGTCGGAACCCGTCGGCCGGGGCGCTGAGCGTCGCGATCCGAGCCTCCTGGAGGTAGTCCAGGTAGGCGACGTTGTTGATGTGCCCGAGCAGGTCCATGTCAGCCCAGCGGATCGGGCACTCGTAGGTGTGACGCACGACCCAGATCCTTTCACCAGAACACGTTCTAGACTGACCGATGGCAACCGGAGTTGCCCATCTCACAGACCAGGATCGGAGTACCACCCATGCCCGAGGCAGTGATCGTTTCCGCGACCCGCACCCCCATCGGCCGCGCGAACAAGGGATCCCTCAAGGACTTCCGCGCCGACGACCTCACCGCCTTCATCACGCAGGCCGCACTGGACAAGATCCCGGAGCTCGACCCGAACGAGGTCGGCGACCTGATCCTCGGCTGCGGCCTCCCGGGCGGCGAGGCGGGCAACAACATGGCCCGCATCGTCACCACGCTCATGGGCTACGAGATCCCCGGTACGACGCTCACCCGCTACTGCGCCTCCTCGGTGCAGTCCAGCCGCACCGCGTTCCACGCGATCAAGGCCGGCGAGGGCGACGTCTACATCTCGGCCGGCGTCGAGATGGTCTCCCGCTACCAGTTCGGCACCTCCGACCACATCCCGAACACCAAGAACCCGAAGTTCGAGGACGCCCAGGCCCGCACGACCAAGTACGCCGAGGGCGGCCAGGACTGGCACGACCCGCGCGAGGACGGCCTGCTCCCCGACGTGTACATCGCCATGGGCCAGACCGCCGAGAACGTGGCCCGGCTCAAGGGTCTGGACCGCAAGGAGCTCGACGAGTTCGGCGTCCGCTCCCAGAACCTGGCCGAGCAGCAGATCGCGTCCGGCTTCTGGGCCCGCGAGATCACCCCGGTGACCCTGGCCGACGGCACCGTCGTCTCCGCCGACGACGGCCCGCGCGCCGGCGTCACCTACGAGGCGATCTCCCAGCTGCAGCCGGTCTTCCGCCCCGACGGCGTCGTCACCGCCGGCAACTGCTGCCCGCTGAACGACGGCGCCGCCGCCGTCGTGATCATGTCCGACACCCGCGCGAAGGAGCTCGGCATCAAGCCGCTCGCCCGGATCGTCTCCACCGGCGTCTCCGGCCTGTCGCCGGAGATCATGGGCCTCGGCCCGGTCGAGGCGACCCGGCAGGCGCTCAAGCACGCCGGCATGACCATCGACGACATCGACCTCGCCGAGATCAACGAGGCGTTCGCGGCCCAGGTCGTGCCGTCGTACCAGGAGCTCGGCCTGCCGCTGGACAAGGTCAACGTCAACGGCGGCGCGATCGCCGTCGGTCACCCCTTCGGCATGACCGGCGCCCGCCTGCAGAACACGCTGATCAACAGCCTGGACTGGCACGACAAGTCCACCGGCCTGATCACCATGTGCGTGGGCGGCGGCCAGGGCATGGCGATGATCCTCGAGCGCGTCTGAGCTACGCCGACCCGGCACTGATGTGCAGAAGACCCCGTGCGTCGCACGGGGTCTTCTGCACATCAGTGCCGGGTCGGCGTGATTTTCAGGCCTGGTCGAGCACAGCCTCCACGGCGAGGTGGATCTTGACCGCGTCGCCGACGAGCAGCTTGCCGCCGTCGAGCGGGATGTTGAAGTCGATGCCGAAGTCCTTGCGGTTGATCTCGGTGTTGGCCTCGAAGCCGATCCGCTGGTTGCCCCACGGGTCGTTCTCGATGCCCAGGAACTCGACGTCCAGCTCGACCTCGCGGGCGACGCCCTTGATGGTCAGCGTGCCCTTGGCGGTGGCGCCGTCGAAGGACAGCGAGGAGAAGGTCATCGGGCCGGAGTTCTCGACGTCGAAGAAGTCGGCGGAGCGCAGGTGGCCGTCGCGCTGCTCGTCGCGGGTGTTGATCGAGTTCAGGTCGATGGTGGCCTCGGCCTTGGTCTCCGACAGCGCGGTGCCGGTGGTGAGCTTGCCCTCGAACTTCTCGAACTGGCCGCGGACCTTCGACATCAGGTGTCGGACGGTGAAGCCGACCTCGGAGTGACTGGCGTCGATCGTCCAGGTGCCTGCGACCACGTCGGTGCTGATGGTGCTCGTCATTGCTGTGCCTCTTCCCAAATCTCGGATTGGTTGAATGTTCAACTCTGTGGCGACCCTAACAGCAGGTCGTAGAAGTTTCAACTAACGCAGCCGCGAAGGTATTCCGACTCCCCTAGACTCGCGCCCATGACCGGATCCGATACGCGCTGGCTCGACGCCGACCAGCAGCTCAACTGGCGCGCCTTCATCGTCGGCAGCACCCTGCTGATGGACACCCTCGACCGCGAGCTGCGTCAGGCGCACGGTGTCTCGATGGCCGAGTACGAGATCCTGGTCAGGCTCTCGGAGTCCCCTGACCGCACGTTGCGGATGGCGCAGATCGCCGAGTCGATGCAG
Organism: Marmoricola sp. OAE513; assembly: GCF_040546585.1. NCBI lineage: Bacteria > Bacillati > Actinomycetota > Actinomycetes > Propionibacteriales > Nocardioidaceae > Marmoricola > Marmoricola sp. OAE513. The sequence continues at coordinate 3,168,992 of NZ_JBEPOC010000001.1, read as the reverse complement.
CACTCGCGCAGCCGGGTCACCCACACCGTGAGCCGCATGGAGAAGGCCGGCCTGATCCGGCGCGAGGCAGCCGAGGACGACAAGCGCGGGGTCGACGCCGTGATGACCGCCGAGGGCTGGGAGCTCCTCCAGCAGGCCGCGCACACGCACGTCACCGGCGTCCGGGCGCACTTCGTCGACGTCGCCGACGCGGCGGACTACGCCGCGATGGGACGCGTCATGAACGCCGTCTCGGACCAGCTGCTGGCCGAGAACCCGGAGTTCGACGACATCCGGGAGCACTAGGGTTTCGAGGCCAGCGCCAGCGCGCCGGCACCTCAACCTCCTCGCTGCGCTCGGACCCTAGTCGCGTGTGATCGCGCTTCGCGCTCAACACACTCAATCGGCTCGGCCGTACGAGCAAGCTCGACGGCTCTCGCCTCAGTCGCGTGTGAGCCGCCGGTGGGTGACCCGGTGCGGACGGGCGGCCTCGACGCCGAGGCGCTCGATCTTGTTCTCCTCGTACGACGCGAAGTTCCCCTCGAACCAGAACCACTCGCCCTCGTTGTCCTCGGTGCCCTCCCACGCCAGGATGTGCGTGGCGATGCGGTCGAGGAACCAGCGGTCGTGGGAGGTGACCACGGCGCAGCCCGGGTAGTCCAGCAACGCGTCCTCGAGCGCGGAGAGCGTCTCGACGTCCAGGTCGTTGGTCGGTTCATCGAGCAGCAGCATGTTGCCGCCCTGCTTGAGCGTCAGCGCGAGGTTGAGGCGGTTTCGCTCTCCACCCGACAGCACCCCCGCCTTCTTCTGCTGGTCCGGGCCCTTGAACCCGAACGACGCCACGTAGGCGCGCGAGTTCATCTCGAAGTTCGCGACCTTGATGAAGTCCAGACCGTCCGAGACGACCTCCCAGACGTTCTTCTCCGGGTCGATGCCACCACGGCTCTGGTCGACGTAGGAGATCTTCACCGTCTGCCCGACCGTCAGCGAGCCCGCGTCGGGCTGCTCGCCGCCGGTGATCATCCGGAAGAGCGTCGTCTTGCCGACGCCGTTGGGGCCGACGACGCCGACGATGCCGGCACGGGGAAGCGTGAACGAGATGTCGTTCCACAGCACCCGGTCCTCGAACCCCTTGGTGAGGCCCTTGGCCTCCAGGACGACGTCACCGAGGCGCGGCCCCGGCGGGATGTTGATGTCAGCGGTGTCGATCTTGCGAGCCTTGTCCGCCTCGGCTGCCATCTCCTCGTACCGGGCCAGACGGGACTTGCTCTTGGTCTGACGAGCCTTGGCGTTGGAGCGGACCCACTCCAGCTCCTTCTCGAGCATCTTGGCGCGCTTGGCGTCCTTCTGCCCCTCGATCTTCAGACGTTCCTTCTTGGTCTCCAGGTACGTGGAGTAGTTGCCCTCGTAGGGGTGCGTCTTGCCACGGTCGAGCTCGAGGATCCACTCGGCGACGTTGTCGAGGAAGTACCGGTCGTGGGTGATCGCGAGCACGGCGCCCGGGTACGTCTTCAGGTGGCCCTCGAGCCACTGCACGGACTCGGCGTCGAGGTGGTTGGTCGGCTCGTCGAGGAGGAGCAGGTCGGGCTGCTGGAGCAGCAGCTTGCAGAGCGCCACCCGGCGCCGCTCGCCTCCCGACAGGGTGTCGACGATCGCGTCCGGCGGCGGGCAGCGCAGCGCGTCCATCGCCTGGTCGAGCCGGCTGTCGAGGTCCCACACGTTGGCGGCATCGAGCTCGCTCTGCAGGTTCCCGGCCTCTTCGTTGAGAGCGTCGAAGTCGGCGTCCGGGTCACCCATCGCGGTGTAGAGCTCGTCGAGACGCTTCATCTTGGCCTTGGTCTCGGCCACGGCCTCCTCGACGTTCTCCAGGACGGTCCGACCCTCGGTCAGCGGGGGCTCCTGCTGCAGCATCCCGACCGTCGCGCCCGGGTCCAGCAGGCCCTCGCCGTTGTTGGCGTTCTCGATGCCGGCCATGATCTTCAGCAGCGTCGACTTACCGGTGCCGTTCGGCCCGACGACGCCGATCTTGGCACCGTGCAGGAACGACAGCGTGACGTTGTCGAGAACCACCTTGTCGCCGTGCGCCTTGCGGACGTTGCGCAACGTGTAGACGTACTCACCCATAGGCGCAGAGCCTACGCGGGCGCGGGCACCTCGGGCGAAGCGGGTGCGACCTCGTCACCGTCGGAGTTCAGCTGCGGGCCGTCCGCGGAGAAGCTGTGCAGCTGCTCGCGAAGGGCGGCGTCCGGGACCGTGTCGACGGTGGTGGTCCGCGGCGACTTGGCGAACAGCGTCGTGCCCTTGTTGAGGTCGTGCCCGACGTAGGTCGCCTCCACGATCCAGGACACCGAGGCCGGCTGGTCCTCGCGTTCCCAGACGTCCACCTTGACCCGCCCGTGGACGACCACCGCGTCGCCCTTGCGGATCGACTCGGCCACGTTGCGCCCCAACCCGCGCCAGCAGTTCACCGTGAACCACGACGTGGTGCCGTCGACCCACGTGCCGGCCCGGTTGAACCGCGGCGTGCTCCCCACGCGGAAGGTGGCCACCCGGGTCTCCCCCACCTCGCGCACCTCGACGTCGTTGCCGACCCAGCCCTGCAGCGTCACCATCGTCTCGTTCATCAGCATCTCCCTCGCAGTAGTGGAAGGAGCACGATGCGTCAGAGGCGGTCGGCCGCAACCGGGTGCGAGGCCCGCCTGTGCGCCACCTGGGGACAGACCGGGTTGGGGAGAACTCAGCCGAGCGCGATCCGCAGGTTCTCCGTGGTCGCCCGGTACGCGTCCAGCTCCACGGTCAGCGGCGCGATCACCAGCTCGTCCGCGACCTGCTCCACGGCAGCGCGCAGCCGGGACTCGGCGCGTTCGGCCCGCCCGTTCGCGATGCTGCCGATCGCGGCCCGGCAGCCCAGCGCCAGCAGCAGCCCGCCGAGCAGCCCCCCGACGAGCAGCAGGGCAGGCACCAGCACCCCGCCCACCTCCGGGTCGGGCAGGTCGGCCGCCGACACACCGGCCCACCAGACCCCACCGGCCACGGCAGCGAGCAGCAGCACCCACTGCAGCCCGCGCACGAGCTGGGTCCACGCAGGCGTCCGCCCGACCTCGAGGTCGGTGGCCATCACGGCCCGGTCCAGCCGAGCTGAGATCTCGGGGAGCTGCGCGGTGGCCGCACGGCTGACGGCCGTCTGCCACGGCCGCGTCAGCGGCGCCGACAGCCGGTCCGCCAGGTCGCGCACGGCGCCGTCGACCCGCGGGATCTGGACCTGGTTGGTGTCCGGTACGGCGGAACGCGCGCTCGCGATGAACTCGCGGTCGCTGGCCCCGAGCTGGAGGTGCTTGATCGGGTCACGGCGCAGGCGCGCGACCCAGGAGACCGCCGGCCACCCGGTGGCACGCTGCGCGCGGACCAGGCTCGCCTTGCGGACGGCGTCGACCACGACCGGTACGCCGGCCGCCTCCGCGAGCGCCTGCCGCAGACCGTCGCGGTCCTTCTGCTCGATCACGGGCGGGGTGGCCTGACCGTTGACCTTCGCGATCGCGCCGGCGACCTCGGTCAGGTTGGTGGCGAGACGGGCCTTGGTGGCCGCCTTGTCGGCGACCTTGGCGATCAGCGTCTTGCGGAGGTCCTCGATGCCGATGCCCTCGCGCGCCGAGATCGGGATCAGCGAGATGCCGTGCAGCCCGTCGGCGTCGAGCAGCCGGCGCAGGTCGGCGAGCATGCCGGGGCGACGCTCCTCGGCGACCTCGTCGATGTGGTTGAGCACGATGATCATCACGCCGGTGTGCGCGGCGAGCGGGCGCAGGTAGCGGTCGTGGATCGCCGCGTCGGCGTACTTCTGGGGATCCAGGACCCAGATCAGCAGGTCGGCGAGCCGGACCAGGCGCTCGACCTCGAGGTGGTGCGCCACCTCGGTCGAGTCGTGGTCGGGCATGTCCAGCAGGACGAGCCCGTCCATGTCCTTGGGCTCGCGGCCGGTGTCGAGCATCGAGTCGCGCACCACCTGGTGCCGGGGCGGGATGCCCAGCCACTGCAGCAGCTCGCTGGCGCCGTTGGTGCCCCAGGTGCACGCGGAGGCCCACGAGGTCGTCGGGCGACGTACGCCGACCGAGGCCAGCTCGAGACCGACCAGCGCGTTGAACGTCGAGGACTTGCCCGAGCCGGTCGCCCCGCCGAGCGCGACGACGGTGTGGTCGGCCGAGAGGCGCAACCTCTCCGCAGCCTTGCCGACCACCTCGGTGGCGGGCGCGAGCAAGGCGTCGTCGAGTCGGCCGCGGGCAGCGCCCACGGCGGCATCGAGGCCCTTCACACGGACCCCGATCTCGGTACCCCGGGCGCCCAGGTTGTTGGGCCCCTCGAGCAAGGACGTCATCTGCTCCCTCACGACTGCTGGCGTTGAGCCCTCAGCCTACCGAGTGACACCCGTTGTTCACGCCTCAGCGGGGCTGTACGGCGAACCGGATGTCGTCGATCTGGCGGGCCGCTGAGCGCAGCTCCTCCTCGACGTGGGCAGAGACGCCCAAGGCGTCGAGCCGGTCGCCGTACCGGCGCTGCTCGCTGTCGACCAGCAGCAGCATCCGCTGGTTCAGGTCCCCGCGGATCTCCGCGGCGAGCCGGCGGGTGGCGGTCTCGCCGAACGCGGCCTCCAGGATCTTCGCACCGAGCGCCGCGACTCCGTCCGTCGTGCTGCCCGCATGACCGAGCACCACCACCATCATGGCGACCGAGAGACCCTCGCGCTGGTGCCCGCCCTCCGCGCCGATCAGCTCGGTGACCCGCTGCTGCCACTCCCGCACCGTCTGCTCGGCGCGCAGCCGCAGGTCGCGGGAGGCCCGGGAGAGGTCCTCGGGGATCGAGTCGAGCAGGGCTGCGCCGGCGTCCAGGGAACGCCACGCGGCATCGGTCCGCGCGGCTGCCGTCTCGGCGTGCTCGACGATCAGGGCCTGAAGACCGGACTCGACGGCGTCGATGAGCAGGCTCGCCTGCTGCGGCGCGCCCTTGACCGCGTTGCTGACCCGGTCGCGGAGCCTGCTGGCGCGCGACTCCAGGCCGTTGAGGATCTCCCCGCTCCCGACGAACTCCTGCCAGTGCGTGAGGACCTCGCCGCGCAGCAGGGAGCCGTCCGCCGAGGCGTGGTCGATCTCGTTCAGGGCGGCCTCGTACGCGATCTCGGCCTCCCGCCGCAGCCGCGCCTGGGTCTCGACCTGGTCGTGGGAGGCGTCGGCGACGGTGAAGCTGCGCGTCGGCAGCGTGCGGATCGCCCCCTCGAGCGTCTGCCGGATGACTCCCTGGCGGGCACTGGTGTCGGCGGCGAGCGAGCTCAGCCAGGCTCGGATCTCCCGCACGGTGCTCGACGGCAGCAGGCCGGCCGCGTCGACGTCACCCTCGGGCACGATGAACAGGGGCGAGTCCCGCAGGCCGCGCGCGCTGAGCATCCGGGCCAGGTGGGTGCTGACCTCGTCCACCGCGTCGGGAGGCGTCCGGTCCAGGACGATCGCGACCGCGGCACTGCGCTCGGCCGCCTGCCGCAGGTACTCCCACGGGATCTGGTCGGCGTACCGGGCGGCGGAGGTGACGAACAGCCAGAGGTCGGCGGCACCGAGGAGCTGGGTGGCCAGGGTCCGGTTCTGCTCCTCGACCGAGTCGATGTCGGGCGCGTCCAGCACGGCAAGGCCGGGCGGGATCGCGGTCGAGGCGACGAGCTGGAGAGCGCCCGGGTCGATCGAGGCGTCTGCTGTACGACGCAGGTCCGGCAGGATCCGCGGGTTGCTGAACCACTCGGCATCGGCCGGGTTGTAGACCAGGACCGCCGCACGGGTGGTCGGGCGCAGGACGCCGGGCTCGGTGACGCGCTGACCGATCAGCGAGTTCACCAGCGTCGACTTGCCGGCACCCGTCGAACCTCCGACCACGGTCAGCAGCGGGGCGTCGATCTGGATCAGCCGCGGCAGGATGTAGTCCTCGAGCTGGTCGAGCATCTCCGCGCGGGCCTTCCGCGCGGGCTCGGAGTCAGGGATCGCCAGCGGCAGCCGGGCACCCTCGAGGGCCTCGCGGAGACGCACCAGCGTGGTGACCAGCTGGGCCGTGGCCGGGCCGGGCAGGGGAAGGGACGTCATCGCAGCGCCTCCGCGGTCTGGGGCCAGAGCAAGGCCGGTCGCAGTGCGTGCATCCGGGCGACGTGCTCCTGACCGATCTCCTCGTAACGAGCCGGTGCGGTGCCACGCAGGTAGCGGTGGTGCAGGAAGCCGAGCTCGATGGCCTCCCCCTGGTAGTCCTTCATCGCCTCCAGCGCGGGCCTGCCGCCGACCTGGTCGGCGTACCGGCGGCACGCCTTGCGGGCCGGGATCCGGGTCAGCCACGGCACCTCGCGGGCGTCGAGGAACCCGCGCGCCGCGCAGTCGGTCAGCGACGTCGCGAGCAGCACGCCCTCGCGTCGGCGCGACCAGACCGCGAACGCGACCATGATGAGGAAGGCCGGGACCATCAGGCCCAGGTACGCCGCGAGCACGCCGGAGCCGCCGTTGATCAGCAGCGACCCGTTCCAGGCGGCGTGCGCACCGACCGCGAAGGCGTAGCCGACCACGGGCGCGAGAAGACGGACGGCGCCGCTGCGGCTCCCGACCGCGATGCCCAGACCGATGCCGATGAACGCCGTGAAGAAGGGGTGCGCGAACGGGCTCGCGATGCCGCGGATGATGAAGAGCGCCACCGCGTCCTCGATGCCACCGGTGCGACCGTCCTCGCCGATGTAGGCCTGGCTCAGGTAGAGGATGTCCTCGACGAAGGCGAATCCGACGCCGACCATGCCGGCGTACACGATGCCGTCGAGGATCCCGTCGAACTCGGCGCGCTTGTAGAGCAGCAGCAGGAGGACGAAGGCGCCCTTGGCCGCCTCCTCGGTGACGGGGGCGACCAGGACCGACTCGACCGCCTCGGACGGGCCGAAGGCGAAGGCGTCGAAGGCCTGCAGGAAGATCGCCGCCGTGGTGGCGACGAAGGCGCCCCAGCCCAGACCGAGCAGCAGCAGCGACCGCGGCTCCGGCTCGTACCGGTCCAGCCAGAGGTAGCAGCCGATCACGGGCCCGAACGGCATCGCCGAGAGCACCACGCCGATGGCGACCGCCTCGGGCGCGCCGGAGGCGAAAAGAACTAGCGCCATCACGCCGGCACCGATCAGCATCGTCACGCCGAGAGTCACCGTGAACGCAACACTGTTCCGGGGACTCCGACGACTGCTGGACATGGCCTGAAGCCTAGTGGCCCGGAGCACCGGATCCCGACATCCCCGCGCTCGGGGAGGACCGACGGGACCGTCGTACAGTGACGGGATGGAGGAATCGTGAGCGACCACACAGACGAGACCGGGGCCCGGACCGAGAACCACGACCAGGCCGTGCCCGAGAAGTACGCCGCGTTCATGCGCAGCGGCTGGGGCGATCGCGAGCTCGACCTCCCGGCACACCCGGTCGCCTCCTGGGCGGCCGCCCGGCGCGCACGGCTGGCCGAGATGTTCCCCGACGAGCGCCTGGTGATCCCCTCGGGCGGGTTCAAGGTGCGCTCCAACGACACCGACTACCGCTTCCGTCCGGAGACCGCGCACACCCACCTCACCGGCAACCAGACCTCCGACGCGGTGCTGGTGATCGAGGGCGGCGAGTCCACGCTGTTCGCCCGCCCGCGCAGCAGCCGCGAGACCGACGAGTTCTTCCGCGACCGCCAGTACGGCGAGCTGTGGGCCGGCCGACGACCGTCGCTGGGCGAGCTGTCGGACTCCCTGGGCATCGCGACCCGGCACATCGACGAGCTCGACGGCGCGCTCGGCGGCAGCGCCAAGACCCGTGTCCTGCGCGGCGTCGACGCGGCCCTCGACAAGCAGGTCGCCGAGGACGCCGGCCGCGACCAGGACCTCGCCCGGGTGCTCTCCGAGCTCCGCCTGGTCAAGGACGCCTGGGAGCTCGACGAGCTCGCGCACGCCTGCGACATCACGACGCTCGGCTTCGAGGACAGCGTCCGGGAGTGGGACCGCGTCCTGGAGTACGGCGAGCGCTGGGTCGAGGGAACGTTCTTCCGTCGCGCCCGCGCGATGGGCAACGACATCGGGTACGACTCGATCGTCGGCGGCGGCCGGCACGCGACCACGCTGCACTGGATCGAGAACTCCGGCCCGATCGATCCCGGCACCCTGGTGCTGCTCGACATGGGCGCGGAGGCCTCCTCGCTCTACACCGCCGACGTCACCCGGACCCTGCCGGTCGACGGCCGCTTCACCAGCCTGCAGCGCGACCTGTACACCGCGGTGCTCAACGCCCAGCAGGCCGGACTCGACGCGGTCCGCCCCGGCGCGCACTTCCGCGACCCGCACCACGCGGCGATGGACGTGCTCGCGCACGCGCTGGGCGACCTCGGGCTGCTGCCCTGCTCGGTGGAGGAGGCACTCGCTCCCGACAGCAAGGTCTACGCCCGCTGGACGCTGCACAGCACCAGCCACATGCTCGGCATGGACGTGCACGACTGCGCCGTGGCCGCGCCTGAGGTCTACCCCGAGGGACCGCTGGCCGAGGGCATGGTGCTCACCGTCGAACCCGGGCTGTACTTCCAGGAGGACGACCTGCTGGTGCCCGAGGAGCTCCGCGGGATCGGTATCCGGATCGAGGACGACGTCGTGGTCACGGCCGACGGCTCGCGCAACCTGTCCGCAGCGCTCCCCCGCGACCCCGACGAGATCGAGGCCTGGATGGGAGCGCTGCGGGACGGTCGCTGAGCCCTACTGGTCGGTGCGCAGCCGCCCCGAGGCGTCCTCGAGGTGCGCCCGCACGAACCAGTGGAAGAGCTCGAGCTTCTCGGTCTGGCCGATGAGCAGGTCCTGGGTGACCGGGTCCAGCTTCTCGAGCTCGTCGATGTTCTCCCGGTACGACGTCACGACGCCGCGGTAGACCACGTCGAGCGCCTCGAGGTGGTCCTGGGTGGAGGCACGGCCGATGCTGTAGTCGTCCCAGCTCCGCTCGGCGACGAGCGCTCCCGGCGTACCGCGCGGCGCGCCACCCAGGGTTGCGATCCGCTCGGCCAGGTCGTCGGCCATCGCGCGAACGGCCTCGACCTGCGGGTCGATCATCTCGTGCACCGCGATGAACTGCGGGCCGACCACGTTCCAGTGCACGTGCTTGAGCGTCAGGTGCAGGTCGTTGGTCGCGTGCAGGCGGGACTGCAGCAGATCGATGACGCGGATCGCGTCCGCCTCGTCCAGCCCGGGAGTCGTGTAGTGCAACTTTGTAGTACTCATGCAGGAGCACTACCCGACCAGGCCCGGGCGGAAACGGGTTCTACAAGGTGTCTGCCGTCATGATCGGCGGCGCCAGGATCTTCGGCTTCGGCAGCGAGAAGCCCGGACCGGCGGTCGCGGCGACCGACGTACCGGCATCCTCGGAACGTCCGGGCCACCAGCTCTTGTCCCCGAGCAGGGCGGCGCACGCCGGCACGATCAGGGTCCGCACCACGAAGGTGTCGAGCAGCAGGCCGACCACGACGGTGAAGCAGAGCTGGGCGACCGCCGAGAGGGTCGAGGCGACCATCGGCAGGAACGCGCTGGCGAAGATGATGCCTGCCGAGGTGATCACCGGGCCGGTGGCCGTGACAGCCTCGCCGACCGCCCGCGGCGTCAGCCGCCCCCGTGTCTCCCTCATCCGGGACATGAGCAGGATGTTGTAGTCCGCCCCGACGGCCACGAGCAGCACGAAGCTGAGCACAGGCACGTTGAACGGCATGTCCTGACCGAGGATCTGGTGGAACAGGATCACCGTCAGACCGAGCGCGGCGCCGTAGGACAGGATCACCGACAGCAGCAGGTACAGCGGCGCGATGAGCGAGCGCAGCACGATCATCATGAGCACCAGCACCGTGAGCAGCACCGCGATCAGGACCAGCTTGAAGTCCGCCTTGAAGTAGTGACGGAGGTCCGCTGCCCCACCGGCAGCGCCGGTCGTCTCGATCTTGCTCCCGTCCAGGGTCGTCCCCTGGAGCGCCTCGGCGACCCGGTCCTTCGCCGCATCGAAGCGGTTCAGGCCGTCGTTGGCGCTCGGGTCGGTCGCGCCGATGATCTGGATGCGGGCGACACGGCCGTCCGAGCTCAGGAAGTTCGAGAGGGCGGACGCGAACTTCTCGTTGTCCAGGGCCGAGGTCGGCAGGTAGAAGCCGGCCGCCTCGGAGGTGTCGGACTGCTCCTTGACGTCACCGAGGACGTCGCTGGTCTTGTCGAGACCGTCACCGAGCTTGATCGTGTTCTCCACGATGTCGCTGATCCCCGGCGGGAGCTTGTCGAGACCGTTGGCCAGCTGCTGGCTGCCGCTGGCGAGCTGGTTCAGGCCGCCGTACAGGCTGCGCTGTCCACCGTTGAGCTGCTGGTGACCGGCGACCGACCGGTTGAGGCCGTTCGCCAGGTTGCGCAGACCGTCGCTGATCTTGCCCTGGCCACCGGCCAGCTGCGAGGCCGCGCGGGAGGCCTGGGACAGGCCGGGCACCAGCCGGTTCTTCTGGCCGTTGTAGATCTGCGCGAGTCCGGCGCGGGCCTGCGGGCAGATCGGGCTCTGCGCGCAGAACGGGTCGGAGTTGAGCGCCTGCAGCACCTGGCCGATGCCGTTGGTCGACTGGCTCAGGCCGGACCGAGCCTGCTCGAGACCGTTGGCCAGGTCGCGCAGACCGCCGCGGATCTGGTCGGCGCCGCTGGCGAGCTGGCGTGCACCGCCGGCCGAGCGGGAGGTACCGCTGGTCAGCTGGGCCATGCCGTTGATCAGGCGCGGCATCGCGCTCGCGGCCTGGCGCATGCCGGCTGCCTGCTGGTCGGCGCCGCTCGCGAGCGACGCGGTGCCGTTCTTCAGCTCGTTGAGCCCGCCCTTGCCGCCCTTGATGTCGTCGGCCGCCGACCCGAGCTGGGTCGCGACCTTGTCCAGCGTGGACGTGATCCGGGCGTCCTTGAGGGCCTCGCCACCGGGCTGTGCCGCCGAGCGGACCGACGCGACGTTGTCCAGCTTCGCGACGTCGCGGCTCGCCGCAGCGAGCACGGCGAGGTCGCGGGAGTTGCGCATGTCGTGGTCGGCACTGATCAGCACGTAGTCGGGCTGGGTCGTGTACTTGCCGAAGTGGTCGTCCAGGACCTTCTGGCCGCTGGCGGCCTCGGTCGCGCTCGGGTCGTCCGGCTTCTCGGAGTACGCCATCGTGACCGTCGGGATGAAGGCGGTCAGCAGCACCAGGACGGCGGTGCCGGCGAGCAGGATGCGGCCCGGCTTCGCGGCGACGTACCGACCGGTGCGGTTCCAGAAGCTGTTCTCCGGGGCGGCCGGAGCAGGCCCGATCCGCCGGCCGACGAGCAGCAGCATGGCCGGGGTGACGGTCATCGCGATCAGCACCGTCGTGCTCACCGCGACCGCCATCGCAGGGCCGGTGGTGGCGAACACGCTGAGCTGGGCGAAGTTCAGCACCATCGAGGAGATCGCGACCGTGCCGGCCGAGGCGAGCAACGCCGGTCCGATCTTGATCATCGCCTGCGCGACGCCCTGGTAGACGTCACCGGTGCGGGCGTACTCCTCCCGGAACCGCGAGATCAGGAAGATGCTGTAGTCGGTTCCCGCGCCGAGCACGATCGCGACGCAGAACGACTCGGTGTAGGTCGACAACCCCATGCCCGCCTGGCCGGCGAGCGAGAGCACGCTGTTGGTGCACAGGGTGGCGATACCGATCGTGACGAGCGGGACGAACACGCTCGCGAAGCGGCGGTAGATGAGCAGCAGGATCACGAAGAGCAGGACCATCGAGACGATGCCCGAGATCTCGTTCGCCTTCGTCGCCAACGCTGTCATGTCGATCAGGTTGGCGGGGTCCCCGGTGACGTAGACCTTGGACTCCTGCGCGAGGCTGGCCGTGGACGCCTTGACCTGTTCGCGGACCCACTTCACCTGGTCGTTGGACTGCACCGTGCCGAAGTCGGCGGTCAGCCCGACCGGGAGGTAGGTCGCCTGCCCGTCCGTGCTGGTCAGCGCCTTCTTCTTGTCGGCGTCGCCGACGTAGTCCTGCACGTCCGCGACGTAGTCGGTCCGCGACTTCAGCTTGGCGACCAGGCTGGTGTACGCCGCCTCGTCGACGGCGGTGAGCTTGTCCTTGTTCTCGAACACGACCAGCACGAACGAGCGGGCACGGCCGGAACCGAACGCGTCGTCCATCTTGGTCAGCGCTGCCAGCGTCGGTGCGTCCTTGGGCAGACCACCGTTGCTCTGGCTCGCCACGACGTGATCGACGCTCGGCAGGAACGCCATGCCGAGTGCTCCGAGAACGACCCAGAGACCCATCGTGACGAGCGGCAGGCGGAGGATCGCCTTGACGCTGCGTCCGGGCTTCTTGTCGTGCGTCTGATTCGTGTCCACAGGATAGTTATACACCATGTTTGTACTCCGAGTACAAACGAAGCGTTTGGCACGCCCCTTTGACACGAAAGTTGTGCGGCACCCGCGGGACCGCAAGGATAACCCGCATGCGTAAGGTTCCGGCCCAGATTGCTTCTCAGCTCCAGAACGCCCTCCCGCTGATCGCTGGCCAGGGGCTGGAGCAGACCAAGATCGACGAGATCGCTGACGCCAGCGGTGTCCCGAAGGCGACGCTCTACTACTACTTCAGCGGCAAGGAAGAGATCCTCGCCTTCCTCTTCGAGGACATGCTCACCGCGATCGCGGACCAGGCAGCCATGGCGGCCGGCACCGAGGGCACCGCGAAGGAGCGTCTCGAGGCAGTCGTGAAAACCCAGATCCGGCTGCTCGTGGAGAACCCGGACCTCGGTGCCGCGCTGATCGGTGACCTGGGCCGCGTCGCTCGGACGCCGACGCTCATCGATGCACTCGCGCAGGCGTTCTACGCCCCGGTCGAGGGACTCATGGTCGAAGGCAACAAGGACGGCTCCCTGCGCGAGATCCACAACCCGCTGCTCGGGTCGATGTCGATCTTCGGCTCGGTGATCATGTCGATCCTGGTCACGGTCATCTCGCCCATCGCGGGACCGACTGTGGAAGACGTCGAGGTCCCCGACGATCTCGCCGGGGACCTCCTGGACGTCGTGATGCGGGGCCTGCAGCCCGAGGGTTCCTGACCCGCCCTAGCTCGGCAGCGCGCGGACGATCTCCTCGACCTTGTCCTTGGCGTCACCGAACAGCATCTGGCTGTTCTCCTTGAAGAACAGGGGGTTCTGGACGCCGGCGTACCCGGCTGCCATCGACCGCTTGAAGACGATGACGTCCTTGGCGTTCCAGACCTCGAGCACCGGCATGCCGGCGATCGGGCTGCCCGGCTCGTCCAACGCCGCCGGGTTCACGGTGTCGTTGGCACCGATGACCAGGACGACGTCGGTCTCCGGGAAGTCGTCGTTGATCTCGTCCATCTCGAGCACGATGTCGTAGGGAACCTTCGCCTCGGCCAGCAGCACGTTCATGTGCCCCGGCAGACGACCGGCGACCGGGTGGATGCCGAACCGCACGTTGACGCCCTTCGCACGCAGCTTCGCGGTCATGTCGGCGACCGCGTGCTGGGCCTGCGCCGTCGCCATCCCGTAACCGGGGGTGATCACCACGGACGAGGCGTTGGCCAGCAGCTCGGCGGCCCCCTCGGCCTGGATCTCGCGGTGCTCGCCGTAGTCCTTCGCATCACCCGCCGGAGCAGCGATGCCGAAACCACCCGCGATGACGGAGATGAACGAGCGGTTCATCGCCTTGCACATGATGTAGGACAGGTACGCAACCCGAGGACCCGACGAGCGCACCGGTGACGATGAGCAGGTCGTTGTTCAGGAGGAAGCCGGACGCCGCGGCGGCCCAGCCGGAGTAGCTGTTGAGCATCGAGACCACGACGGGCATGTCGCCACCGCCGATCGAGGCGACCAGGTGCCATCCGAGGGCGAGCGCGAGCAGGGTCAGCACGACCAGGATGACGTCCTGGAGCGCGTCACCCTTGTCGCCGGTCACGTAGATGACCGTGAGGACCGCGAAGACGACCAACGAACCTACGTTGATCAGGTTCTTGCCCGGCAGCATCAGCGGGTCGGACTTCATCTTCCCCGACAGCTTTAGGTTGGCCACGATCGAACCCGTGAAGGTGACCGCACCGATGAAGATGCCGATGGCGACCTCCGCCTCGTGGATGTTGATCAGGCTCGGCAGCGCGGAGTGTGCGCCCTCGAGGTGACCGTTGATGCCGATCAGCACGGCGGCGAGACCCACGAAGGAGTGCAGCGCCGCGATGAGCTCCGGCATGCCGGTCATCTCGACGATCTTGGCCCGCCACAGACCGATCGCAGCGCCGACCGCGATCGCGACGAGGGTCAGCAGGATGGAGGTGTCGTAGCTGGAGTCCCAGACCAGGGCGACGGTCGCGACCAGCGCGACCCCCATGCCCACGATGCCGTAGGTGAGACCGCTCTTGGCGGACTCGTGCTTGGACAGACCCGCCAGCGACAGGATGAACAGCAGTGCAGCGACGATGTACGCCGCATTCGCGACAGAGAACACGTCCATCGGTCAGGCCCCCTTGTTGAACATGCCGAGCATGCGACGGGTGACCGCGAAGCCACCGAAGATGTTGATCGACGCGAGCAGGATCGCGATCGTCGAGAGCGCCCGGATCACGCCGTCGTCGGTGGAGATCTGGAGCAGCGCTCCGACGACGATCACGCCGGAGATCGCGTTCGTCACCGACATCAGCGGCGTGTGCAGCGCGTGCGCCACCTTGCCGATGACGTAGTAGCCGATCACGATCGACAGCATCAGGGTCGTGAAGTGCTGCGGGATCGGGTCCGGAGCGGTCGCGTTGACCAGCCAGAACGCCGCGATCGCGCCGAGTACCAGCCCGACCTTCGCGCCGGCCGTCAGCGGGGCCTTCGGCTCGGTCGCCGGAGCCACCGGAGCCGCAGCGGCCGCCGGCGCGGCCGAGACCTGGACCGGCGGCGGCGGCCACATCGACTCACCGCCCTTGGCCACGGTGATGCCGCGGACGATCACGTCCTCGAGGTCGAGGAAGAGCTCCCCGTCCTTCTCCGGCGTCATCAGCTTGAGCAGGTTCACGATGTTGGTGCCGTACAGCTGCGAGGTCTGCGCGGGCAGACGACCGGCGAGGTCGGTGTAGCCGATGATCGTGACGCCGTTCGGGGTCACCACGACCTCGTCGGTGACGGTCAGCTCGGTGTTGCCGCCGTTGGCCGCGGCCATGTCGACGATCACCGAACCGGTCCTCATCCCGGCGATGGTCTCGGCGGTGATCAGCTTCGGGGCGGGACGGCCCGGGATCAGCGCGGTGGTGATGACGATGTCGGCGCCGCGCGCCTCCTCGTCGTACATCACCGCGGTGGCGGCCTCCTGCTCGGCGGTCATCTCCTTGGCGTAGCCGTCGGAGGAAGCTGCGGCCTCCATGGCCGGATCATTCACCGTCACGAAGGTCGCGCCCATCGACTCGACCTGCTCGGCCACCTCGGGCCGCACGTCGAAGGAACGGACGACGGCGCCCATCGAGCCGGCCGCACCGAGCGCGGCCAGACCGGCGACACCGGCACCCACCACGAAGACCTTCGCCGGCGGGACCTTGCCCGCCGCGGTGACCTGACCGGTGAACTGGCGACCGAACGCGTGCGCGCTCTCGATCACCGCGCGGTAGCCGGCGACGTTGGCCATCGAGGACAGCACGTCCATCGACTGCGCGCGCGAGATCCGCGGGACCGCGTCCATCGCCAGCGCGATCACGCCGGCGTCGACGAGCTGGTCGACCAGCTCCGGGCTGCGGCCGGGAGCCATCAGGGAGATGATCACGGCGCCCGGACGGAGCTTGCCGATCTCCTCGGGCGTCGGCGCGTTCACCTTGACGACGATCTCGCTGTTCCAGACGTCCTCGGCGCTGCCGACGGTGATCCCGGCGTCGGTGTACGCCGAGTCCGGCTGGTCGGCGTACACGCCGGCACCGGTCTGGACGACGACGTCGTACCCGAGCTTCTGCAGCTGTCCGGCCGTCGCGCTCGTCGCAGCGACGAGGGTCTCGCCGGCCTTCGACTCGCGGGGAATTCCGATACGCACGGTTTCTCCTTAGGACTCCGCGGTCAGCCCCGTGACCGCGCTAGTCGGACACTGTAGGGGCTTTCGGGTCCCAGGTGGGGGCACGTCCACGAGTGTGAGAAGGGACATGTCACCAGACGACGCCGCGGTCCACCTTCAGGTCGGTCGCGGTGATCGACGAGGCAGCGTCGGAGGCGAGGAACATGATCGCCTCAGCCACGTCGGCGGGAGGCATGAAGCCCGGCAGAACGCCCTGGCTCTTGGCGACGAGGTCCCAGTTCGCGTCCTGCGGGAGGCTGTTGGCCGCACCCTCGATCATCTTGGTGTCGATACCACCCGGCGAGACGCAGTTGACCCGGACGCCCTTGTCGGCGAGCTCGATCGCCAGCGCGCGCATCGCCAGGAGGACTCCACCCTTGCTGGCGCAGTACGCGGTGTTGTAGGGCTGGCCCATCAGCGCGGAGATCGATGCCACGGTGACGACGTTGCCCTTCGACTCCACCAGCGCCGGCAGCACCGCCTGGGTGAGCAGGATCGGCGCGACGGTGTTGACGGCGAGGTGCAGGCCCAGGCTCGCCGGGGTCAGCGCCTCGAGACGGGAGTGCGACTGGACGCCGGCGACGTTGCAGAGCACGTCCAGGCCGCCGAGCTCGGAGAGCGCGTGCTCGGCCAGCGCGGTGATTGCAGTCGGGTCGGCGAGGTCGGTCGCGACGACGCCCTCGGCCTCGGTCACGTCCGTGCCGACGACGGTGGCCCCCTCGGCGCGGAACAGGTCGGCGAGCTGCTTGCCGACGCCGCCGGCGGCGCCGGTCACGAGGACACGGCGGTCGGTGAAACGCTGAGCGCGGGACTGGTCGGACATCGGAGCTCCTGACGATAGGTGGACGGCCGCTATCTGATCACATGACCAAACAATCTGACTGGCATACTCCCGATCCATGTCGCAGCCCTCCCCCTCCGTCGCGGCCGAGCAGTGGTTCGTCAGCCGCGGGCTGCCCTACTTCGTGGACGACATCCGCCGCACGGTCAAGGGTCGCCTCGGACGCCGCCCGCTGGGTGCGGTGGCGGCCGTCGCCGCCCTCTTCGCCGCCGGCGCGGGCATCGGGACGGGCCTCGGCACCGAGGACACCAGCAGCATCGTGCTCTTCGCACTGCTCGCCAGCGGCGTCCCTCTCGTCACCTACGCCGCCCGCCGCCTGTACGCCGGCACGGTCGTCCGCTGGACGATCGGGCGCACGCTGTCCTCGCTCGGGCTCCTGGTGCCGCTGGTCACCCGGGCACTGCCGCTGCTGCTGCTCTTCGTGACCTTCTTGTTCATCAACACCGAGGTCTGGCAGGTCGCCTCGGCCCTGGACGACGGCGTGCTCTGGGTCTCGGTGGTGCTGTTCGCCCTGGTCGCGATCGCGTTCCTCCTGGTCCGGCTGCCCGAGGAGCTCGACCAGGTCGACGACGAGATGACCGGCTCGCGCCTGACGGCAGCGTGCGCCGGGACACCGCTGGAGGACGAGGCAGCCCGAGTCGCGGCGTCGTACGAGGACGCGGACCTGATCGCCACTGCCCAGGTCACCGGTCTCGCGAAGGCCAACCTCGTGCTCGTGCTGCTCATCTCCCAGGCCCTGCAGGTCCTGCTGCTCAGCCTGGCGATGTTCACGTTCTTCGTCGTCTTCGGCATGGTCTCGATCAAGCCGGACGTCATCCGGTCGTGGGTCGGGCCGGACGCTCCGACGCCCTTCGTCGACAGCCTGCCGCTGCTGACCCACGAGCTGGTCCGGGTCTCCACGTTCCTGTCGGCCTTCTCCGGTCTCTACTTCACCGTCTACGCGGTCAGCGACGAGACCTACCGGACCCAGTTCTTCGGGTCGCTCATGAAGCAGCTCCGTCGAGCCGTCGGGGTGCGCACGGTCTACCGGTGCCTGGCTCGGGAGAACGCCGGGCAGTAGCCGCTACTTGCGCTTGCCCTTGCCCTTGCCCTTCTTGCCCGGACCCTTGGGCTTGCTCTTCTTGTCGTTGCCCTTCGCCTTGGCCGGGGCCTTCTTGGTCGGCGCGGCCGGCGCCTTGACCACGGTCGGCGTGGGCGTAGCCGTCGGGGTCGGTGTCGGAGGGGCCGGCAGGCCAGCGCGCAACGCCGCCACCGCCGCCAGGATCGCGTCGGCTTCGGCTGCGGACACGGATCCCCCAGCCCGCAGCGCTCTCGTCTGAGCGGCGAGTGCCGTCAGGTCCCGACGTACCTGGGTGTAGCTGTGCGCCGCCAGGGACTGGTCCACGAGGCCGAGGCGGGTCTTCAGCGGCTCCGCCCCGGGCAGCGCAGCGTCTACCGACGCATGCAGCGTCTTGAGCGCAGGCTCCAGCGAGGCCGACACGCCCGCCGGAACCTTCCAAGCCGTTACAGCCGGAGACTGCTCCGGCCGGAGCAGGACCGCGCCTCCGACCACCAGGCCCACCGCAACGACAGCTGCGACCGCCCACCGCCACCAGGCGGTCAGCGGCGAGCGGCGTACGGCCGGCGTGTACATCGTGGCGGCCATGGTCTGCTCGACCTCGGTCGCCGGCGTCGGCACCACCAAGGGCACGAACGACGCGCCCGTTCCCTCGGCAGCCTCCGCCTCCAGGACCGCGGCGACCGCCGCGAGCGTGGGACGTTCCTCCGGGAGACGTCGGGTCATCGCCTCGAGGAGGTCGCGCCAGACCGGCCCCACCGAGACCGGGATCGCAGGAGCGGTCGTGAGTCGCGCGACAGCGGCCTCGACGGGCGTGCCGTCGTACGCACGCGCACCGGTCAGGGCCTCGAGCAGGACGAGCCCCAGCGAGTAGACGTCGACGGCCTCGGTCAGGGGTTCACCGCTGACCTGCTCGGGCGAGAGGTACGCCGGCGAGCCGATCGTGTCGCCCGTCCGGGTGTGCCTTGCGGCGTCCCCGAGCGCCCGCGCGATGCCGAAGTCGGTCAGCAGGACGCGGTCCCCGTCGACCAGGATGTTGCCGGGCTTCACGTCGCGGTGGACGATGCCGTTCGCGTGCGCGTAGGCCAAGGCCTGAGCGACCTGGTTGCCCAGCGCCGCGACGCGTGCGGGGGGTTGGGCGCCCTCGGAGCGCAGGAGCCGGGAGAGGTCGGTCCCGTCGACGTACTGCATGACCAGGTACTGGTTCTCGCCCTCCGTGCCGACGTCGAGCACGGTGACGAGCCCCGGGTGGCTCAGCCGAGCAAGCGTGCGCGCCTCGTCGCGGAAGCGCTCCCGGGCTCCCGGGTCGGGGACCGAGTCGCGCAGGAGCTTGACGGCGACGGTTCGTCCCAGCAGCGAGTCCTCGGCACGGTAGACGTCGGCCATGCCTCCGGAGCCGACGACGTCCCCGAGGACGTAGCGGCCGCCGAGGACGCGGGGTTCAGGCATGGTCACAGTCTGGTACTAGCTGAAGATCGAGACGCCACCCGGTCCGACGAGCAGGCCCAGGACGACCAGGAGCACACCGTAGAGAACCTGTCCGCGGAGCGCAGTCACGATTCCCGAGACGACGAGAACAACAGCAATCAGCCACAAGATGAGATCCACGGGGTTCCCCTTTCACGCGCGCCGACGCCGTGTCGGCCAGAAGCAGGTACCCGTGGTGCCGGCGGCCAAACCCGTCAGGACGGCAGCGCAGGGAGCGGTCGCGAGCAGATCTCCGCCGCCTCGTCCGCCGGGACGCCGAACATCCGCAGCAGGTCCTCGGCCATCTGGTCCACCGTCGACGCGTCGTCCAGGGCGGGGTCCTCGTGCAGGGCGGTGCCCAGCGTCAGCACTCCCCCGGCAGCGAGCATCAGCGCGACCTTCGGGTCGGCGAGCGTGAACCGCCCGGACTCCACCCCGAGCTCGATGTCCCGCAGTGCACGCGGCGCCAGACCGCGGTCCGACCCGATCACCGCCGGTCCGTAGGAGAGCAGCACCTTGCTCAGCTCGGGCATCACCCGGTGCAGGCGCCCGGTGAGCCGGTAGCTCTGGGCGAAGACGACGGCGGGGTCGTCGTACTCCTCGGCGAGCTGGTCGAGCAGGTCCGCGTGTGCCTCGATCGCGTCGTCGGCGGCTGCTTGGAAGAGCTCTTCCTTGCTGGCGAAGTGGTTGTAGAAGGAACCCATGCCGACGTCGGCGACCTGCGTGATCTCGAGGATGGCGACGTTGTCACGCCCCTCTGCGATCAGTCGCTGAGCGGCCTTCACCAAGGCAGCACGCGTCCGCGCCTTGCGCCCTTCCTGCTTCACGCTCACGCACGGAACCGTAGCAACGAATCTTCATTCCTGACGAATTCGTCAGAAACCCTTGACACTACTCGCGGGATAGTTGACGATTTCCTCAGAAAGAGGGGATCGATGAGCACTCACCACACCCACAGCGACCTGCACAGCGAGCAGGGCGGTACCGCCGGCGAGCACCCCGGCCGCGCGAGGAACCCCGTCGTCAAGGTCCGCGACCTCGCCTGGCTCGAGTTCGAGAAGCCAGACCTCGCGGCCGCGGAGAAGTTCGGCCACGTCTTCGGGTTCAGCACCAGCCTGCGCACGGCCGACGAGCTGCACCTGCGCGGCACCCTCGCCGGCTCCCCCGCGGTGCTGATCCGCCGGGGCGCGAGGTCGCGCTTCACCGGACCGGCCTTCCGGGCGGACTGCGACGCCGACGTGCTCCGCCTCGCCGACCACCTCGGCACCCGGGTGAGCCCGCTGCGCGAGTCCCTCGGCGGCATCACCGTCGACACGCTCGACCCGAGCGGCGCCCGGGTCCGCGTGGTCAGCGGGACCCACGAGCTCGACGCCCTGCCCGACCAGGAGCCCCTGGTGCACAACACCGGCACCGAGGTCCCCCGCACCAACAGCACCCAGCGGCCGCCCGCCGAGCCGGCGCGGGTCCAGCGCCTCGGCCACGTGGTGCTGCAGACGAACAAGTACCGAGCCGCACTTGACTGGTACCTGGAGAACCTCGGGCTCATCGTCAGCGACTTCCAGTACTACGAGGGCCAGCGCGAGCTCGGGCCGACGATGAGCTTCATCCGGTGCGACCGCGGTTCCGAACCCGCCGACCACCACACCCTGGCGATGACGCTCGGGCCGTCGAACCGGTACGTGCACTCGGCCTACCAGGTCACCGACCTCGATGCGCTCGCCGCCGGTGGGGAGGTGCTGCTCGAGGCCGGCTACCACCGCTCCTGGGGCATCGGACGGCACATCCAGGGCAGCCAGATCTTCGACTACTGGCGCGACCCGGACGGGTTCATGGTCGAGCACTTCACCGACGGCGACATGTTCGACAACACCCTCGAGCCCGGCTGGGCGCCGATGACCGCCTCCGGCCTGGCGCAGTGGGGCCCGCCGGTCACCAAGGACTTCCTCGGGCTCCGGCCCGGAAAGGACTCCATCGCCGAGGCACGCGCCATCGCCTCCGCCCTGCGCAGGAACGACTCCGACTTCACCCGCACCCGCCTCAAGGGCCTCCTGAAAGTAGCCAGCTCATGACCACCACCGTCCTCCGTGCCGACAACCAGTGGTGGGTCCTCACCGCCGAGGGCGCCCACCTGATCCCCACCCGCGCGACCACGACTGCCGAACTGCTGGCCGACCGGGCCGCCATCACGTCGGCCGCGGCGGCCGCGGCCGGTCCGGCGCCCGAGGCCCTGCAGTCCCCGGTGACCGCCCCCTGCCGGGTGGTCGCCCAGATGACGAACTACGTCTCGCACATCCGCGACTCCGGGATGAACCCGGCGACCGTCCCGATGACGTTCTTCCGCAAGACCTCGCACTCGATCACCGGTCCGCTCGACGACATCGTGCGCCCCGCCCACGTGACGCTGCTGGACTACGAGGTCGAGATCGGTCTGGTCATCGGCAAGGACGTCCCGGTCGGGACGACGATCACCGAGGCGAACATCGCCGAGCACGTCGCGGGCCTCGTGGTCACCAACGACGTCTCCGCCCGCGACCTCCAGCTGCCCAAGACGCAATTCTTCGAGGGCAAGTCCTACCCGACCTTCACTCCCGTCGGCCCGTACCTGGTGCTGCTCGACGCCGAGGACTGGAAGCGGTTCGGCGACCTGCGCCTGCGCACCTGGGTCAACGGCGAGATCCGCCAGGACTCCACGGTCGCGGACATGCTCTTCAAGCCGGTCGAGGCGTTCGGCACGCTGACCGGGTTCCAGCCGCTGGCCGCAGGCGACCTGCTGCTCACCGGTACGCCGGGGGGCACCGCACCGCCCTGAAGGCCCCCGCCAAGCCGGTCGAGATCGTCGGTGCCCTGCTGCCTCCGGCCGTGAAGTGGAAGGCGTTCTTCAAGGCCCAGGCCAAGAACGAGCTCTTCCTCCGCGACGGTGACGTGGTCGAGCTGCACATCGGCACCGACGACGGAGCGATCGACCTCGGCCGTCAGCGCAACACCGTCCGGTTCGGCTGACATGCACCACACCGTCGTGATCGCCGGAGCCGGACCGACCGGTGTCACCGCCGCGATCCTGCTCGGCCAGCACGACGTGGACGTCCTGCTGCTGGACCGGTGGACCGACGTCTACCCGCAACCGCGAGCGGTCCACCTCGACGACGAGGTCTACCGGATCCTGGCCAAGCTGGGTGTCGCCGAGGAGTTCGCCGCCATCTCCCGTCCCGGCGCGGGCCTGCGCCTGCTCAGCCCCGACCACCAGGTGCTGTCCACCTTCGACCGCACCAACCCGCGCACGGTCAACGGCTTCCCCGCTGCGAACATGTTCGACCAGCCTGATCTCGAGGCGATCCTGCGGAAGCGGCTGACGGCGTACCAGTCGGTGACCCTGCTCGGGGGCGCCGAGATCACCGCGGTGACGAACGGGTCGCGACCGTCGGTCACCTTCGAGCGTGACGGCGTGCCGGAGACCGTGACCGCCGAGTTCCTGCTCGGCTGCGACGGAGCCAACAGCCTGACCAGGGCGGCGATCGGCAGCGCGATGGAGAACCTCCGCTTCGAGCAGCGCTGGCTGGTCCTCGACATCGCCACCGACCGCGAGCTCGGTCACTGGGAGGGAGTGCACCAGGTCTGCGACACCACCCGCGCCGCGACGTACATGCGGATCGGTGAGCGCCGGCACCGCTGGGAGTTCCAGCTCCTCGACCACGAGACAGCCGCCGACTTCAGCACACTCGCTGCTGTCGCGCCGCTGCTCGCGCCGTGGGACACCGATCTCGACGGCTTCGAGGTGATTCGCACGGCGGAGTACACCTTCCGCGCTCAGCTCGCCGACCGCTGGCGCTCGGGTCGCACGTTCCTCCTCGGCGACGCCGCGCACCTGACTCCCCCGTTCATCGGCCAGGGCATGGGCGCCGGCCTCCGGGACGCTGCGAACCTCACCTGGAAGATCGCCGGCGTCCTGGACGGTTCCTTGCCGGAGTCGGCGCTGGAGACCTACGAGCAGGAACGCCGACCGCACGCCGCTGCCCTGATCCGGCTGGCGATCGGCGTCGGCGCTGCGATGACCGCCGGCGGTCGCCTCGGCGACCTGCTGCGCTCGGTCCTGGCGCCGCGCCTGCACCGGCTCCCGGGCATCGGCGCCCGGGTCGTGGAGAGCACCAGCCCGGCTCTGCGCCGCTCGGCGCTGGTCCGCCGCGGGCGTCTCTCGCGCTCGCTGGCCGGCACGCTCGCCCCGAACATCGACGACCGGACAGGTGGAGGGTGGGCCTGGGTCACCACCGGCCCGGCGTCACCGCGACCCGGTGCCGTGACCATCGAGGCCCGGGGCGAGCTGGCGACCTGGTTGCGCTCGGGCCGGGCCCGCGGCGCGCTGGTCCGCCCGGACTTCACCGTCGCGGAGGTGACGCGATGAGGACCGGCGTGCCGTCGTACCGGGAGAACCTGTACACGCCTGCGAACAGCACCGACCCGTACCCGCACTACCGACGGATGCGCGAGCTCGGTCCGGTCGTCTGGCTCCCGAAGCACCGCGTCTACGCGATCACCCGGTACGCCGAGTGCAAGGCGGTGCTGCTGGACGCGAGGACGTTCATCTCCGGCGACGGGGTCGGACTCAACCCCGTCGTGAACCGGCTCGGACGCGACACCACGTTGAGCAGCGACGGCGAGGACCACGCCCGCCGCCGCAAGCTCGTCGCCCCGCGGATGACCCCGCGCGCCCTGGCGACCATGCAGCAGCAGATCGAGCAGATGGCCGCCTCGGTCGTCGACGCTGCGGTGGCCAGGGTCGATGTCGACGGCGTCACCGACCTGGCCCGCGCACTACCCCTGGGCGTCGTCCCGGACCTGGTGGGTTGGCCGACCGACCAGCGCGAGCACCTGCTGCGCTGGGCGGGCGCGACGTTCGACTCCCTCGGCCCGATGAACGCGACGGCGCTGCGGACGATGTCCTCGAGCATCGGGATGATGCGGTTCGCCCGGAAGATCGCGCGGACCGGCAACGTGCTGCCGGGCAGTCTCGGCGAGGACGCCCTGCGCGCCGCGGCCGACGGAGTGATCAGCGACAAGGAAGGGGTGGCCCTGATGATCGACTACCTGGCCCCCTCGCTGGACACGACGATCAGTGGCATCGCCAGTGCGCTGCACTTGCTCGCGACCCACCCCGACCAGTGGGACGCGCTGCGCGCCGACCCGTCGCTGATCCCGAACGCCGCCAACGAAGCGCTGCGTCTCGAGGCTCCGATCCGGGCCTTCACCCGTCGTGCGGTCTCGGACGTCGAGGTCGGAGGCACGACCATCCCGCGGCGGGCACGGGTGCTCGTGCTGTACGCGTCGGCGAACCGCGACGAGCTCGTGTGGGAGAACCCCGACCAGTTCGACATCCACCGGGATGCCTCCGCGCAGCTTGCCTTCGGTCGCGGCTCGCACTCGTGTGCGGGCCAGGGCCTGGCACGCCTGGAGACCGAGACGCTGCTCGCGACGCTGGTCGAGAAGGTCACCCGCATCGAACCGGCAGGCAGGCCCGAGTGGGCGCGCAACAACCTGATCCGCTGCCACCGCACCCTGCCGCTTCGGCTGCACGCCGCCTGATCCGCCTAGAATGCTGGCTCGGCCCCCGTAGCTCAGCTGGATAGAGCAAGAGCCTTCTAATCTCTAGGTCGCACGTTCGAATCGTGCCGGGGGCGCACCTCGCTCATCCCTCGTTACCGCTGCTGCGCGGCGGGTCGGCGACGAGCTGCTCGGCCACCACCCGCAGCTTGGTGTTCGTCGTCTGGGACATCCGGGTGAGGTACTGGAAGGCCTGCTCCTGGCTGATCCCGTAGCGCCCCATCACCAGCCCGGTCGCCACGCCGATGACGGTCCGCGTCTCCATGGCGGCGCGGAGGTTGCGCTCCAGCGCGATCCTGCCCAGGACGACAGCAGCGTTCGCCGCGTAGAGCTGGGCCAGGTCCACGGCCTCGTCGGGGAAGACGTCCCCCTCGGTCGAGTACAGGTTGAGCGCTCCGTGGACCCCGTCGGCGTTGAAGAGCCGGATGCCGAGCTGGGCCTTCAGCCCGAGCTCGACCGCGGGTGGGACGTAGCGCGGCCAGCGCTGGTCGTGCCGGATCTCGTTGGAGACCAGGACGTCCGGGCTGCCCTCGAGCATGGCGTCGTAGCAGGGTCCTTCCTGGAACTGGAACTGCAGGTCGTCGAGCTGACGGGGCAGGTCGCTGGTGGCTCCGCGTGTCTCGATCGTGCCGTCCTTGTGCATCAACGAGATTCCGGCGTGACCGACGCCGGGCAGCGAGATGACGGCTGACGTCGTGATCGCCGTGAGCGCGGTCTCCACGTCACGAGTGGCGTCGATCGCCCTGGCAGCATCGGCCAACGCGCGGGCGATCTCGGGGCTGGGCATGGCACCTCCTGGGGTGGTGGGTGAAGGACCCGGATCTCCTCGTCCTACCCACTCCGGAGCCGATTCACCCAGGACGTAGCGGTCCCGGCGCCGCCTTCTGGACGCCGGGACCTGGATCGGACGGCACACGCGTATGTCGCCCGTCTTGCTGCCGCGTTGCCCGTTCCCCCTCCCCGGAAACCGCAGGTTTGGCCGCGTGGGGCCCCGGGTAGGAACGGGTCACCCAGAACAGGGTCCACCCCACGGACCCCCGAAGCCCGCCCCCGTCGTTCCGCACGCGACCCGGGGCGGGCTTCGATCCGTCCAGGCACGTTTGCGGTGAATTCACCTGCTGCACGGGGATTGGTCCTGCTTCGGTCGCGTGTCGCGGCCAGGTTGACAGTGCGACGTCACGTACAAAAGTGGTGGGCCAGCCGAGTATGAGACGGCTGGCCCGCTACTTCTCCGCGGCCGCAACGGCCGGGTTCGGAGTGCGTGCCGCGATGCTCGCCGTCACGCGTGGTCCGCGACGTACGCATCGATCTCGCTGCGAAGACCCCGCTTGAAACCCTCGTCGGCGAACGACGCGTTCACGGCTGCTTTCGCGAGCTCGCCGATCCCGGCCTGGTCCAGGTCGAGCAGCGCGGCCGCGATCTCGTACTCCCGGTTCAACGACGTCCCGAACATCGGCGGGTCGTCGCTGTTCACGGTGACCACGACGCCGGCGTCGCGGAACACCGTGATCGGGTGCTCCTCGAGTCGCTCGACGGCGCGCGTCGCGATGTTCGAGGACGGGCACACCTCCAGCGGGATCGCGGTGGACGCGAGGTGTGCCAGCAGCGCCGGGTCGGCGGCCGCCGAGGTGCCGTGCCCGATGCGCTCCGCACCGAGCAGGTTCAGCGCGTCCCAGATGGTCTCGGGCCCGGTCGTCTCCCCCGCGTGCGGGACGCTGTGCAGGCCCGCGGCGCGCGCGGCGTCGAAGTGCGGCTGGAACTGCGGGCGCGGCACGCCGACCTCCGGCCCGCCGAGGCCGAACGCCACCAGACCGTCGGTGGGGTGCTTCAGCGCGTACTCCAACGTCGCGTCGGCGGCCGGGACACCGCTCTCCCCCGGGATGTCGTAGATCCACTGCAACCGCAGCCCGAAGTCGCGCAGCGCCGCCGCGCGGGCATCCTCGATGGCCTCGCTGTACGCCTCGATGGGGATGCCGCGGAGCACCGAGGTGTACGGCGTGCAGGTCAGCTCGGCGTACCGCAGCGACTGGGTCCCCGCCATCTCGCGGGCGATCTCGTAGGTCAGCAGCCGGATGTCCTCCGGTGTGCGGATCAGGTCGACGACCGAGAGGTAGACCTCGATGAAGTGCCCGAAGTCGCTGAACGCGAAGTACTCGGCGAGCAGGTCCGGGTCGGTCGGCACCGTCCCGGGGTAGCGCTCGGCCAGCTCGGCGACGATCCGCGGCGAGGCGGACCCGACGTGGTGGACGTGCAGCTCCGCCTTCGGCAGACCGGCGATGAAGTCGACGTACGGGGTGGAGAGCGTGCTCATGGACCCACCCTACGAGCCGGGAACGCTCAGGAGTCCGCGACCTGCTTCTCGATCTGGGCCACGATCTGCTGGACGTTCAGGTCGTCGAGCTTCTTGCCGTTGACCACCACGGTCGGGGTCCCGGTGAGCCCGATCTCGGTCGCCGACTTCGCCGACTCCTCGAAGAACGTCTTGTCCTGGGTCTTCGCCGCGGCCTCGGCGTCGGCCCTGTCCCCGCCGGCCTGCTCGACGAGCTCGAGGATGTCGGCGTTCGTGGTCTCGTCCGCGTTCTGCTCGTACGGCTGGTGCTCGAAGAGGAGGTCGTGCAGCTTCATCGCCGCCGTCGGGGCGGAGTTCTTCAGCACGTAGGCCCACGTGTTCATCGCACGCGCCGAGTACGTCGAGCCGGTGAGGATGTTGACCGGGCGGTACTCGACCTGGACCTTGCCCTTGGCCGCGCTCTCCCGGAGGAAGTCGCGGGTCGACTCCTCGAGCTGGCGGCAGTACGGGCAGAGGAAGTCCTCGTAGATGACGACCTTCACCGGCGCGTCGGAGTCACCGATCAGGATCGAGGAGTCGGTCTTGGCCAGTGCCATCCCGGAGTAGTCCGTCTTGTCCGTCTTCGAGGAGCCCGACCCCGCCCAGGTGCCCGCCGCCACGACGGCGCCGAGCACGACCAGCACACCCGCCACGATGGCGATGCGCCGGTTGCGCTCCTTGCGTGCCTGGGTCTGACGGATCGCCGCTGCCTTCTCGGCGCGGTTCTGGTCACGATTCTGCTTCGACATCTTCCACCTGCTCGTTCGGGTGCTCGGAGGGTTCGGAGGGTTCGGGAAAGAGGTAGCCGTCGACGGCGTACGGCGTGGTCGGTCGCCAGACGAGCAGCAGCGAGAGGGCCAGCAGGCCGACGTCGCGCGCGATCTCCCAGGGGTACTGGGCGGATGCGTCGGGGTTCGGACCGCCGTCGCCGAAGCAGCCGCAGTTGATCTCGATGCCGCGCGCCCAGACCGACGCGATGCCGACGATGAACGCGACCTGCAGGAGCGCCGAGAGGACCCCGGAGACCCGGGTGATCAGCCCGAGAACCAGCGCGGCGCCGAGGACGACCTCGAGCATCGGCAGGACGTGCCCGACCGTGTCGGCCATGCCGGTCGGCAGCAGCTGGTAGCCGCGGACCGCGGCCACGCTGGCCTCGGGGTCACCGACCTTGAGAAGGCCGGCCCACAGCCAGACACCGCCCACGACCAGGCGAGCGCCCAGACCGATCCAGCGAACCATGACGCCAAGGTAGCCAGCGGGCCTAAGACGAACCTGAGTAGGCTCGGTCGGGTGAACGAGCGACTTGTGTGGATCGACTGCGAGATGACCGGCCTCGACCTGGGCGCTGACGCGCTCATCGAGGTGGCGGCGCTCGTCACCGACTTCGACCTGAACGTCCTCGGCGACGGCATCGACGTCATCATCAAGCCGCCTGCCGAGGCGCTCGAGCAGATGGTGCCGTTCGTCCGGGACATGCACACCAAGTCCGGTCTCCTGGAGGAGCTCGACTCGGGCACGACGATGGCGGATGCCGAGGCGCGGGTGCTGGCGTACATCAAGGAGCACTGCCCCGAGGGCAGCAGGCCACCCCTGGCGGGCAACACGGTCGCCACCGACCGCTCGTTCCTGATCCGCGACATGCCCGACCTGGAGTCGTTCCTGCACTACCGGATCGTCGACGTGTCCTCGATCAAGGAGCTCTCACGGCGCTGGTTCCCGCGGGCGTACTTCAACGCGCCGGCGAAGTCCGGCGGCCACCGGGCGCTCGCCGACATCCAGGAGAGCATCGAGGAGCTGCGCTACTACCGCGACGCGGTCTTCGTCGCGCCCCCGGGACCGGACGCCGACACGGCCAAGAAGATCGCCACCACGCACCAGGGCGCACTCACAGGATCTGTTCAGGCACCGACCGTCTGAGCCCGCGGAACAACCCGGTTCAGAGCACGCCTGAACCTTCGGTACACTTCTTCCTGCTCGTTCGGACGATCCTCTGAAGAACGCGCGATGGTGGGTATAGCTCAGCTGGTAGAGCGCCGCCTTGTGGTGGCGGATGTCGCGGGTTCAAGTCCCGTTACTCACCCCAGGTGATCGAGCCCCTGACCTGCGACCAGGTCAGGGGCTCGATCCGTCGAGCTGGTCCTCGCCTCGTGGTCTTCACCCCGCTGCGGATGCGCGTTAGGGTGATGTCGCGCTCGGACCTAGGGCGCGTGGCAGGAGCCGAGGCTCCCTGTCCTGAGGTTGAACCGATGACCGTTCACCCGCGCGTCGACCTTCTCCGCCTGTTCTGCGCCCAGCTCCCCGAACCGTGCGCCGCGCTCATCCGCAGCCTGGATCCGCACGACCCCCAGACCCACGTCGAGGCATACCTCATCGCGCGGCACCTGGGCGTTCGGCTCCCCGAGGAGCTTCTCGACAGCTTCCTGGAATCGCTGTGCGAGTGCCTCGACCAGACAGCCGCCACGTTGCACCCTCCCCACGACCCTCCGGTCTCCCCCTCGTTCCCGGCCACGAGGAGGTCCTCGTGAACCTCGACCCGCTCAGTTCTGCCCCGCGCTCGCCGTCCGCCGTGACCGGGCTCGTCAGCGAGCAGGTGGAGGCGACCTGAGATCCCCGGCACGACAACCGCTTGGAGGCCCTGAAACCGGGTACCCCAGCCTTGGCGTTCGACCCCAGCGTCGCCATCCTCGGCTGACCGGACCTCCTGGTGAACGACATCACCTTCATCGGCACCGCCACGACCTTGCTGCGCATCGGGTCGTTCACGCTGCTGACCGACCCGAATTTCCTGCACCGCGGCCAGCGTGCCTACCTCGGCAAGGGGCTGTGGTCCCGTCGCCTGACAGAGCCCGCGCTCCAACCCGAGCAGCTGCCTGAGCTGGACGCCGTCGTCCTCTCCCACCTGCACGGCGACCACTTCGACCGTGTCGCCCGACGTGGCCTCACCCGGGACGCTCCGGTGCTCACCACCCCGCACGCGGCCCGCCGGCTCGACCGGTGGGGCTTCACCACCCAGGGTCTTCGCACCTGGGAGCGAGCCTCGCTCTCCCGCGAGCGCGAGCAGCTCTGCATCGAGTCGGTGCCCGCCGTGCACGCCCGCGGGCTGCTCGGACGTCTGCTGCCGCCCGTCATGGGCAGCATCCTGGAGCACCGGGTCGACGGGGAGCTGCGCCAGCGCCTCTACCTCAGCGGTGACACCCTCACCGGTCCGCACCTGGACGAGATCGCCGAGCGCTACCCGGGCATCAGCACGGCGGTCGTGCACCTGGGTGGGACCCGGGTCCTGTTCCACACCGTGACCCTCGACGCCCGCGGAGGGACCGAGCTCCTCCGGACGGTTCGCCCGCAGCACGCGGTGCCCGTGCACTTCGACGACTACCGCGTCTTCAAGTCACCGCTGACCGACTTCCTGCGGGCCGCCGACCGCGACTCCGGCCTCGCTACCCGCATCACCCCGATCCGGCGCGGTCAGAGCGTGGAGCTCCCGGCGCTCGACCGGCTACCGGGGCCGCCGAGCGAACCGTGAGGACACCTCGGCCGGATCGCGGGCACCGTCATCCTCGCTCGAGCGCGAATGCCAGCGCGAAGCCCAGGGTGGCGATCAGCCCGACGTACAGGTGGGTGCGCTCGAAGGCCTCGGGGATCATCGTGTCCGCGACCATCGCCAGGATCGCTCCCGCAGCGACCGCGGTGATGCCGGCGACCCAGGCGACGGACGCGTCCTGCAGGACCAGGCACCCCAGGGCGCCGGCCAACCCGCTGGCCAGGGCGATGCCGCCCCAGGTGCCGAACACGTAGCGCGCGGACCGTCCGGCGCGCTTCATGCCGGCTGCGCTGGAGAGGCCCTCGGGCAAGTTCGACAAGAAGATGGCCGCCAGCACCGGGACCCCGACGCCGCCGCCTCCGAGCAGCGAGAGTCCGAGAACCACTGATTCCGGGACCCCGTCGAGGAGCGCGCCGACCGCGATGGCCGTCCCACTTCCCGTGTGCTCGTCCTCGCTGGGCTGCAACTCCGACCGCTTGCGGTGCCGCGCACCTCGACGGGCCAGTGCGAGGTTCGCCACGACGTACAGGACGGCACCGCCGACGAACCCCGTGAGGGTCGGGCCGAGGCCGGCGGCAGCCTCGGCCTCGTCGACCAGGTCGAATGCCAGCGCGGAGATGAGCACGCCCGCTCCGAAGGCCATCACCGCAGCCACGACGGCGCGGGGAACGGTCAGGAACCAGGCGATCGCAGCGCCGAGGACCAGCGCGCCCCCGGCGAGCAGACCCCACGCGCCCGCCTGTACCCAGACGGGCATCAGCAGGCTGTCACCTGTCAACGGCTCTCACCGTCGTCCGGCGCGGCTTCGTCCGGCGGGGTGATGTCCGGCCCGCTGTCCGGGAACTCGGTGGGATCGGTGATGGGGTCCTCCGGAGTTGTGGTCATCCCATGGCGTTACCCAGAAGCCCCGTCTGCGCACACGTCTGCAGCGGTTCCGCACGTCGCCGCTGGTCCGACGGTGTTGACCAGCAACGTGCGGGTACCTCTCCCCCAGGACGCTCAACAGCGACGCGTCTCCCCAGGAGTACCGACGACAGGGCTCACCATGCCTCTCCGATCTGAGACACCTGCCCGTCCCGTCCCGAGCCAGCGTGCTCCCCGCGACGAGACCGGCGACACGCCAGCCCCGACACCCGCGGAGACGCCAGCCCGGGTGACCGCGTTCTTCGACCGCAGCAGGTGGTCCTACCGGATCGAGGGCGAGCCCGAGCCCGGCCACAGCTTCGAGAAGAAGGAGCCCGCCATCGCCGGTGCGACCTACCTGGCACGAGCACGAGGAGCCGAGCTCGTGGTCGAGAACGAGGACGGATCCGTGAGCAGCTGCCGCTACTTCGGCGACAGGTGCGTGTGCCACGACAACGCCAGCGACCCTCGTGGTTGAGCCGGTACAAGAGGTCTGGGCTGATGCCGGGGAGCAGGAGCACAGGCTCTCCGCCTCCACCCTCGCATCCCTCCGCGCAGCGCTGGGCGAGCCGACGGGGGCTGACGACACCAGGCCCGTCGTGACGCGTCCCGGGCGCGATCCCGGGCTCGGTGACCTCGACGTCGTGTGCGAGGACGGATCGACCAGGAGGGTTGCGGGCAGACTCCCTGCGGACTTCCCGCTCGGCTACCACCGCGCCCGCACCGGTGCCGGCACGGAACGAGCACTCATCGTCTCCCCGGGACGCTGCTTCGTGCCCGAGGAGCAGACGTGGGGATGGTCGGTCCAGCTCTACGCCACGCGCTCCTCCGACAGCTGGGGCATCGGCGACCTTCGCGACCTCCGGCGCCTCCGGAAGTGGACTGCCGGGGTCGGCGGTGGCTTCCTCCTCGTCAACCCCCTGCACGCCGTCGCACCCAGCGGCGTGCAGGAGTCGAGCCCTTACCTGCCGACGTCACGGCGGTTCCTCAACCCGCTCTACCTCTGCGTACCCGAGGTCCCCGGCTTCGACCCGGCCGACGCGGACACCGAGGCGCTGGACAGGGTGCGAGCCGCCGAGCTGATCGACCGCGACGGCGTCGCCGCCGTCAAGCTGAGCGCGCTGCGGTCTGCCTTCGAACGCAGTCGTCACGACGCCGACGACTTCAACACCTGGCGCGTCGAACGCGGTCAGGACGTCGAGGACTACGCGTTGTGGTGCGCGCTCGCCGAACGGCACGGCACCGACTGGCACACCTGGCCCGAGGGCGTACGGGATCCCTCCGGACCGGCCGTTCCGGCCGCCCGTGAGGACCTGGCTGAGAACATCGACTTCCACGTCTGGCTGCAGTGGCAGCTGAGCGTCCAGCTGCGTTCCGCCACCGGAGATCTCACGATCATCCAGGACCTTCCGGTCGGCGTCGCGGGGTCCGGGGCCGACGCGTGGACGTGGCAGGAGCTTCTCGCGCGGGACGTGTCGATCGGGGCTCCGCCCGACGAGCTCAACAGCCTCGGGCA
The DNA here is from genome assembly GCF_040546585.1 of Marmoricola sp. OAE513. Taxonomy (NCBI): domain Bacteria; kingdom Bacillati; phylum Actinomycetota; class Actinomycetes; order Propionibacteriales; family Nocardioidaceae; genus Marmoricola; species Marmoricola sp. OAE513. The sequence goes on along the minus strand of NZ_JBEPOC010000001.1, from coordinate 3,135,664 downwards.
GGACTGGGGCTCGCCGCCCTGGGTGCCGTGGCGACTGCAGGACGTCGACTACGAGCCCTTCATCCAGACCGTACGGCGGACGGTGAGCGGCGCGGGTGGTCTGCGGATCGACCACGTCATGGGCCTGTTCCGGTTGTGGTGGGTTCCCGGCGGCGGTGACCCGACGGCCGGGGGCTACGTGCGGTACCCCCACGATGATCTGCTGGACATCGTCGCACTGGAGTCCCACCGCGCACGCGCCGTCGTCGTCGGCGAGGACCTGGGCACCGTGGAGGAGGGAGTCGCCGATGCCTTGGCAGAACGCGGGATCCTGTCCTACAAGGTCCTGCTGTTCGAGGAGCAGGATCCGGCGGCGTGGCCCGAGCGCTCGATGGCAGCGGTGACCACGCACGACCTCCCGACCGTCACCGGCCTCTGCAGCGGTTCGGACGCCGAGGAGCAGGCGCGTCTGACGGGCATCGACCCTGCCGAGATCGAGTCGAACCGCCAGGCGCTGCTCGCCACCCTCCACAGCACCGGGAGCTCGTCGCTCGGCGCTGACCCGGTTGTCGATGCGTACGCCCGCCTGGTGCAGGCCCCGTCGTTGCTGCTGTGCCTGTCGCTCGAAGACGCTGTGGGTCAGGAGCGCCGGCCGAACGTCCCGGGGACCGTCGCCGACCGGAACTGGTCCATCCCGCTGCCTGTCCTCATCGACGACCTGCCTGAGGACCCCGGGACGGTGTGGCTGATCCGACTGGCAGCCGGTGCTTGACCCGACCGCGCCGGTGGGTGGAACCGGCGGACGACCGGGTCTCGACGCGCGCGTCCGCCGCGAAGAGCGGCGGCAGGAACCTGAGCATCAGGGTCGACCAGGTCAGGTGCGTGATCACGGGCGCCTGCAGGCCCCCTGACGCGCGTCGCTGGAGGCCGAACAGCGTCCCCATGACCCCGGCGGCGAGGACGAGCGCCGGGTTGCGGGTGGTCGTCGTCGCCAGCGCGTACACCGCGGTGGAGGCGGCCACGGGTGCACGGTCCTCCAGGACCGCGTACATCGCGCCGCGGAAGAAGACCTCCTCCCCCAGGCCGTTGGCCAGCGTCGTCGCGAGCACCAGCCGGTCGTCGCCCTCGTCGGCGAACCGGAGGACCCCGGAGATCGCGTCGCGCAGGACCGGGATCCGACGGGCGACCAACGCTGCACCGTAGAAGACGCCGAAGGCGCCGACGCCGGTCACCGCCGGGGTCAGGACCGGACGACGCAGCGAGGAGTCCCGGTTCTCGATCCACCCGAGGTGGAGCGGACCGGAGGCGAGGCCGCCGATCGTCCAGACACCGGCGACCGCCGCGGTCGACCGGTAGAAGCTCGAGGATCCCGGGGTCGTGGAGAGCGAGGCACCCAGCAGACCTGCCCCGAGGACCGACGTACCGGCGACGACCCGGCGTCGACGCCGCCGTACGGCGTCGGTCTCCTCGCGCTCCAGCTCCACGACGAACGTCAGCGGCTTGGGCAGCCTGCTCCGCGACCACGGGCCGAGCCGCTCCCGCAGGCTCATCGCCCTTCCCGCCGTCGCTCGTCGAGCGCAGCACGGACCGCGTCGTCGTAGCCCTTCGGGGTCAGCGGGACGACGTCGGCGATCGAGTGGTCGGTGACCACCACCTCGTTGACCATCGAGTCGATGAGGTTCCTGCCGGAGCGCACGTCGACGTCGGTCACCAGCGCCAACCACCTCGAGGACAGTGCCGGGGAGAGCAGGGGCACGGGCACCACCAGCAAGGACTTCCCTTCTACGGCCGCCACCCGTTGGAGCATCTCCTTGTACTCCAGGACGTCTGGTCCGCCGACCTCGAAGACGCGCCCGAGGGCGTCAGCCCGGTCGAGCACGCCGACCAGGTAGCCGACGACGTCGTCGACCGCGATCGGCTGGGTCCGCGTGCGGACCCAGCGCGGCGTGATCATCGCCGGCAGGTGCTCCACCAGCTGGCGGGTGATCTCCCAGGAGATGCCGCCGTGGCCGACGATGATGCCCGCACGCAGGACCGTGACCGGAACGCCGGTCGAACCCAGGAGGCCCTCGACCTCGCGCCGGCTCCTCAGGTGCGAGGACAGGTCGTCCTCGTCGTTGCCCAGTCCGCCGAGGTAGATGATCTGCTCCACCCCGCTCGCTGCCGCTGCCTGCGCGAAGGAGCGCGCCGCGGCGGCGTCGTGGGCCCGGAAGTCGGGACGGTCCAGGGAGTGCACCAGGTAGTACGCCGCGCGGCAGCCGGCCAGCGAGCTCTCCAAGGACGCGAGCTGCTCGACGTCACCCCGCACCGGCACACCGGGGCCGGAGTAGGACGTGGGCCGCCGGGTCATCACCCGGACGTCCTCGCCCTGCTCGGCGAGCGCAGCCACCAACCGGCGGCCGACGAAACCGGTGCCGCCCGCGACCAGGACCGGGGCCGGGCTCACGAGGCGGCCCGGTTCAGAGTGACGTGACGCAGCACCTCGGACGCCGTACGGCGACCCGAGACCAGGGCTCCCTGGATCGAGCTGGTGTCGCGGTGGTCACCCGCGACCCACACGCCGGCGTCGGGGACGTAGACCGGCTTGCGCAACGGGTGCGGTGCGGGCATCGCGGGAAGCGCGGCGGCGACGTCGCGGGTGACCAGGTGCTCCCACCGGGAGGCGGACGTCTCGTGGAGCTCGGCGGCGAGCACGGCCACCTGGTCGGGCGTGAGATCCGCACCGGAACCGCCGTGCACCACCGACGTCGCGATGAGCGCTCGTCCGTCCCGCGCGTACTCAGGCGCTGACTCGGTGAGCACCACCGAGTTGGCGATCCCCGACCTGTCGGCGTCGACGACGAGGGTCCCGTCGGAGCCCGCCCAGGGAGGCGCGGCGAAGTAGTGGGTACTGACACCGCGTGCTGCGGGAGGGTGACCGAGCCCGGGGACGAGTCGGTGAGCCGCCCACGGGTCCACGGCGACTACGACCGCGCGTGCGTCGAGCTCCGACCCGTCCTCGAGCTCGACGGAGAACGGCGCCACCCGGACCACGGGCGCTTCCAGCCGCACCGTTTCCGGGGGGAGCCGCGAGGCGAGATGCCTCGGCAGCTCCTGCACCCCGCGCGCGGGGACTGCGGAGGTACCCCGCGCGAACATGCGCATCATCAGGTCGGTGAAGACACGGCTCGTCCCGATGTCCTCCTCCAGCACGACCCCGGTGAGGAACGGGACCAGGACGCCCTCGACGACCTCCGGGGAGAGCGCCGAGGCCCAGGCCTGAGTGGCAGGGACGTCGACGCGGTCCTTGATGGCTGACGTCGGCGCGGCGACCAGTGCGCCGGCGTACCGCGCGAGGTCGAGCTTGTCGCGGGCGCCCGCGACCCCGGAGGTCAGCGCCCGCAACGGTGCTGTCGCTGACGCGAGGGGGTGCGGTACGTCGTGCAGGCGGCCGTCGCGGCGTACGCGGACCCCGCGGGGCAGGAACCGGAGGTCCAACGCGTCCAGGACGCCGGAGCTGCGCAACGCCGGGTACGCGGTGTTGAGGACCTGGAAGCCGCGGTCGATGGTGAACCCGTCCACGCGCTCGGTGCGCATCCGACCTCCGACCCCGTCGCCGGCCTCCAGCACCACGACCGCCACCCCCTCCCGGGCCAGCCGCCCGGCGCACGCGAGGCCCGCGAGGCCTGCTCCGACGACCACGACCGGCAGCTCCGACCTCATCGGGGTCCCTGCGGGTCCAGCACCACCGTGGGGCCGCCCCCGTCGCTGCCGGCGCCGTCGGCGGGCGCCGGGGGTTGGCTGCGCTGGTGACCTGCTTCTCCGCCGATCCGGCCCCCGAACGGGCGACCGTGGTCGGCGTACTCGGCGCGGCGGAAGGCGAGGGTCCACGGGCCCACCGTGAGACGGGCTCCGGTTCGCAGCACCAGGTCGTCCTGCACGACGGCCCCGTGCACGAGGACGTGCGCCCGGGCGGCGACGCGCCGTACGACGAACTCGTCACGTCCGTCGTGGACGACGACCGCGTGCAGCGGCTCGAGCTCCGGCAGCCGGATGTCGCACCCGGCCCCGCTGCCGATGGTGGTGGTCTCGGCCAGGAGCGGGAAGACGATCCGCGCGTCGTCGGGCAGCCCGCGGTTCGAGGCGGACAGCACCAGCCTCGGGTTGCCCGCGCGTCGGGGGTCGTGCGTCGTGGTGACCCGGCGGTCGGCGCGTCCGAAGGTGGGCGCGAGGGGAAGCAAGGTCGTCGGCGGGACGAGGTCCCTGGTCGGCAGCACCGCCTCCGCGGTCGCACCGCGCACCCGACCGATGGCACCGGTGACGGCACCGCGCACGCTCACCACCTTCAGGTGCCGCGACCTGCTGAGTCGTCGCTGCCACCACGGGGGGTCCGTGGCGCCGATCTCGAGCAGGGTGGTGTCACCCGCCTTGACGACGACGGTGATGTCGCGCTCGGCCAGGGCAGAGGCCAGGGCGCGCAGGTGACCGGCGTCCCGGCCGCCGGCGAAGTAGGCCGGGTCGTCCAGCCGGACCTCGAGACGGTTGCCGGAGCCGACCACGGTTCCGCGCACCGGCCCGTGCCCGGGCAGCTCGACGCTGAAGCGCAGGTCGGCGCTCACCTCGATCTGCGGCGGTGCCACGACGGGCATGCCTAGGCTCCGGCCGCGTTGTCTCGCGTGGTGATCTGCAGGGTGCCGTCCACCTTCCAGACGGCACGCGGAGAAGCCGGTCCCGTGTCACGGGGGATCTCGACGGTCATGTCGACGAAGCGGTAGTTGATCTCGGCCTGCCGGCCGGTGAGGAACGACCACATCTCGCGGCCGAGGTCCGACCAGTCGACGACCCCGTCCTCGATCTTGCTCATGTTGTTCATGGCACTCTCCAAACTTGAACAAGTTCCTAAACACGTTGTTTAGGTTTATGGTGTGAGCATGGACCAGGACCCCGGGATCGCGCAACCCCCCACCGATGACGAGCGCTCAGAGCTCACCATCGGCGACCTCGCGGAGCGCACGGGCCTGAGCCCGGCGGTGCTGCGCATGTGGGAGGCCCGCCACGGGTTTCCGGAACCTCGTCGCCTGGCCAGCGGCCACCGGCGCTACAGCGACGCCGACGTCGCGCTCGTCCAGCAGGTCCTGCGGCGCAAGGAGGGCGGCATCCGCCTGGAGGTGGCCATCGCGGAGGCGTCCGCCACCAAGGCGCCCAGCACGCCGTCGATCTTCGCCGAGCTGCGGAGGTTGCACCCCGCGCTCCCGGTGCACCGGCTGCGCAAGTCGACCCTCATCGCGCTCTCCTGGGCGATCGAGGACGAGTGCTGCGCGACGGCCGACCGACCGGTGCTCTTCGGCGCCTTCCAGCGCGGCGACTTCTACGAGCCGTCCGCGCCGCGGTGGAACGAGCTCGCTCGGGTCGCGCGCACGGCGATCGTCTTCGCGGACCACTGGGACGGCAACGCAAACTCCGCCGAGGGGCCGATCCGGTCAACGCTGGACGAGAACGCCCCGATGCGCCGCGAGTGGGCCGTCGTGTGCGACGCGCTCGGCACCACGGCGTGCCTGTCCGCGTGGGAGCTCCCGGGACAGTCAGAGGTACCCGACCGCCACCGGGTGTTCGAGTCCGTGTGGACCGTGGACCCGGTAGCGGTCCGCGACGCCGCACGGATCGCCGCATCGGTGGCCGCCGACGCCGGCGTCCTGGCGGCGCAGCCGCTGCTCTACGAGCTGGCAGAGACTCCCGCACCCCGTGCCGCCTCGACCGCGGGCGTGGCGGCGCTGTTCAACCGCGTGGTCGCGTACGTCGACAAGCTGTCCTAGGACCCAGCAGGGCCGACCGCCTCGGCGAACGGCGTGATGAGGCGGCTCGTTCTGCGTCCTTCCGGGGTAGATCTCTTCCCGGACTGGAGTCCTTGTGTTCAAGAAGCTGAAGGCCCGTGCCACCGGCGGCACGTCGTTCACCGATCCCGCCCCGCTGGCAGCACCGGCGAGGGCGGCGACGCGCAGGCGCCCGTACGTCGCTCCCCTGCTGAAGATCCGCAGCGACCTGAAGCCGGCCACGGTCGAGGTCGCCGACTTCGCCGCGCTCGACGAGGCCGGCGCCGTCGACCTGCTCCAGCGGGCGCGCGACGCCGCGGCCGCCGGGCGGGCGGCCTGCGCGCACCTCGTGGTGACCTGCGACCTGCGCACCGGGCTGGTCAACCACCACGTCCCGTGCAGCAGCGGGGTCGAGGCGCTCGAGCTCGCGGCCCAGGTCGTCGCGGACAGGCGCGCCACCCAGCCGCACCGGCCGTTCACCGTGACCGTGACACCACTGCTCCCGCACCTGCCCTGAGGCAGGTCGGACTCAGCCCTCCTGCAGGGTGGTCGGCGCTCCGTGGACGCTGGGGATCGTGCCCAACCGACCCTTGTTGAAGTCCTCGAACGCCTGCATCACCTCGGCCTTGGTGTTCATCACGAACGGTCCCGCCATGGCGATCGGCTCGCGGATCGGCTTGCCTCCGAGGACGACCACGTCGAACGCCGGCGTCCGGCTGTCCTGGGTCCGGGACCCCTCGACGGTGACGAAGTCACCCTTGCCGAGCACGGCGAGGTTGCCCATCCGCAGCGGCTTCTTGTCCAGGCCGACGGTGCCGTGCCCGGAGAGGACGTAGACCAGCGCGTTGTACTCGGGGTTCCACGGCAGCTCGAGCTGGGCGCCGGGCTCGACCGTTGCGTGCACCATCGTCATCGGCGTGTACGTCGAGCCGGGGCCCTGGGTCGTGCCGACCTCGCCGGCGATGACCCGGACCAGCGCGCCGGCGTCGGCGGAGGTGGCCAGGCCGACCTGGCCCGAGCGGATGTCCTGGTAGTGCGGGGCGTTCCACTTGGCGTCCTTCGGGAGGTTCACCCACAGCTGGATGCCGTGGAACAGCCCACCGGCCTGCACGAGCCACTCCGGCGGAGCCTCGATGTGCAGCAGGCCGGAGCCGGCCGTCATCCACTGGGTGTCGCCGTTGGTGATCGTGCCGCCACCACCGTGGCTGTCGTGGTGGTCGAAGACACCGTCGATGATGTAGGTGACGGTCTCGAAACCGCGGTGCGGGTGCCAGGGCGTGCCCTTCGGCTCGCCGGGGGCGTACTCGACCTCACCCATCTGGTCCATGTGGATGAACGGGTCGAGGTCGCGCAGGTCGACGCCCGCGAAGGCGCGGCGCACCGGGAAGCCCTCGCCCTCGAAGCCCGAGGGGGCGTCGATGATCTGCTTGACGGGGCGGACGGTGTCGCCGAGTCCGGGGACGGGCAGCCGGTCCAGAACGGTCAGGTCGTCAACGGTGATTGCTGGCATGCCCTGAACAATAGTTCAACGTTCAACTATTTTCAAGAGCAGATACCGAGAACCCACACGTCGTCGGTGTCGGTGGCGTTGTGGTTCGCCGCCCAGGCATCGTCAAAGTCGATCCGACGGGTGAGGTCGTCGCTGAAGCTGTGCGCCACGACCGCGGTCGCGGGGCTTCCGGCCGGCCAGGCCGCGGCGGGCACGCAGTCGGGGTTTCCCGCCTGGTCGGCGGCGGTCCACGACGGCAGCGCCGACGGCGTCGTCTCGAACGGCGCGGCCGAGGGACGGACCGCCACCATCTGGCCGATCAGCACCGTGGCGACCAGGGCGCCGAAGCCGACCACGCGCACGGCGAGCAGGCGCAGGACCTGGAGGCGGAGGCTCCGGGGCCGGGTCCAGCTGCGCAGTGCGTTCATGTCCGAGTCAACGAGGCACCCCCACGATGCGTTATGTCCTGGTGACGACGGACACGTCCCGAATCGTCCCCTCCGCTACGGTTCTTCCATGAGCCAGCGCCGCGAGAGCTACGACGTGGTCGTCGTCGGCGGAGGTCACAACGGCCTCACCGCGGCGGCGTACCTGGCCCGCACCGGCCGATCGGTGCTCGTCCTCGAGCGGCTCGACCACGTCGGCGGCGCCGCGGTCAGCACCGAGGCGTTCCCGGGGATGGGCGCTCGCCTGTCGCGCTACTCCTACCTGGTCTCGCTGCTGCCCGAGTCGGTCGCGCGCGACCTCGACCTCAACGTGGAGCTGCGCTCACGCGCGGTGGCGTCGTACTCCCCCACGATCCGCGACGGGCGGAACCTCGGGCTCCTGGTCGAGCACGACGAGGGCCAGGCGACCCGGGAGTCCTTCCGGGCGCTGACGGGCAGCGACAACGAGTACGACGCCTGGCGCCGGTTCTACGCCGAGATGGCGAACTTCGCGACCCGGGTCGCACCGACCCTGACCCGGCCGCTGATGACCGCGCGGGAGATGGCGGCCGGCGTCGAGCCCGACCTGTGGTCAGCCGTGGTCGACCGCCCGCTGGGCGAGCTGATCGAGAAGCGCTTCACCGACGACCTGGTCCGCGGCGTGGTCGCGACCGACGCGCTGATCGGCACCTTCGCCGACCTCTACGACCGGTCGCTGATCCAGAACCGCTGCTTCCTCTACCACCTGATCGGCAACGGGACCGGCGAGTGGCGGGTACCCGTGCGCGGGATGGGCGCCGTCACCGACGCGATGGCGCAGGCCGCCACGACCGCTGGAGCCGAGATCATCACGGGTGCCGGGGTCAGCGCCATCCGGAGCGACCTCGACGGCGCCGAGGTGACCTGGCACGACGGCAGCCGCGAGCACAGCGTGCGCGCCGGCACCGTAATGGCCAACGTCGCCCCGTGGGTGCTGAAGATCCTGCTCGGCGAGGAGCCGGACCAGGCGAGCAAGCCCAGCGGCGCACAGCTCAAGATCAACTTCCTGCTCTCGCGGCTCCCCCGGCTCAAGACCGGCGTCGACCCGCGCACCGCCTTCGCCGGCACGTTCCACGTCGCCGAGGAGTACGGCGCGCTCGGGACGGCGTACGCCGAGGCCGCGCGCGGCCAGGTGCCCACCACTCCCCCGGGCGAGCTGTACTGCCACTCCCTCACCGATCCCTCGATCCTCGGCGAGCTCGCGTCGTTCGGCGCGCACACGCTGACCTACTTCGGGCTGCACATGCCCGAGGCGCTCTTCGAGGTGGACCCCGAGGCGCGCAGGCTCGAGGCCGTGCGCCGCGCGATCGCCGCGATCGACGTGCACCTGATGGAGCCGCTGCTCTCCTGCGTGATGACGGGCCCGGACGGCGAGCTCTGCGTGGAGGCGAAGTTCCCCCAGGACGTCGAGGCCGATCTGGCGATGCCCGGCGGGCACATCTTCCACGGCGACCTGGCCTGGCCGTGGGCCTCGAACCGCGAGTCGCTGGAGACGCCGGCCCAGCAGTGGGGCGTCGCGACGGGCGTCCCCTCGGTGCTGCTGTGCGGGTCGGGAACCCGGCGCGGAGGGGCGGTCAGCGGTCTCGGCGGGCACAACGCGGCGCACGCCGTCATCGCCTCGACCTAGACCCACCCCCGATTTCATCTTCGGGCGCAGGCGCTGCTAAGGTTCCTGACGGTTCACGCGCCATTAGCTCAATTGGCAGAGCAGCTGACTCTTAATCAGCGGGTTCGGGGTTCAAGTCCCTGATGGCGCACAAATCCAGACAAACCCTCGCAGGCTTCCCGCCGGCGGGGGTTTCGTCGTTCCGGGGTCGGCGCGTCTCGCAACTCATCTGTCGGGGGTGCGGGAGACAGTAGTGGCCTTCCCCACGTGTACTGCCCCGAAGTTCCGGGTAGACCCACGTGTTCCCTACGCAAGGAGCTCCATGGCAGACCGCCGGTACGACGTCATCACCGCCTGCAACGGCGACGCCGACACCTGCACCAGCTTTCGCACGGGTCACAACACGCACACGGTCCAGGCGACGCTGGCCGGTCGGGCACCGCAGGGGTGGCAGGTGGTGACCGTCGAGGAGGTCAGCGGCCAGCTGGTGACGCTGCGGCCCTCCGACGGCACCGAGCTCATCGAGCTGTGGCACCACCGACCGCTCGACGCCGCGCTCGCCGGTGCCGGCACCGTGCGCCTGCACACCGCCCAGGCGCTGCTCGAGGTCGACTCCCGGTGGATCTCGGTCGCCGTCGCCGAGTGACGCCTACCTGTAGGGGATGGTCAGGTCGGCGTAGATCAGGTTGTGGTCGGAGACGAACGACCCGTTGTACTTCCAGTTCGCGACGTTCACGTACGCGCGGCTGCCGTCGAAGCCCTTGAGCATCATGTAGTCCGGACGGGTCGCGACGCCGTACGCCTCGGGTGACTGGGTCTTGTGCCCGTTCACGCTGGAGTACTGGTAGTTGGTCTTCTTCACCGCAGCGAGCGAGTCGTAGTAGCCGCCGCGGACGAACGTCGGCGGGGCCTCCACGTAGCCGGCGACGTCGCCGAACGGCTCCCGGTGGTAGCGCAGGTCCCCCGCGACGATGACCGGGACGTCGTTGGGGTTGATCGCGTCGATCGCTCGCATCGCGACCCTGGCCGCGTTCCCGGCGTCCCGCTTCTTGTTCATCTTCGAGGCGTCCGCGTTCTCGGCGAGGTGGATCGCCACCACGAAGACGTCCTGGCTGGTCGCACCACCGGACGGGTGGACCTGCTCGAGGCGCGCCCACGGCGTGATCAGGTCGTCCTTGCCCGGCTGCGGGTTCGGGACCAGGAAGGAGCCGCTCGCCTTGAGCCGGAACTTGTTCTGGTCGTACATGATCTGCTGGCCCGAGAGCCGGATCGACGGAGCCGCACGCCAGCTCGTCGGGAGCTTGGCCTTGAGCGCGGAGACCGTGTCGCCGCTGGCCTCCTGCAGGGAGATCACGTCGAGGTCGTGGTCGTTGATGTTCTTGGCCAGACCGGCGATGCGGGTCGGTTGCGAGGCGCTCGGGCTGAGCTCGACGTTGTAGCTGCCCATCCGGAAGCCGTCGCCCGGGCCCGGGTCCGGAGCGGTCGGGAACACGGGCGTCCAGGCCGAGCTGCGGATCCCCTTGTTGCACGCGTTGTTCGCGTCCAGGCGGACGTAGACCGGGTTCGCGTAGGCCACGCCCATCATCTTGTCGCCGGCTCTGGGGGTGGTGGAGATCTTCAGGCTGGTGGTGCGCGTCGCCTGGCTGAGCCAGCCGCCGCCGACGACGGCGTCGCCCCCGGGGAAATTGCCGAACGGCGCCGCGTTCCAGCGGACCCGGTAGCGGGTCGCGTACGACGACGTGGGCCAGGTCAGCTTGATGCCGTTGCTGATACCGCTCCCCCGGACGCTGGGCTTGGCGGCCCACGGGTTCTTGAACCGGACGCCCTTCGCCGAGGACCACTTGCCGACCTTCGCGCCCTTGACCGCGCGGACCTGGACCCAGCTGGTGCTGCAGCGGTTGAGCGCCGGCGAGGTCGCCGAGGCGGAACCGGCCGGACGTACGGCGGCGCGCGCGAGACCGCCCTTCGAGGACGCCCACCGGGCCTGGTACGTCGCCCCGCGGATGGGCTTCCACCGGATCGTGAACGTCGCGTTGTAGTGGTTCTGCGAGGTGGACTTCAGCCCTGTGACCTTCGCGACCGCGGCCTCGGCGGACGTGACCGTGAACCCGACCGTCACCAGCGCGACAGTCAGGGCGAGTGCGAGGAGTCGGAGGCGAGCGACCACGGGCAGTCCTTTGCGGTACGGGGAGAGCCGGTCCTTCGGCTCACGGGCTAGATCGGCAGGCGATCAGGGGTTCTGAGGGGTCAGGGTGCGGGGACCTTGGGGACGAAGATGTCCGTGCGGATCATCGCGTGGTCGGACTGCTCGGTGTTCGAGGTGCTGAACTTCGGCATGTTCTCGTAGGTCTTCGAGCCCTTGATGCCCTTCATCACGATGAAGTCCGCGCGGCCCGCGAATCCGAACGTCGTGGTGCGGAGCTGCGTGTGACCGATGACCGTGCCGTACTGCAAGCCGATCTTCGTCTGGGCGTTCTGGGAGTCCCAGTAGCCCGCGCGGATGAAGGTGGGCTGGCCCTCGCCGACGCAGCCCGGGGTGCTCTCGTCGCAGTAGGAGACGTTGCCCTGCTTGTCGACCGGCTTTCCGATGAAGTCGCCACCGACGATGACGGGGAGGTTGTCGGGGTTGGCGTTGGTGATGTTGCTGATCAGCGCCTGGGCATTCGCTTTGGCATCGGCGCGCCGCTCTTCCGAGGTGGCGTCCGGGAAGTACTTCCAGCGGTCCTCGAAGTGGACCGAGACGACAAGGATGCTCTGGCTAATCGGGTCGCCGGTGGCGGGCGGATCGACGGGCGGGATCGGGTCGAGACGGACGGCGGGCGTCGGGATCGGGGTGGTTGCGGTGCCGTCGATCGCCTGGCCGACGTTCGTGGTCGAGTTCCAGGTGTACTTCGACGTCCGGAAGAGAACCTGCTGGGCCGGAAGTCCGGCCAGCGGGGTCGCGACCTCCCAGTCCGAGCCAAGAGTCGCCTTCAGGTCAGTCGCGGTCGTGGGGGTCGCCTCCTGCAGGAGAACGATGTCCAGGCTGCGGCTGTTGATGTTGGCGGCAATGTTGGCGATCTTCGTCGGGTTGTTCATCGCCGTCGGGGTGTTCTCCGACGTTGTAGGACGCCACCGCGAGCGCGTCGCCCGTCGAAGCGTTGCCCGGGTCGGCCGGCTTCGGGAACATCGCGACGTACGCGGTGCTGGGCAGCGAGCTGGTGCAGCCGTTGCTGACCTCGAGCTCGCCGAAGATCGGGTTGCCGTAGGCGGGGCTGATCGTGCGGTCCCCCGGGACCGGCGACGCGGGCAGCTTGATCGAGAGGCTGTGACCGGTCGTGAAGGCCGTGCGGTTGTCGAAGCCGATCCACTTCTCGAACGGAGCAGCCGACCAGTGCAGGCGCGCCTTGGCCACGTTCGCCGTCGTGCTCCAGCGGATCTGGGCGGAGGTGGGGTCGGTCTGCGTCGTGGTGTTGATCTGGCTGCCGACGGGCTTGGTCGGGTAGCCGACCTTGAGCTTCACGGCCTTCGGCGTCGAGAACTTGCCCTTCTTGCCCTTCTTGATCGCGCGCACCTGGACGTACCAGCTGACGCAGCGGTTGCTGAGCACCGGCGAGTACGCGCTGGTCGCGGTGCTCGAGTAGAGCTTCGCGGACTTCAGCTTCGAGGACGAGGGGGCCCAGCGCAGCTGGTACTTGGCGCCCTTGACCTTCTTCCACTTGACCTTGATCTGGCCGGTGGCGGAGTTCTGGCCGGCGTACGCGACGCTGGTGACCTTCGGGACCGAGGCCGCCTGAGCGGGGGCCATGGTCAGGCCGGTGTAGGTGAGGGCGCAGAGCAGGGCAGCCACGAGCAGCCGAGAGCGAGAGAGCACGGAAGATCCTTCGGGTTCCAGATGAGCATCCAGCGTAGGTCTCGAATCGCCGGGACGCTCGGTTTTCGGAACTGACCGATGCCGGTGAAGAGCAGGCCCGCCCACCCGTCGGCGGATTGGGCAGGATCGACGACGCCCCCTGACGTCGCAGCACTAGGGTGTGCCCAGGAACGAGGGAGGTCGGATGCCGAAGAGTCTTGGCCTGCGCGTAGGCGTGGTGCTGGCCCTGGCGTTCGCACTCGGCATCGGCTCGGTCCTGGCCGCCCCACCGGGTGGTCACATCGGGTTCATGTGGCCGGTCGGGCTGGCCTCGGGAGCCGTCGCCATCGTGCCGCGGCGGCACACCGCTCTGGTGGTGACGCTCGTGGTCGCACTCGTGACGACCACCTACGCCGTCGGTGAGCAGTACTCGCTCCAGATCGCTCTCGGCTACGGCATCGGTGTGGGGCTGGAGGCGCTCGTCGCCCAGCACATCCTGACCGCCGGCTGGTCCCGTACCTGGCAGATGCGCGACCTCAACGACCTCGGCCGTTTCGTCGGCGTCTGCGTCGGCAGCGCGTTCGCCGGTGCGCTGGTCTTCACGCTGGTCTCGTGGGTCTACGACTTCGGGGTCCCGCTGCACGTCGGCATCGCCGCGTTCGGTGCTCACCTGGTCGGTCAGGCGTCGCTGCTCGGGTTGTTCCGGGAGCACGTCGGCCCCGAGGAGTCCTACGGGTCGGCCGAGCGCAGCATCACCTGGGGTCTGACCCTCCTGGTCACGACGATCGCGTTCATCCCCAACGACGTCCCGAGCCTCGCCTTCCTGGTGCTCCCGCTGCTGGGCTGGATGGCGTTCCGCGGGTCCACCCGCGAGGTCATGCTCCAGCTCGTCGTGGTCGGCGCGATCGCCAGCACGCTGAGCGGGCAGGGGCTGGGCCCGTTCTCCAACACGCTGTGGACGAACGCGGACTCCGAGTTCCAGGACATCCCCTCGGTGCTGTTCCTGCTCGCCTGCGCGATGGTCTCGATCCCGTTCTCGATGGCGGTGACCATGCAGCGGCGCAGCGCCGTCCAGCTGGTCCAGGAGCAGGCGCGCAGCGAGCGGCTGGTGCAGAGCGCGCGCGGCATCGCGATCATCGGCACCGACAGCCTGGGACGGATCAACCTGTTCAGCCCCGGCGCGGAGTCGATCCTGGGGTACACCCCCGACGAGGTCTACGGGCAGTCGACCCGGATGTTCCACACCGAGGCCGAGATCGCCCGGCAGGCGGCCGAGCTGGGGACGGACCCGACCTACGTCTCGGTGGTGCGGGCCACCGGCGAGCTGCCGCCCGGCACCGCGCGGATCTGGCAGTTCGTGCGCAAGGACGGGATCCCGCGCACGCTCTCGACGATCTTCAGCCCGATCATCGACGACTCCGGGGACTTCGTCGGGTACGTCGCGACCGCCGACGACATCACCGACCGGATCGACGCCGAGGCGGTGCTCGAGAAGGCCCTGCACACCGAGCGCCGCGCGGTGAAGCGACTCACCGAGATCGACCAGGTCAAGGACCAGTTCGTGTCCTCGGTGAGCCACGAGCTGCGGACCCCGATCACCAACATCGTCGGGTACCTCGAGCTGCTCATGGACGGCGTGTACGGCGAGCCGAACGCGCGCCAGAACGACGCGATGAGCCGGATCGACATGAACAGCCGCCGGCTGCTGACCCTGATCGACGACCTGCTGACGCTGTCGAGCATGGAGAGCATCGACCACCGCCGGCGGCGTAGCCAGGTCGACCTGGTCACCGTGGTCACCCGGGCCGACGAGATCGTCCGGCCGAGCCTGCTCCAGCGCGACCTCGAGATGGTCCTGGACGTGCCCGACGAGCCGGTGCCGCTGATCGGCGACGCCGGCGAGCTCGAGCGGCTCGTCATCAACTTCGCCACCAACGCCGTGAAGTTCACCCCGGACGGCGGACGCATCGTCGTCCGGCTCATCGCGGCGACCGACTCGGAAGGACCGGTGCTCGAGGTCGAGGACAGCGGGGTCGGCATCCGCGAGGAGGATCGCGCCAAGCTGTTCACCCGGTTCTTCCGCACCACCCGGGCGCACGAGCTCGGCGTACCGGGCAGCGGGTTGGGGCTCTCGATCGCGAAGGCGATCGCGGACGTGCACGGCGGTCGGATCAGTGCGACGTCGGTCTACGGCAAGGGCTCGACCTTCCGGGTCGAGTTCCCGCTCGGCGCAGACCAGGTCACCGACGACTGAGACGGGCCCGCGGGATCGGCCTCAGCGTGCTCAGCACACCGGGGGGCGGCCGACGTCCCGCGGACCCGAACGTGCGGGAAGGCCTTGGTGAGAGCTGGCACCGAGGGGGCTGCACCTGCTCCCCCGGCTCGTACTCCCGGCCTTCCCGCACTGGTGAGCCACGTCCCTCCCGGCGGGCTCGACACTTAGGACACCGTGGAGCCCGCGCGCTTACGCGCACCGGAGAAGAAATCTCAGAGGTACAGGCCGGTGGGGTTGTCCCCGAGCCGGTCGGCCGCGACCGCGTGGATGTCACGCTCGCGGACGACGAGGTAGACCTCGCCGTGCACCTCGACCTCGGCCTTGTCAGCGGGGTCGAACAGGACGCGGTCGTCGACCTCGACGGCGCGCACCAGGGAACCGACCGCGACGACCTTGCACCAGGACAGGCGGGTGCCACCCATCGCTGCTGTCGCAGGGATGAGGATGCCGCCGCTGGACTTCCGCTCGCCGGCCTCGCGGTCCTCGGCAACCAGGACCCGGTCGTTGAGCATCCGGATCGGGGTCTTCTCGCTCACGTGCGCGTGCTGCCCCGGGCTAGCCGGCGATCTTGCGGATCAGGCTGAACACGACCACGACCCCGACGACGCCGCCGACGACCTTGATGATGTTGTCGGTGCGGGGGCCCTTCTCGTCGACGAAGAAGCCCTTGACCGCCGAGACCTCGCGCTTGGCGATCGTCTTCGGGCTGGTGCGGTACGCGAGCTGGTCGATCGTCGAGGCCAGGCGCGCACGCGTCTGCTCGATGTCGCTCTCGATCGAGCTCAGGTTCCTGTCTCCCACGACCACTCCTATGCCTGTCAGACCGCCGTACGACGTGCTGCTGCGCAACGCTACCGTGTCCGACATGACGACTCGACTCTCCCCTGGGGACTCAGCTCCGGACTTCAGCCTCCCGACCGACGGCGAAGCCCCGGTGAAGCTCAAGGACCTGCGCGGGAAGAAGGTGATCGTGTACTTCTACCCGGCCGCGATGACGCCGGGGTGCACCAAGCAGGCGTGCGACTTCACCGACTCGCTGAGCTCGCTGGAGAAGGCCGGCTACACCGTGGTCGGGATCTCCCCCGACAAGCCCGAGAAGCTGGCCAAGTTCCGCGAGCGCGACGGGCTGACCATCACGCTGGCCTCGGACGCCGACAAATCCGTGATGACGTCGTACGGCGCGTTCGGCGAGAAGAAGCTGTACGGCAAGGTCGTCCAGGGCGTCATCCGCTCGACGATCGTGGTCGACGAGAAGGGCAAGGTCGAGCTCGCGCAGTACAACGTGAAGGCGACCGGTCACGTGGCGAAGCTGAAGCGGGACCTCGGGCTCGACGACTAGTCGTGTGCCTGAGCGCGTCCTGTAGCGCGCCCTCAGGCACACAACTCGCGTTTAGGGTGGGTCTGCGCGCTCGTAGCCCAACGGCAGAGGCACCACGTTTAGGTCGTGGCCAGTGAGAGTTCGAATCTCTCCGAGCGCACCAGCTAGATCAGGATCTCCGCCACCTGCGGGGCGATCTCCCGCAGGGCTTTCCCGCGGTGCGAGATCGCGTCCTTCGTGTCCTTGTCCAGCTCGGCCGTCGTCAGGCCCGGGCGGTCGTCGGCGACGAACAGGACGTCGTACCCGAACCCGCCGGTGCCGCGGACCTCGCGGATCACGTGGCCGTTCATCCGGCCCTCGACGAGGATCTCGCCGCCCTCGTGGACCAGGGCGACGACGCTCACGAAGTACGCGCCGCGGCGCTCGTCGGGGACGTCGGCCAGCTGGTCGAGCAGGAGCCGGTTGTTCCGCTCGTCACTCTTGGGCTGACCGCCCCAGCGGGCGGAGAGAACGCCGGGCATGCCGTTGAGCGCGTCGACGCACAGACCGCTGTCGTCGGCGAGGGTCGGCTTGCCGGAGATCGCGAACCCGGCGCGCGCTTTCAGCAGCGCGTTGCCCGCGAAGTCGGGGGCGTCCTCGACCGGCTCGTCGTACGGCGGCACGTCGTCGAGGCCGAGCACGGTCAGGCCGGGCACGACCTCGCCGAGGATCCGCTCGAGCTCGATCAGCTTCTTGGGGTTGCGGGAGGCGAGAAAGATCTCAGGCACCGGCGGCGAGGGCTTCCTGCTGGAGGCGCGTGAGATCCGCGCAGCCCTTCTCGGCCAGACCGAGGAGCGCGTCGAGCTCGGCGCGGTTGAACGGCGCCCCCTCGGCGGTGCCCTGGACCTCGATGAAGGATCCTGCCCCGTTCATGACGACGTTCATGTCGGTCTCCGCGCGGACGTCCTCCTCGTACGGGAGGTCCAGGCGCGGGACGCCGTCGATGATGCCGACGGAGACAGCCGCCACCGAGGCGACCAGCGGCTCGCCGGCCAGGGCGCCCTCGGCCTTGAGGTGGGCGACCGCGTCGGCGAGCGCGACGTACGCGCCGGTGATCGCGGCGGTGCGGGTGCCGCCGTCGGCCTGGAGGACGTCGCAGTCGAGCACGATCGTGTTCTCACCCAGCGCCTTGTAGTCGATCGCGGCGCGCAGCGAGCGGCCGATCAGCCGGGAGATCTCGTGGGTGCGACCACCGATGCGGCCCTTGACGGACTCGCGGTCCGAGCGGGTGTTGGTGGCCGACGGGAGCATCGCGTACTCGGCGGTGACCCAGCCCAGGCCGGAGCCCTTGCGCCAGCGCGGGACGCCGACGGACGCCGAAGCGGCGCAGAGCACCTTGGTCCTGCCGAACTCGACCAGCACGGAACCGGCGGGGTGGTCCTGCCAGCTGCGGGTGAAGGTGATCGGGCGGAGTTCGTCGTCGGCGCGGCCGTCTGCTCGGGTCATGGGGTGAGCCTAGTTCCGGGGCCGGACAAGCGAAGGAGGTGGTGCCGAACCCAGGCCCGGCACCACCTCTGCTCTCCCCCGCTGTCCTCGGGAGGGAGGACACGTCCTACGGAGAAGACGTTACTTCAGCTCCGAGCGCAGCATTCGCCAAGCGCCGACCACGAGCGGCAGGGCCACCCAGATGACCGAGGTGACACCGAGCTGGGTCCACTCCTCGCCGGTCAGGCTGGACGCGCCGTTGAGGAGCGGAGCCTGCGCGGTGCCGAGGTCGAACCACGCGGCGGCGTCGGCGAAGGACGGCGAGATCTCCCCGATGATTCCGAACACGATCGGGATCGCGAAGTAGAGGACGATCGCGGTCGCGCTGCTCAGGAAGACCAGACCGAACGCGACTCCCTGGAGGATGCCGAGGATCTGGAGCATCCCGAAGGTCGCCAGGTCGAAGGTGCTGAAGTCCTCGAACGGCGAGCCGCCGCCGAGCACCAGCGCCGCGAGGATGGCGACGACCATGGCCAGGACGTAGGCGCCGAGGCCGATGACCAGTGCGGCCCCGATCTTGGCCGTGAGGACGCGGGACCGGTGCGGTTCCAGGGTGAAGGTGACCATCGCGGTCCGCTGGCCCCACTCCTGGGTGATCAGCAGGATCGCCATCACCGGGAGCAGGAAGCCCTGCGGGGTGGCCGCGAAGCCGGCGAAGTTCGAGAACGTCTTGTCGTTGTCGTTGGCGAGCAGGCCGAAGAGCACGATGGCCACCGTCGTGACGATGCCGATGATGGCCAGCAGCCAGGCACCGGCCTTGGTGTCGTACATCTTGCGCAGCTCGACCTGGAGCAACGTGCTCAGCGGGACACGGGGCGTCGAGGAGACGTCCAGGGTCGCGGGTGCGGTGGTGGTGCTCATGCGGGGACTCCTTGGGTGGCGACCGGCTCGCGGGCGTCGTCCGCCGTGAGCTCGAGGAACATCTCTTCCAGACCGGCGCCCTCGGCGGGGCGCAGCTCGACCAGCACGACCCCGGCCGCAGCAGCGGCGCGGCCGATGTCGACGGGTTCGGCGTCCGAGCGCAGACCCCCGTCACCGGACGGCGAGGCCTGGATCCCGGCCTCGGACAGGACCGCGGCGAGCTTCTCCGGGGACTCGCCCTTCACGAACGTGCCGGCCGTCTTGAGCAGCTCGGCCTTGGTGCCCTGCGCGACGATCTTGCCGCGGCCGATGAGCACCATCTCGTCGGCGATCATCTCGACCTCGTGCAGCAGGTGCGAGGACAGCAGCACCGTGCCGCCGCGCTCGGCGTACCCGCGCAGCAGCGACCGCATCCAGTGGATGCCGGCGGGGTCGAGGCCGTTGGCCGGCTCGTCGAGGATCAACACCGACGGGTCCCCGATCAGGGCGTTGGCCAGGCCGAGGCGCTGGCGCATGCCGAGGGAGTAGTTCTTCACCCGGCGGCCGGCCTCGTTCTCGGTCAGGCCGACCAGGTTCAGCATCTCGTCGACCTTGGCCTTGGGCAGGCCCATGGTCAGGGCACTCAGGGCGAGCACCTCGCGGCCGGTCCGGCCGGCGTGCTGCGCGGAGGCGTCGAGCAGGACGCCGACGTGGCGGCCCGGGTTCGGGATGTCGTGGTACTTCAGCCCGCCGATCGTCGAGCTGCCCTTGTCGGGCGGCGTGAGGCCGACCATGATCCGCATGCTCGTGGACTTGCCGGCGCCGTTCGGGCCGAGGAAGCCGGTCACGCGTCCGGGCTGAGCGACGAACGAGACGTCGTCGACAGCGACGAAGTCGCCGTACCGCTTGGAAACACCTTCGAGTTTGATCATGGCTCCAGCCTGCCGAGGCCGGCGCCCGGCGACAACGTCCCAGGGGCTCGACGTGCCCTAGACGAAAGTAGGGGGTACCCGGAACCGGGGGTGCTGTCGGCGGCGGAGGCCGGACCCTAGGCTCGTCCCGTGCTGCAGGCCGCTCCGGAGGACTACAACCAGCCGTTGACCCGCTGGGGCAAGGTCTGGCGGTTCCTGCTGTGCGTGACCGTCTCGACACTGGCGTGGTGGGACATCGCGGACCACCAGTGGCACGACGACCGGCGGTTCTTCTGGATCGACCTGAGCTTCGGACTCGCCTCCTTCGTGATCGTGACCTTCCGGCGGCGGTGGCCCTACCGGGTCGCCCTGGTGCTCACGCTGTTCGGGCTGGTCTCGGCCTCGGCGGCCGGTCCGGGTGGCCTCGCCCTGGTCTCGCTGGCCACCCGGCGCAGGTACCCCGAGGTCGTCAGCATCGGCGTGCTCAGCGTGGTCGTCGGGCAGCTGTACTCGCACTACGCACCGAACCTGACCGGCGACCCGCCCTGGCTCACCTTCACGTTCCTGGTGGTCATCACGATCGCGGCCAGCGCGGTCGGCATGTACCTCGGATCGCGCCGTGAGCTGGTGTGGACGCTGCGCGAACGCGCGCGCTCGGCGGAGTCCGAGCAGGAGATGCGGGTCAGCCAGGCCCGCTCCGCCGAGCGCGAGCGGATCGCCCGGGAGATGCACGACGTGCTCGCCCACCGGATCTCCCTGATCACGATGCACGCGGGCGCCCTCGCCTACCGCACCGACCTGCCCCCCGAGCAGGTCGCCGAGACGGCGGGCCTCATCCAGGCCAAGGCGCACGAGGCGCTGGCCGACCTGCGGCAGGTGCTGGGGGTGCTGCGCAGCCCGGACGGCACCGGGGACAAGCCGCAGCCGACGTACGGCGACCTGGACGCGCTGATCGCGGAGTCCGCCGCCAGCGGGATGGTGATCGACTTCGCCAGCGACCTCGGCGACGACGTCCAGCCGCCCGACCAGGTCGGTCGCACGCTCTACCGGGTCGTGCAGGAGGCGCTGACCAATGCGCGCAAGCACGCGGTCGGCGCGCACGTGACCGTCCGGATCAGCGGTACTCCGGAGGAGGGCATCACGGCGACCGTCGCCAATGCGACCCGCGTGGGCGCCCTGGGCATGCCGGTGACGCCGGGCGCGGGACTCGGGCTCGTCGGTCTGCGCGAGCGCGCCGAGCTGGCCGGCGGCACGCTGACGGTGATCGACGAGCCCACCCGGTTCAGCCTGCGATGCTGGTTGCCGTGGACGACGTGAGGGACCGATGACAGAGCCCAAGATCCGGATCGTGATCGTCGACGACGACCCGCTCGTCCGCAGCGGGCTGGCGATGATCCTCGGCGGCAGCAGCACGCTGGAGGTCGTCGCCCAGGCCGCCGACGGGGCGGCCGGCATCGTCGCGGTCGAGGAGCACTCCCCCGACGTCGTGCTGATCGACATCCGGATGCCGGTGATGGACGGGATCGAGGCGACCGCCTCGCTGGTCACCCGCCCCGACGCACCCCAGGTGATCGTGCTGACCACGTTCGACGCCGACGACTACGTGATGCGCGCGCTCGCGGCAGGTGCCAGCGGCTTCCTGCTCAAGGACACCGCGCCCCAGGACATCGTCGACGCGATCCACAAGGTCGCCGCCGGGGAGCCGATGCTCTCGCCGAGCGTGACCAGCACGTTGATCCAGCAGGTCACCACCGGGCAGTCCCCGGACCGTGCCCGGGCCGCGAAGACCCGCCTCGACCGGCTCACCGAGCGCGAGCTCGAGGTCGCGCTGGCCGTCGGGCGCGGGTTGAGCAACGCCGAGATCGCCAAGGAGCTCTACCTGAGCGTGCCGACGGTCAAGGCGCACATCGGGCGCTTGTTCACCAAGCTGGAGGTCGAGAACCGGGTGCAGATCGCGCTGTGCGTGCACGACGCGGGGCTGGGCTAGGGATCGCCGGGATCGCACCGGGTTACGACAGGCTCAACCACCGGGCTGATCAGATCTCGTAGGTCTCGCCGGGTACGGCGAGCTCGAGCGGACCGTCGTAGGTCAGCGTCGCCTCGGCGAGCATGACCGCGGGGTCGTGCCACGGGGGCACGTGGGTGAGCACCAGGCGGCGGGCGTCGGCCTGCGTCGCCATGACGCCGGCCTCGGCGCCGGTGAGGTGCAGGTCCGGCGGGTTCTCCGCGCCCTCGACGAACGAGGCCTCGCAGAGGAAGAGGTCGGCGTCCTTCGCGGTCTCCACCAGCGCGTCGCAGGTACCGGTGTCACCGGAGTAGGCCAGCGTCCGTCCGTCGGCGCGGATCCGCAGGCCGAAGGCGGTCACCGGGTGCGCGACCTCGCGTGCGGTCACCTCGAAGGGACCGACCTGGAAGGTCTCGGCCGGGTAGTCGAGGAACTCGAACTCCTCGTTCATCCCCGGGTCTTCCTCGAGGTCGTAGGCCTTGGCCATCCGCACGGCCGTGCGTTCGGGACCCCACACGGGGATCCTCGGCGCCGCACCGTCGGGGTGGTAGCGGCGGAGCACGTAGAGACCGGTCAGGTCCAGGCAGTGGTCGGCGTGCAGGTGCGAGAGGAGGACCGCGTCGACGAGCATCGGGTCGACGTGGGAGTGCAGCGTGCCGAGGGCACCACTGCCCAGGTCGAGCAGGAGCCGGAACGGGCGCCCCTCGTGCTCGGTCTCGAGCAGGTAGCAGGAGGCGGGCGAGTCGGGGCCCGGGTAGCTGCCCGCGCAGCCGATCACGGTGAGCCTCACAGTCCGACCACCTGCGCCACGCCTCCGGCGCTGGCCGATCCCACGACCTGCAGGACCGACTGGAGCTCGGGGCCCAGGAACCGGCGCCCGATCGACTCGAACTCTCCCGGCTGCCCGGTGGTCAGGAAGCGGTGCACCGGGGGCACGCCCGGGTCGGACTCCAGCCCACGCTCGGTGAGGACCCGGTAGACGTCCTTGGCGCACTCCTCCGCGCTGGAGACGAGGGTCACCCCGTCCCCCATCACGTAGGAGATGACACCGGTGAGCAGCGGGTAGTGCGTGCAGCCGAGGACCAGGGTGTCCACGCCGGCAGCGACCAGCGGGTCCAGGTACTCGTGCGCTGCGGCCAGGAGCTCGGGACCCCCGGTGACGCCCTGCTCGACGAACTCGACGAAGCGGGGGCAGGCCTGCGTGGTCAGGGTGACCTGGGGCGCGGCGGCGAACGCGTCGTCGTACGCCTGCGACTCCGCGGTCGCCCGGGTGCAGATCACGCCGATCCGACCTGTCCGCGTGGCGGCGACCGCGCGCCGGGTGGCCGGGAGGATCACCTCGACGACCGGCACGTCGTACCGCTCGCGGGCGTCACGCAGCATCGCCGCACTCGCGGAGTTGCACGCGATCACGAGCATCTTCACGCCCTGCTCGACCAGGTGGTCGAGGCACTCCAGCGCGTACTCGCGGACCTCGCCGATCGGCTTGGGGCCGTAGGGCTGGCGCGCGGTGTCGCCCAGGTAGAGGACGGACTCGGCGGGCAGCTGGTCGATGACAGCACGAGCCACGGTGAGTCCACCGAAGCCCGAGTCGAAGATGCCGATCGGAGCGCTTGCCACCCCGCAAGGCTAGACGATGGCGCCGCTGGCGTCGTGGAGGTGAACGTCACGCACGGCGGGTGCGGGGAGGCTGAGGAAGGAGCCACGACCACCGACGTCACACGGCCGGGGTGTCGTCCTTGCGCAGGAGACCGAGGGCGAAGAGGACCAGTCCTGCGACCGCGAGCCCGGCACCGACCAGGCTCGGCGCGCGGTAGCCGTGACCGGCGGCGATGACCACCGAGCCGAGCCAGGCACCGAGGCCGTTGGCGACGTTGAGCGCGGAGTGGTTCAGCGCTGCACCGAGCATCTGGGCGTCACCCGCCGCGTGCATCAACCGGATCTGCAGGTTGATCGCGAGCACCGAGCCGAGCATGCCGAGCAGCAGCACCATCACCCACAGCAGCACGGGGATGCCGGCGACGCCGACGATGGCGAGCAGCACCCCCACAGCCGAGCCGAACCCGATCAGGACCGAGCGGACGTTGTCCCAGTCCGCCATCCGGCCCGCGAGCCAGGAACCGAGCACCGAGCCGATGCCGAAGGCGAGCAGGAAGACCGGGACGCCGCCGTCGGACACGTCGGCGACGTCGGTGACCAGGGGCGCGACGTAGGAGTACATCGCGAAGATCCCACCGAAGCCGATCATCCCGGCGCCCATCGCGAACAGCACCCGCGGCTCTGTCAGCGCGGTGAGCTCACCGCGGACGGTGGCGGCGGGGTTCCCCCGCGAGGCCGGCACGAACGCCAGCAGACCGAGCGCGGTGATCACGGTGATGCCGAGGACCGCCCAGTAGGCGCTGCGCCAACCGAGTCCCTGACCGAGCCAGGTGCTGGCCGGGACGCCTGCGACGGTGGCCACCGAGAGTCCGAGCATCACACCGCTGACCGCGCGACCGCGTCGTTCCGGGGCGACCAGGGAGGCGGCGATCAGGGAGGCGACGCCGAAGTAGGCGCCGTGCGGGAGGCCGGCGACGAAGCGGGCGACCATCACCTGCTCGTACCCCTGCGCGACCGCCGTGAGGGCGTTTCCGATGCCGAGGGCCAGGACGAGGCCGATCGCCAGCCCGCGGCGCGGTAGCCGCGCCCCCAGGGACACGATCACCGGGGCGCCGACGACCACGCCCAGGGCGTACGCCGAGATGATGTGTCCGGTCCGCGCGTTGGAGGAGCTGATCCCGTCGGCGATCTGCGGGAGCAGGCCCATCGTGACGAACTCGGTGGTGCCGATCGCGAAGCCACCGAGCGCCAGGGCGGTGATGGCCAGACCGATGTGCCTGCCGCGGCCGAGGGTCGGTTCGACGGTCTCGACGGCTTGCTCCACAGTGCTCACCCCAGCACAAGTCGTCGGAGACCGTGTTCATTCCGTGACCAAGCGGTCGTTGCGCACCTCACAACCACGGTGCTTGGATCAGTCAGTCAGTGGGGCGACTCAGCGCAACCCGTTGCAGTCGTCTCTCGATTTCGGGTGAAAGAGATGAACATGCCT
The DNA here is from genome assembly GCF_040546585.1 of Marmoricola sp. OAE513. Classification (NCBI taxonomy): domain Bacteria; kingdom Bacillati; phylum Actinomycetota; class Actinomycetes; order Propionibacteriales; family Nocardioidaceae; genus Marmoricola; species Marmoricola sp. OAE513. The sequence continues at coordinate 3,110,544 of NZ_JBEPOC010000001.1, read as the reverse complement.
CGCAGCAAGCGAGCCGCGTGGTCAGCACTAGCAGTAACCGCTGCGCTGATCACCTCGTCGGCTCTGACCAACACCACCGCGGACGCCGCTGCGCCGGCCGCCGCCACCAAGGCGAAGAAACCGACCAGCGACACGCGCAACGTCGGGCCGGACTACAACGGCGGCAAGCCGATGAGCCTCGACCGGGCCAGCATCCGGCGGGCCAAGAGCCGGATCGCGGCACAGGCAGCCGTGGCCCCCGTCGTCGGCGCCAGCCAGACCTGGCTCGCCAACGACGACACCGACGGCTCGATCTACCTCAAGAACTACACGCTGCGCGGGATCGGCGACCACATCCAGGTGTGGGTCGCCCAGGACACCGCCTTCCCGGCCGGCGACTGCCGCAACACCCTCGGGCTCAGCGAGGTCACCGACGCACAGGTGAACAGCTTCGTGCACGAGTTCGACACCAACATCTACCCGACCGAGTCGGCCGCTTTCTCGGTCCCGCCGAGCCGTGACGGCACCGGCGGCGCCGAGCTCGCCGAGCAGATCGGCGAGGACGCCGACTACTGGAAGGTCGACGCCGACAAGGCCGACGACATCGTCGTCCTGGTCGACAACGTCAAGGACGCGAACTTCTACGACCCCGGTACGCCGGACGGTCAGACCTACATCGCGGGCTTCTTCTACTCGGTCTTCAACGAGTACCTCGACCGCAACATCATGACCATCGACGCCTACGACTGGCTGCACCGCACCGGGGCGAACCCGCCGGACAACAGCGCGGACCAGGCGTACAAGGACTGCGCCACCAGCCAGGGCTCGAACCGCCCGTACGGCGCCGCCAAGCCGCACCTGTACGAGGGCACCTTCGCGCACGAGTACCAGCACCTGCTGGAGTACTACGCCGACCCCGACGAGACCGCGTGGGTCAACGAGGGTCTCTCGGACTGGGCGCAGACCCTGGTCGGCTACGTGGACCCGTCGATCGCTCCCGACGCGGCCGGGGCGGACGGGCACCTCGCCTGCATCCAGGGCTTCTCCGACCCGGCGTTCGGCGGCGCGGAGAACTCGCTGACCGAATGGGGTGACCAGGGTGGTCCCGAGATCCTCTGCGACTACGGCGCGGCGTACTCGTTCATGGAGTACCTGCAGAGCCACTACGGCAACAAGTTCATGAAGAAGCTGCACCTCGAGGGTGGCAACGGCCTGGTCGGTCTGGACAAGGTCCTGACCGAGTCCGCGCCGAAGATCAAGGGCAAGCCCGGTCCGCACAAGACGGCGATGCAGACGCTGCACGACTGGAACGCCTCCTTGGCGCTGGACTCCTTCATCTCCTGGCGCGGCGTCCGCGGCGGGCTGGCGCACTGGCTCTCGATCAAGTCGATGAAGGCGAAGATCAACTGGGACAACGCGCAGGACTACAACACCCCGGGTGCTCCGCCGAACGGTGCCGACTACGTGCGGCTCCGCAAGGCCAACGGGTCGTACTACAAGGCCTCCGAGCTCCGGTCGGTGACGTTCAACGGCGCGTCCACGCTGGAGCCGGACCCGGTGGAGTGGACCGAGGTGGCGAACCCGCCGAGTGCCACCACCGAGGCGACCACCTGCGGTGACGTCCCGACCGGCACCGGGCCGGCAGCCCTCTACTCGGGTTGCGGCGAGAGCCTGGACCGCTCGATCACCCGGCAGGTCGCGGTGCCCAGCACCGGCGCGACGCTGACGTTCGACGCGCTCTGGGACATCGAGGAGGACTGGGACTTCGGCTTCGCCCAGGTCTCCGCGGACGGCGGCAAGACCTGGAAGAGCCTGGCCACCGCCGACACGACGACCGACGCGGACCCGGGTGCTGACCCGGCCGCGGTCTCGCAGCTGCCCGGCTTCAGCGGGGACAGCGGGACGTGGAAGTCGCAGACCGCCGACCTCTCGGCGTACGCCGGGAAGAACGTCCTGATCGGGTTCCGGTACATCACCGACACCGCGGTCAACGAGGGCGGCTTCTGGGTGCGCAACATCAAGGTCGGGTCGACCGAGGTGCCCAGCACCCTGGCGGGCTGGAAGACGATCTCGCAGGTGAACCCGACCAAGGTGGCCGGCTACACCGTCCAGCTGATCGGCTACGACTCCAAGGGCCACACCGCCATCACGCGGATCCCGCTGAACAAGACGTTCGACGGGAAGCTCAGCGTGGGGCAGCTGTTCGTCCGGCTGGGTCTGCGGCCCACCACGGTCGCTGCGCTGGTCACCCAGGACGACCCGAAGGAGGTCGTGAACCAGCAGGCGAGGTACTCGCTGAAGGTGAACGGCAACCTGCAGCCGGGAGGCTGAGCAACCTGGGCGGTCGAGCGTAGTCGGGACCTGGTCTCGACTACGCTCGACCAACCGGTCTCACGGCGTCTCGGCAGGCTCGACGACCGACGTCTTCCAGAGCCACCAGAGGCCGACGAACGGCAGCACCAGCGGGACCCAGCCGTAACCGGCACCGAAGTCGGACCAGACGCTGGCCTCGGGGAACTTGTCGGTCCACACCAGGCTGCTGACGCCGACGGCGAGCACGCCGACGAGCTCGAAGGAGACGGTCGCCACCGCGATCGCGCGACGCCCGGTGGCCAGCGCCCAGGTCGCGACGACGTAGATCACCGCGGCGGCGATCGAGAGCGAGTAGGGGAACGGCGCCTCGTCGAACTTCGTGGTGAGCTCGAAGGACGCCCGGCCGGTGGCGGCGAACGCGATCACGCCGTACACGAAGACCAGGACCCGGCCGAAGCCCCGGGAGGTCTCGGCCACCCGCTCAGCCATGCACGTTCCAGAGGTGGTGCAGCCGCAGCAGCAGCACCGGCACCACGAGGACGGCGACCAGGACCACTGCGGTCCCGGCGCGGTTCTTCTCCGAGGCGCCCCAGAGCCAGCCGACCGGGATGAGCAGCGGGGCGCCGAGCAGGTACCCGACGTACGCACCGACCTCGACGCCGTCGTGGTCGCCGGTCAGCCGCGCGAGGCCCCACACCAGCTGGACCACCAGCCCGGCCTCGATCGCGATCATGCCGAAGAACGGCGGGTTGGTGTTGTTGCGGTCGCGGACGATGTCGACGACGAGCAGCAGGGCGACCGCGCCGCAGAGCACGGCCAGAATGATCCCTAGGACGTCCATCAGGCCCAGAGCTGGCCTTCGAGGCGCTCCTCGGCCTCGTCGACCGTGCCCTCGTAGGCACCCGTCGAGAGGTACTTCCAGCCGCCGTCGCACACGACGAACGCGATGTCCGCGCGCTCCCCCGCCTTGACCGCCTTCGCGGCCTGGCCCAGCGCGGCGTGCAGGATGGCGCCGGTCGAGATGCCGGCGAAGATGCCTTCGAGCTCGAGCAGCTCGCGCACGCGGCGGACGGCGTCGCGGGGGCCGACCGAGAAGCGGGTGTCGATCAGGGACGCGTCGTACAGCTCGGGGACGAAGCCCTCGTCGAGGTTCCGCAGGCCGTAGACCAGCTCGCCGTACCGGGGCTCGGCGGCGACGATGCGGACCTCCGGCTTGGCCTTGCGGAAGAACCGGGAGACGCCCATCAGGGTCCCGGTGGTGCCGAGGCCGGCGACGAAGTGCGTGATCTCGGGAAGGTCCGCGAGCAGCTCGGGGCCGGTGCCCTCCTCGTGCGCCAGGGCGTTGCCGTCGTTGCCGTACTGGTAGAGCATCACCCAGTCGGGGTGCTCGGCGGCCATCTGCTTCGCGACGCGGACAGCCTCGTTCGAGCCGCCCGCGGCGGGGCTGGAGTAGATCTCCGCGCCCCACATCCGCAGGATCTGGCGGCGCTCCTCGGAGGTGTTCTCCGGCATCACGAAGACGGCGCGGTAGCCCTTGAGCTTCGCGGCCATCGCGATGCTGATGCCGGTGTTGCCCGAGGTCGGCTCGAGGATCGTGCAGCCGGGGCGCAGCAGGCCGTCCTTCTCGCCCTGCTCGATCATCTTCAGGGCCGGACGGTCCTTGATCGAGCCGGTGGGGTTGCGGTCCTCCAGCTTCGCCCAGATGCGGACGTCAGGCGTCGGCGAGAGCCGGGGCAACCCGATCAGCGGGGTGCCGCCGACCGACTCGAGCAGGCTGTCGTAGCGCATCAGCCGCCGGCGACTGCCGGGAGGATGACGACGTTGTCGCCGTCGGAGAGCTCGGCGCCGAGCCCGCCGATGAAGCGGACGTCCTCGTCGTTGATGTAGACGTTGACGAAGCGGCGCAGGTCACCGTTCTCCAGCAGGCGGTCGGCAAGGCCGGGGTGGTTCGCCTCCAGGTCCTCGATCAGCGCGGACAGGGTGGCGCCGTTGGCGTCCACGGCCTTCTCGCCGCCGGTGTACGTACGCAGGATCGTGGGGATCCGGACCTCGATGGGCATTGCTTCCTCAGCTCTTCTCTTCGCCGGAGATGGCGACGTCTTCTTCGGTGACGGTTCCGTCGATGATTCTGTAGGACCTGAACTCCACCGGGCCCTCACTATTCCCGTGTTCGCGTGTGGACACCAACACGTAGTGCGCGCCGGGCTCGTTCGCCAGGCCGATGTCGGTCCGGCTCGGGTACGCCTCGGTCGCGGTGTGCGAGTGGTAGATCACCACCGGCTCCTCGTCGTTCTTCCACATCTCCTTGTAGAGCGCGAGCAGCTCGCCGGAGTCGAACTCGTAGAAGGTGGGCGACCCGGCGGCGTTGATCATCGGCACGTGCCGACTGGGGACGTCGCTGCCCTCGGCGCCCGCGACGATCCCGCAGGCCTCGTCGGGGTGGTCCCGCTTGGCGTGCGCGACGATCGCGTCGTAGGTCGCCTGGTCCAGTCTCAACACATGGACAAGCCTAGGCGGTCAGGGGTGGGGCGACGTCACCCGGCCACGGAGCGGACCAGCGTCTCCTGGAGGAAACCGACCCACTCGTAGATGTCGTGCACCTGGGACTCGGGGTCGTCGTCGTCCAGGGCGTACCAGCGCTCCTCGTCACCCTCCTCGATCCCGAGGCGCGTGGCGATCGCAAGCCGCATGTCGGTGAAGGACCGCATCCAGGTCAGCGCGGTCTCCGGCCCGAGCTCGACGTCGATGTAGACGCCGTCCTCCGGCTCAGCCGCCAGGCCGGCGTCCTCGAGCGTGTCGATGATGCACGCGGCGCCCGCGGCCTTGGTGTTGCGCAGGTCGTTCTCGGTGTAGCGCCGGAACTCCGCAGCGGCCTCGGCGTCCTCGGCGTACGCCGTGGGGAACAGTCGTTGCAGGACAGGGTCCTCGGGCGCCAGCGTCGGACCGTCGAAATTGAACAGCTCCTCGAGCGGGTCCTCGTCGCCCTCGACGTCCCCGGTCGCGGACTCGTTGCGCAGCAGCTCGATCAGCTGGCTGGCCAGGGAGCGCAGCAGGTCGGCCTCGAAGGTGCTGAACGTGGCGAGGCTGGCCCCGGTCTTGCGGTGCCGCTCGAAACCGCTCACGCGTCGTCCCGCTGCATGGTGGCCCAGAGCCCGTACTCGTGCATCGCCTGGACGTCGCGCTCCATCTCCTCGCGACTCCCTGCGGAGACCACCGACTTGCCGTCGTTGTGCACCTCCATCATCAGCTTCTCCGCCTTCGCCTTGGAGTAGCCGAAGTGCTGGGTGAAGACGAACGACACGTACGACATCAGGTTCACCGGGTCGTTCCAGACGATGGTGACCCACGGCGTGGCCGGGACGGTGAGGTCGTCCGTGGCCGGTTCGTCGAGCTCGATGGGGCTGGGCGCGGACATGGTGTCCAGCCTAGGCGCTGACGGTGACGGCGTCTCGGCAGGCTCGACGACCGGGTCCGGTTACGGCGTCTCGGCAGGCTCGACGGCCGCGGCGGCGTAGCGGTCCTTGAGGACTCCCTTGACCAGCTTGCCGGTGGGGGTGCGCGGCAGGTCGTCGGTGACGATGAACTCGCGGGGCACCTTGTAGTGCGCGATCTTCTCCCGTGCGTAGGTGCGGAGGGTTTCGACGAGCTCAACCACCGGGACTCGCTCTGCCCCCGGGTCGTCGCCTCCCTGGTCGGAGGGCTCGACGTACGCGACGACCCGCTCCCCCATCTCCTCGTCGGGGACGCCAATCACGGCGATGTCCGCGACCGCGGGGTGCAGGCTGAAGGCGTCCTCGATCTCCTGGGGGTAGATGTTCACCCCACCGCTGATGATCATGAACGCCTTGCGGTCGGTCAGGAACAGGAAGCCCTCGGCGTCGAGATAGCCGAGGTCGCCGACGGTGGCCCAGTTCGGCTGCTCGGGATGCTTGGTGGACGCGGTCTTCTCGGGGTCGCCGTGGTAGCTGAAGGTCAGCTCGTCGCGCTCGAAGTAGACGGTGCCGACCTCGCCGGCGCCGAGCAGCTCGCCGTCGGGACCGCAGATCCGCGGAATGCCGAGCAGCGGCTTGCCGACCGTGCCCGGGTGGGCGAGCCAGTCGGTCGAGTTCACGTACGTCGCTCCGATCGCCTCGGTGCTGGCGTAGTACTCGTGGATCACCGGCCCGAACCAGTCGATCATCTGCCGCTTGACCTCGACCGGGCACGGGGCGGCCGCGTGCACGACCGTCCTGAAGGACGACACGTCCGCGGTAGCACGGCGTTCGGCCGGGAGCTTCAGCAGCCGGACGAACATCGTCGGGACGACCTGGGTGTCGGTGACCCGGTAGCGCTCGACGGCGGTCAGGAACGCGTCCGCGTCGAACTTCTCCATCATCACCACGGTGCCGCCGACCGCCTGGACGACGCCCATGAAGCGGAGCGGCGCTGCGTGGTAGAACGGCGCCGGCGAGAGGTAGACGGTCTCGGGCCCGTAGCCGAACAGCCCCCCGAAGATCGTCACGTACGGGTAGCCGGGCTCGTCCACGCTGATCGGCAGCAGCGGCAGCTTGATGCCCTTGGGACGACCGGTGGTGCCCGAGGAGTACAGGAAGTCGTCGCCGTGCGGCTGGCTGGGTAGCGGGTCCGCACTGGCGGCCGCGAGCGCCTCCTCGAAGCTGGCGAAGCCGGGGATCGGGCCGCCGTACGCGAGCCTGTCCGGGACGTCCACGGCGGCGGTCACGCCCTCGACGAGGGTTCGTTTGCTCGCGGAGGCGATCAGCACCTTCGCGCCGCAGTCCTGCACGATGTACGCCGCCTCGTCGGTGGACAGGTTGTGGTTGACCGCCGTGATGTAGAGGCCGGAACGCAGGGCCGCCCAGTACGCGACGAACGCCTCGAGACGGTTCTCGGTGAGCAGGGCGATCACGTCGCCCGGGCGCAGGCCACCGTCGTACAGGTGTCGCGCGAGCCGGGCGCTGCGCTCCTCCAGCTCGGCGTACGTCAGGGTCTCGCCGGTGCCGGCCATGATCGCGGCGGGCTTGTCGGGGGTGGTCGCTGCCCAGGTTCCGGGGTACATGGCGACTACGTTATCCACGTGCCCACCCACATCGGCTTCCTCCGCGCGGTCAACGTCGGCAAGCGTCCGTACCGGACCGCGGACCTGCGCGCGGCCCTCGAGCGCGCCGGCTACGGCGACGTCGAGACCTACATCCAGACCGGGAACGTCCGGGTCACCTCCCCGCTGCGGTCCACGGCGAAGATCGAGGCCGAGCTCGAGGGGGTCTTCCTGGCCGATCGGGGGTTCGAGGTGCCGACCATCGTGTTCAGCCCGGCGGAGCTGACGGCGCTCGCCGCCGAGGCGGACGAGGTCGCCGAGCAGGGCTTCAAGCACGGGCACTACATCAGCCTGCTCAAGCGACCGATCCCCGAGGCGGACCTCGAGGAGCTCCGCGACCTCACGCCGGACGGGATCCGCTTCGTCGCCAGCGGCCGGGCGCTGCACTTGCTCTACGACATCGGGTTCGGCGACGCGCCGCGGTCACCGGCGCGGGCGGAGAAGATCATCGGGGTCGCGACGAACCGGAACGCGAAGGTGATCCGGGAGATCGCGGAGCGGTGGTGCTGAAGGACGCCTTGCGCGCCGCACGTCGCAGGGTCGCGAGGATCGCCGGGCCGGTCAGCACGATCAGCACCACGTTGGTGATGCCGCGGACGAGGTCCCAGCCGAAGGCGGTGGTGAACGAGAAGACGACGAACCGGTGCAGGTTCTCGGCGACCGGGTCGCCCGCGACGAAGCTGAGCTCGGTCTTCAGGCCGAGTCCGTAGGGCCAGAACGACAGGTTCTGCAGCGTCCCGTAGAGCACGCCCGCGACCAGGCCGTACGCCGCGAGCATCAGCAGTTCCGGGACGCCGCGCAGCGGGGGCAGCAGACCGGCCAGCAGGCCGACGAGCGCAGCGCCGAGCATCTGGTACGGCAGCCACGGCCCGACTCCCCCGGTGAACAGCGCCGAGCCGAACAGGGTCGTCGCTCCGAGCACGAACCCGAAGCCGGCGCCGAAGACGCGGCCGCCGAGGATCAGCAGGAAGAACACGGTCTCGATGCCCGCGGTGCCGGCCCCGAGCGGGCGGATGGCCGCGCCGATCGCCGAGAGGACACCGAGCATCGCGACGGCCTTCGGGTCCAGGCCGCCCTCGCTGATCTCGAACAGGACGACGGCCAGCACGACGGGGAGCAGGGACCCGAGGACCAGCGGCGCAGCGGTGTTCTCGGCCAGCAGCGACTCCTTGCTGACCAGCAGCGGCCACAGGAACGCCATCAGCCCGGCGAGGGTGGCCAGACCGATCGCGATCGCCGAGCGGGGACGCAGCGCGATGGCTGGGGCGATGGCGGGGGCAGTCGTTCTCACGCGAGCCCCTCGAAGCGTGCACGGACGTCGGCGACGGTGAGCAGGCCGCCACCGAGGACCTTGGCGACCTGGGGCGCGAACGCCGGGCTCGAGGTGACGACGTCGGCGGTCGGGCCGTCGGCGACGAGCTCGCCGGCGGCGAGGACCAGGACGCGGTCGGCGGCCTCGGCGACGAACTCGACGTCGTGGGTCGAGAGCAGCACCGAGCGACCGCGGGCGGCGAGGTCGGCGAGGACCCCGGCCAGTGCTGCCTTGCCCTGGTAGTCCAGACCGCGGGTGGGCTCGTCCAGCATCAGCACCGGGGGCTCGGCGGAGAGCTGGATGGCCAGCACCAGGCCGAGGCGCTGGCCCTCGGAGAGGTCGCGCGGGTGGGTGCCGCCGTCGATGTCCGGGACGATCCGGTCGAGCAGCGCGCGACAGGTACCGGGCGTCGACCGGGTCTCGGTGTCGGCCTGGGTGCACTCGGCGTCGACGGTCTGGAGGTAGAGCAGGTCCGACGGCGTCTGCGGCACCAGGCCGACGCGGGTGCGGCGTACGGGCGGGGTGAGGTCGGCGGGGTCCTCCTCGCCGACCCGGACTGCTCCGCTGAACCGCTTGCCGGAGCCCTGGAGCGCCCACAGCAGGCTGGACTTGCCGGAGCCGTTGCGACCCATCAGGGCGGTGACCTGGCCGTGGTGCAGGTCGAGGCTGACCTCGCGGACGGCGACGAGGTCGCCGTGGCGGACGGAGATGTTCTGAGCCGTGAGGATCGGGTCGGGGCGTCTCGGCAGGCTCGACGACCGGGAGGCAGCCGACGACCGGGAGGCAGCCGACGACCCGGGGGCAATCGGGGATTGGAGGGGGCCCTCCGCCGCGGCGGCGTGGGTGCGCAGCTCTGCGGCGGCGCGGTAGCCGTCGCGGACGGAGAGGGGAAGGGGGGACCAGCCGGCCCAGCGCCCGAGCTCGACCACGGGCGGGGCGATGGTCGAGGTGCGCATCACCTCGGCGGGGTCACCGGACTCGACCCGACCGTCGACGACGTGGACGACGCGGTCGGCGTACTGGAGGACGCGCTCGACGCGGTGCTCGGCGATGACCACCGTGACGGCCAGGTCGTGGACCAGACGGGTGATGGCGGCGAGGACCTCCTCGGCACCGGTGGGGTCCAGGGCGGAGGTCGGCTCGTCGAGGACGAGCACCCGTGGGTGCGCGGTCAGCACAGCACCGATCGCCACCCGCTGCTGCTGCCCGCCGGACAGGTCGGCCAGCGGGACGTCGCGGAGGTCGGCGATGCCGAGCAGGTCGAGGGTCTCCTCGACACGCTTGCGCATCACCTCCGGCGCAAGGCCGAGCTGCTCCATCGCGTAGGCGAGCTCCTCCTCGACGGTGTCGGTGACGAAGCCGGCGAGCGGGTCCTGCCCGACGTACCCGACCAGGTCCGCGAGGTCGCGCGGCCGGTGGTCGCGGGTGTCGCGACCGTGGATCGAGACCGACCCGGACAGCACCCCTCCGGTGAAGTGCGGCACCAGCCCGTTGAGGGTCCCGAGCAGGGTGCTCTTGCCCGAGCCCGTGCGCCCGACGACGAGCACCAGCTCACCCTCGCCGATCTCCAGGTCGACGTCGTCGAGGACGGGCTCGACGGCGTCGGCGTAGGTGACGCTGACGGAGCGGAACGTGATCGCGGTGCTCATGCGTCCACCAGCTCCCGCTCACCGCGAGCTGCCGGAGCCAGCCGCTTGCTGGTCGGGGTCGGCGGGGTGACGAACGCCGGCAGCGCAGCCAGCACGATCCCGAGCGTCGCCGACAGCGGGAGGCCCGGGGCCGCGATCGGCTGCAACGGCATCAGCAGCAGGTCGGGCGAGGTGCTGCGGCTGAGGATCACGCCGGCGGCCGCCGCGACGCCGGACAGCAGGGTGAGGGTCTCCGCGGCCAGCCACGGGTCGCGGCGGTAGGTGCTGACCCGGATCTCCCGGCCGCCGAGCGCCATCCCGCCACAGGTGAGCGCGACGCCGAGGACCAGGGTCGGGACCGCGAGCCGACCCGCCGTACCGATCGGGTCGAGGACGCCGTAGATGCCGAAGGTGAGCACCAGCAGGCCCAGCAGGGTCAGCGCCCCGACCAGGACCCGGCGACCGGCCGTGCTGCTGCGACGGCTGCCGTACCCGCGCGACTCCATCGCCGAGGCGAGCAGGAGGGACCGGTCCAGGGTGTCCTGGAGGACCGGGAGCGCGACCTGCGGGAGGGCGCGCAGGCCGAGGCCGGAGCCGCCGCGGAGCAGCCGTGCGCGCAGGACGCGCTGCACGCTCTCCGCCAGCTGCGGGGCGACGCTCACCGAGACGACCACCGCGGTGCCGACCTCGTGCAGCGCACGCGGCATCGAGCGGAGCAGGCGCTTGGGGTTGGCCAGCGCGTTCGCACCGCCCAGGGCGATCACCAGCGTGCCGAGCTTGACGCCCTCCAGCGCGGCGGCGAGCCAGCCCTCGAGGTAGACGGTCCCGAACAGGTTGATGCCCGCCGCCCAGTCGGGCAGTCCGACCTCGGGGAGGGCGAAGATCCGGGTGTCGCCGTACTTGAAGCCGACCAGGACGTGCAGGACCACCCGGACGACCACGATCACGACGGCGAGAGCCACGTAGATCCTGAACGCCCGCGCCCACGGGGAGTCCGAACGCCGGGCCAGGACGACGAGCCAGACGACAGCGAGGATCAGCGCGAGCAGGACGGGGTTGGTCGTCATGCTCGCAGCGACCGCGAGCCCGACCGCCCACGCCCACCAGGCGAGGGGGTGCAGGGCTCGTGGGAGCTGGGGGGCCATCTCAGCCTCGGCGGCGTACGGCGACGGTGGTGCCGGCGGCAGCGAGGACGGCGAGAAGGACGAGGCCCCAGATCCAGGAGATGCCGCCGTCGTCGCCCTCCTCGGAGCTGCGGGAGACGGGCTTGCTGGTGTCGGTCGGGAGCCCGTTGGAGAAGGTCGGCAGCTGGGTGCCGATCGGCTCGTAGACGCTCGACGTGGCCGACGGGGTCGGCGGACCGGTCGGCGTCGCGGCGGCGCTCGTGGACGAGGTGGGGGTCGGTGCCGCGGTGGGCGTCTTGCCGGGCTTCTTCGTGGGTGCCGCCGGAGACGCCTTCGTCGGGGCCTTCGTGGGGGCCTTGGTCGGGCTCTTGGTCGGCTTCGCCGGGCTCACCTGCGTCGGCGGGGCCGTGCTCGGCTCCTTGGTGGTGGAGCTGTCCTGGAACCGCCAGCCCTCGACGGTCCCCGGCTTCGGGTTGCGGCTGCCCGCGCCGCGGGTGCTGTAGGTCCACGAGCCGCCCGGCGTGCCGTAGAAGTACGCCCAGTAGGCGTTCGCGGGCGGCATGCTCCCGCAGTTGTTGCCGCTCGGGGCGCCGTCGAGCCGGCAGACCGCACCGGCACCGTTGCCCTGGGCGTAGGTGATCCGGAACCCGGCCTTCTCCAGCGCCGCGTAGCCGGAGTCCGGGTCTCCCCCGGCACAGCCGATCTCCGTGTGCCCGTCGGGGAACTGCACGACGACGGTCACGTCACTGGTCCTGCAGCTGGCTGCCTGAGCGGGCGCAGCGGTCAACGACGTGCCTGCGACGATCAGGACTGCCAGGGCGATGCGCTTCATGTTTCTCCAGGAACCGAACCTGGATGAGCTGCACCCAGGCTCCGCCCCGTGATCCTCGACGGGTGATGGGGAGCCGAACGATCCACTCGGGTGTTCCGGCTCGTCCCGACGTGTTCTGGCGGGACCTACGGCTGCGGGTCAGCGTCGGCTTCGGACCGACTTCCCCCGAGTTTCTCGCCCGCGAATCTACACCGCGCACGCTGGGTAGCGTGATCTAGCGTGGGGCCGTGGTCCCTCCTCCCCTGCCTGCCTGGCTCACCGGCTTCCTCGACGACGAGTGCTTCCTGCCGCCCACCTCGACCCCGCTGGCCGACGCGGCCGATGCCCACGGCGGGCACCGCCGGAGCCAGTACGCCGGCCTGACCCGCAGCCTGGTCGTCACGGACGTGAAGCTGCCGGACCTGATCGACGTCCTCGACGACGTCGAGGAGCCGCTTCCGGTCACGGTGCTCGTCACGGGCGGCGCCGGCTCCATCGGACCGGCTGTGCGCTGGGCGACGCGAGCACCGGTGCTGCGGCTGCGCGGGCTCGAGCTGACGCTGCGGGACGAGGACGACCTCGCGCACAACGCGCACCGCGCCCTGACCGCGCTGGCGACCGTCGAGGAGGAGCTGGACGGTGCGGGCGTCTTCGTCGAGCTGCCGCGGTTCACCGGGGAGCCGTCGTACCGGTGGCTCAGCGCGCTCGACGAGATCGCTGCGGCGGGCGTCCGGGCCAAGTTCCGCACCGGCGGCGGGGGCGCACCGGCACCGCAGCCCGAGGACGTCGCGGCGTGCTTCGAGGCGGCCCTGGACCGGGAGCTGGCGTACAAGTGCGCGGGCGGGCTGGATCGTGCGGTCACCGACGACGAGGGGTTCGGCGCGCTGAACCTGCTGGCGGCGACGCGGGCGTGCCTGGACTCCGACGACGTCGTGGAGGTCCTGCGGGAGGTCTCCGCCGTCGCCGTCGTCGACCGGTACGACGCGGCGACGCTCGGGCGGACGCGGAACTGGCTCACCGGTGTCGGGGTGACCGACCTGCTGGCGCTGCACGACGACCTCGTCGAGATCGGCCTCGCCCCGGGCCGGTGAACGGGCCGGTGAACGGGCCGGTGAACGGGCCGGTGAACCGGTCCGAGGCGGTTCCGAATCGTCCCGATTTGCCGAGGCGGCGTTACGGCCTTGTAACGACTCGAATACGACGGCCGATCGGGCTCGTCGGGAGCAACGACCCGGGTCTAGGGTCCGTCCATGACCACCCGAAACCTGATCAAGGCCCTCGCCCTCACCTCGGCCCTCGGCCTCGCCCTGACCGCCTGCGGCTCCTCCGACGACGACGCCAAGGGCTCGGCGGACGGTTCCACCGTCAAGACGATCACGTCCGGAACGCTCACGGTGTGCTCCGACGTCCCGTACCCGCCGTTCGAGGACTTCGACAAGAGCGCCCCCTCGGGCTACCAGGGGTACGACGTCGACATCGTCTCCGAGATCGCGAAGCGACTCGACCTGAAGCTGGCCGTCATCGACTCCGACTTCGACGCGCTCCAGAGCGGCCTGCTGTTCAACAGCCGCAAGTGCGACCTCGGCGCCAGCGCCATGACGATCACCGACGAGCGCAAGAAGAACATCCTGTTCTCCGACGGCTACTACGACTCCGAGCAGTCCCTGCTCGTCGCCGCCGGCTCGGACATCAAGAGCATCGACGACCTCGACGGCGTGAAGGTGGGGGTCCAGAAGGGCACCACCGGCGAGGCGTACGCGAAGGAGAACGCGCCCGACGCGAAGCCGATCCAGTACTCCGACGACGGCAAGATGTACACCGCGCTGAAGGCCGGCCAGATCGACGCGATCCTGCAGGACCTGCCGGTGAACCTGGACCACCAGAACGACCCGAAGCAGGCCGGCAAGTGGCAGGTCGTCGAGACGTACAAGACCGACGAGGCGTACGGCTTCGGCGCCAAGAAGGACAGCACCGACCTGATGGACGCCGTGAACGAGGAGCTCGCGGCGATGAAGAGCGACGGCACGTACCAGAAGATCTACGACAAGTACTTCGCCACCAGCTGATCGCGTGAAGAGATCTACGCGACGGCGGCTCCGGCACGGAGTGCTCTACGCGCTCTTCGCCGGAGTCGTCGTCTGGCTCGCACTGATCGCCGACTGGGCAGCGGTCAGGGCCAACTTCTTCGACGGCGACATCCTCCGGGAGATGTGGCCGGACGTCGTCCTCACCGCGGCCAAGAACACGGTCGTGTACACCGCGATCGCCTTCGTCGGTGGTCTGGTGCTGGCGTTCCTCCTGGCGCTGATGAAGCTCTCACCGCTGGCGCCGTACCGGTGGCTGGCGACGGCGTTCATCGAGTTCTTCCGGGGACTCCCGGTGCTCATCGTGATCTTCCTGTTCGCCTTCGGCGTCCCGATCGCGTTCCAGTACTCGTTCCCGGGTGGGCAGCGGGGCGCCGCCATCATCGCCCTGGTGGCCGTGTCGGGGGCCTACATGGCCGAGACGCTGCGCGCCGGCATCCAGGCAGTACCCAAGGGGCAGGTCGAGGCCGCGCGGTCGCTCGGCATGAGCTCGACGTGGACGATGGTCTCCGTGGTCATCCCCCAGGCAATCCGGATCGTGATCCCGCCGCTGACCAACGAGTTCGTGCTGCTGCTCAAGGACACCTCGCTGCTGCAGGTCGCCGGCGTCGGCCTCGGCCAGGAGGAGCTGACGAACTTCGCGTCCAACAACCTGAACTCCTACGGCAACCCGACGCCGCTGATCGCAGCCGCGATCCTGTACCTGATCATCACGCTGCCGCTGACCCAGCTGGTGGCGTACCTCGAACGACGTACCCAGAAGGCTCGGTGAAGCGATGACTGCGGCGATCGAGGTGCGCGGCCTGCACAAGCGGTTCGGCGACAACGAGGTGCTCCAGGGGATCGACTTCACGGTCGAGCCCGGTCAGGTCGTCTGCGTGATCGGTCCGTCGGGCTCCGGCAAGTCGACGCTGCTGCGGTGCGTGAACCGGCTCGAGGAGCCGACCTCGGGCCAGGTCCTGGTCGAGGGGGTGGACATCACCGACGAGGAGACCGACCTCGACGAGGTCCGCTCGCGGATCGGGATGGTCTTCCAGTCGTTCAACCTGTTCCCGCACATGTCGGTGCTCGACAACCTGACGATCGCGCAGCGACGGGTGAAGAAGCGCGGGAAGGTCGAGGCCGAGAAGGTCGCGCGGGCAAACCTGGAGAAGGTGGGTCTCGCGGAGAAGGCGGACGCGTTCCCGGCGCACCTGTCCGGCGGGCAGCAGCAGCGCGTGGCGATCGCCCGTGCGCTCTCGATGGACCCGGACATGATGCTGTTCGACGAGCCCACCAGCGCCCTGGACCCGGAGCTCGTCGGCGACGTGCTCGACGTGATGCGGCAGCTCGCGAACGAGGGCATGACGATGATGGTCGTCACCCACGAGATGGGGTTCGCCCGCGAGGTCGGGGACAAGCTGGTCTTCATGGACGGTGGGGTGATCGTCGAGGAGGGCGACCCCCGCGAGGTGCTCGCGAACCCGCAGCACGAGCGGACGCAGGCGTTCTTGTCGAAGGTGCTCTAGCGAAGCGGTCGTCGAGCTTGCCATGCTGCATCTCGGCAAGCTCGATGACCGGTGGTTCGTGGAGCTTGCCGTGCTGCATCTCGGCAAGCTCGATGACCGGTGGTTCGTGGAGCTTGCCGGGCCGCATCTCGGCAAGCTCGATGACCGGTGGTTTGTGGAGCTTGCCGAGGCGTGGTTCGACGGCCGGTGGTTCGACGACCGGTCACTTCGGGAGCAGGAAGGACGCGTGCCAGAACTTCCGGTTGCGGCCGGAGGCGGGGATCATCCCCATCTCGTCGAGGTACGGCACCATCTTCTCGCCCATCCACGCGATCGTCGCGCGGTAGTTCGGGTTGCCCAGCGCGGCCCGACGACCGACCATCGGGTCGATGCCGACGGACTTGTAGACGTCCGGGTGCACCAGCGACCGCATCGTCCCGTACGCCGCCTGCGCCACGACGGTCTGGTGCCACAGCCGCTCGCGGCGCGTCATCGGCTTCGCCATCGCCTTCTCCAGCTCGTCGCGGGCGAAGGTGACGTGCCGGGCCTCCTCCACCACGTGGATACGCGAGACCATCCGCACCAACGGCTGGATCCGCTCGTCGTTCATCATGTCGCGCTGCCACCGGTCGACCGGCTCCTCGCCGATCAGGGTGGAGGCGTACATGCTCGCGCCGCGGAAGACGAGGCCGGCGGCCTCGGCGGCCTTCTTGAGCCCCGGCCGCGGACCGTACGCCGGCACGCCGAAGTGGCCGATCGCCCGACCGAACATCGTCGAGTGTCGGCACTCGTCGGCGACCTCGGTCAACGCGTACTGCGTGCGCGCGGTCGTCGGGTCGCTGCGGTAGACGTCCTTGAGCAGGAGCTGCATGAGCACGATCTCGAACCACAGCCCGACGCTGGCGATCGAGGCGATCTCGTGCTTGGAGAGCAGGATGCGCTGCTCCTCGCTCAGCTGGTCCCACAGCGGCGTGCCGTACAGCGACATCCGCTCGGGCTGCATGAACCACAGGCCAGGCACTTCGGGGGCGCTCCAGTCGATGTCGACGTCCGGGTCGTAGGACTGGCGGGCCGAGGACTTGAGCAGCCGCTCGACGAGGTGGGTGTCGCGGTCCGGCAGGGTCGCGGTCATGGAGAAGCACTCCTCAGTGGTTGCTGTTACCCGGAGTAACAGTTATCGGCTAGAGTGCCTGACATGAGCCCTGAGGTCAAGGACGGACGCAGCACCCGCTGGGACGACCACCGCGACGCCCGGCGCACCGAGCTCGTCGAGGCTGCGGTCGCGGCCATCGACGAGCACGGGCCGGGAGCCTCGATCGCCGAGATCGCGTCGTCGGCGGGCGTCAGCAAGCCGGTGCTCTACCGGTACTTCGGCGACAAGGACGACCTGTACCGAGCCGTCGGACGCTGGGGCGCCGACCAGGTCCTCGAGCGACTGATCCCGATCCTGGTGGCCAGCGAGGACCTCTCGCTGCGCGACCGGGTCTACGCGGGCTGCGACGCCTATCTCGCCTTCCTCGAGGAGCACCCGCAGGTGTTCCTGCTGCTCGTCGAGCACCGCACGACCGACGACCCACTGGCGGACGGCAAGGAGCAGATCGCCTCGACGGTCGCCAAGCTGATGGGCGACACGTTGCGTCGACTGGACGTCGACGCTGCCGGCGCCGAGCCCTGGGCGCACGGTCTGATCGGGATGTTCCTCTCGGTCGGCGAGTGGTACCTGCGCCGCGACATCATGAGCCGCGACGCGACGTCGACGTACCTGGCGTCCTTCGTCTGGCACGCGTTCGACGGGTTCGCCTCCGACCACGGCGCCGCGCTCGACCGGGCCGGTGAGCTGCGCGTCCTGAAGCCCCGACGGAAGGACGCCCGATGAGCACGCTGCACGAGCCCGGTGAGGAGTACCGGGGCGCCGCCGAGGTCGTCGACGACCAGCACGACGACGGCATCCTGGTCGAGGTCCACCTGCGCGGCCACTTCGAACCCAACGACGGCCGCTTCCACTGGTACGGACGCATCGACGCGGACGAAGCGCTCTCGGGCCGGTACCGCTCCGGCGCGACGGTGGCACTGCAGACGCCGCACGGGATCGCCGCCGGCCGGATCGCGGACGTCGACCCGTGGGGCCGCTTCCGGGTAACGGGTCTCGGCGCTCCCCCGTTCTGACCCACCCGCGTCCACAAACCACCTTCGACATCCGATTTTGAGCCTCGCTGGCTCAAAATCGAGTTGAGGGGTCGGGTTGTGAGCCCGCGAAGTCCACAACCCTCGGATCGGCAGTGACGGTCACCAGGCGCGCCCGCTGACCCGGCCGAGCGGGACGCCGAGAGCGTAGAAAAGCGCTATGCCGAGAATCATCCCCCTGGCCGACCGCGTCGACGGCGTCCGTGAAGCCGTCCACACCATCACCCTGCGCGACGGCATCGAGGGGATCACCCACCTCGCGGTCGCGCAGGAGATCTACGCATCCGCCAGCACCCTCAAGCGGATGTTCGCCAGCGCTTCGGACCTGCCCGTCCTCGGCCTGCAGTGGGTCGAGCGCCGCACCCGGTACCGCCGAGGGCTCGCCGCGTCCCGCGAGCTCGACGAGGGCCATCCGGCGGCGCGCCTGGGAAACATGCTGATCCGCGAGCTCCCCCACGACCGCACCCTGGCGGACCACGCACGGGTGTGGTCAGCCCTCACCTCGGGTTTCGCCCGTCACGACTGGTCGATCGCTGCGGTCAACGCGAAGCAGCTCTACCTCGCCAGCCTCGTCGACGAGATCGTGCCCGACGAGCTCCCGGAGGAGATCCGACCCTTCGAGGCCAGCCGCCTCCTGGCGGTCCACCTCGGGGCCGAGGCCGGGGTCGTGGCCGACACGCTGCGGCCCGAGGAGTCGGCCGATGTCGTGTCCCGGCACCTGGAGGAGCGGTTCGCGGCGTGGCAGCGCGAGGGCCTGCTCGGGGCCGCCTAACGTGCACCCATGCCCTGCGACTACTGCGGACAGTCCTTCGACCCGATCAGCACCCGCTGGTTGTGCCCGCACTGCCACATGAAGGCCAACTGCTGCGACGGGGCACCGCTCGCCGAACGGCAGTGCTCGATCTAGGTCGACGCGGGATCTGACCGTCCTCAGGACGACTTCTTGGCGGCCATCTCCCGGAGACGGTCGATCCGCGCCTGCAGCTGGGCTGCCGTGGCCACCGCGGCGGCTGGTCCGCCGCAGTGCTTGCGCAGCGCCGCGTGCGTGACCCCGTGGGGCGTCCCGGTGCGGTGGTTCCACGCGGCCACCAGGCCGTTGAGCTCACGGCGCAGGACCGCGAGGCGTTCGTGCGCCGTGACGTCCGGTTCCTCGTCGACCGCCCGGGCCGGCGTCCCGGCGTTGAGCTCGCGGCGCTGGCGCTGACGCGTCTGCAGCAGGCTGCGGACCTGGTCGGGCTCGAGCAGACCCGGGATGCCGAGGAAGTCCATCTCCTCGTCGGAGCCGACGTGCACCTCGCCCGCGTGACCGAACTCGGCGCCGTCGTACAGCACGTGCGCGAAGGTCGCCGAGGAACCGAGGGCCTCGTAGGCCCCGGTCAGCTCGTCGGAGGCCGCCTCCCCCGCCTGGGCCTGGGCGACCATGGCGTCCTCGGGCGCGAAGATGTCGCCCTCGTCGGTGACCTTGCGCCCCAGCACGTGGTCGCGCTCGACCTCGAGCTCGGAGGCGAACCCGAGCAGCGGCAGGCTGGAGGGCAGGAAGACCGATGCCGTCTCACCGCGTTTGCGGGCGCGGACGAATCGCCCGACGGCCTGGGCGAAGAACAGCGGCGTGGCGATCGTGGTCGCGTAGACGCCGACGGCCAGGCGAGGGATGTCCACGCCCTCCGACACCATCCGGACCGCGACCATCCAGCGCGCGTCACCCTCGGCGAATTTCTCGATCCTCTTCGACGACGTCTTCTCGTCCGACAGCACCACCACGGGCTTCTCGCCGGCGATCCGGGCCAGCACGTCGGCGTACGCGCGGGCCGAGTCCTGGTCCGTCGCGATCACCAGCCCGCCGGCGTCCGGGAACGTCTTGCGGACCTCGGAGAGGCGCCGGTCGGCCGCCTCGAGCACCGAGGCGATCCAGGAGCCGTTCGGGTCCAGCGCGGTACGCAGCGCGTGCGCGGCCATGTCCTTCGTGAGCGGCTCTCCGAGGCGGGCCGAGACCTCGTCGCCGGCGCGGGTGCGCCACTGCAGCTCTCCGTTGTACGCCCAGAACAGCACCGGCCGCACGACGTGGTCGCGCAGCGCGTGCCCGTAGCCGTAGGTGAAGTCGGCAGCCGAGCGCGGCACCCCGTCGGGACCGGGCTCGTAGGTGACGAACGGGATGGGGTTCACGTCGGAGCGGAACGGCGTACCGGTCAGGGCCAGCCGGCGCCGGGCGGGTTCGAAGGCCTCACGCACGGCCTCGCCCCAGGACAGCGCGTCACCGGCGTGGTGGATCTCGTCGAGGATGACCAGGGTCTTGAACCGTTCGGTACGGATCCGCATCGCCAACGGGTTCGTCGCGACGCCGGCATAGGTGACCGCGATGCCGACGTAGTCGCCGCTGGTCCTGCCCTTGCCGCCCGAGTACGTCGGGTCGATCGGGATGCCGACCTTCGCCGCGGCCTGGGCCCACTGGGTCTTCAGGTGCTCGGTCGGCGCCACGACGGTGACCCGGTCGATGATCCGGCGCGCGAGGAGCTCGGAGGCGACCGTCAGCGCGAAGGTGGTCTTGCCCGCCCCGGGTGTCGCGACGGTGAGGAAGTCGCGCGGGTTGTCGGTGAAGTACTGCGTGATGGCGTCGTGCTGCCACGCACGCAGCGGCGCCGCCGTACCCCAGGCCGCACGGGCCGGGTACGCCGGGGACAGCTTGTCGAGAGCAGAGGTCTCGAGCTCGATGTGCTCGTTCACGCGGTGGTCAGGGTCACTCGGAACCGCTCGGCCCGTCGTCGTTCATGCTCTCCCAGATCTCCTTGCAGTCCGGGCAGACCGGGAACTTCTGCGGGTCCCTGCTCGGGACCCAGACCTTGCCGCACAGGGCGATCACCGGGGTGCCGTTGACCATGGCCTCCATGAGCTTGTCCTTCGGCACGTAGTGCGAGAACCGCTCGTGGTCACCCTCGTCGGTGGTGACCGGGTCGGTGACGATGCGCTCGTCGGTCAGGGTGTCCGTCCCGAACCCGATCCGCGTGGTCGTTCCCTCGTCAGCCATTCAGGCATCCTAACCGGAGCGGGTGACCTCAGTTGTGCCCCGGCTCGGCCGGCATGGTGGCCAGCATCGCCAGCTGACCACCCTGGCGCCGCAGCACCTGGGCCCACAACCCCGAGGGGTCCGGGCGGAACACGTCAGCCGACTCCGCCGGGACGACGTACCAGGCCCCTTCGGCGATCTCGTCCTCCAGCTGGCCTGCCGACCAACCGGCGTACCCGGCGAAGATCCGCAGACTGCTCAGCGCCGAGGCGAGCAGCTCGACCGGTGCGTCCAGGTCGACCAGACCGACGCCCTCGAACACCCGCCGCCAGCCGACCGGTTCGTCCTCCTCGGACCCGTCCGCGTGGACGACGGCCACGGCGAGAGCACTGTCGGTCTCGACCGGCCCGCCGCGGAACAGCACCCCGGGCCCGGAGACGACGTCCTCCCAGGAAGACAGCACCTCCCCCACCGCGACCTCGGAGGGCCGGTTCAGGACGACACCGAGAGCACCGTCGTGCCCGGCGTCCAGGAGCAGCACGATCGTCCGGGCGAAGTGCGGATCGCTCAGCGTCGGCGACGCCACCAGCAGGCTTCCCGGGACCGGCTCCATGGAGCCATTGTGCAGCCCGGTCATTCAGCCTGTCGAAATGACGAATCCCCGGGTCTCAGAGGGAGGCCGAGAGCCCGGGGATCGTCGTGGGAGTGTGGATCAGGCGGCCAGAACCGCTCGGATCCGATCGACGAGGGAGGGAGTTGCCACTGCGTCGACAATCGTGGTGGTGACTTCAGGCACCGGAACCGGAACACCCGCGCGGGCGTTGCGGGTGACGCGCTCGCCGGCACGAGCAGCAGGAGTGCTGTCGTCGCTGGCGAGACCAGCGACGCGGGCCAGCTTGACCCATTCCATCTCGCGCGACTTCGTCAGAGCAGCAGCCATCTCGGCGTCGCTCGGAGCGTCGGTGTAGCGGTCGATGATCATCCGGATGCCAGGGACCTCGGCAGCCGTGGTGGCCCACGCGTTGGTGATGGCGGCCTCGAGATCCATCGGCTGGGCCATGAGCTCGCGCTCGATGTTGCCGGACAGGCGGGCGTGCCACTTCAGGGCGAGGGCACCGATCAGGTCGAGCTCGCTGCCGAAGGTCTCGGGGACCCCCGGAACGTCCATGGGCAGGACACCGTCGAGGCGGGCGTCCGCAGTGTCGATCACGGTCTGGAGGATTTCTCCGCGGTGATGGAAAGCGTTCCAGGTCATGGTCCACATCCTTTCTTCACATACCGTTGGTACGTACTCAGAGTATGCAGCCTCCCAGGTGCCTGCAATCTGAAAGGGCGTTTCGGAACCGTGACGTCTCACACACGCGTTCCGGGAACCTCCTCACGGTCGGTCCTAGACTGGCGGTATGCCGAGCCGCTCACCCGCTGAGAAGCTGCGCTCGACCCTGCCCAAGGTCCCGAAGGTCCCCAAGGTCCCCGGGGTCTCGAGGCGACAGCAGTACTCGGCGTCGACCAAGCGGGCGCTGGTCGACCAAGCCGCCAAGCTGTTCACCACCAAGGGGTACGCCGCCACCAGCCTGGACGCCATCGTCGCCAGCGCACGGGTCACCAAGGGCGCGCTCTACCACCACTTCAGCGGCAAGCAGGCCGTCTTCGAGGCGGTCTTCGAGAAGATCGAGGCGGACGCCTCGACCCGGGTCCGCAAGGCGCTCAAGGAGTCCCGCGACCCGTGGGAGAAAGCGCTGATCGGCCTGCGGGCGTTCCTCGACATCGTCCAGGACCCCGGGTACCAGCGCGTGGTCATCCAGGAGGGCCCCGCCGTCCTCGGCTACGAGCGTTTCCGCGAGCAGGAGGAGCGCTCGAGCTTCGGCCTGGTCCAGGAGCTGGTGAAGGCGGTGCTCGAGGAGTCGAGCACCGAGATCAGCCCCGACATGCTGGAGACCTTCAGCCGGATCTTCTTCGGCGCACTGTCCGCTGCCGGCGAGAGCGTCAGCACCGCGGCCAACCCCAAGGCGGCAGTCGCCCAGGTCGAGACCGCGATCGCGTTCATCCTGGCCGGACTGCGGTCGCTGACCGAGAGCGGCATCGGCCTCCCGGACCCCGAGGACCTGCTCCCCGAAGCCGACGACGAGTAGCGCCTACGGCGTGGCTGTGCCGTCCTACGGGGTGTACGTGAGCTTGCCGCCGAAGTTGTCACCAGGCAGGAGCTCGACCCAGACGTGTCCGGCCGGCACCTTCACCGGCCCGGCAGCCGTGCTCAGCTCGAGCGGCGCCGCTCGGTCCGCCTTCGTCCAGGTGCCGCGCAGGGCCTGGCCCTTGTGGAACAGCAGGAACGTGCCCTGCCCGAAGAACAACGTCTCGGGGACCTTGTTGCCCGCCGGGTCGAGGTAGCCGGCGTCGCCCTCGCGGGTGCGGATCACCAGCACCGAGTCCGCCTTGAACTGGTCGCCGCGGCGCGCGTAGGTGTCGGTGTTGAGGTACTTCTTGCCGTTCCACTTGAACACGGTCGTGGTGATCGGGCTGAACCGGACCGAGATGGTCTTGGCGGGGCGGACGCCCACGTAGTCGGACTCGGTCCCCCACGGCAGGTAGTTCGCCGGGACGATGGCCTTCTTCTTCACCGAGGTGGCGAACTTCGGCAGGTCGATGAAGACGCTGTGCAGCGCGTCGTGCTCGGAGCGGTCGCGGTAGGTGCCCTTCGAGCCCTCCTCGTACAACCGGATACCGGCCTGGTTCAGGCGTCCCTTGGTCTTGGGCGCCGCGCCGCTCGCGACGAGAACGGCGTGGGTCGGCTTCACGATGCCGATGTCGGAGGCCCGGGCCGAGCGCACCGGGCCGACCTTCTTGGGCAGCTTGGAGTAGAACGCGACGGCCAGCCGGGTGTAGCCGCCCTCGACCATCTCCTCGACGACCATGTCGGCCGAGCCGAGCCCGTACTGCGGGTCACTCGCGCGTGAGTTGTCGATCTTGACCACGATCACCGGGTGGTTCGGCGTGGTCGCCGGTGCCGGCAGCCCGGTCAGCGGCCAGACGGCCGCGAGCTGGGTGCCGCCCTCCGTCGGCTGCGACTGCGGGCGCTCGTCGCCCGCTTCCTTCTTCTTGTCCGAACCGCACCCGGCGAGCACCAGGCTGGCGACCAGCGCCGCGATCAGCGCCAGGAGGAGGGGACGACGGGACTTCGTGAACCGCTTGGAGGGCGTGTGCATGTCGCCAAGCATGACGGAGCCCCCCTCCCGATCCGGGGAGGGGGGCTCGCGTGTCAGGGGACTTTCGCCCTCAGTGGATGCGGAAACCGCCGTCCACCTGCAGGATCTGCCCGGTGATGTACGACGCCTCGTCGCTGCACAGGAACGCGGCGGCGGCGGCGATGTCCTCGGGGTGGCCGACCCGGCGTACCGGGGTCGCGTCGGCGTTCGCCTTGTGGAAGTCCTCGATGGACAGGCCCAGGCGGACGGCCGTCGCGTCGGTCATGTCCGTGGCGATGAAGCCTGGAGCGATCGCGTTGGTGTTCACGCCGAACGGGCCGAGCTCGAGCGCGAGGGTCTTGGTCAGGCCCTCGATGCCGGCCTTGGCCGCCGAGTAGTTCGTCTGGCCACGGTTGCCCATGGCGCCGATCGAGGACAGGTTCAGGATCTTCCCGTACTTCTGGTCCACGAAGGTCTTCTGCGCGGCCTTGCTCATCAGCCACGAACCCTTGAGGTGGACGTCGATGACCTGGTCCCACTCCTGCTCGGACATCTTGAACAGCAGGTTGTCGCGGGTGATCCCGGCGTTGTTGACGACGATGTGCAGTCCGCCGAGCTCCTCGAGCACGCGAGCGACACCGGCCTCGACGGAGGCACCGTCGGCCACGTTGACACCGACTCCGATGGCGGCTGCTGCACCACCGAGGGCGGCGGCGGTGGCGCCGGCCTGCTCCTCGTTGATGTCGAAGATGGCGACCGCGGCGCCTTCCTCGGCGAAACGCCTGGCGATGCCTGCACCGATGCCCTGCGCGGCTCCGGTGATGACCGCGACGCGACCGTCGAATCGACCCATGACTGCTCCTGTTCGAGTTCCTCGTGCTCCCTGCTGCCGGACCAGCAGCACGGTCACTCTAGGGTGTCGGCCCTCGGCTCACCGAGGGCGGTCAGCGATCGGATCCGCTGCACCCCCTAGGCTGCAACCCGTGGGACGAGCAAACTTCATGTTCGGGGGAGCGTGTGCCGTAGCACTCGCAGTCGCGACCTGGTTGGTTTCCTCGGCCCAGTCGCTGCCGATCCGGGACCCCGACGGCGTGGTCGTTCCGGCGTACGTGCAGATCCCGATGATCCTCGGTCTCGCCTGGCTGCTGGACGTCGTGCCCCGCACGGTCGGACGCAGCCGCGGCGAGTGGAGCAGCTTCCGCACGCACTTCCGCGCGGTGGTCCGGGAGCGCTGGAACCGCAAGCACACCGTCTTCGCGCTCAGCGGTCTCGCGACCTGGTACGTGTCGTACGCCGCGTTCCGCAACCTCAAGAGCTACGTCCCGTTCGTCAACGACCACGTCTGGGACTCCGACCTCGAGCGGATCGACCGCGCGCTGTGGTTCGGCCACGACCCCGCGAACGTGCTGCACAGCCTGTTCGGCACCTCGTTCGCCGCCGAGTTCTTCTCCTTCATCTACGTCTCCTGGATCGTGCTGGTCCCGGTCTCGATCGCGATCGCGCTGATCTTCACCCGGGCGCCGGCGGCCGGGTCCTGGTACGTCACCGCGATCTCGCTGTGCTGGGGGCTCGGCGTCGCCGGGTACTTCAGCCTGCCGACCCTCGGTCCGGCGTACAGCTACCCCGGGGACTTCGCCGACGTGAAGTCGACCTACACCGAGGAGCTGGTCGCGAACCTGCTCAAGGACCGGATGGCGGTCGTTCCTGGCGTTCCCCCGTTCGGCAGCCCGGGCGGCGACCCGCACGGCACCCACGTGCTCCAGACGATCGCCGCGTTCCCGTCGCTGCACGTCGGGATCATGGTGACGATCTGCCTGTTCCTGACGCTCATCGCCGCCAACCGGACCTTCCGCATCGTCGCCTGGACCTACCTGGTGCTGACGATCTTCGCGACCATCTACTTCGGCTGGCACTTCTCCCTCGACGCCGTCGGCGGGTTCGTCCTCGGCGGACTGGCGGTCTACCTCGCGGCGATCGGCACCGGCAACCACGTCCGCGGGGTCCCCCAGCTCGTCGAGCACGGCACCCACGAGGATTTCGAGCCCGATCAGGACAGCCCGGAAGCCAGCTCTGCGG
Source organism: Marmoricola sp. OAE513 (assembly GCF_040546585.1). Taxonomy (NCBI): domain Bacteria; kingdom Bacillati; phylum Actinomycetota; class Actinomycetes; order Propionibacteriales; family Nocardioidaceae; genus Marmoricola; species Marmoricola sp. OAE513. The sequence continues at coordinate 3,084,268 of NZ_JBEPOC010000001.1, read as the reverse complement.
CCAACCGTCCCGCGTAGTCGGCCGACTCCGCAGCGTCGGCGTACGTCGTCCGCGGCCAGAAGAACCCCCTCAGCCCGTCGCCCTTCGTACGGGGCACCACGTGGCAGTGCAGGTGCGGCACCGACTGCGAGACGGTGTTGTTCATGGCGACGAACGAGCCCTGCGCACCGAGCGCGTCCACGACCGCGGTCGCCAGCCGCTGGGTCCGTTCGAGGAAGCCGTCGCGCAGACCGGCCGGCAGCTCGGGCAGGGTGACGACGTGCTCGCGCGGCACGAGGAGCACGTGCCCCTTGAACACCGGTCGGATGTCGAGGAACGCGACGAAGTCGTCGTCGGCGAGGACGATGTCGGCCGGGGTCTCCCCCGCCGCGATGTCGCAGAACAGGCAGGCCATGGAGCGAGGCTATGCCGGGCCACCGACGAGCCCCTAGGTTGCTCCCATGACTCAGGCCACGATCACCCACATCGGCGGACCCACCGCACTCATCGAGGTCGGGGGGTGGCGCATCCTGACCGATCCGACCTTCGACCCGCCGGGCAAGCGCTACTTCTTCGGCTGGGGCACGACGTCACGCAAGCTGGCCGGGCCGTCGGTGCCTGCCGCAGAGCTGGGGCCGATCGACGCGGTGCTGGTCAGCCACCACCACCACGGCGACAACCTCGACCCGTCCGCGCGGGACCTGCTGCCCACCTGGGGCACGACCTACACGACGAAGAAGGCCGCGAAGAACCTCGGCAGCCACTGCGTCGGCCTGGCTGCCTGGGACACCGCCACGTTGGAGGCGCCCGGTAAGGAGACGATCACGATCACCGCGACGCCGTGCCGGCACGGTCCTGCCGGGAGCGAGCCGATCACGGGCCCGGTTGTCGGGTTCTCGCTGAGCTGGGCCGGCCAGGAGAACGGCGAACTCTGGGTCACCGGTGACACCGTCCTCTACCCCGCCCTGCGCGAGGTCGCGTCCCGGCTGGAGGTCGGCACGATGCTGCTGCACCTGGGGTCGGTCCGGTTCCGGTACCTCTCGGGCTGGTTCCGCTACACGATGGACGCCCGCGAGGGTCGCGAGCTCGTCGAGCTCGTGGCCCCGGCCCACGTCGTCCCGGTGCACTACGAGGGTTGGTCGCACTTCCAGCAGGACCGCGGGCCGGCGGAGAAGGTGCTCGCCGAGTCCCCGCTCGCGGACCGCATCCACTGGATCGACCCCGGCGAGGCCGTCACCCTCACCGTGTGACCCCGGTCATCGAGCAAGGCCCCCGGTCGTCGAGCTTGCCGAGACGCGCCCCGGTCATCGAGCAAGGCCCCCGGTCGTCGAGCTTGCCGAGACGCGCCCCGGTCGTCGAGCAAGGCCCCCGGTCGTCGAGCTTGCCGAGACGCGCCCCGGTCCTCGCCTCACCCCCGGTCGTCGAGCTTGCCGAGACGCGCCCCGGTCGTCGAGCAAGGCCCCCGGTCGTCGAGCTTGCCGAGACGCGCCCCGGTCCTCGCCTCACCCCCGGTCGTCGAGCTTGCCGAGACGCAGCACTTGACGCACCACCAACCCCGCGATCAACGCCCAGAACGCCGCACCGATCCCCGCGATCGTCACCCCGCTGGCAGCAACGGCGAACGTCACCAGCGCCGCCTCGCGCCCGGTGGCCGCCGAGGTGGCTCCGAGCAGCGCAGCACCGAACGTCCCGAGCAGCGCCAGCCCCGCCACCACCTCGACCAACCCGTGCGGCGCGACGGCGACCACCCCGACGAGCACCGTTGACAGCGCGGCGAGCACGAGGTAGGTGAGCCCGGCTGAGCGCGCGGCGACCCAGCGCCGGTCCCGGTCCGGGTGCGCCTCGGGAGAGGCGACCATCGCCGCACTGATGGCTGCGAGATTCGTGGCGTGCCCGCCCGCGAACGCACCGGCCACCGTCGCCAGACCGGTCACCGTCATCGACTCACGCCACGGGACCTTGTAGTCGAAGGTCGCCATCACCGCGACCCCCGGCACGTTCTGCGAGGCCATCGTGACGACGTACAGCGGGATCGCGAGGCCGACCAGGGCCTGCCAGTCGAAGGACGGCGTGACCCAGTGCACCTCGGGCGCCAGGCTCGGCAGCGCAGTGCCGTGGTCGATCAGGTACGCCGCCACCACGACCAGGGTCGTGACGAACGCCCCGGCGACGGCGAGACGGGGCGCGAACCGCAGCAGCAGCACCCACACGACGACGATCGGGGCGACCAGCAGCGGCCGGTCGGCGAACGCCCGTACCGGCTCGACGCAGATCGAGAGCAGCACGCCGGCCAGCATCGCCTGCGCGATGGGCGTGGGGATGGCAGCGATCAGGTCGCCGAGCACCGGCCAGAGCGCGGTCAGCAGGATCAGCCCGCCCACCACGACGAAGGCGCCGACGGCCGCTGGCCAGCCGCCGTCGACCGCCCCGGCGCTGACCAGCAGCGCCGCTCCCGGGGTGGACCAGGCCAGCAGCAGCGGAGTGCGGTGCCGCCAGGTGAGCCAGAGGATGCCGGCGGCCTGGGTCACGCACAGGGCCAGCAGTCCCGACGCCGCCTGGGCCGAGGTCGCGCCGACTGCCTGCAGCCCGGCGAGCACCACGGCGAACGTGCTCGCGAAGCCGACCAGTGCCGCCATTGCACCGGCCAGCACGGGCTGCAGCAGCCCGACCTCCGGGGACGCGGGCGCGGCAGGTGACTCGCTGCTCATGCCCGAGACCCTAGGCCGCGGTCGTCGACCTTGCCGAGACGCCTCACCGCATCTCGGCAAGCTCGATGACCGGGATGACCGAGACGCCTCACCGCATCTCGGCAAGCTCGAAGACCGGGATGACCGAAACGCCTCACCGCATCTCGGCAAGCTCGATGACCGGGATGACCGAGACGCCTCACCGCATCTCGGCAAGCTCGATGACCGGGGAGGTCCGGCGGCCGGCCGCAGTCGCCATCTGGAGTAACGACGCGTCCGGCCACCGGAGGCGGACCGGGAAGACCGCCCGGGCGCGTTGGTCGAGGTTCTGCGCTCGGGACACGAACTCGACCTCTCGCCCGCCACCCTCTAGACCTCCGGGAGCGCCGAACCTCACGCGCGGACGGTGTTGCCGTCGTCACATTTTGACCTCACCTGCACGTCGGGGGTCCCTGCTTCGTACGCTGGCCCCCTCGGGGTACGCCGGAGTGCCTCACCGATGCGCCACCGCGCTGACGCCAGGAGCCGGGCATGACAGCACCTCCCCTCGAACGCGGGCGGCAGTTCGCCGACGCCGTGCTCAAGCCGATGGCCCAGGCAGCGGGGATGAATGCGCGCGCAGCGGTCCGCACCCGACGGCTCGGACACCTCGGCTACACCGGCGCCACCATCACCGACTACGACCCGTTCGACCCGGCCACCGCAGCCCAGCCGTACGACGCCTACCGCCGCCTGCACGAGAGCGGCGGAGTGCACTACAACCCCAAGCGCGCGATCTGGGTGATCCACCGGATGGAGGACGTCCGCAACGCCCTGCGGGAGACCGGCAGCATCACCAGCGCCGAGGGCGTCATCCGCCTGAGGTTCTCGCTGCCGCTGATGGTGGCCACCGACGGACCGCAGCACGCCGCCCTGCGCAAGCAGGTGCTGCCTGCGTTCACCAAGAACGCGTTGGAGAGCTGGCGCCCGATCGTCGACCGTCTCGCCACCGAGCTCGTCTCGGACCTGATCGCGAACCCCGGGTCCGACATGGTGCGCGACCTGGCCGTCCCGATGCCGGTCCGGCTCATCGGCGAGATCCTCGGCGTCCCGGAGGAGGACGGCGACGACTTCCGACGCTGGTCCGAGCAGGCGATCCAGCTCCTCGACTTCTCCCCCACCTGGGCCAGCGTGCGCCGGACCGTCGGCGCTGCGGGTGGCGGCTACGCGTTGCTGCAGTACCTCAGCAAGCAGCTCGCGTCCGGTCGCCTCAAGGGCGAGGGGTCCGTCCTGGGCCGGCTCCTGGAGAACCGCGACGAGGGCACCCTCACCGACAGCGAGCTCGTGCTCATCGCGCTGCTGCTGCTGATGGCCGGCAACGAGACCACGACCAACCTGCTCGGCGGGATGTTCGACACCTACGCCCGGCACCCCGAGCAGTACGAGATGATCCGCGCCGACCCGGAGCTGATCCCGATGGCGATCGAGGAGCACCTGCGGCACCTGAGCCCGCTGCAGGGCCTCTACCGCAGCGCGATCCAGGACTACACCATCGGCAACGTGACGATCCCGGCCGGCGCGCGGGTACTCGTCTCGTTCGCCGCGGCCAACCAGGACCCGACCGTCTTCGACGACCCGGCCACCTTCCGTGCGGACCGCAACCCCAAGCAGCACGTCGCGTTCGGCTACGGCCCGCACCTGTGCCTGGGCGCTGCCCTGGCCCGGATGGAGGCAACGGCGGTGCTCCGCGAGCTGACCACCCGGGTCAAGGAGATCCGCCCGGACGGCACCACCACCTGGAGCACGAACAGCTCGCTGCGCGGTCCCGTCCGGTTCCCCGTCACCCTGGAGGAAGCATGACTCCCGAGGAATCTGCCGCTCTGGCCTGGTATGGCAACCTGATCCTCACCGACGTCCTGCCGTGCCCGGTGTGCGGGGCGGGTGTGGCCAACATGGGCTCCACGGCACTGCTGCACAAGACCTGGCACGAGCAGCGCGGCGAGGGCACCGCCGGATAAACCGGTACGCCGCAGCACCCGCGCTCACTACCGTGGCGCCATGCCCACCGCGCTGATCGAGGTCCGTCGCCCGTACTCCCCGACCGAAGAGGTCGGGCTGATCGACGCCGTGCACGGCGCACTGGTTGCGGCGTTCAAGATCCCGGTCAACGACAAGCACGTGCGCCTCGTCGTGCACGAGCCGCACCGGTGTGCGTACCCGCCGTCGCTGTCGGAGCCCGAGCGGATGACGCTGGTCTCGATCGACTGCTTCGCCGGCCGCTCGACCGAGGCCAAGCGCGCGCTCTACCGCGAGATCGTCGAGCGCCTCGGCGCATTCGACATCCCCGGAGACCACGTCACCATCACGCTGCGCGAGGCTCCCTCTGAGAACTGGGGCATTCGCGGCGGCCAGGCAGCCAGCGACGTCGACCTGGGCTTCCGTGTCGACGTCTAGGACCTCAGAGCGCCTCGATCTCCTGCTGGTACTCCTCCTCGGCGGCCTTCTCGGCGAGCTCCTTGTGGTGCCGGACGGCCTCGACGGTCGGCAGCAGCAGGCTCGCGAGCGCACCCACACCGAGACCGATCCCCGGGACGAGCAGCCCGTGCAGGACGCCGTCTCGCCAGTCCTGGCTGCTCAGACCCGCGCCGACGGTCTGGAAGAACACCACGCCGACGACGGCCAGCAGCAGTGCGCCACCGACCTGCTGGAAGGTACCGAGCACGCCCGAGGCAGCTCCCGCGTGCTTGATGTCGATGTTGGCCAGGGAGACGTCGATCAACGGGATCGCCGAGAAGGCCAGACCGGCGCCGCCGAGGAACATCGGTCCGAGCAGGTCCCACTTCGCCAGGCTGTCGCCGTGGTGGGAGATCGTCTGCGCCGTCCAGGCCACTGCGCTGGTGAACATCACCAGGCCGATCGTGACCAGACCCTTGCCCAGCTTGTCGACCAACGGCACGCACGCACCGCTGGCCAGGAAGGCGCCGATGCTGAACGGCAGGGTCGCGAGCGCCGAGTTGATCGGGCTGAAGTGCAAGCCGAGCTGGAGGTAGAGCGTGACGACGAAGAAGTAGGCGCCGATCGATCCGAAGAACGCGAGCGAGGTGAACGACCCGGCCGTGTAGCCACGGTCCCGGAACAGGCTGGGCGGGACCAGCGGGGTCCGGCCGGCCGCTTCGGCCCGCCGCTGGTAGACGATGAAGGCCAGCAGCAGGATCCCGCCGAGGACCATCACGGCCCAGATCCCCCACGCCCAGTCCTTCGGACGCCCCTCGATCAGTCCGAACACGATGAGGAACAGCGCGGCCGAGCTGAGGACCACTCCGGGGAAGTCGAGGTAGGTGCGGTGGTGCGACTTGGTCTCGGGGATCAGGAACCATCCTCCGATGGCGAGCAGCACCCCGATCGGGAGGTTGATCACGAAGATGCTGCGCCACTCCAGGCCGGCGACGTCGTGGGTGACCAGGATGCCGCTGAGCAGCGGGCCCGCGACGGCAGCGAGGCCGGTGACCGCACCGAACGCGCCGAGGACGCCGGCCCGGTCCTTCGGGCTGTAGAGCACCTGCACGATCGAGAGCACCTGCGGCACCATCGTCGCGGCGAACAGGCCCTGCACGATCCGCGAGATCACCAGCACGTCGGCGGTCGGCGCGAAGGCCGCGACACCGGACGCCACGGTGAAGCCGACGACGCCGATGAGGAAGATCCGCTTGCGCCCGTACAGGTCACCGAGCCGACCCATCGTGATCAGCACGGTGGCGAACGCGAGGACGTAGCCCGAGACGATCCACTCCAGCTGCGACGGCGTCGCGTGCAGGTCTTCCTGGATGGCTGGCAGCGCGACGTTGACGATCGTGGTGTCCAGCAGGTCCATGAAGGTCGCGACGAACAGGACCAGGACGGCGACGGTCCGGCGGCGTCCGACGGGGAGGGCTTCGGGAGTCATGCGAGGAGTCTGCCGGACCTCACCGACAGGAGTGCCGCGGGTCAGCCGTTCCGGATCACCTGGGCGGTGGCCTCGCACGGAGCGGACGGGTCCTGGGCGCCGAAGAAGCGGACGGTGAACGACCGCGCCCCTCGCACCAGCATCAGGTCGGTGTCGATCCGGTTGGGCCACCCGGAGGACCTGTTGACCAGGACCCCCATCGAGGAGCCCTTGACCGCGCCGGCCTCGAGCGCGAGGACACCCAGGTTGCCGCCCGGCAAGGTCGTTCCGGTCGCGTCGAAGTAGTAGTACGGGTTGTCACCGTTCTGGCTGATGACGGTGTGCCCGCGGCCCGAGAACGCGCTGCTCGCGTCCGTGCTCGTCACCTCGAGCTGGGAGAGCCCGTAGGTGCCCGCACGGCAGCTGACCTTGACCGTCAGCCCCGTGCCCGGGACGGCGTACGACGACGCCACGGCGGTCGTCGAGGTGGTGCGGACCCGGAGCACCTTCGCGCCCGGTCCGGCGGGACCCTGCGGGCCCTGCTTGGCGATGCTCACCTTGTTGTACCCCTTCGGGCACTTCCCCTTCGAGCTGAGCAGCCGCAGCGTGCCCTTGGCGTTGGTGCACGCCTTCACGTTGGCCGTCGACCTCGTCGCGGCGTGCGCGACGGTGCCGAGCGATCCGACGACGAGGGCCGGACCCAGAGCGACCACGGTGACCTTGACGTTGCGGGGCACGGACATCTGCTGCCTCCGAGTGGTGAGGGGAACTCTCGCCAGGCTAGGGCGGGCGATGCGGCGGGAAGTCCCGAAAAGCCGGGGAACGGGTGGAAACCCCACCCCGACGTCACCGAGGGCTGAGGTGCGAGCATCAGGCGTGACCAACATCTGCGTCTTCTCCGGTTCCACCCCGGGCGCCGACCCCGCCTTCACCCGCGCTGCTGAGGAGCTGGGGCGGTTGATCGCCGAGGCTCGCTTCGGCCTCGTGTACGGCGGCGGGGCGGCAGGCCTGATGGGCTCGGTCTCCGACGGCGCGCTGCAAGCGGGTGGACAGGTCACCGGAGTGATGCCGTCGGCGCTGTTCGACCGCGAGCTCGGCCGCTCCGACCTCACCGAGCTGCACGTCGTCGCCTCGATGCACGAGCGCAAGGCCCTGATGTACGAGCTGTCCGACGCGTTCGTCACGCTGCCCGGCGGGCTCGGCACGTTCGACGAGTTCTTCGAGACGGTGACCTGGACCAAGCTCGGCCTGCACTCCAAGCCGTCCCTGGTCCTCGACGTCGCCGGCTACTACGCGCCGTTGCGCGCGATGCTCGAGCACGCACTGACGAACGAGTTCTTCGCCCACGGCGACCAGGAGCTGATCAGCTTCCACGACTCGCCCGCGAGCGTCCTGGCGCACTTGCACCGAGCACTCTGAAGACCCTGATCGCATCGGTCCGCAACGATCGGGCGGCGCACCGGTCCGACGCAGCACGCTGGAGAGCAAAAGGAGGGACCTCATGATCGCCGTGCTCAACCTCGTCGTCGACGAGATCGAGGCGCTGCTCGCCGACGACCCGGCCGCCGACGTCGACGCGGTCGGCCTCGCGGCCCGTTCCGGCACCACCGAGCACCACCTGCGCCGGATGTTCTCCTCGCTCGCCGGGATGCCGCTCTCGGAGTACGTGCGCCGCCGCCGGATGTCACTGGCCGCCGCCGACCTGATCGGCAGCACGGCCGACCTGCTCACGATCGCCGTCCGGCACGGCTACGGCTCCGCCGAGGCGTTCGGCCGCGCATTCCGTGCGGTGCACGGAGCAGCGCCGAGCGACGTACGGCGCGACGGGGGCCCTCTCCGCACACAACAGCGGATCAGGTTCCACCTGACCGTCGAAGGGAACGTCTCCATGGATACCCGCATCGTCACCCTGCCCGCCTTCCACCTCGTCGGGTACGCCGCGCGCGTGCCACTGGTCCACAGCGGGGTGAACCCGCACATCGCCGAGCACGTCGCCTCGATCGGCGCCGAGGCGATCGGCCGTCTCAAGGAGCTGAACGACACCGAGCCCACCGGGGTGCTCTCGGTCAGCGACGACCTCGACCCCGACCGCACCGAGGGCAGCGAGCTCACCTACCTGCAGGGCGTCGCTGTGACAGCGGCACCCGCAGGCCTCGATGTCATCGACGTACCGGCTGGCACCTGGGCGGTGTTCCGGACCGAGGGACCGCACCCGGCCACCCTGCAGGAGACATGGGCGGCGACCGCGACGACCTGGTTTCCCTCGCAGCCGTGGCGGCTGCGCCCCGGGCCGGAGATCGTCGCGATGCAGGCGTACGACGCCGAGGCCGGCACGGCGACCTGCGAGCTGTGGCTGCCGGTCGAGAACGACTGACGTCGCAGCAGCAGAGCCTCCTCGGCGTACCGAGGAGGCTCTGTTCAAGAGGGCAGTGGTGGTGTGGTGGGGTGTTCGCGGATTAGAGAACCGCAGGTCAGCGGGCCTCTTCTGCGAAGACGTTTCGGGGTTTGCACCCATGGCCGCCGAAATCAGCACCCATTCAAATCGGACATGGCTCCTGCAGGCCTCTGACCTGGGCTTTTGCGCGATGCTCGTGCTCGAATGACGCACTTGATGCTGCGGTCACACCGTCCGGACCTGCCGAGATCCGTGCGCTACAGGCTTATTCAGCCCACTGCGTTCTGGGCCACTTCGGGACTCGGGGGCTCACCTACCTGGCCGCGACGCGCACGCTAGTCAGTCGGATCGCGCCCGGCGTTCGCGCGCGAGCAAAGAGAGCCGCTTCTGCATTGCTACCTCGACCCGGCCGGCGAACTCGGCCGGAGTCTCCCCCTCTGTCGGGCTCATTGCCGGAAGAACTGAGGTGAGGAGTTTCGTCGGGAGCGGCAGGTAGGGCAGCAGGCCGACCGCGCCGACGTTCAAACCCCACGGGAGTGAGACCGACACCGGGAGCGCCTTGGTGCGTAACAGCTTGTCCAGGCGAAGAGCCTTGGCGAGGCGCTTGCCGTCGGAGAGCACGAACAGCGACTCCCCTGCCCCGGCGGTGACGATGGGGACGATCGGTACGCCTGCGTCCATGGCGAGGCGGGCGAAGCCGGTGCGGCCGTCGAAGACGATCTTGTCGCGGTCGCTGAACGATTTGAAGGCGTCGATGTCGCCCCCTGGCAGAACGAGGACGTGTTCGGCCTTCTCAAAGGCTTCCAGGGCGGCCCGACGGCTGGCGGGTCGGGCTCCGAACGGTTCGATGAATCGGCCGACCTGGAGGGTCCAGGCGATCTGGTGGGTCAGGGCGGTGACGGGACGGTCGAGGTTGAGGTCCTCGAAGGTGGCGAGGATGGCAAAGACGTTGAGGTCGAAGATGCCGCCGAACCCGTGGTTGGCCACGAACAGGACCGGCCCGCCTGGGATGGCGGCGTCGCTGTCGATCTCGAGGCGGTGGTAGCGGCGGACGAAGTCAATGCCGAGCTTGCGCATCGTCGCCAGGGCCGTGATGACGGCGTCCGGGAGCCCGGATTCGTCGGCTGTCTCCGCATCTTCCTCAACGGACGCAAGCAGCGCCTCGGACAGCGCTTCGACGTCGCTCTGCTCGCTGTCCCGCGTTGTGTTCTCGTCCCCCGTGGTCATGGTCAGCCAGTCTGGGCTGGTTGTCTGGTGAGGTCCAGGGCGATGTCGACGAGCATGTCTTCCTGCCCTCCGATGAGCCGGCGTCTGCCGACCTCGGTGAGCAGCGTGCGGACGTCGATGTCGTAGCGCTCCGAGGTGGCTTCTGCGTGGCGCAGGAAGCTCGAGTACACGCCGGCGTAGCCGAGGGTCAGAGTTTCGCGGTCGACCTGCACGGGCCGGTCCATGAGCGGCCGGACGATGTCGTCGGCGGCGTCTTCGAGGAGGTTGAGGTCGGCTGCGATGCCCCAGCCCTGAAGCATGGCGACGGCGACGAACGGCTCGATCGGGCAGTTGCCGGCGCCTGCTCCGAGGCCTGCCAGCGAGGCGTCGACGCGGTAGACGCCTTCCTCGACGGCGACGACGCTGTTGGCCACAGCGAGGGACAGGTTCTGGTGGGCGTGGATGCCGAGCTCGGTTGCCGGGTCGAGGACGTCCTTGTAGGCCCGCACACGGGCGCGGACCCCGTCCATGGTGAGCCGGCCGCCGGAGTCCGTGACGTAGACGCAATGTGCTCCGCAGGCCTCCATCATTTTGGCCTGCTCGGCGAGCTTCTCGGGCTCGACCAGGTGGCTCATCATCAGGAAGCCGGAGACGTCCATGCCGAGCTCGCGGGCGGTGGCGATGTGCTGGGCGGAGACGTCGGCCTCGGTGCAGTGCGTGGCGACGCGAACCGACCGGACGCCGAGGTCGTACGCACGCCGCAGGTCCTCGGCCGTGCCGATACCCGGAAGGATGAGAGTCGTCAGCCGGGCGTTGGTGCAGTTGGCTGCCGCGGCTTCGATCCACTCCCAGTCGGTGTGACTTCCTGGCCCGTAGCTGAGGGACCCGCCGCCGAGGCCGTCACCGTGGGACACCTCGAGTGCGTCGACTCCCGCGGCGTCGAGGGCCCGGACGATCGCTGACACGTTCTCGAGGCTGACCTGGTGCCGCAGGGCGTGCATGCCGTCACGCAGTGTGACGTCCTGCAGGAAGATGCTGGTGCTCATGCGGAGACCGCCTTCGAGGAGAGCTGCTGAGCCATCTGTTCGGCGACCTGGAGCGCGGCCGAGGTCATGATGTCGAGGTTGCCGGCATAGGCGGGCAGGTAGTGGGCGGCACCTTCGACTTCGAGGAAGACCGAGACCTTGTGGCTGACCGGTGCGTCGCCGGCGAGGGTGTGCCAGGGGTCGCCGGCCTTGAGCGGCGTGAACTGAACCTGCTGCTTGAGCCGGTAACCGGGCACGTACGCGGCGACCTTGTCGACCATCTGGTGGATGGAGTCGGCGATCTCCTGCTGGTGGACCTCTGCCGGGTCGTCGATGAGGGCCAGGACGGTGTCGCGCATGATCAGCGGCGGCTCGGCCGGGTTGAGGATGATGATGGCCTTGCCGCGGCGGGCGCCACCGACGGCGGCGATGGCGTGGCTGGTGGTTTCGGTGAACTCGTCGATGTTCGCGCGGGTGCCGGGTCCAGCCGACTTCGACGCGATGGACGCGACGATTTCGGCGTACGGCACGTCGAGGATGCGGGAGACGGCCGCGACGATAGGGATCGTGGCCTGGCCGCCGCAGGTGACCATGTTGACGTTGCCAGCGCTCAGGTGGGTTTCGAGGTTGACCGCCGGCACGACGAACGGGCCGATCGCTGCCGGGGTGAGGTCGATGAGCCGCTTGCCGAACGGTTCGAGCTTCGCTGCGTTGGCCTTGTGCGCGCCGGCGGAGGTGGCGTCGAAGACGATGTCGATGTCGTCGAACCCGGGCATCGCGATGAGGCCGTCGACGCCTTCGTGGGTGGTGGGCACGTTGAACCGGGCTGCACGGGCGAGGCCGTCGGAGTCGGGGTCGATGCCGACCATGGCACCCATCCCGAGGTGCTCGGAGAGGCGCAGGACCTTGACCATGAGGTCGGTGCCGATGTTGCCGGAGCCGATGACGGCGACCTTGGTGCTTGGGGTGCTCATGAGGTTCCTTCCGAGCTGACGAACGCGGTGAGGCTGCCCAACGGCAGGGGCCCGTTGGTCAGGGTGACTCTGACTTCACTGTTGGGTTTGAGGGCGACCATCGGGCCGAGGGCGCCGGACAGGATGACCTGGCCGGGTTCCAGCGGTGCGCCGTACTGGGCGGCTGTTTCGGCGAGCCACTCGACGGCGCTCAGCGGGTTGCCCAGGCAGGCGTCACCGCTTCCCTTCGAGACGGCGACACCGTCGACCCACATGGTCATGACGACGTCGCGGGGGTTGAACTCGTCGAGGTCGAGTCGGTCTTTGCCGAGAACGAACAGTCCGCTGCTGCCGTTGTCGGCGACGGTGTCGACGAACGTGATGTCCCAGTCGGCGATGCGACTGTCGACGATCTCCAGGGCGGCCAGCGCGTAGGCAGGCTTTGCGTCGGCGCCGAGAACGAACGCCAGCTCGGCTTCGACCTTGGGTTGAAGCAGTCGGCCGAACGGGATGGCCGTCTCGTCGGAGACGTCCATGTCATCGAGGAGGACACCGAAGTCGGGCTGGTCGACGCCCAGCTGTGCCTGAACGGCTGGTGAGGTCAGGCCGATCTTGCGGCCGACGACTCGTGCTCCGGCCTCGGTGCGTGCCTCGATGTTGCGGGTCTGCACGGCGTAGGCCGCTGCGGTGTCGTCCAGGGCGATGAGGTCGCGGACCGGGGCGCAGGGCTTCCCGGCTGCTGCTGCGTCGCTGAGCCGGTCGGCGGCGTCGGTGATGCTGGCCGTCATGCGCCGAGCCGCTTCTTCAGCTTCGGGAACTGGGCCAGGGCGTTGCCGGTCAGGACCTTCTGCAGCTCGGTCGGGTTGAACGAGCGGGGCAGCTGGGGTGCGGGATCGCCGGGGATGGTGAAGATCTCGGCGGCGAAGGGCCAGTCGGTGGCGAACATGATGTGCGAGACCGGGGCGACTTCGCGCACCGACATCATCGCTGAGGGCGCCGGCGACAGCGCGGTGTCGTAGAACAGCTTGCCGAAGTCGATGCTCTGCTCGTCCAGGACACCCAGGCCGGTGTTCTGCATGACCGGGGTGACGTACTGCAGCAGGGAGGTCCTGTAGGCCAGGAACGGCAGGACGCCACCCGCGTGGGCCAGGAGCCAGCGGATGTTGGAGTAGAACTTGAACGTGTTCGTGTAGCTGAGGTTCACCGCGGCGCGGGTGGTGTCGAACGGGAACTCGAACAGGAACGCGGGCAGGCCCAGGTCGGGGCGAACCGGGGTGACCGGGTGCACGAACACCATGGCGCCGAGCTGGTTGAGGGTGTTCATCAGCGGCTTGAGGCGGTTGTCGCCGAGGTAGACGCCCTTGTACTGGCTGAACAGGCCGACGCCGTCGAAGCCGAGGACCTTGATGGCGCGGACGGCTTCCTTCTGCGCGTTGACGATGTCGGCGGAATCGTCGAGGTCACCGAGCGGGAGGACTGCAAAGCCGCCGAAGCGCTTCGAGGCGGAGCCGGAGCCGTTGATGAGGGTCTCGTGGGTGTAGTCGTTGATCTTGCGGGCCATCGCGTCGCGCTGCGCGGCCGTCGGGAGGTAGGCGACACCAGGTTCGGAGATGGAGACGACCTGGGCAGCGATGCCGAAGCTGTTCATGAACGTCACTGCACGCTGCGGACTCCAGGCGGGGAGCTTCTTGCCGCCGGCTTCGGTGATGCCGTGCTCGTGGAGGTCGGCGACGTAGAAGTCCGGGAGGTGGTGACAGTGGACGTCGATGCGGGTGGCGGGGCCGGGCAGCAGCGGCAGGGCCGATGCGCTTTCGGCGTTGAGGCCGGTGATGGCGGTGGCTGCGGCACCGGCAGCGACGCCGCCGAGCAGGGAACGGCGCGGAGATGGTGGACATGGTGTTCTCCGGGTGAGGTCAGGCGGCGAGCCGCGGGAAGAGTGCTTCGGCGTTGAGGTGGTCGATCTGGCGTCGGAGCTGCCGGTCCAGCGGCTGTTCCTCGTACACGTCGTTGAGGAACCCGATGGCTCGGGCGGGGGCGAACGGGTAGTCGCTCCCGTAGAGCACGCGCGAGGGGTCGGCCACGGCGAGCAGGGCGGGGAAGGCTGCGGGCGAGGACGACAGCGCCGTGTCGAACCAGAAGCGGCTGAACAGCTCCATGCGCTTGGGGACCTCGGTGCGTCGCTGCAGCATCGCCTTGGCCTGCGCCAGGCGACCCTCCTGGCGCAGCATGGCGAGCATGACCCGGTAGGACACGTACGGCAGGAAGCCACCGGCGTGAGCGAGGATCCACCTGATACGCGAGAACTCCTCGATCGCGCCGCTCAGCACCAGCCCGGCGGCGGCGCGGGTGGTATCGAGGAGGAAGTCGGCAGCGAAGGACGGAATCGGGTCGACGGGCGGGGCGGGTAGCTCGCCCGGGTGGACGAATACGACGGCGTTGCGGTTGTTCAGGTACTCCAGGAGCGGACGGAAGGCTGGGTCGTGGAGATACGTGCCGTCGGTGTTGGCGATGAGGACGATCCCGTCCGCGCCGAGGTTGTTGAAGGCGTGCTCGGCTTCGGCGATGGCGCCGTCGACGTCGGGCAGGGTCAGGGTGGCGAAGAACCCGAACCGAGACGGGTTCTCGGCGACGACGCTGGCTGTGTAGTCGTTGAGCTCGCGGGCCAGTCCTCGGACGAGCTTCGGTTCGTCGAGCCAGGCACCCGGGGTGGAGACCGAGAGCACCGCGGCACGGATGCCGAGGCGGTTCATCACCTTCAGCGAGCCGGCTGGGGTCCACTTCGGGAGCGGGATGCCGCCGGGCTGGATGCCGCGGGTCTCCAGGTAGTCCCGGTACCGCGGCGGGATCAGGTGGTGGTGGGTGTCGATCCGGTGCGGCTTGCTCATACGGCGACCAGCGCTGCGCTCAGGCCGAGCTGCTTCTCGACCTCACGGGTCAGCAGACGGGTGTCGGAGGTGAGGCCGAAGACGAACTTGTCCGGCCGCAGGACCAGGAGGTCTCCCGGCTTCGCGCCTGCTTTGCGCAGCCAGGCGGTGAAGGCGCCCGAGGTGTCCTCGACGTCGATGAGTCCGGAGCGGCGGCGGCCGTCGCCGGGCTGGCCCATCGGCCGGGTTCCGGCCTCGAACAGGGTTGCGTAGCTGGCGCCGAGGCCGTCCCAGCGGTGCTTGTCAGCTCCGAGAGCTTCGCGGGGGTCGACGTTGAACCCGACAACGGACCACCCGTACCCGAGGGTGTCGTCCAGCCGCATGAGGCGGCCGTCGTAGGTGCGGACCTCGGGTTGCGGAGGCAGGGTCCCCTCCACGCCGCGCAGACCGCGGGGCAGGCCGAGGTAGGCACCCTTCTTGAACCGCGGCTTGGGCTTCATGCCCATCCGCCGCATCCACGGGCCGAGGCCCGGTGTGCGCATGGCCGACCGCAGGGCGATGTCGCGTCCGGTCGCCTGGACGGGGTGCTTGATGGAGACCAGCGACTTGTTGAAGACCGACAGGTCGATCATGGCCTTGGCATGAGGGCGCCGTTCGGACTCGAACGTGTCGAGAATCTTCGGATCGGCGCCGTGACGCAGGACCGAGTGCAGCTTCCACGACAGGTTGTCGGAGTCACGGATGCCGGCGTTCATGCCTTGGCCGATGAACTGGGGCGTCATGTGGGCAGCGTCACCGGCCAGGAGGACCCGGCCGTTGCGCCAGGTGTCGGCGACCACTGCGTTGAACGTGTAGACGAGCTTGCGGATGACAACGACTTCTTCAGGGTCGATGTACTGGCTCATCAGCCGGCGCACGGTCTCGTCGGACTCGAACTCGTCCTTGTCGTCGTCATCCTTCAGGCTGAACTCGAACCGGTGGTGCCCGCCGGGTTGGGGGCAGGACACGGTCGGCATGTCGGGGTCGCAGACGAAGTCGAAGTACGGCAGGTGCCGGAAAGCGTCGACGCCTTCCTTGGCTTCCAGGTCGACGACGAGCCACCGCTCCGGATAGCTCTTGCCGGTCATCTCGATGTTCTGGGACAGCCGGACGACCGAGCGACCACCGTCGGCACCGATCAGGTACGCGGCCCGTGAAGTCTCGGCGTTGTCGACCTCGGTCACCGCTTCGCGCTTGCCGTACCCGGATCCGGTGGAGGCGGCATGGGTGACGCTGACACCGTCATCGTCCTGAGCGAACGCAAGGACCTCACGGCCGCGGCGGACCTCGACGTTCGGGTAGATCTTGAGGGACTCTTCGAGCTTGTTCTCCAGGTACGGCTGGTACAGGAAGTTCGTGATGGGCCACCACATCGGGCGACGGTCCTCGCGGAACTGGGCCAGGATGCTGCCGTCCTTGCGGACCCACTGCACGACCGAGTCGATGTTCATGTCGGCGTGCAGCTCGTCGGCGATGCCGGCGGTCTGGAACACGCGGAGGGCTTCGTCGTCGGTGTAGACCGCGCGCGCCATCCCGTAGAACTCTGGCTCGCGCTCGAGGACGAGAACGTTGAGGCCGCGTCGGCCGAGCAGGGTGGCCATGGTGAGGCCGGTCGGTCCGAGTCCGACGACGATGACGTCGTGAGCGTTGGTGGTCATCGGGCTGCTCCGCTCAGCTCGGGCACGGTGATCTCGGGGGCGCGGCCGTTGCGTACGGCGTTCTTGAACTGGGCGAGCTTGTCGACGACGGTCTGGCCGACCGGGGTGTGGCCCCAGATGCTGATGCCCTGGTAAGTGGTCGGCTCCCACGTCGCTTCGAGCTCGGGGGTCACGACGATCGGGTTCCAGCCGACCTCCCACTCAAACCCGGAAGGGGTCATCGCGTAGTACGAAAGCTCGCGGTCGTTGGTGTGCTGACCGACCGAGAGCGCCATGTCGAAGCCGGTGGCCTTGACCCGCTCGTACGAGCCGACCATGTCCTCGAGGGTCGCCGCCTGAATGTTGAGGTGCTGGACGCGGGTGCGGATCGGGTCGATCTTGACCGTCCGAACGTTGGCGACGGCGACCGAGTGGTGGCGCTCGTTGAGCCGCAGGAACCTGATCTTGAGCTTGACGCCGCTGATGGCCTCGTCGATCCAGTCGGACAGGCGGGCGTCGAACAGGGTGCCGTAGTAGGCGTGCAGAGTTTCCGGCTCGCGGGAGGTGATGGCGACGTGACCCATGCCGGCTTCGCCGGTGACGAAGCCGCTGGACAGCATGCTCAAGGGCGACTCGGTGGTGACGGCGCGGGTGAAGAGCTCCTGACCGATGCCCTTGGGCCCGGGCAGCCGCCACAGGCGTTCGACACCGCGCAGCTGGGCGTCCTCGGCCGACCCTTCGACGGCCGGCAAGCCCCGCTCGGCGGCGCGGCGCAGGATCTCGTCGAACGTCTCGTGACTGTCGACCTCCCAGCCGGTGGCGACGACGTCTTCGGCCGGGCCGTTCTGCAGCAGGAAGCGGCTCTCGTGGTCGTCGAGCCGGAACCGCATCGAGGAGTTGTCGACGTCGTCGACGTGCAGCCCGATGGCGTCAGCACCGAAGCGGCGCCACTCGGCGAACTTCTGGGTCTCGATGACGACGTAGCCCAGGTGAACGTCGCCGAAGACGTCTGGGCGCTCGAAACCGCTCACTGGTCGGCTCCGAGGCTCGAGTCCTTCAGGTGGGCGACGGCGAGCGCGTTGAACAGGTCAGCCTTCTCCCACTGGACCCAGTGGCCGGTGTTCGCGACCAGGTGCGCGTCGCAGTTCGGCATCGTTTCGGCCAGCATCAGCGCACCTGAGGGTCGGTTGACCTTGTCGCGGGCACCCCACACGACCAGCGTCTTGTTCTGGACCTGAGCCAGGCGGCTGTCCCGGGTGAAATCCATGCGCCACAGGGTGCGCAGCGCGAACGGGCCGGACGGGCGCCGCAGCGGTGGGTTCGCCACGACCTCCGGGTCGATGCTGGCTTGGTAGCGCAGCTCGATGAGGTCGGCGGGGGCGTCGTTCGGGTCGAAGACGAGATAGGTGCGGATGAAGTCGGTGATCTTCTCCAGCGACGGGCCTTTGCCTCCGTAGTAGGCCAGCAGCGCGTTCAGGCCGGCGGTCGGCAGGGAACGGGTGGTGCCGATGCCGCCGGGACCCATGAGGATGAGCCGGTCGACAAGTTCGGGCTTCTCGATGGCGAGGCGCAGGGCTGCGGCGCCGCCGTAGGAGTTGCCGATCAGGTGTACCTTCTCCAAGCCCAGCGCCTTGATGAGGCCGCCGAGGAACGAGGCGAGGTCACCGAACGGGTCGGAGTGGTCGATGCGCTTTGTCGACTGCCCGTAGCCCGGCATGTCGGGAACAATCACGTGGAAGTGCTCGGCGAGCGCGTCGATATTGCGGGCGTAGTTCGACGCTCCGGTCGCGCCCGCTCCTCCGCCGTGCAGAAGCACAACAGCTGGACCGGCTCCAACCTCGGTGACGAAGATCTGCCTGTCGCCGACCTCGATGGTCCGCTCGGTTCGTGCTGCCTGCGTTACGTCCACGGTGACGCCTCCTGGTTAGTTCTTGATGAAATCATCAGTAACGATGAAACCCTTGTCAAGAGGTTCTGATGGTTTCATCAAAACTTTTTGATGAAACCATCACCGTTGTGATTGACTCAGCACTGATAGCCGCCGAAGAAGGGCAGGGCATGACCGAAGCGAAGGCGCCGAGCCGCCTCGACCAGCGCAAGGCACGAACGCGTGCCGCACTCATCAGCGCGGCCCAAACCTTGCTGGCGGAGGGCCGTACGTCGGTGAGCATCCAGGAGATCACCGACGCCGCCGACGTCGGCTTCGGCTCCTTCTACAACCACTTCGAGTCGAAGGAGGCCCTCTTCGAGGCCGCCATCCAGGACACCCTCGAGGTGTACGGCGAGTTCCTCGACTCCTTCGTGGCGAGCGTCGAGGACCCGGCTGAGGTCTTCACCGCCTCATTCCGCCTGTCGGGGCGACTTCAGCGACTGATGCCCGAGCACGTGCGCGTGATGCTGAACGCCGGCATGCACGTGCTGACCGACAACCCGGACCGCGGCCTGGCACCACGAGCACGACACGACCTCCAGGCCGCCCACGACGCCGGCCGTATGGACGTGCCGAACATCGACCTCGCGCTGATGGCGGTTGGAGGAGCTCTCCTCGGGCTACTTCAGTACCTCGAGGCCAACCCCGAGCTCGACGACGCGCCCGTCACCGACGAGTTCACACGCCGCGTCTTGAGCATGCTCGGCGTCAGCAACGATGATGCCGAGGACTTGGTGGGACGTCCGCTTCCAGAAGCCGAGCTCGTCACCGAGGTGCACGCCCTGTAGGACCACCAACCAAACGACAGAGCCGGACTCGCGATGCGAGTCCGGCTCTGTCGTTTTCACGAGGGGCAAAGGCCGATCCTGATTTCGGGGTAAGTACCCGCCGATTTCGGGGAAAGGCCCGTGGTGGGGTGTTCGCAGATTAGAGAAACCGCAGGTCAGCGGCCCTATTCTGCGAAGACGTTTCGGGGTTTGCACCCATGGCCGCCGAAATCAGCACCCATCCAAAACGGACATGGCCACTACAGGCCTCTGACCTGGGCTTTTGCGTATCACGCGTGCTCATCTGACTGACCGTTGGCGCCGTTCCAAGGACCCCCACACGTGCCTTCGCAGCTACTCGCCACTCAGACACTCCCCTCGTTGGCGACCCCATAGGGGATGTGCACGCCGACAACGTCGTCCAGCGCTCCCGTCAAGTGAAGGTCCTGGTCGTCGAAGAAGATGTGCGGCTGCATGACCCGAAGGACTCGTGCCTTCTCGATGCCACCCAGGAAGAAGGCGTCGTTGACCCGCACGCCCCACTCCCGAAGCGAGTGCACTGCGCGCTCGTGCGCCGGTGCGTTCCGGGCGGTGACCAGGGCGATCCGGAGCCGCGGCGAGTAGTCGGGGTCTTCCGCCCGACGACTCTCCTCGATCTGTTGGATTCGGTTGAGGTCCGCCAGGAGCGGCTTGAGCAGCCCGGGTTCGAGGGGCCGGTCCCGGTTAGCGTCTTCGTGGACCATGTAGTCGTCCAGCCCGTCCGACTTGTACTTACGTTCAGAGGAGTCGTCGGCGAGCACGCCGTCGAAGTCGAAGGCGACTCGGAGGGTGGGGTCTGACTCGTCGTACTCAGCTGTCGAAGGCATCACGTGGCCGGCGGGAAAGCCGGCTTCAATGGCCGCGTCGACGTCGGCCCGGTTCGCGGACAGAAAGAGTGACATGTCGAGCGCGCCGATGTACTCGTAGGGCGCCTTGCCTTGGGTGAAGATCGCCCGGGTCGAATCGAGCCCGTGGTGCTTGACGGACCTCATGACGCGCAGCCCGGTGTCAGGGTCGTTCCTCGACAGAACGATCACTTCTACGAGTGGGTCGTCGGCACGTAGGTCGTTGAGCCGCACGAGCCGCTGGATGAAGGGGAACGCGACCCCCTTGTCCAGCGGTACGTCGAGGTTGGCGTCCTGGTACTCCCGGTACGCCATCTCGCCGTGCTCGCGAAAGTAGGCGTCAGACTCGGTGAGGTCGAAGAGCGCGCTCGACGCGACGCCGACCACGAGTCGGTCGTCCAGCTCGTAGGCCATGCCCTAGGCCGCCGAGGGCGTCGGGCAGGGCAAACGAGGGCTACACGGCGAAGGCTGCTCCACAGACCAGACAGTAGAACGGACCGGACGCATTCTCTGGGACTTTGACCGGTTCCCACCCGTGGCACGGGGAGGCGACGATGCTCATGTCGTCGGGCTCGTCGAGCGGCTCCGGAGTCTCGACGTCATCGAAGCCGCCCGACGTCTCGACTCGAACCAGGCCTCCACCCCGAAGCCCGCGGAAGGCGTCGTCGAACATGTCGTTGAGCTGCGAGCCCACGTGTCCGCTCACCTCGGCCTGGATGAGGTCGAGCTGCGCCTGAGTCCACCAAGAGTCCGGGCCGGCTACCTGACCACACAACGGGCAGAAGTACGCGTCAGCCGGCTGCTGATGCTCGGCTTCCTCGTTCGCTGGCCCGTGGTGCCACTTGAACTCCTGCTCACAGTGCGGGCACTCCCTGCGAAGGAATCCGTCGTTGTCGACCGGCAGTTCGATTGAAAGCTCCATGGTCAGAGGCCGCTTACGAACTCGTCGACATCGAACGCGACGCCGTCTGCAGTGGCGGCCTTGATCGTCAGGTTGAAGTAGCTCTTCCGAGTGTCGCCGAGCGTTCGGGTGCTGTCGACCAGAACTGTGACCGACTTTCCCTGCGGCAAGCGCGGCACAGGGAAGTCGTTGCTTCCTCCCCGCGAAACCAGGCTGAACTCGCCGTCAGTCTCCAGATCCACCTGGAATGCATCGCCAGGGCCGAGGTTGGTCACCTGAAGCTCTCCAAGGCGCCGCGAGCCGTTGTCGATGTACCGGGCTGAGAAGCGTGGAAGACCGCTCGCCGTCGACGACGGCAGCTTTCTCCCCAGCGGCAGCCCACCACCGGGCGGCGCGGGGGGCGTCAGGTCCCCCGCCTTGTGCCAGTCGGTACCCACCAGCTTGACCGCGCATCCCGCTGTCTCGAGCCTGTTCGCAAGCTCCTGGCGAGGCGCCAAGTCGTTGCTGAGACGGACTACGTGCCGACCGTGAATGTCGCTGAACGACTTGACCTGCCCGAGCTCGACGATGATCGTTCGCTCCTCGTCACGCCCGAGAGCCATGCCAGCCTCGAACAACACGTTGGGCCGCGGCTGCATCTGAGCCTCGGTTTCCGGGTCTCCCGGGAATGTCAGGCTCTCGTGCAGATGCGCCACGTCGTCCGGCGTCTGAAGAACGACAACCGCTTGCGCAGCGTTGAACGCAGCATCCAGGACATCTCCGATGTACGGGGAGCCCTTGCCCGTCATGCGAATCGCCTCGGACCACTCGATCGGGTCGAGACCGATGGCTCGCAGGAAGGCGAAGAGTCCTGACCGCGCTAGCGCGTTGCGACCATGGATGACGAAGACTTTGCGGTTGTTAGGCTCCGGGTTCTCGCTCACGACTCTCCCTACCGATGTGCTTGCGGGCGACGGTGTAGCTGCCAAGAACCACGCTAGACGCCGGCTCCGACACATCACCTTGAGCACCTGGCGCCCAGCCGACTTCGCGAGTGTCGGAGCCTCGTCCTAGTTTCCGACTGTGAGTGAGCACTACGCCTACGTGGCCTGCACCTGCTGGCGTGACGGCAAGACGACCGTCCCGCCGGCCGAGGTCGAGTTCAGGTTCGACGCGTACGGCAATCTGCGGTCGCCCGCCGGCGAGATGGTCGAGGACTGGTCCGACGAGATGTACGAGTGGGCCACAGACACTGCGTGTCCGCACCGCCACATGCGTCTGGTCGAAGAGATTTTTGTACCTGCTTACGAACCCGACCCACGG
Source organism: Marmoricola sp. OAE513 (assembly GCF_040546585.1). Lineage (NCBI taxonomy): Bacteria > Bacillati > Actinomycetota > Actinomycetes > Propionibacteriales > Nocardioidaceae > Marmoricola > Marmoricola sp. OAE513. The sequence continues at coordinate 3,061,798 of NZ_JBEPOC010000001.1, read as the reverse complement.
CTGGTCGACGAGCTCGTCACCGGTCGCTACGAGCACCTGCGGCAGGTGCTGGATCAGGCCTCGGCCTACTCCTACCGCGGTGTCATCGCGCCGGCGGCCATCGCCGCAAGTGCAAAGGCGGAGATCGACGCCCTGTCGCAGGTCAGGGTCGGGCCGGACACCCGCGTCCTGGTCGACCGGGGCGGCCGTGAGCCCATCGAAGCGATCGACCTCCATGGTTTCCCGAATGAGGAAGGGCCGATTGGCCTTGGTGTTCGCGACCACTACGGCGCCCCTACCGACCATCTCCTGGAAGTCGGAGTCGATGGCCTCGACCTGCTGGTGCGAACGATGACTGCCGAACCGGTCGAGCTGCTCCGCGCTGCTCGGTTGGGCCAGCACGTCGCAGACGATGCCGAGGTGGTGAAGGCGTTCCAGTACCTGTATGCCGAGTCGACGTTCACGAATCTGGACTCAGGTGAGTCGGCGGCCGGGTACGCACGTCCCGTCACGTACATGAAGTTCGCCTCGGTGGCCGACTGCGAGCTGCTGTGGGACAAGGTCGAGGAGCTGACCGTGGCGGTGCGGCCGCTGGTGATGACCGACCTCGGCTGGTACCTCCCGCGGCTTCAGGCGCTACTCGAAGCGTCGGTGGTCACCGGTAACCCGGTGGTCATGTACTACTCGGGCAACAGCCTCGGCTACGACTAGCCAAGTCCCCTCGACAGGAAGCACGGTGATCACGGTGCAACGCAGGCCAGTGAATGAACGACAGCTCGAGGTGCTGCGCTGGGTTGGCGACGGCTCCCACCCCCGGGACTGGCCCGACGAGTCGTACAAGACGACCGCCCGCGCCTTGGAGAACCGCGGCCTGGTCACCGTCAGCAAACGAACGGGTCTCTGGGCAGCCACGATCACGGAGGCCGGCCAGCACTATCTCAGCCATGGCGACTACCCCGTGGTCGAGGAAGCGACCGAGAACAAGCCCGCGCCTGAGAGGCGCACTCGGCGCCGTCGGACGCCGCCGCAGCCGAAGGCCTCCTCAGGTCTGCCTCCTGCACCCACTCCGGACCCGAACATCCAGCACGCTGAATCGGTGATCGAGAAGGTGCTGGAGGGCGGCGGGCAAGCCGACCTCGGGAAGGTCGAGTTCGACCCGCACAAGGTGCTGGCGGTCGCCGGCCTGGCCTCGAACAAGCCGCACGACAAGATTCTGCGGTTTTCGCCGTACGGCGGCTGGGCGGAACGCAAGCAGGTCGCGTACTTCGACGACGACATGACACTGCGCGTCGAGCGAGAGGACATTGCCGCGCCGGAGCGGCTGACGAAGCCGCATCCCGCTGCCGGCGTCTACAAGGCGGACCCGGACCAGCACATGGTCACCAAGGAGTCGTTGTCCCGTGCGACCCGCCTGCTCCACGCCCTGGCAACAGAGGCGACCCGGCGCGGCCACACGGTCTCCTCACGGAAGCTCAAAGGCTTGGACGCTGGCGCGTTCCGCACTGCCATCGGGAACGGGCAGTTGGAGGTCACTGTCGGCGACTTCACCTACGGCATCCTGATCGCCGAGAAGCCGGGCAAGGGCAGCAAGCGGCAGGACATCCGCTACCGGTACCCCTACGAGCCGCCTCGGAAGACGCAGCCGATGTGGCGCGAGATCAGGCAGAACACCTTCGTCCCGACCGGGCAACTGAGCATCACCATCGTGGCGAAGGGCTCGAACCGTGACGGGCGCCCGCTCATCTTCAACGACGGCGCCCGCAAGGCCCTCGACCAGCGTCTTGGTGAGGTGTTGTGGGAGATGGAGGTCCGGGCGTTGGAGGATGCCCGGGACGCGCGCCGTGCCGAGGCTGCTGCTGCCGCCAAGCAGCGTCGCTGGGAAGCCGCGATGGAGGAGGCCAAGCGTCTGCTGGTCGAGTCCCATCGCGGCGACGTCCTGGACCGCCAGACGAAGGCCTGGCGCAAGGCCAATGAACGCCGCGAGTACGTCGCGGCCATGACCGCGACGGTCGGGGCGATGGCCGCGGGTGAGGACCGCGACCGGGCTCAGGCTTGGTTGGACTGGTGCACTGACAGCATCGGCCCCGCTGACCCTCTGCAGGGCACCTTGAAGGTTCCGACTTCGCCGGAGCCGAACGCTCAGAACCTCCAGCCGTTCCTGAACGGCTGGTCCCCGTACGGACCGGACGGATACGGCCGGCGTTAGCCAGCCGCCAGCTCAGCATCAGTCTCGTCGCCGTCGGGTGGTGCGATGAAGGCGACGAGGGAGTGCACGGCGTGGTCGTCGAGGTTGGTGCGGTTTCTGTCGTAGCGCATGGTCGTGCGCGGTTCGGCGTGCCGGGCGAGGTCCTGGACTTTGCGGATGGATGCCCCGGACTCCAATGCGTTGGTGATGCAGCTGTGGCGGAGTAGATGGGGGCGGACGACTAATCCTTTGATGCCGGCGCGGCGGCCGAGGGTGTTGACGATGGTGCCGAGTCCTTGGCGGCTCAACGGGCCACCGTCCTGTCGGAGAAGGAGCGGGCCGGTGGTGCGGTCTCCTGCAGCGGCTTCGAGTGCCCGGACGACTGGGATGGGGATGGGCATGCGGGCGGGCACGCCGGCCTTGCCGTGGAACTCCAAGACTCGATGGCCGCGGCTGGTCTTCTGGAAGTTCTCGATTTGGATGGAGCAGGCTTCGGACGCACGAAGGGCCATGCAGCAGAGCAGGAATGCGGTGGCGTAGTAGCGGCCGCCGCTGGTTTGGCCGGCGAGGAGGAAGTCCTGCATCTGGGCGCGGTCCAGGCCGGTGGTGTCCTTGGGCAGTGTGGTGATGCGTGGACGGCGCGCGTACTGCGCGGGGTCGCGTTCGATCGCGCACTCCTGATGCGCGAACCGGTAGAGCCCTCGCACCGACGTCAGGGCGGTGCAGACGCTGGCACCCGACATGCGGCGCTCGACTAGGAGATGCTCGATGTACCGCTCGACGTCTGGCCGGGTAGCGCGAAGTGGCTCAAGGTCGTGGTCAGCGCACCAGGCGAAGTAGCGGTCGAGGTAGAAGTTGTAGACGGTCAAGGTTCCGTCGCGATATGGCCGCAGGTAGTCGGTGCGCAGGTCGCTCAGGCGTTGTGGAGTGGTCATGCGGGAAGTCGACAGCCTCTATTCGACAGTTGGCTAGTGGCACCTTCTGGACAGGACGGGCGGAGCCGGCGCTCTCCTCTGCACTCGGATAGGCGGCGAGTTGTGTGCGGTCCCGCAGTTCTCACCAACCCGGTCGCAACTGCGTCCGCTCGGCTGCTGACTCGACTTGGCCAGTCAGTTGCCAGAACAGGCCCCGGCGCGGCCTGAGAGGACCAAGCCAGTAAGGCCAGTGCGAATAGAGGACATCCGCAGGACAGGGCACGGGGCCCGGCCGGCCGCGCTAGGGTCGGAGCGTTCGTTTGGCTCCGGTGGGGCGGCCGGCGAGAGAAGGGGAAGGTCTGGATGACGCTCGAGATCGTGTACGGCGAGAGCCGCAACCGACCCGCTGCCCAGGCACTCGCGGAAGCCCTCAAGAACTCGGTTGAATCAGGAACCGTCTACCTCGGCTACCCGGTGCTGGCGACGGCCGATGAGCGCGTCGAGGTCGACGCGCTTCTTGTCAGTCAGGCACATGGACTGGTGGCGTTCCTCATTGCCGATGACCTCCCCAGCAGCGCCGCTGACCGCGAGGCAGCGATTGCCGAGCAAGACCGACTGTTCGGGGTGCTCGAGAGCTACCTGAGTCGGCACGAAGGCCTCCGCGAGCGTCGAAAGCTCGCAGTTCAGCCCAACACGGCGACGCTGTTCGGCTCGCCACCTCCCGCTGAGCTTGTCGCAGAAGCTGAGGATGGGTTCTACGGTCAGCTCGACGACCTTGGGGACTGGCTTGCGGACCTCGAGCCCATTTCCGCTGACTTGGAGCATCGAGTTTCCGCTGCACTTCAGCGGGTCACCACGATCAAGCCGGCTAAGAAGCGCACGACCGTATCTAAGCCTTCTTCGCGCGGCGGAGTCCTCAAAGAGATCGAGAAGGGCATCGCCAACCTCGACCGGTGGCAGAAGCAGGCCGCCATCGAGAGTCCCGAAGGCCCTCAGCGGATTCGCGGCCTTGCTGGGTCTGGCAAGACTGTCGTCCTCGCCCTCAAGGCCGCCTACTGGCACACGACACACCCCGACTGGACTATCGCCCTCACATTCCATTCTCGCGCTCTGTATCAGCAGATCGACGATCTCGTCACCCGCTTCACCTTCGAGCACGGCAATGAGCCGCCAGACCCCGAGCGCCTGCGCATTGTGCACTCATGGGGCTCCTCAGCCCGCGCCGGCGTCTACAGCATGATCGCGACCGCGCTGGGCGAAACACCGCGAGACTGGTCGTACGCCCGCGGCAAGTACGGGATGGACGATGCATTCCAGGGCATCTGTCGCGAGCTCCTCACCACCGCGCAGACGAAGACCGTAACTCCGATCTTCGACGCGGTCCTGATCGATGAAGCGCAGGACCTCCCGCCCGAGTTCTTCCAACTCGTCTACCTGTTCACCAAGGACCCCAAGCGCATCGTCTGGGGCTACGACGAGCTACAGCGGCTGTCCGACGAAGCTATGCCTTCGACGGTCGAACTGTTCGGAACGGGTCCCCAAGGCGAACAGCTCGTCAGCCTGGAGTCGACTCCTGGCGGACCGCGCCGCGATATCGTCCTCCAAGTCTGCTACCGCAACACCCCCTGGGCGCTCGCGACGGCCCATGCTCTAGGCATCGGAGTGAACCGACCTGGCGGGCTCCTCCAGCATCCTGACGAGCCTCAACTGTGGTCTGACATCGGCTACGAGGTCGTCAGCGGCGAGCTAAGCGAAGGCGAGCCTGTTCAGCTGCGCCGCGCAGCGACAAGTTACCCCTCGTACTTCAACACTCTCTTGCAGCCCGCCGACGCAGTGATGGTCCAGACCTTCGACGACGAAGCCGCCCAAGACGCGTGGATCGCTGACCAGATCGCCATCAACATCAACGAGGACGAGCTCGAGCACGACGACATACTGGTCGTCCTCCCTGACACCTACCGTGCGAAGTCCCGCGCGCCTCGGCTGATGAAGGAACTCACCCGCCGCGGCATTCCCTCACATCTTGCAGGCGTCAACACCAGTACCGACACCATCTTCCGACCCGAGTCGGTAGCTCTGGCTCACATCTTTCGCGCGAAGGGCAACGAAGCTCCGATGGTTTACGCCATCGACTCGCAGTACGCCGCTTCCGAGTTCAACGCAGTGAGCCGACGCAACAAGCTCTTTACAGCTATCACCCGCAGCCGCGCGTGGGTCCGAATCACCGGCTACGGCGAGAAGATGGAAGAAGTCATCGCCGCCGAGGCCGCGGCCGTACGCGACAACGACTACAAGTTGAGCTTCACCATCCCAACGGGGGCCGCTCTCGCGAAGCTTCGACACATCCACCGCGACCGGCCGGAGGGAGAAGAAGCAACCGTCAAGAAGGCGACTGCTGGCGTAGCCGCCTTCCTCGAAGCGGTAGAACGAGGCGAGATGGACCTCTACGACCTGCCGCCCGATATCCGCACGCGGCTCACCCGGCTCAGAGGTAGCACCGGCGACGACGATGGCAACGAGTAGCCGCAGCGTCGCTAACGACGTCAGCAACGTCCTCGACTTCCTCCAAGAGTCCGACTTGGCGCTATACGTCAATGCGGTGGATGAACGCCCCGACCGCGTCACCTTCCACCGACACGACCCAACGGCCGAGTTCCTCATCAACCACAGTCATCCCGACATCAACCAGTACCGCCGTTGGGTTGAGGTAGGCGCTTACTCAGCCGTCCTGCCAGACGCCAGCCTCTTGCAGCTCACCTACGACATCGCCGGCGGCGAGATCTCGGGACATCGTCTCGCCTACATCCCCTGCCCGTTTGACGTCGACACCGAGCTGCTCAGAAGCGAACCCATCCTGGATGTAGTTGATCTGCACCGAACCGACGAGCCGCTACTTCGCTCCCCTATCAGGTTCGACTTCGACCCTGCTGCAGCCAAACCAGGGCATCCGGCCGCCCACATGACCATCAACGGGATGGACTGTCGCGTGGCCTGCGTGGCGCCCGTGCACCCGCTCCGGTTCGCTGATTTCGTGTTCCGTCACTTCTACCCAACTATGTGGTCAGCTCAGGCCGGGTTCTTCGAGGCCGCACCGTACCGGCATTTCGGCAGGTCCGTGCTGGCCGACGACGACCGCCAGAGCCTGCACCTCATGTGGGACGTTCACGCCAAAAGCAGCGCCTGATCCGGCTGCAACAGGCCTGGGGGTGATGGCAGCGAGCGCGCTGCGTTCGTCCGGCCATCATTGGGCAGTTGAAGTAGGTCTCAAGTCTCCGCGGGCCTCAACGGGGTCGCCGTGGCTGGTCAGTCGGCGGGCAAATGTACGAACGCTATACAGACCCGGATAGTTCTCTCGCCTCGCAGAAAAGTGAGGACAGGCCAATCCTCGACCGCCCCCTGTTCGTCCTCCGCTGGCGCGGGCTGGTATCCCTCGACGGTCCGAATCGCTTCGAGAGTTCGGTCCCGAGGTCCGTGGAACTCACTCTGTGACATGTACAGCAGGAGCACCGTTGAGGTGTCGAAAGCATTCGTGTAACGGGTTAGGAGTTGCGTCTCGAGGGCCTTGGATGCCACTGCTGGGCCGGCGGACTTTCCGAGCTTCTTTGCTTCGCAAACGAACACCGGTTCGCTGCTACGACCGCCGGGCAAGGCTTCTGCTCGAACAACAATGTCCGTCTTGCCGTTGTACCGATAAACCTCACGGTCGGCCCCCGGAAGCGTCGCGTTCAGGGTGCTCGCCAGGAGGCAGGACAAGTCGTCCTCTGTGAGCTTTGTGAATGAGCGCGGGTATGCATGAACTCCGCTAGCCCAGGCACCGATAACGCGCTGGACGTCGTAAAAAGTGGCTTTGCTGAGGCGCTCCCCACCCTCTGGCGCAAGGTCTACGACGTCGGCCGCCGACAGATCCTGGCGCTCAATGTCGCCAATGGCCTCGCCCTCGCCGTGCTCGGCTGCAGGCACTGCAAGGCGAGGGGCGGGGGCGGACCACCCCGGCTCGAAGGAAAGCGAGGTTCGGATTCTCTCGACCTTTGAGAAGCCGTCGCGACGCGCCTTTGCGGCGTCGGCTACTCGATCAACGAGCTCGCCGGCTACGAATGCTTCTACTTGCGCGTTGGTTGCGCTGCACATTTCGCGGAGGTAGTTCAGGCGTGCCGATGCGGCGGTCGCGAACGCTGGGGTGTCAACGAAGACATCAATGTCTTCGGGTGTTACGTCGAAGGTGAAGTAGAGCGCGGGCTTGTGGCCGGGCCTGGGAATGTAGGCCGGCGTGTAAAGAAACGTGTCGCTGGTCATCTGTGCGAACAGCGGGGACACGTCGTCAGCTGACGGGGCCGGCGTGGTCATCTGCCGACGCTCTTCGTTCGTCGGTTCCTCCCCCGATCGAGGCCCGACCGGTTTCACCCCCACGGCAACCTTGTCTGGCCAGCAGACGAGCTGCTCCAAGTCACCAGACATCTCCACCGGGAACAACCAACGGCTCTGCTTGATGGACTCTCCCGGACGCCGCCCTGGGCGCCAGCCCCCGTCGCCCTCGAAGTACTCACCGAACGAGTGGGCCTCAAGCGCGGCCGGACGAATCCGGTCCACGATCGACGAAAGGTTGGTCAAGAATGCATCGACTTCCTCGACGCTCTTGGTGTCGCTGAGCTCGTCACTGACCCTGCGCAGGACGTGCGTCTCGAGCCACTCAGAAAGCGGACGGTTGTCGTGCATCCACCACGTGAACAACTTGGGCTCGGACATTGGGCCAGAGTAGTTGCCATCCTCAGCCTCAGGCTGCCCGAAACTCACGGAGACTTGGGATACCCCACCGACTGACCCTAAATCTCGCCAGCATGGCGCCCACGGGCGGTGCGGCCTTCAAGGACCCGCTAGACGGGGAGGCGCCAGGCGTCTGTTCTCAACGGCAGCGCTCGATGAGCGAGACGCTGTCATCGAGGAGCAGAATCGCGTCTTTGGCGGTGGAATGACGCGGTAGTGCGACGTTCGGTGTCCGGATCTGCCGATGCGAGTGCGTGGCGGCCGGTGCGTCCCTCATCCCTTCCCGTGGGATTGCCGACTCCCTCCGGGGATCGTGCTCAGCGCACGCGCAGCCCGTCCGTGGCGACCGTGATGAAGGTCGCGAGAAGGTCGTCGAGAGACTCTGCCTCGACCCGTAACCCGCCTGGTCGCCAGGCGAGGGCAAGGATCCCGTTGAGCGAAGCCCAGAGGGCAGTTGCGACCTGGTCCGGGTCGAGTTCGGGCCGGATCAGGCCCTCGCGAATACCGTCGCGAATCGCGTTGGCAAGTTTGGCGTTCTGCGTACGAGTGAGTTCGGCCAGGCGCACGACCGCTTCGGGTTCGTCCGCGGGCTCGACGAGGATGCGGAACTCGTGGGGGCTTTCGCGCGCGAACTGCACCCAGCTGGCCGCGACCAGCAGCAGACGTTCTTCCGCAGTGCCGTCCGCGGCGTAGGCGGCGTCCATGTGGGCCCGACTGTGTTCCATCGCCTGTTCCGCCACGGCCAGAAGGAGGGATGACCTGTTCCCGACCCGGTTGTAGATGGTGGCGATCGCGACGTCAGCACGCTCGGCCACTGCCTCGAGCGTGAGTGCATCCACACCTTCGGTCGCCACGATCTCCCGAGCCGCGTCGATCACCGCTTGCCGGTTCGACGCCGCGCGACGCTGGGTCCGCGTCCCTGTCGTTGGATGACCGCCGGGCTCGCTGGAGAGGGACGACGAAGGAAGGGACGGCACCCGAACAGTGTAAGCGATGTCATAGTTAGAAAGCCTTCTAAGTTTGTGATGTGTTCTATTAGTGTTGCTCCATGACCAGGAGCGAAACTGTCTTCCCGTCCGGCGATGGCACCTGCGGAGCGTGGCTCTACACCCCAGATGGCTCCGCCACGGACGTACGGCCGATCATCGTGCTCGGTCACGGTTTGGGAGGCGTACGGGAGATGCGCCTGGACGCGTTCGCGCACAGATTCAGCGAGGCCGGCTACCACTGCCTGGTGTTCGACTACCGGCACTTCGGCGCCAGCAGCGGCGACCCGCGGCAGGTTCTCGACATCAAACGCCAACTCGAGGACTGGCGCGCGGCGGTCAGCTTTGCCCGAACCCTGGACGGGGTGGACCCGGAAAGAGTCGTCCTCTGGGGCACGTCGTTCGGCGGCGGCCACGTCCTACGCACCGCGGCGCAGGACCCGCGCATCGCGGCGGTCATCTCCCAGTGCCCGTTCACCGACGGCCTCGCCTCCTCGCTGGCGATCCCACCGGGAACCTCGCTCAAGGTCGTCTCCCGAGCCCTGCGGGACCGGATCGGCTCGTTCCGCGGCCGGCCGCCCCTGATGGTGCCCACCTACGGACCGCCCGGATCGACGGCGCTCATGACGTCACCCGACACCGTGGCCGGCATCGAGGCCCTGATTCCGCCCGAGTTCGACCTTCGCTCCGACGTTGCCGCCCGGTTCGCTCTCGACATCGTTCGCTACTACCCGGGCCGGGACGCTCGCAAGATCACCTGCCCGGCCCACTTCGCGGTCTGCCAGGACGACTCCGTTGCTCCCACCAAGGCGACGTTGCGCCACGTGAGGAAGGCACCCCGCGGGGAGATCCGCATGCAGCCGGGAGGCCACTTCGACATCTACGTCGGAGAGGACTTCGAGCAGAACGTCAACCAGCAGCTCGCCTTCCTCGATCACCACGTCCCCGCCAACACCTGATCATCTACTAGGAAATCCCATGCCTCGCTATGACCTCAACGGGCGCACCGTTCTCATCACCGGCTCCACCGGCGGCCTCGGAACGGCGGTCGCCCGCGCGGTGCGCCAACGCGGAGCGAACGTCGCTCTGCTCGACCTCGACGCCGACCTCACTCAGCAGCAGGCCGCCGAACTCGGGCCCGACACGGTCGCCAGAGGTTGGGCAGCCGATGTTCGCGACCTTGACAGCCTCCGGACCGCGGTCGATGCAGCAGCGCAGCACTTCGGCAGCATCGACGTCGTCATCGCGAACGCAGGCATCGGTGCGGTTGCACCACTGGAGACGATGGAACCCGAGGCGTTCGAGCGCATCATCGATATCAACCTCAACGGCGTCTGGCGAACGTTCAGGGCAGCACTGCCTCATGTGAAGGAGACACGCGGCTACCTGCTGGCGGTCTCCTCGATGGCGGCGTTCGTCCACTCGCCGCTCAACGGCCCCTACGTGGCCAGCAAGGCCGGGGTGTGGGCGCTGTGCGATGCCACTCGCCTCGAGGTCCGCCACCACGGCATCAAGGTGGGCAGCGTGCACCCCACGTTCTTCCAGACCCCGATGATGGACGACGTTCACGCCGACCCTGCCGCGACCACCCTCTGGGGCGGCAACAAGAAGGGGCTCTGGAAGATGATCCCCCTCGACGCCGTGGTCGACTCCGTCGTCTCCGGCATCGAACGCCGAGCAGACCTGGTCGTCCCCGTCCGCCGGAACGCACTCGTCGCACGGATCCCCGGCCTCGTGCGGCCCGTCATCGACCGCATCGCATTCCGCGGGACGACTATCCCCGACGCGATCGCCCAAGCCTCCCCCGCGGGGTGGGCGAACCCCCGCTGACCCGGCCCGACCGCATCTGCGAGCCCCTTGGTGTCTTCGTCGAGCACAGCTGCGGAAACGGCCCGCGGATATCCAGTTCCTACGGGTGCCCGTTAGTGTACGCTGCGTACACTAGTCTTTGATTCGACCAAAGGTAGGCCGACCATGCGACCGGACCCCCGCGCCCCGGATGCGAGCGAGACGACTCGGCGGCGCCGTTCTGGTGAGCAGCTCGCCGCCGCAATCCTGGACGCGGCGTGGGAGGAAATCACCGAGGCCGGCTGGTCCGGGTTGCGCATGGAGGCCGTCGCGGCGCGCGCGGGAGTGAGCAAGGCCTCTTTGTACGAGCGATGGCCGAGCCGGGGTCTGCTGATCCGCGCAGCCATGCAGCGTCAAGGCAGTTCGTGGACGCTCGACCCCGAGTTCACTGGTGACCTGGAGACCGATCTTCTGGCGCTGCTCACGTCGGTCGCTGCATACCTCACCGGCCCTGGTGGCGAGGCGATGCGCGGTGTAGCTAGCGACCCCGTAGTCGGCACTAACAGTATCGGCGAGGAGCGTGTCGCCCTGGTGGACGCCGTCCTAAACAACGCACAGGCGAACGACAATCTTGCTGCCGGCGAGGTGCCGCTCATCGTGCGCAACGCCGGCATCTCCCTGGTCATCGAGCACTTCCTGTTCCTGGGCCGGCCGCCCGGTGCCGAGGAGATGCGTCAGCTCGTCTCGCTCATGTGGGCCCCGTCCATTCGTGCTGCGTCCCAAGCAACCGCCGGGCAACTAAGGAGATCCGATGGCCACCAAGATTGTGCAGGCGAAGGCTGACCTGAACGCGGCGCGCACTGGCGAGGTCGTGGAGAAGAAGACGTTCTGCGCGATCTGTGAGGCCAGTTGCGGTCTGGTCGCGGTGGTGCAGGACGGCAAGGTCGCCTCATTGCGACCCGATGCCGAACACCCGTCGTCACGCGGCTTCGCCTGCTCCAAGGGGGTCGAGTTTCACAACGTCGTCTACGACCCGGACCGCGTCACGCAACCTATGCGCCGACGGCTCGACGGCGAGTTCGAGCCCGCGACCTGGGACGAGGCACTCGAAGACATCGGCGCGCGTCTCCGGGCCATTCGAGATGCTCACGGTGGCGGCTCGATCGGCGCCGCCTACGGCAACCCCATAGCTGGAAACTTCAGCGGCGGCATCGCCATCAGCGGCCTCGTCAACGCATTGGGGTCGCACCACCACTACAACTCGTCCTCGATCGACATCAACAACTACCACGTTGTCGGAGACATGCTCTACGGCAGCACGATGGTCTACCCGATACCGGACTGGGCCTCCACCGACTTCACGCTTCTGATCGGCACGAATCCCGTGGTCTCCAAAGGAAGCATGGTGACCGTGGGTCGGGTCCGCGACGTACTCCTCGACGTCGTCGATCGAGGTGGCCGTGTCGTGGTCCTCGACCCGCGCTACACCGAAACAGCCCAACTGTTCGAGCATCAGCCGATCCGCCCCGGAGCCGACCCGTGGTTCCTGGGCGGAATGCTCCGCGTGCTCTTCGACGAGAACCTCACACGGTGGGACATCGCAACGACGCAGGCCACCGGCCTGGAGTTCGTGGCCGACCTCGCGAGCCGTTTCGACCTGGACCGGGCCGCACGTGAGTCCGGCATCCCACAAGACCGCATCGTCGAGATCGCACGCGCCGCCGCAAGCAGCCCCGCGTTCGCTATCCACGGTCGCTGCGGCGCATCACTGGGCCGCCACTCGACCCTGACCAAATACCTCATCGACGCCATCGCGATCGTGACCGGCAACCTCGACCGACGCGGCGGCCTGGTATTCAGCGACCCCATGGTCGACCTCGACGCCATCAGCGCCAAGCAGAAGATCGTCGGCCGCAACCGCTGGCACACCCGAGTCCACGGCCTCGGCGAAGTCAACGGCACCGCACCGTTCGCCGTGCTCGCCGACGAGATACTCACTCCAGGCGACGGACAGCTGCGCGGGCTGATCACTCTGTGCAGCAACGTGGTCACCAGCGGCCCCGACACCGGCCGCTCCAACGAAGCGTTGAGCAGCCTCGACTTCATGGTGTCCATCGACCCATACATCAACGAGACGACCCGTCACGCGGACTGGGTTCTCCCGCCGACACTGTGGCTCGAACGGGAACAGATGCCGCTGTTCAGCCAGTCGCAGAGCACCGTTCCTCACGCACAGTGGGTGCGACCCGTCGTTGAGGCTCGCGGCGAGGCAAAAGACGACGGCTGGATCATCACCCAGATTGCTAACGAGCTGGGCCTCGCGGCCTCCGAAGTTCCCGGGGCACAACTGATGCGCCGATTCGGCCTCAGCGTCCCACCGCACGTAATCCTCGACGTCGTGATGCGGGCCGGCAAGCACGGCGACATGTTCGGATTGCGGCGCACAGGCATCAGCCGCAAGAAACTCCTCGACCGCCAAGGCGCCGTCAAGCTCGCAGACCACTGCGAGGTCGGCGTCCTGAAGAAGAAGATCTTCACGAACGACAAGATGGTTCACCTCGCGCACGACGAGATCACCGAGGAAGTCGACCGACTTCAACAGGACTCCTCCGACGACCCGCGATTCCCACTCCGCCTGTTCAGCATCCGTCAGCTGCGCAGCCAGAACAGCTGGCTTCACAACGTTCCACGCCTCATGTCCGACGACCGGCAGTGCCACGCCGTCATCAACCCCCACGATGCCGAGACCGCCGGAGTCCTGGACCGTGAACTCGTCACCATCGAATCGCCATGGGGACGCCTCGACACTCGAGTGGTCGTGACTGCCGACGTCATGCAGTGCTCCGTCGGCCTCACCCACGGCTTCGGCCACCAAGGCAGCTGGAAGCGCGCCGTCGCTGCCGGCGGCCCCAGCTACAACCAGCTCACACCATCCGGCGCCGAGTTCATCGACCGCCCTTCAGGCAACGCCTTCTTCAACGGCATCCCCGTCATGATCACCCGCGCGACCGGCTCAGGAGACGCATCATGACCTTCGTAATCACCCAGAACTGCTGCAGCGACGCAGCATGCGTTGCCGCCTGTCCCGTCGGCTGCATCCACCCATCACCCGACGAACCAGGCTTCGCGACCGCTGAGATGCTCTACATCGACCCGGACTCCTGCATCGACTGCGGCGCCTGCAAAGACGTGTGCCCCGTCAACGCCGTTCAGCCCGACAACGAGCTGAAACCTCACATGACCGTCTTCCTCGACCTCAACGCGGACTACTACCGCCACCACCCGGCCACACACACCCCTGCCCCTGTCCGCCCGGCAGTCGAGGCGGTCGCAGAAGTTTCTGCCACCCTGCGGGTCGCTATCGTGGGCGCCGGACCGAGCGGCTTCTACACCGCTCAGGAGCTCCTTCGACTGGTGCCGGGCCAGGTCGAGATCTCGATGTTCGACCGCCTCCCCACGCCGTACGGACTGGTCCGCGGCGGAGTAGCGCCTGACCATCCGCACACCAAAGGCGTGAGTGAGGAGTTCGCGTGGCTCCTGGCAGACCCACGCGTGACCGCGTACTTCAACGTCACCGTCGGTGAGCACCTGGCGCACGACGAGCTGCTCGAACACCACCACGCCGTTGTCTATACCTACGGGGCCCGAGCCCCCCGAAGGCTCAACATCCCCGGCGAGGACCTGCCCGGTTCGCTCTCCGCGGCCGAGTTCGTCGACTGGTACAACGGTCATCCCGACGGCGCCGGTCTGACCGTCGACCTGAAAGACGTACGGCGAGTGATTGTTGTCGGGAACGGCAACGTTGCACTCGATGTCGCCAGAATCCTGATCTTGGACCCCACGGTCCTCGAACGGACAGACATCGCCGATCACGCCTTGGAGACGCTTCGCAACGGCTCGGTCCAGGAGGTCGTGCTCCTCGGCCGACGCGGACCCGAACACGCCGCCTTCACCACCGGCGAACTCCTCGCCCTCACAGCGCTCCTCGACCTGGACATCGTTACCGAAGGCGACCACCTCGAACCGCTCGATCGCGCATCGTTCGCTCAACGCAGCAAGATCGACGCCCTACGCCGTGCAGCCAGCCGCTCCTCAAGCAACGCCACCCGAAAGCTGACCTTCAAGTTCTTTTCGGCACCCGCCGCCGTCCTGGGCGACGACCGCGTACGAGGTGTGCGACTGACGTCGACGGACACAGGACGAAGCGACACAGCCGACCTCTTCGACGTGGAGAACGACCTCGAGGCAGACCTACTGATCACCGCGGTCGGCTACCGCGGGCAAGCACTCCCAGGACTCGTCTTCGACGAGCAGACCGGCACCGTCCCAAACGAACGCGGACGCGCCGACACAGCCAGGACCTACACCGCCGGATGGATCAAACGCGGCCCCACCGGCGGCCTCGGCGCCAACCGCACCGACGCCGTAGAAACCGTATCGACACTCCTCGAAGACCTCGACCAGCTCCTTGAACACACACCGCGGACCGACCTCGACCTCAGCGTCCTCGTCCGAGACCGACAACCCGACTGGGTCGACCTCAACGGATGGCGTCGAATCGACCACCACGAGACCACGACTGGCCGCACCCAGAACCGGCCACGCGCGAAGGTCATCGAAGCGACCACTGCCATCGCGGTCGCTTCGAGACATACCCAGAGCTGAAGGCAGACCGACCGACTTCGGCGCTGCGCGAAGTAGCTCGTGTGCCCGGATCTGCCGCGATGAGCGCGTCATTCCGCCGCGTGGCCGACACGTCCGGATCTGCCGAGATTCGTATGCTTCTGCCACAGCGACACACTCAGCGCGGCAGCGGGCCGTTTGTTGGCTAGGTCGGGCCTGCCCGCCCTCGTGTTTGGACGAGCAGGCCCTAAATCAGCGGCTCAACCGGCATCGGCCACTCCCTGATCTGGAGTTACCCCTGATGCCTCGCCTCACCCTCGTCGGGTTGGGAATCTCACCAGGTGACACCGATGTAGTCGGTGCCAGTTCAACCGAGGTCGCGCACGGTTGGCGTGCTACGACGGAACAGATGGGTGCTGGTCGAGCCGGAACGCAGTACCTGAAACATTTCCCATCCGCTGGAACCGAGGGCTGCTACGGCACGGTGTACCCCCAGTCCGCTCTCCAGAGTGACGGCGGCGTCTGCGGTGAACTCGGTCCAGGTCCATTGATCGCCGCTGGTTGTGAGGTACCCGTGCTCCCACTTCGTGGCGATCATGCGTGTGCTCTTTCAAGTCAGGGCTGATTGTTCGCCGGCGGCACCCCTGTCGGCGCGCACGCAAGCGACAGGGGTCCCGGCGGTTCGGGAGCAGCACGAGCGTGTCGATGCTGCCCCAGTTCAGGAACGCCACGTACTAAGGCGCAGGGTGGTTCAGGTCGTCGAGTATCTTCGCTGCGGCATCGGGAGCTGTGCCCGGATCGATGACCGTGATCACCTGACGTGAGCGGTCCGAGAGCGTCAAGGTGATCGCGTGGGTGTCGTCGTTGGGGAAGTGACCGGTCTTGACCCAGCGGCCGTTCACGGGAACCTTGCGGGGCTGGTCGTCCCAGTCCGGCGGGGAGTACAGGACACGGTTGATCCGTGGTTGGTCCGGCGGCCATGAGTCGAACAGGTGCTGAAGTTGTTCGGTGAGCTGGCGGTTGTGAGGCCACCAGGCCCCGTCAGGAACATTGCGGAATCCGCGATCACCTGCCGGGCGGACGCCGTGAGTGAATCGTCGAGCGGTTTGAGCGGCCATGCGGCCACCACCTTGCTGTTGCCGACTGCGCTCATCCGTTTCACACGGGCGCTGGGCCCAGGAACTCCACGCTTGCGGTCGTCGTACCAACGTAGCAGCACATATGGGCAGGCCACACCGCCGCTAGACCACCGGCCAGGAGCAGAGCCTTCAGCCGTTGGGTTCCCTGACCATCTTTTCCAGGTCCAACGGGACCCAGGCCTGGGACGATGTGTCCCACTGCTGCGCGACCACCGGCCTGAGGTGTCGGTCGGGATGGCGGTGGATCACCCAGTTGTAGTCCATCGCCTGTTCCAAGGCTTCCTCGACGGTCAGCGCGCTGAACTCCGGCCCGATGCGCAGGTTCTTACCAGCATCTCCGTACGGGACGAGCCGCACGCGAACGAGTTCGGTCACATCTCGCCTCGCTAGGACGTCTCGAACGGCTTGTCGCACGAGACCGCCTGCGCGTAGCTGCGGACCTCTGTGGGCGACAACCTGACACCGACCGTTGCGAACGCCGCAGCAGCGGCACCGACGATGTCGAGAACCGGCCGGCCGGTGAAACGACGACGTAGGTCAACGTCGACGGCTTCGATCCTGCGGGTCGCATCGGAAACGACCTTGGCCATGCCGCTCTGATGGTCATGCGCGTTCGTCACAGGGAGCCGCACCTCTCGACCGACAGCCACGCCCGTGCGGAGAGGCCGTTCAGGTCTTCGACAACCCACACTACGCGCAAACTCCACAGGCGACGTCCGCGCCTCAACGAGGCATCCTGTCGAACGGTGCCCGAAGGTGGGCGTCGCCTGGACCTGTCGACCGAGAGCACCGGCGCCCAGGAGACTTCACAAAGGCGTAGAGTCGGCAGTCGAAGCTACTCAAGCTTCCTCTCAGAGAGACACCACATGAGCGACAAGTCGCCGCGCCAGAGCCTGTCCAAGAAGACCGGCAAGTCCATCAAGGAAAAGCGCGCCGACAAGCGCGAACAGAAGTCCGCGGAGGCTGTGCCCGAGAAGGTCCGCCCAGGCAAGAACAGATGACACTCGCCTCGCTCGGCGTCATCGGTTCCTCAGCCAAGGAGAACGAGCACCGGCTGCCGATCCACCCCTCGCACCTGGCTCATCTCGACGTCGACCTCCGTGAGCGCATCACCTTGGAACATGGGTACGGCGCACGGTTCGGCGTCGACGACGACTCTTTGCGCGACCACGTCGGCGGGTTCGCATCCCGCGAACAGCTGCTGGCGGATTCAGAGGTCGTCCTGCTGCCGAAGCCACAGCTCGCCGACGTCGAAGTCATGGGGCCGGGACAGGTCTTGTGGGGCTGGCCGCACTGCGTCCAGGACGCCGAGCTCACCCAGGTCGCGATCGACCAGCAGCTGACGTTGATCGCCTTCGAGGCCATGAATCACTGGACGCGCGACGGCACCGTCGGGCTGCACGTGTTCCACAAGAACAACGAGCTGGCCGGGTACTGCTCAGTCCTCCACGCACTCGAGCTCGCCGGCCTGACCGGTGACTACGGCCGCCGCCTGAGCGCCGTGGTCATTGGGTTCGGTGCCACCGCCCGAGGTGCCGTGACCGCACTCAACGCGCACGGTGTGCACGAAGTCGCCGTCCTGACCAATCGCGACGTGGCGGCGGTCGGGTCTCCCATCCACTCCGTACGAATCCGCCGGTTCGAGCACGACCAGGGCCCCGACCACTCCAGTGAGGTCGTCACCGAACGCGGACGAGAACCCCTGCCCGCGTACCTGGCAGAGAACGACATCGTCGTGAACTGCACGTTCCAGGACACCGCCAACCCGCTGACCTACCTCACCGAGGACGATCTCGCCCCGTTCCGCCCGGGGAGCCTCCTCATCGACGTCTCGTGCGACCTGGGCATGGGGTTCAGCTTCGCCCGCCCGACGACCTTCGAGGACCCGACCTTCCGGGTCGGCGACAACGTCCTCTACTACGGGGTCGACCACAGCCCCTCCTACCTCTGGAACTCCGCAACGTGGGAGAACAGCAACGCACTCATCCCGTTCCTGCGGCCCGTACTCGAGGGACACGCCGCTCGGGACGCCAACGAAACCCTGAACCGCGCCATCGAGATCGAGAACGGCACGATCAGGAACCCCGCCATCCTCGCCTTCCAAGGCCGAGCGAGCGACTATCCACATGCACGTGCATGACGAGCGCCGCGACAGGAACGGAGTCGAACCTCCCCCGCGTGATCGGGCCGCACCGGCCGGCGCCGGAGCCAACGTCCCTCAGCCGTGTTCGATTGATCCTCAGCCACCCGGGTACTTCGCTCCCATGGCGCAGGGACCGACCGAGGCGGCCAACCTGCATCGCGACCCCACGGTCAAGCGGTCGGTCGGTGCCGAGCTTCAGATCACCGCGCACAGCGACTGCGAGGTCGAGTTGCAGATCGCCGTGGCCACAACCCCAGGGCTCATCGTCGAGGAGACCCTCTCACTGGTCCACGAGTCCACGCCGGTCACGGCCGTGGCCGTCAACACAGCGCATCACGGACGCCTGCACCTCCTGTCCCTGCCCGCAGGTGTCACCCGCATCCACTACTCCGCCACAGTCCACGGCGCTGCCGAGGCCCCAGCATCGTCGTTGGCAGACCTCTCCCTGTACCGACGGCCGAGCCGCTACGTCGAGTCGGACATCTTCGGAGGCTTCGCGCACACGGAGTTCCGCGGAATCCAAGGCGCAGAGCTCCTGGACGCGGTGTCGTCCTGGGTCGGCACCCGCCTCGACTACGTCCCGGGCAGCAGCGGCCCCACCGACGGCGCCAAGGACACCCTGCTCAAGGGGGCAGGGGTCTGCCGCGACTACGCCCACCTGGTGATCGCCCTCCTGCGCGCACTACGGGTCCCGGCACGACTCGTGGCCGTCTACGCACCCGGATGCCACCCCATGGACTTCCACGCCGTCGCCGAGGCCCACATCGACGGCACCTGGCACGTCGTCGACGCCACCGCTCTTGCCCCACGAACCTCTCTGATACGCCTCGCTACAGGTCGTGACGCAGCCGACGTCGCCTTCCTGACCTTCGTCTCGGGCTACGCCGACCTGGACCGTTCGGTGGTCACCTCAGTCGCCGACAACGGTCTTCCTGGCGACGACTTCAGCCGGCTCGCGGTCATCTCCTGAACAGGCTGACCAGCTCACAGGCGGACCACACGATCGAATCGACCCAGGTCGATCCGGCACCGGGTTGACGAGTTGATTCCACGTCCGTGAGCGTGGGCGGCGTCAGTAGTCGGGAAGTTCGCGGGTTCGGACCAGGTCTGCGGCGACCTGGTTGAGCTTGCGATTGGTGTTCTGCGAGATGCGTTTGAGCACTGCGAACGCTCGGTCCTGGTCGATGTCGAACCGTTCCATCAGGAGACCTTCGGCTTGCCCGATGACGGTGCGGCTTGCCAGGCCGGCATTGGCGTGCTCGGCCGCGTTCCGATCGCTCACCGCGTGCGCGAGGTGCTCGGCGACTGCTCGCGCCGCGGCCAGGTCGGTTCCGGTGAAAGCGTTGGGTCGGGTAGCGAACAGGTTCAGCGCTCCCACACGCCGCCCCTCGGCATGTAGATGCAGGCACAGAGCGCTGCGGATGGGGGTCTCGCGAGCGGTACGTGCCGCCCAGGCCGGCCATCGGTCTTCACGTTCGAGGTCGGCGCAGATCACCACATCCTCCTCGGTCAGCGCATCCAGGCACGGGCCTTCTTGGAGGGAGATCTGGAGCGCGTCAGCAGTCTGAGCCATTGGGTCGGTCGCTGCTGGGGCGTCGAAGAACTTGCCCGGGTCGAGAACGAACACGCTTGCAGCCTCGCAAGCCGGGACAACGGTCTCCGCCAAGTGCACGCCGGTGGCGAGCGTCTCGTTCGCTTTTCCCGTTGCGACATAGTCGCTCGAGCCGATCTGGTCGTTCACGACCACATATTTTGCCAACTCGGGGTGCCCGCTTCAACTTGGCCACGAGCACCGGAGCACGACCTCGGAGAGGCCCGACACCTTGTTGGGTTCCAGTCGGGTCGAGCCGCGAATGCGGCGGATACGCATGTCGCTCGACGTCCGAGCAGTCAGGCTGGTTGTGGCAGTTGCGGCGCACGCATCGTTGAACGCCGCAACCTAACCCAGCATCAGACCGGTTCTGATGCTGGCCCTGTCCTCGCAGTGCCCATGCGCCGCCCGATCACACATCCTTTCGCCTGATTTCGAGAAAGCTGTCGCGTTGGGCGGTCGAGGTGGTCGCAGTCTCTAGGGGTGTGCTGATCAGGGGAACCGGGTGTAGCGTCAGGTCTGCATGGAGGAGTCACGTCCACCGGGTCGCTAGGCCAACAGCTGCCCTCCCGTCGGCCCTCGCCAGCAGGCGTTGCGGCAGCCCCGAGGAATGACTCATGAACGACCACACCTACTTCTTGCGGTCGCCCCACGACGACATCGCAGTCGTTCGGCCCGTCGGGTACCTGGACCTCAGCACCGCCGACGACCTGCGGCTCGCGCTTTACGACGCAACCTTCGAGCCGACCAGCCGCGTGATCCTGGAGCTCTCAGAGACGAGCTTTCTCGACTCCGTCAGCATCGGCGTGGTCGTCGGTGCCCGAAATCACCTCGTCGAGGACGGCGGGTGGCTCAGAATCGCCGGCGCCGATCCGCGTCCTAACGCATCCTAATGCGCGATCGATGGCTCATCGATCCGCAACCAGGTGCACCCCTGTCGCGCTAAGCACCCGGCCGCAAGTTACGACAGGCACCTAACGCAAGGCATCGCAGATTCGTCCTGCGCTCGCCACGACGTTCGGGAACGCCTTAGGGGTCGACCACGAACAAGTACGCGCATTCCTCATACGACAAACCCGTCAGCTCGGCCGCCCCCGCCGGGTCCTCCGAACCACGCGTCGAGATCATCGCCGCCTTCAACTCCACCAGCGCGGCGTTCCTCTCATCGGTGGCGGCGCGGAAACGCAACCCCGCGAACTGCAACCACTCCTGCTGACGCTCGTCGAACACGATGCTCTCCCTCCTGCTCGAGGCCCTCCGCCGGTCGAGACGGGTGACCGACCGCTAGCGGGCAGCGCGTCGCACTCGCATACCGTGAGGTACCCGACGCGCACGACGGCAACCGCTCCGCCGCCCGATATCTCACGCCTTCGCTCGCACATGCCCGCGACCTGCGGACCGGCCATCACGCCCGGGGGCCACACCACCCGATCGTCCTCAGATTCACGGCGACCAGAATCCGGTCGCTCTCTCGATCACGCGCCGGCGGGCAGGAGGCCCGCGCCGCCGCACTGGAAATGAAGCGAGACGAACCGTCGCCCGGACCTGCGGCTGACTTGGAGGCCAAGCCAGCATCTATCCATCAACCGGCGCGAAGGTCGGCAAGCTGCTCCCTGAGGATCTCCGCGTGGCCGGCGTGCTGGGCCAGTTCACGCAGCATGTGCAGCATCACCCACCGCAAGGTCACCTCCTTGATCCTGGGATGCCCGGTGAGAACGGTGTCCAGACTCACGTCGGCGACGGCGATCTCGGCTGCGCGGCACACACGTTCGTGCTGCTCGCGGATCGTGGCGATGGTGTCGGCCGGGTCGAGGTCGTAGGAGTCGTCGACCGTCGCGGGAAGACCGAGCTCAGCGCGCGGAGTGCCGGTGACCGTTTCCCCGAACCAAATCTGCTCCACGTACGTGACGTGCTTGACCAAACCGAGCAGCGTCGTCTTTGACGGAACCAGACGCCGGCGCGCCTCTTCCTCAGTCACGTCCGCAAGCGCATCGTTCAGTGCATCGCGGTAGGTGCGCAGAAAGGCGTCGAACTGGGTCCGCTCGTCCGCGAGGTGGACCTCGTAGGTCTCGGCGAGGATGTCCATAGCTGCATTGTTGCGCGCCAACAGACCTCCGCCGCAGAGCGGGAGTCATCGCGATCGCTTCGCGTTCGGTCATGCCTTCAGGCCCCGACGAGCGACCCCCACGTCACCGCTGTTTGGGTGGACCGCCGGCGTAGCCGCGCCCCGCGCCGGCACCGGCACTTTTCGGCGAGCAGCTCGTGCATTTGCCCAGTTAGGTCATCCGATCGCGCGCGAGCATCCGGATCCGCCGCAATCGGTGCGCCTGCCGATGCGAGTGAGGCCTCGCCCTGCGAGGACGAACCGTCCCGCCGGTCCTGTGACCGGCGGGACGTAACCACCTTTGGTGGTTTGGGGCAGGTCGACCGCGAGCGTGACCGCCTGCCGTTGATGATCGTCGCGGAGGACGATACGGGGTAGGTCGTGGTGTGCGCCTACCATGTTGACCACCTCGCGGTGGTCCGGGACAGGTCGGCCACTTGCGCGTCGCCTGCCGTGGCTTACACAGTGACGGCCCTGCCGGAGACGGCAATGAGGTTGCGCGGGTCTTTTCTCGGTTTCCCAGGCCCGTCTCCATGCCTGGGTGCGGCGCCCGTTCCGGAGACGACGGGCCTCCGTCAGATCCGTCGCGCGTGCCGCGGGCGGTGACGACTGTCCCCGCACGTTGTGCCGAGTGTTCAGCCTCCGGTCGTGTAGTGCGATTACGGGCTGGTGCTCAAGATGTCCGCAGCTGCAGCTAGAAGGTCAGGCGCACCAGCTTTCCAGGACCCGAGGACGGCGCAGGCTACTTCATTGAGGTCTTGCCCCGGGGTCGTGAATAGCTGTACGGCGACCCGGCATGCGAAGTGGTTGAACTCGTTGATGTCGCCCTCGGACGCGCCGCGTCGGTCGGCCGGCAGCGTGGCTGGGTTCAGCCAGATGCCCGCCATCTGAAGGTGGCGGGCCATTTCCGCTGCGTCTTGGATCAGGGCGTCCAGGGTGGTGCCAAGTGTCTCGATGTAGAGTTTGGTGAGGATTGGCTCGGCGTCGGTGTACGGCATTTCTGGGTCGCTGCGGTGCGGGAGCAGGTGCCCATCGAGCGCCCGCAGACGCAGTTGTCGAAGTTCATAGATCCGGGGCCCGTCGGCTGACGTCAACGTGAGTTGCCCTGCGACTAGGTCAGCGTGTGAATCGAGTTCGATCCACACTGTGTCTGCCCCGCGACTGGTTTCGAGACGCCGACCGGCTTGAGCTGCCAGAGCATCAAGGGCCTCAGTGGTGACCACGCGCCGGAACCATGATGCGCGCTCGAAGGCGTCTTCATGATCCCTTGGGGGGCACAAGTCGGCGACGGTCAGGTCGTGAAACCAGGCTCGCGAGAAGTCGGGATTAGCAATGAGCGGCGTCGATGCGATCGGCATGCGGACACCTTTCTACGTGGGTACGACATTTCGATCGTCTCCGACCACCTGGGACCAGGGACAGGCTTTGGGCATCGCCCGCACGGGCTTGTATCCGGTCCGGACTGGATTGGCGGCGGCTCAGATCCTGGGGGCTAGAGGCGGTTCGCTCCGGTGTGCCGGGATCGGTGCTCGCCGATGAGGTCGGCGGCGAAGGTGTCGATGTCGAGTCCGGTGAGGGTCAATCCGCTGTCGGCGTGAAGGAACCCGTCACGCTCGAGGTCGGCGACAGTTTTGTAGTGGGTGACCGGCGTGGTGGAAAAGTCCGCCAGAATAAGAGCGAGGCGTTCGGCGTCACCGATGCTCTCCCCGGTCTTGCGTCCAGAAACTCTGCCATAGCGTTGAATCATCTCGGCGAGGGTGTTTGGTGAAAGCCGTTTGTACGCGATCTCGCGTCCTTGGGCGGCGGCGGTGTCCCACTCTTTGACGGCGATGATGAGAACGTGACCGCACACGATGTTCGGGAAGGTCTCATGGAGGTTGAACATCTCTGCGCGGATTCCGGAGAAGTGGTTGTCCTTGTTCTTCTGGATGCCCCGCATGGCGCTTTTCACCCCGATGCTTAGTGTCGTCTCCCCGGTTGGTTTGGTCCGGCCCCGCGGAATGACCACGACGTCCTGGCGCTTGTCGCCGAACCGGGTTGCGATGGACTGTTCGAGGCCGACCCATGACTGAGGGATTCGCTCGGCGACGACGAGGTCGCCGACGTGCTGGTGCATGCGCTTGACGGGCTTGGCGCTGCGGGTCATGGAGGTGAGGCCGGCTGCGCCGGCGGTCAGGACGGCGCCGTCGAAGTCGGCCTTGATGCGGTTGAGGATGTTGACCAGTGCTGCTGGTCCGCCTGTGGTCGGTGTGAAAGTCGACATGCCGGTGGACGGTCCGTGCCTCAAACCGTCTAGCAACCAGCCTGGGTCACCGCCGGTACTGGGTGGGGATCTTGACCTTGTAGAGGTCTTCGAGGATGCGGTCCTGCTCCGCCGGGGTGGCCGCGATCAGGGTCGGGGCTGCGGCGATGACGGCGTCGGGGATGGTGAACTTGGCGATGGCGGCCTTCTGGTAGGAGTAGTAAGCACCTGAGAGCGGTGAGCTGGTCTGCTCGATGTAGTAGTGGAGCAGGCCGGAGTTCAGGACGGCGCTGAGCAAGTCAGTGGTGACCCGTTCATCGGTGGACACGATCGAGCAGCCGTTGAGGAAGAGCCGCTCGGGGTCGGCGTCGAGCAGGAATCGCGGCCGGGCACCGTAGAGCGGGGTGAGCAACTTCGGACCGGTCGGTGCCAGGCCCTGGGTTCGGCCGTAGGCATACCACTGTGGGTAGGTCTTGTTGCCTTTGTCGCGTCGGGCGAGCTCGTCCTTGATGGCGGCCAGGTAGCGGGCGCACTTGGGAAACTCGGCGAGGCGTTCGGTCGACCAGATCACGGCGCGGCCGTCGATGATGTCGTAGGGGTAGATGATCCGGCCGGCGTAGCGGTTCATGTCGGCCTGGTTGGTCACCGAGGATACTCGGACTGCGCGGCGGGTGGCGACTTCCTCGACGGTGTAACGCTTGCCTTCGTGTTCGCGGAGCCACTCCCCTCCCAGGTCGTCGGCGGGGTTGAGGAGGAACAGGTTGTCGCGCAGGGTCGCCGCCCCGAACCGGACACTGGCGAGAGTCTCGAGGGCGGGCCCGGACGTTTCGAGTCTGCGGATGTTGCGCTGGTGTCGATGACTGACCAGCGGCCACGGGTTCGATCCGTAAGTGCGTACGTCGTACAGCGCTGCCGCCTTCGGAAGGCGACGCAGACCTGCTGCTCCAGCCGGGCATTCCTGGTAGGCAGTCTGACCGGCAGGTTCAGCAAGGTCCCCGATGGTGATTGCGGTGTAGGTCGCTGCCGTCGGGAACACCGCCGCGTGGCCGAAGTCGACGATCTTGGTTGCCATCTGGTTGAGAGACATGGCCATCCGCAGCGGTGCGGCGGAAGACGCCCGGAGATAGTTGCTGGGCGTGATGTAGGCGATCGCCCCGCCGGGGGCGCGAAGCTGTGCTGCGAGCTCGAAGAACGCGAAGTACAGGTTGAAGTTGCCCTTGGACGCAGTGACGTAGCTGCGAGCGATGCTCGTGCGTTCGTAATCGCCCAGCTTCTGGAAGCGGACGTACGGCGGGTTGCCGATGACGACGTCGAACGTCCTGGCGGCCGGGAAGAACGTCTCGAAGTCGTCGAGGATGCTGTCGCGACAGACCAGGTTGAAGGAAATGACCTTCGTGTCGTCACCGAGTTCGAGAGCGACGAGTGAGAGCAGGACCTTGACGCGCTCGATGCTGCCGGCGTCGATGTCCGAGCCGTACAACTGTTCGGCGATGATGCGAGAGGCACGGCGGCCGGTGAGCGCGTGCAGGCGCCGCAGTGCAGCGACGAGAAGTGCGCCGCAGCCGCACGACGGGTCCACAACGGTGGCGCGCCCTCGTGCGGGGGTGATGGCCTCGGCCGCCATGAAGTCTGCGACGGACTGGGGCGTGAACACGCTGCCGGTCTCCTTGACGTCGCCGGACGCGAGCTTCTCGAAGGCGAGGACCAGGGTGTCGATGGTGCGCAGCTGAATCTTGGAGACAGCTGCGTCGGCCTCAGGGGTCGACCCAGCGATCTTGGCGAGGATCAGCTTGTTGTTGCGGGGCAGGCAGGCGTTGAGGGTGCAGAACCGTCGGATGAGTGCTCCTTCGACTGCTGCAACGCCACCTAGCTGGTCGCTCTTGGCGACGAGGGTGTCGAGTGCGCTGGCAAGGGCTCGGGCGGCGTGGAGTGTCATGCCGCGGACCGTGTGAGCGGACCGGTCTGCAGCAATAGGGTCAGCTACAGCCGGACGGTCATTTCTGGTCGGTCCTACGGCGGGCCCGGCTAGTCACTTCGGCTCAAGAGCCCTGGCATCTCTGCCGTACTGCCAGTTCCGCGGACCGTCCTGCTACCCGGGCCGAGGCCTAGTTGACGTGACGGAGCGCTTCCGGACGGTGACGGCCATGAATGCCTCTACGCACGCCGGCGACCTCGACGACCCCGCGGAGCTCCAGCGGTTCCTGACCTCCTACCGTCCTTCCGCAGCTTCGGAGTCGACGTGGGTACTGATCGCGCCCGCGGTGGTTGACCTGGTCACCCGCGCCGGCCCGCTGACTCGCCTTCGGGTCGAAAAGGACATCCAGTGCGTGGGTCACGTCGTTGCTCACCTGATCAGCACCGGGCGGCCGGTGACCCTCGAAGAGGTCTTGGACGACCGCACGCTGCTCTCCTACGACCTCGTACTGCAGCGCCGCTCGCCCGGCGGGCGAACCCGGGAGAATCAGCGCGGGATCCTGCGCCGCCTGCAGGCAGTCCACCGCGACCTGCCGTGGCGACAGCCCCGACGGGCCGACGGCGCCCGCGTCGCAGCCATGATCCAGCCCGCGACCCTGGATGCCCTTCGGCACACCGAGGCCAGCGCCCTGCGGCACGCGTCCGACCCGACCTCGACGTTGCACCAGGAGGCTGCAGCCTTCTTGACCGTGCTGGCCCAGGCCCGCACGGAACAAGACATCACGGCGGCGACCACGGCCGCGGGCGGAGACACGACGACGCAGGCGAACGCCCGCTGGCGGGCAGCCCGCAGCTTCGCCGCGTCGCGCTCGATGAACCTGACCAAGCCCGTCCTGGCCGCCGCAATCACCTACGAGGTCCTCGAACAGGACGAGCCGGTCGCCGTACTCATCTCGAACCACGGCCTGACCAGGCGCGACCTCGACCTTGCTCTGACCCGGGCCCAGGGTCTCCCCCTCCACCCCGAGCCCGAGAACTGTCGAATCCTGCGCGGAACTCTGCCCGCCGAAGCACGGGATTCCCGAAGCTCCTAGACCGCCGCCGCAACCAGCTGAAAAAAGTTCCGCGGAATGCCCGCCACCTGATTGCGCCGCAGCCCTCACCCGTCACGTTCCAGTCCGGATCGGCACGCACCCAGCGCGCCGACCGACCACCGAAAGCCAGACAATGCCCACCAAGAAGTCCAAGCGCCCCAACCGGGCCGCGTTCGCGCGCGCCATGGCCGAGGTGCAGGCCCAGCCCCAGGGCCGCGACCTCCCCGACGAGCTCGCCGCGGTGATCGACTCGCACAACCCGGTCGACAAGACCGGCCGGCCGATGGAACTCATCCGCCCGTTCCTGACCGACGTCATCACCGCTTCGACCCTCGTCGGGAAGGACAGCGTCCGCAAGCACTGCACCCACCTGACTGAGCTCGCCCGCTTCGCTCTTTCCCGGGGCTTGGAGCTCACCGTCGAGAACGTCATGACCACCCACGTCATAGACGAGTTCACCCGCATCGACCAGGCCGACAAGGACGAGCACCACCGCGCCGAGCGGCGCCGCCGCCTCCTCGCTCTCGCCGCGAGCACCAACCCCGGCCCCCAGACTCCCGCGAAGCTCACCCCGATCGCGCACGCAGCCATCAAGGCCTGCTACACCCCGGCGGAGAAGGCCGCCATCATTCAGGCCAGCCGCATCCAGCCCACCGAAGCGCGCCGCCGCGACCTGTCCACCGTCGTGGCATGCGGCCTCGGCGCAGGCATGGACAGCATCGACCTGCGACACGCCCACGTCAGCGACATCGAGGACCACGGCCCCGACGGGCTCCTGATCCACATCCACGGCCCCCGTCCCCGCATCGTCCCGGTCCGCGCCGACCTCGAGACCCTCCTGCGGGAGGCCGCCGCCGGTCGCAAGCCTTCCGAGCAGCTGCTCGTCGGGAAGATCGACCGCCGCAACACGGCCGCACGCGCCACCGAACGCGCCGCACTCGTGGGCGTCCCCCACATTGAACCCGCCCGGTTGCGCGCCACCTGGCTCGCCGACCTTATGACCGACACCGTTCCCCTCGCCCTCATCCTTCAGGCCGCGGGCCTGAAGTCGGCACGCACCATCTCCGAGCTCCAACCGCACATCGGCCCCTGGCTCGAGCACAAGGGCCTCAACACCCTCGCCTCGACCGGACTGCGCGGTGAGTCCTGATGGCTGACGTCCAGATCACCCGTTCGATGTTCGAGCGGTCGGTGCACATCATCGAGGCCAGCGGAATCCTCGACCTCATCTGCCCCGAACCTCCGCCGTCTCAGAAGGGCCGTCGCGGCAGCCTGCGGCAGAACACCCACATCTGGCTGGTCGGGGTCATCCTCTGCACCCGCATCGGTCAGGAGACCACCACCGCGAAGATCCACCAGACCCTCACCCAGAACCTGCCTCGCGAGTTCCAGCTCGAGCTCGGAGTGATCCGGCCGCTGACCACCACCGCCCCGCGGCTGCCCGCGGACTACGACCCCGAGAAGCCGCGCCTGACCAGGAACGGCAAGCAGCGCAAGGAGATCTGGGTCGAGGACGGCTACGAGCGAGTCGGATACGACGACCTGGCCAAGGTCGTCACCGCGTTCCGCAAGAAGCTCGACTACGGCCACGGCACGGCACCCGACCTCACCGACCAGGAACGCGAGCAGCGCCGCACGAAGGTCGAGAGCATCGTCGACGCCCTCATCGGTACCACCGTCCTCACCCGTTCCGGGTCGACCGTCGCCATCGACGGGACCGGTATCTGGGCCTGGAACCGCGGCCCCAGCAAGGACCGCGCCGCCGTGGTGAAGAAGCTCAAGGACGGCACCGCCAGGCACGCCAGCGAAGACGGCGAATCCGACGACTCTGGCGTCGCCGACCCCGACCTCCAGGTCGCCGGGATCGGCATCGACGAGGACGGCAACACCGCCCCCGTCGAGGTCCCGGTCGCGCTGCGCGCGGCCGCCGGACGCGCGGACGACGCCGAGTGGGGCTACAAGACCGGCAAGGACGGCAAGTCCGAGGCCGGGTACGGGTTCCACCAGCACACCATCGTCCGCACCGCCGACCCCAACCAGCCCAAGGACTCCGAGCCGCTGCAGGTCGAGGGCCTGATCTGCGTGCCCGCCAACGAGGACGTCGTCACCGCCTCCCTGCGCATGATCGACCGCGCCTCCGAGCGCTCGAAGATCACCCGCGTCATCGGCGACCTCCTGTACACGAACCTCAAGGCCGACCGCTGGGCCGCTCCTCTGGCCGAGCGCGGCATCGAGCAGGTACTCGCCATGCGCTCGGACTCCGCCGGCCTGGTCCTCGTGCACGGCGCGATCATGCAGTTCGGCTGGATGCACTGCCCCTCGGCACCGATGGACCAGCGGCCCCTGCCGGCCACGTTCGCCCGCGACGAGACCGAGGACCACTACGAGGCCGTCGAAGCCTTCCAGGACCACTGGGCTTTCGACCGCAAGGAGACCGGACTGCTCAAGAACCTCGCCTCCAAGTGGATGTGCCCGGCCATGGTCGGCAAGGCCGTCTGCTTCGCCCGCGACCCCGAGCAGTTCGAGGCCAACAAGCTCATGGAGAACCCGCTGCCCTCCATCGTCCCTCCCGACGACTGGAAGACCCGCAAGTGCTGCACCAACAAGACCATCGACTTCACCCCCGACCCCGGCAACTCCCACCACCAGCGCAAGCTCATGCAGCGCTGGTACTACGGAAGCCGCGCCTGGCGCCGCGCCTTCAACCTCCGCAGCTACGTCGAGGGCGCCTTCGGGATCCTGAAGAACCCCAGCCGGCTTCGCATCCGCCGCGGCCACAACCGCATCCCCGGCCTCGCGACCATCAACATCCTCAACAGCCTCAAGGTCGCGCTGTTCAACGAGGAGCAGGCCCGCGCCTGGTACGAGCGGCAGCTCATCAACCCCAAGGGCGTCGACGTCACCCACCTGACCGACCACCCGCTCCTGCAGGCCGACCCCTACGACTGGGGCGTCACCACCCTCAGCAAGGACGAGGCCAAGGCCATGGACCGCAACTACCTGTTCGGCACCCAGGACACCGGCCACGTCCTGCCGAACCAGCCCACCAACCCGGACGCGGGCCAGGAGGGCAACCTCGCTGCCTGACCAGCCGGAAACGGCATCAGGCAGCACTCGCCACTTGAAAACTCAACAGAGAAACGCTGACCCGGATGGTTCACGGTGATCGATGTGCGACGTCGCACATCGACCGCCGGGGGCCGACAGCGGGCTACTGCAGCGCGTGGAATCGCTCGAAGAATGCGACCAGTTTGGTCAGCACGGTCTGCTTCTTCGCGGCGTGGTTGTTGCCGGCTGCGAAGCGTGAGACCGGCGGCAGGATGCCTGTGATTGCTGTTCCGGCCGTCGGGATGGCGCCGTCGCGGAACGCGTTCTCGACGAATGCTCTCGTCTCGTCGGGTTTGAGCCCTTCGGCAGTGATGAGTTCTTCGAGTTCCTGGGCCCGCTTTGTCTCGACGAAGAGACGCCAGTCGGCGCCAGTGTCTGAGCTGACGTTGACCGAGTCGACGAACGCCAGGATCAGGTCGCGCTTGTTGCGCAGAGTGATGCTCGAGTCGATGGCGCGCTGGATGTTCATGAGCGCTTCCATCTCGACATCCGACCCGTTGCCACGCGCTTCGCGCCACTGTTCGACGAGCAGCAAGATGTAGTCGACGTTGACTTCGACCTGCTTGATGAGCTCGATCTCGAAGACGACGTCGTCGTTGATGGATTCCTTCTCAGCAGCGTCGGATGCTCGGAAGTCTGCGTACAGGTTGAGGTAGATGCTGCGGTAGTCCTGGAGGTCTCGCTCGCTGAGAATCTCGTGGCCTGCGAAGTCGTCGAAGGAGACGAGGATGTTTCTCAGCCGCAGTATGGCGCCGAAGAGTGCGATGAAGTCCTTCTGGTTCTGTTCCCCGACGATGACTTCGGTGAGTGGGAACCGAGCGAGCAGGTCGGCGACGAGTTTGGAGTACTCCGTGTAGTAGTCGCCGTACGGCTTGAGGAGCACGATGCCCTTGGCGTCCTTGTTGCCGAACAGCGAGAGCGCGTCGTTGGTTGCCTTCTCTAGGTTTCGGAAGCTGACGATGTTGCCGTAGGTCTTGACCGAGTTGAGGATGCGGTTGGTGCGGGAGTAGGCCTGGATGAGTCCGTGCTGGCGGAGGTTCTTATCGACCCAGAGGGTGTTGAGCGTGGTGGCGTCGAAGCCGGTGAGGAACATGTTCACCACGATGACTAGGTCGAGCTCGCGGTTCTTCAGGCGCTGCGACAGGTCCTTGTAGTAGTTCTGGAACCGCTCGGCGGAGGTGTCGAAGCTGGTGTTGAAGAGCTTGTTGTAGTCCTGGATGGCGGCTTCGAGGAAGTCGCGTGAGCTCTGATCGAGGTCGCTGGTTTCAAACTCTTCCTCGCCGAGGATCCCTCCTTCGAGGTCCTCGTTGGCTGCGTAGCTGAAGATGATGCCGACCTTGAGCCGTTGATAGCTCGGATTGGATTCTGCCAGGGCCTGCTGCTGGGAGTTGAACTCCGCGTAGTACCGCTTGGCTGCGTCGATGGACGCCGTCGCGAACATCGAGTTGAACCCAGCGACGCGCTTCTCGCCTAGCCGGTAGGTGGAGTTTCGTCGGGTCTTCTGATCGAAGTGTTCGAGGATGTACGAGGTCACGGCGCCGACGCGCTCTGTACTAAGAAGTGCTGCCTCCGTGTTGATGGCTGCCACCTGCTTGTCGGTCAGGTGTTCCGGGGTCTTGATGGTGTTGACGTAGTCGATACGGAACGGAAGGACGTTCTTGTCGTTGATGGCGTCGACGATGGTGTAGGTGTGCAGCTTGTCTCCGAACGCCTGCTCGGTCGTTCGGAGCTGGGGGTTGCCGCTGAAACCGGCGTTCTCCGCGAAGATTGGCGTGCCGGTAAACCCGAAGAGGTTGTAGCGCTTGAAGACGTTGGTGATGGCCAGGTGCATGTCGCCGAACTGGCTGCGGTGGCACTCGTCGAAAATGACTACGACGTGCGCGTTGAAAACGTTGTGGCCTCGCTCGTAGCTGACGAAGCGAGCCAACTTCTGGATCGTCGTCACGATGATTCGTGATGAGGGCTCTTCGAGACGCCTCTTCAAGTGAGCGGTGTTGTTGGTGCCGTCGACGGCGCCCTTCTCGAACCGGTCGTACTCTCGTTGGGTTTGGTAGTCGAGGTCCTTGCGGTCCACGACGAAGAGCACCTTGTCGACTGACGGCATCTTGCTTGCCAGCTGTGCGGCTTTGAAGCTTGTGAGGGTCTTTCCAGAACCGGTGGTGTGCCAGACGTAGCCGCCGGCGCCGACCGTTCCGAGCTTCCTGGAGTTCGTGGATGTCTCGATGCGCTGCAGGATTCGTTCGGCGGCGACTATTTGATAGGGACGCATGACTAGCAGGTTGCGGTCGACGTCGAAGACGCAGTACTTCGTCAGAATGTTGAGAAGTGTGTGCTTGGCGAAGAAGGTCTTGGTGAAGCCTGTGAGGTCGGCGATGGGACGGTTGTTGCCGTCTGCCCACCAGCTGGTGAACTCGAAGGTGTTCGACGACTGCTTCTTCCCACGGCGGCCACCTGTCGTCTCGCTGACGTGTCGGTCACGGGTGGTGTTGGAGTAGTACTTCGTCAGGGTGCCGTTGCTGATGACGAAGAGCTGGACGTACTCGAAGAGTCCGGAATCAGCCCAGAAGCTCTCGCGTTGGTACCGGTTGATCTGGTTGAACGCCTCACGGATGTCGACTCCGCGGCGTTTGAGTTCGATGTGAACCATCGGCAGGCCGTTGACGAGGACGGTCACGTCGTAGCGGTTCGACCTTGTCCCATCGGCCTCGTACTGGTTGATGACCTGGAGACGGTTGTTGTGGATGTTGGCCTTGTCGATGAGGTAGATGTTCTTGAAGGTGCCATCGTCGCGCGTCAGGACCTGGACGTGATCCTCCTGAATGCGAGCGGTCTTCTCCGTGATGCCGTCGGCGTTGCCACAAATCGCAGACGAGAAGAAGCGCTGCCACTCGTCATCGGTGAAGACGAACTTGTTCAGTTCGCCCAATCGAGTGCGCAGATTTCGCTCGAGGCCTGCACCTTCTGTGATCGGCAAGTACTCGAACGCCTGACTCTGCAGTAGCCGGACGAGTTCCTGCTCGAGTTCTAACTCGCTCTGGAATCCTGTGTCCTTGACGCTATCCGGCTCGTACGCGGCAACGACTGTGCTCTCTTCGCTAACCGAGATTGTCTCGAAGCGTTTCGCAGTCCCGGGAGCGCCGAGTTCATCGAAGTCCGTCACGCCGCCGGCACCTCGAAACTGAGTAGACGATCGAGGTAGTACTCGAACTGGATGCGGCGTGCCTCAATCTCCGCGGGGATGCCGTCCTGTCGGTCGCCGATGAGCGCGTCCATCCGGTCGAGAACAGCTACGACCTGCTCTTGCACATCAAGCGACGGAACTGGCACCTCTACCTTTGAGAGCCCAGGCATGGACAGGGTCATCACCTTGGTTCGCGCGACATGCTTCGCCTTGTCGGCGTGAAACCTTGCTGTCTGCAAGTAGTAAGCCAGGAACGCTGGGTTCAGAGAGTGTTTGTAGGCAAAGCAGTGGTCATGGATGGCGACGTCCTCGTTTCCGAGCCACGCAACTGCCTTGCCGACGTCGGCCACCGTCTCCCCGACGTCGACTATCACTAGGTCCCCAGGCTTCGCGTACCTAAGCGTGCCGGAAAAGTCTTGTCGAATCCGCGATCGCACGGATGTAGCCGTCGCTCCGTACACCGTGTAGATCTCACCGTAGTGAATGCACGGGGTTCCAACTTCGGCGTAATCCGCCTTCGTGAAACGTCGCCCCCGGGTGAATGTCCCTACGTCACCCATCATTTGCCACCTGACGCTCTCCGAGAGAGAGAGAGAGAGGAGTCGAAGGCAAACAGCGAATCCCTGTAGTGGACGAACTGCTCCCTCCGAGCGCGCAGTTCCGCTTCCAGTTCCGCTTGAAGGGCGCCGAACGCGTTGAGGATTCTGACGATCTCCACCTGCACCGCACGCGGTGGGGCTGGGACGACAATCCTCGCGAGATTCGCACCCGACACCCGAGCCAGCTTCGACTCGGACGCAAGGCGAACCTTCTGCTCCCTAAACGCGGGCGTTTGGAAAATGTAGGCAGCAAACGTGGGGTCCAAGGAGTGACGGAAGATGTAGCAATCGTCGTGCACAGCTACCTCGTCCTCCCCTAGCCATGCGACCGCCTTGCAAACATCCTCAACGTTCTCCCCGGTGGCCGCAATGATCAAATCTCCCTGCCTTGCGAGCCGTAGAGAACCCTTCAACTCAGGACTCACGAATCTATGAACAGACGATGCAGTCGTCCCATAGTCCGTGTAGATCTCGCCGTAATGGATGGTGCCGAGTCCCGCGTCGACATAGTCGCTCTTCGTAAACCTTCGTCCACGGATGAACTCGCCAAGCTCACCCAACGGCCGGTGTTCTACTCCGTCGGGACACATGGTTGCGATGAGGTCATGAACCTGACTCATGCTGCACCACCCTCGAGGCCCGCGATGATCGCATCCACTTCCGCCCTGAGGGCGCTCTGACGAGCGACGATGCCGGCGATCTCAGCGTTGACCGTCGCAATGTCCACGCTCTCGCGGGTGTGGTCAGCGTCAACGTACGAGGTCGCGGACAGGTTGTACGAGTTCTCAGCAATGACCTCGTGCTCAACGACTGCTGCGAAATGCAGCGAATGTTCTCGCCTCGAGATGGCGGCGAGAATCCGCTCCTGATGATCAGCGGTAAGTATGTTCTTGTTGCCGACCCTTGCGAACTCGCCCGAGGCGTCGATGAACAGAACTTTGCTGTCGGGCTTTGATTTCTTCAGCACAATGACGCATGTGGCGATTGTCGTGCCGAAGAACAGGTCCGACGGCAACTGAATCACGGCGTCGACATAGTTGTTGTCGACGAGGTACTTCCGGATTTTCTGCTCGGCACCTCCGCGGTAGAGAACACCTGGGAACTCGACGATCGCCGCCGTTCCGTTGACGGCCAACCAGCTGAGAATGTGCATCGTAAAGGCCAAGTCGGCCTTCGATTTCGGTGCGAGCACCCCAGCGGGAGCGAACCGCGGGTCGTTGATGAGCAAGGGATTCGCGTCGCCGTCCCACTTAGTCGAGTACGGCGGATTTGAAACGATTGCCTCGAATGGCTCGTCATCCCAGTGGGCGGGGTCGAGCAGGGTGTCCCCATGCGCGATCTCGAACTTCTCATATGGGATGTCATGCAAGAACATGTTTATTCGGCACAGGTTGAACGTCGTGAGGTTGACTTCTTGGCCGAAGTAGCCCTGCCGCACCTTCCCGTGGCCGAGGACCTTCTCGAACTTGAGCAGCATCGAACCCGACCCGCAGGCCGGGTCATAGACCTTGTTGACCTCACTCTTGCCGACCACCGTGATCCGAGCCAGTAGCTCAGCTACTTCTTGGGGCGTGTAGTACTCGCCTCCTGACTTGCCTGCAGCAGACGCATACATCTGCATCAGGAACTCGTACGCATCGCCGAACATGTCGTTTGAGTTGTCCTTGAAGGCTCCACCGAGGGGAAGGTCGCCGATAGCGTCAAGTAGCTTCACCAGCTTCTCGTTGCGCTTCGCGACCGTCGACCCCAACTTGCTGCTGTTTACGTCAAGGTCGTCGAACAAACCCTTGATGTCGTCCTCGGACACGGCTCCCGACGCCGACCGCTCTACGTTCCTGAACACGCGGCTGAGGGTCTCGTTTAGGTTCTGGTCACTTCGGGCCCTTGCGCGCACATTGAAAAACAGGTCTTCGGGAAGGACGTAGAAACCCTTCTCGCGAACGGTCTCTTGGCGAGCGCCCTCTGCCTCGTTGTTTGACAGCTTGCGATAGTCGAACCCGGTGTTTCCTGCCAACCGCTCCTGCTCGTTGAGGTACTCCGTCAGGTTCTCAGAGATGAAGCGATAGAACAGCGTGCCGAGAACGTAAGTCTTGAAGTCCCAGCCGTCGACGCTGCCGCGCAGATCGTTCGCAATCCGCCAGATGGTCTTGTGGAGTTCCGCCCGTTCCACGTCTTTGCTTGTCCCGCTCACAAAGGCAGTCTCCCAGCAGGGCCCGTCTGACACGGCAAGACACCCGCTCGTGCGAATCCGAGTGCGGATGGAGCAGAGCCTCCCTGACTTTGGTCAGGGAGGCTCTGGTTCAAGAGGGCTGGAGCCGACGTCCCCGCCGGCCCGGCTATTGTGCGAAGAAGTCGTCGCTATTGTGCGAAGACCTCGTGGTGGAGCTGGCGGGAATCGAACCCGCGTCCTCGAGCGCCGTGCCAGGTCTTCTCCGGGTGCAGTCTGCAATGGTCGCGTTTCTCGGCCCCGGCGCTTGCACAGACACGTGCGCCGACAGGCCCAGTCAGGATTGAGTCCCGATCAACCCTCCCGACGAAGGTTGATCAGCAAGCCTTCTAGATGACGTCAGGATCTGGGACGAAGGCGGATGCCCAGTCTGACGCTTCGATCACTGCTCAGGCAGCGAGAGCGAAGGAACTGCGATTGGTGTTGGCAGTTATTGGTTTCCAACGAACGTTTACGAGATGACGTTGGCTTCTCGACCCGCTTCTCCTGGGACTAACGTCCCTAGTCGAAACCAATCAGCCCCTCTTGAGTTATGCCACCAGTCTACGGGGTGCCACCGACAGGTGCGAACAGGTTGCGCAGGTCCTCGAACCCGGCGGTCACGACCTCGGCAAGGCCAGCCTCCGGGCCCGCAGCCCCGCTGACCCAGCGCTCGTAGCCGACCCGGAAGACGCCGACCCCCGCCTCTGCCGCCAGGCCTGCCTGCGGGTCGGCGACTCCGCGCGCACGCAGTCCGTCGGCGAGCGCGCTCGCGAGACGCTCCATCTTGATCAGCTCTCGTTCCCGCAGCTCGGCGTTGGCGGAGATCACCGACCAGCGGCGCCGGGAGTGCTCCACGTCCTCGCCCACCAGCCGAGCAGCCGCCTGCATCGCAGCGGCGACCACGTCCATCGGCGCGGCGCCGGCCGGAGCGTCCGCCAGCGCACGCTCCATCGCGTCCAGCAGCATCTGCGAACCGCCGAACAGCACCTCCCGCTTGTCGCTGAAGTACCGGAAGAAGGTACGTGCCGTCACGCCGGCCCGGTCGGCGATCTCGGCAACCGTCGTGGCCTCGAAGCCGCGCTCGACGTACAGGGACATCGCTGCATCGTGCAGCCGTCCTGCTGCGTCGGGTTCCCAGCGTGCCATGCGATCCATCCTAGTTGATGACACGGTGTGACATCACCTGCTACGGTTGATGTCATCAAGTGACATCACTATCCCTGGAGGGAACCATGCGCATCTTCGTCACCGGAGCGAACGGCTGGATCGGCTCTGCCAGCATCCGCGAGCTCGTCGCCGGCGGGCACGACGTCGTCGGCCTCGCCCGCTCCGAGGAGGCCGAGCGCACCGTCGCCGACCTCGGCGCCACCCCGCTGCGCAGCGACCTGACCGATCTCGACGGGCTGCGCGCCGGAGCGGCCGACTCCGACGGCGTGCTCCACCTCGGCTACCACCACGACTTCTCGCAGATGGAGGAGGCCGCCCGGATCGACGCTGCGGCGATCGAGACGTTCGGCGACGTCCTGGCCGACGGCAACCGGTTCCTCGCGATCGCGTCAGGCACCGGCGGGCTCGCCCTGGGACGACCGTCGACCGAGGACGACGTGGCCGACCCCGGCGGCCACCCGCGGATCGCCAACTCCCACGCCACCCTTGCGCTGGCCGAGCGCGGGGTGAAGCCGCTGGTGCTGCGGTTCCCGCCCACCGTGCACGGACCGGGCGACCACGGGTTCGTCGCCACCCTGGTCGACGTCGCCCGCAGCCAAGGCGTCTCGGCGTACGTCGGAGACGGGCAGAACCGCTGGCCCGCAGTGCACCGCCTCGACGCTGCAGCACTGGTCCGCAGAGCCGTCGAGAACCCGGACGCCGCGACAGTCCTCCACGCCGTCGCCGAGGAGGGGGTGGCCACCCGCGACATCGCCGAGGCGATCGCGCGGCAGCTGGACCTGCCGACGGTCTCGGTCGAGCCGGACCGGGCCGCAGAGCACTTCGGCTGGCTGGGCGGGTTCTTCAGCTGGGACGTCCCGGCCTCGGGCGCCCGGACGCAGGAACGCTTCGGCTGGAACCCGGCGCAGGCGACGCTGCTCGAGGACCTCGACGCCGGGCACTACACGGGCTGATCGGAGAACAAACCTGCCGCGTTGCCCCAGCACACCTTCCGCAGCCAGTCGTCGTCCAGCCCCGGCGCGCGCCCGAGCAGCCGCGCGAGGCTGTCGAACTGGTGCTCGTAGTCGTACGGGATGGTCGGGAAGTCGCTGCCGTACAGGATCTTGTCGCCGAGCTGCCCCACCCGCGGGAGGAGCTCATCGGGAAAGGACGCGAGGAAGTCGGTGAAGACCATCGTGGTGTCGAGCCGGGTGTGCTCGTACGTCTCGGCCAGGTCCAGGAACTCGGCGAACTCCGGGGCACCGAGGTGCGCCACGACGACAGGTACGTCGGGCTGGCGCACCAGCAGCCGTCGCAGGTGCTCGGGTCCGGTGAAGACGTTGCCGACCGGGCCGGACCCGACGTGCGTCACCACGGGAACAGCGGCCTCGGCGATCGCGTCCCAGGCCAGGTCGAGCAGGGGGTCGTCCAGCAGGAACTCCCCCACCTGGGTGTGGATCTTGAAGACCTGGACGCCGGCGTCGATCGCCGCAGCCACGTAGTCCTCGACGCCGGGCTCGGGGTAGAAGGTCGCGGAACGCAGGCAGTCCGGGTACTGCGTGGAGAACTCGGCTGCCCAGTCGTTGAGGTAGCCGGCAACCCCGGGCTTGTGGGCGTACGGCAACGAGGTGAACCGGCGTACGCCGAACCCGCGCAGCTGCTCGACGCGCTCCTCGATCGTGCCGCGGTAGCGGATCGGCCAGGCACGGCCGATCTTCGGCCCCGCCTCGTCGAACTGGCGCCAGACCGCCGCCTGGATGTTCGGTGGCAGGAAGTGCACGTGCACGTCGAACAGGCCCGGGAGCCCGTACGCCGCCAGCCGCTCGGGTAGCGCGGAAGGTGCCGTCACTCGCGGCCCTTGAGCCGCCTGCCGAGCGCCTGGTC
Organism: Marmoricola sp. OAE513; assembly: GCF_040546585.1. Classification (NCBI taxonomy): domain Bacteria; kingdom Bacillati; phylum Actinomycetota; class Actinomycetes; order Propionibacteriales; family Nocardioidaceae; genus Marmoricola; species Marmoricola sp. OAE513. Next base: position 3,022,208 of record NZ_JBEPOC010000001.1, on the reverse strand, counting down.
CTTCTCGCGACCCGCCTGGCGCGCCGCCAGCGCGTGCCGCTTGTCGTAGGTCTTCTTGCCCCGTGCCAGTCCGATCTCGACCTTGGCGCGGCCGTCCTTGAAGTACAGCGAGATCGGCACCAGCGTGAACCCGCGCTCCTTGACCTTCGCCTCGATCTTGTCGATCTCGTGGCGGTGGAGCAGCAGCTTGCGCACCCGGCGCGGCTCGTGGTTGGTCCAGGTGCCCTGGGTGTACTCGGGGATGTGCACGCCGTGCAGGAACGCCTCGCCGCCGTGGATCTCGCCGAACCCGTCGCCGAGGGTCGCGCGACCGGCACGCAGCGACTTCACCTCGGTGCCGACGAGGACCAGTCCGGCCTCGAAGGTGTCCTCGATGTGGAAGTCGTAGCGCGCCTTGCGGTTCTGCGCAATCAGCTTGCGCCCCTGCTCTCTGGGCATAGGGAGCAGTCTCTCAGGTCCCGCAACGGGGTTTCGACAGGCGCCGGGGCATCACATGTAGTTCTGCGGGTTCACGGCCTTGCCGTCCAGCAGCACCGTGAAGTGCAGGTGGCAGCCGGTCGTGCCGGCGTACGCGACCACGTCGCCGCGGCCGACCCGGTCCCCTGTGCGCGCCTTGTACGAGCTGATGTGGTTGTAGATCAGCGTCATGTGCTTGCCGTTGACCCTGCCCACGTCGAGGTACAGCCGGTTGCCCCAGACGTCGGAGTAGTACTCCGAGATGACCCGTCCCGAGGCGCCCGCGCGCTCGGGGGTGCCGCACGGGGCGTGGAAGTCGTCGCCGTCGTGCAGCGAGTAGTAGCCGTAGATCGGGTGCACCCGGTAGCCGTACGGCGAGGTGATGTACCCGGGCACCGGGCGGTACAGGAACCCGTCGTTGGCGCCCGAGTAGCTGCCGCCGTTCTTCTGCTTCCGCGCCCGCTCGAGGATCTGGCGCTGGATCTTGGCCTCGCGCTTCTTCGACGCCGCCAGGATCTGCTTGTCGCGGGCACGCGCCTTCGCTGCCGCCGCCGCCAGCCCGCGGCGCTGGGCGACCAGCCGCACCACGGCGGTCCGCGCAGCGACGGCCTTCTTCTCCAGCGCCTGCTTGCGGGCCAGGTTGATGGCCGCGTCCTGGCGCTGGTCGGCGACGGCCTGCTCGGCGAGCTTGACCTTGTCCCGCTGGACCTGGAGCAGGACCTGGGCGGCCTTGTACTCGTCGAGGAGCTGGTTCTCGGCGTCGAGCACGTTGTCGAGAGCGTTCAGCTGCACGACCATGTCGTTCGGGTCGGTGCCCTTGAGGACCACCGCAAGCTTCATCAGGTTCGGGTCGCCGTAGGAGAAGCTCGCCACCGCGGCCTGCGCGAGGGCGTCCTTCTGCGACGCGACCTTGAGCTCGCCGGCCTTGACGTCCGCAACTGCTGCGCTCAGCGCGGCCTGCGCCCCGACGAGCTTCGCCTGCATCTGAGCGTCGAGGGCACGAGCAGCGGTCAGCTCGCCCTGGGTCTTGGCCAGGTTCGCCTGCGCCTTGACCAGCCCGGCCTGCGCTGCACGGAGCCGCTTGGTGGCGTTGGACAACGCCGCGCTGGAGTCCTCGAGGTGGGCCTTGGCGGCCTTGACCGCCCGTTCCGCCTTCTTGTGCTTGTTCTTCAGGTCATCGGCGTGAGCCGGAAGAAGGGCAGGGCCGCCGGCGAGCGCAGCCGCGACCAGCACCGCCACCGTCGCGGTGACGAGGCGTCGGGTTCGGCTGAGGGCAGGGCGAGGCGTGCGGGGAAGAGTGCTGGCCACAAGAAGACCTGTTCAATTGGGGAAGAAGTGAACTCTTGTGACAGTAGTCGACTGAACTCAGACTTTGAGGTATTTGCGTGTCATCACGAGTGTCGGAATCACGGTCAGCACGATCCCGAGCGCGCCGATCATCCAGCCCGCGGTGAGCGCGTCGCTCCACGTGATCCAGGGCATCACCCGACTGTTGTCCCGGAGCCAGCCGTAGACGGCGAATTCCATGAACGCAGCCAGGGCTCCGCCGGAGAGGACGACGGCGATCAGGGCTGCGACCAGCGTCTCCATCAGGAACGGAAGTGCGATGTACAGGTTGGAAGCACCGACCAGGCGCATGATCCCGATCTCCTTGCGCCGCGCGAACACCGCCAGGCGGATGGAGTTGCTGACCTGCAGGACACCAGCGGCGAGCAAGAAGGCCGCGATGCCGATCGCGCCCCACTTGAACATGCCCATCACGAAGTACAGCGGCTTCAGCACGGTCCGGAAGTCCTGGACGTGGTCCACGCCCTGCATGCCCTCCAGCGCTGAGGTGATCCCCTGGAACTTGTTGGGGTCCTCCAGGGTCACCAGGTACGACTCCTGCATGGTCTCCGCGGTGACGGTCTTGAAGACGGCCCTCTCCGCCTCGCTGCGCGGCGTGTCGTAGATCCGCTTCCAGATCGCGTACGCCTCTTCCTTGCTCCGCGTCGTGTAGGACTTCACCTCCGGGTACTTCTTGAGGACGTCCTCGATCGCGGCCTTCTGAGCAGGGGTGGTCTCCCCGGAGGTGCACGGGCCGGTCTGGTTGGCAGCGTCAGCGGCCGGCGCGTTGTTGCAGAGGAAGACGGTCAGCTGGAGCTTGTCCCCCCACGCTTCGCGGGCGCTGTTCGCCTGGGTGTTGAGCAGGATGCCCAGCCCGACCAGGGTGAGCGAGATGAAGATGGTCACGACGAGGGCGACCGTCATGGAGACGTTCCGGCGCAGACCGGTTCGTGTCTCGGACAAGGCGTACTTGATCTGCATGAGTGAATCCCCCGCCTCAGTGCTGGAAGCCGTAGACGCCGCGGGACTGGTCCCGGACGAGGTTTCCGTCGGACAGCTCGATGACCCGCTTGCGCATCTGGTCGACGATGCCGGCGTCGTGGGTCGCCATGATCACCGTCGTCCCGGTGCGGTTGATGCGGTCGAGCAGCTTCATGATCCCGACGCTGGTGTTCGGGTCGAGGTTGCCGGTGGGCTCGTCGGCGATGAGGATCTGCGGACGGTTCACGAACGCCCGGGCGATCGCGACACGCTGCTGCTCGCCACCGGACAGCTCGTCGGGCATCCGGTCGCCCTTGCCCTCCAGGCCCACCAGCTCGAGGGTCTCGGGGACCACCCGGTCGATGTGGCTCTTGGGCTTGCCGATCACCTGGAGCGCGAACGCCACGTTCTCGTTCACGGTCTTGTTCGGGAGCAGGCGGAAGTCCTGGAACACGGTGCCGATCTTGCGGCGGAGCGCCGGCACCTTCCAGCTGGCCAGCCGGTTGATCTCCTTGCCGGCGACGTAGACCCGACCGTGGTTCGGGCGGGCCTCGCGCAGCACCAGGCGCAGGAAGGTCGACTTGCCGGAGCCGGAGGTCCCGACGAGGAAGACGAACTCGCCCTTCTCGATGTCGACGGTGATGTCCGACAGAGCGGCGCGCGACTGACCCGGGTAGGTCGAGGAGACATTTTCGAATCGGATCACAGTGATCGGGTGTGGTCGGTGTCGGGAGCAGGGAAGTCACGCCGTACGGCGCGTAGGTCTTCCGACCACCAAGCCACTCTAGGTCGCAGCACCCAAGGGTTCGGGGACGCCACGGCCCGGTGTGGCGCTAATCTCGCCCGCATGCGTCTTCCCCGGCTCGGCCTCGCCGCGGCGCTCGCCTGTGCCCTGCTCGCTGGAGGCTGCGGCGGCGACGAGGAGCCCGTCGAGAAGGCACCAACCTCGATCGCGGACCTGGACGTCACGGGCATCCGGATCGCCCGGGCTCCGTTCTGCGACCTGGTCCCGACGGAGTCCGTGACCGCGGCGCTGGGCGCGAAGGCCACCTCGTCGCGGACGTGGGGGAACGGCGACCCGGTCCCCGGCTCCCCCTCCGACCTGGCCCACGAGCTGGGCTGCGGTTGGTCGGCGCCCAGCGGGGACAACGCCCGGGCGTGGGTCTTCGCACGCCCGGTCGACCCCGCTTTCGCCCGGTCCACGCTCGCCTCGGTGCAGAAGAAGTCCGGCTGCCGCACCCGCACGGAGGTCGGCTTCGGGACGCCGTCGCTCGTCCAGCGCTGCCCTGCCCCCGGGAACGCGACCCGGATCCGGTACGCCGGCCTGCTCGGCAACAGCTGGCTCACCTGCGAGGTGACCAGCCACGCTCAGCTCGCCACGATCCGGTCACGCACGGACGCGTGGTGCGCCGCCGTGGCGGACGCGCTCGAGGTGGCCTGAGAAGGTCGCCTAGTAGCAGGCCACAGCTCAGTCCTCGAGCGCGGCGCCCCGGCGCCAGCGGATGCCGGCCTCGAGGAACCCGTCGATGTCGCCGTCCAGCACCGCCTGGGGGTTGCCGGACTCGTACTCGGTCCGCAGGTCCTTGACCATCTGGTACGGGTTCAGCACGTAGCTGCGCATCTGGTCGCCCCAGCTGGCCTGGACGTCGCCCTTGAGGTCCTTCTTGAGGGCGGCCTCCTCGGCCTTCTTCAGTGCGAGCAGCTTGGCCTTGAGGACGACCATCGCGGAGGCCTTGTTCTGCAGCTGCGACTTCTCGTTCTGGCACTGGACAACCGTGCCGGTGGGGATGTGGGTGAGCCGGACCGCGGAGTCGGTGGTGTTGACCGACTGTCCCCCCGGACCTCCCGACCGGTAGACGTCGACGCGGATGTCGTTCTCGTCGATCTCGATGTCGTCGGTCTGCTCGAGCTGCGGGATGACCTCGACCGCTGCGAAGCTGGTCTGCCGACGGCCCTGGTTGTCGAACGGGCTGATCCGGACCAGGCGGTGCGTCCCGGACTCGACCGAGAGCGTGCCGTAGGCGTAGGGCGCCCGGACGGCGAACTCGGCCGACTTGATGCCGGCCTCCTCGGCGTAGGAGACGTCGAAGACCTCGACGCCGTACTTGTTGCGCTCGGCCCAGCGGGTGTACATCCGCATCAGCTGCTCGGCGAAGTCGGCGGCGTCGACGCCACCGGCGCCGGAGCGGATCGAGACGATCGCCTCCCGGGCGTCGTACTCACCGTTGAGCAGCGTGCGCACCTCGAGCTGCTCGATCGACTTGCTGATCCGCTCGAGCTCGGCCTCCGACTCGGCGAGCGCCGTCTCGTCGCCCTCCTCCGCAGCCATCTCCACCATCAGCTGGACGTCCTCGAGACGACCCTCGAGCGAGGTGAACCGCTCCATCTCCCCCTGCAGGGTGGAGAGCCGACCGGTCACCCGCTGTGCGTTGGCCTGGTCGTCCCAGAGGTTGGGGTCGGCGACCTCCTCGCCGAGCGAGGCGATCTCGCGGCGCATGTCGTCGAGGTCGAGCACCTTGCCGATGGTGACCATCGTCGCCTGGAGCTGCTTGATCTCGGAGTCGTAGTCGCGGGTAGCCACAAGGGGGAAGGTTACCGGGTGCGCAGGTGCTTCGCCCGTTTGCGGGTGCGCCACACGACGTTTCCACGCACGCCACCCACCGTTTCGATCGCGTCGTGACCATCGAGGCGTGAGCACAGCCCTGGCACGTTCCGAGGTGCCGTCGGTCGCGCGCCGCCGACGTGAACCCGAGCGTGAACATCGGGCGACGCCTGAGCAGCCCGTGCTGCTCGCACGCGTCAGCTACCTGGTCGTCCTCGCCGGCTCGACGATGGCCGTCCTCGGAGCGTTCCGCACCGGGGTGTCCTGGGACGAACCGTTCCACGTCATGCGGTTGAACAACTACTTCGACCACGGCTGGTTCGCACTGGACTGGGCGGTCGACGGCGACAAGGCCGCGTCGGGCGACTCCAACACGCTGGTCTACGGCCCGGTGACGATGCTGCTGCTGCACGGGCTCGGGGTCCTCACCGGGGTCGAGAGCTGGGGAACCGTCGGAACCACCCCGGCGGCGTACGACGTGCACCACCTCGGGGTGGTGCTGATCGGCCTGGTCGGCACTGCTGCCGCGGCCGGCATCACCACGGTCCTGACCCGGTCGCGTCGTTGGGGCGCCTTCACCGCCGCAGCCCTGCTGGCGCTGCCGATGTGGACCGGCCACCTGATGTTCAACATCAAGGACGTCCCGGTCGCGACCGGCTCCACGCTGGTCACCCTCGCCCTGGTCACGATGGTCTCCCCGGTCGCCGGGCGGCGCTGGTTGCGGGTGACGTGCCTGGCCGCCGGCTGCCTGCTGATGATCGGTACCCGGCCAGGCATGATCGCCGCGCTCGCGGCCAGCCTGGTCGTGCTCGGCGTCGGGCTCGCCGTGCAGCAGCGGATCTTCGGTCGCTTCGGGACCCGGCGCAGCACCTTGGTCGAGGTCGGCTCCGGGCTCGTCCTCGCTGCGGCCGTCCTGGTCGTGGTCTACCCGAACGTTTTCCTGCGGCCGTGGAAGCTGGTCACCTCGGCCGAGCAGTCCGCGAACTTCCGCGACGGCCGCGACGTCACGGCTGCCTACATCCCGTTCCACGTGCTCGCCCAGGTCCCGCTGCTGCTGCTCGTGTTCTCGATGATCGGTCTGGTCACAGCGTTCGGGTTCGTCCGCAGTGGCTGGGACGCCGACACGTCGCACGCGACCAGGCTCACCCTCGTCGGCGCCCAGCTGCTCGCGCTCCCGGTGGTGGCGGTGCTCCGCAACTCCGACCTCTACAACGGGTTGCGGCAGCTGCTCTTCGCGACACCAGCCTGGGCGGTGCTGGTCGCGCTCGGTTGCGCCCGGGTCCTCGGGTGGGCGCGGGAGAAGGGACGCGTCCGCGTCGTCGGCGCGGTCACGCTGGTCGCCCTCGCGGCACCGGTGCTCGACCAGGTGACGCTGTTCCCGTACCAGTACACGTACTACAACGTCGCGATGGATGCGACGGGCATCCGGGTCCCGTCGGACTACTGGCGGGTGAGCGCTCCCGAGCTGCTCGCCGACATCCCCACCGACGCCCAGGTCGTCTGCGGACCGACCCGGTCGAGCCAGCTCGGCGACCTCGCCGGATCCCCCGGTGCCGACGGCGTCGATCCGGAGGCGATGCGGGCCGGCCGGTACAGCTCGGACTCCAGCGTCGACTGCCGCACCGACCCGCTCGGACCGCTGGCCCCGGCCTGGAAGGCGCACGGCCTGCCGGTGACGCAGACCCAGCCGCACGACGTCTTCTACGCACTCGTCGACCGCGGGCACCCGGTGCCGACCAACTGCACCCGGCTGGATGCCGTCACCCGCGAGCGGCACCTGCGCACGATCACGATGACCTACGTCGCGAAGTGCTTCCAGGGCGCGCCCGAGCTGGGTAGCGAGACGGTCACCCTGCGCCGCGACGCCCTCGACGTCGGCATGCTCCCAGCCCTGTGGGCCTACGCCCCGCAGGGCTGGGTGATGCGCACCTCGACGGTCGGCCTCGACGCCGCCACCGGCTCCCCCACCCTCGCGTTCCGCGCCGGGGAGTCCTGCCGCACCGGGTGCCGCCTGGTGATGGGCGCGACCGCACCGGTCGGCCTGACCGCCGCGCTCGACGGGACTCCCGTGCCCCTCGAGGTCGGGACCACCAGCACCACCGTCCGCCTCCCACCCGGCACCGACGCCGCGTGGCTCACCTTCCGGGTCCCCCGGTCCCGACCCCTGCACGTCCGCTCGCTCCGCATCGAAGAAGGAGTCGCACCATGACCACCAACCTCTGGGTCGTCGTACCCGCCTACAACGAGGTCGAGAACCTCCCGGTCGTGATCCCCGGGATGCTCGCCGAGATGGCGCTCATCGACGTCGACGGCCACGTGCTCGTCGTCGACGACGGGTCGACCGACAAGACCTACCCGGTCGCCGTCGACCTAGCCGACCGGCACCGCCGCGTGCACGCGATCTCCCTGGGCCGCAACCAGGGCAAGGCCACCGCTCTGAAGCACGGTTTCGAGTACGCCCTGGCCGAGGGTGCCGAGGTCGTCGCGATGATGGACGCGGACGGCCAGGACGACCCGGCCGAGCTCGGCATCCTGCTCGCCCGGCTCGCCGACGGGGCCGACCTCGTCACCGGTGCCCGCAACCACGACCGCAAGGAGCGTTTCGTCAAGCGGGTGACCTCGAAGCTCTACAACGGCGTGACCGCCCGACTCTCCGGCGCGCCGGGCAAGGACTTCAACTCCGGCTTCAAGGTGATGCGGGCCGACGTGGCCCGGCAGGCTGCCCCGATGATGTACGGCGAGCTGCACCGCTACCTGACCGTGATCGCGCACTGGTTCGGGTTCCGGACCGCCGAGGTGGCTGTCCAGCACCACGAGCGGCTGCACGGCAAGAGCAAGTACGGCCTGGCCCGGTTCTGGCGCGGGTTCGTCGACCTGGTCACGGTGCGCTTCCTGATGACCTACGAGAGCCGACCCTCGCACCTCTTCTCCGGCCTCGGCCTCGCGAGCTTCGCCGCCGGCGCGCTGGCGATGGGCTACCTGATGGTCGAGAAGGTCTCCGGCGAGGCGATCGGCGGCCGGCCGCTGCTCATCGCCGGGGTCGTCCTCGCGCTCGGCGGACTGCAGCTGGTGCTGTTCGGGCTGCTCGCCGAGCTGCAGGTGTACTCGCGGAACCGCGAGCGCACGTGACCGGACGCTCGACTCCCCGGGACCGGCGTCCGCCACCGCGGGTCCTGGTCGTCGCCGGCGGACTGGTCCTGACGACCAGCCTGGTGCTGGCGGTGCTCGGGGCGTTCCGCACCGGGATCACCACCGACGAGCCGATCCACGTGATGCGGCTCGACAACTTCTTCCACACCGGCTGGTTCGCCCTGGACTGGGACTACCCCGAGGTGGGGTCCAGCGAGGGTCCCGGCAGCGACGGCACCAACACCTTCGTCTACGGGCCGGTCGCGATGCTGCTGCTGCACGGCTGGTCGGTGCTGTGGGGCGTCGAGGGCTGGAACCAGGTCTCCACCACCCCGCACGCGTACGACGTCCGGCACCTCGGCGTCGTCGTCCTGGGCACGGTCTGCCTGCTCGCGGTCGCCGCCCTCGGTCGGGCGCTGCTCCGGAGCTGGCGCTGGGGCCTGGTGGCCGCCGCGGTGCTCGCCGCCGTACCGATGTGGACCGGGCACGCGATGTTCAACGTCAAGGACGTGCCGGTGGCCACCGGCTACACGCTGGCGACGCTGGGGCTGGTGCTCCTCGTCCGGCAGCGCGGTGCCGGACGAGCGCTGCGCGTCGGTCGCTTCGTCGCACTCGCCGCCGGCCTGGTGCTGGCCCTCGGTACCCGGCCCGGCATGTGGCCCGGCCTGCTCGCGGTCCTGGTCGTCGCCGCCGTCGCGAACTGGCTCGGCTCGGAGGAGCGCACGGTCGCACTCGTCGAGATCGCCGGCGCCTGCGCTGCCGCGGCCGCGGCACTGATCGCGATCTACCCGAACCTGTTCGGCCACCCGGTCCGTGCCCTTCCGGGGACCAGCGAGTCCTCCTCCAGCTTCCTCGAGGGCCAGAAGTCCGACCGCCTCTACGTCCCTCGGCACGTCGCCGAGGAGATGCCGACGCTGCTGCTGATCTTCGTGCTCACCGGCATGGTGGTCGGGGTCGCGCTGCTGCTGCGTCGCTGGCGGGACGAACCCGTCGAGGCCGGGCGGATCGCGCTCGTCGGCGTCCAGGCCGCGGCACTGCCCGTGGTCGCGATCCTGATGGGCTCGGACCTGTACCACGGGCTGCGCCAGCTGCTCTTCGCCGCGCCCGCGGTGGCGGTGCTCGGGGCGCTCGGGATGGCCTGGTGGCTCGAGCACGTCCGCCCGTCGCGGGTCCGCTGGGTCGGAGTCGCGGCTGCCGCTGCACTGGTCCTGCCGATGATCGACCAGATCACCCTGCAGCCGTACCAGACCACCTACGCGAACCTGGCCACCGACCTGATCGTCGCACCGGGTGCCGCACCGGACGCCCGCCCGGGCGGGGACTACTGGCGGGTCAGCATCCCCGAGCTCGTGAACGGTCGCGACGTCGACGGTCAGCTGCTGTGCAAGGCGATGGAGACGCCCGACAGGAGCCGGGCGCTGCGCTTCGTCAACGGCGGCCTCTTCTCCACCACCCGGAGCCTGGACTGCCGCACCGAGCCGAACGGCCCGCTCGCCCCGGAACGGCTCCCCGTCTCCCCTGCCGCCGCGAGCGCGTTCCGCGCGGTCTTCATCGACCGGCCGCCGAAGTCCTGCACGGTCGAGGACCAGGTGACCCGGCGACGGCACGGCTTCACGATCGTGCTGACCTCGTTGGCCCGCTGCGACCTCCAGCCGTCGGTCCTCGGCACCCGCCCGGTCACGGCCGACGACCCCGCGCTCGGCACGGCCGCCGACGGGGACCTCTGGCGGTACGCCGTGGACGGCTGGGAGCAGTGGCCCGGCGACCACCGGCTGCACACCCGCGGGCCCTCCGCCGCGATTGCGTTCCGCCCGGCAGCCCCGTGCCCGCGCGGGTGCGACCTGGAGGTCACCGGCGATGCCGCCGAGGGACTGGTCGCCCACGTCGGCGACAGCGAGGCGCCCCTGTCCGTGGCGGCGCCCGGCGTCCTGCACGTCCGCCTCACCGCCGAGCAGGCAGCCGCCTCCGGCGTCGTCGTCGTCCTGGACCGACCCGACGGCAGCCCCGCCGGACTCCGGATCACCGGTCTCTCCCTGGTCCCGGCAGCACCGCCGGGCCGGCTCCTGGAAGGAAAGAAATGAAGTCGATCTACGTCACCGCGATCCGTGCCCTGCGGCGCGCCCTCGCCGCCGTCGGCATCCTCGGCCTGCTGGACCGCTGGGCCGCACGCTCGCGCCGGGGCCTCTGGTTCCGCTCCCTGTTCTCGATCTACGACCTCGAGGACCTGCTCCCCTACGACGTCCCGTGGTGGACCTTCCGCGCCTCCGACGAGGTGGAGACCTTTCTCGCCGCGAAACCGGACGCCCGGGTCTTCGAGTGGGGCTCCGGCGCCTCGACCGCCTGGCTGTCGCGTCGCGCAGGCTCGGTGACCTCGGTCGAGCACGACGCCGCCTGGGCCCGGATCGTGCGACCGGTGCTGCCGGACAACGCCGTCGTCCAGGTCGTCGAGCCTGCAGCGGCATCAGGGGGCGCGACGGACGTGCTGTCCGCGAAGGACGGCTTCGAGGGCCTCGACTTCGGCGACTACGTCCAGGCGGTCGACCACGTCGACGGCACCTTCGACGTCATCGTCGTCGACGGCCGCGCCCGCGGCGCCTGCTACGACAGGGCGATCAGCCGGCTCGCCCCCGGCGGTGTGCTGGTCTTCGACAACGTCGACCGGCAGCGCTACCGGGACGCGATCGCCGACTCCCCCGTCCCGGTCGACGTCGAGTGGACCCGCGGCATGACCCCGGCCCTGCCGTACCCGACCCGCACGGCTCTGGTGAGACTGCGTGCCTGAGTCGCGCTGGACCGTGGCGCTGCGAGGCCTGTTCCTCGTGGCGGTCCTCGGGTTCGCCTGGCTGGGCCTGCGCGGACGCTGGGAAGAGATCGGGGCCGCGCTCGGCGACACCTCGGGGCCGCGCCTGCTGGTTGCGTTCGCCGCCGTGGTCCTCGGCCTGCTGGTCACGGGGCGCCTGTGGCAGCGGCTGATGAGCATCCTCGGCGCCTCGCTCCCGTACGTCGACGCGCAAGCCACCTTCTTCGTCGGTCAGCTCGGCAAGTACATCCCGGGCTCGGTCTGGTCGATCGGCGCCCAGGCCGACCTGGCCCGGCGGTACGACGTCCCCGCTCGCTCGACCGTGACGGGAGGACTCCTGTTCCTCGGCTACCACGTCGCCACCGCCGTGGCTCTCGGCGCCGCCGTGCTGCTCTCGGGCGCGTTGGACGCTCCCTGGCCGACCTGGCTGACCGTGGTCGCGCTCGGGGTCGCACTGATCGGGCTGACGCCACCCCTGGTACGCCGGGTGGCGGTCGCGATCGCGACGCAGGACGTGTCGCTCTCGTGGGTGCGCACGCTCGAGGTGCTCGCGTTGATGGCGCTTGCCTGGCTCACCTACGCCGTGGCACTGGTGCTGCTGGTCCCGGGTGCACCGTGGTCCGACCTCGCCGCGCTCGGCGGTGCCTTCGCCGCGGCGTACGCGGTCGGCGTGCTGGTCGTCCTCGCGCCGGCCGGCGTCGGTGCACGGGAGACGGTGTTCGTGCTGCTGCTCACTCCCCTGCTGGGCGTCGGTCCCGCCACAGCCCTGGCCCTGCTCGCACGGGTGCTGCACACCCTGGCCGACGGGGCGCTGGCCCTGGTCTGGTGGTCGCTGCGACGGAGCACCCGGAAACGCCAGACCGGCCGCGAGGTGCAACTCTCGCGACCGGTCCGGGCACTCTGAACCGTGGTCGGTCTTGCCGGAACCAGGGGTTTCGACAAGCCCGACCAACGACTACTTCTTCTTCTTGGACACGATCGAGCCGCCCGCGGCGGTCGACCCCAGGTACCGGCTGTCGCCGGCGTAGGAGACCGTCACCTTCCAGGTGCCCTTGGGCAGCTTGGGCACCGTGACGGTGACCGCACCGAGGGAGTTCAGCGTCCCGACGACGACCTTCTTGGTCGAACCCTTGGTCAGGGTGAAGGTGACCTTCCCGGTCGCCTTCGCCAGTCCGGTGGGCGTGGCGATGCTGGCCTTGTACTGACCGGCCTTCTTCGTGGTCGGCGCCTTGACGACACCGCCCGCGACCTTGACGACCTTGGCCTTGGTCACGGTGACGTTGCCGGTCTTGGTGAAGCCGACGATCTGGTCGTCACCGGTGTAGGTGATCGTGTACGGGTACGTGCCCGGCGCCAGCTTGGCGAGCGTGAAGACCGCCGCGTTCTGGGCCACCGCGACCGTGTGCTCGGTACCGGCAACGGTCAGCTTGGCGTTGCCTGCCGGGATACGGCCGTACTTGTTCGCTATCGCCAGGGTCACCTTGGGGGCGACGCCGTACGCGACGGCGGGAGCTGTCACGGTCTGGGTCGACACCACGGCGCCGGGCAGGCCACCGAAGAAGTCGTCCAGCTTGGCCAGACCGTCCTGGGCGAAGGCGACGTTGGCGCGAGCCTGGGCGAGCTGCGTCTTCTGCGCCGGGTCCAGGGTGCTCTCGTCCGCGGGGATGGCGAAGCCGAGGCCGATCTGGGCGGACGGCTTCGCGAACCACCACTCGGTCATGTACTCCCGGAAGGTCGGCAGACCGGTCGAGGAGTCGGTGTTCTGCTGGATCCACTGCCGCTTGATCGCCGTGCTCGACGGGTTGGTGCCGTCACCGCGCTGGTAGTTGATCAGGAACGGGACCTGCAGCTTGCGGACGACGTCCGGGAACGCGGTCAGGTCGCCGTTCGGGAAGTAGGAGACCCGGGTGCCGGTGTTGGGGTCGTACTCGGTGACCAGGTTCTTGAAGTACTTCCGGACGACGTCGCCGTAGACGTAGGACGGGCGGAAGTTCGTGGTCGCGCCGCTGTTGGCGTTGTCACGGACGTGGATCGGGTTGGAACCACCGTTGGTGCCGTTGGTGGTGCCGCCGTCCAGGACCAGGTCGAAGTTGTAGACCGTGGTGACGTCGTTCTCCTGCGCCTCTTGGTTCACGTGCTTGAGGACGGCCCGGGTGTTGTGGCACCAGGTGCCACCGAACAGGATCACGAAGTTCTTGCTGGCGCTGTCCTTGACGTCGAGCAGGTGCACCAGCTCGGGGTAGGTGATCTGCTTGACCCGGAAGGTGTCTGCGTCGTCGGAGTCCTCGAGGATGTCGCCGCCGTAGCGGGCGTCGTCGGGGTAGGCCAGGTCGTGCTTCTTGTTGGCCGCGGACTTCCACCACTGGAACTGCGAGATCTGGTCGATGCCGGCCGCGCCGCCACCGGCGGTCAGGGCCGCGGTGACCGCGGATCCGACGTTGGCGGTGTCGGTGGTCGACAGGTTCACCGAGGACCGGATCTTGTCGGGGGCACCGCCCGTGCCGGTGCCGGCCTTGTCGTAGACGAAGAAGATGTCGTCAGCGGCTCCGACCGGCGCCTGCGTCGGCGAGGTGCGGTAGTCCCACAGAGGAGCGTCGACGTCGTTCACGACCGTGTCGTCCGCGGTCACCGTGACGGCGGTGCCGCCCGCGTTCGGGACCGACTTGATGCCGTTGCCGAGGTACTGACCGAGCAGGTTCTTCCAGGTGTTGCCGAAGATCGTCTGCGAACCGGCGACCAGGTTGATGCCTCCGGGGTTGCGGGTGTTCAGGTTCCGCACCCCGGTCAGGCCGGTCAGGTTCGGGTCGAACCAGTAGACCTTGGCCGCACCGGCTGCCTTGGCCGCGGCCTCCGCCGCGACGACCTTGGCCGGGAAGTCGGTGTCGCTCGCCGAGCCGATGACGAAGGCGAGCTGGCCGGACTGCTGGAGCAGCCACTGGAACCGGTCGTAGGTGACCGTCTCCAGCACGGGGTTCGCCGACAGGCCCGGGAAGGTGTCGGACAGGTAGGTGGTGTCGACCGCGGTCGCCGCCGTACGGACGGGAGCCGCGCTCGAGGAGCCGTTGACGGCACCGACGGCGAGCGGGCTGACCGCCACCGCGAAGGCTGCAGCCGCGGCGACCAGGCGGCGCCGGGTGGTGAGCGTTTTCATGACAAGGAGTTCCTTTTCTCGAGGGTTTGCTGGTCGTGGAGTCGGATGAGGGCGCAGCCGACCTGCCGAGGGAGCAGGTGCTCCCCCGGAGGTGTGCGGTGCGCGGGTCAGGTCAGCGGCGACATCGGTGGCTCATGACGTCGCTGCTCCCTTCTTGGCGGCCGCGCGCTTGCGGCCGAGGACGGAGTACCCGGCGAAGGTGAGGAGACCGGCACCGGCGAGCCCGCCGAGGATCAGCAGGCCGGCGGAGCTGCCGCCGCCCTCGGTGGAGCGGGAGCCGGAGTCGTCGGAGGCCAGGCTGACCTCGTCGACCGGACCGCCGGCCGCGAGCGCGGTCGCGCCGTCGGTCGGGGTCGAACCGGCAGTCGCCTTGCCGGCGGCATCGGTCGCGCCGGCGGTCGGCCCGCCCGTGACGCCGGGGGTAGCACCTGCGGTGGCGCCGGCGCTGGGCGAGGTCGAGGAGCTGGAGCCCTTCGAGCCGGTCCCCTTCGAGCCGTTGCTGCCCGAGCCCTTGGTCCCCGAGCCGGACGCCGAGCCGGAGCCCGATCCCGAGCCCGATCCCGAGCCGCTGCCCTTGGTGGGCGACTTGGTCGGCTTCGTGGTGCCGGGCTGGTTGCCCTTGTCCTTGTTGGCCTTCCACTCCTCGTAGCCGGTGGCGCGCTCCCACTCGGTCCACGGGATCGACTGGCCGTCGGCGTACCGGACCCGGTTGTTGTCGAAGTCGAAGTACGCGCCCGGGATGTAGGTGCAGAGCTCGTCATCGTAGCCGGGGAGGGTGTCCTCGCCGTCGTGGTAGGTCTGGCCGTCGTCACCCTTGACGGTGATCGGGCGCGGGTTGTCCGCCGGGTTGGTGATCGCCTGCGCCGACGGCGCGAACGTGAGGGTGGCCAGGGCCAGGCCGACGGTGCTCCCGAGGGCAGCGATGGTGCGCTTCATGGTTGTTCTCTCTCCTAGGTGAGGGTGTGACGGTTCGGATCAGGCAGGGGTGAGCTGGTCGGCGGCGCGGTCCTCGAAGACGTCGTCGTCGAGCAACCCCGTCTGGCGGGCCACGACGGTCGCGCTGACGGCGGCCGCGGTGACGTTGGTGGCGGTGCGGGCCATGTCCGCGATCGTGCTGATCGGGAGCGTGACCGCGATGAACTCCAGCGGCAGGCCCGCGGCGGCGAAGACGGTCGCCGCGGCGACGGTCGCCGTGCCCGGGACGCCGGCCGTCCCGATCGAGACCACGGTGCCGAGCAGCGCCAGCACCAGGTAGTCCTGGAGGGAGTAGTCGATCCCGTAGGCGTTGATCCCCCAGACCGCGATCAGCATCGGCCAGATGCCGGCGCAGCCGGGCATGCCGATCGTGGTGCCCAGCGGCGCGGTGAAGTGCGCTATCTCCGGGTGCACGCCGACCTTGGTGGTCAGGACGTCGGTGGTCACCGGCAGCGTGCCGACGCTGCTCTGGGTGGTGAAGGCGGTCACCTGAGCGGGCAGGAGCTTGCGGAAGAACCGCAACGGCGAGACGTCGGCGAAGACCCGCAGCACGATCGCGTTGAACCCGAACGTGTGCACGAAGCAGGTGGCCCAGGCCAGGCCCAGCAGACCGAGCAGCGACCAGAACTTGTCACCGAGGTCGGCCGTGTTGGCCACCGTCGTCGTGGTCAGCGCCACGATCGCGTACGGCGTCAGACCGATCACGAACCCGACGGCCTTGAAGATCACCAGCTTGGCGGCCTCGACCAGGTCGCCGAACGGCTGGACCTTGGCGGCGTCCTTCTCCAGCAGCACGAGGTAGGCGACCGCGAGGGCGACCGAGATCATGATGATCGGGATGATGTGGTTCGCACCGAAGTCGCCGACGACGTTGGAGGGGAAGAAGTCCACGACCACCGAGGTGAAGTCCTGGACCGAGTTCTGCAGCACCGAGAGCTGCTCCCCGCCGAGGGTCTCGTTGACCCCCGTACCCGTGCCGACCGCGAGCGCGGCGCCGAGCGCCAGCACGACGGCGATCGCGTTGCTGAGCAGCAGCCAGCCGGCCGAGCGCAGACCGATCGTGCGGAGCTTCTCGATGCTGCCCAGCGAGACGATGCTGGAGATGATCGCGACCGCGATCAGCGGACCGACGACGGCGAGCAGCACGTTGATGTAGATCCGACCGATCGGCGCGACGTACTCGACGTGGCCGCGGGCGGCGAGACCGACGGGGATGCCGACCACGAGAGCGAGCAGGGTGAGCAGGCTGAAGTTGAGCTTGCGCCGCCGCAGCAGGTGCACGCCGACGAACACGACGAGGACCGCGGCAAGGGCTGCCAGTTCTGGCCACTTCACGGGTGGGACTCCTTGATAGGTGAGTTTTTCGACTTGATTACTGCAGTTTTGAGGCCGCCGAGACGTTGAGGGCGGTGGAGGTGCGGGACTACGCCTGACAGGCGCGCAGGGGCTGGGAGTCGCTGGCGATCCACGGCGGGAGCGGCCGCGGGTCCGGCGAGGGCAGACCGTCTGTTCCGTAGGTCCACAGCGGCCCGGTCGTGACCAACGAGCTGATCGCTGCGACCAGCCGGTCGACGTCCTCGCCGCTGGAGCCCAGGCCGAGGCTGGCGCGGACCGCCGTCCGCCCGCCGTTGAGCCGCTCGAGCAGCGGGTGGGCGCAGAAGCGCCCGTCCCGGACACCGATGCCGTGCTCGGCGGAGAGGTAGTGCGCCACCACCTCGGCGGAGTAGCCGTCGACGGCGAAGCTGACCAGCCCGACGGCCGGCACCTCGCCGTGCCAGAGCCGGAGCAGCCGGACGCCGTCGATCGCACCGAGACCTGCCGACAGCCGGTCGAGCAGCACCGCCTCGTGCGCCTCGAGCGCACCGTCGGGCAGCGCCGCGATGGCCTCGCAGGCAGCCGCGAGTGCGACGGCGCCGACCACGTTCGGCGTGCCGGCCTCGTGACGGGCCGGGGTGGGCGCCCAGGTGGTCGCCTCGAGGGTGACCTGCCGGACCGCTCCCCCACCGGCCAGGTACGGCGGCGCCGCCTCCAGCCAGTCGCGGCGACCGATCAGCACGCCGGCACCGTACGGCGCGTAGAGCTTGTGGCCCGAGAACGCCAGGTAGTCCAGGTCGAGAGCCGCCAGGTCGGTCCGGCGGTGCGGCACCAGCTGGGCGCCGTCGACCGCGATCCGGGCGCCGTGGGCGTGCGCCAGGGCAGCGAGCTCGGCCAGCGGCAGGATCTCGCCGGTGACGTTGGACGCGCCGGTGACCGTCAGCAGGGCTGCCGGCGTACGGGCCAGCTCGGCTTCCAGCGCGGCGAGCGTCCCGACGAGCGTGTCGGCAGCCGCGACCACGCGACCACGGGTGGCCCAGGGCAGCAGGTTGGCGTGGTGCTCGAGGTCGAGGTGGACGACGTCCTGACGTTCTGGGGTGGCGGGAACCGCCGTGGCCAGCAGGTTGAACGCGTCGGTCGTGTTGCGCACGACCTGGACCACGTCGGCTTCCCGGGCACCGACGAAGGCACCGATGGTGACCCGCGCGGCCTCGTACGCCGCGGTGCTCACCATCGAGGCGTACCCGGCGCCACGGTGGACGCTGGAGTACGACGGCAGGAACTCGGAGACTCGGTCGGCCACCGAGGCGAGAGCCGGGGCGCTCGCGGCGAGGTCGAGGTTCACGTAGCGGGCGTAGCCGTCGGTGACCAGCGGCACCTTCTCCTCGGCCCCGACCAGCTCGGCCAGGGGTCGTACGTCCGTCGGCGGCGCGGCGGCAGTCATCAGGTCCTCCATGGTTCGGGACCCGAGAGTCCGCACTTGCCCGGCTGCACCTCGCAGCGGGCCACGTCTTCACCCGGGGCACCCCACCGCGGAGGAGGGTTGCCGACTGGCCAGCCGGGGCTTCGCACCAGTACTCGTGACAGAAAGAACACTAACACACTCGACTTAGGTGTCAATTCGCCACCTGGCATGCTCAGCCGCATGAGTACGCACCAGTCCCCGGCGTACGGGACCCTGGCCTGGGCCGAAGCCGTCAACGGCCGGCTCACCGCTGCCGAGCAGGTCCGCGAGTCCGCGAAGGCGTTGCGCACGATCGCCGTCTCGACGCCGGGCGCGGTGCGCGCGCTGCGGGGGCGAGCCCGCCCGGACGCCTCGGTCTTCGACGTCGACGCGATCGAGGTCCCGGACTCGGCGATCGCGCGGGCCGCCGAGGAGGAGGCGCGCGACAGCGTCGCCGACCCGGTCGTCCAGCACTCGCAGCGGATGTACTACTGGGCGATGATGCTGGCCGGGCGCGACGGCCTCTCCCCCGACCCGGAGATCACCTACGTCGCCTGCCTGCTGCACGACATCACGTGGGGCGAGAAGTACGCCTCCTCCACAGCGATGCCGTGCTTCGCCGCCCGCGGCGGTCAGGTCGCGCGCGACTGGACGCGTGCGCAGGGCTGGCCGGACGACCGCGCGACCGTCGCCGCGGATGCCATCTCGCTGCACGTCAACATCACGGTGGGCCCCGAGCACACCGACGAGGCTCGGTTGTTGCAGGCGGCCGCCGGGCTCGACGTCATCGCTCAGCGGTACGACGAGATCGACCCCGCGGCGATCGCCGCCGTGCTGGCCAAGCACCCGCGCACCGGCTGGCTCGAGAGCCTGCACCACTTCCGCGACGAGTCCCACCCGGGGACCCGCGCCGGACTGATGCGTCGACTCGGGATGATGCAGATCGCGCGGCGTACCGCCTTCAAGGATTAGCCGTCCCGCTCCAGCACGTCCTCGAACCGGAGCTGCTCCAGGCCCAGCGGGTCCTCGGCACCCGCCTCGATCTCGTCCCAGGTACGCGGTGCTGCCACCGTGGGGAACTCCCGCCCACGCAGCGAGTACGGCGCGATCGTCGTCTTCGCACCGACGTTCTGCGACCAGTCGAAGAACACCTTCCCGCTGCGGCGGGCCTTCGCCATCTGGCTCACGACCAGCTTCGGGTGCTCGGCCTCCAGCTCCTCCGCGATCCCCTTCGCGTAGTCGCGGACCTCGTCGCTGGTGCGCTTCCCGTCCAGGTCGGCGTACAGGTGGACGCCCTTGGAGCCGCTGGTGACGGCGCGCGTCTCCAGCCCGTCGGTGGCCAGGCGCTCGCGGACCATGAGCGCGACCTGGGAGCACTCCATCAGTCCGGCCGGCTCACCCGGGTCGAGGTCGATCACCATCCGGTTCGGGTTCACCGGCCGCCCCTGCGCGTCGACCGTCCACTGGTGCACGTGCAGCTCCAGGGCGGCGAGGTTCACCAACCACGTCAACGTCGCCAGCGAGTCGACCACCGGGAACCGCAGCTCGCCGTCCTCGCGGTCGGCGGTGCGCGACCCCGACGTCGGCACGGTCACGACGCGGACCCACTTCGGGGTCCCGCCGGGCACGTTCTTCTCGAAGAAGCTCTTGTCGCCGGTGCCGTGCGGCCACCGGATCCGCGTGACCGCCCGGTCCTCGAGCACCGGCAGCAGCCGGGGCGCGATGCGTGCGTAGTAATTGAGCACCTCACCCTTGGTGGTCCCCGTCCTCGGGTACATCACCTTGTCGAGGTTCACCAGGGTCAGCACCCGCCCGTCGACCTCGACCTGGACCTCGACCCGCTCGTGCGCCGGCATCAGAGGTCGCCCCCGAGATCAGCGACCGTCAGGTCCGTGCGCACACCCCTGTACGCCGGCTGCCGCAGGCGGCCGTCGTTGGTCAGGGTCAGGTACTGCACGTCCACGATGATCTCGGGCCGTACCCAGACGGTGCCGGTCGCATCCACCCGCGGGACGTCGTGGGAGAACGGAGAGGCCTCGGCCACCAGGTCTGCCAGCAGTCCACCGAGTGCCTGACCGGCCTTCCCCGCGATGCCCGACCCGACCCGGCCGCGGAAGGCGAGACCGTCAGCGGTCGGCTCCCCCACCAGCACCGCTCCCAGGCGCGAGCTGCTCCCGGTCTCGTAGCGGAAGCCGCCGACCACGTAGGAGCCGGTAGGCCTGATCGGGAACTTGAGCCAGTCCTTGCTGCGGCGGTCGGGGTGGTAGCGCGCGGACACCCTCTTGCTCACGATGCCCTCGAGCCCTTGGGCCTCGGCGGCCTCCAGCAGCACAGCCCCGTCGTCGTACGTCGGCGGGACCTGCCAGGCCGGGTCGTCGAGACCTAGCGCCTCGAGCGCTGCGCGGCGCTCGGACCAGGGCCGCCCGGTGAGGTCCTCCCCGTCGAGGCGGAGCAGGTCGAAGGCGAGCAGCGTCACCGGGTTGCGTTGCGCGAGCCGGGCCGCCTTGGCGGCGTCGCGCACGTGCATCCGGTCGGCGAGGTCGCTGAAGGACGGCACCCCGGACCCGAGCGCCACGATCTCCCCGTCCAGCAGCAGGTCGTGGCCCAGCCGACCCAACCCGGCGAGCTCGGGATAGGCGACGGCCACCTGGTTCTCGTTGCGGGTGGTGATGCGGACCTGGCCCCGGGCGACGTCCACCAGGGCACGGATGCCGTCCCACTTCACCTCGTGGACCCACTCGCGACCCGTGGGGACGTGGTCCCCCCGGGTTGCGAGCATCGGCTTCATGCGGACCATCTTGCCCGCTGGTGACACTCAGCGCTGGATGCTGGTCCTCGGGCCGCCTCCGCTGCCACCGCCGTTGCGGAAGGTGAAGGTGCCGCCGCCCGGGGGACCACCGAAGTTCCCGCGCTGGTTCAGCTCGGAGCTGGCGCCCGAGATCGCCTGGTCGACATCGGCGAGGACGACCTCCGTGCCCGCCTCGATGCCGTCGACCTGGGCGGTGCGCGCACCGACCGCTCCGAGGGTCACCCGGGTGCTGGTCAGCTTGGTGCCGTTCCAGACCCGGACCACGGCGCTGTCCCCGTTCCTGGTGATCGCCGAGATCGGGACCGTGACGACGTCGTCGACCGTCGAGAGGACCACGGCGACCTGGGCCCGCGATCCGCTCGGGAGAGCGATCGCCGGATCCTCGACCGTGACGGTGACCGGGTACGTGGTGCTGCCGCTGGAGCTGTCCGCGGTCATCCCGATCGCCGTCACGGTGCCCTGCGTCGTGGTGGAGGACCCCGCGACACTGATCCGCGCGACCTGGCCGACCTGCACCTTCTCGACGTCGGTCTCCGCGACCGTGCCGGTCAGGGTGACCGACTTCCCGCCGACCACGACGGCGACCGCGGTGCCGGCCGCGACCTGGTCACCCTTCGTCAGGTCGAGCGAGGCGACCGTCCCGCTCCGGGTGGAACGAAGCACGGCCTGGGCGCGGTCGGCCTTCGCGCTGACCAGGTCGGCCTCGGCCTGGTCGATCTGCGCCTGGTCGGATGCGAGCCGTGCGGCCGTCACGGTGCCGCCCTGCGAGGACCCGTTCGACGACCCGTTCGAGGAGGGGGTGTCCGTCGTCGCCGCCGTCGTCGTCGCTGCGGTCTTCGCCGAGGTCCTGGCCGCGACGGCCGGCGTGCTGGACACCGTCCCGAGCGCGCCGCCGAGCGTCTTCGTCAGGGTCGCCAAGGCGTCGGCCAACGCGTCCTGGGCGTCCTTGACCGCGTCCTGCTTCGCCTGGACGTCAGCCAGGGCCGCGTCGCAGGCGTCGTTGGCCGTCGAGTCGGTCGCCGCATCGGTCGCCGCATCGGTGGTCGGGGTACCGGTGCCGTCGGTCGGTTGGCCTGACGGCTCCTGGTAAGCGTCGGCACATGCAGAGGTCTGGGCAGCAAGCGCGTCGTGTGCCGCTGCCAACGCGGCCGACGCTGCGCTCTGGGCCTCGAGCACGGCCTGCTGCTGCTCCTTGAGCTTCTTCAGCACCGCGGTTGACGTGCCCGAGGTGTTCCCACCCCCGCTGCTGCCGCTGGGCTTGCTGCTGCCGCTGGGCTTGCTGCTCCCCGACGGCTGCGGCGAGCCCGCCTGCTCGACGCTGGAGGTCTGGGCGTCCTGGTCGGACTCCAGCTGGGCCTTCGCCTTGGCCAGCGTCGCCTTCGCCTCGGTGACGGCAGCGTCGAGGTCACCGGTCTCCAGGGTCGCGATGACCTGGCCGGCCTTCACCGTGTCACCCTGCGCCACCTTGACCTTGGCCACGGTGCCGTCGGTGCCGAACGCGAGGTCGGCCCGCTGCGCCGCGTCGACCAGCCCGGTCAGCGACAGGGTCTGCTCGACGTCGCCCTCGGTCGCCCGCACCGTCCGGTACGACGGGGTGTCCTCGGCGCCGGCGACGGCGTACACCGTGCCGCCGCCGGCCAGGATCACGCCGGCCGCGACCACCGCCGGCAGCTTCAGCCTCTTCGGGAGTCGCACGTCAGGACTCCTGGCTGTTCTGCTCGGGGCCGTCACCGGCGGTGCCGCGGCGGAAGCCGGAGGTGCACTCGCCGTCGACGGCCGGGCTGAGCGCGATGGTCTTCGCGGTCACCGCTCCGGTGTCGTCGGTCTCGCCCTGGGCCCGCAGGCAGCTGCCGACCTTGACGTCCGCTGCCGTCGCCTTGCCGGTGGTGGTGTAGGTCGTCGCACTGCTGACCGTGACCGCAACGCTGGTCTCGCTGACCTTCGGCGTGCTCCCTGCACTCGGCGCGCTCCCGTCGAGCTGCGGCACCGAGGACTTCACCGTGAATCCGCCGGCGCTCACCGCGGTGACCTCGCCGACCGCGCCGCCGAAGGCGCGCATCCGCGGGCCGCCGTTGCCGCCGCCGGGTACGTCCGTGGGAGCACCCGAGGGGAAGCCGGACGGCGGCTGCCCGCCGTTGGTGCTCAGCCGCGGGCCACCCCCGCCCAGACCTGCGGCGCAGGTGCCGTCGGCCCCCTTCGGGGCGATCCGGACGGACGTCGCGGCCGCCTCGGTCGGAGCCTCGGAGCTGTCGTCCGCCGCGCTGCTCGCGGACTGCACGACGACGCAGGTGCCGACCTCGACGTCGGCCAGCCGGGCCTCGACCTGCTGGGTGAAGGTCGTCGAGCCGTTCCAGGTGACGGCGACCTGCCCGTTCTGGCCCTGGACCTGGGCGGTGGTGTCGACGACGGCGGCGACCTTGCCGTCCGCCCCCGGGAGCTGACCCTGGCCGGTCGGGCCGCTGCCGTTCTGGCTGGTCTGCGCACCCTCGTTCTGGGTGCTACCGGTCGGCGTGCCGCTGTCCGAGCTGCCGCAGCCGGCCGCGCCGACGAGCAGGACACCGGCTCCGCACGCGGCCGCGATCCGGCGGGCCACCGCCGGGCTCATCTTCGGGGACAGGGACATCAGCTGGTTCGGGCTCATCGGGTTCTCCTCGGGGTGGATGCAGGTGGGATGGACGGGAGGTCGGTGGGGACGCGCATCACTCGCTCCTGAGCGCGTCGATCGGAGTCAGCCGAGCGGCCCGGTCGGCCGGGTAGACCCCGAAACCGACGCCAAGTCCGAGGGCGACGGCCAGTGCGGCGACGATCGCGACCGCTGAGATGCTGACCGGCTGGTCGATCATGCTCGGCAGGACCAGAGCCCCGACCACGCCGACCGCCGAGCCGATGACGCCGCCGGTGATGCCGAGCAGCGAGGCCTCGATGAGGAATTGGCGACGGATCGCCGACGGGGTGGCTCCGAGCGCTTTGCGAAGGCCGATCTCGCGGACCCGCTCGGTCACCGAGACCAGCATGATGTTCATGACGCCGATGCCGCCGACCAGCAACGAGATCGCGGCGACCCCGGCGAGCAGGATCGTCATCGTCCGGTTGGTCGAGTTGGCGGTGTCGAGCAGCGCGTCCTGCGTCGCGATCGAGAAGTCCGCCTCGCTCGCGCTCACGTCGTGCGCCGTCAGCAGGGCCGCGTTGACCTCCTGGTAGGCGGCGGACAGCGTCTCAGCACTCCTCGCCTCCACGTAGATGGAGGCGACCGCGGTGCTGGTCGCGCCGGAGAGCCGCTGCGCGGTGGTGATCGGGACAACCGCGAGGTCGTCCTCGTTGGCGTCGTCCGAGCTGGCGCCCGAGACGTCGAGCACGCCGATCACCGTCAGCGCGGTGCCGTTGACCGTCACGGTCTCGCCCACCGGGTCGCGGCCGTTGAACAGCTCATCGACCGTGTCCGGGCCGAGCACGGCCACGTCGGCGGCCCGGTCGATCTCGTCCTGGGTGAAGAACCGGCCCGAGGACAGCTTGCGGGCGCGGACGTCCTGCCAGCTGACCGTCGTGCCGACGACCTTGGAGGTCCAGTTCGTGGTGCCGTTGGTCAGCGACGTCGACGTCGAGGTCGCGGGGGCGACCGCGGCGATGTCCGGCGCCACGTCCGCATCGGCCAGCGCCTCGGCGTCGGCCAGCGTCAGCGTGGTCGAGGAACCGAAGCCACCGCGGACGCCGCCGCTCCCGGTGCTGCTGCCCGGGGAGACGATGAGCAGGTTGGAGCCGAGCGAGTCGATCTGCGAACGCACCTTGTCCTGCGCGCCCAGGCCGAAGCCGACGGTGAGCACCACCGAGGAGATGCCGATGACGATGCCGAGCAGCGTCAGCAGCGAGCGCAGCCGGTGGGCCAGCACCGCGAAAGCGGCCGTGCGAAGTGTCTCGACCCAGCTCATGCGATCGCGCCTGCCGTTGCAGCCTCGGTCACGAGCCCGTCGCGGAGGGTGATGACCCGGTCGGCGACCTCGGCGACTTCGTGGTCGTGGGTGATGAGCACGATCGTGCGGCCCGCGTCGTGCAGCTCGCGGAACAGGCCGAGCACGTCCTCGGTCGAGACCGAGTCCAGGTTCCCGGTCGGCTCGTCGGCGAGGATCAGCGACGGCTCGGAGACCAGCGCCCGGGCCACGGCCACCCGTTGCTGCTGACCGCCCGACAGCTCGCCGGGCCTGTGATCGGCACGGTCGGCCAGGCCGACCCGCTCCAGCGCGCGCCGGGCGCGCTCCTCCCGCTCGGCCGCCGGTACGCCGGCGTACACCAGCGGGAGGGCGACGTTGCGCAGCGCGGTGGAGTCGGCGAGCAGGTTGAACTGCTGGAACACGAACCCGATCTCCCGGTTGCGGATGAGCGCGAGCTCGGACTCCTCGAGGTCGCTGACGTCGCGCCCGGCGAGCTCGTAGCGGCCCTCCGTCGGGACGTCGAGGCAGCCGAGGATGTGCATCAGGGTCGACTTGCCGGAACCCGAGGGCCCGATGATGGCGACGTACTCGCCCGCGGAGATCTCGATGTCGATGCCGCGCAGGGCCTCGACCGACACCGCTCCGGTGGCGTACGTCTTCCGCACTCCCTCCAACGAGATGACGGCACTCCGCCCACCCGACTGCCGGGGGCTCATCCGGGGTTCCCCTGGATGACGACGGGGCCGCCGCCGGGGGCGCCGCCCGCCGGAAGCTGGAAGTTGCCGCCGCCGGGGAACTCACCCCCGCCGTTCCGGTTGCCTCCGCCGCTGCCGGTCCCGCGCCGCCCGGTGATCGAGATGACCTCGATGACGTCGCCCTCCTTGATCCCGGAGGTGACCTCGGTCTGGGCGCCGTAGACCTCGCCCAGCGCGACGGTGGTCTTGGTGCGCTTGCCGCTCTTGACGACGTACACGTAGGCCTTGCCGGCGTCGTCGGTCCGCACCGCGGCCGTCGGCACCGCGATGATGTCGGTCGCCTGCTTCACGGTGATCTCGACGGTGGCGCTGGCGCCCGGGTACAGACCCGTGGTCTCCCCGGTGACCTCGACGGTCACCGGGAACTGCGCCGCGCCCGTGTCCGAGGCGGTGGCGATGACGCCGACCTCGGTCACCACGCCGTACGCCGTCTCGTTGCCCCCGGTCGGGGTGATCTCGGCCTGGAGGCCCTTCTTGAGCCGCGTGACGTCGGAGGAGGACACGTTCGCGTCGATGAGCAGCTTCTTCGGGGAGATCACGGTGATCGCCGCGGTCGTGTCCGACCCGGACGGGTCCGCCCCGCCGCCGGAACCCCCGACCTGGTCACCGACCTCGTAGCCGACGGCCGAGACGGTGCCGCTGAACGGCGCCCGCAGGGTGGCGTTCTCGACGGCGTCCTCGGCGTCGGCCAGCTGCGACCTCGCGCTCGCCAGCGACGCCTCGTCTGCGGCGACCTGGGTCGAGGAGCTCCCGGAGTCCTCGTCGAGCTGCGTCTGGGCCGCGGTCACCTGGGACTCCGCGGCCTCGCGCTGGGCGATCAGGGCGTCGTCGTCGATCTTCGCGAGCACGTCCCCCTTGACCACCTTGTCGCCGACCTCGACCTGGACCGAGGTGACGGTGCCCGAGGAGGTGAAGGCGACGTCCTCGTCCCGCTTCGGGGTGATGGTGCCGGTGGCGGAGACGGTGGTCTTGTAGGTCCCCTTCGCGACCGTGGAGGTGATCGTGGTGGTGTTGTCGTCCTCGCTGGCGCCCGCGGTCATGAACCACGTGCCCGCGCCGGCCAGCACGAGGACCAGCGCGGCCAGCGCCGCCCACCACCGTCGACGGACCGCGCGCAGCCGCGCGCCGAAGCCCTGCTTCTCTCTCGTACCCATGGCCCCGACCCTGGTCGGGCCGCCTGTGCGGTCGGTCGGCGGAGAATGTGAGGAGCCTGTGAGGTGGCGCGCCTTGGCTGCGCGGTCCATCCTTGGGACATGCGCGCAATTTGGAAGGGTGCCGTCTCCTTCGGGCTGGTGAGCGTCCCGGTCAAGCTGTACTCGGCGACCGAGAACAAGGACATCTCCTTCCGGCAGGTGCACGCCAAGGACGGCGGCCGGATCAAGTACCAGCGGATCTGCTCCCTGGACGGCGAGGAGGTCGCGTACGCCGACATCGCCAAGGGCTACGAGACCGAGGACGGCGAGATGGTCATCCTCGACGACTCCGACATGGCCGAGCTGCCCGCGACGAGCAGCCGGGAGATCAGTGTCGAGAAGTTCGTCCCCAGCGAGCAGATCGACCCGATGCTCTTCGAGAAGTCCTACTACCTCGAGCCCGAGAAGACCGGCGCCAAGCCCTACGCACTGCTGCGCCAGGCCCTCGAGGACGCCGACCGGATGGCGCTGGTGACCGTCTCCCTCCGCAACCGGATGTCCCTGGCCGTCCTGCGGGTGCGCGAGGACGTCATCGTGCTCCAGACGATGATGTGGCCCGACGAGATCCGGAAACCCGACTTCGGAGCGGTCGACGTCGACGACGCGCAAGCCCGCCGAGGCCAAGATGGCCTCGATGCTGGTCGAGACGCTGGCCGGCGACTTCGACCCCGACGAGTACGAGGACGACTACCGCGAGGCGGTCGAGGCGCTGGTGAAGGCCAAGATCGAGGGCGGCGAGGTGAAGTCCGCCCCGGCGGCGAAGAAGAGCACGGGCGAGGTCATCGACCTGCTCGCCGCGCTCCAGCGGAGCGTGGACGCGGCGAAGACCGCCCGCGGCGAGAGCACCGACGACGCGCCCGCCGCCAAGAAGTCAGCTCCGCGGGCCGCGAAGAAGACGGCCAAGAAGGCATCGACAGCGGCGAAGAAGGGCACTGCTGCCAAGAAGACCTCGAAGACGGCGAAGAAGGCCGTCAAGAAGTCTGCGAAGAAGGCGTCCTGACCGAATCAGCACCAAAATCCGGTTACCAACGCTTTTGGCGTGATTTAGACGTGTAACCTGCGTCATATTTTGCAACACCAGTGCCAAACACCCTACGATCAGGCCAGAATGGCGGGTGCTCAAAGAGGAGCACCAGCAGTTCATCATCACGGCGTCGCGACGAGTGCGGTGCCCTGCCGGGAGGAACCATCTTGAACCGACGAGTGCTGCGATTCGGCGCGATCATGGGGGCGGCCACCGTCTCGATGCTCGCCATCGCTCCAGTCTTCGCCGCGGCCCCTGTGTCGCAGGCGAGCTCGAACGCCCTGACGCTGGCCATCGGCGGAAGCCCGATCAGCTCGGGCACCGTGAAGGCCACCAACGACGGAGATGACGAGACCAAGACGGGCGAGACCAACCCGGTCGTCGGCGTCCTGGGCAACCAGAACCTCCTCAACATCGGTGTCCTCGCCCAGGAGGCGCAGGCCAAGGTCGCCGACAACGGCGACGGCACGTCCGCCGCGTGTGGTGGTGTCGCAGGTGAGGGTGCCGGCTTCGGCGCCAACGTCGGTGACTCCAACTGCCTCACCCCGGGCGACCCGGTCGGCCTGAACATCGCCAACCTGGACCTGACCGGCACCACGGTCATCGACCCGACCTCCGCGATCGGCGGGCTGTCGGCCCTCAACGGTCTCCTCGGCGACCTGCTGGGTCCGATCACGAGCGCCATCTCCGGCGCGCTGGCTCCGCTGGGCAACACCGGTCTCGGTGGCTCGCTCGGCGCCGTCTACGCGCACTGCACCGCTGCTCCGGGTACCGCTGAGGGTGGCGCGAACATCGTCGACTCGAAGCTCACGCTGAGCGTCGCGGGCACCGACATCGACCTGGTGAACCTGCCGGCCAACCCGCCGCCGAACACCCACGTCCTCACCGACCTGGACGCCGTGCTCAACGCGGTCCTGGACGGCGTGAAGGTCGACCTGAACGAGACCCTCGACGGTCTGGCCGCCCCGCTGGCCACGGTCGTCGACACCGTTCAGACCCAGCTGGTCAACACGCTGGTCGCCCAGGTGGCCGACGCGCTGTCGCCGCTCGAGGACAACATCCTCGACATCACGCTGAACAAGCAGACCAAGACCGCTGACACGATCACCGTGACCGCCCTCGACCTGGACCTGCTGCCCGCAGCGGCCCAGTTCACCGGCAGCTCGCTGATCGCCGCCCAGATCGGCACCGTGTCCTGCGGCCCGAACGGCAAGAAGGCGGCCACGCCGTCCCCGACGCCGACCGACGACCCGACCCCCGACGTGCCGACCGTGGTCGACTCGGGTGTCTCGGGCCAGGGCAACAACACCGCTCGCGACGTCCTCGTGGCCACGGCCGCGCTGATGATGCTGGCGGGTACGGCGGGCCTCATCGGCTACCGCCGGATGCTCACCAAGTGACACTGCTTAACTAAGTGAAGCAAGGCAAAGCCGGCGATCGCGTCGGAGGACTGAGCAAACGACTCTTCGTTCTCATCCTCACGATGGTGATCGCCGGCTTTGCCATTCCCTCACCGGGAGCCGGCACCGACGGCCCCGGCTACGGGGACTCCTCGCAGTACCACCCGCTCGGCAAGCCCGCGAACCCCGAGCAGCTGATCGTTCCCTCGATCGACCTGAAATCCCCGATCGTCCCGATCGAGATCGCCACCGACGGTGTCCTCAGCCCGCCGGAGGACGTCCACGAGGTCGGTTGGTGGAAGCGCAGCGCCCGTCCGGGAGCGACCTCGGGCCAGACCCTGGTCACCGGCCACACGGTGCACACCGGTGGCGGCGTGATGAACCGGCTCGGCGACCTGCGCCCGGGAGCCCTGGTCCAGATCAAGACCAAGCTCGGCACGATCGACTACGCGGCCACCAAGATCTTCGTCTACACCAAGGCCCAGCTGGCCAAGCACAAGCAGGAGCTGTTCAGCCAGGACCGCAAGGACTACCGGCTGGTGCTGGTCACCTGCACCGGCTGGACCGGCACCGAGTACACCAGCAACATCATCGTGTTCGCCGACGAGCTCGGGGTCCGCAACGGCTCGGGCGACAAGGCCGACAGCGACTCAACGTTCTCCGCGCGCCGCTGAGGAGTCCGGGAACCGGCTCGAGCCGACCCAGGCCACCGCGTCCATCAGGCGCGGCGCCACCAGGTTGAGCACCTCCGCGATGCTGCCCACGGCCGTGCTGATCGTCAGCGGGCGGTCCTCCAGCGCTCGCACGACCCACGCCGCGGCCTGCTCCGGCGTCCTCGCGGGCGAGCGGTCGTAGGCGTCGGTGGCCGCGATCATGCCGGTGCGCACCAGCGAGAGCCGGATGTTGGTGAACGTGACGTTGTCGGCGTACGCCTCGCGCCCGGCGATCCGGGCGAACGAGTCCAGCGCCGTCTTCGAGGCGATGTACGCCGCGAACCGCGGCGCCTTGATCTGCACGCCCCAGGTGACCACGTTGACCACGTGGCCGAACTTCTGGGCGCGCATGGCGGGCAGCAGCCCCAGGGTCAGCCGGACCGGGCCGAAGTAGTTGACCGCCATGGTCCGCTCGAAGTCGTGCATCCGGTCGTAGGAGTACTCCAGCGACCGGCGGATCGAACGGCCGGCGTTGTTGACCAGCATGTCCACGCTGCCGTGCTCGGCCAGGACGGCCGCGACCAGCGCGTCGACCGAGTCGCCGTCGGTGAGGTCCGCGGGGTACGCCGACGCCGCTCCCCCGGCGGCCACGACCTCGTCTCGCACGCGCTCCAGCTCGTCGGTCCGTCGGGCGACCAGCAGCACGTGCGCGCCCCGGGCCGCGACCGCGTGCGCCGCGGCCTCACCGATGCCCGAGGAGGCACCGGTGATCATCACGGTCCGCCCCGCCAGCGGGCTGGGCAGGTCGACGACGCGGGAGAGGACGTGCCGGCGCACGAACGCGCGCGGCGTGATCAGCAGGTTCCCAGGAAGGCTCACTGCTGCGCCTGCGGGGGGAGCAGCGGCCACGGGCGGACCTGCTCGAGCTGGGCGGAGAGCGAGAGCAGGGTGGTCTCGTCGCCGATCCGCCCGACCAGCTGGACCGCGACCGGGAGGCCGTCCTCACCGATCCCGGTGGGGACCGAGGCGGCCGGGTTGCCGGTGACGTTCCACAGGGCCGTCCAGGCCACCACCGGGCGCGACCTCAGCGTCATCGCGATGGTGCCTCCCCGGGCGAGCGCACCGACGCGGCGAGGTCGCGGGCCGATCGTCGGCGAGAGGACCACGTCGAGGTCGTCGAAGAGACGGTTGGCGCGCTCGGCCACCCGGTCCCCCGCAGCGAGCGCCTTCTCCAGGACCTGGGGGGTCACCCAGGTGCCCAGCCGGTAGGTCTCCCGGGTGCGCGGCTCCAGGTCGGCGTACCGCTCCACGGCGTCGGCCTCGGTCCGGACGCCGGCGAGGAACTGCGGGACGAAGGCGGCCGTCGGGTCCGGGTAGCGAGGGTCGATCTCGCGGACCTCGTGGCCCAGGTCGGCGAGCAGCCGAGCGGTGTCCTCGACCGCCCGGGCGTGCGCCCGGGCCGGCTTCACGCCCTTGGTCACCGGCACGTTGGACCAGCCGATCCGCAGGCGCCCGGGCGCCGTGCCCGCGGCGGCGCTGAAGCTGGTCGCGGGCTCCTCGAGCCGGTACCGGTCGCCCGCGACGTTGCCGCGGATGACGTCGTAGACCAGCGCGGAGTCGGCCACCGTCCGGGTCAGCGGGCCGGTGGTCCCCAGGGCCCACCACAGGTGCGGCACCGGGTTGCTGCTGACCCGACCGCGGGACGGCTTCAGGCCGAACAGCCCGCAGTACGCCGCCGGGATCCGGATCGAGCCGCCTCCGTCGCCCCCGATCGCAACCGGGACCATTCCCGACGCCACGGCGGCGGCCGTACCGCCGCTGGAGCCGCCCGGGGTGTGCGCCCGGTCCCACGGGTTCCGGGTGATGCCGCCGTCCAGGGACTCGGTGAACGGCCACTGCCCGAACTCCGGCATCCGGGTCTTGCCGATGATGACCGCGCCCGCGGCGCGCAGGCGGCGTACGACCTCGCCGTCGGCGGCCGCCGGGGTGACGTTGCCGCGGCCTCCGAAGGTGGTCACGCAGCCCTCGACGTCCAGCTCGTCCTTGATGCCGATCGGTACGCCGTGCAACGGGCCCAGCGCGGCCCCGGCGGCCCGCTGAGCGTCGAGCTCACGGGCCCGGGCGCGGGCCTGCTCGGCGAGCACGGCGGAGAACGCGTTCAGCCCGGGGTTGCGGCTCTCGATGCGCGACAGCGCGGCCTCGGTCACCTCGGCGGCGGTGACCTCACCGGAGGTGGTGAGCCGGACGGTCTCGGTGGCCGAGGAGTCAGCGTCGAACATGGGGCAAACCTAGCGGCCCGCCTCAGGGTGTCGCCTCACGGTGTGCTCAGCAGCGACCGGAGCACCCGCAGCGCGACCGACATCCGGGCCAGGTCCGCGTCGTCGTCGTTGCAGATCTCCGCGAAGACCTCACCCGCCCGCTCCAGCGCCGACTCCTCCTCCGCGGTCCAGCTCGCGACCATCGTCGCGACGTCGCTGCCCGGGTCCGCCCCGCCGAGCACCTGCGCGGTCAGCTGGGCGTGCACCGTGTGCAGGTCGTCGCGCAGGGTGGCCCGCGCCATCGTCTGCCAGCGGTCGTGCCGCGGCAGCGCCAGGATGCGGGTGACCAGCGCGGGCAGGCCGAGCACCTCCCCGATCGCGAAGTGCAGCCGGGCCACCTCGATCGGGTCGGCGTCCGCGCGGGAGGCGTTCTGGACGATCCCGACGACCATGTACGCCGGCGGGCAGACGGCCACCCGCACGGCGAGCTCGACCGGGACGTCGGCCTTCACCAGCGCGTCCCGACGCGCCTCGAAGGCGGCCAGCTCGGAGCCGGTCATGACGTCGGGGAGCGCGGCCATGACCCGCTCGGCGGTGACCTCGAACTCGCCCACCACGGCCTCGCTGTCCAGCGGCAGCCGACGGTTGTTCACCAGCCAGCGGCTGACCCGCTCGACCAGGGTGCGGACCTCGATCCGCATCCGGGTCTGCAGCCCGGCGTCGAGCCGGTTGTCGAAGGTCGCGATCTCGGCCAGCACCGCCTTGGCCCCGAAGATCTCGCGGGACAGGAAGTGCGCCATGGTCAGCTCCCGGACGCCGGCCCCGGTCTCCCCGCCGAGCCGGTGCAGGTACGTCGTCCCGGCGTCGTTGACGAGCTGGTTGACCAGCTGGGTCACGACGATCTCGCGGCGCAGCGGATGGTCCTCCATCTGCCGGCGGTAGTCCTGGTGCAGCGGCTGGGGGAAGTAGGAGAACAGGTCGCCGCGCAGGAACGGGTCGTCGGAGAGGTCCGTGGTGAGCAGCTCGTCGGCCAGCACGATCTTGGTGTAGGCCATCAGCACCGAGAGCTCGGGTCCGGAGAGGCCCTCACCGCGCTCGATTCGGGCCGCCACCTCGCGGCGGGTCGGCAGCGCCTCCAGCTCGCGGTTCAGCAGGCCGCGCCGCTCCAGCGCCCGCATCCAGTCCTCGTGCACGTGCAGCAGGGCGGGCGCCTGCGCCTCCCCGTTGGCCAGCGCCAGGTTCTGGGCGTCGTTGTCGGCCAGCACCAGGGCGGCGACCTCGTCGGTCATCGAGGCCAGCAGGGTGTTGCGCTGCTCGGTGTCGAGGTCTCCCTGCCGGACCACCCGGTCGAGCAGGATCTTGATGTTCACCTCGTGGTCGGAGGTGTCCACGCCGGCGCTGTTGTCGATGAAGTCGGTGTTGATCCGACCGCCCTCACCACCGCAACCCTCGGTCGCGTACTCGATCCGGCCGCGCTGGGTGAAGCCGAGGTTGCCGCCCTCCCCCACGCAGCGCGCCCGGAGCTCACCGCCGTTGACCCGGATGGCGTCGTTGGCCTTGTCCGCGGCGTCCGCGTCGGTCTCCGCCGCGCCCTTCACGTAGGTGCCGATGCCGCCGTTCCAGATCAGGTCGACCGGCGCGAGCAGGATCGCTCGCATCAGCGCTGCCGGGGTCATCGCCTCCTCGGTGACGCCGAGGGCGGCGCGGACCTGCGGGCTCAACGGGATCGACTTGGCCGAGCGCGGGAAGACGCCGCCGCCCTCGGAGATCAGCGCGGTGTCGTAGTCCTTCCACGAGGACCGGGGCAGGTCGAAGAGCCGGCGGCGCTCGGCGTACGACGTCGCGGCGTCGGGATCGGGGTCCAGGAAGATGTCGCGGTGGTCGAACGCGGCCACCAGCCGGGTGTGCTCGGAGCACAGCATCCCGTTGCCGAAGACGTCGCCGGACATGTCGCCGACACCCACGCAGGTGAAGTCTTCGTGCTGGCAGTCGATGCCCATCTCGCGGAAGTGCCGCTGCACCGAGACCCAGGCACCGCGGGCGGTGATGCCCATCGCCTTGTGGTCGTACCCCACCGAGCCGCCCGAGGCGAAGGCGTCACCGAGCCAGAACCCGTACTCGGCGGCGACCTCGTTGGCGATGTCGCTGAACGTGGCCGTGCCCTTGTCGGCCGCGACCACCAGGTAGGTGTCGTCCGGGTCGTGGCGGACCACGTCGCGCGCGGGGACGACGGTGCTGCCCTCGGGCCCTTCGGCGAGGTTGTCGGTGACGTCGAGCAGCGCCGCGATGAAGGTGCGGTAGCAGGCGATGCCCTCGGCCATCCAGGCCTCGCGGTCACCCGGGTCCGGGAGGTTCTTGGCGTAGAAGCCGCCCTTGGCCCCGACCGGGACGATGACGGTGTTCTTCACCATCTGCGCCTTGACCAGGCCGAGCACCTCGGAGCGGAAGTCGTCGCGCCGGTCCGACCAGCGCAGGCCTCCCCGGGCGACCGACCCGAACCGCAGGTGCACACCCTCGACGCGCGGGGAGTACACGAAGATCTCGAACTTCGGTCGAGGCTCGGGCAGCTCGGGCATGGCCTGGGGGTCGAACTTCAGGGCGACGTACGGGTGCTGCCGGCCCTCGGCGTCGTTCTGGAAGAAGTTGGTGCGCAGGGTCGCGTTGATCGCGGTCAGGTAGCCGCGCAGGATGCGGTCGTCGTCCAGGCTGGTGACGTCGTCCAGGGCGGTGGTGACTCGCTCGGTGAGCTTGGCGCTGGCTTCCTGGCGACCCTCCTCGGCGGCCGGGTCGAAGCGCGCCTCGAACAGGGCGACCAGCGACCGCGCGATGTCGACGTTGCCCGCCAGCGCGTCCGACAGCGTCTCCTGGGCGAACGGCGTCCCGGCCTGGCGCATGTGCCGGGCGTAGGCGCGCAGCAGCATCGCCTGGCGCCAGGTGAGCCCGGCCGCGAGCACCAGCGCGTTGAAGCCGTCGGACTCGGTGCGACCGTGCCAGACAGCCTCCACGGTGTCGGCGAAGAGCTCGTGCGCGCCGTCGGGCAGACCCTGGCCGTAGCGCAGTCCGAAGTCGTAGACGTGCGAGGGCCGCGGCACCTCCTCGAGCTCGTAGGGACGCTCGTCGACCACGTCGGCGCCCATCGCGGCGAGGATCGGGAGCATCCGCGACAACGAGATCGGGGGTCCGATCCGGTAGACCTTCAACCGGACCTCGCCGGTCGCGGCGTCCGGCTCGCGGTAGAGCGACAGCGCGATGCCGTCCTCCCCCTCGATCTCCTCCAGCCGTCCGAGGTCGACGGCGGCGACGTCGGCCGGGTAGTCGTCCTTGTAGGACTCGGGGAAGCTGTGGGCGTACTTCCGGGCGAGCGCCGCACCACGCTCGTCGCCGTACCGGGTCGCGACGGCGGCCGCCAGGTCGTCGCGCCAGGAGCGCGCGATCGCGGCGCAGCGACGCTCCAGCTCGGCCTGGTCGACCTCACTCAGGGGGACCCCGGGGGCCGGGCGCACGGTGAAGTGCAGCCGCGCGGCGAAGGAGTCGCCGACCTGGGCGGTGAACTCGATCGAGTCGCCGTCCAGCGCATCGAGCAGGGTGGCGGCGATCTTCTCGCGGACGGCGGTGTTGTAGCGGTCCCGCGGCAGGTACACCAGGCAGGACCAGAACCGCCCGTAGACGTCGGGCCGCACGAACAGCTTGAGCTGACGGCGCTCGCGGGTGTGCATCACCGTCTCGGCGATCGGCACCAGCTCGGCCACCGGCGTCTGGAACAGCTCGTCGCGCGGGTAGCTCTCCAGCACGTCCATCATCGTCTTCGCCGCGTGGCTCATCGGCTCGAACCCGGCAGCCTCGATCACCTGGCGGGCCTTGACCCGTGCGAGCGGGATCCGGGTGACCGACTCGGCGTACGCGGCGGAGGAGAACAGGCCGAGGAACCGGCGCTCGCCGGTGACGCGCCCGTCGGCGTCGAACGTCTTCACCCCGACGTAGTCGAGGAACACCGAACGGTGCACGGTGGCCCGGCTGTTGGCCTTGGTGAGCACGAGGAGGGTCTGCTCACCGGCCTTCTCCGCGACCGGCCCCAGGAGCGGGCGCGGCGCTGCCGGGTCGGCGCGCAGGATGCCGGTGCCGGTGCCGGTGACCGCGACGAGACGGGCCCCGCTGTCGTCGCCCTCCAACCGGTACTCGCGGTAGCCGAGGAAGGTGAAGTGGTCCTCGGCCAGCCAGCGCAGGAACGCGATGCTCTCGGCGACCTCGGCGGTCGCCAGCGGCGGCGGGGACTGCTCCAGGTCGGCGATCACGTCGTGGAGCTGGTGCTTCATCCGCGGCCAGTCCTCGACGGCCTCGCGGACGTCGGTGAGCACCTTCTCCAGGGTGCGGGTCAGCGGCTCGACCTCGTCCTCGGCGACCCGGTCGATCTCCAGGTGCATCCAGGACTCCCGGGCCAGCTCGTGCGCACTGGTGTCGGTCCGGTCGGCGCTGTCGTCGAGCACGTCGACCAGGTCGCCCGCGGGATCACGTCGTACGACGAGCTGGGGGTGCAGCACCAGGTGCACCGCGCTGCCGGCCCGGTCGAGCGCCATCATCACCGAGTCCACCAGGAACGGCATGTCGTCGGTGACGACCTCGACCACCGTCCGCCCGGTCGCCGACCAGCCGTCGGTCGCCGCCGACGGGGTGAAGATCCGGACCGTCGCGGTGCCCTCGCGGCGCTGCGCACCCGTCTGCAGGTGGTGCGCGACCGCGCCGTACAGGTCGGCCTCGGTGCGGTCCAGCAGGTCCTCGGGCGCCGCGTGCCGGTAGTACGCGCGGGTGGCCACGGCCAGCGAGACCGGGACGCCGGCGTCGGGTTGGGACCGGGCGTAGTCGCAGAGCCGCGCGAGCAGGTCGGCCTTGCTGTCGTCGGTGGACATGGGCACTCCGAGTACCGCCTCCAGAGATCCGGTGGCACGCCGTTGTGCCATCCCCTTCGAGGCTAGGACCACCGGCGTTCCCGAACAACCACCGGGGGGTCCCTGCGGGTCGCCGGAGACTGGCGGACACCGGTCTGCTCTCAGAGGGCCGAGCGCAGCTCCCACAGCAGGGGGTAGTACTTCATCGGCAGGCGGCTGCGCAGGTAGCCGGCACCCGAGGAGCCGCCCGTCCCGGACTTGGCGCCGATCATCCGCTCGACCATCACCACGTGCCGGGCGCGCCAGGCGGCCGCGAGCTCGTCGTGCTGGAGCAGCGCCTCGGCCAGGCCCCAGATGTCGGCGTACGACGACCGGTCGTGGGCGACCCGGCGCAGGGAGGCCGTGATCGCCTCGTCCGAGGAGGTGTCCAGGCCCGCCTCGCCGAGGACGTGCACGAGGCCGTCCCACAGCGACGGCTCGGCCAGCCGGCGGGCCAGCCGGTCGTTCTCCTCGGGGGTGAGCCCCTTGAACCGGTCGACGTACCCGCCGTCCTTGGCGCCGGAGAGGAACTCCAGCTCGCGGAACTGCACCGACTGGAAACCGCTGGCCGGGGCGAGGCGCTGCCGGAACTCCAGGAAGTCCTGCGGCGTCATCGTCTCCAGCACGTCGACCTGCTGCACCAGCACGCGCTCGATGACGTGCATCCGGGTCAGCAGGTGCCGCGCGAACCAGAGGTCGCGCCCGCCGCTGGCCGCCGCCGTGCCGATCAGCGCGTCCCGGACGGTCTCCGCCTCGTGCAGCAGCTGCTTGAACCAGAGCTCGTAGACCTGGTGGATCGTGATGAACAGCAGCTCGTCGTGCGCGGGCGGGTCCGACTCGAGGTGCTGGGAGTCCAGCAGCTGCGGGAGTCGCAGGTAGGAGCCGTAGGTCAGCAGCGCGCCGTCCTCGCCGAAGCTGACGAAGTTCTCGGGGGTGTTCACGTCGTCCAACGTAATCCCCCATGATGTGTCCATGAAGCTTCGCCACGAACTCGCCTACGACGCCGCGCCCGCCGCCGTGCTCGCCATGCTCACCGACCCCGCGTACTGGGACAAGGTGGCCGTCGCCACCGGTGCCATCTCCAGCGTGGCCACCGTCGAGGCCGACGGTGCTGCCACCCGGATCCGGATCGACCAGGAGCAGGCTGTTGCCGGCGTGCCGTCGTTCGCGAAGAAGTTCGTGGGCGACTCCACCCAGGCGATCACCACCACGGTGTGGAGCGGTGCGAGCGCGTCGCACACCGTGGACACCCCCGGGAAGCCGACCAGCATCAACGGCACGGCGACCGTGACCGAGAAGGGTTCCGGCAGCGTGCTGACCTACGACCTGGACGTGAAGGCCAGCGTCCCGCTGATCGGCGGCAAGCTGGAGAAGCTGGTCCTGGAGCTCTACAAGGAGGGCCTGGCCAAGGAGCAGGCTGCCGGCGCCGCGTGGCTGGCGGGCGAGCGATGAGCAAGCGGGTCCGCCACGAACTCCGGTACGACGGCGCCACCTCCGAGGCCGTCTACGCGATGCTGTCCGATCCTGCGTTCCGCGACGCGGTGTGCGAGTTCCAGCGCTTCCCCCGTCGCGAGGTGACGATCACCCCGACCGCCGTGGGCATGGACGTCACGGTCGACCAGCACCGTCCGGCGACCGAGGTGCCGTCCTTCGCCCGCAAGTTCGTCGGCGAGGAGATCAACATCGTCCAGTCGGAGTCGTGGACGTCCCCGACGCTGGCCAGCCTGCACGTGACCATCCCGGGCAAACCCGGGGACATGAAGGGCACGGTCACGCTCACCGAGGTCGACGGAGGCGTCACCGAGGTCGTCGAGGTCGAGGTCAAGGCCTCGATCCCGCTGGTCGGCGGCAAGATCGAGGGCCTCATCGGCGACATGCTCGGCAAGGCCCTGCGCGCCGAGAACAAGGTCGGACGGGACTGGCTCGCCCGCTAGTCGTCCTCCTCGGCCCGCTTGCGCGCGATCCTGATCGTGATCGCCAGCAGCAGGATCGGCCCGAACGCCAGGACGAGCACGACCGCGTGCTCGAACGGGTGCAGCTTGCCGAGGTGCTCAGCGGTCACCAGAGCGATCTGCGGGGCGGTCATCCCCCCAGTATCCCCGCTGCCCGTCCTCAGCCCTGTTCTGGGGCCTGCTCTGGGTCCTGCTCTGGGGCCTGGTGCGGGTAGCCCACCGAGGTCGGCGGCACGAACGTCTCCTTGATCGACCGTGGCGAGGTCCAGCGCAGCAGGTTCGCCGCCGAGCCCGCCTTGTCGTTGGTGCCCGAGGCCCGGCCGCCGCCGAACGGCTGCTGGCCGACCACCGCGCCGGTCGGCTTGTCGTTGACGTAGAAGTTGCCTGCCGCGAACCGGAGCCGCTCGCTCGCCCACGCGATCGCCGCCCGGTCCTGCGCGATCACCGCGCCGGTGAGCGCGTACGGCGCGAACGACTCGAGCTGGTCGGTGACCCTCTCGAAGCGGGCGTCCTCGTAGACGTGCACCGCCAGGATGGGCCCGAAGTACTCGGTCGAGAACATCGCGTCGGTCGGGTCGGTCGAGGTGACCACGGTGGGCCGGACGAACCAGCCGACCTTGTCGTCGTACTGGCCGCCGGCAACGACGTCGAGCTTCGAGGACCGCTTGGCCCGGGTGATCGCCGCCTTGTGCTTGGCGAAAGCGCGGTCGTCGATGACGGCGCCGAGGAAGTTCGAGAAGTCCCGGACGTCGCCCATCGCCAGGCCCTCGACCTCGGCCACCAGCGGGTCGCGCAGCTTCTTCCACAGCGACCGCGGCACGTAGGCGCGCGACGCGGCCGAGCACTTCTGTCCCTGGTACTCGAAGGCGCCGCGCACCAGCGCGACCCGGAGCACGTCGAGATCGGCCGAGGGGTGCGCGAGCACGAAGTCCTTGCCGCCGGTCTCCCCCACGATCCGCGGGTAGGACCGGTAACCGGGCAGGTTCTCCCCGACGGTGGCCCACAGGCGCTGGAACGTGGGGGTGGAACCGGTGAAGTGGATCCCGGCGAGGTCCGGGTGGTGCAGCAGCACCTTCGAGACGTCCAGCCCGTCACCGGGGAGCATGTTGATCACCCCCGGGGGCAACCCCGCCTCCTCGAGCAGCTGCATGGTCAGGTGTGCGGCCAGCTGCTGGGTCGGCGACGGCTTCCAGATCACCGTGTTGCCCATGAGCGCCGGCGCGGTCGGCAGGTTGCCGGCGATCGCGGTGAAGTTGAACGGGGTGATCGCGTAGACGAAGCCCTCGAGCGGGCGGTGGTCGGTGCGGTTCCAGATCCCCGGGCTGTTCGCGAGGGGCTGCTCGGCCAGGACCTGCCGGCCGAACTCGACGTTGAACCGCCAGAAGTCGATGAGCTCGCAGGCGGCATCGATCTCGGCCTGCCAGGCGGTCTTCGACTGGCCGAGCATGGTGGCGGCGTTCAACCGGGCGCGCCACGGTCCGGCGAGCAGGTCGGCGGCCTTGAGGAAGATCGCGGCCCGGTCGTCGTAGGACAGCGCGCGCCAGCCGGGAGCCGCCTTCGCGGCGGCCCGGACCGCAGCCTCGGCGTCCTGGGTGCTCGCGTGCCGGGAGACCCCGAGCACGGACGCGTGGTCGTGCGGCTGGACGACGGAGAACTCGGCACCGCCGCCCATCCGGCGGCGCCCGCCGATGGTGGCCGGCAGGTTGATCGTGCGGGTGGACTGGCGGGTCAGCTCTGCGGTCAGGGCGGCCCGTTCGGGGCTGCCCGGCGCGTAGTGCAGGGTCGGCTCGTTGGTGGGAGCCGGCGGGTGGGTGATGGCATCCATCGCCCCAGGTTGCCACAGGGCCGGGGTCCTCGAGCGGCCCCGGTCGTCGAGCCTGCCGAGACGCCCTCAGCCGATCAGGTCGGGGATCTCCTGGGTCGCGAACCAGCCGAGGTCCGGCAGGTCGTCCTCACCCGGGTCGACGTCCTCGGTGTCGGCGTGGACCGCCTCGACCTGGCTGAGGGGGAACGCGGCGTCCTCGTCCTCGACGTCGGCCACGATGACGACCCGACGGCCGTCCTCCTCGAGGAGACCGGTCGCGACCTCGGCCGCCTCGGCCAGCGCCTCGTACTCGGCCTCCTCGGAGTCGTCGACCGGCACGAAGCGCTCGGCCGTCGAGGGCACCGAGCCGGAGCGGACGTACGCCGCCAGACCGGCGACGGTGGTCGGGACGTAGACCCTCATGTCGTCTTCTTCCTCCCCCGCGGCGCCCGCGGACGGGTGTCGCTGGCGCTGTCGACCAGCTCGTCGAGGGCTTCCTTCACGCACTGACCGAGCACGTCGACGTCGGGCAGGATGTCGCGGTCCGCGGTGATGCCGTAGTAGACGCCCCCGTCGTAGGAGGTGACGCCGATGGCCAGCGAGAAGCCCTTCTGCAGCGGCGGGACCGGGTAGGTCTCGATCATCTCCGCGCCGGCCATGAACATCGGGAACTGCGGACCGGGCACGTTGGTGACGACCAGGTTGACCCCGGCGGACTCGTCGACAGCCACCCGGGACCCGAGCGCGTGGAAGGTGGTCGGCGCGAAGCCCGCGACCCCCGCGATCCGGTC
Source organism: Marmoricola sp. OAE513 (assembly GCF_040546585.1). NCBI lineage: Bacteria > Bacillati > Actinomycetota > Actinomycetes > Propionibacteriales > Nocardioidaceae > Marmoricola > Marmoricola sp. OAE513. The sequence continues at coordinate 2,980,543 of NZ_JBEPOC010000001.1, read as the reverse complement.
CGCGGCCAGCGCTCGACCCGTCTCGCTGTGGGCCTTGAACGCGTAGGACACCTGGTGCAGCCGGATCACCGGGGACGCCTCCCCGATGGGCAGGTCCAGGCGGTGCCCGACGACCTGGGAGCCGAGCGAGGTCGGCTCCAGGTCCTCGTCGATGACGCTCATCGGTACCAACGCCTTGATCCGCCGGCCGCTGCCGACGGACTCGGCCCGGGTCATCAACCAGGCCCGGATCGCGCCGGTAAGGGTGGCCAGGATGACGTCGTTGACGGTGCCGCCGTGGACCCGACGAACCCGGCGGTAGTCCTTGAGAGCGGTCCGCACGAGTACCACCCGGCGCTGCTCGTTCGGGTCGACGTTGAACGGGCTGTCGGGCGCCGTACGGCGGTTCGACAGTGCGCCGGCGATGGACCCCACCCGGTTCAGCACCGACCCGGCCGCCCTGCCGGCCGCACCGACCGTGCCGCGGGCGGTGGTGAGCGCCGTGAGCGGGTCCTTGGCGGTCTCGGCGAGGGCGTCCAGGACCAGCGCGGTCGAGGACGGCTCGGCCGCCGGACGCCAGTCCTCGGGGACCAGGTGCCGCGGGCCGGGGTCGACGTCGAGCAGCACCTGGCCCAGGTCGACCGTGCCGATCCCGTCGACCAGGATCTGGTGGGACTTGGAGAGCACGGCGACGCGTCCCCCCTCGAGCCCCTCGACGAAGTACACCTCCCACAGCGGGCGGGAGGGGTCCAGGCGGCGCGACATGATCCGCGCGGTGAGCTCGCGGAGCTGGTCCAGGGTGCCGGGACGGGGCAGCGCGGAACGACGCACGTGGTAGCCGAGGTCGAAGTCCGGGTCGTCGACCCAGACCGGGTTCGCGATCCTGCCGGGGACGTTCCGGATGGCCTGGCGGTAGCGCGGGACGAAGGTGATCCGGTCCTCGATGTGCGCGATCAGGGCGTCGTAGCCGAAGCCGGACTCGCCCGGGTCGAAGATCTCCAGGGTCGCGTTGTGCATCGGCGTACTGGCGGTCTCCGCGGTCAGCAGTGCCAGGTCCGCGCTCCGCAGTCGCTCGCTCATCGGTTCCGCCTCAGCTCGTCCTGCCTGAGAACCTCCGGAGAGTTCCCAGGGTGGTGCAGGTATTCAATCCTGTACGTGGGATTCTGGCAGAGCAACCGCGACCGCCGTCGCACGTCCCACCTCCGGCACCCCGGGAGTCCACCATGAAGACCCGTCCCCGCGCCCTCGCCGCGACCGCCTGCGTCCTCCTCGCCCTGAGCGTGTCCGCGTGCGGCTCCAGCAAGGACGAGAGCACCCGCGAGGTCAAAGGTGACCTGACCGCCACTCCGGCCGCCCAGGTCACCGCCAGTCCGGCCGCGGACGCCAAGGTCATCGAGATCACCCTGGACGGCAAGACGGTCGAACCGAGCGCGCTGCGCGTCGAGGTGAAGCTCAACCAGCCGGTGGTCCTCAAGATCTCCAGCACCGAGGACGGCCAGCTGCACGTGCACAGCACGCCCGAGCACCAGGTCGACTTCGCCAAGGGCGACTCCGAGATCACGCTCACCTTCGACCAGCCCGGCGTCGTCGACGTCGAGGACCACGCGCTCGACAAGCTGATCGCCCAGCTCGAGGTCAGCTGAGTGTTCGTCGCAGACCTGGTCGGCCCGATGGTGCCGATGCACGGCTTCGGAGGGGCCAAGGACCTCCCGGTACCCGCTCCGCTCGCGATCGCCGGCGGTACCGCTGCCCTTATCGTCTCGTTCTGCGTCCTCATCCTGGCCTGGCGCAAGCCCCGGTACGACGACAGCGGGTCAGGACGTGGTGCAGCCGGTCGCCCGCTGCCGGGCAAGCTGGCCGCGGTGCTCGACTCCCCGGCGTACGTCGGACTGCTCAAGGTGCTCGGCCTGGCGTTCACGGCCTTCATGGTCTGGGCCCTGGTGGCGGGGCCGGACCTGACGCTCAACCCGGTCTTCGGCGTCTTCTACGTCCTGCTCTGGGTCGGCCTGGTGCCCGCTTCGCTGCTGTTCGGCAGGTTCTACCGGGCGATCAACCCGATCCGGACCGTCTTCGGCGCGCTGTCGTGGGCGCTGCGGGTGAACCCCTCCAAGGGCGTCTTCACCTACCCCGAGAAGCTCGGCTACTGGCCCGCAGCGGTCGGGCTCTTCGCCTTCGTCTGGCAGGAGCTGGTCAACCCGCGCGGCAACTGGATCAGCCACTCCGGCCTGCACCCGGGCGTCGAGGCCTGGTTGGCCGTCTACGCGATGGTGATGCTCCTCGGCGCCGCGGTCTTCGGCGACACCTGGATCTCCCGGGCCGACCCGTTCGAGGTCTACTCCGACCTGCTCGCCAAGCTCTCCCCCTGGGGCCGCAACACCGACGGCGTCCTGGTCTGGCGGAGCCCGCTGGCGAACCTGGCGACGCTGGTCCCCCGACCGGGCACGGTGGCGGTCGTGGCGGTGCTGTTCGGGTCGACCGCGTTCGACTCCTACAAGGACACGATCCGCTGGGTGAAGGTGCTCAGCAAGGTCGACAGCAACGTCGAGCTCGTCAACACCGCGGCGCTCCTGGTGATGTGCCTGGTCATCGGCGGCGCGTTCGCGATCGCGACGATGTCCACCGGCATCGACACCGAGGCGCCGGACGCCGTCCCGCGCTCCCGCCTGCCCCGGCTGTTCGCCCACTCGGTGATCCCGATCATCGTCGGGTACATGACCGCGCACTACCTCAGCTACTTCGTCGAGCAGGGGCAGACCACGCTCATCCAGCTCAGCGACCCGATGGCCGACGGCTCGAACCTGTTCGGGACGGCCGACTACTCGGTCAACTACTGGCTCTCCACGCACCCGACCTTCCTGGCCAGCACCAAGGTCGTCGCCGTGGTCCTCGGACACATCGTCGGTGTCGTTGCCGCGCACGACCGCGCCCTGACGCTTCTGCCCAAGAAGCACCAGGTCACCGGCCAGATCGGCCTGCTGGTTGTGATGGTGTTCTTCACCGCCTCGGGCCTGTACCTCCTCTTCGGCGCCTGAACCTCCTCCCGGGCGTTCTCCACCGGACCGCGCCGAGCGCCGCCGTGCACAGGGCCTCGTCGGGGCGCTGACGCCTGCCTCGGGCCGCCCGTAGACCACGTGGCACCGGAACGGTCGCAAACCCGCGGCCGGACGCGCGTGCTCCCGAGCACCCCAGCGCGTCTCCCCTGTGACCCCACCCGCGGAGGACCCATGAACGCACCGGCCAGCCAGGGCCTGCTCAGCCTCGACCTGGGCACCGGCCCCGACCTGCCCACCCGGCCCAACCTGCGGCTGGTGACCGGGGACGACCCCGACCTGGCGGGCTTCGCCACCCGGTTCGCCCAGGCCGTCGTCGAGGTGATCGGAGGGGACCGCGGCGTCTACCAGCTGATGCGCTGGACCACCGACGACGTGTACGAGGACCTCTACCGGCGTACCAGCGCCCTCCGGCGCCGCTCCTCCGACCCCCGTCGCCCCCGGTTGCGCGCCCAGGTCCGCAGCGTCCACCTGTCCCGCCCCCAGCCCGACGTCGCCGAGATCAGCATCCACGTCCGCCACGGACAGCGCTCCCGCGCCATCGCAGCCCGCATCGACTGCATCGAGGGCCGCTGGCGCTGCTCAGCGATCCAGTTCGGCTAGACAAGCCACCCGACCTGCGGCCGGGTCAAAGGCGCAGCGAGGCGAGCCAGGCGGAGATCAGGACGCGCGCCGGGTGCCCCGGCGGCGCCGTGGATGGGTCTGGCCCCCCGGAGCGAGGCACGAGCGGAGGGGTGGTTGGCGCCGCCGGGGTGCGCGGCGCGTGGCCGGACCCAGCGCCCGCCACCACGTCTCGGCAAGCTCGACGACCGGGGTGATCAGCCGCCGGAGGAGGTGTCGAACGCCCCCGGGTTCGGCGACCCGTGGCACTGCTTGTACTTCTTCCCCGACCCGCACGGGCACTTCGCGTTCCGACTGATCCCCGCGTACGGGTCGTCGGCGTTCGTGACCGTCTTGCCCTTCACCTCGACCTCACCGTCCTCGCTCGGACCGGCGTACGTCAGGTTCGTCGGGGCCTTGGGAGCCTCGAGCCCCTTGGCGCGGATGATCGGGGCGTGCGTCTGGCCCTCGTCGCGGCCCTCGTCCCCGGAACCGATCGGGCGGAAGATCGGGGCGTGGTTGTGGCCCTCGTGACCCGGCTCGATCTCCATCCCCGCGGGGATCTCGACGTCGCTGTAGTCCTCTTCCTCCTCGACCTGCACCTCGAGGTTGAACAGGAAGCCGATGGTCTCCTCGCGGATGCCTTCCTTCATGGCGGCGAACATGTCGAAGCCCTCGCGCTGGTACTCCACCAGCGGGTCGCGCTGGCTGTAGGCCCGCAGCCCGATGCCCTCGCGCAGGTAGTCCATCTCGTAGAGGTGCTCGCGCCACTTGCGGTCGAGCACGGAGAGCAGCACCCGGCGCTCGAGCTCGCGCATGACCTCCTCGCCCACCTCGGCCTCGCGCCGGTCGTAGGCGGCGTGGGCGTCGGCCTGCAGCTCTTCGAGCAGCTCGCCACGGTCGAGACCGTCGCGGCCGCCGACCTTGGCCTCGAGGTCCTCGTACCGCAGGGAGATCGGGTAGAAGGTGCCCAGCGCGGTCCAGAGGCCGTCGAGGTCCCACTCCTCCGGGAACCCGTCGGTCGCGGCGGTCACGTAGGTGGCGACCGCCTCGTCGATCATGGTGCGGATCTGCTGGGTCAGGTCCCGACCCTCGAGCACCTCGCGCCGCTCGCCGTAGATGACCTCGCGCTGACGGCTCATCACGTCGTCGTACTTGAGGACGTTCTTGCGGGACTCGAAGTTCTGCCCCTCGACCTGGCCCTGGGCGGACTGGATCGAGCGGGTGACCGACTTGTTCTCGATCGGCACGTCGTCGGGGACCCGCAGTGCGAGGAGCACACGCTCCACGAAGGCGGCGTTGAAGAGCCGGAGCAGGTCGTCCTCCAGGGACAGGTAGAACCGGGACTCACCCGGGTCACCCTGACGGCCGGAACGACCACGCAGCTGGTTGTCGATCCGGCGGGACTCGTGCCGCTCGGTGCCCAGCACGTACAGACCGCCGAGCTCCTTGACCTCGTCGTGCTCGGCCTTGACCTGCTCGGTGATCCGCTCGAGCACGGCGGGCCAGGCGGCCTCGTACTCCTCGGCGTGCTCGACCGGGTCCAGACCCTGCTTGCGCAGCTCCTGGTCGGCGAGGAACTCCACCGAACCGCCCAGCATGATGTCGGTACCGCGACCCGCCATGTTGGTGGCGACGGTGACGGCGCCCTTGTGGCCGGCCATGGCGACGACCTTGGCCTCGTTCTCGTGCTGCTTGGCGTTCAGCACCGTGTGCGCGACACCACGCTTCTTGAGCAGCTCGGAGAGCAGCTCGGACTTCTCGACCGAGGTGGTACCGACCAGGACCGGCTGACCGGTGCGGTGGCGCTCCTCGAGGTCGTCGGCGACCGCGTTGAACTTGGCCTCCTCGGTCCGGTAGACGAGGTCGGGCTGGTCGATCCGGGCCATCGGCTTGTTCGGCGGGATCGGGACGACGCCGAGCTTGTAGATCTTGTCGAACTCCGAGGCCTCGGTCATGGCCGTACCGGTCATACCGGAGAGCTTGGTGTAGAGGCGGAAGTAGTTCTGCAGGGTGATCGTGGCGAGGGTCTGGTACTCCTCGCGGACGGTCACGCCCTCCTTGGCCTCGATCGCCTGGTGCAGGCCGTCGTTGTAGCGACGGCCCGCGAGGATGCGACCGGTGTGCTCGTCGACGATGAGGACCTCGCCGTCGATGACGACGTACTCCTTGTCCTTCTTGAACAGCTCCTTGGCCTTGATGGAGTTGTTCAGGAACGAGATCAGCGGGGTGTTCGCGGACTCGTAGAGGTTCTCGATGCCGAGGTAGTCCTCGACCTTGGTGATGCCCGGCTCGAGGATCGAGATGGTGCGCTTCTTCTCGTCGACCTCGTAGTCGACGTCGATGGTCAGCTTCTCGGAGATCTTGGAGAACTCCGCGTACCACTTCACCTCGTCCTGGGTCGGACCGGAGATGATCAGCGGCGTCCGGGCCTCGTCGATGAGGATCGAGTCGACCTCGTCGACGACGGCGAAGTTGTGGCCGCGCTGGACGCAGTCCTCCAGGGCGTTCGCCATGTTGTCGCGCAGGTAGTCGAAGCCCAGCTCGTTGTTGGTGGCGTAGGTGATGTCGCAGTTGTAGGCCTCGCGACGCTCCGCCGGGCTCATCTCCGGCAGGATCACGCCGACGGTGAGGCCGAGGAAGTGGTGCACCCGGCCCATCCACTCGGCGTGGTACTTCGCCAGGTAGTCGTTGACGGTGACGACGTGGACGCCCTTGCCCTCGAGCGCGTTCAGGTACGACGGCAGGGTCGAGACGAGGGTCTTGCCCTCACCGGTCTTCATCTCGGCGATGTTGCCGAGGTGCAGCGCTGCGCCGCCCATGATCTGCACGTCGAAGTGCCGCTGGCCCAGAACCCGCTTGGCGGCCTCGCGGACCGTCGCGAAGGCCTCCGGCATCAGGTCGTCGAGGGTCTCGCCGTCCTCGAGGCGCTTGCGGAACTCCGCGGTCATGCCGCGCAGCTCGTCGTCGCTCATCGCGACGAAGTCGTCCTCGATCGCGTTGATCGCCTTGGAGATGGTCTCCAGCTGGCGCAAGATCTTGCCCTCGCCGATGCGAAGGATCTTGTCGATGATGGCAGGCACGTTCTCAGGCTCCCAGGAAAGATGGTGGTGGTGCGGCTGCCAACTCTACCCAGAGGCGGCGAACCGGTGACGCTCAGCGCTCGCTGCCGTCCCCGCCGCCCTCGGACTCCTCCTGGGCGGCCTTCTTCTGCTCGGCGGCGCGGCGGCGCTGCTCCTCGGCCCGCTCCCGGACCTTGCGGAGGAATTCGTCGTCGGACTCGGCCGAGACCCCGGCTGCACGACCCGGTCGGTCGTACTCCGGGTAGGCCGGGGCGGACCGCTCGTACGGAGACCGGCCGGCCGGCTGGCGCGACGGACGGCCGACGGCCAACCAGGCGATCGACCCGACCAGCGGGAAGAACAGGACGAGCAGCAACCAGGCGATCTTGGGCAGGTTGCGGACCTCGCCCTCGCGGCTCTGGATGATGTCGATCACGCAGAAGATGTCGAGGACCAGGACGACGAGGAACCAGCCCTCATAGAAGCGCAGCACCCGAGGATCGTACGGCGGCGTCGAGCGCCGCGCTGAGATCTCCACGGGCCGCTACCGAAACGTCATCGAGCCCCAACCAGTCGGCCAACGAGCGCAGCTCGGCCGCCAGCTCGTCGGCCGTGTCCGCCGGGGCCTGCTCCTCGGCGTACGCGGCCTTGACCAAGAGCACCCGCCCCTTGCGGTCGGCCTTGAGGTCGACCCGCGCCACGATCGCCTCGTCGAGCAGGAACGGCAGCACGTAGTAGCCGAACTCGCGCTGCGCCTCCGGCACGTAGATCTCGATCCGGTACCGGAATCCGAAGAGCAGCTCGGTCCGGGTCCGCTCCCACACGAGCGGGTCGAACGGGCTCAGCAGCGCCCGGGTCCGGACCTTGCGCGGGACCCGTGCTGCCGCATGCAGGTACGCCGGCTTCCGGCAGCCCTCCAGGGCCACCGGGACGAGCTCACCGTCCTCGACCAGCGATGCCACGGCAGCCTGGGACTCGGTCGGTTTCATCCGGTAGTAGTCGCGCAGGTCGGGCTCGGTGCCGACGCCGTGCGAGAGCGCCGCCCGGCGGACCAGCTCGCGGTGCGCCTCGGCGGGCTCGGGCACCGGTACGACGAGCACCGCGTCCGGCAGCACCCGCTCGGGCAGGTCGTAGAGCACCTCGAACTGGCTGTTGCGCCCGGCGATCGCCAGCTCGCCGGCGGCGTACAGGTAGTCGAGCGTGCGACGGGTGGCCGACCAGTTCCAGCCCCACTGATCCTTGGTCCGGGGCAGGCCCTCGTCCAGGTCGCGCGCCGTGCTGGCGCCGCGATCGACGATCTCGGCGACCAGCGAGGTCTCGAGCTCCTCGGTGACGCCCTCGCTCCCCCACTTCCCCCGTTGGGCCCGGTGCTGCGCCATCCGGTGCTGCATGTGCGGCCAGAGCTCGACTGGCATGAAGGCCTGCACGTGCGCCCAGTACTCGACCAGGCGGCGCTGGGCCCGGCCGCTGGAGGCGCGCCGCAGCAGGTCGGTGTCGTAGCCGCCCATCCGACTGAACAGCGGCATGTAGTGCGCCCGCTGCAGCACGTTGACCGAGTCGACCTGGAGCACCCCCGTGCGGCGCAGCGTCCGGTTCAGCGTCGCCAGGGTCGGGGTGCTGTGCGGCGGGTCCAGGAACCCCTGGGCCGCCAGCGCGATCCGGCGTGCCTGGGCCAACGAGAGGGACTGCATGCCAGGGACGCTAGCGGGCCCCGGGGACATCGTCAGCGACTCGAGGATCGTCAGGTGTGGTGCATGGCAAGGCGGAGAAGCGCAGGCGTCCTTCAGCGGAGCGCAGCGGAGCGGACGTCAAGCGACGACAACGCAGCCAGGCGCCGCGCTTGGCGGTCCTACTGGGGGATCTCCAGGAGCTTCTCCCTCACCGCGTACATGACGGCCTCCATCCGGGAGTGCAGCTGCAGCTTGTCCAGGATGTTGCGGACGTGGTTCTTCACCGTGTTCTCGCTGATGAAGAGCTGCTTGGCGACCTCGCGGTTGTTCAGGCCGGTCGCGACCAGCCGGAGCACCTCGAGCTCGCGCTCGGTGAGCCGGGGCACGGTGCCGACCTCGCGGTCGGTGCGGGAGATCTCCTTGAACTCGTCGATCAGCTTGGCTGCCATCGACGGGCTGATCAGCGACTGGCCTTCGGCCACCACCCGGATCGCCTGGGCGACCTCGTCGATCGAGGAGTCCTTGAGCAGGTAGCCGGACGCGCCGTTCTTGACGGCCTCGTACAGGTCGCCCTCCTCGTCGCTGACGGTGAGCATGATGATCCGCGCGGACGGGGCCTGCGCCTTGATCTGCATGCACGCCTCGAGGCCGCTGCGCTTGGGCATCCGGACGTCGAGCAGCACGATGTCGGGCATCGTCTCGACGACCAGGTCCACGGCGGTCACGCCGTCGCCGGCCTCACCCACCACCTCGATGTCCGCCTCGACGCCGAGCAGCATCGTGAGGCCGCGTCGGAAAAGCTCCTGGTCGTCGACCACGACGACCCGGACCGCAGCCGTCTCCCCCATCAGTTCTGGCACGCGCAGATCATCCCAGATCCGGCGTGCACCCGTGGGGCTTCGGGCCAACAGCTCACGACCAGCGCCACCCTCAGGTCACGTCGAGCGAGATCACGCCGTAGTCGTAGCCGCGGCGTCGGTAGACGACCGAAGGGCGCTCGCTCTCCTTGTCGACGAACAAGTAGAAGTCGTGTCCGACGAGCTCCATCTCGTAGAGGGCCTGCTCGAGGTTGATCGGCGTCGCCGGGTGCGTCTTCTCGCGCACCACCAGCGGACCGTCCCCGGTCACCGTCACCGGGCCGACCTTGCGCACCTGCACCTCGTCGTCGGCCTCGACCTCGGCGGGCTCACCGTTGCCGGCGCGAGCCATCGCCTGGTGCACCGACTCAGGGGCACGCTGGCCGTGGTGGACCTTGCGGCGGTCGGCGGCGCGCCGCATCTGCGCGGACATCTTGTCCAGGGCCAGGTCGAGCGCGGCCATCTTGTCCTCCGCCGCCGCCTCGGCCCGCAGGATCGGGCCCTTCGACTTGGCGGTGAGCTCGACGCGCACCTGGCGCTCGGGCTGCCGCGCGTTGCGCTCGCGCTCCAGGAGCACCTCGACCCGGATGATCCGGTGGTCGTGCTTCTCCAGCCTCACGAGCTTGTCCTCCACGTGCTCGCGGAAACGCTCCGAGATCTCGCAGTGCCTGCTGCTCACCACAACGTCCATACAAACCTCCCGTTGTCGGGACGGCTGTCCTTGGGTGGCAGCCGTCCGGTTGGTTACTGGATCCAGCTACGTGCGTCGTACGGCGGAGCCCGCCCGGCCGACCTGGTCTTCTCCCCCACACCCGCCTGCTGAGACGGTCGCAGCTTCTGCCACTACTGGCCTTCTCCGTCGCGTCCCCGTATCTGACGAGGGGCGACAGGCAGGACTTACGTCTAAGCCGCTCCGTGATCGGCGCGGACCGCAGCGAGCTGCGGACGTTGCCTTACGTGGGCCGTTTCGCCTGCGACTGGCATCGGCTTGCCGGGTCGAACCTGGTCCGAGACAGCTCCCTCCCGGAGGAAGGCGCTGTTCGTCCAGGTCTTGACCGACGCAACCACGGACCCGGACGGACTCCATGTACAGACGTTAGCCGGGAGTGGGACAAAGCGGTAGCAGTCAGTGACATCGAGGACCGTGCGGGACGGTCCCCCACGGGTCCTCCGAGGCCGCCCCCGAGCGTTTGCGCGTGGCGGCGACCGCGGCCACCGCCGCGACCGGGAGCCCGACGCCGGCCAGGGCTCGCTGGGCCTCCCGCGCGGTCGCCCCGGTGGTCACGACGTCGTCGCACACCACCACGAGGAGCCGACGTCCGGCCAGCCGGCGTTGGGCGCGTGCCACCACCACGAACGCCCCGGCCAGGTTCGCGGTGCGCCCGGCGGCATCCAGACCCGCCTGGTCCTCCACGGCGCCGCGGTGGCGCAGCAGGGCGACCGCGTGCGCCACCCTCCCGGTACGCCGCAGCGTCCTGGCCGCTGCGGCCACCATCCGTGCGGTCGGGTCGTGGCCGCGCCGGCGGACGCTGGCCGGGCTCGACGGCACCGGCACCAGGAGCAGGTCCGCGCGCCCCGGGGCGGCCGAGGCGACGACCCCGCCGAGCACGTTGCCCAGCGGCACCGCGAGGCCGTGCACCTGGTGCTCCTTGTGAGCGAGCACCATCGGCTTCAGCGGCACGTCGTACCAACCGGCGGCGTACGTCGGGGCGAGGCCGACCGGCTCGGGCACCGGTCGTACCCGCCGGCCGTCCCCGGGCAGCGCGGCGTTGCACCCGGAGCAGAGCGGCCGCCCCGGTTCCGCGCACACCGCGCACCGGCCACCGAACGCGAGGTCGACCCACTCCTGCCACACCCGGGAGACGCTCCCCGACGGCGTGCGGGCCGATCGGTGCCTGACCCCGATCGGGGGATAACTACTGCGGGTAGGCCGCTGCGAGGATCTCGCCCCCGCTGCGGGTCCACTCCCCCGAGCCCTGCTGGGTCAGCAACCGGCCGTCCTGGGTGACCACCCGGAGCGGGAGCCGGTCGTCCGGGCTGGCCAGCAGGGCAGCCAACCTGCCGGGGACCGGATCGGTCGAGACGGCGCCGGGGACCCCCGGAGAACCGTCGAGCTCGACGCTGAAGACCCGTCCGCTCCCGCTCGTCCCCTGGGTCGCGTTCTGGGTGAGCACCGCCACGCTCGTGGCCGAGTCCTGGCCGAGGTCGATGATCGGCGCCAGGTCGGCCTGGGTCACCACGACCCGCTGGTCCGCCTTCGCGCGCAGCACCTGCCCGTTCTCGGACCGGATCAACGAGTCCACCACCAGGGTCGGGGCCGGCGTGGTGGCGAGCCCCGCGACCAGGGAGGTCCCGTCGCGGGTCACCGTGAAGGCCGAGACCCGGCGGCCCGAGACACCGGGCACCTGCACGATCCGGTCGCGACCGTCGGTGACCAGGTGGACCACGGCGCCCGCCGGGGTCGCATCGACCAGCCAGAGCCCGCCGAACCGGTCGTAGACCGGCTTCAGCAGGTTGCTGGCGCCGGTGACGACGCTACGGACCCGGGACCCCTGCGGGGACCCCGAGGCGGGGGCCTCGTAGGCGCGCCGCCCGCTGGCCGAGACCCCGGCGTACGTGGCCCGCGGCACGCTCTCGGCGACCGAGCGGAGCGCGAACCCGGGCGCGCCGAGCGGACCTCCGACAGCCTTGGTGCTGTCGCCGTCCTGGCGTACGACGCGCCCCTCGGCGACACCGACGAAATTGCGCCCTGCCGCCGCGACCGGGTCGAACTCCGGGGCCAGGTCGACGCTCACGTCGGTCTGGCCGTTGACCAGCGGCACCGGGATGCCGTCCACGGTGATCCTGATCTTCACCAGGCCCGGCAGCTGACGCAGCGTCGCGGTCAGCTGGAGCACCACCCGGTAGAGCTCGCCGGGCGAGAGCCGCTGGATCTGCTTCGACATCGGGATCTCCGCGATGCCGTCGTCGCTGACCACCACGGACAGGTCGAGGTCGATGCCCGAGCGGAAAGCGGTCGCGGTCGCGGCCCGCCGGACGTCGGTCGGTCCCGCGAGCAGGCTGCGGACGAGGCTGGAGGGGATCTGCTCCCCCAGGGGCAGGTACACCCGCGACGGCACCAGCACGGTGCCGGTGCGGTCGAAGAAGTAGACGAGGAACGGCACGTAGAGGCTGCCGAAGTAGGAGAACGGGACCGGCATCGCCGCGGGCGGGTTGGAGATCCGCCACTCGCCGTTCTCCAGCGACAGGTTGAAGTCCACGTCGAGCGACGACGGGGCGGAGCCTCCGGTCCAGCTGCCGCGCTGGTCGAGGCGGTGCGCCCCCGACAGCCTCGCCCGGACGCTGTCCGCCCGCGTCTCCAGGGTCGGGGCGTCGTAGACGATCGTGCTGGTCGGCTTCCAGGTGATCCGGGCCTGATCGGTGAGGAACGACCGCGCCACCGAGGTGCTCGGCGGGTTCGCCTGGGTGGCCAGCAGGAAGCCGCGGACGATCGCCTCGCGGTCGGCCCCGGCGACCGGGCCCGGAGGCGCGAAGTACGGCGCCTGCCCGGACCCGTCCGCCGCGGCGTCCGGCTGGGTGTGCACCTCGCCGCTGGAGGGCAGCGTCGAGCAGCCGGCCGCGACCAGGGCGGCGAGCAGCAGGGCCAGCAGCGGCAGCGCACGGTGGCGGTAGGTGCTCACGACTTCTCCCCCGTGTCGGCGTCGGGCGGTACGAGCGGCAGCGGGCTGTGGCCGAGCGGGTCGCCGGCCCGGCGCGGCACGGTCATCCGGAACTGTGCCCCCGCGCCCGGTGCTCCCCAGACCTGCAGCCAACCACCGTGCAGCTGGGTGTCGGCGAGCGAGATAGCCAGGCCGAGACCGGTTCCCCCGGTCGTGCGGGCCCGGGCCGGGTCGGCGCGCCAGAACCGGTTGAAGACCATCTGCAGCTGGCCCGGCGCGAGGCCGACCCCGTAGTCGCGCACCGTGATCGAGACCGCGTGCGCGTCCGCGCCGGCCGTCACGATCACCCGCGAGTCGCCGCGGACGTTGGCGTGGTCGATGGCGTTGGAGACGAGGTTGCGCAGCACCCGCTCGATCCGGCGCTCGTCGACCTCGGCGATGCACGGGATCGGCGTCCGCAGGATGACCGTCACCCCGCGGGTCCGCGCCAGCGGGTCGGCCTGGTCGACGACCCGGTGGGCCACGTCGACGAGGTTCACCTCGGACAGGTCCAGGCCGGCAGCATCGGCGTCGAAACGGCTGATCTCCAGCAGGTCGGCGAGCAGGTTCTCGAAGCGGTCCAGCTCGTTCTGGAGCAGCTCGGCCGCCCGCCCGGCCACCGGGTCGAAGCCCTCGCGCGAGTCGTGCAGCACGTCCCCGGCCATCCGCACGGTCGTGAGCGGGGTGCGGAGCTCGTGGGAGACGTCGGAGACGAACTGCCGCTGGACCCGGGAGACGTCGACGAGCTGGCGGATCTGCTGCTGGAGCGCGTCGGCCATCTGGTTGAACGACACGGCGAGCCGCGCGATGTCGTCCTCCCCGTGCACGTGCATCCGCTCCTCCAGACGCCCCGAGGCGATCCGCTCGGCGACCCGTCGGGCCAGCCGCACCGGCGTGATCACCTGCCGGGTGACGAGGAAGACCACTCCGGCGGTGAGCAGCAGGAGCAGCACGGCGGAGGTCAGCAGCGACTGCCGGACCAGGTCCAGGGTGCGCTGTTCCTCGCTCATGCGGAACAGGTAGTAGAGGGTGTAGGTGCCGCCGTCCGACGGCAGCACGACCCGGGAGCCGACCACGACGGCCGGCCGCCCCTCGCCCAGGTCGTCGGAGATCCGGCGGACCCGGGTGTAGGTCCAGGCGATGCTGTTGTCGCGCTCGACCACCCGGCGCAACCGTGCGGGGACGCTGTCCGCAGCGATGCCCGGCGTGGTCCGGATCCCGGTCGCGGACGTCCTCGCCCCGGGAGAGGTGGTGACGGGACCCAGCACGACCACGTCGAAGCCGCGGATCTTTCCGCGCGTGACCAGGGTCTCGACGAGCTGGCTGAGCTGGGTGACCGGGTCGAAGTCGCTGCTGCCGGCCGACGCGAGCCGCTCGCGCGCCGCCTTGGTCTCGCTGGTCGCCTCGGCCACCGAGGCCTTGACCCGACTGGCCACCAGACCGTCGGAGATCTGCCGGCTCACGAACAGTCCGACCGTGCCGGCGACCAGGGCACCCAGGAGCACGATCGCGACGACCACCCGGGTCCGGATGGAGCGTCGCCAGAACCCGAACGCCGCGACGAACGGGCGCGTGAGGGCCTCAGGCCGGAGGACGGTCGCCATCGCTGGGGACCTCGGCCTCGCCCGACGCGGTCGCGCCGGCCTTGTAGCCGACCCCGCGCACCGTCACGACGATCGCCGGGTTCTCGACGTCGTGCTCGACCTTCGCCCGCAGCCGTTGGACGTGCACGTTGACCAGACGGGTGTCGGCGGCGTGCTGGTAGCCCCAGACCTGCTCCAGGAGCATCTCGCGGGTGAAGACCTGCCAGGGTCGGCGCGCCAGGCAGACGAGCAGGTCGAACTCCAGCGGCGTGAGCGCGATCGGTTCGGGGGCGCCGGCGTCGGTCCTGCGGGTGACGCTGTGGCCGGCGACGTCGATGGTCAGGTCGCCGATGTCCAGGACCTCGAGGGCCGGCGCCTCGAAGTGCCGCATCCGGGCGCGGATGCGGGCAATGAGCTCCTTGGGCTTGAACGGCTTCGCGACGTAGTCGTCCGCGCCCGACTCCAGCCCGACGACGACGTCGATGGTGTCGCTCTTCGCCGTCAGCATCACGATCGGTACCCCGGAGGTCCCGCGGATCTGGCGGCAGACCTCGATCCCGTCGGTACCGGGAAGCATCAGGTCCAGCAGGACCAGGTCGGGCTTGTACTCGACGAATGCTGCGTACGCCTCGTCCCCGCGCGCAACGATGCGGCTCTGGAAGCCTTCGTTGTGCAGGACGAGCGACAGCATCTCGGCGAGGGCCGCATCGTCGTCGACGACGAGGATGCGGGCCCGCCCGGCCTGGTCCGGCTGGTTCACTGAGATTGCTACAGGCTCAGTAGCGGTAGTGGTCCGACTTGAACGGACCCTCGACCGGCACGCCGAGGTAGTCGGCCTGAGCCTGGTTGAGCACCGTCAGCTCGACGCCGATGGCGTCGAGGTGCAGGCGAGCGACCTCCTCGTCCAGGTGCTTGGGCAGCACGTAGACACCGATCGGGTACTCCTCGAGCTTGGTGTAGAGCTCGATCTGCGCGAGGACCTGGTTGGTGAAGGAGTTCGACATCACGAACGACGGGTGGCCGGTCGCGTTGCCGAGGTTCAGCAGACGACCCTCGGACAGCACGATGACCTTCTTGCCGTCGGGGAAGATCCACTGGTGAACCTGCGGCTTGATCTCGTCCTTGACGATGCCCGGGATCTTGGCCAGGCCGGCCATGTCGATCTCGTTGTCGAAGTGACCGATGTTGCCGACGATCGCCTGGTGCTTCATCTTCTCGAAGTGCTCGACGCGGATGATGTCGAAGTTTCCGGTCGTGGTGATGAAGATGTCGGCGAACTCGACGACCGACTCGAGGCGCTTGACCTCGTAGCCGTCCATCGCCGCCTGCAGAGCGCAGATCGGGTCGATCTCGGTGACGATGACGCGAGCACCCTGGCCGCGCAGCGACTCGGCCGAACCCTTGCCGACGTCGCCGTAGCCGCAGATGACGGCCGTCTTGCCGGCGATCATCACGTCGGTGCCACGGTTGATGCCGTCGATCAGCGAGTGGCGGCAGCCGTACTTGTTGTCGAACTTCGACTTGGTGACCGAGTCGTTGACGTTGATCGCCGGGAAGAGCAGCGAGCCCTCCTTGAAGCGGTCGTACAGACGCAGGACACCGGTGGTGGTCTCCTCGGTGACACCCTTGATGCCCGCACCGATGTTGGTCCAGTACGTCGGGTCGTTGTCGAGGGAGCGCGCGAGGACCCGGAGGACCTCCTTGTACTCCTCGTTGTCAGTGGAGTCCTGGCCTGGGACGGCGCCGGCCTTCTCGAACTCGGTGCCCTTGTGGACCAGCAGCGTGATGTCGCCACCGTCGTCGAGGATCATGTTCGGGCCGATCGGGTTGCCCTCGGCGTCCTTGAACTGGAAGACCTTCTCGGCCTCGTCCCAGTACTCCGCGAGGGTCTCGCCCTTCCAGGCGAAGACCGGCGTACCGGTCGGGTTCTCGGGGGTGCCGTCACCGACGACGACCGCCGCGGCGGCGTGGTCCTGGGTCGAGAAGATGTTGCAGGTGGCCCAGCGGACGTCGGCACCGAGCGCGGTCAGCGTCTCGATGAGGACACCGGTCTGGATCGTCATGTGCAGCGAGCCCGCGATGCGGGCGCCCGCGAGCGGCTTGGACGCGCCGTAACGGCGACGCATCTCCATCAGACCAGGCATCTCGTGCTCGGCGAGGGTGAGCTCCTTGCGGCCGAAAGCGGCCAGGGAAAGGTCGGCGACCTTGTAGTCCATGTCTCAAGTCCTTGCAGGTTGAAAGGGTTCGGTCCGGGACATGCAGGCATGCGTGGACCTGTACGAAGCAGTTCTGGGCGTCTGGCCACGATCTCGTGCGCGAGGCGCGGGTCACATCGTACCTGTATGTCCGGACTCCGGGGCGTGAACACCGCGCGTTCCCGCGCCCCCGCTAGGCTCCGACCGTGATCCCTCGCTGCGCTCGGTCAACGGTTCGTCGCCCACTCGGCTTCGAGCAAGCTCGGGCGCTCGCTAGGCTCCGACCGTGAGCGCTGGACTCTTCGGACTTCTCGACGACATCGCCGCCCTGGCTCGTCTGGCCGCGGCGTCGCTGGACGACGTCGGGGCCGCGGCCGGGCGGGCGAGCGTCAAGGCGGCCGGCGTGGTGGTCGACGACACCGCCGTCACCCCGCAGTACGTCTCCGGCGTCGCCTCCAACCGCGAGCTGCCGATCATCAAGAAGATCGCGATCGGCTCTCTGCGCAACAAGATCCTCTTCATCCTTCCCGCGGCCCTGCTGCTCAGCCAGTTCGCCGAGGGGCTGCTGACCCCGATCCTCATGGTCGGCGGCACCTACCTGTGCTTCGAGGGCGCCGAGAAGGTCTGGGAACGCCTGCACCAGACCTGGGGGTCCGGCCACCACCAGACGATCGAGGAGACGGCGCAGAACTTCGAGGGGGACGCCGCCGCGGAGGCCGAGAAGACCGTCATCTCGGGCGCCGTCCGCACCGACTTCATCCTCTCGGCCGAGATCATGGTGATCGCGCTCAACGAGGTCTCCCACGAACCGTTCGTCTCCCGCGCCCTGATCCTGGTCGTGGTCGCGCTCGGCATCACCGCGCTGGTCTACGGGGTGGTCGCCCTGATCGTGAAGATGGACGACGTCGGCCTGCACCTGGCCGGCAAGTCCTCGGCCGCCGTGCAGAAGCTCGGCCGCGGTCTGGTCACGGCGATGCCGCGGCTGCTCTCGGTGATCGCCACGGTCGGCGTCGCCGCGATGCTGTGGGTCGGCGGACACATCCTGCTGGTCGGCCTCGACGACCTCGGTGTCCACGGCCCCTACGAGCTCGTCCACCACCTGCAGCACGAGGTCGAGCACGCGGTGTCGTTCGGCGCGGCCGTCCTCGGTTGGCTGACGAACACGATCGGCTCGGCGATCCTCGGCATCGCCGTGGGTGCGGTCGTCGTGGTGATCATGCACCTGCTGCCGCTCAAGAAGCACGGCGCCGGGCACTAGTCAGGGCACGAGCTCAGGGCACGAGCTCAGGGCCCGGACAGCCCCAACTCCAGGTAGCGGGCGGCGAAGGTCCCCGTCGCGAGCAGGGAGGCGTACCGCGCGACCTCGCCGTCCGCCTCGGTGGTCACCCGCTCGATGCGGACTCCGTTGGCATCGGCCTGGGCGCGCAGCCGGTCCCGGGTCTCGGTCACCATCGGGTCCTCCGAACCGTCGTCGAGAACCACCAGCGACGGTCGCAGGTCGGCGACCTCGTCGGCGAAGGGGTCGGCGAAGACGTCGACCGGCGCCGCCGCCCCGAGGACCGGCAGCAGGTGCTCGGCGTCGGCGGCCAGGGCGGCCCGCCCGGTGGCGCGGCGGATCGACTCGGCCACCCGGCGTCCGGCACGCGCCGCGAGCACGGTCCCGCCCCAGATGACCGGGCTGGTCTCGGCGATGCCGCTGGCCAGGATCTTGGCCGGGTTGGTGGCCAGGTCCCGGTGCGGTCCGCAGGCAACGGCCACGTCGTCGAGCGCCTTGGCCACCACCTCGGGGTCGGTGTCCGGACCGAGGTGGATGCGGTCGAGGAGGTCCAGCATGACGGTCGCCGTGGCGAGCTGGTCGCCGGTGACCGTCGGCAGCAGCGTGGAGTAGCGCCCCGGCACGTGCCGGCCCACCAGGGAGTCCTCGGGGGTGGCCACCACCAGCTGGCAACCGCGGCGGACGGCCTCCGCGACACCGGCCGCCGTCCCGGGGTCGGTGCCGTCGGGAGCGAGCACGACGACCAGGTCCAGGGCACCGGCCCACCCGGGCAGTCCGGCTCCGGGCCAGGCCACGAACGGGACCGGGCAGGTCGGCTCGAGGACCGCGCGCAGCAACCGGGAGTCCGGACCGGCGGCGACCACCGCGCGCGGCGGGGTGTCGGCGAGCCGGGACACCGCGGAGAGCAGCGGTTCGGCAGCGGAGACCGCTTCCCGGCGTACCCGGGCGCCGGCCTCGGCCAGGTGGCGCAGGTCGGGCTCGGCGAGCCTCAGCGCGTCGGTGTCGTCGAGCAGTCCGTCGTCGAACACGTCGGGCTCAGGAGGGCCGTCGGGCTTCGTCGACCAGGAGCACCGGGATGTCGTCGCGGACCGGGTAGGCCAGCCCGCAGCCGGTGCAGGTCAGCTCGTTCGCGGCGTCGTCGACGGCCAGGCCGGCGTGGCAGGCCGGGCAGACGATCAGGTCGAGCAGCTTCGGGTCGAGGTTCATCGTGATCTCCCAGGTCGTGGTCGAGAGGTCAGGAACGGATCGCGGCGAGGACCTCGTCGCGGATCCGCTCCATCGTCCCGGCGTCCTTGCCCTCCGCGTTGAGCCGCAGCAGGGGCTCGGTGTTGGACGCCCGGACATTGAACCACCAGTCGTCGTGCACGACGGAGAGGCCGTCGAGGTGGTCGGTGGTAACTCCGGGGCGGGTGCTCCAGTCGGCCTCGATCGCGTCGACCACTGCCTGCTGGTCGGCGACCTCGGAGTTGATCTCACCGCTCGCGACGTGCCGGCTGTACGGCGCCAGCACCTCCGACAGCGGGGCGTCGGTCTCGGCCAGCGCGGCCAGGGCGTGCAACGCGGCGAGCATGCCGGAGTCGGCGCGCCAGAAGTCGCGGAAGTAGAAGTGGCCCGAGTGCTCGCCGCCGAAGATGGCGTTCTCCTCGGCCATCGTGGCCTTGATGAACGAGTGACCCACGCGGGTGCGGACCGGCCGGCCGCCGAGCTCGGTGACGATCTCGGGGACGGCGCGGGAGGTGATCAGGTTGTGGATGATCGGTGCTCCCGGCTCCTTGGCCAGCTCGCGTGCGGCGATGAGCGCGGTGAGCACGCTCGGGCTGACCAGGTCGCCCTTCTCGTCGACCAGGAAGCAGCGGTCGGCGTCGCCGTCGAAGGCCAGACCGATGTCGGCACCGTGCTCGCGTACGGCCGCCTGCAGGTCGACCAGGTTCTCCGGCTCGATCGGGTTGGCCTCGTGGTTCGGGAACGTGCCGTCGAGCTGGAAGTAGAGCGGCACCACCTCGGCGTCGATCTGGCCGAGCACGGCCGGCGTGGTCAGTCCGCCCATGCCGTTGCCCGCGTCGACGGCGACCTTGAGCCGGCGACCGGTCACGGGCGCGAGCTGCAGCAGGTAGCTCGCGTAGTCCGCCAGCAGGTCGGTCTCGTCGGTGCGGCCCGGGGTCTCGGCCGTCAGCGTCTCCTCCGAGGCGACCCGGTCGCGGATCTCGGCGAGCCCGGTCTGCATCCCGATCGGGGCCGCGTTGACCCGGCACATCTTGATCCCGTTGTACTGCGCCGGGTTGTGGCTGGCGGTGAACATCGCACCGGCGCGGCCGAGGTGCCCCGAGGCGAAGTAGAGACCGTCGGTCGAGCAGAGCCCGATCAGCGTGACGTCGGCTCCGGCCTCGTTGGCGCCCTCGGCGAACGCCCGTGCGAGCTCCGGGGACGAAGGCCGCATGTCGTAACCCACCACGATCGGGTCGGTGCCGATCTCGGCGACGAACGCGTTGCCCACCCTGCGGACGAGGTCGGCGTTGATCTGGTCCGGGACGGTGCCGCGGACGTCGTAGGCCTTGAAGAAAGCGTTCAGGTCGGTCGACATGGGTCGAACCCTAGTCGTGGGTCGGACGCAGGCTGCGCAGGTGTCCCCTCCGGGTGCCTTCCTGCATCTCGAACGGCTCGCGGCTGACGGCCACCGGACGCGGCTGCGCGGCCTCGCGGACCGCGTCGGCGAGCGCGAGCAGGTCGTCGCTGGAGTGCGCGTGCGGGTCGTCGTGAACCAGGCGCAGGACCTCCCAACCACGGGGCGCGCTGAGGCGCTCGCTGTGCTCGACGCACAGGTCGTAGGCGTGCGGCTCGGCGTACGTCGCGAGCGGGCCGAGCACAGCGGTCTGGTCGGCGTACACGTAGGTGAGGGTGGTCGCCGCAGGGCGACCACACGCGGTGCGCGAACAGCGGCGGCTCAGACTCACGCAGCAGAGGCTACCCGCAGGACGGGGCCCGGGAGATTAGGCTCGCGGCGTGCCAGAAACCTCAGAGTCGCCCGACGCCGCCGAGCCGATCGCGGTGGCGATCTCCGGCGCCGTCACCGGTCCGGGCCGGCCGGCCCGGACCCGGCGACGCGACCGGCACGACCGCGGCATGCGCGGTCCCGCTTTCGGTACCAGTCCGCTGGTGCCCGGGGGCGTCCCGGCGGCGCAGACCCGGTCCGAACGGTTCGACGACATCGCTCTGCGGGTGATGCGTGCGGTCGCCTCCCGCTGGGTCGAGCAGCTCGGCGACGTCGAGCTGGCGGTCGAGGAGGTCCCGATCATCGGGCAGAACTGGGCCGCAGGCAGCGTGCCGCTGGCGACCTACGTCGACCGCAAGGGCGCCGCCGCACCCCGGCTGGTGCTGTTCCGACGGCCGCTGGAGCACCGCGCCGAAGGTGCCTTCGAGCTGGAGGCGCTGCTGCTGACGGTCGTGGTCGAGCAGTTCGCCGAGGTCCTCGGCCTGCCGGCCGAGGACGTGCACCCGGGGTACGAGGCTCCCTGAGCTACCAGCCGAGGCTGACCTGCGGAAGCAGCACGGACCTGCGTGACGGCATCACGCCGGCACCGGTCACGCCTGCCTTGCCGAGGACCGAGAACCCGGCGACCGCGTCGACCCGGTCGGCCTCCAGGCTCACGTAGCGGGTGCCGGCCGGCAGCGCCACCGGGACGCTGGTGCGCGCTGCCACCTTCACGGCGTCGTCGAGCAGGGTCTCGCCGCCGCTGCCGTGCGCCGTCACCTGGACCGTCGAGCCCTGGCGCAGCGACGAGAGCACCAGCTGCCCCTTCCCGTCCGGGACGGCGAACGCCGTGCTGCCCCGGATCAGCCGGACGCCGGTCGCGTAGGAGGTGTCCCCGGCCTTGACCGATCGGAGGGTCGCGGTCACCCGCTGCGCGGAGGTGATCCGCAGCGCGAGCGGCGTGCCGTCGATGACCGAGGCCATCGGCAGCGTCTGGACCGACTCCGGTCCGACGATGAACTCGCTGAGCGCCTCGGGGGTGAACGTGCCCGTCGCGCCGATCACCGACACCTTGACGATCGCCTCGACCGGACCGGGGTTGACCACCACCAGGGTGGAGGCGCCGCGCTCGGGCGGAATGCCGGCGATCGTGGTCGACCGTCCCGGCGAGGACTGGGCGGGCAGCCACTCGGTGGCGGTGTCGCCCACCGCGCCCGGCGAGAACCGGTCCACGGCGGAGACCGCGACCAGCCCGCGGCGCGCGATGATCTTGACGGCGAGCTCGCCGACCGCCGGAGCGGTCTTCGCGAGGTCGATGACCTTGTGCCCACCGGCGGGGACCTGCACGTCGGAGAAGTCCGGCGCCTCGACCGGGCCGTCGGGGCCGAAGACCTCGATGTCGACGCTGGCCTCACCGGCGCGCGGGTTGCTCAACGTCAGCACGGTGTCGTGGGTGACCGCCGCGCCGCCCGCCCCGACGAACCACCACCGGGCCCGGGGC
The DNA here is from genome assembly GCF_040546585.1 of Marmoricola sp. OAE513. NCBI lineage: Bacteria > Bacillati > Actinomycetota > Actinomycetes > Propionibacteriales > Nocardioidaceae > Marmoricola > Marmoricola sp. OAE513. The sequence goes on along the minus strand of NZ_JBEPOC010000001.1, from coordinate 2,958,104 downwards.
TCGGGACAGGGTAGCCAGGCCAGCGATGTCGCCGTGCTCGCCTGCTGCCCGGCGAAGGCACCGGTGGCGACGTCCCGCCCGGCGACGAAGGTGACCGGCTGGCGCGGATCGACCGGCACCGTCTTCGCGGCGGCGAGGCCCTCCTTGACGCTGCCCGACCGGGTGCTCGCGCCCTCGATGCCCCCGGCGCAGCTGAAGGTGCGTCGATCCAGCTGGACCCGCGACGGGTCCTCGACCGGTCGGCCGATCCCGCGCGGCGTCGTCCCGGCCAGGGTCAGCATGCCCACGGTCAGCCCGACGACGACGAGCCAGAACATCACGATCCGGCCGGGGTTCGTGCGGGTCGCGGCGCGGCGGCTGCCGCCGGCGGGGGCGGGGGCGGGGCTCGGGGTCGTCATCGGCGCCGCCGGTCGGGAGCCGCGAGCACCAGCGCGGTGATCAGGGTGAGCACGCTGACCGCGACCCAGAGCGGGCGGGTCAGGGCACGGTCGCTGTCGACACCCTTCAGGCTCGGGTCGGGCTGCACGGCCCAGGTGCGCGACCCGGGCGCCGGCGCGCTGGCGTCGAGGAAGCCCGGTGCTGCGTCGAGCCCTCCGCTCACCACACCGGCGACCGGGGCCGGTGCGTAGACGTAGCGCACGCCGTACGACGCGAGCAGGTCGGCGTCGTCGGTGCGCGCGGTCGAGAGCAACCTCTCGACGAGGGCGCGGAAGCGGCGGTCCGGCTCGGTCAGGGCGAGGACGCCGTCGTCGCCGAGACGCTGCGGCCCCGACCGCAGCAGCTGGTACTCGATGCCGGACTGCAGTCCACCGGTGATCCGCAGGACCCCGACCTCGTTCGTGTCCAGGGCCAGCTCCTTGATGTACGTCGGGAGCTCGGTGGTCGCCGACCGCTGCACCGGACCCTCGTCGACCCGTGCCAGCCACCAACCCGTGGCGAGCACGGGCGCCGCCAGTGCCGCCGCGCAGGTCAGCGCCGCGACCGGCTGCCGCCAGGTGAAGCTGGCCTCGGAGAACAGCTTGACCGCACCGTCGGCGGCGATCGCGGCCGCGACGATGAAGCCACCCTGGACCAGGATCAGCAGGAAGCCGGGCCACGGCCGGAAGTCGACCGGGACGCCGGGCAGGGTGACCGGGACGCGGGAGGTGGCCGCGAGCACGGTCGCGCTGGCCAGCACGACCGCCCACGCCTGCAGCACCCGCGGGCGGGTGTCCGGCCGCAGGAACGCGAGCAGCGCGGCGAGCGGGAGCCCGACCCCGAACCAGGCCGGCGCCTCGATGACGCCGGCGCTGCGTCCCAGGACGAGGTCGAGGAAGGTCGGGGACGACGGGAGCGCCGCGGCCCGGCCGGCCTCGACCAGCCAGGCCCCGGGGACGCTCAAGGTCGCGATCGCCCACGGCAGCACCAGGAGGACCGGGACGACCAGCACGACGACCAGCTCCCGGGACCGGGGCTGGAGCAGTCCGCTGATCACCGCGAACAGCAGGAGCAGGGCCAGGACGATCAGGGCAGGCGGGACGAAGGCGATCAGCAGCCCGGCCAGGACGGCCGTGCGCCAGGCCGAGCGCCAGCGGCGCACCTCCGGGGTGTGTCCGCTCTCGGACGGGACCGTGACGACCAGGCCCAGGGCGGCGGTGACCAGGTAGGGCAGCACGGCCGCACCGACGACGGTGCCGAGCCGCCCTTGGCTGACGGCACCGGAGACCACCGGCATCAGCGCGAAGGTGGCCGCACCCCACAGGGGCGCCCACGGGCCGGTGCAGATCCGGCGGAGGAACCGCAGGGCGCCGAGGAAGGCGACCGGCACGGCGAGCACGAAGACCGCCACGACGACGAGCTCGGCCTTGCCGAGCAGCGCCGTTCCGAGCAGCGCGAGCGGGAACAGGTACGCCGGCCCCGGCGCGCTGGACCCGGTGCCGAGGTCGTGCTGCCACCCGCCCCACAGCTGCCACCAGTGCGAGACGTGCTCGGGGACCGGGAGCAGCGCGCCACCGTGCAGCGGGCCGGCGCCGTCGAGGAACGACCGACCCGCGACCACGGCGAGCAGCAGGGCCCACAGCGCGGGGGCGCGCAGCAGCCGGGTGAACCAGGGCGTCTCCTCGGTGACGCCGGGCGGACGGCGCCGTTCGGCCTGCTCGCGCAGGCTGGCGGCGATCGCGACGCCCACGTCGGTGACGTAGTCCAGGCCGTGCCGGTAGGGCAGCCAGAACGGTGCCAGCAGCGAACGGATCTCCTGGTGGGTCACCGTCGCGCCCTCGGCACGCCCGCGACGGGCCCGCAGGATCCGGCGCGGGTGGCTGAAGATGTTGAGCAGAGCGGCGACCTCGTCGGCGGCCTCCCCGGGCGCGCGGACGAGCAGCAGACCGAGGGCTCGCAGCAGACCGCCGAGGATCATCCGGGCCGAGCGGAACGGGATGGTCCAGCCGGGGCTGTTGACCAGCAGCGTGTACTGGGCGCCCTCGCGGATCTGTCGGCCCGGGTGCTCGACGAGCTCGGAGTCGCGGCGGCCCTGCCGGGACGCCTCCACGTGGAACATCACCGCGTCGGGGACCACCCGGGTGGCGTAGCCGGCGCGCGCCACCCGCCAGCCGAAGTCGATGTCAGTGCCGAAGACGGGCAGGAACTGGTCGAGTCCCACCTGCTCGAGCACCTCGCGGCGCACCAGCATGCCGGCAGTGTTGACCGCCAGCACCCGGTGCGGCTCGTCGTGCTGACCCTGGTCGTACTCGCCACGCTCCAGGCCGGTCTCGCGCTGCCCGGTCCCGGTCAACGTGACGCCGACCTCGAGCAGCCGCTTCAACGAGGGCCACTCCCGCAGCTTCGGGCCGAGGACGGCGACCTCGGGGCCGACGCTCGCAGCCGTCTCCAGCAGGGTGGCGAGGCACTCCGGCGACGGGTTCGAGTCGTCGTGGAGCAGCCAGATCCACTCGTCGGGCTGGGCCGGCGCGGCGTGCGCGAGCGCCACCCGGATCGACTCGGCGTACGGCGTCCGCGGGTCGAGGCGGAGGGCCGGGGCACCGATCGTGCGCTCCAGGAGGGCGACCGAGTCGTCGGTCGAACCGGTGTCGACGGCGACGATCGCGTCGATCTTGCGCGTCGACGCAGCCAGGCCGGCGAGCACCGCTGGAAGCCAGCGAGCACCGTTGTGGCTGACGAGGAGCGCGGTGACCTTCACGAGGGGTCAGCCTAGGACCTGATTCCCAGCCCCAGAGAATCCAGACGTCGTCAAATCGTGTGCCCTGCAAGGCTGAGGAGCGCAGGCGGCCTCAGAGCGAAGCGGCCGCCAAGCGACGAGAACGCGGCGGGGTGCGCGATTTCACGGCGTCTGGCTCAGACTGCGCGCTTCTTGAGCTTGCGCCGCTCCCGCTCGCTGAGCCCGCCCCAGATGCCGAAGCGCTCGTCGTTGCCGAGTGCGTACTCCAGGCAGTCCCCGCGGACGTCGCAGGTCAGGCAAACACGCTTGGCTTCGCGGGTGGAACCACCCTTTTCCGGGAAGAACGCCTCCGGGTCGGTCTGAGCGCACAGGGCACGCTCCTGCCAACCGCTCTCGTCAGCGTCCCCCTCGAGCAGATACAGCTCGCGCACGATGTTCCCCTTCGACCCAGCAACCCTGACGGGTTGCGATGTTGTGTGAGAGTGACCTTCCTCACCGACGTGCGTCGGAGTTGAAAACCACACTGATGTGATTACATGCCTGTCGTACCGGTGAAGTCAAGCCCCGGTCTGCTATTGGAATCCTCCGAGGGACACACTTCTGCCATGACGAACGACGTTCCGAACCGGATCACGGTCCTCTCCGGAGGCGTCGGAGGCGCCCGCTTCATCCAGGGCGTGCTCCGGCTGATCGAGAGAACGGGTTCCCCCACCGAGGTCACGGTGATCGCCAACACCGGGGACGACATCTGGGTCCACGGCCTCAAGGTGTGCCCCGACCTCGACACCGTGATGTACACGCTCGGCAACGGCATCGACCCCGAGCGCGGGTGGGGACGCACCGACGAGACCTGGCACGCGAAGGAGGAGCTGGCGGCGTACGGCGTGGAGCCGACGTGGTTCGGCCTCGGCGACCGCGACCTCGCCACCCACCTGGTGCGCACCCAGATGCTCGACGCCGGGTTCGGCCTGACCCAGGTCACCGAGGCGCTCTGCAAGCGCTGGCAGCCCGGGGTCCGGCTGCTCCCCATGTCCGACGACCGGATCGAGACGCACGTCGTCATCGACGACCCCGACACAGACGAGCGCCGCGCCGTGCACTTCCAGGAGTACTGGATCAGGCACCAGGCGAACGTCCCGGCGTACGCCGTGGTGCCGATCGGCGCCGAGGAGTCCCGGCCCGGACCCGATGTGCTCGCCGCCATCACCGACACGGACCTGCTCATCCTGCCGCCCTCCAACCCGGTCGTCTCGGTCGGCACCATCCTGGCGGTACCCGGCATCCGCGACGCCGTGCGCAGCACCTCGGCGCCGGTCGTCGGCGTCTCGGGCATCGTCGGCGCCGACCACGTCCGCGGGATGGCTCGACAGCTGCTCGGCATCATCGGCGTCGAGGTGTCCGCCGCGGGCGTCGCCGAGCACTACGGGGCACGCGCCGCCGAAGGCCTGCTGGACGGCTGGCTCGTCGACACCGTCGACGCCGGCCTGGTCGAGCGGATCGAGGACGCGGGCATCCGGGCCCGGGCCGTCCCGTTGATGATGACCGACCACGACGCCACCGCCGACATGGTCGCCGAGGTCATCGCCCTGGCCGGGCTGTGAGCATCGAGGTCTTCTCCCCCGACGGCATCGGTGAGGTCACCGCGGGTACCGACCTGGCCGCCCTGTGCGCGCCGTACGTCGCGGACGGTGACGTCGTGGTCATCACCAGCAAGGTGGTCAGCAAGGCCGAGGGCCGGGTCGTGGCGGTCGACCGGGAGGACGCGATCCGCGCCGAGACCGTCCGGCTCGTAGCGCGCCGCGGGCCGACGAGCATCGTGGAGAACCACCTCGGGCTGGTGATGGCGGCGGCCGGGATCGACGCCTCGAACGTCGAGCCCGGCAAGCTGGTGCTGCTGCCCCTGGACCCGGACGCGTCCGCCCGCCGGATCCGTGAGGACCTCGCCGCGAGCACCGGGTACGACGTCGCCGTGCTGATCAGCGACACCGCCGGTCGCGCGTGGCGGCACGGTCAGACCGACATCGCGGTAGGGGCGGCCGGCCTCGAGCCGATGGTGTCCTTCGACGGCAGCACCGACTCCTACGGCAACCCGCTCGCGGTCACCGCGCCGGCGGTCGCCGACGAGATCACCGGGATCGCCGAGGTCGTCAGCGGCAAGCTCGGCGGGCGTCCGGTCACCGTCGTCCGCGGTCTCGCCGACCGGGTGCTCCCCCGCGGCCAGCACGGGCCCGGTGCTCGCAGCCTGGTCCGCGAGGTCGGGACCGACATGTTCGGCCTCGGCAGCCGCGAGGCGGTCACCGCCGCCCTGGCCGGACGCGACCGCACGGCCTTCGGCGCCCCTGCACTGGTCGGCGACCTGGTGGCCGCGCTGACAGAGTGCGGCTTCGCGGTCACCGAGCTCGACGGGCGGCTGGAGGTCGCCGCTCCGGCGACCGACGTGCGCCTCGGAGCGCTGCTGTTCGCGTTCGGCTGGGCCCCCGCTCCCGGGTCAAACGCGGACACGTCCACATCTCTTGCTCCGCTTTCGTAGACTTCCCCTCGATCCGACCGCCGAGCCAGAGAGCAGCCCCGTGGCCAAGAAGAACCAGAAGACCAACGAGCGTCGCGCGATGGTCGAGCAGATGCGCAGCGAGCAGGCTCGCAAGGAGCGCACCCGCAGCCTGCTGATCCTCGGCGCCTGCATCATCGTCGTCGGTGCCCTGATCGGCTCGGCCGCGTTCGTCGCGATCAAGGACAGCCGCGACAAGGACGCCCTGGCGAAGAAGAAGCTGGCCTCGATCGGCAAGACCGAGTCCGCCGCGGGCTGCGACCCGATCAAGACCACGAAGACCGACGGCCAGCAGAACCACATCCCCGACGGCACCCCGATCACCTACAACGACGCGCCGCCGTCGTTCGGCAACCACCGGCCGTCGCCGACCGCGTTCGGTCGTCCGTTCTACTCCGCCGACCGTCCCGAGGTCGCTGCCCTGGTGCACAACCTCGAGCACGGCTACGTCATCGCCTGGTACGACGAGACGGCCGCCAAGGACGACAAGCAGATGGACCAGCTGAAGGCCATCGCCGAGAAGTTCCAGAACGCCCAGGGTCGCTTCATCGCCGTCCCCTGGTACACCAAGGAGCACGACGGTCTGCCCGCCGACGGCAAGGCCTTCCCCGACGGCAAGCACATCGCCCTGACGCGCTGGTCCGCCGACGCCGAGAACCCCGGCGACACGTCGAAGCAGGCCGGCAACTGGCAGTACTGCACCTCGGTCAGCGGTGGCGTGATGGACGCGTTCTTCAACAAGTACACCAACGAGCAGAGCCCGGAGCCGGGTCAGCCGCTGGTGTAGCGGCTATCGAGCAGCTCGGTCATCGAGCCTGCCGAGATGTGGTGACGTGGGCGCAGAGCCTCACCCCGTCTCGGCAAGCTCGACGACCGGAGTTGTCGACGACCGGGGCTGTCGCGGACCTGCTACACGAGGTCGGTGCGGCCGGCGGCCTTGAGGGCCTCCACGATCGCCTTGACCTCCTGCGCGTGCGCCGTGGTCGTCACCAGCAGCGCGTCGCCGGTGTCGACGACGACCACGTCGTCGAGGCCGAGCACTGCCACGGTCCGGTCCGTCCCGGCCACCACGAGGCCGCTGCTGTCGCGCGACACGACCCTGCCGGCATCGCCGAGCACCTTGATGCCTTCGGCGCCGTCCAGGAGGCTGCTGAGCGCCTCGAAGTCGCCGATGTCCTCCCAGCCGAACGACCCGGGAACGACGGCGACCTTGCCCGCTGCCGCCGCCGGCTCGGCGATGGCGTGGTCGATGGCGATCTTCGCGAGACCGGGCCACAGCTCGGCGAGGCGCTCGTCGAACTTCTCGGGGTCCGCGGCGATCGCACGCAGGTCCCGGGCGAGATCCGGCAGCTCGCGGGCGAGCAGGTCGAGGACGACACTGGCGCGCGCGACGAACATGCCGGCGTTCCAGCGGTAGTCGCCGCTGGCGACGTACGCCGTGGCGGTGGCGGCGTCGGGCTTCTCCACGAACGCGGCCACACCGTGCGCGGAGGCGAAGTCGCTCAGCCGGTCGCCGAGCTTGATGTACCCGAAGCCGGTCGACGCGAAGTCGGGCTCGATGCCGATCGTGACCAGGGCGCCGGTCCGCGCGACCTGAGCGGCCTCGGTGACGCAGGCGCGGAAGGCCTCGGGGTCGGCGATCACGTGGTCCGCGGCGAACGAACCGATGACCGCATCGGGGTCACGGCGCTCGATGATCGCAGCGGCGAGGCCGATCGCGGCCATCGAGTCGCGCGGGCTCGGCTCGGCGATCACCTGGTCGGCGGGAAGCGCGTCGAGCTGACCGCGGACGGCGTCCTGGTGCGCGACACCGGTCACCACGAGAAGCCTGTCGCCGACGAGCGGCTCGAGCCGGTCGTAGGTGCCCTGCAGCAGGGTGCGGCCGCTCCCGGCGAGGTCGTGCAGGAACTTCGGTGCCCCTGCGCGTGACAGCGGCCAGAGACGCGTCCCTGCGCCGCCCGCCGGAACGATTGCCCACAACTGCTCATCCATGGGCGTCATCATGCCAATCAGCCGCAGGCTGATGGAGCCGACCCGTCGGTTTGCCGCAGGCAGGTCCATGAGCGCAGCGAACAGGACCTGCCTGCGGGAAAGCGACGTGTCGGCGAACCTGGCAGGGTGTGCACGTGCCCACGACCTTCCCCGAACTCCTGACGAAGCGCCTGCGTCGCGACCCCTCCGCCCCGTTTGTGACGTTCTACGACGACACCACCGGCGAGCGGACCGAGCTGTCCGTCACGACGTACGCGAACTGGGTGTCCAAGACCGCCAACCTCTTCGTCGAGGAGCTCATGCTCGACCCCGGTGACGACCTGCACGTCGACCTGCCGCCGCACTGGCTCGGCGTCGTCTTCCTGGGTGGCCTGCTCTCGGCCGGGTTGCGCCTCGACGACTCGGCCCCGGTGGCGATCGTCGGCCCGACCGGTCTCGAGGTCGGCACCCGGGCCGCCACCACGATGGCCTGCGCGCTGCACCCGTTCGCGACCCGCTTCAGCGAGCCGCTGCCCGAGGGCGTCCTGGACCACGGCGTCCTGTGGGCAGGTCAGAGCGACGTGTTCTCGCCGGACGACCCGACCGACCTCGGCGAGCCGCTCGCCGACGACCGTCGGGTGATCACCGACGTGAACCCGCTCTCGGACGCCGGCCGCGACCTCGTCGTCGGCCTCCTCGCCGGCAGCGGCTCGATGATCCTGGTCGTGGGTGCCGACGACGACCAGTGGACCGCCCACTCCCAGAGTGAGCGGTCCACCGCTGCCGTGCGGGCAGGGAACTGACGGCCTCAGCCGAGCAGCTGGTAGCCGGCGAACCCGGTTGCCACCCACACCCGGGGGGCGAACCCACCGGATGTCTTCCCCGGGAGCAACCAGAGCGTGCCGGATCCCTTCTCCCTGGCCAGCAGGTCCGCGACACCGTCGCCGTTGGCGTCCCCCACGCCGACGTAGGTGTCGTACACGGGCGTCGCCGTGCCGTTCGCCGCCCGCAGGGCGGTGCCCAGCGCGCCTCCTGCCAACGGCACGAACGAGCCGTCGGACGAGGTGAACGCCGCCCCTCGGGGCGACCACGCGGCGCTCCCGATCTGGTTGAACGTCCGCAGCGATGCCGGAGCGAGTGTGGGGGCCTTGAAGGCCTTGGTGCCGTTGCCGGGGAAGATCGTCAGCGGTCCCGAGCCGATCTTCCCGATCAGGTCCGGGAAGCCGTCGCCCGTGACGTCGCCGACCGCGGCGAGCCGGTTGACCGACTTCCAGCCGAGACCCAGCGAGCGCGGCTGGCCGAACTTCCCGTTGCCCAGGCCCGGGTAGAGGCGCAGGGCGTTGCCCTCGGAGAGGCGGACGACGACGTCGGACTTGCCGTCCTTGTCCCAGTCGCCGACGCTGAGGATCTGGGTCGCGGCGGGGACCTTGAGGTTGCTGGGGAGCGGCGCGCTGATGTTGCGCCGACCGTTGTTCGGGACGACGACCAGACGACCCGCGGCGTCCCGTCCGACCGCGTCCGCTGCCACGGTCCCGACCATCGGTGCCATCGTGATCTTGGTGAGGCCGCGCAGGCTCTCGAACGGCCCGTACGTCGTGCCGACCCGGCCGTTGCCGAGACCCGAGCGGATCCGACCGAGGCCGGTGCCGGTGTCCTTGACGACGATGTCGGCCTTCTTGTCCCCGGTCAGGTCTCCCCAGCCGAGCAGCGCGCTGACCGGCGCGGCCAGCGCCCCGAGGCGGACCGGCTTGCCGAGCTTGGTGCCCTTCGCGGCACCCGGGACCAGGTACAGCGTGCGGTCTCCGGAGACGACCATGAGGTCGGCCTGCTTGTCCCCGTTGAAGTCACCGACACCGGCCGTCTTCGTGTACGGCCAGGACTTCTTGAGCACCACCGGCGGCGCGAACGTGCCCTTGCCCAGACCGCGGTAGAGCAGGAGCGCGCTGGTCTTCTTGTCCACACCGACGACGTCGTTCCTGCCGTCGCGGGTGAAGTCCTTGACCCCGACGATGCTCTTGACCCGGTCGAAGGCCATCGTGCGGCCGACGCCGGCCCGCGACACGTGACCCGCGCCGTCGCCCGGGAAGACCCGGACGGCGCCGGACTTCTTGATCTTGCCGACCACGTCCGCCTTCCCGTCCCCGGTGAGGTCGCCGGCGGCCGCGATGATGCTGAGGTCGGACCAGCTGCCCTTCGAGATGATCGGGCCGGCGTAGGACAGGACGCCCTCGGTCGGCACCACCGAGATGACTCCGCTGGCCGACTTCACGATCAGGTCCGCCCACGCGCTGCCGGCCAGGTTGCGGCGTACGGGCAGGGTCAGCCTGGGCTGCGGCACTGCCGCGGTCGGCTTCGCGGTCGGGGCGACCAGGCCCTTCGGAGCCGCGATCACGGCCCGGTTCACCGGGTCGACCGGGACCTGGGCCTTGTTCTGCAGCGTCTGGGCCGCGACCCGGATCGAGGGGATCTTCGCGTACAGGTACTTGCCAGGGCACGCTGTCTTGCCGACGTCACGGTGCCCGTTGATCGCGAAGAGCTTCTTGCCCTTCACGGTCAGGCCGGAAGCGTCCGCGCGGATGTTGTAGAGCGACAGCTTCCAGGCGAAGAGCTTGGCGTACGCGTCGAGCACGGCCTGCGGCGGCTGGGCGATGTCGAAGTTGCCGATCGCGGACATCGCGAAGGCGTACTCGTTGTAACCCAGCGTGTGCGCCCCGACGACCGCGCGGTCGACTCCGCCGTAGCGGCCCTCCCAGATGCGGCCGAAGCGGTCGACCAGGTAGTTGTAGCCGATGTCCGACCAGCCGCGGGACTGCGTGTGGTACGCGTAGATGCCGCGGAGCAGAGCCGGTACCTGCTCGGCGGTGTAGTTGTTCGCGTTCACCGTGTGGTGGATGAAACCGGTCTGCACGGTGCCGTAGCGCAGCGAGCTCTTGTCGCGGAGCTTCTCGTTGGCGCCCCACTGGGCGCGGGAGTAGATCGTCGGCTTCGGGGCGACCTTCATTGCCGCCAGCTCGAGGTCCGACGAGGCTGCGGCCCCATCCCCATGGGTCGCAGCCCCGTCGGTTCCCTCCATCCCTGCCGTCGACTCGATCGGCGCGGAGCTCGTTGCGTCGCGATCGGAGGCAGGAAGTTCTGCGGTGTCGATGGCGGCCGGTTCCTTCGTGACCGCCGCGGTGCCCGGGTCGATGACCGCGAGCTCGAGGTCGTCGGGAGCGGTGCCGTCGGCGGTCTCGGCGCGCATCTGCACCGCGTCGACGTCGCCGATGACGACGGCGTCCGTGCCGGGACGGGTGGCCCGCTCGGCCTCACCGGTGCCTGCGTCCGGTCCGTGCTCGTCGTGGTACGCCGCGGTCGTCCACCCCGACCAGGCGCCGTTCTTCCTCGTGCGGACCTGCACCTCGATGTCGTCCTCGGCCAGGTCCTCCCCCGCCTTCCAGGTCACGCCGACGGTCGCGTAGCCGTGCACCTTCTCCGGCTTCGAGACCGCAGCGAGCGTTCGCCCGGCGTCGGCCTTCTTCGCGGGCGCCTGGGCGCGCTTCCTCGCCGGAGCCTTGACCGCGACCGGCGCGACCTTGATCTCCCGCACCTTCGGCGTCACCGCCTTGGTCGCCGCGTACCCGTCGGTGACGTCGATCGCCGGCGCCATCCCGAGCGCACCTCCGTCCACGACCGGTGACTCGTTCTCGGGCGCCACGATCTGCAGCGTCATCACCCCAGCAGCCGACAGACCCACGGCCACCACGACAGCCGTGACCAGGATCTGCTGGCAGATCGTGATGTAGCGAGCTCGGAACGTACGCATTCAAGGACTCCAGTGTGAGGGGGAAGTGATTCACACGAGTCCCAAGAGTCACATTAGTAACAGCCCTTAGCAATACATTCTTTTCAATTACAACCTTGTAATTCCTCTAATTACAACCGTGTAATTAAATGCATTCCCAGATCTGGACAGAAATGCAGCAGCGACCACTACATACATCGGCACAGACACTACGGGCATGAGGCAGCGACGGAAGGGCGCACTCAGGTCGTGGGCCGCGGAGCCCGGCGGCGTCGTGGATGGGCCTGGCACCCGTGAGCGCAGCGAACGGCTGGTTGGCGCCGCCGGGATTCGCGGCACGCGGCCAAGGTGAGGCGAAGGGCGAAGCGGACTTTAGATGTCCGCCCCGAGCTCCTCATCATCGTTCCCGTCAACACCGATCTCGTCCTCGACATCGTCGTACTGCAGGTAACGGATCCCCGCCTCTACATCACCGTCGAAGTTCAAGTGCCCCGACTCCAGCACCAGCACGCGGTCGCACATCGCGCGCACCGACGCGGTCGCGTGGCTGACGTAGAAGATCGTCGTTCCCTGCTGGCGGATCTCCTGCATCTTCTGGACGCACTTCTTCTTGAACGGCCGGTCCCCCACCGCGAGGACCTCGTCGGCCAGGAAGATGTCGGCGTCGACGTGGATCGCGATCGAGAACCCCAGGCGCGCGTACATGCCCGAGGAGTAGTGCGACACCGGAGTCTCCAAGAACTTGCCGATGTCGGCGAACTCCACGATGGCGTCGAACTTGCTGTTGATCTCGGCCTCGCTCATGCCGAGGATCGCACCGTTGAGGTAGAGGTTCTCGCGGCCGGTGAGCTGCGGGTGGAACCCGGCACCGGTCGCGATCAGGCCGGCGATGCGTCCGCGGGTGCGGATGGTGCCCTGGTCGGGGCTCATCACGCCGTTGATCAGCTTGAGCAGGGTGCTCTTGCCGGACCCGTTCAGGCCCATCAGACCGATCGACTCGCCCTGCTCGATGGTAAAGGACACGTCGTTGATGGCCTGGAACTGCTCCTTGAGCGGCAGGCCCTTCAGGGTCGCCACCGCCATGTCCTTCAACGAGCGGTGGTACTGCATCGTGAAGTCCTTGGTGACGTTGCGCACCACGATCGATTCAGACATCACAAACGCTCCGGGAACTGCGGCTCGAGCCGCGTGAAGAACTTCTGGGACAGGTAGACGAGGCCAGCCGAAATGACCAGCATGATCAGGCCGCGCTCCCACATGTCGGGCGGGAAGTGCGCGTCGAGGAGCTTGCCGTCCGGGTCGTCGAGCGTCGGGTACCAGAGGAACCGCTGCAGCAGCAGGATCGCCTCGGCCAGGGGGTTGGCCATGTAGAGCTGGTAGATCACCGGGTGCGAGTCCTGCAGCTTCGCGATGAACGAGAACGGGTACATCATCGGCACCATGAAGTGCAGGAACTGGGTGAACGTGGCGACGATGTTCTGGAAGTCCTTGTAGAGCACGTTCAGCGCGGAGAAGAACAGCGTCGCGGCCATCGCGAAGAGCAGCAGGATCGCGAAACCGAGGAGTCCGGCAGCGATCGCGGCGAAGGAGAAGTGCCACCCGACGATCGCGCAGCAGACCAGCAGGATCAGGATCTGCGGGCCGGTGTGGTACATCGCGACCACCATCGAGGCGACCGGGAAGATCTCCCGCGGCATCCGCATCTTCAGCAGCAGGCCGCGGTTGGACCGCACCGAGGCGGTACCGGTGCGCCAGGTCTCGCTGAAGTAGCTGACCATCACCATGCCGGAGAAGAGGTGCAGCGCGAAGTTAGGGGTGTTGCCGCCGTGCGTCTTGAGCACGACACCGAAGACGAAGAAGTAGACCCCGAAGCGCATCGCCGGCTGGATGTAGGACCACAGCAGACCGAGCACCGAGGCGGCGTACTGCTGGGCGAGCTGGCGGCCGACGATCAGGCGCAGCAGGTAGCGCTGCTGGAAGACCTCCGCGATGCCACCGCGCGGCGACGGGTCGACGAGCTCGGCGTTGACCACGCGGACCTGCTTGGGACCGTCGAGCGCCGGCGGAACCGGCATCGAGTCGGCCTTCTTCTCCATCACCTTGCGAGCGCGCCGGGCCGCGTTGAAGCGACGGCCCTTCTCGTCGGTCTTGTTGCGCTTCGCCGCAGTGTTCGCGGCGCGGTCTGCTGCCTTGCTCACGCGTTGTCCTTCGTCGACTCCAGGAACGTCTTCTCCCAGACCTCGGGGGAGGTGATCTCACCGAGGGCGCCGCGGTACTCCTGGGCCAGCCGCGGCCACTCGCGGTGCAGGCGCTGGTGGATCTCGACCGTACGGCGGAGCAGGTCGCGGAACTGCTCGGGCTGACGCCGGTAGAACGCGGCCGAGGTGCCGTCCGGCATGCTCACGATCGCGGAGTCGAGCTTGGCCAGGTGGTACCAGCGGGCGTCCATCGCGGGCAGGTTCGCCTGCGGGAACTCGCGCGAGAGCGGCTTGGCGGGCCGGAACTGACGCACCGCGCCGAGGCCGGCCGAGACCAGCTGTGCCTTCAGGCCGAGGATCTTGGAGTAGTCGGTGCGCTTGCGCGGCTTCTCCAGCCGGACCTCGGGGAAGGCCTCCCGGTGCGGGGCCAGGGTCGCGTCGTCAAAGCCCTTGCGCATCTCGCGGACCTCGCCCAACCGGGTGCCGAGCTTGCCGTGGAGCTCGTGCGGACCCTTGAACACGTCCTCGAGCGCCTGCAGCCGCATCTCCACGACCGAGTACTGCATCGCGATGAGGTGCTTGACCTGCTGGTTGAAGCTCTCGCGGACCATCCGGCCGCCGTGCTGGAACGGGGAGTGCAGCAGCGCCGCGACGAACCTGTTCCGCTGGTGGAAGAACGCCTGCCAGTCGAGTGCGTCGTTCTTGTCGGTCCACGGGACGTGCCAGACAGCAGCCCCCGGCATGGACACCGTCGGCACTCCGGCCGCCTGGGCGCGCAGGCCGTACTCGGAGTCGTCCCACTTGATGAAGAGCGGCAGGCTGAGCCCGATCTCCTTCACCGTCGAGAGCGGGATCAGGCACATGAACCAGGGGTTGAAGTCGACGTCGACCCGGCGGTGCAACCAGCGGGTGCTGCGCAGGTTCCGGGCGCCGAAGTCCCACTGGGTCTCCAGGTAGTCCGGCGAGGTCCACCAGAAGCGGTACCGGTTGACGATCTCGCCGAAGCTGTGCAGCTGCGCCTTGGAGTAGATCGAGAACATGTGGCCACCCACGATGGTGGGGCGGCGCGCGAGGTCACCGAAGGTGATCACCCGCAGGATGCTCTCGGGCTCGGCGACGATGTCGTCGTCGAGGAAGAGCACGTACTTCGAGCGGTCGGACTTCAGCGACTCGAATTGCGCCCTGGCGAAACCGCCGGACCCACCGATGTTGCCCTGCTCGATGATCCGCAGCTTGGTACCGAGGGCTGCCTCGGCCTTCGCGAACGCCGGGTCGTCGACGACCTTCTTGGTGCCCTGCTCCATGACCAGGACCTCGTCGACGACGCTCATCACGTCGGGGTCCTCGCCGATCTGCGCAAGGAGCTCGGAGCAGAAGTCCGGGCGGTTCATCGTGGTGATGCCGATGGTCACCGAGCCGGCGGCGATCCGGTCGGCCGGCACGGCGGCGCTCCAGGTCGCTTCCTCGATGACGGCCTCGGCATCGGCCGTGGCGACGTCGAACCAGTACCAGCCACCGTCGACGAACGCGGTCAGCGGCAGGTCGAAGGACGCGGTCGCCGCGCCCTCGGACTCCGAGGTCCACCCGTCGACCCGCTGCGAGCGCCCGTTGGCCATCGAGCGGTAGACGGTGACGCTGGCGCCCAGGCCGCGCACGGTCACGTCGAGCCGGACCTCGTCGACGATCGTCCAGCGCTGCCAGTAGCTCGCCGGGAAGGCGTTGAAGTAGGTGCCGAGCGAGAGGCGGCTCGAGTGCTCGACCTTGAGCCGGAACCGGTCGAGGATCGCCTCGGGGTGCAGCGTCGTCCCGGCGGTGGTCGCCTGGCGCGCTGCGGTCTTGTTCATCTCCTGGGCGCGCTTGCTCGCGCCGACGCTGTCCCGGTCGGCGTCGAGGACGGCCGCCTCGGTGTCGACGTACAGCGGGACGACGTCGAGGTCCCGGTCCGCCGGCAGCACGAACCGCTGCAGGATCCTGCGCTCGGTCCCCTGGGGCTCACTCACCGTCTACTCCTCCGGACTTCAGCTCGGCACCGTCGGCGAAGTGCGGCTTCAGCTTGTTCTCGTACATCGAGAGTGCCGACCCGATCGCCATGTGCATGTCGAGGTACTTGTAGGTGCCGAGGCGACCGCCGAACAAGGTCAGCGGCTCCTTCTTGGCCAGGTCCCGGTACTTCAGGAGCTTCTCGCGGTCCTCGGCGGTGTTGATCGGGTAGTACGGCTCGTCGTCCTCGGTCGCGAAGCGCGAGTACTCGTGGACGATCACCGACTTGCCGGGCAGGTGGGTCTTCTCCCGCTCGGGGTGGAAGTGCTTGAACTCGATGATCCGCGTGTACGGCACTTCCTGGTCGTTGTAGTTCACGACCCCCGTGCCCTGGAAGTCGTCGACGTCGACGACCGACTCCTCGAGGTCGACCGTGCGCCAGGACAGGCGGCCCTCGGAGTTGCCGAAGTACTCGTCGACCGGCCCGGTGTAGACGATGGGGACCTTGCCCTGGAACTTCTCGCGGACGCCGTTGGAGGCGTCGAAGAAGTCGGTGTCGAGACGGACCTCGATGTTCGGGTGGTCGGCCATCTTGGTGAGCCAGGCCGTGTAGCCCTCGGTGGGCAGGCCCTCGTAGGTGTCGGAGAACCAGCCGTTGGCGAAGGTGTACCGGACCGGGAGGCGCGTGATGATGTCCGCGCTCAGCTCCTTCGGGTCGGTCTGCCACTGCTTGGCGGTGTAGCCCTTGATGAACGCCTCGTAGAGCGGGCGCCCGATGAGGCTGATCGCCTTCTCCTCGAGGTTCTGCGCGGCGTCGGTGTCGAATTCGGCCGACTGCTCCGCGATCAGTGCCCGGGCCTCGTCGGGGGTGTGGCTCTTCCCGAAGAACTGGTTGATGAGTGCCAGGTTCAGCGGCAGCGAGTACACCTGCCCCTGGTACTTGCCGAAGACCTTGTGCCGGTAGTCGGTGAAGGTGGTGAAACGGTTCGCGTACTCCCACACCTTCTCGTTGGAGGTGTGGAACAGGTGCGCGCCGTACTTGTGCACCTCGACGCCGGTCTCCGCGTTGCGCTCGGAGTAGGCGTTACCGCCGATGTGGTGCCGACGCTCGACGACGAGGACCTTGAGGTCGAGCTCGTTCGCGCAGCGCTCGGCGATGGTCAGTCCGAAGAAACCGGATCCGACGATGACGAGATCGGGGTCCACACACACTCCTTGATGCCCAGACATGCACAGTCAGACTTCCCGTCGCGCGGGAAGCCCGAGCCAGTCTAGCCGCGAGCCTCGCCGGTCCGGTTCGCCAACAGGCGACGGTAGGCGACCTTTCTCACACCCTCGGGAACCAGCCGGTAGCCCCCGCGCACGGCGACGTTGCGCACGAACTCGGTCCGTGAGGTGATTCCGAGGCGCCGGAAGCGCCGCTGGAGGGCGATCTCGCTGCGCAGCAGACTCGTTCCGCCACGACGGGCGTAGGCACCGTCGCCGACCCGGTAGTAGACCAGCGGCTCGGCCAGGTTCGCCGGTACCGCGCCACCCTCGACCATGCGGGTGAAGAGAAGGTAGTCCTCGAGCAGGGCCATGTCGGTGTAGCCGCCGGCCGCCAGCACGGCACTGCGCCGGTAGACCACGGTCGGGTGGTTGAAGGGGTCGCGGAAGCGGATCACCCGACGGATCTCGTCCGGATCCGTCGGCGGCGTCCGGGTGCCGACGACGTCCTCGATCGACGAACCGAACTCGATGAGGCCCGAGCCGACGATGTCCGCGCCGGCCTCGATGAGCGGCAGCTGTCGCGCGAACCGGTCAGGACGGCTGACGTCGTCGGAGTCCATCCGCGCCACGACCTCGTGGCTCGACGCGGCGAGTCCGGCGTCCAGGGCAGGACCGAGCCCCAGGTTCTCCGCGAGCTCGAGGTGCTTGACGGGGATCGGGCTGGTCTCGACGATCCGGGCGATCTCGGCGGCCAGGGCGGGCGGGACCGGTCCGTCCTGGACCAGCACCACCTCCGCCGGTGCACGCGTCTGCCGTTCGGTCGACGATACGAACGCGTCGCGCAGGTACGCCGGGTCGTCGCCGCCGTACGTGCTGATCAGCAGGGAGAACGGCAACGGTTCCGCCGCGGGAACCGGGACGGGGCGGGCCGTCGCCAGCACCGCACCGTTCGTGCGCGGCCGACGCAGGCCGGCGATCAGACCGCGACCGAGCGCACGGCGCAGGGTCTTCCGGTCGCTGGAGGACCGGAAGGTGCGCACCCAGCGCCGCGCGGTGGCGGCGGAGTACAGACCGCGCTCGGGCAGCGAGAGCCCCCCGGAGCGGGAGAACACCCAGAGCTTGTTGCGGACCTCGAAGTAGAACCGCTCCCCCGGATCGACATCGGTGGAGCCGAAGACCTTGGTCTTGTGCACCACGAGGCTGGAGGGGCACGAGAGGCCGACGCCGTCGCGGATCAGCCGGGTGGAGTACTCGAAGTCGTCGTTCCACAGGAAGTAGTCGGCCACCGGCAGGCCACGCTCGCGGATGGTGGCGGCATCGCACATGATCGAGACGAAGGAGGCCGACCGGACCGGGAAGGCCCCGACCGTCGCCGCGGCGGCCTTCTCCTCGGCAGTGGCCCCGGGCTTGGCCCGGGGCGTGTTCATCGGGTGGTCGCGACCATCCGTCCAGACGACCCGGCTCGCCAGGACCGCCGGGCGCTCACCGGGGTAGTTCTCCCACGCAGCGACCAGCTCGGCCGCGGCGGTCGGGGTGGGGACGGTGTCGTCGTCGAGCAGCCAGACCAGGTCGGGGTGGTGGTTGAGCGCCTTCTCGACGCCGACGGTGAAACCCCCGGCGCCTCCGGTGTTCTCCTGCAGCCGTACGACGTCCAGGCCGTCCCCGAAGGAGGACCCGAGCAGGCCGGCGGTGTCGTCGGTGGAGTCGTTGTCGACGACGACGATCGCCGCCGGGAGGTGCGTCTGCGCCCGCAACGCCTCGATCGACTCGACCAGCAGGTCGCGTCTGTTCCAGGTCACGACCACGGCGACCACACGAGTTTCCGGGTGGGTCTCCGGGCGGGCCCCCGGGGTCACGGGACCGGAGGCAGACGCAGGAGGCACGACGAGAACCCTAACCTCAGCAGGCTGCTCCGAGGTCCTCCGCCTGGTTCGCGGCGTACCCGCTGCGCAGGCTGCCGATCGCTCCGCCGGTGGTGCCCTCGTTCTGCTTCTTCGGGGACGCCTTGGCACCGGTGCCCGCCTTCGCGGACTTCTTGGCGGCCTTCTTGGCAGCCTTCGGGTCGATCGCCTTCTTCACCATCCGCTGGATCTTGGCGATGTTCGGGTTACCGGTCCGGATCACGGGCGGCACGAACGAGATCGTCCGGACCGGGTGGCTGCGGGCCGCGAGAGCGAGGTTGATGAACTCGTCCGCGGACTTGGCCGGGATGTCGGTGGTGACGAGCGCGGCGCTCGCCTTGGCGATCTTGTCGAAGTTGAACAGCACCTTCTGCGGGCTGATCTGCTGCAGCATCGCGTTCATCACGCACTTCTGCCGCGCCATCCGGGAGTAGTCGTCGGCCGACTCGCGCGACCGGGCGAACCAGAGCGTGTCGAAGCCGCTGAGCTTGCGCTTGCCGGGCTCGATGTAGCCGGTGACCGGGCCGCCGACGCCGCCGATCGGGATGCGGTCGCGGACGTTCAGCGTGACACCGCCGACCGCGTCGACCATCTTCTGGAAGCCCTTGAGGTTGACCATCGCGAAGTACTGGATCTTCAGGCCGGTGATGCCCTCGACTGCCTGCTTGGTGGCTTCGACGCCGGGGTTCTTCACACCCTTGAACAACGGCTTGTGGTCAGCGGCCCAGGTGGCCAGCGAGTTCAGCTCGCAGGTGACGCCGCAGTCGAAACCGTCCGGGAACTGCTCGGCCATGACCGAACCCTTGGCGAACGGGAAGTTGAGCATGTTGCGCGGCAGCCCGAACAGGACGGTCTTGCCGGTGTCGGCGTCGATGCTCGCGACGGTGATGCTGTCGGGCCGCAGGCCCCAGCGGTCGGCACCGGAGTCGCCGCCGAGGAGCAGCACGTTGTAGCGGCCCTTGGCGGGCGCCTTCTCCTTGCCGTTCGTGAAGACGGCGGAGATCACGTTCTGGCCGTTGGTGACCATGTGCGAGGCGAACAGCAGGCTGCCGGCGACCGAGAAGCAGAGCAGGCCGTTGATGCCGACCATCGCGAGACGCTGCTTCTGCGCCAGCGCGAGCGGCTCGCCGATGCGCCACGCGTCGACGAAGAGGTAGGCCCAGCCGACCGCCAGACCCATCAGCACGATCCGGATCAGACCCAGGACCGTGGTGTTGAGGAAGAACGAGATGGCGAACGAGTGCGAGATCGCGAACGCCGCGAGCAGCAGCAGCGTGGTGATCACCAGGGCGAACCAGATGCGCATCGCGATCCGGCCCGTCTCCTTGCGGCCTGCGACCAGCTGCGCAGACCCGGGAAGCACCAGGGTCATGAACATGAGCGCCACGGCGCGACGGAAACGGATCCTGCCGAGCTGGGCGCGGTGGTCCAGCGGGCTCTGCCGCAGGGGAAGGGCGGACTGCATGTCGGCAAGTATCACCAGTAACATGCGTCACTTGCGGTTCGCCGCGCCGCACTGTCACAGCCTTCTCTCAGCCGCCCGTGTGCGTGCGCCCCTCCAGGATCTCGGCCTTGCGGGCCAGGCGGTGCGCCCGCCGGATCTCGGCCTCGCGCATCCGTCGCACCTCGTCCGGGGTCTGCGGAGCCAGCGGCGGGACCTCGCGCGGAGCGTTGGCGGCGTCGACGGCGACGAACACCAGGTACGCCGTGGCCACGTGCACCGGAGTGGTCCCCGCCTGGTTCCACGGCTCGGCCTCGACCCGGACGCCGACCTCCATCGACGTCCGTCCTGCCCAGTTCACCTGCGCGGTCGCACGGAGCAGGTCTCCGACCCGGACCGGCGCCAGGAAGGCCATCTCGTCCATCGCTGCGGTGACCGCCGGTCCCCCGCTGTGCCGGCCGGCGACGGCGCCGGCAGTGGAGTCGACGAGCTGCATCACCTCGCCCCCGTGCACGTTGCCGAGCAGGTTCACGTGGATCTGACGGGCGATCAGCGTCAGCGCGACGGCGCTGTACGACGGCGGCAGCGGCTCCATGCGAGAACGGTAGCCGTCCACCTGTTGTCTCTTTAGTACAGTGACTTAGTATAAATAGTCATCGGACCCACCCCACGAACTGGAGACAACGATGTCCAACGCCTGGTCCTTCGAGACCCGTCAGATCCACGCCGGCCAGACCCCGGACGGCGAGACCAACGCCCGCGCGCTGCCGATCTACCAGACCACGTCGTACACGTTCAACAGCACCGAGCACGCCTCGAACCTTTTCGCGCTCTCGGAGTTCGGCAACATCTACACACGCATCCAGAACCCGACCCAGGCCGCGGTCGAGGACCGGATCGCCTCGCTCGAGGGCGGCGCGGGAGCGCTGCTGACCGCCAGCGGACAGGCCGCCGAGACGCTCGCGCTGCTCAACCTGGCCGAGTCCGGCGACCACATCATCTCCAGCGCCCGCCTGTACGGCGGCACCTACAACCTCTTCCACTACACCTTCGCCAAGCTCGGCATCGAGGTCAGCTTCGTCGACGAGCCCGACGACCTCGACGCCTGGCGCCGCGCGGTCCGCCCGAACACCAAGGCGTTCTTCGCCGAGACGATCTCGAACCCGCAGATCGACATCCTCGACATCGCCGCGGTCGCCGACGTCGCGCACGCCGCCGGGGTCCCGCTGGTGGTCGACAACACCATCGCGACGCCGTACCTGATCCGGCCGTTCGAGCACGGCGCGGACGTCGTGGTGCACTCGGCGACCAAGTACCTCGGTGGTCACGGAGCAGCCATCGGCGGCGTGATCGTCGACAGCGGCAACTTCGACTACGCGGCGCAGCCCGAGAAGTTCCCCAACTTCAACACCCCGGACCCGAGCTACAACGGCCTGGTCTACGCCCGCGACCTCGGCGTCGGCTCGGAGCTGGCGGCCAACCTCGGCGCGAACTTGTCCTACATCCTCAAGGCCCGGGTGCAGCTGCTGCGCGACCTCGGTGCCGCCATCGCGCCGTTCAACGCCTTCCTGCTGGCCCAAGGCATCGAGACCCTGAGCCTGCGCGTCGAGCGGCACGTCGCCAACGCCCAGGCCGTCGCCGAGTGGCTGCAGGGCCGCGACGAGGTGCTCTCGGTCAACTACGCCGGACTGCCGTCGAGCCCCTGGCACGAGCGCGCGCAGAAGTACGCGCCCCGCGGCGTCGGAGGCGTCCTCGCCTTCGAGATCGCCGGGGGCGTGGCGGCCGGGAAGCGCTTCGTCGAGGCGCTCGAGCTGCACAGCCACGTCGCCAACATCGGCGACGTGCGCAGCCTGGTGATCCACCCGGCCTCGACGACGCACTCGCAGCTGAGCCCCGAGGAGCAGATCTCGACCGGGGTCACGCCCGGCCTGGTGCGGCTCGCCGTCGGCCTGGAGAACCTGGCCGACATCACCGCCGACCTCGAGGCCGGCTTCCGGGCCGCCAAGGAGGCCTGAGGCCGGTGCCGACCTCCCGCGTCGCCGTGCTCGGGTCGTTCCGGCCCGAGCGCGGCGGCACGATCGACGAGCTCGAGATCGCCTTCCGCACCTGGGGCACCCCCGTCCCGGCGCGACGCCCCCGCAACGCGGTGCTGGTCCTGCACGCCCTGACCGGCGACGCGGACGCCGCCACCTGGTGGAACCAGGTCGTCGGCCCGGGCAAGCCGTTGGACACCGACCACTGGTACGTCGTGTCCGCCAACGTCCTGGGCGGGTGCTCGGGCAGCACCGGTCCGGCCACCCTCGCCGGCGACGGGAGACCGTGGGGGTCGCGCTTCCCGGCGATCACGATCCGCGACCAGGTCCGCGCCGAACGACGGCTGGCCGACCACCTCGGCATCGACCGGTTCGCCGCGGTCCTCGGTGGATCGATGGGCGGCATGCGTGCTCTGGAGTGGGGGCTGAGCTACCCCGACCGGGTCGGTGCCCTGCTGGTGCTGGCCACCTCCGCCGCCGCGTCCGCCGACCAGCTCGGCACCCAGTCGACCCAGGTCGCCGCGATCACCGGGGACCCGCACTGGCAGGGCGGCGACTACGACCGGGCCGGCGAGACCCCGGCGTACGGGCTGGGGATCGCGCGCCGGATCGCCCACCTGACCTACCGCAGCGCGACCGAGCTCGACCTGCGGTTCGGTCGGGACCAGCGTGACGACGAGATGTTCCAGGTCGTCTCCTACCTCGAGCACCAGGCCGACAAGCTCGTCGGGCGCTTCGACGCCGGCTCGTACGTCGCCCTGACCCGGGCGATGGACTTCCACGACGTCGGTCGCGAGCGCGGCGGCGTGGGCGCAGCGCTCGCCCGCCTCCGGGTGCCCACCGTGGTGGCGGGCGTCGACAGCGACCGGCTGTACCCGCTGCACCAGCAGCGCGAGCTGGCCACCGCGATCCCGACCGCCGGACCGCTCCGGGTGATCACCTCGACGTACGGGCACGACGGGTTCCTCGTCGAGGCGGGGCAGGTCGGCGCCGTCGTGCGCGAGACCCTCGACCTGGCGGTCGGAGACCGGGGCGGGGTCCACGACGCGCAACGGGTCGCCCTGTAGCGTCTTCCGCATGCCTGATGACCCTCAGGAGCCACCCGAGTACGACTGGCTCTACGGAAAGAAGGGCCGTCCGGTCCAGCGCGAGGAGCCCGAGCAGACCCGGGTGATCCCGACGTCGCCGCCTGCCCGCGGGAAGTCCTCGACCCCGCCTCCCCCGCCGCGACGCCCTGCCCCCACGCCTTCCCCCACGCCGGCACCGGAGCCGGGCTCGAGCCCGGGCGGCAGACGTCGTTGGCCGGTCTGGCGGATCATCCGCTGGGGCGTGCCGCTGCTGATCCTCGCGTGGCTCGCCTTCCTCGTCGCCGTGCCGATGACCGCGATCAAGAAGATCGACGACGTCGACGCGTTCCCCGCCTCGGGGCGACCCGCCGAGCAGGACGGGACGACCTACCTGATCGTCGGCTCCGACAGCCGCGCCGGGCTGACGAAGGAGGAGTTGAAGAAGTACGGCGCCGGTGGCGTCGGCGACATCGGTCAGCGCACCGACACGATCATGCTGCTCCACCTCGGCGGAGGGAAGCCGTTGCTGCTCTCGATCCCCCGTGACTCCCTCGTCCCGGTGCCCGGCCACGGCACCACCAAGATCAACGCCGCGTTCGCGTTCGGCGGGCCGAAGCTGCTCGTCAAGACGATCGAGAAGAACACCGGCCTGCACGTCGACCACTACGTCGAGATCGGATTCGGCGGTCTGGTGAAGGCGGTCGACGCGGTGGACGGCGTCGAGATCTGCCCGAAGAAGCGGATGAAGGACAAGAAGGCGAACCTCAACATCAAGAAGGGCTGCCAGACCGTCGACGGCGTGACCGCGCTCGCCTACTCACGCTCGCGCTACGTCCAGCGGTACGGCGACATCACCCGCGCGCAGCACCAGCGCGAAGTGGTGACGGCGCTCGGCAAGAAGGTCGCCACCCCGATGACCGTGATCAACCCGTGGCGCTACTCCCGGGTCGTCAACGCCGGCACCTCGACGCTGAAGGTCAGCGACGGCACCGGGGTGATCGCCCTGGGCAAGTTCGCCCGCGCGATGACCCAGGTCAACGGCAAGGACGGTCTGACCTGCGGGATGCCGATCCGCGACCAGGCGATCCACTGGGATCGTGGGCGTGCCCTCAAGCTGCTCCAGCTCATCAAGGAAGACCGCACCGACGACGTCGGTCCGACCCTCTGCACCCCGACAGGATTCACGAAGTGACCTACACCTACGAGACCCTCGAGGTCTCCGTCGACGACGACGGCATCGCCACCCTGCTGCTCAACCGACCGGACGCGCTGAACTCGTTCACCGTGACCATGGCGGTCGAGCTCGAACGGTTCTTCCTCGACGTCGCGTCCGACGACGCGGTCAGGGCGATCGTGGTCACCGGCGCCGGCCGGGCGTTCTGCGCCGGCATGGACCTCTCTGCCGAGGGCAACGTGTTCGGCCTGGACGAGACCCTCTCCCCGACCCCGGCGGACGTCGCCGGCGACCGCCTGTACGACGAGCCCGTGAACACCGGCGTCCGGGACACCGGCGGCAAGGTGACGCTGGCGATCCACGCGTGCCCCAAGCCGGTCATCGCCGCGATCAACGGCCCGGCCGTCGGCATCGGCGCCACGATGACGCTGGCGATGGACCTGCGGCTGGCCTCGACGAAGGCCCGGATCGGTTTCGTCTTCGGCCGGCTCGGCATCGTCCCCGAGGCCGCCTCCACCTGGTTCCTTCCGCGCATCGTCGGGATCCAGCAAGCCCTGGAGTGGGTCTACTCCGCCGAGATCATGACCGGCGAGCAGGCGCTGGCCGGACGACTGGTGCGCTCGGTGCACGAGCCGGAGGACCTGCTCGAGGAGGCCTACCGCCTAGCCCGGTCCTTCGTCGTCGGCCGGTCACCGGTGGCCCTGGCCCTGGCCAAGCAGATGCTCTACCGCAACTCCGCGGCCGACCACCCGCTCGAGGCGCACCGCGCGGACAGCCTGGCCATGTGGCACGCCTCGGTCGGCGACGGCAAGGAAGGCGTGGCCGCGTTCCTCGAGAAGCGCGACCCGGTCTTCACCGGCAAGGCGAGCGAGACCCCCGAGATCTACTGAAGCGTGCGCTCCAGCAGCTCCCGCAGCTCGCTGTAGTGCCGCTCCGCACCCGCCTCGTCGTACATCGACGTGTCCGCCATGACGTACCCGTGCGGTGCCCCGGGGTAGATCTCGTTGCTGTGCGCGAGCCCGGCCTCGGTCAGGGCCACGCCCAGGGCCTCGACCGCCTCGGGTGACATCGACCGGTCTCCGTCGGCGTGGCCGAAGACGAACTCGGCCCGGGCCGTGGGGAGCCCGCGGTGCGGGCTGTCCTCCGCTTCGGTGACCAGGTTGCCGCCGTGGAAACCGCCGCACGCGGCGACGTCCTCGTGCCGCGCGGCCGTCCGTACGGCGAGTCGCGCACCCATGCAGTAACCGGTGACCCCGATCGGGCCCGGCGCCACCTCCTCCAGCGCCCGCAACGCTCCGACGTACGCGTCGATGTCGGCCAGCGTGCGGCCCCCGGCCAGCGAGGCGATCCGGGGCCCGACCTCGGCGAAGAACGCGTCCCGTGCTCCCGGCTCGCGAAGGTCACCGGTGGGTGCCAGCTGGTCCGTGCGGCCGTCACGCCAGAACACGTTCGGCGCCAGCACCGTGCAGCCCCACGAGGCGATCCGGTCGGCGATCGCCGAGATCTGCGGACGCAGACCGATCGCGTCCATGTAGAGGAGGACTCCCGGCGCCGGGGTCTCCGCGGGCCGGCTGAGCCAGGCCTCGGCCCTGCCTCCGGGGACATCGATCTCGATCATCGGCACGCTCGTCAGATTAACCAGGGATCGATGTATCACCGGCCCGGTCCGGGGCTCCTTGTCGGTGTGACTGCCTTCCACGCCCCCTGGCCCGAGGACCTGGTGCTCGTCGACGACCCCGCCGGCCTCGACCACGTCCGCAGCATCGCCCCGACCTCGATCGCCAACGAGGTCGGCACCTGGTCGCTGGAGTACCTCGGCCCCGGCTTCCACGTGCAGCTCCGGATCGCCCGCCGGCAGCGTCAGGTCCGGGTCGACGGCTGGATGTCGCCGGCCCAACCGATCAAGGTGTTCCTCACCTCGCTGCTGCGGCACCCCGTCGTGCTCGAGGCGCAGGTCAGCGACTCCGGCAGGTTCGAGTTCCCGACCGCCCCCAACGGTGCGTGCCGGATGAGCTTCGTCCTGCCCACCCCCGGGCGCCCACCGGCCACGCCGCCGTTCTGGATCTGAGGACCCGTATGTGCGCACCTGCGTCGGTATGCCCCTGTTTCGCCGTGTCGAAGCTGGCGGCAAAACCCCTTCTGACCTGCTCGTACGTCTGTCGGTGCCCCGTCGGCTCCACTAGATTTTCCCCAGGTCGTGTCACGCGGCAATCGTTGTTCCTCGGTGGGGAAGTGATCAACGTGCAAGGTCCAGGTACTACCCGGTGGACGGCGTCGGCCGCCGCGTTCACGGCGTGGCGCGACGGCGACCGGGAGGCGCTCGACGAGCTGGTGCGGCTGCTCAGTCCGACGCTGTGGCAGATCGCCCGCGCGGCAGGACTCGACCGGGCCTCGGCCGAGGACGTCGTCCAGAACGCGTGGCTCGCGCTGGTCGACCACGCGCCCACCATCGAGAACCCGATGGCCGTCTCCGGCTGGTTGTGCACGACCGCGCGTCGCGAGGCCTGGCGGACGAGCAAGAAGGTGCGCCGCGAGCAGGCCACCGACGACGACGTCCTGGGCTCCTCGTTGCCGGTGGTCGACGGACCCGAGGACGACGTGGTGCTCGCTGATGACCGCGCTCGGCTGCGGCTCTGCCTCAGCCGGCTGGAGCAGCGCTGCCAGGCACTATTGCGGATGCTCGCCGCGGGGCCGCGCCCCGAGTACGCCGAGGTGTCGGCCGCCCTGGACATGCCGGTCGGGAGCATCGGCCCGACCCGGGCGCGCTGCCTCGACAAGCTCCGTGCCGAGCTGGTCAGCGAAGGAGCCGCGTGATGGCTGATCCCGAGGAGCCGACCGAGACGCCCGCCGACGCCGAGCTGCTCGACGCGATCGCCGAGCTCTGGGACGAGCTCGACCCTCCCCCGGACGACCTCGCCGAGGGCGTGCTCGCGCGGATCGAGACCAACGACCTCGACGCCGAGCTGCTGACCCTGGTCGAGTGGGACAAGGAGCTCTCCGGTGTCCGCTCGGTCACCATGCTGCGCGCACCCGAGGAGGTGGGCACCTGGTCGCTGGAGTACCTCGGGCCGGGCTTCCGCGTCCAGGTGCGGATCTCCCGGAGTGCCCGCCAGGCGCGCCTCGACGGCTGGGTCGTGCCCGCCCAGCCCATGACGGTCTTCCTGACCTCGATGGGCAAGAAACCCACCACCGACGAGACCCGCGTCGGTGAGTCGGGGCGGTTCGAGTTCCCGGTCACGCCGACCGGGGCGTGCCGCCTCACCTTTGTCTCGGAACCAGTCTCGGACCAGGCCTCGGGGCCCGGCAGTGCCCGTCCGCTTGTCACCCCTCCCTTCTGGATCTGAGGTTCCGCCATGCCTGATGAGAAGAACAAGCCCACCTGGCTCGACCGTCGCGCAGAACGGCTCAGTCGCGAGGACGCGGACGCGTCTGCCGCACGACGAGAAGCACGGATGGCCGCGGTCGCGGCCGCCAAGGAAGCCCGCCTGAAGGAGATCCGACCGCGCGGCCTGGACCCGGCGAAGGCGCTGCCCCCAGCACCGGGCGGGTTCGCGCCCAAACCGACCTGGTACGCCGCCACGCGGCTCATGGTCTCGCAGGAGGCACTCCTCACCGAGAGCAATCTGCTGGCGGATATCGTCCTGATCGCCGGCGAGCTCGGCATCGTCGTCGACACCGACGACGCCGACCGTCTCGCAGCGATCGAACCTCTCGAGGAGGACGCTCCGCCGGAGTACCGGACTCACTTCGCCGTGCTCCGCCTGGCTCCTGACGACAGCGCTCCCGAAGCACCCGATGCCTGGGTGCTTCTCCAACGCGTGCGTCGGCACCGTGGCAGCCGGGTCGGCGGGCTCGGCCTGGACCACTTGTTGATGATCGGTGATGTCACGGCCAACCCGTTCACCTCGGGTCACCCGTTCACTTCGGGTCACCCCTTCACTTCGGGTCACCCCTTCACCTCCGGTCACCCGTTCACGTCCGGCCACCCGTTCACCTCCGGCCACCCGTTCACCTCCGGGCATCCGTGGACTGAAGGGTCAGGCGGCGCCGTCGACTCCTACGGCTACCCGGGGTCGGGCGGTCGTCAGCCCATCGCCTACGTCGGGCCGGAGCCTCGAAGGATCTCGGAGGATGCGCTCGGCGGGGGACGTCGCCCGGTGGTTGCGCTACTGGACACGGGTTGCGGCACGCACCCGTGGCTCGACGACGTGGTCCAGAAGGGCATCCAGCTGGACGGCGAGGACATCGGCTACGGGAAAGCGAGCAAGACCAACCCGCTCGAACCCGACGTCATCCCGGACCAGGCGGGCATGCTCGACGGCGATCTCGACACCTTCTCCGGCCACGGGACCTTCATGGCTGGCCTGGTGCACCAGGCCTGCCCGGACGCCGACATCCTCGCGTGGCGAATCACCCCGTCGGCCGGACCGATCACCGAGAGCGACCTGCTCACCGCGCTCGGCAAGATCGCCGAGCTGGTCAACCGATACCGCAAGAACCAGGAGGGCGGTCGTGCCATCGACATCCTCGCGCTCTCGCTCGGCTACTACCACGAGACGGCCGAGGACATCGCCTTTGACGCCTCGCTGCACAAGCCGCTCGCGGACCTCAGCGCGCTGGGCGTCACTGTGGTGGTCTCGGCCGGGAACGACTCGACGCTGCGCCCCTGCTTCCCTGCTGCGTTCTCGCCGTGGATCTCGGGGAACGGGCCTTACAAGGTCGACGGCTCGGTGGTCCCGGTCGTCTCCGTCGGCGCCCTCAACCCGAACGGGAGCGACGCGTTGTTCAGCAACGCCGGGGACTGGGTGCGCGCTTTCGCGCCCGGCGCGGCCGTGATGAGCACCGTGCCGACGAACTTCGAGGGCGGCTACGAACCGGTGGCCCGGATCAACCTCGACGGCCGGATCCGGGAGTCCATCGACCCGGACGACTACCGCAGCGGGTTCGGGCTATGGAGTGGAACCTCGTTCGCGGCGCCGTTGTGGGCCGGTCTGATGGCCCAGTGGATGGGCCCCGTCCCGAAGACTGCGGACGACAGCAAGTCGGCAGTCGCCAGGGCCTGGCCTCTCATCACCCAGGGCAGCGACCAGAAGAAGAAGCTCGAGCCGTGAGGTCGCGTGAGTAGCGCTGAAGAGCTTCACAGCAGGGCGGTCGCGGCCGGAAACGCCAACGACTACGCGACGGCGTTGGAACTCGTTGGGCGCGCACGACTTCTCACGGCTGATCCGGACCTGATCGATCGCCTCGACGTGACGGAGGCATACGGCGCCGCGGAGACTGGTCATCTCCGCGATGCGGTCCTTCTGTGCGAACGGGTGCTTTCTCGGCCGGGTGCGTCTCCGCTCTCTTTGGGGTTGGCTGAGTCCCAACTCGCCCTGCTTCTCATGCGTGGGGGTGACCAGGTCAGCGCGACCCAGCACTTCGACTCGGCGATCGACCGCTTGCGAGATGAGCCGGATCATCTCGGCCGAACCTATTTGAACCGAGGGGGGCTTCACCTCCAACGTGGCTCTGCGGCCGATGCAGCGTCGGACTTCTCAAACGCCGCTCACTACTTCGAACGGGCCGGCGACGAGATCGAGCATGCCAAAGCCTTGTTCAACGTCGGGTACACCCACCTGCTGCGCAACGACCTGGTTGCGGCCATCCGTGGAATGGACGCTGCGGCGGACACCCTGTCCAAGGTGTCGAGGGTGAACGCTGCCATCGTCCAACAGGATCGCGCGGAAGTACTGCTGGCGTCGGGTCGCACACATGAGGCCGCGGCCGCCCTCGAAGAGGCGGCGGCGGCGTACGGGCGCGAGAAGCTGCCCCGTTTCCAGGCCGAGTGCGAGTTGATACTGGCAAGGACCCTGCTCCTCGACGACCCAGCTCGCAGCCGCTCGCTCGCCCAGAGCGCAGCACGCCGTTTCGCCACGCACGGGAGCACGGCGTGGGCCGACCGAGCCCGCGCATTCGCCGTGATCGCCGAGGTAGAGGGCGGTCGCCCGGCCCCTAGCCTGCTCGGTCGCGCGGACAAGCTCGCCGAGGCGCTGCGTACTACCGGCCACCGGCAGGATGCCGACCGCTTGATCCTGCACTCGGCCCGCCACGCTGTGCGCAAGCGCGACCTCGTCGAGGCAGCCGTCCGCGCGGCCAGGGTTCGGACGACGCAGGACTCCCCCATCACCTCCCGCCTTCTCGCGCGGGAGGTGCGGGCCGAGATCGCGGCCGCTCACGAGCACCACGGTCGCGCTCGGGACTACGCCCGCAAGGGCCTCGCCGAGCTGCACGCCTGGCAGTCCACCTTCGGCAGCCTGGACCTGCAGACATCTGCCGTCGGCCACGGCCAGCACCTGGCGCGCCTCGGGCTCCGGGCCGCGATGGCCGACGGCAGCCCCACAGTGGTCTTCGAGTGGTCCGAACGCGCTCGCGCGCTGGCGTCCCGGGTGACCTCGCTGCGGCCACCGCCGGACCCTGAGCTCGCGGCCGACCTGACTGCGCTCCGCGTTGCCGATCCGTCCGACCTGGCCACCCGACGCCGGCTCCGCGAGCGCATCCGCGCGCACAGCTGGTTCGCGGCGCAGGGCACCGTCGGTGAGCCGGCCGACCTCGCGACACTGCAGACCCGGCTGGCCGTGGACGACAGCGCCCTGATCGCGCACATCGTCCTGGACGGCACGCTCACCGCGCTCGCCGTGACCGCGGACCAGGCGGTGGTGATCCCGCTCGGCGATGCCGCGCCGGTCCGCACCCTGCTCGACCGCATCGCCGCCGACCTCGACTTCGCCGCACAGAACCGCGGCACCCCGATGGGCGACACCGTGAAGACCTCCTTGCGTGCCGACCTCGCCAAGGTCGCCGACGTGCTTATCCGCCCGACCCTCGCGACGGTCGGCTACCGACGACTGGTGCTCACGCCGTCGGCCCTGCTGACCGGTACCCCCTGGACCGAGCTCCCCGGCCTGGTCGGACGCCCGGTCACCGTCCCGACGTCGGCGACCAGCTGGCTCAACGCCGCAGACCGCCCGATCGCCGCCGTACGGGAAGCGGGGTTCCTGGCCGGGCCACGGCTGGCCCGTGCCGAGGAGGAGGTACGCCGCGCGAACGACAGCTGGCCGCGCGGTCACGTCCTCGCCGGCCCCGAGGCCGACTCCGCCCGCGCCGGGTGGCTGGCCGCACGGACCGACCTGCTGCACATCGCCGGACACGGATCGCACCCCGGGGACCACCCGCTCTTCGCGGCGGTCGAGCTGGCCGACGGTCCGTGGTTCGGCCACGACATCGACCTGCTGCCCCGCGTCCCCGAGGTGGTCGTCCTGTCGGCCTGCGACCTGGGGCAGTCCTCGGTGCTGCACGGCGAGGAGTCCGTCGGGATGAGCGCGGTCTGGCTGCACGCCGGTGCCCGCACCGTGATCTCCTCGCTCGCGCTGCTGGCCGACGACCTGGCTTGCGAGGTGTTCGCGTCCTGGCACCAGCTGGTCGCCGCTGGCACCGCGCCGGCGGACGCGCTGGCCCAGGTCAGCGCGGAGACCGACGACATCGTGCCGCTGCTCTGCTTCGGTGCCGGGTGGTAGGCGCCGCGTCCGTATCTGCGGTAGAACATGTTCTATGTCAATCACGAACGAGCAGGCCGAGGCCACCGTCCGCACCTACCTGGGCCTGGTCGCGACCGGGACCGCTGACGAGATCGCGGCGCTGTACGCCGAGGACGCCACCCTCGAGGACCCGGTCGGCTCGGACCCGTTGCACGGACGTGACGCGATCCGCGGCTTCTACGCGACCATCGAGTCGCTGAAGATCACGACCGAGCTGCTGACCATCCGCACCGCGGGTGGCGAGGCGGCGTTCCACTTCCACATCTCCACCGACACCGGCGCCGGTTTCGCGGTCATGCAGCCGATGGAGGTCATGACCTTCGACGAGGCCGGTCTGATCACGACCATGCGCGCGTGGTGGAACGACGGGGACCTCACCTTCGAGTGAGGCACCCGGCGGAATGCCGGGTTGACCGCGGGTGTTCGATGAAGTCATGAGCATCCAGACTTCTGCCCTCGTCGCCGAGTCCGCCGGCGCACCGTTCGTCCAGCGCACCGTCGAGCACCGCGACCTCGGCGACAACGACATCCTCATCGACATCGCGTACGCCGGCATCTGCCACAGCGACATCCACCAGGTCCGCGAGGAGTGGGGCCGGGCCATCTTCCCGATGGTCCCGGGTCACGAGATCGCTGGCACCGTTGCCGCTGTCGGGAGTGCCGTCACGCGCCACAAGGTCGGCGACCGGGTCGGCGTCGGCTGCATGGTCGACTCCTGCGGCGACTGCGAGCAGTGCAAGGACGGCCAGGAGCAGTTCTGCCTGAACGGCAACGTGATGACCTACAACGGGCGCGGCTACGACGGGAACCCGACGCTCGGCGGCTACGCCCAGCAGGTCGTCGTCACCGAGCGGTTCGCCGTCAAAATCCCCGAGGGCATCGAGCTCGACGAGGCCGCCCCGCTGCTGTGCGCCGGCATCACCGTGTGGTCGCCGCTCCAGCGCTGGGGCGCCGGTCCGGGCAAGAAGGTCGCCGTGGTCGGCCTCGGCGGCCTGGGCCACATGGCCGTGAAGCTCGCTGCCGCCCTGGGTGCCGAGGTTACCGGCATCTCGCGCAGCGAGGACAAGAAGGACGACGCGACCGCTCTGGGCGCGACCGGCTACATCGCGGCCACCCGCCGCACGCTCGCCGAGAACCGCGGCAAGTTCGACCTGATCATCAACACCGTGAGCGCTCCGCTGGCGATGAACGACTACCTCGGCCTGCTCAAGCCGCAGGGCGCGCTGGTCAACGTCGGCATCCCGAGCGAGAACTACGACGTCGCGCCGTTCGCGGTCGTCGGCGGCTCCAAGGTGCTCGCCGGCTCGAACATCGGCGGCATCCCGGAGACCCAGGCGATGCTCGACTTCTGCGCCGAGCACGGCATCGGCGCAACGATCGAGACCATCACCGCCGACGAGGTCGACGCGGCATACGAGCGCGTGGTGGCCGGCGACGTCCGCTACCGGGTCGTCATCGACACCAGCACGATCAAGGTCGGCTGACGCCGAACGTGCACGACGGGCTCTGACCGCTCTCCTGAGCCGGTCAGAGCCCGTCGTGATGTTCGTGGGACGGAGCCAGAGGTGTCCGCAGCGTCAGAGCATCGCCTGGACACCAGCCAGCAGCTGGCGAGCCATCACGATGCGCTGGACCTGGTTGGTGCCCTCGTAGATCTGGGTGATCTTGGCGTCGCGCATCATCCGCTCGACCGGGTAGTCGCGGGTGTAGCCGTAGCCACCGAGGACCTGCACCGCGTTGGTGGTGACCTCCATCGCGACGTCGGAGGCGAAGCACTTGGCCGCGGCGCCGAAGAAGGTGAGGTCCGTGTCGCCCCGCTCGGAGCGACCGGCGGCGGCGTACGTCATCTGGCGGGCAGCCTCGACCTTCATGCCCATGTCGGCGAGCATGAACTGCAGGCCCTGGAACTCCGAGATCGACTTGCCGAACTGCTGGCGCTCCATCGCGTACTCGAGCGCGTAGTCGAGCGCACCCTGGGCGACGCCGACGGCCTGCGCGGCGATGGTGACGCGGGTGTGGTCGAGGGTGCGCATCGCGGTCTCGAACCCGGTGCCCTCGGCGCCGATGATCCGGTCCGCGGGGATCCGCACGTTGTCGAGGTAGACCTCCTTGGTCGGAGATCCCTTGATGCCGAGCTTCTTCTCCGGCGCGCCAAAGGAGACGCCCTCGTCGGACTTCTCCACGACGAACGCCGAGATGCCGCGGGTGCGCGAGGAGGGGTCGGTGACTGCCATGACGGTGTAGTACTCGGACTCGCCGGCGTTGGTGATCCAGCGCTTCACGCCGTTCAGGACGTAGGAGTCGCCGTCGCGGACGGCGCGGGTGGTCATGCCACCGGCGTCCGACCCGGCGTCCGGCTCGGACAGCGCGTAGGAGAACCCGCCCTCACCGGCAGCCAGCTTGGACAGGTACTTCGCCTTGAGCTCCTCGGACCCGGAGATCTGCACCGGCAGCGAGCCCAGCTTGTTCACCGCCGGGATCAGGGAGGAGGACACGCAGACCCGCGCGACCTCCTCGATCACGAGCACGGTGGCCAGCGCGTCCGCATCGGCGCCGCCGTACTGCTCGGGCACGTGCGGAGCGTGGAAGCCGGTCGCGAGCAGCGCGTCGGCGGCCTCCTGCGGGTACCGGGCCTCCTCGTCCACCGCAGCGGCGAACGGGCCGATCTTCGCCTCGGCGATCTCACGGATCACCTTGCGGATCTCGCGGTGTTCCTCGGAGAGGCCGTACAGCGGGAAGTCAGAATCCATGGGGTCCATACTAAATCTGGGGTGAACGCTCATTAACCGCGGACGCCGTGATCTCCGTCATGGAACACCCGCTGACCGAGCGCTGTTGAAGTAGTCATGACCAACGACTGGCAGGACCGCGGAGCAGTTGACTGGATGCTCGACGACGCCGAGGTGTGGGCTGTCGTCGGACTCTCCGGCGACCCGACGAAGACGGCGTACAGCATCGCGGCCGCGCTTCAGCAGGCCGGCAAGAAGATCGTGCCGATCCACCCGGACGCTCCGACCGTCCTCGGCGAGCAGGGCTACGCGACGCTGGCCGACGTGCCGTTCCCGATCGACGTGGTCGACGTGTTCCGCCGCTCGGAGTCGGCCGGCCAGTTCGCCGACGAGGCGGTGGCCGTGGGTGCCGGCGGGGTCTGGTTCCAGCTCGGCGTGATCGACGAGGACGCATTCGAGCGCACCCGCGCCGCTGGGGTCAAGATGGTCATGGACACCTGCCCGAAGATCGAGTGGGCCCGGCGGTAGGTGCGGCGTCCGGGCTTACTTCTGCAGCCCGAACTTGAGGATCTGCTCGAGCGGTCGGCGCGCTGAGCGCGCGACCCGGTAGCCCTCGGCAGGGTGACCCGCGCCGATGAGCATGACGATGTTCTCGTTCTCAGGGATCCCGACGAGCGCCCGCATCTTCTTCGACGCCCAGTTCTTGCGCGACCAGTTGAGCGGCACCGAGCCGAACCCGAGCCCGTGCAGCGCGAGCATCAGGTTCATCGAGTAGAGACCGCCGTCGATCCAGCCCTGGTTGCGCTCCATGCTGCGCTCGAACGAACCGATGTCGTAGGTGATCAGGAACAGGCCGGGGACGTTGTCGGCGAAGCCGGCCGAGCCGCTGTGCAGCGCGAGCACGGTCGCGATCTCGGTCGGGTCGTCGAAGTAGTAGATCCGCCACGCCTGTCGGTTGCAGACCGACGGGGCGTACGCCGCCAGCCGGACGGCCTCGGTGACCAGTTCCCGGTCCATCGTGCGGGGCTCGAAGTTGCGGACGCTGTGCCGGGAGGTCAGGAAGTGCGCCAGGGTCTCGGCGTCGAGCGGGTTCGTCGGCAGCGAGTCGCCCCGCGGCGCGGAGACGTCGGCCAGGTCGCCGCCGTCGTTCCACTGCTGCAACGAGGCCAGCGCGATCCGCGCCTCCTCGAGGTAGAACGCCTCGTCAGGAAGGTCGTCACGACCGAGCACCGCCGACAGCGCCCGGTTCGGCAGCGACCGCCCGAAGGGACGCTTCGGGGCCGGGAGAGCGAGTCCCTTCTCGACCTTGTGCGCGTGCCGGATCGTGGTCGCGTCGAGGTTCATCCCCTGCAGGGCCTGGTACCCCTCGACGCTGCGCGGGCCCTCGCCCTCCTCGGCGGGGATGGAGTACTTCATGAACCGCTCGGCGTCGAGCCGGTACTCGCGAAGCACGCGCTCGCGACTCGTCAGCTCCGGCTTCTCAGCCTTCGCTGCAACGTCCTTGCCTGCACCACGCTTGAACCAGTTGGCCACTGCACACCCCGTCGTGTCGACCTGTTCCCGCACGGACAGGTAAGCAGCAACCTTCGCACACCGAAGGCGCGAAGTTTGTCCGAAATCGCGGTCAGAACCCCAGCTTGCGCGGCGTCGAGCCGGACTGGTCGCGCACGACCTTGCCCTTCTCGTGCGCCGAGGCCTTCAGATCGGCCTGGAACTCGACCATCTTCTGCTGCAGCTCCGGGTCGCCCGAGGCGAGGATCCGTACGGCGAGCAGACCGGCGTTGCGGGCGTTGCCGACCGCCACCGTGGCGACCGGGACGCCGGCCGGCATCTGCACGATCGAGAGCAGCGAGTCCATCCCGTCGAGGTACTTCAGCGGGACCGGGACGCCGATCACCGGCAGCGGCGTCACCGAGGCGAGCATTCCGGGCAGGTGAGCAGCACCCCCGGCACCGGCGATGATCACCTCGATCCCACGCCCGGCGGCATCACGGCCGTAGGCGATCATCTCCTCGGGCATCCGGTGCGCCGAGACGACGTCGGCCTCGTAGGAGATGCCGAACTCGGCGAGGGCCTCCCCCGCGGCCTTCATCACCGGCCAGTCGGAGTCCGAGCCCATCACGATGCCCACCCGGGGCGCTGCGTCGCTCATTCGCTCTCTTCTCCTAGTTCACCTGCGAACCATGCTGCCGCATGGCGTGCTCGCTCCAAGCAGTCCTCGAGGTCGTCGCCGTACGCGTTGACGTGGCCGACCTTGCGGCCGGGCCGCAGCTCCTTGCCGTACAGGTGGACCCGCAGGAACGGGTCCCGGGCCATCGCGTGCGGGTAGCCGTCGTACAGGCGGGCGACGGAGGCCGTGCTGTCACCAGGGCCACCCAGGATGTTCACCATCACCGTCCAGCGGGCGCGCGCGTCGGGGGCTCCCAGCGGCAGGTCGAGGACGGCCCGCAGGTGGTTCTCGAACTGCGAGGTCACCGAGCCGTCCTGGGTCCAGTGCCCGGTGTTGTGCGGACGCATCGCCAGCTCGTTGACGAGGATCCGGCCGTCGTTGGTCTCGAACAGCTCGACGGCAAGCACCCCGGTGACGTCGAGCTCCCCGGCGATCGTCATCGCGATCTGCTGGGCCTGCGTAGACAGCTCGGCGGACAGGTCCGGCGCGGGCGCGATCACCTCGCGACAGATCCCGTCGCGCTGCTCGGAGGCCACCACGGGCCAGGCGGCAACCTGCCCCGAGGGTGAGCGCGCCACCAGGGCCGACAGCTCCCGACGGAAGTCGACCAGCTCCTCGGCGAGGATCTCGACGCCGGCGCGAGCGGCGGTCTCGAAGGCGTCGGCGCAGTCGGCCTCCGTCTTCACGAACCAGACGCCCTTGCCGTCGTACCCGCCGCGGGTGGTCTTGATGACGCACGGAAAACCGAACTCCGCCACGCCGGCAGCGTCGGTGACGATTGCGTTGCGCGGGCACGGGATGCCCAGGCGGCCGAGCACCTCGCGCATGACGCCCTTGTCCTGGGCGTGCACCAGGGCGTCGGGCCCGGGGTGGACGGCGATGCCGTCGGCGGCGAGCGCGCGCAGGTGGTCGTTGGGCACGTGCTCGTGGTCGAAGGTGACCGCGGCGCAGCCCGCGGTGATCCGACGCAGGTCCGCCAGCGAGGTGTGGTCGCCGACCTCGTGGTCGGGGATCACCTGGGCCGCGGAGACGCCCTCGGCCTCGGCGAGCAGACGCAGCGGAAGACCGAGCGCCGCGGCGGGCTCGGCCATCATCCGGGCCAGCTGGCCGCCGCCGATGACGGCGATCTTGGGGGCGAGGCTCAGCGGGGTCGAGGGGGCAGGCACAGGCGAAGACTATCTAGGCTGGCACCCGTGGTTGCCTTCACCCGTGCCGAGCTGGACGCGTTCCGCGACACCGAGGTCCCCGACCTGTACGGCGAAGACCTCCGGCTGCTCTTCGTCGGCATCAACCCGGGGCTCTGGACCGCCGCGGTGCAGACCCACTTCGCGCACCCGTCCAACCGCTTCTACCCCGCCCTGTACGCCGCCGGGATCATCACCGAGCCGATCGACCCGGTGACCGGCATGACCGCTGCCGACCGCGAGCACTTCACCGGTCGCGGTCTCGGACTGACCAACCTGGTCCGCCGGGCGACGGCCCGCGCCGACGAGCTGAGTCCTGCCGAGCTGCGCGAGGGCGGGAAGCGGCTGCACGCCTTCGTGGTCGAGCGGAAGCCGGCGGTCGTCGCGGTCGCCGGGATCACGGCGTACCGGTCGGCGTTCAAGGTTCCTGCTGCGAAGCCCGGACGGCAGCCGGGGGTGTTCGGCGGCGCCGTGCTCTGGGTGGTGCCGAACCCGTCGGGCCTCAACGCCCACGAGACCGCAGCGTCGCTGGCCGCGGCGTACGCCGAGCCCGCGCGCGAGGCCGGAGTTCTCTGAACCGGCCCGTTCGTCGAGCTTGCCGAGATGTGGTGACCTAGGCGCCAGGCTCACCACGTCTCGGCAAGCTCGACGACCGGGGGAACCTCGACGACCGGAAACAGGCCCGACGATCGGGAGGACTAGTGGCGCGGCCGGGTCCTGCGCACCGTCACCGGCTCGATGTCCCCGAACCCGCGGATCGGCCTGGCCGGCAGCGGACGGGTCTCGAAGTCCGTCGGCGGCAGCAGCTCGGCCGTGCGGTCGTCGATGATCACCCGGTTGCGGCGCGCGACCGCGGTGAACCGGGCGGCGAGGTTGACCGGCGGGCCGTAGACGTCGCCCATGCGCAGCACGACGGGTCCGGTCGCCAGACCGAGTCGGACGTCGGGCAACCGCTCGTCGCCGCCGATCACCGCGATGATGTCCAGGGCGATGTCGATGGCCTGCACGGGGTCGTTCTCGAGGAACAGCACCGAGTCGCCCAGCGTCTTGATCACCCGGCCGTTGTGGTCGGCGATGATGTCGCTGCACCGGGTCTCGAAGACCTCGACCAGCTCGCCGATCTGGTGCTCGTCGAGCTCGTTGCTCAGCGCGGTGAACGAGACCAGGTCGGCGAACCCGACGGTCGCCTGGGCGACGTGCAGGTCCTCGTCGTTCGAGCCGAGCATCTCGATCCGGCCCACGGCGGCGGCGAGGTGACGGCGCCAGGCGTAGACGAGCAGATGGTCGAAGTGCGGCACCTGGGTCTCGACCAGGTGCATGGCCGAGGCCAGCGCCTCGGGGGTGTTCAGGTCGTTGCCGGAGAACTCCTCCAACGCGGTGGAGATCGTGGCCATCTGCCAGTCGGCGAGCCGCGCGACCGTGTGCCCGATCGCGCGGGTCAGCCGGAGCATGGTCTCGAAGTCGATGCCGGACTCGGCGACCGTGCGCTTGACCAGCTGGAGCGCCTCGACGTCGGCGGTGTTGAACGCGGTCTGGTTCGCCGCGTCGGGGAAGCCGAGGGCGCGCCACAGCCGACGCGCCTCGTCGTTGGACATGCCGGAGGCGGCGGCGATCTCGCTGCCCCGCAGGGAAGGTGCCTCGCCGAGGATCGCCGTCTCGAGGTCGGAGATCGACGGACCGTCCTGGTCGGTCGGCTCAGGTCCCGTCATTGTTGGCGTCGCGCTGGTACAGCAGGTCCGAGATGATCCGCTGGCGCTCGGCGACCTTCGGGACGTCGGGCAGCTTCACGCCCAGGTCGCTGGCGTCGGAGATCACCAGGGTGCCGCACCCGAAGAGCCGGTCGACCAGACCCTTCTCGTAGGAGACGTCACTGATCCGGGTGAGCTGGATGTCGTGACCGGTGCGGGTGATCACGCCCTGGTGGGTGGTCAGCCGTCGGTTCGTGACGGTGTAGGTCGCGGTCAGCCAGGTCAGGAACGGCCGCAGGCAGAACCACACGATGAGCGCCGCCGCGACGACTGCGATCGCGATCCAGATCGCCTTCCGGTTGTCGTTCTCGCTGGACGGCAGGCTGGCCAGGTAGCCGGCAGCGCCTGCGACGACGATCAGGATGAACGCCGGGAGGAACAGCGCCTTCACATGGGTCCGGGTCGAGAAGACGATGCTCTCGCCGGGATTCAGGGTGTTTTTGACCACGGGCGAATCATGTCACGTGGGGCGGACGTGGAGGACGTCTCCGGCACTAATCGCCTGGTCCCCCACGAGAAGCCGCCCGTTCCGGTCCAAACCGGTCGCGGTGCCGGTGAACGACCCTCCGTCCGGCAGCTCGACCGAGACCTCCCGCCCGATCGTGTCGCACTCGGTCCGGTACCGCTCCAGGATCGCCAGCGGCTCGCGGCGCAGCGACCCGAGCATCAGCCGGAGCGCCAGGGCGACCGCCCCGAACACCTCGGTCCGGTCGACCGAGGACCCGGCGATGGCCAACGACGTGGCGGTCGGGACCGGCAGCTCCGCCTCCTGCAGACCGACGTTGATC
Source organism: Marmoricola sp. OAE513 (assembly GCF_040546585.1). Taxonomy (NCBI): domain Bacteria; kingdom Bacillati; phylum Actinomycetota; class Actinomycetes; order Propionibacteriales; family Nocardioidaceae; genus Marmoricola; species Marmoricola sp. OAE513. The sequence continues at coordinate 2,917,451 of NZ_JBEPOC010000001.1, read as the reverse complement.
CCGATCCCGATGACGGCCAGCGGTCGCCCCTCGGCTCCGGTGACCCGCTCGAGCAGGATCCCCGCCAGCTTGCGCTGCTCGCCGTCCGGATCCGGGACCAGCAGGTCGTTGGGCCACTTCAGGTCGAGCCGGACCCCCGAGGCACCGGTGACCCCGTCGGCCACGGCCAGCGCCACCCCCAGCGGGAGCAGCGGCCAGTCGTGGTCAGCGAGCCCCGGGTCCACGACGGCGGAGAAGGTCAGTGCCGTCCCGGGCGGGGTGTCCCAGCTCCGGGTCAGTCGTCCGCGGCCGGCGGTCTGGTGGTCGGCGACGACGATCGTCCCCGGGACGGGGTTCTCGGCGGCCAACGCGTTCGTCGACGTCGCGGTCGGGTGCAGGTAGACCGACCAGCTCGGGCCGGCGGCGTCGACGAGCGCATCGAGTTCGAGGGGGGTCCAGGTGGCGTCGGGTGTCGGCATGGGCCTAGTGTGTCGCGGCCGGGCGGGGCGTGTCAGCAGCCCGGGCTCCGGCCGCGCGCAGCCCTGGGGAGAGGAGTGCGAGGGCACGGGAGGCGGCTCGGGTTCCGACCACGCAGCGAGGCACGTGCCCGGAGTGCGGATGCAGTCGCGCCTGTCCGGCCGCGGGGCACTAGATTGACCCCGATCCCCCGTTCTCAGAAGGAGTCGTCAGCGTGAGTGCAGTTCCCGGCCAGGGCACCGAAGTTCCTCAGGACATCGACATCCACACCACCGCAGGCAAGCTCGCGGACCTGGAACGACGGATCGACGAGGCCGTGCACGCCGCGTCCGAGAAGGCCGTGGAGAAGCAGCACGCCAAGGGCAAGAAGACCGCCCGGGAGCGCATCGAGCAGCTCTTCGACGAGGGCTCCTTCGTCGAGCTCGACGAGCTCGCCCGGCACCGCTCGGTCGCGTTCGGCCTGGAGAAGAACCGCCCGTACGGCGACGGCGTCATCACCGGCTACGGCACGGTCGACGGCCGTCAGGTCTGCGTGTTCTCCCAGGACTTCACGATCTTCGGCGGCTCCCTCGGCGAGGTGTACGGCGAGAAGATCACCAAGGTCATGGATCTCGCGATCAAGACCGGGTGCCCGATCGTCGGCATCAACGAGGGCGCCGGCGCGCGCATCCAGGAGGGCGTCGTCTCGCTCGGCCTGTACGGCGAGATCTTCCGCCGGAACGTGCACGCCTCGGGCGTCATCCCGCAGATCAGCCTGATCATGGGCTCCTGCGCCGGCGGCCACGTGTACTCCCCCGCCGTCACCGACTTCACGATCATGGTCGACGGCACGTCGAACATGTTCATCACCGGTCCCGACGTCATCAAGACCGTCACCGGCGAGGACGTCACGATGGAGGACCTCGGCGGTGCGCGCACGCACAACACCAAGTCGGGCAACGCGCACTACATGGCCTCCGACGAGGACGACGCCATCGAGTACACCAAGGCGCTGCTGAGCTTCCTCCCGCAGAACAACCTGGACCCGGCGCCCTCGTACGACGAGGTCGCCGACCTGGAGTTCACCGACCTGGACCTGTCGCTCGACACGATCATCCCGGACTCCCCGAACCAGCCCTACGACATGCACGAGGTCATCGAGGCCCTGCTCGACGACCAGGAGTTCCTCGAGGTCAGCCCGCTGTTCGCCCCGAACATCCTGATCGGGTACGGCCGGGTCGAGGGCAAGTCGGTCGGCGTCGTGGCCAACCAGCCGATGCAGTTCGCCGGCACGCTGGACATCGACGCCTCCGAGAAGGCCGCCCGGTTCATCCGGACCTGCGACGCGTTCAACATCCCCGTCCTCACCCTGGTCGACGTCCCCGGCTTCCTGCCAGGCACCGACCAGGAGTGGAACGGCATCATCCGCCGCGGCGCCAAGCTGATCTACGCGTACGCCGAGGCGACGGTCCCGCTGGTCACGCTGATCACCCGCAAGGCCTACGGCGGCGCCTACGACGTGATGGGGTCCAAGCACCTCGGCGCCGACATCAACCTCGCCTGGCCGACCTCGCAGATCGCCGTGATGGGCGCCTCCGGTGCGGCGAACATCATCCACCGCAAGACCCTGGCGGCCGTCGAGGCCGAGGGCGGCGACGTCGAGGCCAAGCGTGCCCAGCTGATCGACGAGTACGAGGAGACGCTGGCCAACCCGTACATCGCTGCCGAGCGCGGTTACGTCGACGCGGTGATCGCGCCGCACGAGTCCCGCAAGGAGATCGTCCGGGCGTTGCGCCTGCTGGAGTCCAAGCGCGAGACGCTCCCGGCCAAGAAGCACGGGAACATCCCGCTGTGACCGACGTAGGAGGGAACAGCGGGAGCGGAGCCGACCCGTCGGTTGGTGATGCCGGAGCGCCAGCGGAGGCGTCAGCAAGCGACGTGTCGGCGACCCCACCCACTCTCCGCATCGTGGACGCCAACGCCACCCCTGAGCAGATCGCCGCCATCGTCGCGGTGTTCTCCGCGATGGGTGGCGGAGAAGCCGCCCCCACCAAGAAGCCCACCCCCGCCTGGTCCTCGAACCACGCCCGCCTGCGCCCGCAGCACCCGCACGGCCCGGGCGGCTGGCGCGCCAGCGGCCTTCCGCGCTGAACACGCCGTAGGCTCCACCCGTGCCTGCACCGACCCGCCTGATCCTCGCCTCCGCCTCCCCCGCCCGGCTCGCGACGCTGCGCGCTGTCGGCCTGGACCCCGAGGTCATCGTGAGCGGGGTCGACGAGGACATCGTCGAGCTCAGCGACCCGGCCGAGTACGCGCTCAAGCTCGCGCAGCTCAAGGCCATCGCGGTCGCCGCGGACCAGCCCCGCGCCCTGGTCATCGGCTGCGACTCCGTGCTCGAGTTCGAGGGCGAGATCCTCGGCAAGCCGGCCGACGCTGCCGACGCCGTGGACCGCTGGCGGCGGATGCGTGGCAACTCCGGTGTGCTGCACACCGGGCACTGCCTCATCGACACGCACCGCGAGGTCTGGTTGGCCCGGTCGGCCGCGACCCAGGTGCGTTTCGCCAACATCGACGACGAGGAGATCGAGGCGTACGTCGCCAGCGGGGAGCCGCTGCACGTCGCCGGGGCCTTCACGCTCGATGGTCGGGGAGCCGCGTACGTGTCCGGGATCACGGGCGATCCGCACAACGTGGTCGGCATCTCGGTCCCGTTGCTGCGTCTGATGTTCGACGAGCTGGGCTTCGTCTGGCACGAGTTCTGGACTAACGCCTCCGTCACCTGAGTAACACGGCAGACTGACGCCATGCGCGGAATCATCCTTGCCGGAGGTACCGGTTCTCGGCTCCACCCGCTCACCCTGGTGACCAGCAAGCAGCTCGTCCCCGTCTACGACAAGCCGATGATCTACTACCCGCTGTCGACCCTGATGATGGCCGGGATCAACGACATCCTGATCATCACCAGCCCCCAGGAGGCGGCCCGCTTCGAGGAGCTGCTCGGCGACGGCAGCAACTTCGGCATCAACCTGACCTACGCCCAGCAGCCCAAGCCGGAGGGCCTCGCGCAGGCGTTCACCATCGGCGAGGAGTTCATCGGCGACGACACCTGTGCGCTCGCCCTGGGTGACAACCTGTTCCACGGCCCGTCCTTCGGTCGGGACTTCAACCGGGTCCAGGACGTCGAGGGTGCGACCGTGTTCGCCTACTGGGTCGCCGACCCGTCGGCGTACGGCGTGGTCGAGTTCGACGCCGACCGCAGGGCGATCTCCCTGGAGGAGAAGCCCGCCGACCCGAAGAGCCACTACGCCGTCCCCGGCCTGTACTTCTACGACAACGACGTGGTCGAGATCGCCAAGGGCCTCAAGCCCTCGGACCGCGGCGAGTACGAGATCACCGACGTCAACCGGGTCTACCTCGAGCAGGGCCGCCTGCGGGTCGAGGTGCTGCCGCGCGGTACCGCCTGGCTCGACACCGGCACGTTCGACACCCTCAACGACGCCAGCAACTTCATCCGGACGATCGAGAACCGGCAGGGCCTCAAGGTCTGCGCGCCCGAGGAGGTCGCCTGGCGCCAGGGCTTCCTGACCGACGACGAACTGCGGGTGCGTGGCGAGAAGCTCGAGAAGTCCGGCTACGGCAAGTACCTGCTGCGACTGCTCGAGTCCGACGACTACCGCTGAGGTTCAGCCCTCGACCTGAGCCTGCGCGTGCTCACCCGCGGGCTTGCCGAAGAACGTGGTCGGTTGCTTGGTGAAGACGAACTTCCGGAAGAAGTAGAACCGGAAGATGTTGCCGAGGATCGCCCCGACGACGTTGCCGGCGATGTTGTCGGCGTAGATCGAGGACACCTCGAACACGTTGCGCGAGATCCACAGACAGCTGATCGGGATCACGAAGGACGTGAGGTTGATGACGACGTAGATCAGCAGTCCGCCACCAGGCCCCGCCGCGTGCCGGTGCCGGAAGGCGTAGTAGCGGCTGCCGTAGTAGCTGACGAACATACCGACGCTGTTGGCGATCAGGTACGACGTCAGCGGCCGGTCGTGCCCCGGACCGCCGAACCAGCCCTTCACCCCGTGGACCAGCAGGTTGAAGATGATCAGCGCGATGATGGTGGCGACGACGTTGACCGCAGAGAAGCGTGCTACCTCCCCGGAAATGCGGCGCAGACGTCGACCCACCCGTGATCAGCCCTCAGCCGAGCTGCGCGACTTCAGGGGCTCCCACCACGAGCGGTTGTCGCGGTACCACTGGACCGTGTCGGCCAGGCCCTGCTCGAACGGCACCTGCGGGGTGTAGCCGAGCTCCGCGGTGATCTTGGAGATGTCGACGGAGTAGCGGAGGTCGTGACCCTTGCGGTCGGCGACCCGCTCGACCCGGTCCCAGTCGGTTCCGGTGGCCTCGAGGAGCAGGCCGGTGAGCTCCTTGTTGGTCAGCTCGGTGCCGCCCCCGATGTTGTAGATCTCGCCGACTCGACCTCGGGTCAGCACCAGGTGGATCCCGCGGCAGTGGTCGTCGACGTGGAGCCAGTCGCGCACGTTGGTGCCCTCGCCGTAGAGGGGCACCCGAGCGCCGTCGATGAGGTTGCTGACGAACAGCGGAATGACCTTCTCGGGGTACTGGTACGGGCCGTAGTTGTTGGAGCAGCGGGTGATGCAGACGGGCAACCCGTGGGTGCGGTGGTACGCCCGGGCGAGGAGGTCACTGGACGCCTTCGAGGCCGAGTACGGCGAGTTCGGCAGCAGCGGCTCGTCCTCGTCCCAGCTGCCCTCGTCGATCGAGCCGTAGACCTCGTCGGTCGAGACGTGCACGAACTTTTCCACACCGAGGGTGAGCGCCGCGTCCAGCAACGTCTGGGTACCGACGACATTCGTCATCACGAAGTCGCGGGCGCCCATGATCGAGCGGTCGACGTGGCTCTCCGCCGCGAAGTGCACGACTGCGTCGACCTCGCCGATCAGCTTGTCGACCAGGTCACGGTCGAGGATGTCCCCCTCGACGATCCGGAGCCGCGGGTCGTCGGCGACCGGGGCGAGGTTCGCGTGGTTGCCGGCGTACGTGAACGCGTCGAGCATGATCACCAGCTCCGGCTCCACGTCGCCCCAGGCGCCGGTGAGAACCGAACGGACGTAGTGGCTGCCGATGAATCCGGCACCACCCGTGACCAACAACTTCATCGAGCGCGCTCCATCTGGTCGGTGTGTCCCACAGGAAGCGACTCTATCCGGCACCGCGCCGTTCTTTTGGAGGACCCTGCTATCCGGTCCTACTCGACCGGGAGGCCGAGACCACGGGCGATCAGCATCCGCTGGACCTCCGAGGTGCCCTCACCGATCTCCAGGATCTTGGCGTCCCGGTAGAAGCGCGCCACCGGGTACTCCTCCATGAAGCCGTAACCGCCGAAGACCTGGGTGGCGATCCGGGTGCCCGTGACGGCCGACTCGGTCGCGTAGAGCTTGGCGATCGAGGCCGCGTGCTTGAAGGCGGGGCCCTCGACGCCGGCATCCTTCATGGCTGCGGCCTTGTAGGTGAGCAGCCGGCTCGCCTCGAGCATCACCTGCAGGTCGGCGATCTGGAACGCCACGCCCTGCTTGCGCCCGATCGGTACGCCGAAGGTGGTGCGCTCGCCGGCGTACCGGACGCACTCGTCGAGGCAACCCTGCAGGAGGCCGACCGCGAGCGCGGCGATGGCGACCCGCCCGTCGTCCAGCGTGGCGAGGAACTGGGCGTACCCGCGCCCACGGTCACCGAGCAGGTTCGCAGCGGGGACGTGCACGTCCTCGAACGAGAGCGGGTGGGTGTCCGAGGCGTGCCAGCCGAGCTTGTCGTAGGCCTTCTCGGCGGTGAACCCGGGCGTGCCGGCCGGGACGAGCAGGGCAGAGATCTCCGCCCTCTCCGTGCCCTTCGCGTCGGTCACGGTGCCGGTGCGCGCGGTGACCGCGACCACCGAGGTCAGGCTGGAGCCCGAGTTGGTGATGAACTGCTTGGACCCGTTGATGACCCACTCGTCGCCCCTGAGCTCGGCCCGGGTCTTGGTGGCGCCGGCGTCCGAGCCTGCCCCCGGCTCGGTGAGGCCGAAACCGGCGAGCGTGCGGCCGGCCACCAGGTCGGGGAGCCACTGCTGCTTCTGCTCGTCGGTGCCGAAGGTGAGGATCGGGTTGATGCCGAGACCGACAGCGGCCTCCAGGGTGATGCCGATCGACTGGTCGACCCGTCCGAGCTCCTCGATCGCGAGGCACAGGCTGGTGAAGCCGCCGTCCTCGCCGGTCAGCCCGGCGCCGCCGAACTCCTCGGGCGCGGTCAGGCCGAACAGCCCGAGCTCGCCCATCTTGGCGACGACCTCGACCGGGAAGTAGTGGTCGCGGTCCCACTGCGCTGCGTGCGGGGCGACCTCCTTCTCGGCGAAGTCACGGACGGTACGACGGAACTGCTCGAGTTCGGGGCTCAGCTCAAAGCTCATGGGCAGCATCCTAGACCCAAGGTTAACGGTTGTTAACCCTGACGTTGTTGTCGGCGCCGACGTGTGCACGTGACGACCCGGGCGGACCCGGTCCCCTAGAGTGACGCGCATGCGTACCTCCATCCTCCTGGCCACCACGACGCTGGTGGCGGTCGCCACCCTGACCGGCTGCGGTAGCGACGACTCCTCCGACGGCGGCTCGAAGGGCGGATCAGCGCTGCTCAGCAAGTCCGAGCTGTCCGACGCCCTGGTGACCCTCGACGACCTCGGCGACGGCTTCAAGGTGGAGAAGGACGATGACGACGACGATGACGACGACACCAACCTGGGCTGCCTGAACGGCCTCGACGAGCTCGGCGACGACGACTCGATCGAACCCGAACGGGACGAGGAGTCCTCGTTCGAGGCAGACAGCGACCTCGGCCTGCCGGGTGTGTACAGCACCGTCGGCACCTTCAAGTCCACGAAGGACGCCGCCGAGGTGCTGACCAAGTTCTCCGACACCGTGGAGGACTGCAAGGCCATCGACGAGACCGACGGCGACGGCTTCCGGATCCGGCTCGACGTCAGCTCCGACCAGGACAAGACCGACGACGGTGCGACCGGCCAGGTCAACCTGAACGCCACCGGCACGGCGTCCGGAGACGGGTTCGAGTTCCCCTTCAGTGTCCGCTTCACCGCGATCCAGATCGGCAACGACGTGGCCCTGGTCGGCTACGTCAACGCGGTCACCGACCTCGAGGACGCTGACGACCTGGTGCAGCGGGCCTACGACCGGCTCGCTCCGATCGTCGACGGCAAGTCCGCGCCCGACCTGACGCCCCTGGACCTCGACATCCCCGACGCCCGGGACCTCGTCGGCGCAGCGGCAGGAGCCTGAGTCGTGTTCAAGATCCTCTTCGCGCTGCACCTGCTCACCGCCATCTTCGCGATCGGGCCGCTGGTCCACGCAGCCACCACCGCCTCGCGCGGCCTGCGCACCGCCGACGCCGGCGCGACCGCCTCGGCGGCACGGACGGTGACGCTGTACTCCTACGTCTCCGTGGTCGTGGTGGTGTTCGGCTTCGGCGTGATGTCGTCGAAGGCGCCCTGGAACCCCGACGAGAACGTGGCGTCGTTCAGTGACCCGTACATCTGGATCTCGGTCCTGCTCTGGTTCGTCGCGGTCGGTCTCGCCCTCGTCGTGATCGCCCCCGCGCTCGAGGCGGCGACGGCGAAGATCACGGCCGGCGAGGCCGTCGACGCCGCGATCGGCAAGGTCGCCGCGTCCGGCGGGATCGTCGGGCTGATCTTCGCCGGGATCGTCTTCCTGATGGTCTACAAACCCGGCAGCTGAGCAGTACCTCCCGGTAACTGAGACCCCAGCACGACCCGCTCCCGGAGACCAATAGACTCCCGGAGGATTCGACCAGACTTCAGGAGTTGAGCGTGCCCGAGATCCGTCCGTTGCAGAAGGTCCTCATCGCCAACCGAGGCGAGATCGCCGTACGCGTGATCCGCGCGTGCAAGGACGCCGGGATCGGCAGCGTCGCCGTGTACGCCGAGCCCGACCGGGACGCGCTGTTCGTGCGCCTGGCCGACGAGGCGTACTCGCTGAACGGGTCCACGCCCGGTGACTCCTACCTGGTCATCGACAAGATCATCGCGGCGGCCAAGGAGTCGGGAGCCGACTCGGTGCACCCCGGCTACGGCTTCCTCGCCGAGAACGCCGAGTTCGCCCAGGCCGTCCTCGACGCCGGCCTGATCTGGATCGGCCCGTCCCCTGCCGCGATCGAGGGCCTCGGCGACAAGGCCAAGGCCAAGCAGATCGCTCTGGCCGCGGGCGCGCCGCTCGCGCCGGGCCTCAAGGACGCCGTCAAGGACGCCGACGAGATCGTCGAGTTCGCCAAGGAGCACGGTCTCCCGGTCGCCATCAAGGCGGTCTTCGGTGGCGGCGGTCGCGGCCTCAAGGTCGCCCGCACGCTCGAGGAGATCCCCGAGCTGTACGAGTCGGCGTACCGCGAGGCGGTCAGCGCCTTCGGCCGTGGCGAGTGCCTGGTCGAGAAGTTCCTCGACAAGCCGCGCCACGTCGAGACCCAGTGCCTCGCCGACCAGCACGGCAACGTCGTGGTCGTCTCCACGCGCGACTGCTCGCTGCAGCGCCGCCACCAGAAGCTGGTCGAGGAGGCCCCCGCGCCGTTCCTGACCGACGACCAGGTCGCCCGGCTGTACGAGTCCTCCAAGGCGATCCTGCGCGAGGCGAAGTACGTCGGGGCCGGGACCTGCGAGTTCCTCGTGGCCGCCGACGGCACCATCTCCTTCCTCGAGGTCAACACCCGGCTCCAGGTGGAGCACTGCGTCTCCGAGGAGGTCACCGGGATCGACCTGGTCCGCGAGATGTTCCGCATCGCCGCGGGCGAGGAGCTCGGTTACGACGACCCGGCCATCATCGGGCACTCGATCGAGTACCGGATCAACGCCGAGGACGGTGGCAACAACTTCATGCCCGCCCCCGGCACCCTGACCGCGTGGAACCCGCCGTCCGGCCCGGGCGTGCGTCTCGACGGTGGCTACGAGGTCGGCGAGACCGTTCCGGGCGCGTTCGACTCCCTGGTCGCCAAGCTGATCGTGTCCGGAAAGGACCGCACCCAGGCGATCGAGCGCTCGCGCCGCGCGCTGAGCGAGTTCGTCGTCGACGGCATGCCGACCGCGATCACCTTCCACGAGGTCATCACCCGCGACCCGGCCTGGGTGGCCGCGTCCAACCCGTCGGGCGAGGGCTCCTTCGACGTCTACACGACGTGGATCGAGACGGACTTCGACAACAAGATCGTTCCCTACGTGAACAAGGGCGGCGAGGCTGGCGATGGTGGGGAGGCTGGCGAGCGCCAGAAGGTCACCGTCGAGGTCGGCGGTCGCCGTCTCGAGGTCGTCCTGCCTGCCGGTCTCGGCGGCATCGGCTCCGCACCCGCCGGTGGCGGCGCGAAGAAGCCGAAGCGCGCAGGCGGCAAGAAGGCCGGCGCTGCGGCGTCGGGCGACTCGGTGACCAGCCCGATGCAGGGCACCATCGTGAAGGTCGCCGTCGAGGACGGCGCCACTGTCGCCGAGGGTGACGTCGTCGTCGTGCTCGAGGCCATGAAGATGGAGCAGCCCCTCAAGGCGCACAAGGCCGGCACGATCACCGGCCTGACCGCCGAGGTCGGCGCGACCGTCGGCAACGGCGAGGTGCTCTGCGAGATCAAGGACGCCGAGTAGCCCCGACCCGGCAGGAATGTGCACGTAATGTGCGCTGACCCGGCAGGAATGTGCACGTAAGTGCGCTGACCCGGCAGGAATGTGCACCAACATCTGCACATCTCTGCCGGGTCAGCGGTGTTTTGGAGCACATCTCTGCCGGGTCGGCGTTGTTTTGGTGCACATTCAAGCCGGGTGGGCGGTGAGGCCCAGCGCGAGCATCCCGGCGGTGAGGTCGATCAGGTGCTCGGCGTCGAGGTGCTCCGGCTTCTCCAGCGCGATGCGCAGGCAGCTGCTCAGCGTGATGCCCATCGCGAGGTAGACGCGCGCGTCGAGCTCCTCGCGCGGCATCCTCGGTGCCCGCTGGACGGCGTACATCCGGACGAAGGCGCCCAGGTTGCGCTCGACCTCGGGCAGCGCGTTGGAGTGCGACCCGAGCGGCACCTCGTTGATCATCGCGCTGATCAACGGCCCGCGTGCTCGCAGCGAGGCGACGATCGTCGCGACCACGTGCCGGGTGCCGGCGTACGCGTCCATCGGTGCGGCATCGGCCATCGCCGCGGTGATCTCCTCGACGATCCCGGTCGAGGCCCGCTGCTGGAGCTCGGCGATGATCTCGTCCTTGTCCCGGAAGTAGCGGTACAGCGAACCGATGCTGACGTCCGCCTCGTCCGCCACCCGGTTGGTGCTCATCTGTACGTACCCACCGGTCGCGAGAACGCGAGTAGCGGCGTCCAGGATCCGCTCGACCATGGCTTTCGACCGCGCCTGGACCGGCCTGCTGCGCCTGATCTCTGGCGCCACTAGACGACCGCAGAACACGAGTAGAAGTTGAGCATTTACTCACTTTAACCTGTGCCCATGCCCCTGAACCGCTCCCTGCGCGTCGCCGTCGCCGCCGTCGCGTGTGCCCTCGCCGTCGGCTCGACCACCGGGCCGGTCGAGGCCGCCCCGAAACCCGACCCCCTGGGCGCTCTGCTCTCCCCCACGTTGTTCGATCCGCTGGTCAACCTGCTGGCGGCCCTGCCGACGCCGTACAAGGGTCCGTACCAGGGCCCCGTCTGCGTGAGCGGCGACCCGCAGTGCATCGAGGACGTCATCGCTGAGATGGAGCGCCGGCTCGTCCCGCTCGCAGCGTCCTGCAGCCACGACGCGATCTTCTCGCTGGCCTACCTCCGGGTGACCCAGAACGTGAAGAACGCCGCCGACAACGGCTACTTCGCGGACCGGAAGTGGCTGACCCAGATCGACGCCGCCTTCGCGCAGATGTACTTCGACACGATGGACGCCTGGAAGGCCGGCAAGAAGTCCTCGGTCGCCAAGGCCTGGCAGATCGCATTGCAGGCCACCGAGGACCGGAAGATGAGCGGCCTCGGCGACTTCATGATGAACATGAACGCGCACATCAACAACGACTTCCCCTACGTGCTGGAGAAGGTCGGGCTCACCGCCGCGGACGGCACCTCGCACAAGGCCGACCACAACGCGTACAACCAGCGGCTCGACTCGCTCTACCACCCGGTCTTCGACGAGGAGGCGGCCCGGTTCGACCCGACCTTCAACAAGCTCGACCTGGGCCCGGTCGACGAGGTCCTGGTCGGAGCGATCATGCGCGGCTGGCGCGAGGTCGTCTGGCGGCACGCCGAGGCGCTGGCGAACGCTCCGTCCTTCGTGCGCCCGCTGGTGGAGCGTGAGATCAGCGAGTACGCCGCCGGGCAGGCCCAGTTCATCAAGGCGCTCTTCGCCAGCCCGAGCCCCGACAAACGTGCCGCGTACTGCGCCACTCACCATGGCTGACCTCGCGGAGGTCGTCAGCCGCCCCGCCGTGCCGACCCGGTACGGCGGGGGTGGCGAGTGGGCGCGCCGATTCGCCGCCCCGCTGTTCCGGGTGGCCGGTCCCGGTTCCCGAATGACGGGCCAGGAGCTCGAGGACCTCAAGGCCGGCTTGATGCGTCGCGACGAGGTCGCGGACACCTTCGTCCGGGCGGTCCGCGAGGACCACGCGGTCACGATGCCCGCGTTCCGCGAGGCGCTCGCCTCCGGCGTACCGGCGGACGCACCGGCTCCGCTGCGCGCGCTCTTCGCCGAGCTCGAGGACCGACCGGCCTGGGTCGACGACGCCCTGCTGGAGCGCGGTGCGGCCGCGGCCCGCCGGATCGGCAAGGACGGCTTCGACATCCTGGCCTACGGGTCGCTGCTCGGCGGCTACCGCTCGGGAGCGGCGCTGCAGCCGCTGGTCCGCACGGGACGCTTCGACGACACCCTGAACCGGGTCGGCGAGACCGGGCAGTGGTGGCTGGCGTGCACCGCCCCGGAAGGCCTGCGCCGCGACGGGGAGGGCTGGAAGCTGAGCGTGCACGTGCGGGTGATGCACGGCTTCGTGAACTACCAGCTCGAGCGCGACCCGTCCTGGGACTGGGAGTTCCGCGGCGTCCCGATCAACCAGTACGACCGGGCCGGCACCATCGGCTCGTTCAGCACCAGCTACCTGCTCCAGGCCCGCGCGCTCGGCATCCGGATCCCGGCGGACGACGCCCGGGCGATCATGCACCTGTGGTCCTACGTCGGCTGGTTGATGGGCGTCGACGAGCGTTGGCTGCCGCGCACCGAGCGGATCGGTCGCCGCGTGCTGGCCAACGTCGTGGCCGGCTTCTCGCTGCCCGAGGAGTCCAGCAAGCAGCTCGGCGCCGGCTTGATCACCATGCTCGACACGGCTCCCGGCCTGCCGCGCTGGCGACGGTTCTACGAGCGCGAGCGGGCGCTGAGCATGGCGACCCTGCTGAACCTCGGCAGCGGCATGCACGACGTCGGACAGCCGATGCGGCCGCCGTGGTACCCGGCGTACCGGATCGCGGCCAACACCCTCTGGACCCAGCTGATCGGACGCCTCCCCGGCGGCACCACCCTGCTGGACCGACGGGCCGAGCGCGCCCTGGTCAGGATGGAGCGGCTCCAGTACGCCGGCAAGCGCCCGCCGATCGCCCCCGTCCCCGCGGCATGACCGGCTACTTCGCCCCGAGCTCGATGGCGGTGCGCGCCCTGCAGCAGCGCGCCGTCGGACTCACCTACGGCCAGCGTGCCCTCGTCGTCGGCGCCACCCACCCGGTGCTGTTCGTCGGGACCGCGCAGCACACCAGCCACCGGGAGACGCCCTGGAAGCGCCTGGCCCTGACAGCCCGGCTCTTCGAGAGCGTCTTCCTCGGCAGCCGCGAGGAAGCCGACCGAGCCCTGGCGTTCACCGCGAAGCGGCACGCCCCGGTCGCCGGCACCACCTCGGTCGACGGTGGCCCGCACGCCCCCACCGGCACCCCGTACGACGCCGCCCGCGGCGACCTGATGTGGATGACCGCCGCCTTCACCCTCGACTCCGTCGAGGTGATGCACGACCTGCTCGTACGCCGCCTGACCGACGGTGAGCGGGAGGCGCTGCTGGCGGACTTCATCGACTGGGCGTGCCTCTTCGGCATGCCCCGCGACGCCGCTCCCCCGTCGTACGCCGCCTTCCGGACCCGGATGGACGAGCGCCTGGTCAACGGCGAGGCCTACCTCACCGACGAGGCCCGCCTGGTCGGCGGCTACCTCGCCGGCTCCGCCGGCTACCCCCTCCCGGGCCCGGCCGTGATCGGTTCCCCTGCCCTGGCAGCCGTCGTGATCGGAAGCCTCCCCGCCCCCGTCCTCAACCTGTACGACATCCAACCGACGGCAGCCCAGCAAGCCACCTTCCAAGCAGTCTGCCGAGCAAGTCGCGTGGCCCATACCCACCTGCCCCGACTCGCCAGGTCCCCCCTCCTGCACGGAAGCAGCCAACGCTCTTACGCGTCCGTCGCTGCCACCGAAAAGCGCTGGCGACGACGAGGCCGAGTCAGCATGCCCGGAGTCAGCGACGCCCCGGCGCCCTACTGAGGTGACCTAGCGCGCTGAGGGTGCGCGGCACGGAGCGCGGCGCACGCACCGGTCCGCGGCGTGGGCGCCGCACCCCGCGAGGCAGGTCAGGGCAGACCCGGGTGCTGCTTCGTCAGGATCGGGATCAGGATCCGCTTCGGCGTGATCTTCGCGAACAGCGCGCCGGCCTTGTTCCCCACCCCCGGAATGATCACGAGCTTCCCGCGATCGAGCCCGTCTACGGCCGTCTTCGCGACCACGTCCGGTGCGATCCACATGAACGCCGGCAGCGCCTCGTCCGCCTGCTCCTTCGTGAACCCCGCCGCCTCGCCGAACCCGGTGTCGACCGGTCCCGGGCACAGCACCGAGACACTCACTCCGGTCCCCTTCAGCTCTCCGGAAAGACTCTGCGTGTACGACAGCACGAAGACCTTGCCCGCTCCGTAGCCGGCCTGCCCCGGCAACGGCTGGAACGCCGCGGTCGAGGCGACGTTGAGCACGGCACCCCGCCCGCGCTCGACCATCCCCGGCAGGAAGCGGCTGCACAGGTCGACGACCGCCACGACGTCCACCTCGACCATCCGCATCTCGGCCTCGGGGTCGCTGCGGTGCACCGGGCCGAGGGTGGAGAGCCCCGCGTTGTTGATCACGATGTCCGGGATCAGGCCGAGCCCGGCGATCCGGTCGGGCAGCGCTGCGCGGGCGGCGCGGTCCGACAGGTCGGCCGCGAGCACGTGCGCGCCGGAGCCGAGCTCGGCGGCGAGCTCGTTGAGCTTGGACTCGGTGCGGGCGACCAGGACGACCTGGTGACCGCGGCGGACGAGATCCCGAGCGATCTCCGCCCCGATTCCTGAGGAGGCGCCGGTGACGACGGCAGCACGGTCTGGGCCGGGAGCAGGAAGGGTCATGCTCCGAACGTTAGTTCAGGGCGTGAAGGTGAAGTAGTGCGACCGCAGACCGATCAGCGTGCGCAGGTCGGTGCCCTTGATGATCACCGAGTCGTTCTTGGCACCGTCGAGCTGGACCTTGAGCACGCGCTGGTCGGTGTCCCGTTCCACGACCCGCACCCGCTGCAGACTGCCGAGCGCCGGGTACTTCTTCTCGAGCTTGGCCTTGGTGTTCGGGCCGATCACCAGCTCGCGGTTCCGGTACGCCGTGTCGAACGTGTCCGGCCGGGCGCCTACCAGGTACGGCTGACCACCCTTCGCCGTGACGCCGCCGTTGCTCGCCGAGAACTGGGTGAAGGCGGGCTTGCCCTGGTAGGTCACGATCTTGCCCGCGGTCGCCCGGATCGCTGCGTCGCTGCCGGGCTGCTCGGCGGAGACGCCCTTGTAGACCTGGCTGCGGGTGGTGTCGTAGACACCGAAGGTGCGCTTCGGGTTCGCGGACATCTCGAACGCGGCGTAGGTGCGCGCCGCGACCGCCTGCGCCTTGACCGCCTCGGGCGCCCACAGTGCCGGCATCTCGGCCGGGACGACGCCACGCAGGTAGGAGTCCAGGGTGAGGATGTTGACGACGTTGCCCTTGATCAGCCGGATACCGCCCCGGTAACGCCTGTCAGCCTCCGGGGTGCGCAGCGTCAGCGCACCGGTGCTGCCGCGGAACTCCCCGGCTCCCTTCAGCGACGCCCTGCCCTTGATCCGGTAGAGCTTCCAGCCGTTGCCCTTGGAGTAGGCGACCCGGGTCTTGCCGGCCTTGGTGCGCAACCGCCAGAGCTTCTGGCCGCTCGTCGGGAGCTTGTACCCCTTGCCGGTCGCCAGGTCGACGACCTTGAGGCCCTTCTCGGGGAACACGATCACGTTGCCGTCGTCGTCACCGGTGAGCAGCACCTTGACGCGACGCGCGTCGGTTCCGAGCTTGGTGCCCGGGTAGTAGAAGTCCAGGATCTGCGCGGCCGTCTGACCGGCGTCCGCCCGGCCCTTCGCGCCGTACTGGGACATCCCGATGCCGTGGCCGAAGCCCTGGGTCAGCACGGTGATGCCGTCGGCGTCGTAGTCCACCCACGCCTCGGCCGCTGAGGCCGGCGCGGGCGCGGCGAGGAAGGAGGCTCCGAGCAGAGCAGTGGTCACGAGCGCGGTCCGAGTACGCATGCCGACCATCCTAAGCAGGGTGGTGCAACCTCCGGGCCGCTTCGGCCACGGACCCGGAGTTCGACGGGTAGACGGTGAACGCGTTCGCCACCTGGTCGGCGGTGAGGCTCTCGGCGACCGCGAGCGAGACCGGGTGGATCAGCTCGCTGGCACGCGGACCGACGACCACGCCGCCCACGATGATGCCGGTGCCGGGACGGCAGAACAGCTTCACGAAGCCGTCGCGCACGCCCTGCATCTTGGCGCGCGGGTTGCCCGCCAGCGGGAGCACGACCGACTCCGCAACGATCTCACCAGCGTCGACGGCCTGCTGCGACCAGCCGACGGTGGCGATCTCGGGTGCGGTGAAGACGTTGGAGGAGACCTTCTTCAGGTCCAGCGGTGCGACCGCGTCACCGAGGAAGTGCCACATCGCGATCCGGCCCTGCATCGCGGCGACCGAGGCGAGCATCAGCACGCCGGTGCAGTCGCCGGCGGCGTAGACGCCCCGAGCCGTGGTGCGGGAGACCCGGTCGACCGCGATGAAGCCTCCGTCGTCGGTGGCGACGCCGGCCTCCTCGAGGCCGAGGTCGGCGGTGTTCGGGACCGACCCGAGGGCCAGCAGGCAGTGCGAGCCCGAGACCGAGCGGCCGTCGGTGAGCGTCACCGTCACGGTGTCGCCGTCGCGGGTCACCGACTCCATCCGGGACTTCCCGAGCACCTGCATGCCGCGGCGGGTGAGCACCTGCTCGAGCACCTCGGCGGCATCGGCGTCCTCGCCGGGCAGCACCCGGTCGCGCGAGGAGACCAGCACGACCTCGATGCCCAGCGCGAGGTACGCGCTGGCGAACTCGGCGCCGGTGACGCCGGAGCCGACCACGATCAGCTTCTCCGGCGTCTCGGTGAGGTCGTAGACCTGCTCCCAGGTGAGGATCCGCTCGCCGTCGGGCTGCGCGGTCGGCAGCGTGCGCGGCGCGGCACCGGTGGCGAGGAGCACCGTGTCGGCCTCGATCGTCTCGGTACCACCCTCCGCGAGGTCCACCACGACACGGTCCGGCGAGGCCAACCGGCCCCGGCCCGCGACGACCCGGACGCCGTCGCGCTCGAGGCGCCGACCGATGTCACGGGACTGCTCGGCCGCGAGCCGGAGCACCCGGGCATTGACCACGCCGAGGTCGATCTGGACCTGGGACCCCGGGGCGAGCGGGTCGACGAGCCCGATGCCGAGCTCGGGCGCGGTCGACAGCTCGGTCATCAGCTCGGAGGTCGCGATCAGGGTCTTGCTGGGCACGCAGTCGGTGAGGACGGCCGAGCCGCCGAGCCCGTCGGAGTCCACGACGACCACCTCGGCGCCCAGCTGCGCAGCCACCAACGCAGATTCGTAGCCGCCGGGACCGCCACCGATGATCACCACACGAGTCACGGACTCATTGTGTCCTACCCGGGCCGCGGCACCGTTGGCCCTACCCTTCTCCCCATGACGTTGTACGCCGCGTACGGCACCAACCTGGACCCGACCAGGATGGGCGAGCGGTGCCCCCACTCCCCCTTGCACGGGACCGGCTGGCTGGACGGCTGGCGACTCACGTTCGGCGGCGAGGAGCACGGCTGGGACGGGGCGCTGGCCACGATCGTGCAGGACCCGTTCGAGCAGGTCTTCGTCGCGCTGTACGACGTCACCGACGAGGACAGCGCCAGCCTCGACGGCTGGGAGTCCGCCGACACCGGCCTGTTCCGCAAGACCAAGGTCCGCGTGTCCACGATGACCGGCGAGGTCGTGGCCTGGGTCTACGTCCTCGACGCGTTCGAGGGCGGGCTGCCCTCGGCGACCTACCTGGGCACGCTGGCGGACTCGGCCGAGGCGGCCGACGCCCCCAGCGACTACGTGGCCGCACTGCGCCGCCGTCCGTGCCGCAGCACCTTCGGCGGGTAATAGAGTCGGGCGCGTGAGCACCCCCTACGAAGCAGCCTCCGAAGCAGCCGTCGCCCTCGCCGAGAAGACCGGTGTCGAGCGTCACGACGTGGCACTCGTGATGGGGTCGGGCTGGCTCCCCGCGGTCGACGCCCTCGGTGAGGCCGTCGCGGAGATCGACATCGCCGACCTGCCCGGTTTCGCCGCTCCTGCTGTCGCCGGTCACGGCGGCAAGCTCCGCTCGGTGCGCTCGGGCGACACGAACCTGCTGGTCTTCCTCGGCCGCACCCACTACTACGAAGGCCTCGGCGTCGCCGCTGTGGCCCACGGCGTCCGCACCGCGGCTGCGGCCGGATGCCGCGCGGTCGTGCTCACCAACGGCTGCGGTGGTCTCAAGCCCGAGTGGGCCCCCGGCACGCCGGTGCTCATCAAGGACCACATCAACCTGACCGGCACGTCCTCGATCGTCGGCGCGAACTTCGTCGACCTCACCGACCTGTACAGCCCGCGGCTGCGGGCGCTGTGCCAGGAGATCGAGCCCGACCTGGACGAGGGCGTCTACGTGCAGTTCCCGGGGCCGCACTACGAGACCCCGGCCGAGATCCGGATGGTCGCCGCGATCGGCGGGGACCTGGTGGGGATGAGCACCACGCTCGAGGCGATCGCCGCGCGCGAGGCGGGGATGGAGGTGCTCGGCATCTCACTGGTCACCAACGCCGCCGCCGGCATGACCGGGGAGCCGCTCAACCACGAGGAGGTCCTCGAGGCGGGAAAGGCCGCGGCCACCCGGATGGGTGAGCTGCTCGGCGCGATCGTGCCGAGGATCTGACCGCCAACCGACACCCCGAACCGGGGCGGCGGACCCCACCGCGAAGTGGGACCCGCCGTCCGGGTCGTTTCCCGCCTACTTCTTCTTGACCTTGATGCTCTTGGTCGCGGTGCTCTTCACGTGCTGCGACGAGCCGGCGTAGGTCACCTTGAGCACCCAGGTGCCCTTGCCGACCTTCGGGAGGGTCGCGACGACCTTGCCGTTGGACAAGGTCTTCGCGGAGAGCTTCTTGGTGACGCCGCCCTTGGTCAGGGTGAGCGTGACCTTGCCGGTCGGGACCGGACCGCCCTTGGCCGAGGCCACGACGACCTTGACCTTGCCCGCCTTCTTGGTGGTCGCCTTGCGCTCCACCGAGGCGGTGATCGCGGTGGCGCCCTTGCCGATCGTGACCGACTTGGTCACGGTGGTCGCGGCCGCCGTCGTGCTGCTGCCGGCGTACGCGAACGACAGGGTTCGGGCACCTGCCGGCAGGGTCGCAGGCAGCACGAAGGTCGCCTTGCCAGCGCTGATCGGACGGGTGTAGCTGACGCCGGCCCCGGTGATGACGACGTTGCCGGTCGCGCCTCCGCTGACGTTCGCGGTGTAGGTCGCCGCCGTCCGGTACGCGACCGACGCCGGGCCCGTGACGGTGATCGTCGACGGGGCCTTGGTCACGGTGACGCTCAGGGTGCCGGTCGACTTCCAGAAACCGGCGTCACCGGCGTACTCCACGGCGTACTGCTTGGTGCCCGGCGTCTGGTTCGGGACCGTGAGGGTCACCGATCCGGTGTCGAGCAGCGGAGCGGTGTCGACGACGTTCGCCCCGTCCTTGATGGTGACGACGCCGTTCGGGGTGCCGCTGGCCGCCGTGACCGTGACGGTCGCCGAGGCAGCGCTCGGGTAGGCGACGGCCGGTGCGGTGGCCGTGACCGTCGTGTCCTTGCGCGCCTTGGCTGCGCTGATGACCGCAGCCAGGTCGACCGGCGTCTCGGTGACCTGGTCCGCGTGGGCCGGGCTGCCGCCCTGACCGTGCGCCTTGCGCGTCACGATGGTGTAGCTCTTGGCAGCATCCAGGGTCGCGATCTGCGCCTTGGTGATCGCGATCGTCGCACTGAACGCGCCGTTGTCGCCGATGGCGGCGTTCGCGCCCGTCGCCGGGTCCGGGCCGATGTCGGCTGCGCTGTTGCTGATCCACGCGGTCGGCGAGTCGCTGGTAACGCCGCCACCGGTTCCTGTGTAGGCCGAGTCGCCGGCAACGCGCTCGCGCAGGCTGGCGTAGAGACCCGGCGCGGTCTTGAGGAAGCCGGTGCCGTTGACGGCGATCTTGATGCCGTCCGCATCCAGGCTGGCGGTGGCCGTGGTCGCGGCGACGGTCCGGTCCAGCGTCAGGTTGAACGCCGACGGGTAGCGGGAGATCCCGTTGGTGCTCCCGCTCGTCGCGACGCCGTTGACGATGGTGCTCTTGAAGGTCCAACCGCTGCCGTTGGTGCCGTCGTTGGTCGCGAGGAACGCGAGGAGCTCCGGGGACCAGCGGCCGATCAGGTTCGACCAGGTGTACTTCGTCGAGGTCGCGGCGAAGCCGTAGGTCAGGTTCGACAGCGTCGTCGGGTAGGTGGCGTCGCCGTCCTCGGAGTTGGGTGACAGGGTCTCGATGACGATCCGCGACGGGCCACGGACGACTCCCGCCGGCGGCAGGGTCGCAGCGTCCGGCGTGGTGCCGAAGGAGACGTCGGCGGTCACCGAGCCGGTTCCCGTCGCGTCGACCACGACCGTCGGGTCGGCGATGCGGATCCATCCGTTCCCGGTGCCCGCGGCCCAGTTGACGGTCGCGCCCTTGAAGCTGAGCGTGGCCGAACCGTCAGCAGCGACGGCGCCGGAGGCGTTGCCGTTGCCGAAGGTGCTGAGCTTGGTGCTCGCGTCGTACGTCGCCGGCGTTCCGTACGCACTCGCGGTCGGGGCGGGGAAGCCGGTCCGGGCGGTTCCGAGGACGTCGGAGATGCCCCAGGTCGCGACTCCGCTGTCGACGACGGGTCCGGTCTGTGCAGCGGTGGCGCCCGGTGCGAGAGCGACGAGGCCGCCGAGGGCGACGGCGCTCGCGACGGCGGCTGCGAGCCGCCTCCGTGTGCGCGATCCGATGGTGTTCATGGCTGTCCTTTCACGGGGATGGAGCCGTTGTGGTGGTGCCTCACGCCAGGGGGCGCGAAGCGGGGATGGGGATCAGGGCGGAGCCGGCCAGGACCAGCGCCGCGAGGAGAAGGAGGCCTCCGCCCAGCCACCAGGCCCAGGCGGAGTCGTGCTCGGCCGGGGAGGCGGCGGTCCGGGCCATCAGCTGCACGCCCGGGCCGGACGCGTGAGGAGCGGACCCCGCGACGGGCACGGTGGCGGCAGCAGCCGCCGCGGGGGCCGTCACGGTGACGGTGCGGGTGACCGTCACGGTCCTCGACTCCGGGGGCTCGGGAGCCTCGTTCTCGACGTCCGGCGCCGGGGTGTGCGCGGGAGGCTCGGGTGTCTCGACGGGCTGGGACGCGTCGTAGCTGACGGTGACCGGGAGCGCCCTCTTGGCGACGTCGGTGGCGCTGCCGCTGTTCATCCAGAACGGCGCGGTGCCGAGGTCGTTCATGAACGAGACGTAGGACTGCGGGAAGGAGCCCGTGGTGCTGACGCCGTCGAGGGTCGTCGTCACCGCGTCGTACGCCGGGGTGGCGCTGAACCCGGCCAGGTCTCCGAGGTCGACGGCCGGCAGGTCGGCGACCGTGACCGTCTTCGCCGGGATCGCGGTCCACACGTCCGGGTTGGCCCGCGTCGACCCGTAACCGCTCAACGTGGCCCGGAGGGCACCCTTGCCGTCGGCGACGTCGAGCACCGGGTCGGAGAGGTAGAAGAACGTGTAGCCCGAGTAGAAGAGCACGGTCACGTCGCCGGTCCACGCGACGTGAGCGGTGCCCGCCTCCCGGTCCACCGAGCCGGTGCCTCCGGCGAACACGAACTGGTGGTCGCTGAACCGGCCGGAGCCGGGTCCGGGGATCGTGACTCCGTCCCTGTCGGTCCCGAGACCGGCCCAGGTGGCCGCCCGGTACGCCGTCCCGTTCCACTTCTCGATCCGCACGGCACCCTGCTGCTGCTTCCAACCCGCGGCGGTGAGCTTCACGTTGCCCTTGCCCGGGTCGGCGATCTTGCCCGCGGAGAAGAAGTTGAAGGTGCCCTGGGCGAACGCGGCGTTGTTCGCCTCGTTGCTCATCCCCCAGCGCAGCACGGCGTCCTCGACGTCGACCGGGCCCTCGGCGGGCTCGGTCGGCTCCGCGGTGGAGGTGGGGCTGGGCGAGACGGTCTGGGTGGGGGCGGGCAGGCCGGTCGCCGCGTCCGCCGGGACGTTGGTCGCGCCAGAAGTCGCCACCGAGGTCGGGGCACCGGCCGGGGCCTCGTCGGCGGCCCACCCCTGCGCCGGTACGACGAGCGCAGCGAGGGCGGCCAGGACGAGTCCGAGCGTGCGCAGGGCTCGGCGTTCAGGCCGCACGACGCCTCCTCCACCGGAGCCCGGCGAACGCGACCGCGCCCGCCAGCACCGCGGCACTGGCGACCACGAAGACGATCGGCCAGGGGTCGTCCTTCTGGAGCGCCGGCTTCCTCGTGTCGGCGACGACGGCGAACCGGACCGAAGGAGGCGCCTCGCCCCCGACGATGCGGAGCTCGTAGGTACCGGTGCGCAGGTCGTTCGGCAGCGTGAGCACTCCCGCGACCTCGCCGTTCGCACCGACCGTCATCGGGCCGACGGCGGCCCGGCCGTCCTCGAAGGTGGCGCTGACCTGGCTGCCGGGCCTCAGGCCCTCGGCGTGGAAGGACAGCACCCGTCCGGGTCTGGCCGACGCGCGGTCGACCTCCAGTGCCGAGTTGGTCGCGATCGTCGGGGCCGCGGGGACCTGGGCGACGGGCGCGGTGGCGAGGCCGCTCCCGGTCGACGGCGTCGCGGCGCCGGAGCTCGTGGTCGTCGACCTGTTCTCCTCCGCGCCGGCGACCTTGCCGACGCGGACGCGGGTGAACGTCTCGTTCCTGCCGTTGGCGACGCCGTGCGCCCCGACGGTGATCACGCCGCAAACGGAGACGCGGCAGTCGACCTTGACGACCCGTTGCTGCGCGTCGGTGGTGGTGAACGTGCCCCCGGGCACGGTGATCTTCGCCGACCAGGTCCCCTTCGCGGAGATCAGGCCTCCGTTGGCCGACCCGGCGGTCTCACTGCCCGGGAACGCGATGAACCGGGCGTAGCCCGCGTTGTTCTTGCTCTCGGAGTCGGGCACGGCCAGGTAGTTCACGCCGCTGCGCCCCCCCTTGCTGGGGCGCCAGCTGCCCTTGACGACACCGAACAGCACGTAGATGCCGCCGTAGCCCTTCTTGATCGACTGGAACCCGCTGCCGCGCAGCGTCAGCGTGGTCGCGTACGTCGGGTCGACGACCGCGCTGCCCGACCCGTTGTCGATGCTCACCCGCGCGGCGGCGCTCGCGGGCGACAGGCTCACGCCGGGGACCAGGCCGAGGACGAGCGCTGCGGCCAGCGCCCCGGAGGCAGCGAATGTCCGTGAGAACGTGGGATGCATCAGGAAACCTCCACTGCGGACGTGACGGGCCGGGTGCTCGGCTGGGACGTGCTGCCCGGATCGACCAGGTGCTCCCGCCGCGGGACGACGAGCAGTCCGCCGGCGTGCTCCACGACCTGGAGCGGGTGCTGGTAGACCTCGTCGAGGACGTCCTCGACGAGCACCTCGCGCGGCGTCCCCAGGGCGCGGACCTCACCTCGGGACATCACGCAGATCCGGTCCGCCCACGCCGCCGCCAGCGAGAGGTCGTGGAGCACCACGACGACGCTGGCCCCCGTGCGCGCGAGGTCGCGCGCGGTCGCCAGGACCTGCTCCTGGTGGCGGATGTCGAGCGCTGCGGTCGGCTCGTCGAGCAGTACCACCGGTGCTTCCTGGGCGAGGACCCGCGCCAGGGACACCCGCGACTTCTCACCGCCCGACAGCGTCGGGTAGCGGCGCTCGGCGAACTCGACGACGTCGGTGCGCCTCATCGCGAGGTCGATCGCGATCTCGTCGCGCTCCTCCTCGGGGTGCCGGTACCACGGGGTCCGGCCCATCTCGACGACCTCGTAGCCGGTGAAGCCGAACGCGATCCGTTGCTCCTGCAGGAGCACCGACCGCAGTCGTGCTGCCCGCTTCGGGGCGAGGTTGCCCAGGTCCTCGCCCAGCAGCGAGACCGACCCGGCGTCCGCGTCGACGTCACCCGAGGCGACCGCGAGCAGCGTCGACTTGCCGGCGCCGTTCGGACCGACCAGGGCCAGCACCTCGCCGCGGTGCACGTCCAGGTCGACCCCGCACAACACCGGACTTCCACCGAGGGTCACCTCGATTCCCCGCAGGGACAACGCCGGGGGCAGCTTCTCGGGCGCGAGCTGCCCGACCGTGGTGGGGTGACTCACGCCCAGCCTCCCGCCGTACGACGGGTGCGGCGCAGCAGCCAGAAGAAGAACGGGCCACCGACCAGGGCGGTGAGCATGCCGATCGGGAGATCCGCGTACTCGACCAACGTGCGGGCGAACAGGTCAGCGACCACCAGGAGCACCGCACCGGCCAGGGCGCTGGCCGGCAGCAGCAGCCGGTGACCGGGGCCGAGCACGATCCGGATCAGGTGCGGGACGACGAGACCGACGAAGCCGATCACGCCGCAGAAGGAGACCGCCGCGGCGGTCAGGACGGCGACGAGGAAGATCGCCTTGATGCGCAGGCGCTCGACGTCCACGCCGACGTGGCGGGCAGCCCGGTCCCCCAGCGAGAGCAGGTCGAGCTGCCGGCTGAGCAGCATCGCGCCGAGGATGCCGGCCACGCACAGCGGTGCGACCACCCCGACGTACTGCCAGCGGGTGCCGTTGAGCGACCCGAGGGTCCAGAACACGATCTGCTCCCGGGCCTGGGTGTCGGCCATGAACATCACCAGCGCCATGCCGGCCTGTGCGACGGCGTTCACCGCGATGCCGGTGAGCACGAGCGTGACCACCTCGGTGCGACCACCGTCGCGCGACATCAGGTAGACCAGGAGCGTCGTGGCCAGCCCCCCGAGGAACGCGAAGAGCGGGATCGTCCAGATGCCTGCGACGGTGATCCCGAAGGCGATCGCCGAGGCCGCCGCCAGGGCAGCGCCGGCGGAGACGCCGACCACGCCGGGCTCGGCGAGCGGGTTGCCGAAGACGCCCTGCATCATCGCGCCTGCCGTGGCGAGGGCCGCGCCGACCACCACGCCGAGGGCGACCCGGGGGAAGCGGACCTCCCACAGCGCGTTGTCACCCTGAGGGTGCGTCGGCACCGAACCCAGGTTCCAGCCGACCAGGTCGCCGAGGCGGCGCAGGATCGAGTCGAGGACCTCCCCTGGCGGGATGTCGAGCTGACCGCGGCCGGCAGCGACGAGAACGGCGACGACCAGCGCGGCAGCGAGTCCGGCGAACACGACCGCGACGCGCGATCCGCGGACCCTTGCGCGCAGCGGCGCGGCGGTCTGGGGAGCGACCCGGGTCAGCGTCGTCACTTCGTTCCCTCCGCGATCGCACCGGGCGCGTAGACGGCGACGGCGAGCGCGTTCAGGACCTGGGGAGTGATCGGTCCGTACCCGAGGATCTCGGCGTCGGCCATGTCGACGACACGACGGTGCTGACCCGCCGGGGTGGCTGCCAGGGCCGGGAATCGGTCCAGCAGCTTGTCGACACCGCCCACGGACTCCAGGCCCTTGGTCATCATCAGGATCACGTCGGGCTGCGCGGCGACGATCGCCTCGTCGGTGATCGGCTTGGAGCCCTTCCAACCGATCTCGGCGGCGACGTCGTACAGGCCGAGCGCGTCGATCAGGGAGTCGGCGCCGGAGCCCTCCCCGAACATGTAGTACACCCCGGAGGCGCCGCGGGCATAGAGGAACATCGTCCGGAGCTTCCGGCCGTCGTCGGTCGGCGCGACCGCGGCGATCTCGGCCCTGGTCCTCGCGAGCTGTGTCGCGACGCGCGCGGTGAGCCGTGCCCCTGCGTCCGGTACCCCGAGAGCCGCCGCCACCTGCTCGGTGATCTCGTCGACGTTGTCGAGGCTGCGCTCGGAGTCGGTGACCACGACGGGGATCCCGGAGTCGCGCAGCTGGAGGATCACGTCCCACGGTCCGAGCGAGGTGTCGGTCAGGACGACCGTGGGGTCCAGCGCGAGGATGGACTCGGCGTTCAGCTCGTGGCCGTTGTGGGTGACCAGCGGGAGCCCGGACGCCTCCGGGAACTGGGTGGAGATGTCCCGTCCCACCAGCTTCGGACCCTGGCCCAGCTCGAAGACCGTGCGCGACAGGGTGCCGTAGATGTCCAGCGCGAGGATGCGGCTGGTGTCCGTCACGGTGACCTTCGTGCCCTGCGCGTCCCTCACGGTGGTCGGCAGCTGCGGCGTACCGGCCTCCACCGCACGGACGACGTCATCCGCGACGACCGCGGTGCTCGGACCGTCCCAGGAACGCGGGTCCTTCAGGGGGGTCACCGACGAGAGATCGGGCGCGACCTTGCCCCGGGCCGAGGCGGAGTCCACCGGAGCCGAGCAGCCTGCGAGGAGAACGGTTCCGAGCAGTACCGTTGCTCCCGCAACTGCGCTGAGGAACGAGGCGCTGGAACGCCGCACGACCACACCTGCAATCATTGGTAAGGTAAGGCAAAACTTACTAAGGGCAGCCTTACCTTAACCTACCGCCAGGAGTCCCCCATGACCGTGCTCGAATCCGACGCGACGAACGCGCCGCTCTCCACCGCGATGCGCGAGGGCTCGATGGCGGAGCACAAGCACGCCGAGGGGTCGGCGTTCGTCGAGAAGCTGCTCGCCGGCGAGGTCAACGAGCGCGGCTACGTCCAGTTCCTCGGGCGTCTCCGGATGATCTACGCCGCGATGGAGTCGGTCGGACGCGAGCTCGCTGACGACCCGATCGTCGCCGCGGTCCACGACCCCGTGCTCGAGCGCCTCGAGTCGATCGACGCCGACATGGACCACTGGTCCGCCGGTCACCCCCCGGTGATCAGCAGCCCGGCTGCCGACGCGTACGTCGCCCGGCTCGAGGACAGCGCGTCGTGGGGCGGTCTCTACCTGGCCCACCACTACACCCGCTACCTGGGCGACCTGTCCGGCGGCCAGGCCTTCGGTGCCGTGCTGAAGCGCGAGTTCGACCTCGGCGACGTGGGCGCCTCGTTCTACAAGTTCACCGAAATCCCGAAGCCGAAGCCGTACAAGGACGCCTACCGTGCCCGGATGGACGGACTGGGCCTCGACGCCGGGCAGATCGCCCGGGTCGTCGACGAGGTGAAGGTCGCGTTCAACCTGAACCAGGCGCTGTTCGCGGAGCTGAGCGGCAACCTCGAGGCGTGGAAGCGGATCCCCACCGGGAGCTGAGAACCAGCGCGGGCACAGACGCTCAGGCCGACTTGCGCACGACTGCTTCGCCGACCAGGTCGCGGAAGTAGGAGTCCTCCGCGAAGACCGCCTCGAACGCGCTGCGCTCGAGGTGCAGGAGCGTGCTGCGGCGGCTGGTGACGACGGTGGCCGAGCGCAGGCGCCGGCGCACGATGCCGAGCTCGCCGAGGATCTCGCCCCGGTGGCACGGCTCGAGGTCGACGCCTCCCCTGCGGACGTCGACCTCACCGTCGAGCAGCACGTAGGCCTTGTCGGGCGTCGTCTGCTCGGCGAGGATCGCCCAGCCGGGGCGGACCTTCACCACGTGACCGACCTCGACCAAGGTGCGCAGCAGGGACGCGGGCGCATCGGTGAACGAGGGCACGGCGCCGAGCAGACGCATCTCCGCGGTGACGTCTCCGCGAGGTGCCGGGCCGGTGCTGATCAGGGAACGGTTGCGCATGGTGGGGTCCTTCGTCTGGGAGGGGTCTTGCCGGGGATGAGTCGGCTCAGTACCCGGTGATACGTGCCAGCGAGCATTTCCTGTTTGACTTGGAGTGCACTCGAAGGGCGACACTGAGGCGGTGACCTCCCTGACCATCGCCGAGGCGGCCGAGCAGACCGGCCTGACCGCGCACACCCTGCGGTACTACGAGCGCGACGGCCTGATGCTGGCCGCCCCCGACCGGTCCGCATCCGGGCACCGGCGCTACTCCGAGCGCGACCTCACCTGGATCACGCTGATCACCCGGCTCCGCTCCACGGGCATGCCGATCCGCGACGTACGCCGGTACGCCGCCCTGGTGCGCGACGGTGACGGCAACGAGCTCGAACGACTCGAGCTGCTGATGGCGCACCGCGGACGGGTCGAGGCCCAGCTCGCCGAGGTGACCGCCAACCTGCGCGCCATCGACCACAAGATCGGCATCTACGAGGGGAAGCTCGCGCAGGTTCCCAGAGGGGCTTGACTTCGAGTGCGCTCGAAGGAGTTGGCTGGTGGCATGACTCAGATCCAGACACGCACCCTCGGGACCACCGCCCCTCTGACCGTCTCCGCCCTCGGCCTCGGCTGCATGGGAATGTCGGAGTTCTACGGCAGTGCCGACGAGGCGGCCGGCCTCGCGACCATCGGTCGCGCCCTCGACCTCGGCGTCACCTTCCTCGACACCGCGGACATGTACGGGCCCTTCACCAACGAGAAGCTGGTGGGCAAGGCGATCGCCTCACGGCGCGACGAAGTCCAGCTCGCCACCAAGTTCGGCAACGAGCGGCTGCCCGACGGCACCCGCGTGGGCATCAACGGCAGCCCGGAGTACGTGCGGGCAGCCTGCGACGCGTCGCTGCAGCGCCTCGGCGTCGACCACATCGACCTCTACTACCAGCACCGCGTCGACCAGTCCGTGCCGATCGAGGAGACCGTCGGGGCGATGGCCGAGCTCGTCGAGGCCGGCAAGGTCCGCTTCCTCGGCCTTTCCGAGGCCTCGGCCGCGAACATCCGCAAGGCGCACGGCGTACACCCGATCACTGCTCTGCAGACCGAGTACTCGCTGTTCACCCGCGACCTGGAGGACGAGATCCTCCCGGTCCTGCGCGAGCTCGGCATCGGCCTCGTGCCGTACTCCCCGCTCGGCCGCGGCATCCTCACCGGCGCGATCACCAACGAGGCCACACTGGAGGAGAACGACAGCCGGCGCTCGGCGTACTTCCCCCGCCTGAACGGCGACGCGCTGCAGGCGAACCTCAAGCTGGTCGACGAGATCGGGAAGATCGCCGCCGACAAGGGCTGCACCCCCGGTCAGCTCGCGCTGGCGTGGGTGCTCGCGCAGGGCCCTGACATCGTTCCGATCCCCGGCACCAAGCGGGTGAAGTACCTCGAGGAGAACGTCGGCGCCGCCGCGGTCACCCTGACCTCCGACGACGTGGCCCGCCTCGAGACGGCGGTCCCCCGCGACGCCGTCCAGGGAGACCGGTACGGCGACATGTCGAGCATCGACCGCTGACGTGACGTGCGCTGCAGGGCGGCCGGCCGGGACACGGCGGCGCCGTGGATGGGTCTGGCCCCCTGGAGCGAGGAACGAGCGGAAGGGTGGTTGGCGCCGCCGGGTCCCGGTTGGCCGTCCAGGCGGGGACAGCACCCCTACCAGCGGGTAACATAGGAGCCATGAGCACCCGGAAGTACGTCCAGCACGAGGTCACCGACGGCATCGCCCACGTCCGGCTGACCCGGGCGGACAAGCTGAACGCCCTGACCTTGGCGACCCTCGACGAGCTCGTCGCCACCGCGCGGGAGCTGCGTCGCGACAAGACCTTGCGCGCCGTCGTGATCAGCGGCGAGGGCAGCTCGTTCTGCGCCGGTCTGGACTTCGCGTCCGCGATGAAGACGCCGGCCGGGATCGTGAAGGCGTTCGTGCCGGTGCCCTGGCGCGGGACCAACACCTTCCAGGAAGCGTGCTGGGCGTGGCGCCGACTGCCGGTGCCCGTCATCGCGGCCGTCGACGGCCACTGCTTCGGCGGCGGTCTCCAGCTCGCGACAGCGGCCGACTTCCGGATCGCCACGCCGGACTCGGAGTGGTCGGTCCTCGAGGCCCGCTGGGGTCTGATCCCCGACATGAGCGGCATCCGCAGCCTCGCCGAGCTGATCGGGATCGACACCGCCAAGAAGCTGACGATGACCGGGCAGATGTTCAGCGGCAAGGAGGCCGCCGAGCTCGGCCTGGTCACCGAGCTCGCTGCCGACCCCGTGGTCGCCGCCCTGGACCTGGCTCGCCAGATCGCCGAGCGCTCGCCGGACTCGGTCGCGGCGGCGAAGCGACTCTTCAACCAGACCTGGACCTCCTCGCCGCGCGCGACGTTCGCGCGCGAGCGTGCCGAGCAGCTGGTGCTCCTCACCGTCGCGAACACGAAGGCGGCGCGGACGGCGGCGTTCAAGAAGGTGCCGGCAACCTTCGGTCCGCGGTTCTTCCGCTGATTCGGCAGGATGGTGCCGTGAAGTTCCGTTCCTTGGCCGCACTCGTCGTCCTGGTCCTGTCCGCGACGACCGCGTGCGCCGACGGCCTCGACTGCACGGACAAGGGTGGTGTCAGCCAGATCCGGATCCAGGTACCGCCGGCGATCCAGAAGCTCAGCAAGAACTTCCGGGTCGAGCTCTGCCAGGGCGAGCGGTGCGAGGCAGTGAACTTCGCCAGCAAGTCGACCGAGGCGAACGGGTACGTCAGCAAGGGCGTCTTCCTCGTCGAGGACACGTACTCGGTCGACGTCAGCCTGTTCGGCCGGCACTGGAAGGCCGACACCGCCAGCGGCTTGACGATCATCGGCGTGACCAAGAAGGGCCGCACCGTGCTGCGGCACACCGAGCAGTTCGAGTTCGACGGGTACTACCCGAACGGCAAGGACTGCGATAAGGAGCCGTCCGTCAACTACGCGACCTCCGTAGGCGGCGACGACCTCGTCGAGTGAAGTACACAGTGACGGTGTACAAATGAGCCATGGCAACCATTGGCTTCGGTGACTCCACCGCAAACACTGTCGGCGACCTCCCCGCGAAGGGCTCGAAGGCTCCCTCGTTCACCCTCGTGGCGGACGACCTCTCCGAGCTCAGCTCCGCAGACCTGACCGGCAAGACGGTCATCTCCATCTTCCCGAGCATCGGCACCGGCGTCTGCCAGGCCAGCGTCCGGAAGTTCAACGAGCTGGCCTCGAGCCTGGAGGGCACCACCGTCCTCAACGTCTCGAAGGACCTCCCGTTCGCACTGCAGCAGTTCTGTGCCGCGGAGGGCCTGGACAACGTGAAGGTCGCCTCCGGCTTCCGCTCCTCCTTCGGCGAGGACTACGGCATCACGCTGACCGACTCCAAGTTCCAGGGTCTGTACGGCCGTGGGGTCGTCGTCGTGGACGCCGACGGCACCGTGCTGCACAGCGAGCTGGTCCCGGCCGTCGGCCAGGAGCCGGACTACGACGCAGCTATCGCGGCGCTCTCCTGACGTAGTCGGCGAGGCCTGATTCGGCCCCGCGCATCATCTGGTGGTGGTTCCAGGCCAGCACCGGCCTGGCGACGTACGACGCCGCCACGAACATCCGACCCACAGCGCGCACCCGTTGCTCGAACTCGAGCCGGGTGCCGTTGTGCGTCCGGGCGAGGGTCCACTGCGCGTAGCCGGCGATCGGACCGTCGATGTCGACCCGGAGCACGTCGCCCTCCCGGCTGACCGCGTGCAGGATGAGCTCGAGGTCGTACGGCAGCCGGGAGCGGCAGACCACGAGCGCGTCGTCGGGGCCAAGGCTTGCGACCGCGCGGACCTGCGGCCACCAGTCCACGTAGTGCTCGAGGTCGACCAGCACCGCGCGGACCCGGTCGACCTCCGCTGCCACCTCGGTGACGTGGTCGAAGGCGTACTCGGCAGCGCTCACGGGTCGAGGCTAGTCAGGTAGTCCCCACGCCGGTGCACCAGTCCGACCGCGCAAACCGGTGCTCTCAGGTGGGGACTATCGCGATCGAGGGCGGGCTAGGGTCGCGGGTATGAGTGACGACCTGCTGACCCGGGCTCGGGCCTGGGCCGCCGAGGACCCGGACCCGCAGACCCGCGTCGAGCTCGAGGCGCTGATCGGGGCCGAGGATCTCGATGCTCTGGCCGACCCGTTCCGGGGCACCTTGGAGTTCGGCACCGCCGGCCTGCGCGGCGCGCTCGGCGCGGGACCGAACCGGATGAACCGGGTCGTCGTGCTGCGCGCCGCTGCCGGCCTCGTCGCCTACCTCAAGGACCAGGGCGCGGGCAGCAACGACTCCGTCGTCATCGGGTACGACGCCCGGCACAACTCCGACGTGTTCGCCCGCGACACCGCCGAGGTCGTCACCGGCGCGGGCCTGCGTGCGCTGCTCCTCCCCCGGCCGCTGCCCACGCCCCTGCTGGCGTACGCGATCCGCGCGCTCGGCTGCGTGGCCGGCGTCATGGTCACCGCCAGCCACAACCCGCCGCAGGACAACGGCTACAAGGTGTACCTCGGCGACGGCAGCCAGATCGTGCCGCCGGCGGACGCCGAGATCGCCGCCCGGATCGCTGAGGTCGGTGCGCTTGCGGACATTCCGCGCGGCACCACTGCAGTGACCCTGGACGAGGAGATCGTCGAGCAGTACGAGCACCGGGTGACCAGCCTGGTCGGTCCCGGCCCGCGCGACCTGTCCGTCGTCTACACCCCGATGCACGGGGTCGGTGGTCACACCGCCGTCGACGTGCTGCAGGCCGCCGGCTTCGCCGCGCCGCACGTCGTCACGCTGCAGGCCGAGCCCGACCCGGACTTCCCGACCGTGAGCTTCCCGAACCCCGAGGAACCCGGGGCGATGGACCTGGCGATGGAGCTCGCCGCCGAGGTCGGGGCGGACGTCGTGATCGCCAACGACCCGGACGCCGACCGCTGTGCCGTGGCCGTACCCACCGGTGACCGAACCGCGTCGAGATCCGGGTGGCGGATGCTGCGCGGCGACGAGGTCGGTGCCCTGCTCGCCCACCACCTGCTGACCAAGGGCAAGCGCGGCGTGTACGCCCAGTCGATCGTGTCCTCCAGCCTGCTCGGCGCGATGGCGACGGCTGCCGGCCAGGAGCACGTCGAGACGCTGACCGGCTTCAAGTGGATCGGCCGGATCCCAGGGCTGGCGTTCGGGTACGAGGAGGCGCTCGGCTACTGCGTCGACCCCGAGCAGGTGCGCGACAAGGACGGCGTCTCGGCGCTGCTGCTGGTCTGCGAGCTGGCGGCCGCGGCGAAGGCCGAGGGGCGCACGCTGCTCGACATCCTCGACGACATCGCCCGCGAGCACGGGCTGCACGCCACCGACCAGCTCAGCGTCCGGTTCACCGACCTCGAGCAGATCCCGGCGACGATGGCGCGGCTGCGCAACGAACCGCCCGCGACCATCGGCGGCCTCGCGGTCGAGCGACTCGACGACCTCGCGCTCGGCTCGGCCGACCTCCCCCCGACCGACGGTCTGCGGTTCGTGCTGGCCGATCGCGCGCGGGTGATCGTGCGGCCCTCGGGCACCGAGCCGAAGGTCAAGTGCTACCTCGAGGTCGTCGTACCGGTCGAGGAGGGTGAGGCGGAGGGAGTGGACGCGGCCCGGATCGCCGCGGCCGGTCGCCTCGACGCGATCCGCGCCGACGTGCAGGCAGCGGCGGGGTTGTGACCTGATGGGACGGCTGGGCGAGATCTGGGAGGAGCACCTGCTCCCCCGCGTGATCGACGTGACCTGCTCGGACCGGGCGACGGGCCGCTGGCGCGAGCAGATCTGCGCGCCCCTGGCCGGCGACGTCCTCGAGGTCGGCTTCGGGTCCGGGACCAACCTGCGGCACTACCCGGCTGCGGTCCGGCACCTGTCCGTCGTCGAGCCCTCCGAGCTCGCCTGGAGGCGGGCACGCAAGGGCGTGGAGGCCTTCGGGCGCCCGGTCGACCGGATCGGCCTGGACGGTGCCGAGCTGGTGCTCGCCGACGCCAGCGTCGACGCGGTCGTCTCGGCGTACACGATGTGCACGATCCCCGAGCTGGAGACGGCCCTGGCCGAGTTCCAACGGGTCCTCCGCCCGGGCGGCGCGCTGCACTTCGTCGAGCACTCCCTGTCCCCCGATGCCGAGGTGGCAGCGCGGCAGCACAAGCTGCAGCCGCGCTGGGGGAAGATCGCCGGCGGCTGTCACCTGGTGCGCGACATCCCGGCACTGGTGCGCGACGCGGGGTTCACCCTCGTCGACCTCGAGGAGCGCTACGCGCCGGGGCCCAAGTTCTCCCGCCCGTTCGGCTGGCTGACGATCGGTCGCGCGACCTTCTAGGTCACGAACAGCGAGACGACGAACGCGACCGCCGCGACGCCGAGCAGCGCG
Source organism: Marmoricola sp. OAE513 (assembly GCF_040546585.1). NCBI lineage: Bacteria > Bacillati > Actinomycetota > Actinomycetes > Propionibacteriales > Nocardioidaceae > Marmoricola > Marmoricola sp. OAE513. The sequence goes on along the minus strand of NZ_JBEPOC010000001.1, from coordinate 2,883,374 downwards.
ATCTCGAGCACGGCCCAGGACCGGACCGCCGGCCCCGCAGGCTTTCCTGTACGCCGGGCGTCCTCGGCCGCGGCCAGGATCTGCTCGGTCATCAGGTCGGCGAGCGCCTCGGGCGTGGACACGTCGAACCGCGCGGTCGGCGGGTCCACCGGCACCGCGACGCCGGTGTTCGGGCCGAAGTCACCGAGCTTGACCCGCTCGGGACCGTTCCGGACCATCTTGCGGATCCGCCGTCCCACCGCCACCGCGTCGTACGGCGTGCCGGAGGCGACGACCCGGGTCACGGCCCGCACCTGGACCACCTCGACGGAGGCGAGCGGGATCAGCCACGACGACAGCGGGTTGCGCAGCTCGACCTGGTCCGGGGCCCGGACGACGATCACCGGGCGCAGCATGGTCGCCCAGATCACCACCGCCCCACCGACGAATCCGCAGATCCACGGCGGGCGGGCGGCACCCACGTCGACGACGGCGAACACGGCGGCGAGGGCCACGCAGACGACCAGACCGAGCCAGCCGGTCACGGTCCCCGCGGTGGGTCCGTACCGCTGCTCGCCGCTCCCGGTCCTGATCCTCGCTGCCACGGCCTCAGCCTAGACAGGGGGTCCCGGCCGAGGGATTAGCCGGGGCCTGAGTTCGCTCCTAGACTGCTGGGATGACCACGGTGAAGGCAACGGCGCCCTCAACACCGGTCGGAGCAGCACTCGGCGAGGCGACCGCCTCGGAGGCCGCGCTCCGCCGGTTCCTGCACGGACTCCCTGGTGTCGACCAGGTCGGAGCCGAGCAGCGGGCGGCCGGCCTCGGGACCCGCTCCATCAAGACCTCGGCCAAGGAATTCGCGATCGACCTCGCGATCCGGATGGTCGACCTCACCACGCTCGAGGGCAACGACACCCCCGGCAAGGTACGCGCGCTCGCCACCAAGGCGATGCGCCCGGACCCGACCGACCCGAGTTGCCCGTCGACGGCCGCGGTGTGCGTGTACCCGGACATGGTCGGCACCGCGAAGAAGACCTTGAAGGGGTCCGGGGTGAAGGTCGCAGCGGTCGCGACGGCGTTCCCCAGCGGGCGGGCCGCCCGCGACATCAAGCTCGCGGACACCGCGGACGCCGTCGAGGCCGGTGCGGACGAGATCGACATGGTGATCGACCGGGGTGCGTTCCTCTCCGGCCGCTACATGGAGGTCTACGAGGAGATCGTCGCGGTCAAGGAGGCCTGCGGCAGCGCCCACCTCAAGGTCATCCTCGAGACCGGCGAGCTGCAGACCTACGACAACGTCCGCCGGGCGTCCTGGTTGGCCATGATGGCGGGCGGCCACTTCATCAAGACCTCCACCGGCAAGGTGCAGCCTGCCGCGACGCTGCCGGTCTCGCTGGTGATGCTCGAGGCGGTCCGGGACTTCCGCGAGGCCACCGGCCAGATGGTCGGTTACAAACCGGCGGGCGGGATCCGGCACAGCAAGGACGCCATCAAGTACCTGGTGATGGTCAACGAGGTCGCCGGGGACGACTGGCTCGACCCGGACTGGTTCCGGTTCGGTGCCTCGACGCTGCTCAACGACCTGCTGATGCAGCGCAAGAAGATGAAGACCGGCGCCTACTCCGGTCCCGACTACGTGACGTTGGACTGATAGCCATGGTTTCGACAAGCTCAACCACCGGACGCTTCGAGTACGCCCCGGCCCCCGAGTCGCGCGCGATCGTCGACATCAAGCCGTCGTACGGCTTGTTCGTCGACGGCGAGTTCGTCGACGGGCACGGAAAGTCCTTCAAGACGATCAGCCCGAGCACCGAGGAGGTGCTCGCCGAGGTGGCCGAGGCTGACGACGCCGACGTGGACAAGGCCGTCAAGGCGGCGCGGCGCGCCTACACCCGGGTGTGGTCGCGGATGTCCGGCGCCGAGCGCGGCAAGTACCTGTTCCGGATCGCCCGGATCATCCAGGAGCGGGCTCGCGAGTTCGCCGTGCTGGAGTCGATCGACAACGGCAAGCCGATCAAGGAGACCCGCGACGTCGACGTCCCGACGGTGGCCGCGCACTTCTTCTACTACGCCGGCTGGGCAGACAAGCTCGAGTTCTCTGGCTACGGCGCAGGACCTGAAGGCCCGAAGCCGCTCGGCGTCGCCGGCCAGGTCATCCCGTGGAACTTCCCGCTGCTGATGCTGGCGTGGAAGATCGCCCCTGCGCTGGCCTGCGGCAACACCGTCGTGCTCAAGCCGGCCGAGACCACCCCGCTGACCGCGATGCTGTTCGCCGAGGTCTGCCAACAGGCCGACCTGCCGCCCGGTGTCGTCAACATCGTCACCGGCGCCGGCGAGACCGGTCGGGCCATCGTGTCGCACCCCGACGTCAACAAGGTCGCGTTCACCGGCTCCACCGACGTCGGCCGGGCCATCGCGAAGGCCGTGGCCGGCTCGGACAAGCGGATAACCCTCGAGCTCGGCGGCAAGGCCGCCAACATCGTGTACGACGACGCGCCTGTCGACCAGGCCGTCGAGGGCATCGTCAACGGCATCTTCTTCAACCAGGGCCACGTCTGCTGCGCGGGATCGCGGCTGCTGGTCCAGGAATCGATCGCCGAGGAGGTGCTGGCCAAGCTCAAGCGGCGGATGAAGACGCTGCGCGTGGGTGACCCGCTGGACAAGAACACCGACATCGGGGCGATCAACTCCGCCGAGCAGCTGGCCAAGATCCGCGAGCTCTCGGAGATCGGCGAGGCCGAGGGCGCCGAGCGCTGGTCCCCGAAGTGCGACCTGCCGAGCACCGGCTTCTGGTTCCCGCCGACCATCTTCACCGGCGTCAGCCAGGCGCACCGGATCGCGCGCGAGGAGATCTTCGGGCCGGTCCTGTCGGTGATCACCTTCCGCACGCCGAAGGAGGCCGTCGAGAAGGCGAACAACACCCCGTTCGGCCTGTCGGCAGGCATCTGGACCGACAAGGGGTCGCTGATCCTCTGGACCGCGTCGCAGCTGCGTGCCGGTGTCGTCTGGTCCAACACGTTCAACCGCTTCGACCCGGCCTCGCCGTTCGGCGGCTACAAGGAGTCGGGCTACGGCCGCGAGGGTGGCCGTCACGGGCTGGAGGCCTACCTGAGATGAGCACGCGACTCGACGTGAAGAAGACCTACAAGCTCTACATCGGCGGCGACTTCCCGCGCTCGGAGTCGGGGCGCACCTTCGTCGTCAACGACGCGAAGGGCAAGTTCCTCGCGAACGCCGCGCAGGCGTCCCGCAAGGACGCTCGCGACGCCGTCCGGGCCGCGCGGACCGCGTTCGCCGGCTGGTCCGGCAGGACGGCGTACAACCGCGGTCAGGTGATCTACCGGATCGCCGAGGTGCTCGAGAGCCGCCGCGACCAGTTCGAGGCCGAGCTGCGTGCCGCGGAGGGCATCACGGCATCGAAGGCGCGCACGTACGTCGACGCGGCCGTCGACCGGCTGGTCTGGTACGCCGGCTGGGCCGACAAGATCGCCCAGGTCACCGGCGGCGCCAACCCGGTGGCCGGCCCGTACTTCAACCACTCGACCCCCGAGCCGTCCGGGGTGATCGCCGTCGTCGCGCCCGCGGGCCCGCTGCTCGGGCTGGTCAGCGTGGTCGCGCCGGTGATCACCACGGGCAACACCTGCGTGGTGATCGCCAGCGAGCCGCACCCGCTGACCGCGATCACGCTCGCCGAGGTGATGGCCACCAGCGACCTGCCCGGCGGCGTCGTCAACGTGCTCACCGGCTCGGCCGCCGAGATCGCCCCGTGGCTGGCCTCGCACCTCGACGTCAACGGGCTCGACCTCACCGGCGTCACCGACGCCGCGCTGGCCCGCGACCTGGAGGCGTCGGCCGCCGAGAACCTCAAGCGGGTCCGCCGTCCTGGCCTGGAGGACCTGCTCGAGACGCCCCCGCTCGACCGGATGACCAAGTTCCTGGAGACGAAGACCGTCTGGCACCCGATGGGGCTGTGACGGTGCTCGCCGTCCTGGTGGTCGCCACCGTGACGTCCGGCATCCTGGCCGGCGCGTTCCTGCTCTACGCGCACGCCGTCATGCCTGCCCTGCGCCGGTTCGACGACGCGGCGTTCGTGCACGCCTTCGCGAGGCTCGACCGCGCGATCGTGAACCCGGTCTTCCTGGTCACCGGCTTCCTCGGGGCACCGGTCGCCACTGCGGTCGCTGCGGCGCTGACCGAGGGCGACGCACGGCTCTGGGTGCTGGCGGCCCTGACGATGCACGTGACGATGGTCGTCGTGACCGCGGCGGTCAACGTCCCTCGCAACGACGCGCTGAAGGCGGCCGACGCTGCCGGCGAGGACCCGACCGTGGCACGAACCGCCTTCGACGAGGCGCGCTGGGCCCGCTGGAACCTGTTACGCGTGCTGCTCAGCACCGGCGCGACCGTCGCGCTGGCACGGAGCATCGCCTTGTGTGCCTGAGCGCGTCACCGACGACGCGCTGAGGCACACGACCTGCTCAGCCGTCCCGCACCAGAGCCGCGATGCCTGCGCGGGACTGCACCTTCAGCCGGTCGAACAGGTCCGACACGTGCTTCTCGACGGTCTTCTCGCTGATCCCGAGCACGGCCGCGATCGCGGCGTTCGACCGACCCTCGGCCACCAGGTCGGCCACCGACCGCTGCCGCGGGGTCAGGTCGAGGTGCCCAGAACGACCGGTGCGCTCCGAGGCGGGCAGGTGTTGCCCGATCCCGACCCGCGACGGGGCGCCGAGCGCTTCGAGCACCGAGGCGACGTGCCCCTCGACCGTGCGCTCGGAGACGAACAGCCGGGCGCCGATCTCCCGGTTGCGCAAGCCCTGGGCAGCCAGCAGCCCGACGAGCTTCTGCCGGTCGGTCAGCGAGTCCCAGCCCTGACCGAGCACGTTGCGCACCCGCCGTCCGCGCAGGGCGAGCTCGCGAGCGGCCCACTCGCGGACGGCCCTGGCCCCGGTGCCGGCCGCCAGCCGGGCCACCTCCTCGAGGCCCTCGACGTCGACGGGACCGGTGCCCTGGGCGCGGGACGCCGCCGCGTTGAGCAGCTGGGACCGGAGCACCTCGAGCGATCCCCCGACGAGCGCGGCGCGCTGCTGCGAGAGCGTCGACTCCCGGGCGCCCGTCTCGGGGTCGTCCAGGGCAAGGGCGAGCCGGGCACGGCTGCGCGCGAGGGCGGCGCTGGCCATGTCGTGGGCGTCGACGGGCAACGCCTCGGCGAGCTCCACCCAGGCGCGCGCACCACCGGCATCGCCGCGGGCGATGGTCGCCTCGACCAGGATCTCGTAGGCGTAGGTACGGTCGACGATCTGGTAGCGCGGGAGGTAGGCACCGCCGCCGCCGTGCAGCAGCAGGGACTCGACCGCCTCCACCCGACCCTCGGCCTGCTTGGCGAACGCGGCGAGCACGAACGCGGCCGACTCCAGGTAGGTGCGGGGCTCGGGGAGCTCGTCGGCCAGACCGTCGGCGAACGCCGCAGCACGACCGGGCTCGCCCTCGTGGGCGGCGACGAAGGCGCGTACGCCGCGCGCGATGCGGTCGACCGCCGGCCACGCGTCGCTGCGCCCGTCGGCGAGCACGAGGTCGATCTGCTCGCGCGCTTCGGTCACCCGGCCCTGGAACGCCAGCGACCGGGCCAGGGCGACCTGGTTCCAGGCCCAGTAGGTGCCGTCACCGAAGTCGGCGAGCGCGCCGGCCTGGGCCACCGCGAGCCGTTCGGCCCGGGTGATCTGACCCGCGGACATCGCGGTCTCGACGGTGACGAAGGCGCCGAGCCCCAGGTACGCGGAGGAGACCGGGCCCTCGTCCTCGTACGTCGGCTGGTGGGCCAGGCAGACCGCCGAGACGAAGTCGGCCACCTGCCGGGTGATCGGGTCCCCGGGCTCGGGCAACCAGGCCAGGGCCGCGTCGAACTCGCAGGTGAGCACCTGGGTGAAGGCGAGCACCGCCTCGGCGTCGGCGCACGGTCCGTGGGCCCGCAGGTGCGCCTCGGCCGCCGCGCGGGCGGCCAGCGGGTCGTGGGACAGCGCGAGGGCCGCGATGTCCCCCAGATCCGCCTCCATGCCTCGAAACCTAGCGGGGTGACGACGTGCTCGCGGACGGTCCGCGAAAGAATGGGGACATGCCCGCGACCACCCCACCTACCCAGGCTCGGGTGGTCGTGGTCGCCGGTCCTTCCGGCTCAGGCAAGTCGCGCCTGACCCGTCGCCTCGGGGTGCCGACCATCAACCTGGACGACTTCTACAAGGACGGGGACGACCCGACGTTGCCGATGGTCGAGCTCGCGGGCGGGGACCCGGTCGTCGACTGGGACTCCCCCGAGTCGTGGAACGCCGCCGACGCGGTGCGCGCGCTGGCCACGTTCTGCGCAGCGGGCGCCGCGGAGGTGCCGACGTACGACATCGCGACGAGTCGGCGTACGGGGATGCACCGGGTGTCGCTGGACGGCTCGCACCTGGTGGTCGCCGAGGGGATCTTCGCCCAGGAGATCGTCACCGAGTGCCGCCGCCTGGGCGTGCTCGCCGACGCCGTCTGCGTGACCCAGCACCCCGCGATCACCTTCGTACGGCGCTTCACCCGCGACCTGCGCGAGCACCGCAAGCCCCCGTTCTTCCTGCTCCGCCGCGGGCTGCACCTGGCGCTCGCCCAGCGCAAGATCGTCGAGCGCGCGCGGTCGTTGGGCTGCCGGGTGGTCGACGGCGACACGGCGTACGCCGAGCTCAGCCGCCTGATCTGAGGGAACCCTTGACGTGCTCCTGAGAGACTGAGAGACTTTTCGTATTCTCTCTCAGGAGGCGTCGTGACCTCACTTCTCGACCAACCCGTCGCCACCAGCGACCCGATCCTCGACGGCGCGCTCTCGGCGTTCCTCGACTTCGGCGTACGCCGGACGAACATGGCCGAGATCGCCCGTCGCGCGGGCATCAGCCCGGCCACGCTCTACCGCCGGTACGCCCAGAAGTCCGACATCGTCGCCGCGGTCGGCCTGCGCGAGGCGACCGAGATCCTGGCCGACCTCGAGGCCGCGGTGGACGTCACCGCTCCCCCGCTCGACCAGCTCACCGTCCTGCACCTGACCGTCTCGACGCGCCTGCGCTCCAACGAGCTCCTCCAGCGGGTGCTGGCCACCGAGCCGGAGTCGGTGCTCCCGAAGATCACCGTCGACGCCGACCCGATCCTGGAGATCGGTCGCGGCTACCTCGCGGCCTTCCTGACCCGGCTCCAGGACGAGGGGCACCTGCCGGCGTACGACGTGCGGCCGGTCGCCGACTGCCTGGCACGGCTGGCCCAATCCGAGGTGCTCACACCCTCGACGCAACCCCTCACCGACGCCGAGGCCCGGGCCTTCGTCCGCGACCACCTCGCCCCGTTCATCCGCCTCGCACCGGAAGGAACCAACCGATGACCAGCACCCTCCCCGACCAGCGCGCCGGATCTCGCCAGGCTCGATCAGCGGAGGCGACGCCCGACGTACGGCGCTGCGCCGAGCCCGGCGGCATCCTGTGGGAGAGCACCGGACTGGTGACCTTCTCGCTGACCACAGGCAGCGCGTTCCTGCTGCAGACGATGGAGCCCTCGATCGGCGCTGTCGTCGATGCGCACTCGACCTTCCGCACCGACCCGATCGGGCGCGGCCTGCGCAGCCTCGCCTCGGTGATGATGTGGGTCTACGGCGACGAGGAGTCGCTGGTCGAGGTCGAGCGTCTCCGCGAGATGCACGCGACCCTCAACGTCACCGACGAGAACGGCGTCCGGCACACGGCGCTGTCGTCGGGTCCGTGGGCCTGGGTGCTGCTGACGGGAGTGCACGCCTACACCGAGGGCGCGAAGTACTTCGGCGACGGAACCGACCTCGACGTCGACGGGATGTACGAGGAGATGAAGCAGCTGATGCGCGGCTTCAAGGTGGCGGAGAAGGAGATCCCACCGACGTACGCCGACTTCGTGCCGTTCTTCGAGCAGAAGATCGCCGAGCAGCTGGAGAACAACCAGGTCTCCCAGGACTTCCTGGCCGGCATCCGGCACCCCGGCCCGCCGCTGGGGACGCCGGCGCTGCTCAAGCCCGTCTGGCGGCTGCTCACCAACCCGCTCGGTTACGTGCAGTACCTCGCGACCGTCGGCACCGTGCCGCAGGTGGCGCGCGACAAGCTCGGCCTCACCCTGGACCACGAGTCAGGAGCGCCAGCTCCGCCTGCTCGGGAAGGTCGTCGCCCGGGTGGTGCCGCTGCTGCCCGAGCGGCTGCGCTACCTCCCGATCGCCTACGAGGCCCGCCGGTTGGAGCGTGACCACACCCGCAACACCGCGCGGCTGCGGAAGGTGATCGACCTCCGCCCCATGTAGCGCTGACCGGGCCCAGATGTCCCGCCCCGGTGCGCCGAGCGGGCCCACATGTCCCACCCTAGGGCGCCGAGCGGGCGCAGATGTCCCGCCGAACCACGCCGAGAGGGCGCGGATGTTCGCGCATGCAGTCAGGTCAGAGCACCAACGCGTGACATCTGAGCCCGGTCGGCGCACCGGGGTGAGACATCCCAGACCTCTCGGCGCGCCGAGGCGGGACATCCCAGACCTCTCGGCGTGTGCCGGCGGGACATCCCAGACCTCTCGGCGTGTGCCGGCGGGACATCCCAGACCTCTCGGCGTGTGCCGGCGGGACATCCCAGACCTCTCGGCGTCAGGCGCGGAGCGACGCGTACCCGGGCTTGATGACCTCGTTGATGATCTTCAGCCGCTGCTCGAACCCGAGGAACGCCGACTTCATCGCGTTCACGGTCACCCACTGCAGGTCGTCGAGCCCCCAGTCGAAGGCGTCGACCAGGGCAGCCATCTCGGTGGTCATCGAGGTTCCGCTCATCAGTCGGTTGTCGGTGTTCACCGTGACCCGGAAGCGAAGCTTGGCGAGCAGCCCGATCGGGTGCTCCGCGATCGAGGCGGCCGCGCCGGTCTGGATGTTGGAGTGCGGGCAGAGCTCGAGCGGGATCCGCTTGTCCCGGACGTACGCCGCCAACCGGCCCAGGGAGGCGTTGCCCGCAGCGTCCAGGGTGATGTCGTCGACGATCCGCACGCCGTGGCCGAGCCGGTCGGCACCGCACCACTGGATCGCCTCCCAGATCGACGGCAGGCCGAAGCCCTCGCCGGCGTGGATCGTGAAGTGCGCGTTCTCGCGCTGCAGGTACTCGAACGCGTCGAGGTGCCGGGTCGGCGGGTAGCCCGCCTCGGCGCCCGCGATGTCGAAGCCGACGACCCCGTTGTCCCGGTGCGCGACCGCCAGCTCGGCGATCTGCCGCGAGTTGGCCTGGTGCCGCATCGCCGTCAGCAGCTGACGGACGACGATCCCGGTGGACGCCTCTCCCTGCTCGAAGCCCGCCTGCACGGCGTTGACCACCTCCTCGAGCGTCAGCCCGTTGTCGAGGTGCTGCTCGGGGGCGTAGCGGATCTCGGCGTACACGACACCGTCGGCGGCGAGGTCCTCGACGCACTCCCGGGCGACGCGGGTGAGGTTGTCCGCGGTCTGCATCACCGCGACGGTGTGGATGAACGTCTCCAGGTAGCGCTCGAGCGATCCCGAGTCGGCGGCGTCGACGAACCACTTCTCCAGGGAAGCGGCGTCGGGGGCCGGCAGCTCGTGGCCGATCTCACCGGCGAGCTCGACGATCGTCGCCGGTCGCAGGCCGCCGTCGAGGTGATCATGGAGCAAGACCTTGGGTGCTCGACGGACGGTCTCCCTAGTAAGTTCTCCCATACGGCCATCCAAGCACTTCGCACCGAAAGAGTCCCTCATGCGCACGTTCACCACCTTCGACGAGGTCATCAAGGCAGCCGGCGAGGAGATCGGCACCTCCGACTGGCTGGAGATCACCCAGGAGCGGGTCGACACCTTCGCCGAGGCGACCGGTGACCACCAGTGGATCCACGTCGACGTCGAGCGCGCCAAGGAGGGTCCGTTCGGGGGCACGATCGCACACGGGTACCTCACGCTGTCCCTGGTTCCCGGTCTGACCGACCAGGTGATGACGCTCGAGACGCCGGGCGCCAAGCTGAACTACGGCGTGAACAAGGTCCGCTTCCCGAGCCCCGTGCCGGTGGGCTCGCGGGTGCGCGCGCACGTGTCGATCGGCGAGGTCACCGAGATCCCGGCCGGCTACCAGCTGACGATGAAGTACGTCGTGGAGATCGAGAACGCCGACAAGCCCGCGTGCGTCGCGGAGAGCGTCGTCCTGCTGCTGTCGTAGCCGATTCGATGAGGTGCTCGCGCCCGACGGCGACCGACGCACCAGCTCGACCGGTGCTGATGCGAAGGTTCTGAACCTCTCAGGTCCGGAACCAGACCCTCAAGGCGACTTTTGAACCTTGCTGGTCCACAACAGACGAGTCACCCGCAGGTTCTGAACCAGCAAAGCTCAAAATGGAAACTCACCCTCGGTTCTGAACGAGCACGGTTCATCACGTCGCGGCGGCGCCCAGGACAAGAGGGACTTCGAAGCAATCTCCGCACGGGAGTCCTCGAGGCGCTGTCGGTCCTAGCTGATCCGGTCGTGGATCAGCGGCGTCGACTCGTACGCCGTCCCTGACGGCGCGATGTCGTAGCCACCTTCGAGCGAGGCCAGCGCCCGCTCGAAGCGCTCCGGCTCGTCGGTGTGCAGGGTCAGCAGCGGCGCACCCGCGGTGATCTCGTCACCGGGCCGCGCGTGCCACTCCACGCCGGCACCCGCCTGGACGTCGTCGCCCAGCGCAGCGCGTCCGGCACCCAGCCGCCACGCGGCCAGTCCGACCGCCATCGCGTCCAGCCGGGTCAGCACCCCGGTCGTCGGTGCCGGTACCACGTGCGTCTCCTTGGCCACCGGCAGCGCCGCGTGCGGGTCGCCGCCCTGGGCGGCGATCATCGCGTTCCAGGCGTCCATCGCACCACCCGAGGCGAGCACGTCGGCCGGGTCCACGTCCTCGCGCCCGGCGCCAGCGAGCATCTCCCGGGCCAGCGCGACGGTCAGCTCGACGACGTCGGCTGGCCCGCCCCCGGCGAGCACCTCGACGGACTCGCGGACCTCGAGCGCGTTGCCGGCGGTGAGACCGAGCGGCGTCGACATGTCGGTGAGGAGTGCGACCGTGTGCACGCCGGCGTCCTTGCCCAGGCCGACCATCGTGCGGGCCAGCTCGGTGGCCCGGTCGAGGTCCTTCATGAACGCCCCGGTGCCGACCTTGACGTCGAGCACCAACGAACCGGTGCCCTCCGCGATCTTCTTGCTCATGATCGAGGACGCGATCAGCGGGATGGCCTCCACCGTGCCGGTGACGTCGCGCAGGGCGTAGAGCTTCTTGTCGGCCGGCGCCAGGCCGGTGCCGGCCGCACAGATCACCGCGCCGACGTCCTCGAGCTGGGCGAACATCTCCTCGTTCGAGAGCGCCGCCCGCCAGCCGGGGATCGCCTCAAGCTTGTCCAGCGTGCCGCCGGTGTGACCGAGGCCGCGACCCGACAGCTGCGGGACCGCGACGCCGCACGCGGCGACCAGGGGTGCCAGCGGCAGGGTGATCTTGTCGCCGACCCCACCGGTCGAGTGCTTGTCCGAGGTGGGGCGGGAGAGGCCGGAGAAGTCCATCCGCTCCCCCGAGGCGATCATCGCGGCTGTCCAGCGGGAGATCTCGCGCAGGTTCATCCCGTTGAGCAGGATCGCCATCGCCAGCGCCGACATCTGCTCGTCGCGGACGACGCCGTGGGTGTACGCGTCGATCACCCAGTCGATCTGGGAGTCGGTCAGCTCGTGACCCTCGCGCTTGGCGATGATCACCTCGATGGCGTCGTGTGCTGCGGACATGCTCAATCCTCACTAGGTTTCGACCAGCTCAAACACCGGGGCCAGCTCAAACACCGGTGGTCACCGGGACGGAGTGGTAGCCGCGGAGCACGAAGGTCCCCCGCGGCACGGGCGGACCATCCAGGCGCAGGTCCGGGTAGACGTTGAACAGGTGGAACAGCGACTCGCTCAGCTCCATCCGGGCCAGCGGGGCGCCCAGGCAGAAGTGCACCCCGACCCCGAAGGCCAGGTGCGGATTCGTCGCCCGGTCAGGCCGGAACTCGTCGGGCTCGGCGAAGACGGCCGGGTCGCGGTTCGCCGACCCGAGCAGCACCGCGACCTTCTCACCCGCCGCGACCGGGACGCCGCCGACCTCGAGGTCCTCGGTCGCGGTGCGCTCGAAGAGCTGCAGCGCGGAGTCGAAGCGCAGCATCTCCTCGACGGTCGCCGCCGTGTCCTCGGCGGGACGCAGCCCGCGCTCGAGCATCGCGACGAGCCCGTTGCCGAACACGTTCACCGACGCCTCGTGGCCGGCGTTGAGCAGCAGCACGACGGCAGCGACCACCTCGTCGTCGCTGAGCTCGGTCGCCACCAGGTCGGTGATCAGGTCGTCGACCGGCGTACGGCGGCGCTGGTCGGCCAGGTCGCGGACCAGGTCCGCGAAGTCCACCGATGCCCGGACCGCGGCGTCGACCACTTCGGGAGACGGCGACGGCTCGTACATACGGACGATCGCCTGGGACCAGTCCCGCAGCGACAGCGTGTGCTCGGCCGGGACGCCGAGCAGCTCGGCGATCACCAGCACCGGCAGCGGCTCCGCGTAGTCGGCGATCACATCGAACTCGTCACCGCCCTGCACGGCCGCCTCCGCGAGCAGCTCCGCCGCCAGGTCGACGACCCGGGGGCGCAGCCGCTCGATGTGACCTCGCCCGAAGGCCGAGGCCACCGGGCGGCGCAGGCGGGTGTGCGTCGGCGGCTCGTTCTCCATCATCTGGTTGCGGTGCAGGAGGTTGAACGGCTCCAGGTACGGAGCCGGCTCCTTGTCGGTCCACAACCGGCCCAACCGTCGGTCCCGCTGGACCGCGCTGACCCCGGCGTGGTCGAAGACCAGGTACAGACCCAGTCCCTCGTGCCAGGCGACCGGGTGCGCCGCCCGCTCCTCGGCGAAGAACGGGTACGGGTCGGCGACGACCTCGGGCGAGCTCAGGTCAATGGAGGTCGTCGGCACCGAAGGCATCCGGCAGCACCTCATCCATCCGCTTCACGCCGTGCGTGGTGAGCACCTCGAGGTCGGGCCCGCCGTGCTCCCAGAGCAGCTGGCGGCAGCGACCGCACGGCATCAGCACCTCGCCGGCACCGTTGACGCAGGCGAAGTGCGTCAGCCGACCGCCCCCGGAGAGCACCAGCTGCGAGATCAGTCCGCACTCGGCGCACAGCGCCACGCCGTACGCCGCGTTCTCCACGTTGCACCCGGTCACGAAGCGACCGTCGGCGACCCGCGCGGCAGCGCCCACCGGGAACTTCGAGTACGGCGCGTAGGCGTTCTTCATCGCGCCCTTGGCCGCCGTCACCAGGGCGTCCCAGTCGAAGTTCACCCGGACGACCCCTTCCGGTAGATCTGGCCGTCGGCCTTCGGCATGCGTAGTCGCTGGGCGAAGAACGCCAGCGCCAGCAGCGTCACGACGTACGGCGTCATGGACGTGAAGTCCTTCGGCACCTCGTCGGTGGTCAGGTACCAGACCAGGAACAGGCCGCCGAAGATGCCGACCACGAGCGCCGTCCTCCTCGAGCCCTTGACCAGCTGGTAGACCGCGTAGGCCAGCAGGCCGATCGCGATCAGCAGCAGCAGCGCGTGCACGGTCTCCGCGCTGCGCCAGGCGCAGGCTGTCGGTGTAGCCGAACATCAGCGAGCCGAGCAGGCCGCCGCCGGGCTTCCAGTTGCCGAAGATCATCGCGGCGAGGCCGATGTAGCCGCGCCCGTTCGTCTGATCGGTGTGGAAGCCGGGCGAGGACACCAGGGCCAGGTAGCCGCCGCCGAGGCCGGCGAGACCGCCGGAGACGAGTACAGCGGCGTACTTGTGCCGGATCACGTTGACGCCGAGGCTCTCGGCGGCCTGCGGGTTCTCGCCGCAGGACCGCAGCCGCAGGCCGAAGGTGGTGCGCCACAGGATCAGTGCCGTCGCGACGACGAGGGCGAAGACGATGTAGGTCACCACCGAGACGTTGTTCGTCAGCGCAGCCACCAGCGAGGCGACGTCGGAGACCACGAACCAGTGCTTGTCGGCCAGCGACGTCGCCGCGTCCGTGAGCCCGGGAACCTCCTCGAGCACCGGCGGTTTCATCAGGCCGGTCAGCTGCTGGGCACCGCCGCGGCCGAACTCCGAGTTCAGGTCCGAGAAGAACGCCTCGGCGAGGAACGTGGTGAGACCGAGCGCGATCGTGTTGAGCGCGACACCGGAGACGATGTGGTCGACGCCGAACGTCACTGTCGCGAGCGCGTGGATCAGTCCGCCGAGGACACCGAACGCCACCGCGCCGAGCAGACCAGTCCACGGGCCGTACCAGTAGGTGAAGTAGGCGCCGCCCCAGGTGCCGAGCAGCATCTGGCCCTCGAGGCCGATGTTGACCACTCCGGCACGCTCGGCCCACAGACCGCCCAGGGCGGCCAGCAGGATCGGGCAGGTCGCGGTGATCGCGGCCCGCAGGCTCGCCTGGGAGTCGAGCTCCTGGGCGTCGGTGAGGATCCGGACGGCCGAGATCGAGCAGAGCGCTGCGAACCCGACCAGGAGGTACATCCGGGTGCGCGAGGAGGCGGACATCCGCGTCTTCTTCGTCGGGGCGGCCACGGTGCTCATGCGGTCACCTCCGTCTTCGGTCCGCTGTCCAACGCTGCGCGGAGCTCACGTTGCTCCCGGGCGACTCCCCAGCGTCTGACGACCTCGTAGGCGACCACGACCGCGAGGACGACGACGCCCTGGGTGATCTGCACGATCGACGGAGAGATGTCGGCGTCCAGCGTCAGCGGGTTCGCCTGCTCCGAGAGCCAGGCGAACAGCACCGCACCGAAGGCCATTCCGAGCGGCCGGTTGCGTCCGAGCAGCGCGACGGCGATGCCGGTGAAGCCGAGCAGCGGCTGGAAGCTGGTCCCGTAGGAGTTGGCCCCGCCGAACAGTGCCGGCATCCAGATCAGGCCGGCGATACCCCCGGAGAGCAGCATCGAGATGACGACCATCTTCTTCACGTTCACACCGGAGGCGACAGCGGCGTCCTCGTTGGTGCCGGTGGCGCGCAGGTCGAAGCCGAACCGGGTCCGGTTGATGACGAACGACATCGAGACCCCGGCCAGCACGGCGATCAGCGCGAGCGTCCAGATGGCGCCGTCGCCGACGTCCCAGGGTTGCCAGCCTGCGAGCCGGCTGCTGTCCGGGATCGGCGTCGTACGACGGCCCTGACCGGCTTCGTCACCGTAGTTGTTCAGCAGGTAGCCGACGATGGTCACCGCGATCGCGTTGAGCATGATGGTCGAGATGACCTCGCTCACGCCACGGGTCACCTTGAGCACCCCGGCGATCCCGGCCCAGACGGCTCCGACCGTCACGGCCACCACCAGGGCGAGCAGGATGTTGAGCTTGCCCGGCAGCAACGCCTCACCGGCGATCCACGCGGCCATGTACGCCGCGATCGTGTACTGGCCCTCGACCCCGATGTTGAACAGGTTCATCCGGAACCCGATGGAAGCGGCCAGCGCCGCCAGGAACAGCATCGAGGTCTGGTTGACGATGTTGACGATGTTGCGGTGGTTCGGAGCCCGGAAGAGCACCGAGAAGAAGTCGCCCACCGACGCACCGGCGATGACCACCACCAGGCTGGTGACCAGCATCGAGACGACCACCGCGATCAGCGGGGCCAGCAGGGACCGGGCGACGGTCTGGCTGAGCTTCACGGCGTTCATGCGCCCTTGCCCCCCGTCATCGCCGAGCCGAGGTCCTGGGGCGTCACCGACCGCGGGTCGAACCGGCCGACGAGCTCACCGCGCAGGATGACGTCGATGGTGTCGGACAGACCGATCAGCTCGTCGAGGTCGGCCGAGATCAGCAGCACTCCGAGTCCTTCCCTGCGGGCTCGCTTGATGTGGTCCCAGATCGCCGCCTGGGCACCGACGTCGACACCGCGCGTGGGGTGGGAGGCGATCAGCAGGACCGGGTCGCCGCTCATCTCCCGGCCGACGATCAGCTTCTGCTGGTTGCCGCCGGACAGGGCGCGGGCGCTGGTGGAGATCGAGGGCGTGCGGACGTCGTACTCGCGCACGATCCGCTCGGTGTCGGCCTTGGCGTCCTTGGCCTGGATCAGCAGCCCGTTGCTCGAGGGCGGCCGGGTCTGGTGTCCGAGGATCCGGTTCTCCCAGAGCGGGGCGTCGAGCAGGAGCCCGTGCCGGTGCCGGTCGGCAGGCACGAACCCGATCCCGGCTTCGCGTCGCTCGCGGGTGTCCCAGGAGGCGATGTCGACCCCGTTGAGGGCGATCGTGCCGCTCCCCTTGCGCATCCCCATGATGGTCTCGACCAGCTCCTCCTGGCCGTTGCCCTCGACGCCGGCGATGCCGAGCACCTCACCCTTGCGGATGCTCAGGCTGATGCCCTTCAGCAGCGGGCGACCGCCCTCGCCCTCGAGGCCGACGTCGCTGAGCGAGAGCAGCACCGTGTCGGTGACCGTGGACTCCTCGGTCTCCGGCGACGGCAGCTCCGAGCCGACCATCAGCTCGGCGAGCTGCTTCTTGGTGGCCGTCCTCGGGTCGGCCTCACCGACGGTGGCGCCGCGACGCATCACCGTGATGTCGTCGGCGATGGCCAGGACCTCGTCGAGCTTGTGGCTGATGAACAGCACGGTGTGGCCCGAGGCCCGCAGCTCCCGGAGGTTCGCGAAGAGCGCGTCCACCTCCTGGGGCACGAGGACCGCGGTCGGCTCGTCCAGGATGATGATCTTGGCGCCCCGGTAGAGCACCTTGAGGATCTCGACCCGCTGGCGCTGCCCGACGCCGAGGTCCTCGACCAGCTCGTCCGGGTCGAGGCCGAAGCCGTAGGCGTCGGAGATCCGGGTGATCTCGTCGCGGGCGCGGTCGCCGATGCCGAAGAGCTTCTCGGCACCGAGGACGACGTTCTCGAGGACCGTCAGGTTGTCGGCGAGCATGAAGTGCTGGAACACCATGCCGATGCCGACCTTGATCGCGTCGGTCGGCGAGGAGAAGGAGACCTGGGTCCCGTCGACCTCGATCGTGCCGCCGTCCGGCTTCTGGACCCCGTACAGGATCTTCATCAGCGTCGACTTGCCGGCACCGTTCTCACCGATCAGCGCGTGCACGGTGGCCGGCCTGATGGTGATGTTGACGTCGTGGTTGGCCACGACCCCGGGGAACTGCTTGAGGATGTCGCGGAGGACGATCCCCCCGGATCGCTCGGTGGCGGCTGCGCTCACGAACACTCCCTCGTGCACGGGTGGAGAACGAATAAGGCCCGGACCCAAACGTATACCGTCTGGATCCGGGCCTTCGGGTCGATCAGGGCTTGTCAGGAACCGTGATGTCGCCGGACTTGATCTTCGCTGCCGCTTCGTCGATCTGCGACTTGATGCTGTCGACGAACCCGCCGGACGTCGAGTAGCCGACGCCGTCCTTCGCCAGGTCGTAGGTGACGTAGCTGGTCACCGGCGAACCGTCGGCGACCGACTTGATCATGTCGAAGGTCGCGACGTCGACGCGCTTGAGCATCGAGGTCAGGATGTGGGTCTTCTGGTTGTCCGGGGCGGTCAGGTACTGGTCGGAGTCGACGCCGATGGCCCACTTGCCGTCGCCGGCGTCGGCCGCGGCCTCGAACACACCGGAGCCGGAGGCACCCGAGGCGTGGTAGACCACGTCGGCGCCGCCGTCGAACTCAGCAGTGGCGGCTTCCTTGCCACCCGCCGGGTCGCCGAAGCCGGAGAGGTCGCTCTCCTCGATGTACTTGACGTCGACCTTGATGTCGGGCTTGACGGACTTGGCGCCCGCCACGTAGCCGGCCTCGAACTTCTTGATGAGGTCGTTGTGGACGCCACCGACGAAGCCGATCTTGCCGCTCTTGGTGGTCAGCGCCGCGGCGACACCCACCAGGTAGGAGCCCTGGTTCTCGGCGAAGCCGAGGTAGGCGACGTTGGCGTTGGCCTTGGCATCGGGGTCGAAGCCGTCGATCACACCGAAGTTGATGTTCGGGTAGTTCGGGGCGACCGCGTTGATGGCGTCGCTGTAGGCGAAGCCGACGCCGATGATCGGGTTGAGGCCCTTGTCGGCCATGTCCTTGAGGCGGGTCTCGCGCGCGGCCTCGGCCTCGCCCTCGGTGGCCTCGCCCTCGACACAGGTCGCGCCGAGCTCCTCCACGGCCTTCGCCAGACCGGTGTAGGCGGAGTCGTTGAACGACTGGTCGCCCTGGCCTCCGACGTCGTACGCGAGGCCGACCTTCGGGCCGTCACCCTTGGCGGTCTCGCAGACGTCCTTGCTGGCGCTGCCCTTGTTTCCGGAGTCACCGGACTTGTCGTCGTTCTTGCCGCAACCGACCAGCGCCAGGGACGCGACCAGTGCTACGACAGCGATCTTGCTCATGCGACGCAAGATGCCCTCCTAGGGATGTTGGGGCGCACCGCTCGGCACGGCGCGGATTCGTCGTCACCATATGCGGGTGCACCGTCCGGGGATAGGACGATCTCGGGCATTGACCGAGTTGTTACCGATCGGTGACCAAGCACCGATGACGGCGTGGTTCAGAGCGCCCGGATGGCGGTCGCACCCAGGACCTTGGCCCCGATCCCGATGGCTGCTTCGTCGATCCGGAGGTCGCCCTGGTGCAGGTCGTACGTCGGTCCGCCCGGGGTCCGGGTGCCCAACCGGGCCATCGCGCCGGATGCGCGTTCGAGGTACCAGGCGAAGTCCTCGCCGCCGAGGCTCTGCGCGGTGCTGACCAGGCCCTCGGGGCCGAGCACGTCCTCGATCGCCGCGCCCATGGTCCGGGTCGCGGAGGTCGCGTTGACCACCGGCGGGACACCGCGCGTGTAGGTCACCTCGGTGCTCACGCCGTACGGGCTGACGATCGCCGCGATGGTCTCGCGCACGATCTGCTCCGCGTCCGCCCACGCCACGGCGTCGAGCATCCGGACGGTGCCGGCCAGGCGGCCGGTCGACGGGATCACGTTCATGGCGGCCCCGGAGTGCAGCATCCCCCAGACCACGCTGACCCCGGCCCGCGGGTCGAGGCGGCGCGAGAGGACGGCGGGCAGCTCGGTGACGAGCTTGCCGAGGGCGAAGGTGAGGTCCTCGGTGAGGTGCGGTCGCGAGGTGTGCCCACCCCTGCCGGACAGCTCGATCTCCAGCGAGTCCGCCGCACCGGTCAACGGTCCCTCGCGCAGGCCGATGCGACCGATGTCCAGGGACGGGTCGCAGTGCAGCATGTAGATCTGACCGACACTGGCCATCACCCCGGCCTCGATGCTCATCAGCGCACCGCCGGGCATGATCTCCTCGGCCGGCTGGAAGATGAGTCGGACGCGTCCCGGGAGCTCGTCGGCGATCTCGTTCAGGGCGAGCCCGACACCGATCAGCGAGCTGGTGTGGACGTCGTGGCCGCAGGCGTGCGCGACGCCGTCGACGGTGCTCGCCCACGGGTCCCCCGTGCGGTCGGCGACCGGGAGGGCGTCCAGGTCGGCGCGCAGGGCGACGATCGGACCGGTGCCGTGACCGAGGTCGGCGTACAGGCCGCTGCCGGGCAGCAGGGTGACGTCGATGCCGGCCGCGCCGAGCCGCTTCGCGACCAGCGCGGTCGTGCGCTCCTCGCGCCAGGACAACTCCGGGTGCGCGTGCAGCTCGCGGCGGACCTCGATCAGGTCGTCAGCGATCCGATCGACACCGGCGGAGAACCGGTCGATCAGTGCGGAGGTCGGCCCGGGAGTCGGCCCGGAAGGCGGCAGCGTGGACACAAGTACCGACTTTACTGCGCGTCGTCGCCGTCGTACGCCGCGATCAGCCGGTCCGCCGCAACAGGCGCGGTCAGCTCGCCGGCGAGGACCTCGGCACGGACCTGGTCACGGATGGCGGCGACCCCCGGGGAACGGCGCAACCGCTCGGCGAGCTCGTCGCGGACCAGGGCCCAGGTGAACTCCAGCTGCTGGTCGGCCCGCTTGGACCGCAGACCGTCCTCGCCGAGGTGGGCGCGGTGGTCCAGCACGCGCTGCCAGACCGTGTTGACCTCGAGGCCCTCGAGACCGGAGCAGGTCAGGACGGGAGGCACCCACGCGTCGCCGCCGGCGTACACCAGGCGCAGCGCGCCGGCGAGCTCGCGGGCTGCCGACCGCGCCTCGGTCTCGCGGTCACCGTCGGCCTTGTTCACCGCGATCACGTCGGCGATCTCGAGGACGCCCTTCTTGATGCCCTGGAGCTGATCACCGGTGCGGGCGAGGGTGAGGAACAGGAAGCTGTCGACCATCCCTGCGACCGTGACCTCGGACTGTCCGACACCGACGGTCTCGACGAGGACGACGTCGTACCCGGCGGCCTCGAGCACGAGCATCGCCTGGGTGGTGGCACGAGCGACCCCGCCCAGCGTGCCGGCCGACGGGCTGGGTCGGATGTAGGCGTTCGGGTCTGCCGAGAGCTCGACCATCCGGGTCTTGTCGCCGAGCACCGAGCCGCCGGTGCGGACGCTGGAGGGATCCACCGCGAGGACACCGACCCGGTGACCGGTCCTGGTCAGGTGGACGCCGAGCGCCTCGATGAACGTGGACTTGCCGACCCCCGGGACACCGGAGATGCCCACGCGCACAGCCGTCCCGGTCGTCGAGCCTGCCGAGACGTCCGCCAGCGCCGTCAACAGCTCCCGCGCCGCTGCCCGGTGATCGGCCCGTGAGCTCTCGACCAGCGTGATGGCACGACTCACCGAGGCGCGGTTACCGGCACGGATGCCGGCAACCAGCCCAGGTACGTCGACGGGCATCAGTGACCGAGTCGCTCGGACAGCTTGGCGAGCAGGTCGAGGGCGGACTCCGCGATGACGGTGCCCGGCGGGAAGACCGCGGCCGCACCCATCTCCAGCAGCGTCGGGACGTCGTCCGGCGGGATCACGCCACCCACGACGACCATGATGTCGTCGCGACCGAGGTCGGCGAGCGCCTGCTTCAGCGCCGGCACCAGGGTGAGGTGACCTGCGGCGAGCGAGTTCACGCCGACCAGGTGCACGTCGGCGTCGACCGCCTGCTGGGCGACCTCCTCCGGCGTGGCGAACAGGGGACCCACGTCGACGTCGAAGCCGAGGTCGGCGAACGCCGTGACGATCACCTTCTGGCCGCGGTCGTGTCCGTCCTGGCCCATCTTGGCGACCAGGATGCGCGGGCGGCGCCCCTCGTCCTCGGCGAACTTGTCAGCGGCGGCGATGACGGCGGCCACCTTGTCGTCGTCACCGGCTTCGCGCTTGTACACACCCGAGATCGTACGGATGACGGCCTTGTGCCGGCCGTAGACCTTCTCGAGCGCGTCGGAGATCTCGCCGACGGTCGCCTTCGCACGGGCCGCGTCGACCGCGAGCGCGAGCAGGTTGCCGTCCAGCGAACCCTTCGCGGCACCCCGGTCGGCCGAGCTCGTCAGCGCGGCGAGGGCCACGTCGACGGCTTCCTGGTCGCGCTCCGCGCGCAGCCGCTCGAGCTTGGCGACCTGCTGCTTGTAGACCTCGTTGTTGTCGATCGAGAGGACGTCCAGCTTGTCCTCGTCAGCCAGCCGGTAGGTGTTCACGCCGATCAGCTTCTGGCTGCCCGAGTCCAGGCGGGCCTGGGTACGGGCGGCGGCCTCCTCGATGCGCAGCTTCGGGATGCCCTGCTCGATCGCCTTCGCCATGCCGCCGGCCTTCTCGGCCTCGACGATGTGCGACCACGCGCGGGTGGCCAGGTCGTGGGTCAGCTTCTCGACGTAGTACGAACCCGCCCACGGGTCGATCGTTCCGGTGGTGCCGGACTCCTGCTGGAGCAGCAGCTGCGTGTTCCGGGCGATCCGGGCGGAGAAGTCGGTCGGCAGCGCGATGGCCTCGTCCAGCGCGTTGGTGTGCAGCGACTGGGTGTGACCCTGGGTGGCGGCCATCGCCTCGATGCAGGTGCGCTGCACGTTGTTGAACACGTCCTGCGCGGTCAGCGACCAGCCGGACGTCTGGCTGTGCGTGCGCAGCGACAGGGACTTCTCGTTCTTGGGGTCGAACTGCGCCACGAGCTGCGCCCAGAGCGCACGCGCGGCGCGCATCTTGGCGATCTCCATGTAGAAGTTCATGCCGATGGCCCAGAAGAAGGACAACCGCGGCGCGAACGCGTCGATGTCGATGCCCGCGTCGAGACCCGCCCGGATGTACTCGACGCCGTCGGCCAGCGTGTACGCGAGCTCGAGGTCGTTCGTCGCCCCGGCCTCCTGGATGTGGTACCCGGAGATCGAGATCGAGTTGAACCGCGGCATCTTCTGCGAGGTGTAGGCGAAGATGTCGGAGATGATCCGCATGCTCGGCGCCGGCGGGTAGATGTAGGTGTTGCGGACCATGAACTCCTTGAGGATGTCGTTCTGGATCGTCCCCGCGAGCTGTTCCGGCTTCACCCCCTGCTCCTCGGCCGCAGCGATGTACAGCGCCAGCACCGGGAGGACGGCGCCGTTCATCGTCATCGACACCGACATCTCGTCGAGCGGGATGCCGTCGAACAGCACCCGGGTGTCGTAGATCGAGTCGATCGCCACGCCTGCCATGCCGACGTCACCGCGCACCCGCGGGTGGTCGGAGTCGTAGCCGCGGTGGGTGGCCAGGTCGAAGGCGACGGAGAGACCCTTCTGACCGGCCGCCAGGTTACGGCGGTAGAACGCGTTGGACTCCTCGGCGGTGGAGAACCCGGCGTACTGCCGGACCGTCCACGGCTGGGTCGTGTACATCGTCGGGTACGGCCCGCGCAGGAACGGCCGCAGACCCGGGTAGGTGTCCTGGGCGTCCAGGCCGGCCAGGTGCTCGGGGCCGTAGACCGGGAGGACGGGCACGCCCTCCGGGCTGTCCCAGACCTCTCCGCCCCCGGTCGTCGAGCCGGCACCGGTCGTCGAGCCTGTCGAGACGTCCGCAAGCGGGAGCCCCGCGAAGCTCTCGGGAATCGTGCTCATGCCAGCTTCTCCCTCGTCCGGTTCAGGAAGTCGAGCGCATCGACACCCATCGCGCAGGTGTCGTCGACGACGACACCCTCGGGGGCCTTGCCCGCCAGGATCACGTGCGTCGCCCCGGCGGCGCGCAGCGCCTCGGCCAGCTCGGCACCCCACTCGGCGTACGCCTTGTCGTTGCCGGTCAGGCACACGACCGGCTGACCGCCGTCCGGTCCCGTGTACGCAGCCACGACGGCGTCGACGTCGTCGTTGCGCCCCGGGTTGACAGCGGCGATCCCGCCGGCGGCGAACAGGTTGGTCGCGAACGTCGCACGCGCGGTGTGCGCGGCGACCGTGCCCATGGTGGCCAGGAAGACCGTGCCGGCGGGCTCGTCGCGCAGCGCCTCGAACGCGTGGCCCCACGGCTGCACGGCGCGGTGACCGGCGGCGTACGGGCGGCGCTCGGGGAGCGTCTCGTCGAGGTTCGGGAACTCCGAGAGGCCGGTGAGCGGGCGCTTGCGCAGGGCGATCTGGCGCTCGCGGTCGGCGACGACGCCGTCGATCCGGGCCTGCAGCGAGCCGTCCGCGACCGCGGCTGCGGCACCGCCGGCGGCCTCGATCGCGGAGAACTCCGCCCAGCCCGCGATCGCGAGGTCGTCGGTGAGCTTCTCGATCGCGTAGGCGCCGCCGGCGGGATCGGCGACCCGGGCCAGGTGCGACTCGTGGATGAGCAGCGCGGAGGTGTTGCGCGCGATCCGTCGGCTGAACACGTCGGCCAGACCGAGGTGCAGGTCGAACGGGAGGACGGTGACCGAGTCGGCACCACCGACGCCGGCGGAGAAGGACGCCACGCAGGTGCGCAGCATGTTCACCCAGGGGTCGTACTTGGTCATCATCGGGCGCGAGGTGACCACGTGCTGGCGCTGGCGTCGCGAGGACTCCTCGACGCCGCTCAGCTCGAGCACCCGGGCCCACAGCCGGCGGGCGGCACGCAGCTTGGCGATCGTGGGGAACTGCTCGTCGGTGGCGGCGTAGCGGAACTCGAGCAGCGCCGCTGCGTCGGCGACGCTGTGACCTGCGGCCACCAGCGAGCGCAGGTACGCCGCACCCGCGGCCAGCGACCAGCCGAGCTCCTGGACGTCGGAGGCGCCGAGGTCGTGCACCGCGGTTCCGTCGACGACCAAGGCGAGGCAACCGAGCTCGGTGGCCTTGTCGGCGACGGCCGACACGATCGCGTCCACGTCGAGCTCGGCACCGTCGCGGACGACCTGGCCGAGCGGGTCGGCACCGAGGTTGGTGCCGTCGGCGAGCTCCGTGCCGGACGCGTGCGCGGCGAACGCCATCGCGGCGGCGACCGCGTCGTCGGACTCGAGCACGACCGGGGCGACGTCGAGCAGCACACCCTCGAGGGCGGCCGCGACGTCGGTGGCGGGCACCCCGCCTGCGCCGACCTGGAGCCAGACCGAGTTCACGCCGTTGTCCAGGTCGAGCGCGATGTCGGCAGCGGTGTTCTTGGCGTCGGGGTCCGCGAACCACCCGCGGACGTCCCAGTCGCCCGCCCGGTCCGGGCGGCCGGACGTGGTCAGGTCCCCAACCAGCGCCGGGGTACCGAGGGGGGTGACCGCGATCCCGTCCAGCGTCGTGCGGGTGAGCTTGTCCCAGACCAGGGAGTCGTCGTCGGACTCGGACAGGCGGCCGGACTTGCGCAGGACGCCGGCAGCGAGCCGCTCCCAGTCCGCGCTGGTCTGCTCGGGGCCGGAGTCGAGGGGGATGGTCCCCTCGGGCACGGCAGCACTCGGTGAGGTCATGACTCGCAGGATAAGGGCGACCGACCGGTAGGCGTGACCGGAACCGGGTGTGTGAGACGTCACCCGCGCGACGCCCACGGGTTCACCCGACACTCACCGCCTGTTCACCGGACCTGCGTTGAACGGAGGCACCCTCGGAGTCATGAGGATCCTCCTGGTCACCGAGTCGTTCGCCCCGGCCACCGATCCGGCCGCGGACGCAGCGCGCCACATCGCCGACGCCCTGATCGGCGCCGAGCACGAGGTCGTGGTCGTCACGACCGGTCCTGGCAGCGACAGCTACCGCGGAGCCCGGGTGCACCGGACCCGCACCCTCTTCTCCGCCGCCACCATCCGGCGGGTCTCGCTCGACTTCGCCCCGGACGTCGCCCAGTTCCTCGCGCCGCGCGCGATGGGCGGGGCCGCGATGCGGGCGTTGGAGTCCGCCGGCGTCCCCATGGTCGTCCTCGACCCCACTCCCCTGCACCCGCGCCTGGGTACCGTGCTCGCGAGCAGCGACGCCTACGCCCGCGTGCTCGCGACCGCCGGGGTGCGCGCCCGGGTCTGTCGGCCGGGGGTGCGGACCGACGAGCACCACCCGGGACTGCGCTCCGCGGAACTGCACGACCGCTGGGCCAAGATCGGCAAGCCCGAAGGCCCGCTGACTGTTGTCGGGTACGTCGGTCCGGTCGGTCTGCCGACGTCGAAGTCCGTGCGCCGCCTGGCCAAGGTCGCGGCGCTCGACGGCGTCCGGCTGGTCGTGCTCGGCTCCGGCCCGGGCACTGTGACCCTGAAGGAGGCCGGCGCCAAGATCGTCGGCCCGACCAACGGACTGGAGCAGGCCCGCGCCATCGCGTCCCTCGACGTGCTGGTGCAACCGCGCAAGCAGGACCGCAACCTCAGCGCCGTGCGCAAGGCCCTGGCCAGCGGCGTCCCGGTGGTCGCCTACGCGACCGGCGTTGCCGCCGAGGTGATCACCCACGAGAGCACCGGACTGCTGGTGCGGCCCGGGTCCGGCGGGCTGGCCGGCGCCGTCGCACGCCTGGTCGCCGACCCGGCGCTGCGCGACCGCCTGGCCGCGAACGCCCGGGACTCGGTGACCGGTCGGACCTGGTCCGACGCGGTGGACGAGCTCGTCGGGCACTACCGGCGCGAGCCGGTCGCCGTCTGAGGACCGACCACCCGGCTCAGCGGACCGCGAGGTAACCGTCGACCGCCTCGGCGACGACCTCGTCCGCGCTGCGACCGGTCGCCGCGGCCCGCTCCCGGATCGCCGCGGACTGGGCGGCTGTGAGCGTCGGCCGCAGCGGGTCGTCGGCGCCGACGACCTCGGCCCCGCCGCCGCCGCTGAACTTCGCGAGCGCGATCACCACGAGTGTGCCCAGCACGTCGAGGATCGCGACGATGCCGAGCAGCTGCCAGACGTCACCGTCGATGGCCTCCACGATCAGCCCGCTGACCAGGACCGCGTTGAGCGCGGCCATGGCGATCGTGCCCCAGAGCACGAGGGCCAGGTTCTTGCGCGCGCCGGCGAGCGCGAGCAGCAGGCAGATCTGCGCCAGGGTCAGCGACAGGTCGACGCCGACGCCGAACGGCTGCACCAGCTCGCCGAACTTGTCGGCCGACCAGTCGCTCCAGACGAGGACCAGCGCGGTGATCGTCGGCAGCAGGGCGACCACCCCGCCCACGACACCGACGGGAGCCCACCGGGTGCCCGCGGTGGCGAGGTAGCAGAGCACGCAGACGCTGGCCGCACCGACGACCAGCGTCGTCAGCAGGACCTTGCCCTCGCGCTCGCCGAAGCCGCCGGCACCGAGGAGCGCGAGGATCCCCATCAGCGCGGCGATCGAGAAGGAGCCGATGGTCAGGGTCGCCGCGACGCGGCGGAAGGTCGTGGTCTCGTTCATGGGACCAACCCTGCCGCGCGCAGGCGTTCGCGCGCGTGAGCCCGGGTACTCATCTCGGCCGACTCGATGGGCCTGAGCCGCCTCAGACCTCGGTACGGCCGTCGTTGTCCTTGTTCCGGATGCCGATCTTCGAGCCGAGCCAGACCAGCGGGTCGAACTTGCGATCGGCGACGCGCTCCTTCATCGGGATGATCGCGTTGTCGGTGATCTTGATGCCCTCGGGGCAGACCTCGGTGCAGCACTTGGTGATGTTGCACATGCCGAGGCCGGCAGCGTCCTGGGACATCTTGACGCGGTCGTTCTGGTCGAGCGGGTGCATGTCCAGCTCGGCGTACCGCAGGAAGAACCGCGGGCCCGCGAAGGCCGGCTTGTTCTCCTCGTGGTCACGGACGACGTGGCAGGTGTTCTGGCACAGGAAGCACTCGATGCACTTGCGGAACTCCTGGCTGCGCTCGACGTCGACCTGGGCCATCCGGCGCTTGTTGTCCGCGTCGCGCGGGCCGAGATCGGCGTAGGGCAGCTCCTTGGCCTTCTCGTAGTTGAAGGAGACGTCGGTGACCAGGTCCCGGATGACCGGGAAGGTGCGCATCGGGGTGACGGTGATGGTCTCGTCCTCCTCGAAGTCCGAGAGCCGGCACATGCACATGAGGCGCGGCTTGCCGTTGACCTCGGCGCTGCACGACCCGCACTTTCCGGCCTTGCAGTTCCACCGGACCGCGAGGTCTCCGGCCTGGGTGCCCTGCACGCGGTGGATCGCGTCCAGCACGACCTCGCCCTCGGAGACCTCGACCGGGTAGTCCTTGATCTCGCCACCGGACTTGTCACCGCGCCAGACACGGAGCTTCAGGGTGTAGCCCATCAGTTCTTCCCTTCCTCGGTCTGCACGTTGGCCATCGGCGCTGCTGCCGCGAAGTACTTGGTGAGCTCCTCGGGCATCACCGGGAGCGGCTTCTCGTGCAGCTCGACGCCGGACCCGTCGGCGGTGAGGTTGACGACCAGGTTCTTGGTCCCCCACTCGGGATCGGTGGCCGGGTAGTCGTTGCGGGTGTGACCACCGCGCGACTCCTGCCGGGCCAGAGCGGCCTTGGCGATCGACTCGCTGACGATGAGCATGTTGCGCAGGTCGATCGCCAGGTGCCAGCCGGGGTTGTACTGCCGGTGCCCCTCGACCTTCATCGTCTTCGCCCGCTCCTTGAAGGCCTCGATCGCGACCAGGGACTGCTCGAGCTCGGACCCGTCGCGGATGATGCCGACCAGGTCGTTCATCGACTGCTGCAGGTCGGACTGGATCGTGTACGGGTTCTCACCGCCCTCCACCTCGAAGGGGGCGAGCGCGCTGCGCTCAGCGGCCTTCACGTCCGCCTCGTCGATCGTCGGACGGTTCGCACCAAGACTGCTCGCGTACGCCGTCGCGGCGTCGCCGGCCCGTTTGCCGAAGACCAGCAGGTCACCGAGCGAGTTGCCGCCGAGGCGGTTCGAGCCGTGCATGCCGCCCGAGCACTCGCCGACGGCGTACAGACCGGTGACCGCGCTCTCCTGGGTGTCGGCGTCCACCTCGACGCCGCCCATCACGTAGTGGCAGGTCGGTCCGATCTCCATCGGCTCGGAGGTGATGTCGACGTCCGCCAGCTCCTTGAACTGGTGGTACATCGAGGGCAGCCGCTTCTTGATGAACTCCGGCGTCCGGCGCGAGGCGATGTCGAGGTAGATGCCGCCGTGCGGGGTCCCGCGGCCGGCCTTGATCTCGGAGTTGATCGCCCGGGCGACCTCGTCGCGCGGCAGCAGCTCGGGTGGCCGCCGGTTGTTCTTCTTGTCCTCGTACCAGGCGTCGGCCTCCTCGACGGTGTCCGCCGTCTCGGCCTTGAAGAACTCCGGGATGTAGTCGAACATGAACCGCTTGCCCTCGGAGTTCTTCAGGATGCCGCCGTCGCCGCGGACCGACTCGGTGACGAGGAGTCCCTTCACCGACGGGGGCCAGACCATCCCGGTGGGGTGGAACTGGATGAACTCCATGTTGATCAGCGAGGCACCCGCGCGCATCGCGAGGGCGTGACCGTCGCCGGTGTACTCCCAGGAGTTCGAGGTGACCTTGAAGGACTTGCCGATGCCGCCGGTCGCCAGGATCACCGTCGGGGTGTCGAAGACGATGAACCGTCCGGACTCGCGCCAGTAGCCGAAGGCGCCGGCGATCGAGCCGGACCCCTTGTCCTTGAAGACATCGGTGATCGTGCACTCCATGAACACGTCGATGCCGAGCTGCACCGCGCGCTGCTGCAGCGTGCGGATCATCTCCAGACCGGTGCGGTCGCCGACGTGCGCGAGCCGGGCGTACTTGTGACCGCCGAAGTCGCGCTGGCTGATCAACCCGTCCTCGGTGCGGTCGAACAGCGCTCCCCAGTCCTCGAGCTCCATCACCCGCTCGGGGGCCTCCTGCGCGTGCAGCTGGGCCATCCGCCAGTTGTTCAGCATCTTGCCGCCACGCATGGTGTCGCGGAAGTGCACCTCCCAGTTGTCCTCGGGCCAGCGGTTGCCCATGGCTGCGGCGATGCCGCCCTCCGCCATCACCGTGTGCGCCTTGCCGAGCAGCGACTTGCAGACGATCGCCGTCCGCGCGCCGGCCTCGTGCGCAGCGATCGCGGCGCGCAGACCCGCGCCGCCGGCACCGATCACGACCACGTCGTAGGTGTGCCGTTCCATGCCGCCCTCGGCGTCGCCGTCCAGGGCGTTCCCGGTCATCGGGTGACGGCCGTCCTGTCCACTCATCAGAAGAACCTCAGATCCTCGATCGTGCCGTTGGCCACGAGCATCACGTAGAGATCCGCGAGCGCGACCGAGAACAGCGAGTACCAGGCGAACTTGGCGTGGTGGGCGTTGAGCTTCGAGACCTGGGTCCACATCCAGTAGCGCACCGGGTGCTTGGAGAAGTGCCGCAGGCGCCCGCCGACCGCGTGCCGGCAGGAGTGGCAGGACAACGTGTAGAGCCAGATCAGGACGACGTTGGCCAGCAGCACCAGCGTGCCGAGGCCCATGTGGATCCCGTCGCTCTCGCCCTCGGCCGGCCCGAAGGCCAGCACCACGTCGTAGGTCAGAATCACCCCGATCACCATCGCGGCGTACCAGGCGTAGCGGTGGATGTTGTTGAGGATCAGCGGGAGCCGGGTCTCACCGGTGTACTTGGCGTGCGGCTCGGCAACCGCGCACGCGGGCGGGCTCAGCCAGAACGCCCGGTAGTAGGACTTGCGGTAGTAGTAGCAGGTCAGCCGGAAGCTCAGCGGGAAGACCAGGATGATCAGCGCCGCGGAGAGCGGGAAGCCCCCGAACGGCGTCCCGAAGTCGGCGGCGGCCTTGCAGCTGTCGGTCAGGCACGGCGAGTAGAACGGCGAGAGGTACGGCTCGGTGAAGTAGTCCTTGTCCGCGAAGGCCCGCCACGTCGCGTAGACGATGAACGAGCTGAAGACGACGAAGGTCGCCAACGGTGCCAGCCACCAGCGATCGGTCCGGAGGGTCCTCTCAGCGATCGAGGCCCTCGTGGGGCCTCCGACACCGTTCCTCGTGCGATCGTCCGTGACTGACATCGACACCTCCGCGTTCCTGAACCACCGGGTGAGCACAACGTGTGGCCCAGGTCACCTGGGCACGACCGACTATGGCGTCTAACGCCTCCGGACGGAAGAGGCCACTCCGGAAAGGGTGGGATTGATCACCCGTTCAATTTCAACCCTCGCTTAGGCGCGGTGTCTCGGGTGGCGATACGGTGCGAAGGTGGCGATTCATAATCCGGAGCGCACCCTGGTCAGGGACGCATCCGCAGTCAGAAGCACAGTCTTCCTGAAGATCCTGATGGCCGTCAGCGGCTTCGTCTTCATCGGTTTCGTACTCGGACACATGTACGGAAACCTCAAGGCGTTCCAGGGCCAGGAGAAGTTCGACGAGTACGCGCACCACCTGCGCGTGCTGGGTGAGCCGATGCTCCCCCACGAGGGTTTCCTCTGGATCATGCGCGTCGGCCTGATCCTCGCCCTGATCGTGCACGTGTACGCCGCGGCGACGCTGTGGAAGCGCGCCCAGCGCGCCCGCACCGTCAAGTACCAGGTCAAGAAGCACACCGGCGCCATCTTCGCGAGCCGCCTGATGCGCTGGGGCGGCGTCACGCTGCTGCTCTTCCTCATCTGGCACCTGCTCGAGTTCACCATCGTGAAGGTCAACGTCGGCGACGGCGCGACCCAGATCGACGGGCACGACTCGCCGTACCTGCTGCTGGTCTCCAGCTTCGACGTCTGGTGGCTGACGGTCATCTACCTGATCGCGATGCTCGCGCTCGGTGCGCACCTGCACCACGGTGTGTGGAGCGCCACCCAGACCCTGGGCCTGACGGGCAGCGTTCGCACCCGCAAGCTCGCCAAGCGGACCGCGTTCGGACTGGCCGTGCTGATCTCCGGCGGTTTCTCGCTGGTGCCGCTCGGCGTCCTGCTCGGCATCATCGAGAAGTAGTCAAGAGAAGAGCACTGCGCACATGACTGACATGCCGGACACCACCCTCACCCCTGACCCGTCGCACGTCGCGGAGGGCCACCCGCAGTCCGACGACGCCGCCGGGTACTACACCCCGGGCTCGCCGCTGAAGGACACCAAGGCTCCCGCCGGGGACATCGCCCAGCGCTGGCAGACCCGCAAGTTCGAGGCCAAGCTCGTCAACCCGGCCAACCGCCGCAAGCTCGACGTGATCATCGTCGGCACCGGCCTGGCCGGCGCCTCGGCCGCCGCCACCATGGGCGAGGCCGGCTACAACGTGAAGTCCTTCTGCTACCAGGACTCCCCGCGACGGGCGCACTCGATCGCCGCCCAGGGCGGCATCAACGCGGCGAAGAACTACAAGGAGGACGGCGACTCCGCGCACCGTCTCTTCTACGACACCGTCAAGGGCGGCGACTACCGCTCGCGCGAGTCGAACGTCTACCGCCTCGCCGAGGTGTCGGTGAACATCATCGACCAGTGCGTCGCGCAGGGCGTCCCGTTCGCCCGCGAGTACGGCGGCCTGCTCGACAACCGCTCCTTCGGCGGCGTGCAGGTCTCCCGCACCTTCTACGCCCGCGGCCAGACCGGCCAGCAGCTGCTCATCGGCGCCTACCAGGCCCTGGAGCGCCAGGTCGCCGCCGGCACGGTGAAGACCTACACCCGCCACGAGATGCTGGAGCTCATCGTCGTCGACGGGACTGCTCGCGGCATCATCGTGCGCGACATGGTCACGGGCGACATCCAGACGCACCTCGCCGACGTCGTCGTGCTGGCCTCCGGTGGGTACGGCAACGTCTTCTACCTCTCCACCAACGCGATGGGCTGCAACGTCACCGCAGCCTGGCGCGCGCACCGCAAGGGCGCCTACATGGCGAACCCCTGCTACACGCAGATCCACCCGACCTGCATCCCCGTCTCCGGTTCGCACCAGTCGAAGCTGACCCTGATGTCGGAGTCGCTGCGCAACGACGGCCGGATCTGGGTGCCGAAGAAGAAGGAGGACTGCGACAAGGACCCGCGGACCATCGCCGAGGAGGACCGCGACTACTTCCTGGAGCGGATCTACCCGTCGTTCGGCAACCTGGTCCCGCGCGACATCGCCTCCCGTGCCGCGAAGTACATGTGCGACGAGGGCCGCGGCGTCGGCCCCGAGGTCGACGGTGTCCGACGCGGCGTCTACCTGGACTTCCAGGACGCGATCAACCGCCTCGGCCGCGACGGCGTGGAGGAGAAGTACGACAACCTCCTCGACATGTACGAGCGGATCACGGGTGAGAACCCGTACGAGGTCCCGATGCGGATCTACCCGGCCGTGCACTACGTCATGGGCGGCCTATGGGTCGACTACGACCTGCAGTCGACCATCCCCGGCCTGTTCGTGACCGGCGAGGCGAACTTCTCCGACCACGGCGCCAACCGTCTCGGCGCCTCGGCGCTGATGCAGGGCCTGGCGGACGGGTACTTCGTCCTCCCGCACACGATCCGCGACTACCTCGCCGACGGACCGTTCGAGAAGATCTCCGAGGACCACCCGGCGGTCGTGGAGGCGAAGAAGTCGGTCACCGACCGGATCGAGCACTTCCTCACCGTCAACGGCACCCGCAGCGTCGACTCCTACCACCGCGAGCTCGGCAACATCATGTGGGAGTACTGCGGCATGGAGCGGACCGAGGACGGCCTGAAGAAGGCGATCGACCTGATCCGCGGCCTGAAGGACGACTTCTACCGCAACGTGAAGGTGCTCGGCACCGCCGACAGCCTCAACCAGAGCTTGGAGAAGGCCGGCCGGGTGGCCGACTTCTTCGAGCTCGGCGAGCTGATGTGCATCGACGCGCTCAACCGTCGCGAGTCCTGCGGCGGCCACTTCCGCGCCGAGTCGCAGACCGAGGACGGCGAGGCGCTGCGTCACGACGACCAGTTCGCGTACGTCGCGGCCTGGGAGTACGCCGGCGACACGCCCGTCCTGCACAAGGAAGAACTGGTCTACACGGCCATCGAGATGAAGCAGCGGAGCTACAAGTGAGCAACGGGACCATGAAGCTGACACTCAAGATCTGGCGCCAGACCGACGCGAGCGACGCCGGCGGGATGCACACCTACCAGGTGGACGACGTCTCCCCCGACATGTCGTTCCTGGAGATGCTCGACGTCCTGAACGAGCAGCTCAACGCCGCGGGCGAGGAGCCGATCGCCTTCGACTCCGACTGCCGCGAGGGCATCTGCGGCATGTGCGGGCTGATGATCAACGGCGAGGCGCACGGCCCGGTCACCACGACCACCTGTCAGCTGCACATGCGCTCGTTCACCGACGGTGAGACCATCACCATCGAGCCGTGGCGCTCCGAGGCGTTCCCGGTGCTCAAGGACCTCGTCGTCGACCGCGGATCGTTCGACCGGATCATCCAGTCCGGCGGGTTCATCTCGGTCAACACCGGTTCCGCCCCCGAGGCGCACTCGGTGCCGGTCCCCCGCGACAACGCCGTCCGTGCCTTCAACGTCGCCACCTGCATCGGCTGCGGTGCGTGCGTCGCGGCCTGCCCGAACGGGTCCGCGTCGCTGTTCATGGGCGCGAAGATCACCCACCTCGGCGAGCTGCCGCAGGGCCAGCCCGAGCGCGACTCGCGCGTGGTCGGGATGGTCGCCCAGCACGACCACGAGGGCTTCGGCGGCTGCACCAACATCGGCGAGTGCGCGGCCGCGTGCCCCAAGGAGATCCCGCTCGACGTGATCAGCCAGCTCAACAAGGACCTGCGCACGGCGATCAAGCACGGCCACTGACCTCAGGGGGAAGCACGCCGCTGTCGGCTGAACACCGCGAAATGCCCGCATTGAGTTTCGTACCAAAACTGGTCAAATCGGACATTTAGGACGTATCGTCTTCTCCCATGAGGGAGAACACAGGACGATGGAGCGTCAAGTTCACCGGCGCGACCGTGATTGCCACGCTGGCCCTGGGTGTCGTTTCGACGATGTCCCCGGCTGCAGCCCAGACCGACGACCACCACCGGATCACCGCAGGGAAGCACACGACTGCGCGGTGGGCGAAGGCCATTGACACCACCGACCAGGGCGCCGTCAACGCGGCGTACTGGGCGGCGTACGCCCCGAAGCTGACCCTGCCGATCTCCTGGCTCGGCGGCAGCATCCTCGGGTGCATCCCGGGACTCTCGTCCCTGAGCACGAACAACGCGACCCTGAGCTCGCTGAACTTCGTGCGCTCGCTGGCCGGTCTCGCACCGGTCACCTTCAGCGCGAAGATGAACGCCGCCGCCCAGCGCGCCGCGTTGATCATGGACGCCAACGACTCGCTGAGCCACAACCCCAGCAGCGGCTGGAAGTGCTGGTCGGCGGCGGGGGCCAAGGCGGCCGGCAAGTCCAACCTGGCGATCTCGTTCCCGTCGATCAACGCGGGTCAGATCATCGACCTGTACATGGACGACCCGGGCGCCTCGAACACCGCTGCCGGCCACCGGCGCTGGATCCTGAACCCGTTCTCGACGGTGATGGGCACCGGAAGCACTCGCAGCGCGAACGCGCTCACGGTGATCGGGCCGACCAGCTCCTCGCGGCCGAACCCTGCCTGGGTCGGCTGGCCGACCGCCGGGTACTTCCCGAACGCGATCGAGCCGAACGGCCGCTGGTCGCTGAGCTCGGGGCTGAAGAGCATCAGCTTCAAGCGGGCCAAGGTGAAGGTCTACCAGGGCAGCCACCGGGTCCCGGTGAAGAAGTACGCCGTGAAGTCCGGCTACGCGCAGCCCACGCTCGTCTGGCAGATGCCGAAGAAGTTCAACCGCTCGGTCCCCTACCGGGTCGTCGTCACCGGCATCAAGAAGGCCGGCAAGAAGAAGCTCATCCGCACGGAGTACACAGTCCGACTGTTCACTCCCAACCAGTAGACGGTTGGGGGGCGGGATCCTCCCTCGCTTTCCGCCTCCCAACTTCTCCCACGGACGCCGGGTGCCGTCGCGCTGGTTCGCCGCAGCGCGACGGGCCCGGTGAACGGTCTCAGCCCAGCCGGAAGGCCTGGTCGGGCCGCCAGCCGTGGTCCTCGTCGTGGACGTAGAGCCAGAACTCGGCGACCTCGAAGGCCGCCTCGTAGCCGGCCAGCTCGGTGAACGCCCGGTCGAGCAGGTCGTCGGACAGGTGGTGCGCCACCGTCACGTGCGGGTGGTACGGGAACTCGACCTCGACCGCGAGCGGACCGGTCCGCGTCGCCGCGGCCAGCGCAGTGCACTCGGCGATCCCGGCGATGACCCCGACGAAGACGACGGGCGAGGTCGGTCGGAAGGTACCGGTGCCGTGCAGCCGGACCCCGAACGCCGAGCTCGTGGCGGCGACCCGGCCGAGGTGCTCGACGATCGCCGGCAGGGACTCCGCGGCGACCTCGGTCGGCGGCACCAGCGTGATGTGCGTCGGGATCAGCCGGGCTGACGGGTCCCCGAGCTCGACCCGGAAGTCCTGGAGCGCGGAACCCTCCGGGTCCGGGACTGCGATGGAGACGCCGATCGTGATCAACGGGCTAGGCCTTCAGGAAGCCGACGCGGTCGTAGACGTCGGCCAGCGTCCTGGACGCCACCGCCCGGGCCTTCTCGGCTCCGCGACGCAGGACGGCGTCGAGCTCGTCCCCGTCGGCGAGCAGCTCGTGGGTGCGGTCCCGGAACGGCGTCACGAACTCGACGACGACATCGGCCAGGTCGCCCTTGAAGTCGCCGTACCCCTTGCCGTCGTACGCCGCCACCAGGTCCTCGACCGTGCGATCGGTCAGCGTCGAGTAGATCGTGAGCAGGTTGGAGACCCCCGGCTTCTTCTCCTCGTCGAACGCGACCACCGTGTCGGAGTCCGTGACGGCGGAGCGGATCTTCTTCGCCGTGACCTTGGGGTCGTCCAGCAGGTCGACGATGCCGGCCGGCGAGGACGCCGACTTCGACATCTTCCGCGTCGGGTCCTGCAGGTCGACGATCTTCGCCGTCTCCTTGAGGATGTACGGCTCGGGCAGCCGGAACGTCTTCTTGTAGCGGTGGTTGAACCGCTGCGCGAGGTCGCGGGTGAGCTCCAGGTGCTGGCGCTGGTCCTCCCCCACCGGCACGTACTGCGGCCGGTAGAGCAGGATGTCCGCGGCCTGCAGGATCGGGTAGGAGAACAGCGCCACCGACGCGGCGCCCTCGCCGCCCTTGGCGGACTTGTCCTTGAACTGCGTCATCCGTCGCGCCTCGCCGAAACCGGTCAGCGAGTTCAGCACCCAGGCGAGCTCGGCGTGCTCCGGCAGGTGCGACTGCACGAAGATCGCGGAGCGCTCGGGGTCGATCCCTGCCGCGATCAGCTGGGCGGCGGCGACCCGGGTGCGCTCGGCGAGCTTCTTCGGGTCGTGCTCGACCGTCAGCGCGTGCAGGTCGGCGATGAAGAAGAAGGGCTCGAACTCGTCCTGCAGGTCCACCCACTGCCGCAGCGCCCCGAGGTAGTTGCCGAAGTGGAACGAGTCGGCCGTCGGCTGGATGCCGGAGAGGACTCGGGGGCGGGGCTGATCGGGCATGCGTGCATTGTTCCAGTTCTCGGTGAACGACGTGCGGCGGGTCTACCGGGCCGGGTCAGCCCGCTGCACCGGGGTCCGTGGGGTACAGCGCGGCGACGCTGAAGAGCAGCTGGGGGCCGTCGTTGAGCTCGCGGTCGACCGCGCTCTCGCGCTCGGCGAACACCAGCGCCGTCAGTCCGTCCGGGAACGGACCGGAGTAGCTGACCGAGCCGGTCTCCTCGTCGAGGCACACCACGATGTGCGGCATCTCCATCTCGGCCACCCCGGCGTCACCGACGGCCCCGCGCAGGAACTCCTGGACCGCCTCGACCCGCAGGTCGTCGCGCCACGAGGATTCCTCGCGCTCGTCATCCATGTCCTGCCTCTCGTCGCGTCGTCCCCAGGAGGACGCCTCACCCGGCCATCCATCACGCGCGTCCGTCCGGTGGGTAGCCTCGAGGCGTGCGAGCCCCGACACTCACCGACGGCGTCGTCACCCTGCGCGCTCATCGCGAGGAGGACCTCGAGGACTGCCTCGAGCAGTCCACCGACCCGCTCAGCGTCCGGTGGACGCGCGTCCCGGTGCCCTACACCCGTGACGACGCGAAGCGGTTCCTGCGCGATGCGATGCCCGGCGGCTGGGCGACCGACCAGGAGTGGGGCTTCGCGGTCGAGGCGCACGACGGCGGCACCCCGCGGTACGCCGGCACCGTCACGCTGCGCAACGAGGGCGACCGTCGGGCCGAGATCGCGTACGGCGCGCACCCGTGGGCGCGCGGCACGGGCACCGTCGAGCGCGCCCTCCGCCTGCTGCTCGACTGGGGCTTCGCCGAGCGCGACCTGGCCACCGTTCTGTGGACGGCCGAGGTCGGCAACTGGGCGTCGCGGCGTACGGCGTGGCGGCTCGGGTTCTCCTGCGACGGAGTCCTGCGCGACTGGATGACGCAGCGCGGCGGCCTGTCCGACGCCTGGGTCGGAACGCTGGGACGCGACGACGAGCGCGCTCCGCGGACGCCGTGGTTGCAGGCTCCCGTCCTGCGCGGCGAGCGCGTCGTGCTCCGCCCGGCCTCGGAGGCCGACGTGCCCCGGATGGTCGAGGCGTGCCGGGACGAGACGACGTCGTACTGGATCAACGCGATCCCGCGGCCGTTCGCGGAGACCGACGCCACCGCCTTCCTCGCCGAGCGTCGCGAGTCGATGATCCGCGGCGAGGTCGTGCACTGGACGCTCGCCGACCCGGAGACCGACGCCCTGATCGGGTCCTCGTCGGTGTTCAGCATCGGCAGCTCGAGCGGTGCCGAGATCGGCTACTGGCTGCACCCGGACGCACGCGGTCGCGGTGCCATGCGCGAGGCCGTCGCGCTCGCGGTCCGGCACGCGTTCATCGACGCCGAGGACGGCGGCCTGGGTCTCGACAAGCTCCGGCTGGTCGCCGCGGTCGACAACACCGCCTCACGGCGGGTCGCCGAGGTCAACGGGTTCCGCGAGGTCGGGACCGAGCGCGCCGGGACGACCTGCCGGGACGGCAAGCACGACGCCGTGGTCTACGACCTGCTGGCGAGCGACCTCAGCTGATCAGCTGGATCGCGCAGCGGATCCCGGGGGCCTGCGTGAACGCGGCGTCCGCGGTCGCCAGGGGCGCCTCCAGGGCCTCCGCGAGCGCGACGTACGCCGCGTCGTAGGCAGTGAGGTTGTCGCGGAGCTCCCACATCCTCACGAGGAGCGCACGATGAGGGAACCTGTCGACCGCGAACCTGCCCAGCTCGTCGACGAACGCGGTAGCCGCAGCCTCGCTGATCTTGCCTGCCCGGCGAAGACCACGGGCGACGTGGACGGCCTCGATGTCGATCAGCTCCGGAGCGACGAGCCCGGGAGCGAGCAGCACCTCAGCCGCCGCTTCACCGCGCGCTCCGCCCTCGAGAAGTCCCGCGACCAGGACCGAGGCGTCGATGACGATCACCGCGTCCGACCCTCCCGCTGGAGGCTGACGATGTCGTCCAGGGTGACGGAATTCTCCGCCCACATCACGTCGGCGCGCATGCGCTGGAGGGCACCTGCCACCGACTCCTTCCGTGCGGACTCCTCCAGGAGCAGCCGCAGGTACTCCTGGAGCGACCGGCCGGACTCGCTGGCCCTCCGCCGCAGGGTCGCGTACGCCTCGTCGTCCAGGTTCCTGATCTGCACCGTCGCCATGCATGCAGAGTAGCGCTGATTCAGCGCTACTTCCTCCCCGAAAGAGCGCCCTGGGGAGACCCCAGGGCGCTCGTCCGCGACGATCAGAGGCTGGCCAGTGCCGCGTTCAGCGTCGCCGACGGACGCATGACCGTCTCGGCCTTGGCGTCGTCGGGGCGGTAGTAGCCGCCGATGTCGGCCGGCGAGCCCTGCACGGCGAGCAGCTCGTCGACGATCTTCTGCTCATCGGCCTTCAACGAGCCGGCGAGGGCGGCGAACGCGGCCGCCAGGTCGGCGTCCTCGGTCTGCGCCGCGAGCTCCTCGGCCCAGTACAGGCCCAGGTAGAAGTGGCTTCCGCGGTTGTCGATGGTGCCGAGCTTGCGCCCCGGGGACCGGTCCTCGTTGAGGAAGGTGCCGGTCGCGCGGTCGAGGGTGTCGGCGAGGATCTGCGCCCGCGCGTTGCCCGTGCTGGTGGCCAGGTGCTCGAAGCTCGCGGCCAGGGCGAAGAACTCACCGAGGCTGTCCCAGCGCAGGTAGTTCTCCTTGACCAGCTGCTGCACGTGCTTCGGCGCCGAACCACCGGCACCCGTCTCGAACAGACCGCCGCCGTTCATCAGCGGGACGATCGACAGCATCTTCGCCGAGGTGCCGAGCTCGAGGATCGGGAAGAGGTCGGTGTTGTAGTCGCGCAGCACGTTGCCGGTCACCGAGATGGTGTCCTCGCCCTTGCGGATCCGCTCGATCGAGAACGCGCAGGCGTCGGCCGGCGCCTTGATCGAGATGTCCAGACCGTCGGTGTCGTGGTCCTTCAGGTACTCGTTCACCTTGGCGATCAGGTTGGCGTCGTGCGCCCGGTTCTCGTCGAGCCAGAACACCGCCGGCGAACCGGTGGCGCGGGCCCGGGAGACGGCCAGCTTCACCCAGTCACGGATCGGGGCGTCCTTGGTCTGGCAGGCGCGCCAGATGTCGCCGGCGTCGACGGTGTGCTCGATGAGCGCCTCGCCGGCGCTGTTGACGACCCGGACCGTGCCGGCCGCCGGGATCTCGAACGTCTTGTCGTGGGAGCCGTACTCCTCGGCCGCCTGGGCCATCAGGCCGACGTTCGGGACCGAACCCATCGTGGACGGGTCGTAGGCGCCGTTCGCGCGGCAGTCGTCGATCACGGCCTGGTACACGCCGGCGTACGACGAGTCCGGGATCACCGCGAGGGTGTCGGCCTCGTTGCCGTCGGGGCCCCACATGTGGCCCGAGGTGCGGATCATGGCGGGCATCGAGGCGTCGATGATGACGTCGGAGGGGACGTGCAGGTTGGTGATGCCCTTGTCGGAGTCGACCATCGCCAGCGCCGGGCCGTCGGCGTACGCCTTCGCGATCGCGGCCTCGATGGCTTCCTGCTCGGGCAGGCCCTTGATCTTCTCCAGCAGCGAATTGAGTCCGTCGTTCGCGGAGATGCCGGCGCTCGCCAGGACCTCGCCGAACTCGGAGAAGACCTCGGGGAAGAACGACTGCACCACGTGGCCGAAGATGATCGGGTCGGAGACCTTCATCATCGTCGCCTTGAGGTGCGCCGAGAACAGGACGCCGTCGGCCTTGGCGCGGGCGACCTGCGCGGTCAGGAAGGTGCGCAGCGCGGCGACGTCCATGAACGTCGCGTCGACGACCTCGCCCTCACCGACGGCGAGGCCGTCCTTGAGCACCGTGACGGTGCCGTCGACGTCGACGTGCTCGATGCGCAGGGTGTCCGCCGCTCCGATGACGACGGACTTCTCGTTGGAGAAGAAGTCGTTGGCACCCATGGTGGCGACGTTGGTCTTCGAGTCGGCCGTCCAGGCGCCCATCGAGTGCGGGTGGGTCTTGGCGTAGTTCTTCACCGAGGCGGGCGCGCGGCGGTCGGAGTTGCCCTCCCGCAGGACCGGGTTCACGGCGCTGCCCTTGACCTTGTCGTACTTGGCCCGCGTCTCGCGCTCCTCGTCGGACTGCGGGTTCTCCGGGTAGTCCGGGATCTCGAAGCCCT
Organism: Marmoricola sp. OAE513; assembly: GCF_040546585.1. Classification (NCBI taxonomy): domain Bacteria; kingdom Bacillati; phylum Actinomycetota; class Actinomycetes; order Propionibacteriales; family Nocardioidaceae; genus Marmoricola; species Marmoricola sp. OAE513. Next base: position 2,842,555 of record NZ_JBEPOC010000001.1, on the reverse strand, counting down.
GCGCCTGCAGCTCGGAGATCGCGGCCTTGAGCTGCGGGATCGAGGCGGAGATGTTGGGCAGCTTGATGATGTTCGCCTCGGGGGTCTTGGCGAGCGCGCCGAGCTCGGAGAGCGCGTCGTCGGCCAGACCGAACTGGGCCAGGATCCGGGCAGCCACCGAGATGTCCCGGGTCTCGACGTCCACACCCGCCGTGCTGGCGTAGGCGGAGATGATCGGGAGGAACGAGTACGTCGCCAGCAGCGGCGCCTCGTCGGTGTGGGTGTAGATGATGCTGGACATTCCAGGCCCTTCCGTGGTGGAGCGGTCTTCTCGGCGTCAATCTCTTGACGTCAAGATATCTCAGGTGCGTCCGGGACGCGACACCAGCCTCGCAGTCGCGGCCAGCGTCACACAACCAGGCCTTTTCGAGTCCTACCCTCACAGCAGAGGCCCACTTCCCCGGGCCCTCACCAGAAAGGTGTTCATCATGGAACCCACCACCTCGAAGAAGGCCGCTGCCGAGTTCCTCGGTACGTTCGTCCTCGTCTTCGGCGGATGCGGCACAGCCGTGCTCGCCGGCGAGCAGGTCGGCTTTCAGGGCGTCGCACTCGCGTTCGGTCTGACCGTCGTCGCGATGGCCTACGCGGTCGGGCACGTCTCCGGCGGGCACTTCAACCCCGCTGTCACCATCGGTGCCGCCGTCGCCGGGCGGATGTCCTGGAAGGACACCCCGGTCTACTTCGCCTCCCAGCTGGTCGGCGGCATCGTCGCCGGCGCGGTTCTGCTCGTGATCGCCAACGGCAAGGACGGCTTCGACGCGGTCAAGAGCGGCTTCGCGGCCAACGGGTACGACGACCACTCCCCGATGGGCTACTCGCTGCTCGCCTGCCTGGTGGCCGAGGTCCTGCTGACCGCCGTGTTCCTGTGGGTGATCCTCGGCGTGACCGACGTACGCGCCCCCAAGGGCTTCGCCCCCTTGGCCATCGGTCTCACGCTCACCCTGATCCACCTGATCTCGATCCCGGTCACGAACACCTCGGTCAACCCGGCTCGCTCCATCGGCGTCGGACTCTTCGCCGGAGGCGACGCGATCGGCCAGCTCTGGCTGTTCATCCTGGCCCCGGTCGTCGGCGCGATCATCGCCGGTGCGACCTACAAGGTGCTGCTCGACGACCCGAACGTCAGCGGTGACCTCGCGGAGGCTGCAGCCGGCTGAGCGCCCGCGCCGACCCACGCACCGGTCGTCGAGCCTGCCGAGAGGCAGCTCGACGGCCGGTACGCTTTTCTTGACTCGTTCAAGAAAGCGCGCTAGAACTGTTCCGTGACCTCCCCGGACTTCGCCGCCCTCCTGCGCGAGTCCTCCCTGCGCGTGACCCAGCCGCGGGTCGCCGTCCTGGACGCGGTCCACGAGCACCCGCACGCGAGCACCGAGACCGTGATCGACGCCGTCCGGGTCGGCCTCCCCGAGGTGTCGCACCAGGCCGTCTACGACTCCCTGGCCGCGCTCACCGCAGCCGGCCTCGTACGCCGCATCCAGCCGGCCGGATCGGTCGCCCGGTACGAGTCGCGCACCGGTGACAACCACCACCACCTGATCTGCCGCAGCTGCGGAGCGATCGCCGACGTGGACTGCGCCACCGGCCACGCGCCCTGCCTCGACGCTTCGGAGGACCACGGCTTCGTCATCGACGAGGCCGAGGTCGTCTACTGGGGCACCTGCCCCTCCTGCACGTCCACACCGTAGTGCTCCACACCGGAGCGAAAGTCCCCCACTGAAAGGTTGCTGCTCAATGTCTGAAAGCGAGAACCCGGCGCTCGACGCCCCCACCCCGGCGTCCGACTCCCCCCGGACCAACAAGGACTGGTGGCCGAACGCTCTCGACCTGACCGTGCTGCACCCGCACAACCCCAAGGGCGACCCGCAGCCCGGTTTCGACTACGCCGCCGCGTTCGCCGGCCTCGACGTCGAGCAGCTGAAGGCTGACATCACCGAGGTGCTGACCACCTCCCAGGACTGGTGGCCGGCGGACTTCGGTCACTACGGCGGCCTGATGATCCGACTCTCCTGGCACGCGGCGGGAACCTACCGGGTGACCGACGGTCGCGGCGGCGCCGGCGACGGCAACCAGCGCTTCGCCCCGCTCAACAGCTGGCCCGACAACGGCAACCTGGACAAGGCCCGCCGCCTGCTGTGGCCGGTGAAGAAGAAGTACGGCCAAGCGCTGTCCTGGGCCGACCTGCTCGTGCTCGCCGGCAACGTCGCCCTGGAGTCGATGGGGTTCAAGACCTTCGGCTTCGGCTTCGGTCGTGAGGACGTCTGGGAGCCTGAGGAGGTCGACTTCGGTGCCGAGGCCGAGTGGCTCGGCGACGAGCGCTACTCCGGTGACCGCGAGCTCAAGGGCTCGCTGGGCGCGGTCCAGATGGGCCTGATCTACGTCAACCCCGAGGGACCCAACGGCAACCCCGACCCGCTGAAGTCCGCGCGCGACATCCGCGAGACCTTCGGACGGATGGCGATGAACGACGAGGAGACGGTCGCCCTGATCGCAGGCGGCCACACCTTCGGCAAGGCGCACGGCGCCGGCAACCCCGACCTGGTGGGACCGGAGCCCGAGGGCGCCCCGATCGAGGAGCAGGGCTTCGGCTGGAAGAACGCGCACGGTTCCGGCAAGGGCGGCGACACCATCACCTCCGGCCTGGAGGTCACCTGGACCGACAAGCCGACCCAGTGGAGCAACCGGTTCTTCGAGATCCTGTTCGGCTACGAGTGGGAGCTCTCCGAGAGCCCGGCCGGCGCCAAGCAGTGGGTCGCCAAGGACGCCGAGGCGATCATCCCGGACGCGCACGGTGGGCCGAACAAGCTGCCGATGATGCTGACCAGCGACCTCGCGCTGCGGTTCGACCCGGCGTACGAGAAGATCTCGCGGCGGTTCCTGGAGAACCCCGACGAGTTCGCGCTGGCCTTCGCCAAGGCCTGGTACAAGCTGCTGCACCGCGACATGGGTCCGGTCGAGCGCTTCCTCGGCCCCTGGGTCGCCGAGCCGCAGCTGTGGCAGGACCCGGTCCCGGCCGCGACGGGTACGCCGATCGGCGACGCCGACGTCGTCACCCTGAAGAACGCGGTCCTCGACTCGGGCCTGTCCGTGGCCGAGCTCGTCGCCACCGCCTGGGCCTCGGCCTCGAGCTTCCGCAACACCGACAAGCGCGGTGGCGCGAACGGTGCTCGCCTGCGGCTCGCGCCGCAGAAGGACTGGGACGTCAACGCCGGCACCGGTGAGGTGCTCGCCAAGCTCGAGGAGATCCAGGGCGAGTTCAACGCCGCCGGCGGTGCGACCGTCTCCCTGGCCGACCTGATCGTGCTCGCGGGCAACGCGGCGATCGAGAAGGCTGCGGCTGACGCCGGGGTCGACCTCGAGGTGCCGTTCCGGGCGGGCCGCACCGACGCCACCCAGGAGCAGACCGACGTGGAGTCGTTCTCCTGGCTGGAGCCGCGCGCCGACGGTTTCCGCAACTACCTGCGGGCCGGCGAGAAGGGGCGCCCCGAGCAGCTGCTGGTCGAGCGCGCCTACCTCCTCGGTCTCACCGCTCCGGAGATGACCGCGCTGGTCGGAGGGCTCCGCGCCCTCGGCGTGAGCCAGGGTGGCCACGGTGTCTTCACCGACCGTCCCGGGACGCTGACCACGGACTTCTTCACCGGGCTGCTGGACACGGTCGGTGGCTGGAAGACCTCGAGCACCGAGAACGTCTTCGAGCACGAGGACGGCCGCACCGCCACGGCGGTCGACCTGATCTTCGGCTCGAACTCGGTGCTCCGCGCGCTGGCTGAGCGGTACGCGAGCGACGACGGCTCCGGATCGTTCATCAACGACTTCGTCGCGGCCTGGGTCAAGGTGTCCGAGGCGGACCGCTTCGACATCTAGGTCTCACGCAGGACCCGAGCGAACCGACGCTGGCGCACCTGCGCTAGCGTCGGTTCGTCGTATCCCCACCGATCCGGTCGTCGAGCCTGTCGAGACGTCGGAACCGACCCACCCTCTTTGGAGTTTGACGTGACCGCACCCCTCAAGGTTGCCGTGACCGGTGCTGCCGGCCAGATCGGCTACAGCCTGCTCTTCCGCATCGCCAGTGGCGCCATCGCCGGAGACCGCCCGGTCGAGCTCCGCCTGCTCGAGATCGAGCCGGCCCTCAAGGCGCTCGAGGGCGTCGTCATGGAGCTCGACGACTGCGCGTTCCCGAACCTCGCCGGCGTCGAGATCGGCTCGGACCCGGAGAAGATCTTCGACGGCGTGAACCTGGCCCTGCTGGTCGGCGCTCGTCCCCGCGGCCCGGGCATGGAGCGGGGCGACCTGCTCTCCGCGAACGGCGCGATCTTCACCGCCCAGGGCAAGGCGCTCAACAAGGTCGCCGCCGACGACGTCCGCATCGGCGTCACCGGCAACCCGGCCAACACCAACGCGCTGATCGCGCACAAGAACGCCCCGGACATCCCGGCCGAGCGCTTCTCCGCGCTGACCCGCCTGGACCACAACCGGGCCATCTCACAGCTCGCCGCGAAGACCGGCTCGTCGGTCAACGACATCAGCAAGATCACGATCTGGGGCAACCACTCGGCCACCCAATACCCGGACATCTTCCACGCCGAGATCGCCGGCAAGAACGCCGCCGAGGTCGTGGGCGACGAGGCCTGGATCGCCGACACGTTCATCCCGACCGTCGCCAAGCGCGGTGCCGCGATCATCGACGCCCGGGGCGCCTCCTCGGCCGCCTCCGCCGCGTCCGCGACCTGCGACGCCGCCCGCGACTGGCTCTACGGCTCCGCCGAGAACGACTGGGTTTCGATGGCCGTCGTCTCCGACGGTTCGTACGGCGTCCAGGAGGGCCTGGTCTCCTCCTTCCCCGTCACCACCAAGAACGGTGACTGGGAGATCGTCCAGGGCCTGGAGATCAGCGAGTTCTCGCAGAGCCGGATCGACGCCACCGTCGCCGAGCTGGCCGACGAGAAGGCCGCGGTCACCGAGCTCGGCCTGATCTGACCCTCGCGCTGACCCGGGTTGAATGTGCAGGTCGCCCCCGAGGCGATGTGCACATTCAACCCGGGTCAGCGTGCTTTTCTGACTATGCAGGCCGGGTGAGCACTGCTTCGCAGCGGGTGATCACCTCGACGACGTCGCGGCCGAACCGGACGTCGCAGCGGTGCGCGGACTGTCCGGCGGAGATGTTCGCGAGCAGCTCGTCGAGCGCGCGGGCATAGGCCTGGCCCAGGTCACGCGGGTTGTCCGGCTGGGTGCGCCAGCCGTCCTCGCCGTAGAACTCCACACCGACGCGGACCGCGGCCTTCGGCACGTTCTGCCCGACCGACATCCGGCTGGTCGCACCGGACTCGTGGGTCAGCACCAGGTGCACCAGGTCGGCCTCGCCGCGAGCACCCGCGACGTCGACGACCGGACCCAGGGCGGGGATGAGCTGCGCGAGCTGGTGCGGGCCGACGTCCCACAGCGCACCGTTCTCGCGGCGCCAGACCGACGCGGCGTACGGGTTGTCGGGGCCGACCTGGCAGGACAGCCAGTCGGCGCGTCCGCCGACGGGAGCGGCGGCGATGGTCTCCTCGAGCCAGGCTTCCCACGCGTCGACGTACCGGGCGGTGAAGAACACGACGCTGCTGAGGTCGCGGTCCTCGACGGCGTCGACGAGGGCGTTCGCGACGTCCAGGTCCAGCGCGATCGGCTTCTCGAGGAACAGGTGCTTGCCGGCTTCCGCAGCGCGCAGGGCGAGCTCGCCCTGCACGCTCGGGGGGACCGCGAACGCGACGGCGTCGACCTCGGCGAGCAGCGCGTCCAGGTCGTCGTACCCGGTACCCCCGTGCTCCCCCGCGACGGCGTCGGCCTTGGCGAGGTCACGGCCGTAGACGCCCACGAGCTCGACTCCCGGGTGGGCCGCCAGCGCGGTGGCGTGCACCGTCCGGGCCCAGTAACCGGTGCCGACGAGTCCGATCCGGGTCACGAGAGCTCCTGGTCCGGGATGTTGCTCGCGAGCACGATCAGCGCGACGCCCACACCGGCCAGGGCGGTCACGTCGAACCAGCGTCCCCGGACCCGCAGCATCCCGGCCTCGCCCTCGTTGATGACCAGCCGCATGCCGGAGGCGAACAGGAACCCGACCCCGACCAGCGCGATCCCCCGCCGCCACGGGCCGATGGCCACCAGGGCGAGCCCGGTCACCGTGGTCGCGACGACGATCAGGTAGATCAGCCCCCCGAACGTCGAGGGGCGCCGGCGCCGCTCCGGGAGCGGCGGCAGCTGGGGTTCGAGGGACTCCGTCACTGGACGCCGCTTCGGGTGGGCGCCGCCTTCTCCGCGATGGAGACGACGTTGGCCAGCAGCATCGCGCGGGTCATCGGACCGACCCCGCCCGGGTTCGGCGAGACCCAGCCCGCGACGTCCCAGACGTCGTCGGCGAGGTCGCCGGCGATCTTTCCGTCGACCCGGGAGACCCCGACGTCCAGCAGGGCGGCGCCGGGCTTGACCATGTCAGCCGTGATGATCCCCGGTACGCCGGCCGCTGCCACCACGATGTCGGCCTTCCGGGTGTGCTCGGCCAGGTCGACGGTGCCGGTGTGGCACAGGGTGACGGTCGCGTTCTCCGAGCGCCGGGTCAGCAGCAGGCCTAGCGGACGACCGACGGTGACGCCGCGACCCACGACGACGACCTCGGCGCCGGCGATCGGGACGTCGTGGCGGCGCAGCAGCTCGACGATCCCGAACGGCGTGCACGGCAGCGGGGCGTCGGTGCCGAGCACCAACCACCCGAGGTTGGTCGGGTGCAGGCCGTCGGCGTCCTTGGCCGGGTCGATCAGGCCGAGGACGCGGTTCTCGTCGCGGCCGCGCGGCAGCGGCAGCTGCACGATGTAGCCGGTGCAGGCCGGGTTGGCGTTGAGCTCGGCGACGGCGGCCTCGATCTCCTCCTGCGACGCCGTCTCGGGCAGGTCGACGCGGATCGACTCGATGCCGACCTCCGCACAGTCCTTGTGCTTGCCGTTGACGTACCAGCGCGAACCCGGGTCGTCACCGACCAGGACGGTGCCGAGGCCGGGGGTGATGCCCTGCGCCTTCAGCGCCTCGATCCGGGAGACGAGCTCGCCCTTGATCGCAGCGGCCGTGGCGGAGCCGTCGAGCTTCTGTGCAGTCACGCGGTTCATCCTGTCATCTGTTGCTGTGGGCTGTGGGCCAGGTCGGCGAGCCGGGCGGCGGACCCTGCCCCGTGCGCTGACCTGGCAGCGATGTGCAGATCGGGACCCGCCCTCAAGCCTTGCTTCCTGCACATCGCTGCCAGGTCAGCGTGGTGCCGGGGCAGTGTCGCTGTCAGTGGAAGAAGTGGCGGGTGCCGGTGAAGTACATGGTCACGCCGGCTGCCTTGCAGGCCTCGACGGTCAGCTCGTCGCGGACCGAGCCGCCGGGCTGGACGATCGCGGTCACGCCGGCGTTGATGAGGATCTGCGGGCCGTCCTCGAACGGGAAGAAGGCATCACTCGCTGCCACGGCACCGCGGGCGCGCTCGGATCCCTCGACCAGGGTGTTCGCACGCTCGACGGCGAGCTTGCAGGAGTCGACCCGGTTGACCTGACCCATGCCGATGCCGACGGAGCCGCCGTCCTTGGCGAGCAGGATCGCGTTGGACTTCGCCGAGCGGCACGCCTTCCACGCGAACTCGAGGTCGGCGAGCACCTCGGGCGACGCGGCCTCGCCGGTCGCGAGCGTCCAGGTCGAGGAGTCGTCCCCGGGGGCGTCCACGTGGTCGACGGTCTGCATCAGCAGGCCGCCGGAGATCGGCCGGGTCTCGACCGGCGAACCGCCCTCGGTGCCGGCCACCAGGATCCGGATGTTCTTCTTGCGTGTGAGGATCTCGACAGCGCCGTCCTCGTAGCCCGGCGCGACGATCACCTCGGTGAAGACCTCGGCGACCTGCTTGGCCATCTCGACGCTCACCGGGCGGTTGGCCGCGATGACGCCGCCGAACGCGGAGACCGGGTCGCACTCGTGGGCGCGGCGGTGCGCCTCGGCGATGTCGGTGCCAACGGCGATGCCGCACGGGTTCGCGTGCTTGATGATCGCGACGGCCGGGCCGTCGAAGTCGTTCGCGGCACGGCGGGCGGCATCGGTGTCGACGTAGTTGTTGTACGACATCTCCTTGCCGTGCAGCTGCTCGGCCTGGGCAAGGCCGGGAGCCCCGAACCCGTTGAGGTAGAGAGCTGCCTGCTGGTGCGGGTTCTCGCCGTACCGAAGGACGGCGGACTTGTCGTAGGTGCCGCCGATCCAGGCCGGGAAACCGGTCCCCTCGGAGGAGTCGACCAGGACGCTGCCCATCCAGGACGCGACTCCGACGTCGTACGTCGCGGTGTGCACGAACGCCTTCGCGGCCAGAGCCTTCCGCTCCTCGTAGGTGAAGCCGCCGTTGCGGGCCGCTTCGAGCGCAGGTGCGTAGTCGGCGCCGTCGGTGATGATCGCGACGCTCGGGTGGTTCTTGGCCGCGGCGCGGACCATCGACGGTCCGCCGATGTCGATCTTCTCGATGATCTCCTCGACGGTGCCGCCGGCGGCCACGGTCGCGGCGAAGGGGTACAGGTTCACCACGACCAGGTCGAACGGCTCGACGCCGAGGTCGGCCAGCTGCGTCACGTGGTCCTCGAGGCGACGGTCGGCCAGGATGCCGGCGTGCACGCGCGGGTGCAGCGTCTTGACCCGGCCGTCGAGGCACTCGGGGAAGCCGGTCAGGTCCTCGACCTTGGTGACCGGCAGGCCCAGCTCCTCGATCAGCGCGGCGGAGCCACCGGTGGAGACCAGCTCGACACCTGCCTCGGCCAGACCGCGGACCAGGTCGTCGAGACCGGTCTTGTCGAAGACGGAGACCAAGGCGCGCTTGATCGGGATCTGGTCGTTCATGGGTACTCCTGGGGTGGGGCGGTCCGCTGAGGGCACCCAGGCGTTCGATGCGACCTCGACTCACTCCCTGCTGGTGGCCCAGCTGCGCCAGTCGTGTGGGCCGATTCTAAGGCTTACCGAGCGCCGAATCGAACCCGGCGGTTCTCTACCGAAATGCCCTCACGCGCCATCCGACCGACACTCTCGACCAGCATCGCCCGCTCGGCGGTCTTGATCCGTGCGTGCAGCGACTCGACGTCGTCGGCGTCCTCGACCGGGACCGTCGTCTGGGCGATGATCGCGCCGGTGTCCACCCCGGCGTCGACCACGAACAGCGTCGCACCGGTCACCTTCACGCCGTACGCGAGCGCGTCCGCGGGGCCGCTGGTCCCGGGGAACGACGGGCACAGGGCGGGGTGGGTGTTGACGACCCGCCCCTCGAACCGTTCCAGGAAGCTCGCCCCGACCAGCTTCATGAAGCCCGCCAGCACGACGACGTCCGGCCGGTGCTCGGCGACGGCCTCGGTCAGGGCGGCGTCCCAGTCGGCGCGGGTCCCGTAGTCGCCGACCTTGCGCACGAACGTCGCGATGCCGGCCCGCTCGGCGCGGGCCAGACCCTCGATGCCCTCGCGGTCGGCCCCGACCGCGACCACCTCGGCCCCGTACGCCGCGTCCCCGGCCGCGTCGATGAGGGCCTGGAGGTTGGTGCCGTCCCCGGAGACGAGGACGACGAGGCGGGAAGGCACGGGCGTCAGGCTACTGCGTTCCTGCGCTGCAGGAACGACTGGACCAGCGCCGCGAACACGCCGCCGATCACCATCGAGGCGAGCGCGAAGACGAAGGTCTCCCCGACCGGCGCGCCGATCTTCGCCAGCCGGTCGACCCCCATCGGCCCGCCGGACAGGCCGATCGCCACCGTGACCAGGACCGCCGAGCCGAACCCGGCGCCGGCGCCGCGGATCGCAGCGAGGTCGTAGGGCAGCGGCGCGGTCGCTCGCCCGGCCTTCCACACCCCGAGCCCGGCTGCCAGCAACGGCACCGCGCACACCCCGATCAGCCAGCCCGGCGTCGGGCCTTCCTCAGGCAGGGCAGCCAGCAGCGGCACCGCCGGTACGGCGCCGAGCACCACCGGCGCGGCCGGGGAGACCGAGGTGGTCACCCCCGAGGCGATCGTGCCGACGGCGAAACCGGGTCCGATGAGGTAGGCGCTGCCGAACAACGCCGCGTTCGGGGCGAACAGCGAGGTCACCAGCACCAGCGTGACCGCGTCGCCGGAGCTCAGGTCGAGCGAGGTGAGCACGTTGGCCGCCTCGTTGAAGGACAGGCCGAGCGAGACGACGACGAGCACGGCGCCGGCGGCCAGGAGTGCCAACGCGCCGGCGACAGCGCCAGCGACCATCTCGCGCAACCACTCCGGGAGCCGCAGGACCCAGTAGCCGAGGTACCCGGTCCCGGCGGCCAGCCCGGCGCCGCCACCGAGGGCGGAGACCAGCAGCGCGCCGAGGATGCTGCGACCGAGCTCGGGCTCGGCACCGGTGCGGGAGGCCGCGACGCAGACGACGACCGCCAGCACGACGTACGAGCCGACGAAGGCGGCCACGGCGAGACCCAGCGCCCGATCCCCCTCGGGCTCCTCCGCCCGGCCGGCCGCCCAACGGCCGCCGCGGAAGGCGCCCAGGACCAGCAGCATGGTGACCGTCAACGGGACGATGCCCAGGGGCATGCCGTTGAGGACGAACCGTGAACCGTGCCCGACCAGCCAACCGTCGGCGCCTGCGCGCAGGGCGTCGGTGGTCTCCCCGTGCGCGCCCGCGTCGGCCAGGAACCAGGCCGTCAGCGCCACCGCCATGCAGACGACAAGCGTGACCAGGCCGGCCACCGCACCGCCGATCGCTGCCGAGGTGCTCAACGAGCGCCCGGACCCCTCGCCGGAGCCGGAACCCCGGGGCAGGCGGATGGTCAGGTCGGACACCGGGTCATCTTCGCCCATCCGTGGTTGAGGTTGCCTGTGCCACGCGGGTGATCGGGTGCCCGACAACCCGGTAATCTCGGACAGTCATGCCAACAGCCGAGGAATTCGACGAGTTCTACGTCAGCACGCGCCGCGACCTGCTCCTGCAGACGTTCGCGCTGACCGGCGACCTCGTGGCTTCCCGGGCCGCAGTCCGCGACGCCTACGTGGCGGCGCGGCACCACTGGGCCAAGCTCGGCCGGTTCGAGAGCCCGCTGGCGTGGGTGCGTCCGCGCGCATGGTCCCGCGCCCAGCGACGGCACACGGCTCGCCCGTGGCACCGCGAGCGGCACATCGACGCCGACCAGGCCGCGACGCTCGAGGCGTTGCACCGGCTCAAGGACGCCCAGCGCCGCACGCTGGTGCTCTCCCACCTGACCGATCTCGGCCTGGAGGCGATCGGCCGCGAGATCGGTCTGCCGGTACAGCGGATCGAGGAGCTCTTCGACGTCGCGACGCACACGGTCGTCGAGGCACTGGACTGCGACCCCTCGGAGATCACCGGGCGGCTCCAGGCACTCGGCCAGGCCGTCGACACCGTGAAGCTCCCCCGGCCCACCATCGTGCGCCGCAACGGCCTGCGTCGTCGCCGCAACTTCGCCGTGACCGGTTCGATCGCGATCGCGGCGGTCATGCTGGGCGCCGGCAGCTTCGTCGCGGTGGGTGCTCCGGAGGGACAGGGGTCGGCAGATCCGAAGATCCGCACCCTCGTCAGCCGCTCGATGCTCCTCACCCCCGAGCAGATCGCCCCGCTGTCCTCGAACCAGGTCTGGCCGAAACCAACGACGAACAACAACAACGCCGGGAACGGCCTGAACACCATCTGCCAGAAGAGCCGCTTCGCCGACGAGAACGGTCTCGGCACGCTGGTGCGCACGTGGGGGATCACGAGCGGCAAGAAGCAGCGGTCCCTCGTCCAGACCGTGGAGATCTCCCGCTCCGAGGACGCCGCCAAGAACGCCTACGCCACCACGCTGGGCTGGTACGCCGGATGCACGGTCGCGCGGGTCCAGCTCGTCGACGCGTACGACGTCGACCAGGTCGGCGACCAGGCCGAGGTGCTGCGCCTGCACGTGCCCAGCAGCGACGACCGCTCCTACGTCGTCGGGATCGCCCGGACCGGCTCCCTGACCACCTCGACCGTCCTGGAGACCCACACCGAGGAGCCCGCGTCGGCCAAGGTGCTGGTGGACGCGCTGGCGGCCTCGGTGCGCAACCTGTGCAGCTCGAAGGTCGCCGGTGAGTGCGTCGGAGCGGTCTCGACCAAGGTCACCACACCGCCGCCGTCCGGCGAGACCCCGGGCATGCTCGCCACTGCCGACCTGCCGGCCGTGGCCAAGGTGAACTCGCCATGGGCCGGCACCCAGCCGCAGACCGCCAGCCCGAACTCGGCCGCCACAACGTGCGACAAGGCCGACTTCGTGAAGTCGGGGGCGGTCAAACCGATCAGCCGGGTGTTCCTCATCCCGGACGCCGACCTGCCGGCCCGGTTCGGCGTCACCGAGACGATCGGCCGGTTCCCGAACGCCAGGGCCGCGAGCAAGTTCGTCAACCAGGTGATCGCCCGCATGAAGGCCTGCCCCGACAAGGAGCTCTCCAGCACGATCAAGGAGCAGTCGGTCCGGAACGGCACCGCCAAGACCCCGGCGCACGCCTACTGGCGCCTGGTGAACCAGATCAACCAGGACCGCGACGAGGTGGTGTTCTGGATGGGCGTCACCCGGGTCGGCCCGTACGTCGCCCAGGTCACGATGACCCCCGTGCGCCAGTACGACGTCAGCGGCAAGACGTTCTCCCAGCTGCTGCTGCGCAGCCACGACCGGCTGCTGGAGGTCCGGTGACCACGGGCACGATCACCCGGGCCGACGCCGAGCGGCTCGACGTCTCCTCTCCCCTTGCCGGCACCCGGGAGCGCTTCCGGATCCCCGAGGGCGTCATCTACCTCGACGGCAACTCTCTCGGCGCGCTGCCCCTCGGCGTCGCCGACCGGATGGCGTCGGTGGTGGAGGACGAGTGGGGAACGGGTCTCATCCGCTCGTGGAACGCTGCTGGCTGGATGGAGCTGGTGGGACGGATCTCCGCCCGGATCGCTCCCCTAGTGGGCGTTCGTGGGGAGGACCTGCACGTCGGCGACTCCACCAGCGTCAGCCTGTTCAAGTCGATGGTGGCTGCTGCCCGGCTGCGCCCCGAGCGGTCGGTCATCGTCGTGGAACCCTCGACCTTCCCCACCGACGGCTACATCGCCGCCGGTGTGGCCGACCTGCTCGGCCTCCAGCTGCGCTGGTGCGACCCGGCTGATCCACTGGCCGCCGTCGACGAGGACGTCGCGCTGCTCAGCCTGACCCACGTCGACTTCCGCACCGGGGCGATGTTCGACATGGCCGGGATCACCGCGGGCGCACACGCCCGCGGGGCGCTGGCCCAGTGGGACCTGTGCCACTCCGCCGGCGCGGTGCCCGTCGACCTGACCGGCGCCGACGCGGACTTCGCCGTCGGCTGCTCCTACAAGTACCTCAACGGCGGCCCCGGGGCACCCGCGTTCACCTGGGTCTCCCCGCGACTGCAGGACCAGGCCCGCCAGCCCGTCACCGGCTGGATGGGTCACGCCGCACCGTTCGCGATGCAGCGCGACTACGCCGCCGCCGACGGGATGGCCGGCTGGGCCTCGGGCACGCACCCGGTGCTGGCGCTCTCCTCCCTGGACGCCGCGCTGGGCGCCTTCGACGGCGTCAGCACCGACCAGCTCCGGGCGGCGTCCCTGTCGCTCACCGACCTGTTCCTCGCCCTCCTCGACGAACGCGTTCCCGGCCTCGACGTGGTCACGCCGAGCGACCACGCCCGCCGCGGCAGTCAGGTCTCGTTCCGGCACCCGCACGCCTACGCCCTGGTGCAGGCGCTGATCGCGCGCGGCGTGATCGGCGACTACCGCGACGACGGGGACCGCGACGGCATCGCCCGCTTCGGCTTCGCCCCGCTCTACGTCACCCACACCGAGGTGTACGACGCGGTCGAGCACATCGCCGCGGTGTTGGCCGCCGAGGAGCACCTCGACCCGGCGTACGCGACGCGGAACGCCGTGACCTGATTGTTCGTTCCCTGGCGCAACCAGCTGCCGAGGCGCACGATGGGGTCATGACCTTCTGGATCATCGTCGCCGCTGTCGTCGTCGTGGGCTTCGCCCTGGCCTGGTGGACCTCGGGCCGCGCCAAGCCGGAGACCGGGCGGCGCAGCATGCAGGACTCGATCGACATCGGCAAAGCCGAGACCCGCAGCAATGCCAAGGGCGGCGGGGACGGCGGCAACAGCATCGGCTTCAGCCTGGGTGGTCAGTGACGGCCATCGTGGTGCTGGCCGGTCTCGCCGTCATCGCGCTCCTGGTCTGGGCGTTCCTCTACGACCGCCAGCACGGCAGGAAGCGCATCGTCGGCTCGCACACGGACGCAGCTGCCGGCGAGGCCCGCTCGCAGGCGGCGATCCGCAACATCCACGGCCTCGGTGCGGGCTCGGGTCCCTAGCTCCTAGCTCCAAGCCCCTAGCGGTCCTCCAGCACCGCCTGCGCCGCGTTGTAGCCCGGGATGAACGTGATCCCCGGCCCGCCGTAGCACCCGGCACTGCCCAGGTAGAGCCCGTCGATGCCGTGCGGCTGGTCGAGGTAGCCCTTCGGCCCGGGACGGTACTGACCGAGCAGGTCGGGGTGGATCAGGCCGTGGCAGTAGTCGCCGCCCGGAGCCCCGAACATCGTGCCCATGTGCTTGGGCGTGAAGGTCGTGTGCTTGAGGATCAGGCTCTCGAAGTTCGGGGCGAACTTGCTGATCCGGTCGATCACCGCCTGACCCATCTCGGCCTTCAGGCGCGCGTACGTCGCGGAGTCCTCTGCCGCGTCCTCGATCGGGAACCAGAGCGCGAACGCCGAGGCGGCGGCCTTGCCCGACGGGGCGAGGTCGGGATCGGAGGCGGACGGGATCTGGAACGCGACCGCCGGGTCGGCAGGGACGATCCCGCGCCGGGAGTCCTCGAACTGGCGCTGGAGGAACTCGGGGGTCGCGAACAGTCCGATCGCCGACTGCATCTTCGGGTCGTTGAGGAACTCGTACGGCGCGATGAACTCCGGGACGCCGTCGAGCGCGAAGTGCATCTGGACGTAGGAGCCGCGGTGGTCGATGTTCGCCAGCCGGGTGCTCAGCGCCGGGTCGACCGCCCCCGCGGTGATCAGCGTGTTGAGGGTCAGGTCGGGGGCGACCCCGGAGACCACCGTGGTGGTGCCGATCCGCTCGCCGCCGTCGAGGACGATCGCCTCGACCTTGCCGTCGTTGACGACGATCTCGCTGACCGACGCATCCAGGCGCAGCTCGCCTCCGGCGTCGGCGTACTGGTCGACGAGGTGCTGGGTCAGCACACCGATGCCGCCCTTGAGCTTCTTCGTCAGCACGGTGTTCTCGTCCGGCACGGCCATCCCGAAGGCGAGCCCGGCCGCACTGCCCGGGCTCTCGGGTCCCCGGAAGGTGGAGTTCACCGCCAGGAACGCGAGCATGCCACGCAGCGCGGCGTGCTTCTGCTTCTCCGGCAGGTAGCGGTTGAGGACGTCGCTGGCCGACCCGAAGAGCATCTCGGTGATGCTGGCCCGCTCGGCGTCGCTGCTCGCGCAGGCGTACATCTCGTCGACGGTCTTCGGCAGCGTGCCCGCCTCGAAGCGCCCGAGCGCCCGGGTCGGAGCGGCGCTCCAGCCGGTCATCTCCGCCATGCCCATCAGCGCGTCCGCGCCGTGGACCTCCATCATGGTGTTCGCCGCGACCTCGAGATCGGTGTAGTAGATCAGCGGCTCGACCACGGGGTCGCCGGGCGTCGCAGGCGGCGCGTCGATGAGGGAGACCGACATGACCTCGAGGTCGACCTGCGGCAGCGTGTCGAGGCCGAGCTCCTTGCTCACGGTCGCGGACGTGGGCAGCTGGACCGAGCCGGCGATCTCGAACTGGAAGCCGTCGAAGAGCTCGACGGTCGAGGCCATCCCGCCGGCGTACCGCTTGGACTCCAGGCACAGGGTCCTCAGTCCGGCCCGCTGCAGCAGCAGTGCCGAGGTCAGGCCGTTGTGCCCGGCTCCGATGATGATCGCGTCGTAGGTCTCAGAGGTCGCCATGGGGCGACAGTCGCACGGGGTTCACGTTTCGTCAATAGTGACGAAACATGCCGTCCGCGTCGAGCCCGCTCTCCAGCGCACTGAGCACCGCATGACTCAGGTCTGCCAGCTCGTTCAGCGAGCGTTCGGGCTTGGTCATCCAGACCTCCATCGCGCCGAAGACCGCAGCCGCGATGCACCGCGACGTGACCACGATGTCGAGCCGGCGCTGCTCGGCGTCCTCGCGGCGGGACAGGTGCTCGGCGATCGCGTCGGCGAGGTCGGACTCGACCTGACGCAGGTGGCTGACGATCCGCTCCGGATCCAGCTCCTCGGCACGGAACGCTGCGACCTGGGTGAGCGCCTGGACGTCGTACGGGAAGGCGAAGATGGCCGTCCGGATGGACTCCAGCACCGGCTCGCCCTCGGGCCGCGCGACCAGCGCCTTGCGGAACCACTGCAGTCCCGAGTCGTAGTCGGCGAAGAGCAGGTCGTGCTTGGAGGGGAAGTGCCGGTAGAAGGTCCGCAGGGTGACGCCGGCGTCCTCGGCGATCTGCTCGGCCGAGGTCGCCTCGACCCCGTACGCCGCGAACCGCTCCATCGCAGCCCGGCGCAGTGCGGCGCGGGTGCGCTCGCTGCGGACGGTCTGCGGGTTCCGGGCCATGGGTCGACGTTAGCCCGCGCGCACCCGGGGGTCGAGTTCAGGGCAGATCGAATGTCACTGTTGACAAAACTTGGTGCCAGGCGTGACGGTGGCGGCATGGTCTCCCTCATCGTGCACGCCGCGCTCGCGTTCGGCACCGTCTGGCTGATCGTCCGCGCCAACCCCGCGATCTTCCGCCGCACGGCGACAGGGCCGCTGCTGTCGGGTCTGGAGCTCGCG
The DNA here is from genome assembly GCF_040546585.1 of Marmoricola sp. OAE513. Taxonomy (NCBI): domain Bacteria; kingdom Bacillati; phylum Actinomycetota; class Actinomycetes; order Propionibacteriales; family Nocardioidaceae; genus Marmoricola; species Marmoricola sp. OAE513. Next base: position 2,825,653 of record NZ_JBEPOC010000001.1, on the reverse strand, counting down.
CTCTACGGGATCGGGATCGCGTCGGTCGCGCTGGGCTGGTACTTCAACGTGACCTTCGTGGTCGACAACACCGACGGCTGGTTCAACAACCCCATCTGGGGCGACGGCAGCTGGCAGCAGTACATCCAGCTGATGTTCGACAACCCGGCGTCGAGCTCGGCCGGCGGCGACTTCACCGTGGCCAACGTGCTGATCCTGCCGCTCGTGGCGGTCGTCTGGGGGCGCCGCCAGGGCATCAACAAGCCCGTGCTGTTCTTCGTGGTGACGCTGTTCGCCAGCTTCACCTTCGGCTGGGCGTTCTTCGCTGCGGCGCTGGAGCGGCAGCGGCGGTTGGCCCTGGAGAGCTCGACAGTCCCGAGCGATCAGCACCAGCCGGTCGCCGGGACAGGTGCGATTCACTAGGCAGTATCCGGGCGTCGGACTAGTCCTGTCGTTGACGCCTCGAGCACCGCGGCGCACCATGGCGCATGGTCATCATCGGGTCCGCCATCGTCGCCGTCGTCGTACTCGTCCTCGTCCTGGCCTGGCGCCACGACCGGAAACGCGGGGTCAGCGCGGACGTCGCGGCGAACGCCACGGAGCTGCAACGCAGGTCGGCCGGCGAGGTGCAGCAGTTCGTCCCGCCGCGCACGCTGCCGCCGCCGCCGTAGAACGACGAAGGCCCCCGGAGCAGGGCTCCAGGGGCCTCCGTGCCGACGAGTGTCAGAGGTTGTTCATGATCTCCCGCATGAGCTCAGCGGTCTCGGACGGCGTCTTGCCGACCTTGACGCCGGCGGCCTCGAGGGCCTCCTTCTTCGCCTGCGCGGTGCCCGCCGAGCCGGAGACGATGGCGCCGGCGTGGCCCATGGTCTTGCCCTCGGGGGCGGTGAAGCCGGCGACGTAACCGACGACCGGCTTGGTCACGTGCTCCTTGATGTACGCCGCCGCACGCTCCTCGGCGTCGCCGCCGATCTCGCCGATCATCACGATCGCCTTCGTGTCGGGGTCGTTCTCGAAGGCCTCGAGCGCGTCGATGTGGGTGGTGCCGATGATCGGGTCACCGCCGATGCCGATCGCCGTGGTGAAGCCGAAGTCACGCAGCTCGTGCATCATCTGGTAGGTCAGCGTGCCCGACTTGGAGACCAGACCGATCGGACCGGCGCCCGCGATGGTGTGCGGGGTGATGCCGGCCAGCGACTGTCCGGGGCTGATGATGCCCGGGCAGTTGGGCCCGATCATCCGGGTCTTCTTGCCGTCCAGGTACGCCCAGACCTCGGCGCTGTCCTGCACCGGGACACCCTCGGTGATGACCACCAGGAGCGGGATCTCGGCGTCGATGGCTTCGATCGCGGCGTCCTTGGTGAAGGCCGGCGGGACGAACGCGACGGACACGTTCGCACCGGTGGCGGCCATCGCCTCGGCGACGCTCGCGAAGACCGGGAGCTCCTTGCCGCCGAGCTCGACGGTGGTGCCGGCCTTGCGGGCGTTGACGCCGCCCACGATGTCCGCGCCGGACTCGACCATCAGGGTGGTGTGCTTCGCACCCATCCCGCCGGTCATGCCCTGGACGATGATCTTGCTGTCAGAGTTGAGGTAGATCGCCATGTGTCTTCAGTCCCCTATTCAGGCGTTCGCCAGCTCGGCGGCCTTGTCGGCCGCGCCGTCCATGGTCGCGACCACGGTCACCAGCGGGTGGTTCAGCTCGTTGAGGATCTCGCGACCCTTGTCGACGTTGTTGCCGTCCAGGCGGACGACCAGCGGCTTGGTCGCCGCGTCGCCGAGGATCTCCAGCGCGCCCTTGATGCCGTTGGCGACCTCGTCGCACGCGGTGATGCCACCGAAGACGTTCACGAAGACCGACTTGACCTGCGGGTCGTTGAGGATGACGTCGAGGCCGTTGGCCATCACCTGGGCGTTGGCGCCACCACCGATGTCGAGGAAGTTGGCCGGCTTCACGCCGCCGTGGTTCTCACCGGCGTACGCGACGACGTCGAGCGTCGACATGACCAGGCCGGCACCGTTGCCGATGATGCCGATCTCGCCGTCGAGCTTCACGTAGTTCAAACCCAGGTCCTTGGCCTTCGCCTCGAGCGGGTCGGCCTCGTCGCGGATCTCGAACTCGGCGTGCTCCTCGTGGCGCACCTCGGAGGCGTTCTCGTCGAGCGAGACCTTGCCGTCGAGGGCCTCCAGGACGTCGCCCTCCAGGCGGGCCAGCGGGTTGACCTCCACCAGGGTGGCGTCCTCCTCGACGAAGACCGTCCACAGCTTCTGGACCATCTCGATGGCCTGGTCACGCAGCTCGGCCGGGAACTTCGCGTCGTCGACGATGAACGCCGCCTTCTCCGGGGTCACGCCCTCGATCGCGTTGATCGGGATCTGGCGCACGGCCTCGGGGTTGGTCTTCGCGACCTCCTCGATCTCGACACCACCCTCGACGCTGGCGATGCAGAGGTAGGAGCGGTTGGAGCGGTCCAGCAGGAACGAGAAGTAGTACTCCTCGACCGGCGGGGTGGCGGGCGTGACCAGGACACGGTTGACCGTCAGTCCCTTGATGTCCATGCCGAGGATGTTCGACGCGTGCTCGAAGGCCTCGTCGGCGGTCTTGGCGAGCTTGACGCCGCCCGCCTTGCCGCGGCCGCCGGCCTTGACCTGTGCCTTGATGACGGTGACGCCGCCGAGCTGCTCAGCGGCAGCCTTCGCGGCATCGGCGGTCTCGACAACGATGCCGAGAGTCGTCTTCACGCCGTGCTTGGCGAAGAGCTCCTTCGCCTGGTACTCCATCAGATCCACGGTTTTACCCATCCACTAGATGTCTGTGAGAGCGCCGGCCCGGCCAGAGATCCAGAGCGGGACGCATCGAGCACCATAAACCCGTTGACTTCGGGTTAGCGATTCCGGGGCAGCAGGTGGACAGTGACCCGCAGCACGTTACCGACGAGTTGGGTTATCAGTCCTCCGGGAACTGCTCGGTCACCCAGTCGGTGATCTCCGTGGTGGTGGCACCGGGGGTGAAGATCTTGGCGACGCCCATCTCGTTCAGCGCGGGGAGGTCTTCGTCGGGAACGATCCCGCCGCCGAAGACGACGATGTCACTGGAGTCCCGCTCGGCGAGCAGCTCGACGAGCCGGCGGAACTGGGTCATGTGCGCTCCGGAGAGCACCGAGAGGCCGATCAGGTCTGCGTCCTCCTGGATCGCCGTCTCCACGATCTGCTCGGGCGTCTGGTGCAGTCCCGTGTAGATCACTTCGTGGCCGGCGTCGCGCAGAGCCCGGGCGACGACCTTGGCTCCGCGGTCATGCCCGTCCAGGCCCGGCTTGGCGACAACGATTCGCAACATGGCGCCGAGGCTATCGCCTGGGAGGCACGAGATAGTAGGGGGCCCTACTAGTTGCTTGTAGTGATCTGTGTGACTCCGTGCACGGTGGATCGTTGAACTTCCGGGAATTGGTCTAGGCACCGATTTCACCCCCCTGTGACCGTTCCGTTACTGTTTGGCCGGTCACTACGCACTCTGGGCAACCGAAGGACGGCATGGGCAACCACCGGGCAGATCATCGCGCCGGCTCCGTTGGAGCCGAGGGCGCGACGACCCCGGTCCGCGGCACCCGTGCGGCGGGCCGCCGCAAGGCCACCCGCGCCCAGAAGGCCGTCAACCCGTTCCGGAAGATCCCGGCCATCCCGACGGTCGTCGGCGTCGTCGCGATCGCAGCCGCCGTCAGCGGCACCGTGGTGATGGGTCCGGGTCAGGCCGGCGACCTGCAGCTCTCCTCGGGCAAGACCGAGACGTTCAGCGGTACCGACGCCTTCAACTTCGCGGGCAACGACCCGCGGTCCCAGGCCATCAGCCGCGACACCGAGCGCAAGGCTCTCGAGGACACCCTCGACCAGGAGCTCTCCGCCACCGTCGAGGCCAAGGCTCAGCAGCGTGATGCGAACCTCGCCGCACTGGCCGCCTCCGCGGAGAAGCGTGCCGACCAGATCGCGAAGAACCTCTGGGTCCTGCCGACGCGCGGCTACCACCTCACCGCCCGCTTCGGTCAGTCCAGCGGCCTGTGGTCGCACTACCACACGGGTCTGGACTTCGCGGCTCCCAGCGGGACGCCGATCTACGCCGTCGCGAACGGCGTGATCACCTCGACCGGGTACGAGGGTTCCTACGGCAACCAGACCATCCAGACGCTGCCGGACGGCACCGAGATCTGGTACTGCCACCAGTCCGAGATCGGCGTGAACGTCGGCGACAAGGTCGTCCAGGGCACCCAGATCGGACGGGTCGGTTCGACCGGCAACGTCACCGGCCCGCACGTGCACATCGAGGTCCGCCCCGGAGGCGGAGACCCGGTCGACCCGTACCCGGCGTTCCTGTTCCACGGAGTGACGCCCTAAGCGCGAAGCGCTTCGGCGTCACGCAGTGGAACCGAGCCGACCCGTCGGTTCTGTGCATGCCCACCGGGGCGCAGCGACGAGGTGGACGTGCACAGAAGCGACGTGTCGGCGATCCCGGCACAGACTGCGCGTCGGTCACGTCTCGGGGCCCTCGACGACCGGGACTCTAGAGCTTCTCGACCGGCGCGTACCTCAGCAGCAGACGCTTCACGCCGTCCGCGCCGAAGTCGATGCTCGCGACGGCCTTGTCGGCCGCGCCCTCCACGCTGACGACCGTGCCGAGGCCGAAGGTGTCGTGGGTGACCCGGTCGCCCGGGGACAGGTTCGGGATCTCCCGACCGGCCATCGCCTTCTTCGAGGCGTCGGCGGCAGCCGAGGTGCTGGAGAACCGGTTCGCCATCTGCTGGCGACCGCGGCCGGTCAGCGTGCCGTTGCCGGCGTACCCGGATTCCGAGGAGGAGAAGTCCTGCCGGACCCAACGGGTCTGGTCGGCTTCGGTGCGCTTCCAGTCCACGAGGTCGACCGGGAGCTCGTCGAGGAAGCGTGAGGCTGGGTTGTGCGAGGGGGCACCCCACGCCGAGCGCACCACCGCGCGGGAGACGTAGAGCCGTTCGCGGGCCCGGGTGACGCCGACGTACGCGAGGCGGCGCTCCTCCTCGAGCTCGGGCTTGTCGTTGAGCGAGCGCATGTGCGGGAAGATCCCGTCCTCCAGCCCGGTGAGGAAGACGACCGGGAACTCCAGTCCCTTGGCGGTGTGCAGCGTCATCATCGTGACCACGCCCGGAGCGTCCTCTCCCTCGGGCGCGTCCGGGATCTGGTCGGAATCGGCCACCAGGGCGACCCGCTCCAGGAAGTCGTCGAGGCCCGGCGCCGGCAGGTCGGCCGGGGCGACCCCTTCGCCCTCGTCGTCGAGCACGTCCAACGGGTCGGCGCTCGGCCCGAGCAGCGGGTCGTCGGCGAACTCCCGGGCGACCGCGACGAGCTCGGCGAGGTTCTCCACCCGGGTCTCGTCCTGCGGGTCCTCGGACTCCTCGAGCTCCTTGAGGTAACCACTGCGGGTCAGCGTGGCCTCCAGGACCACGTCGACGCGCTCCCCCGCGGCGACCATCGACTGGAGCTGCTCGATGACCTCGACGAAGCCGTTGATCGCGTTCAGCGAGCGGCTGGCGATGCCCGGTGCCTCGGACGCGCGCTGCAGCGCCTCCCAGAAGGTGATCCGCTCGCGGGTGGCGAACGCGTCGACCATGGCCTCGGCCCGGTCGCCGATGCCGCGCTTGGGGGTGTTGAGGATCCGGCGCAGCGAGACCTGGTCCGCGGGGTTCGCGAGCGTGCGCAGGTAGGCCAGCGCGTCGCGGACCTCCTTGCGCTCGTAGAACCGGACCCCGCCGACGACCTTGTAGGCCATCCCGACGCGGATGAAGACCTCCTCGTAGATCCGGGACTGGGCGTTGGTCCGGTAGAAGACCGCGACGTCACCGGGCCGGGCACTGCCCTCGTCGGTCAGCCGGTCGATCTCCTCGGCGACGAACCGGGCCTCGTCGCGCTCGTCGTCGCCGACGTACCCGATGATCTTGGCGCCGTCGCCGGCATCGCTCCACAGCCTCTTCGGCGTACGGCCCTCGTTGTGCCCGATCACCGCGTTGGCGGCGGTGAGGATCGTCTGGGTTGACCGGTAGTTCTGCTCGAGCAGCACGGTCGCGGCGTTCGGGAAGTCCTGCTCGAAGTCCATGATGTTGCGGATGTTGGCGCCGCGGAACGCGTAGATCGACTGGTCCGCGTCACCGACCACCATCAGCTCCGCCGGCGGCACCCGCTCCGCCGAGGACTCCGTGTCGGTGAGCTCCTCCATCACGTCGGCGCAGAGCTCGTGGATCAGGGCGTACTGGGCGTGGTTGGTGTCCTGGTACTCGTCCACCAGGACGTGGCGGAACCGGCGCCGCCAGGACTCGCGCACCTCCGGGAAGGTCCGGAACAGCACGACGGTCATCATCAGCAGGTCGTCGAAGTCGAGCGCGTTCGCCTGCCGCAACCGCTCCTGGTAGAGCTTGTACGCCGCCGCGTAGGTCTCCTCCTGGACGTTGCGGGCATCCTTCGCCGCCTCCTCGAAGTCCTGGAGCTCGTTCTTCGCGTTCGAGATCCAGTTCAGGATCGCGCGCGGCTGGAACCGCTTGGTGTCCAGGTCGAGGTCGCGGCAGACCAGCGTCATCAGGCGCTTGGAGTCGGCAGCGTCGTAGATCGTGAAGCTCGACTTGAAGTCCAGCCCGACCGCGGCGAACTGGGTGATCTCCTTGCGCAGGATCCGCACGCAGGCCGAGTGGAACGTGCTGACCCACATGATCTTCGCGCGGTTGCCGACCAGGTCCTCGACGCGCTCGCGCATCTCGGCCGCAGCCTTGTTGGTGAAGGTGATCGCCAGCACCGAGCCCGGGTGCGCGTGGCGCTCGGAGATCAGCCAGGCGATCCGTCGGGTCAGCACCCGGGTCTTGCCGGAGCCGGCGCCGGCGACGACCAGCAGCGGGGCACCCTCGTGGACGACGGCTTGGCGCTGCGGTTCGTTCAACCCCTCGAGCAGCTCGTCCCGGCTCGGGCGGCGGCGCTTGACGGGGGTCTCCTCGGCGGGCTCGGCCGCAGGAAGGCCGGGGATCGGGAACTGCATGCTCATGTCAGGTCCAGCCTAGTCGCGCGCACCGACGCCGACGGCCGCGCACGCTTGTCTAACTGGTCTGGACGACTAAAACTCCAAGATCGGACTTAAGCGCCCATTCGCACCTAACGCCTATACCAAGGTCACGGCAAGTACTAGGTTCCCCCGAACGCCTAGCCAGGAGATTCTCATGACTCAGACGCCTCAAGGTTGGTATCCCGTCGACGGTGGCCAGGAGCGCTACTGGGACGGAGCGGCCTGGACGGATCAAGTTCGTCCTAGTGCGCCGCCGGCGCCCCCTGTGCCGTCCGGAGCACCTGCACCCGCGAAGAAGAAGCGCAAGATTTTCCTTTGGTTCTTTCTCGCCATCCAGGTGCTCTTCATCATCTGGATCATTGCCGGTGCCTCGACCGGCTCCGGACAGCCGGACGACTGTGGCGTACTGGACGCCGAGACTTGCAACGATGCAGCAGACACGGGAACAGCCATCGGCGTTGTCCTGATCATCGTCTTTTGGATGGTTGTCGATGTGATCCTGGGCGTCATCTACGGGGTTTACCGACTTGCCAAGCGATCCGACTGACTGATCAACTCGCCCGCGATTCCTTCGCCACCTCGCGCCACCAGGCGGCGCTCGGAGCGGTCGAGCGGTCGAACCGCTCCCCCGGCCTCGGCAGCGCCAGCACCACGTCCCGGGTAGCGGCGTCCTCGACCAACCACTCGACGGGCGCCGACCAGCTGTGGAAGGCGAGGTCGAAGGTGCCCCAGTGGATCGGCAGCAGCAGGTCGCCGTGCACGTCGAGGTGCGTCTGGACCGCCTCGGCGGGGTTCATGTGGATGTCGGACCAACGGGTGTCGTAGGCACCGATCGGCAGCACGGTCAGGTCGAACGGGCCGTGCTGGTCCCCGATGTCGGCGAAGGCCGGGGTGTAGCCGGTGTCGCCGCCGAAGAACACGCTGCGGCGCTCCTCGCCCGTGCCGGAAGCGACCACCCACGAGGACCACAGGGTCTTGTTGCGGGTGAAGCCGCGACCCGAGAAGTGCCGGGCCTCGGTGCAGGTCAGGACCAGGTCGGACAGACCCGGCCGGACGACGGTGTGCGACTCGTCCCAGTCGAGCTCGACGATCCGCTCCTCGGGCACACCCCAGGCACGCAGGTGGGCGCCGATACCGAGCGGCACCACGATCGGCATCGACTGGTACTCGGTCAGCCAGTCGATCGTCGCGGTGTCGAGGTGGTCGTAGTGGTCGTGAGAGATCAGCACGGCCGAGAGGGCCGGCAGGTCGGCGAGCTCCATCGGGACCGGGTGGCTGCGCTTGGGTCCGACGGTGGCCGACGGGGAGACCCGGTCGCTCCACACGGGATCGGTGAGCACCCAGTGGCCGTTGAGCTCGAGCAGGACGGTCGCGTGCCCGAGCCACGTCGCAGCGAAGTCGGACGCCTTCTCGGGCAGTGCCGGGGTGACCAGCGGGACCGGCTTGGCGGGGCGGCCGATGTCGCCCTTCTTGGCGAAGTCCACGGCCATCGACCCCTGGCTGCCGCTGCTGGGCAGCACGTGCGACTCGAGTCGGTTCTGGAAGCCTCCGCCTTGCCACTGCGGAGATCCGGTGACACGCGGGTCACCCTCCGGGTCGGCGCCCATCGAGCGGCGCAGACCGCGGGTCGCGTTGGCGACCGGGGACACGAGAACGGCCGCCGCGCCCAGGGCGGCGGCAAGGATCGGGAGGCGGGGTCTGCTCACGACTCCATAATGCGCCCACGTCGGTAGCCATTCCCGAGCCGACTCGTGAAAGGGTCGTGAACATGACGGAGAGCAACGTGCTGGGCGGCGGGCTCGAGCCGTGCGGCTCCGACCCGGTCACCGGCTTCTACCGGGACAGCACCTGCACCTGCGGACCCGAGGACGTCGGGCTGCACGCGGTCTGCGCCGTGATGACCGCCGAGTTCCTCGAGCACCAGCGCGCGACCGGCAACGACCTGATCACCCCACGACCGGAGTGGCAGTTCCCGGGCCTGGTCCCGGGCGACCGCTGGTGCGTGGTGACGGCGCGCTGGCACCAGGCGTACGCCGACGGGGTCGCGGCACCGGTCGTGCTCAGTGCCACCAGCGCTCGGGCCTTGGAGCTTGTTCCGCTGGAGCACCTCGTCGAGCACTCGGTCGACGTACCGGAAGACCCGGGGACCCTGACCTGACCTGCGTTTCCCACCGGCTCAGTGATGTTTTCGGCGTGGGTGCCGCTGAGCAGTTTGAGGCATGTGCCTCATTTCACACCCTTGCTCGACTAGCCCCACGAGGACTTTCTATGAACGCGTTCCGCACCTCTGCCGTCGCTCTCGCCACGACTCTGGCCTTCGGGTCGTTCGCGGCCGTCGCAGCACCGTCTGCGATCGCGAAGGGACCCTCGAACGCGCCGTGCGCAACCCAGCAGGCCCAGGTCGACAAGGCCACCGCCAAGCTGGACGCGCTGAAGGCGAAGTTCGCGGCGCACCCGACCAAGAAGAACAAGAAGGCCAAGAAGGCCCAGGCCCAGCGTGTCCGCCACGCGAACGAGCGCCTGAACAAGTGCCTGGCAGCACACCCCGCCGCCGCCTGACACCTGCTCGAACCGACAGCCAGCCCGACCGCGAGGTCCGGCTGGCTGTCGGCGTCCCAGGGGGCGGCTCACGTGCCGCGCCACCCCGATACGCCTAAATTTCTCGCGTGACCAAGTTGATCGCTGTCCTCTACGGTGCCGAGCCCACCGTCCTGCACGACCCGGACCTGCACGCCCGGCTCGCGGCGTCCGGCGCCACCGGTCTCCAGGTGAACACCGACGACGCGGACGTCGCTCCGGCCCTGCGGTTCGGGCCCGGCGACGGTGCGGGAGCAGCGATCACCGGCTTCGTCACGGTGTGGACCGAGGACGCCGCTGCGACCCTGGTCGCGCTCACGACCCTGCCGGCCCCGACCCACGTCTACCGCGTCGAGGAGCACCGCCCGGTCGAGCCGCCGGCCGTGCCCGCCGGCGAGCGGCACGACGCGCTCGCGAACATCGCTGTCCTGCGCAAGCCTGAAGGCATGTCGCAGGAGGAGTACCTGGCGATCTGGCTCGGCAGCCACACCCCGATCGCCTCGGAGACCCAGCACACCTTCGGCTACATCCAGAACGTCGTCCTCGAGGCGCTTACCCCGGGCGCGCCGGTGATCTCGGCGATCGTGGAGGAGCTGTTCCTGATGGCCGGGATGACCGACGTGCACGCCTTCTACGGCAGCGGCGGGGACGACGAGGAACTGGACCGCCGGATCACGAAGCTGATGACCAGCGTCGCCCGGTTCGGCGCCGACCAGGGCCTGGACCTGGTGCCGACGAGCAGGTACATCTACGAGGTCTGAAAAAAGTCTTGGCCGATGTCGAAGGCCGTGTTCCCCGTTCGACGTACGTGCACAGAGCAACTCCCCCACCAGATGAAGGACTGATCGACATGCCGCGTTTCATGGGATTCGTACGGATGGAAGAAGGCCAGGGCATGCCGCCGCAGGCGCTGTTCGACGCGATGGACACCTACATCGGCGAGCAGGCCGCGAAGGGCGTCTTCCTCGACGGCGGCGGCCTCTACGGCACCGAGGACGCCGTGAACTTCGTCGTGAAGAACGGCGAGACCACCCGCGTCGACGGCCCGTACGCCGAGTCCAAGGAGGTCGCGGGCGGCTTCGCGATCCTGCAGTACGACAACCTCGAGGACGCCATCGCCGGTCAGCAGGAGTTCGCCGACCTGCACGCGAAGCACTGGCCCGAGTGCCGGATGGTCGCGACGCTGCGTCAGATCTCCGACGAGCCGCCCGCGGCCGACGACGCCTGACACCCGTTCGTCGAGCCTGCCGAGACGTCACCGCATCTCGGCAGGCTCGATGACCGGCTCTAGGCTGGCTCTCGTGCCAGCCGACGCGACCACCACCGACGCGATCACCGCCACGTGGCGCGAGGAGTCGGCACGTCTGGTCGGCGCGCTCACCCGGATGACCCGGAGCGTCGAGCTCGCCGAGGACCTCGCCCAGGACGCCCTGGTCGCTGCTCTCGAGCAGTGGCCGTCCTCGGGCATCCCGTCGAACCCGGCTGCCTGGCTGATGACCACGGCCAAGCGCCGCGGGATCGACCACATCCGGCGCGCGGACACGCTGCGCCGCAAGACCGAGGAGATCGGTCACGCCCAGCTGCTGGGAGAGGAGGACCAGATGCCCGACCTCGACTCCCAGGTCGACCACATCGAGGACGACGTCCTCCGCCTGGTCTTCCTGTGCTGCCACCCCGCGCTCACCCCCGAGTCCCGGGCCGCGCTGACGCTGCGGATGGTCGGTGGCCTGACCACCAGCGAGATCGCCCGCGGCTTCCTGGCGGCGGAGTCCGCGATGGGCCAGCGGATCTCGCGGGCCAAGAAGACGCTCAGCGAGGTCCGCGCCGAGTTCGAGCTCCCGGCGGGACCGGACCGCGAGAAGCGGCTCGACGACGTGATGGCCGTGATCTACCTGATCTTCAACGAGGGCTACTCCGCAACCGCCGGCGACGACTGGATGCGGCCCGAGCTCGCGAACGAGGCGATGCGGCTCGCCAGGATGCTCGCCGACCTCGCCCCGGACGAGCCTGACGTGCACGGACTGCAGGCTCTCCTGGAGATCCAGGGCTCCCGGATGGCCGCCCGGGTCGACGACGCCGGCGAGCCCGTCCTGCTCGAGGACCAGGACCGCAGCCGCTGGGACCAGCTGCTCATCCGCCGCGGTCTCGCGGCACTGCAGCGGGCCGAGCTGCTCGCCGCCCGCGGCGCCCCGGTCGGCCGCTACTTCCTGCAGGCCGCGATCGCCTCGCAGCACGCCAAGGCAGCCACCTTCGCCGAGACCGACTGGCGCCAGATCGCGATCCTGTACGACGTCCTGGCCGAGGCCGCGCCGGGCCCGGTCGTCGAGGTGAACAGAGCCGTCGCGCACGGACGCGCGTTCGATCCCGGTGCCGGGCTGGCCGTGCTGGAGGCCGTGGACGAGTCCTCGCTGGGCGACTCCCCGATGCTTCCCAGCGTCCGCGGTGACCTGCTCTTCCGTGCCGGTCGGTACGCCGACGCCGCCGAGGCGTTCACCGAGGCTGCGTCGCGCACCCGCAACGAGGGCGAGCGGACGGTGCTGGAGAAGCGCGCCGAGGAATCCCGCCGGGCGATGTCGAGGACGACCTGACCCGTTCGACGTACGGACACCACATCCACCGTCGTCGGGCTTGCCGCGACGTCGCCACCGAGGAGAGCCCATGAGCACCACCACCACCGCCACCCGCTTCGCCGTCTCGGCCGACGGCACCCGGATCGCCTACGACCTGACCGGCACCGGCCCGGTGCTCGTGATCGTCGAGGGCGCGCTGTGCCACCGCGGAATGGGTGCCGCCAAGACGCTCACGCCGGCGCTCCGGGACCACTTCACCGTCGTCGGGTACGACCGCCGGGGACGCGGCGAGAGCAGCGACACCCAGCCGTACGCCGTGCAGCGCGAGGTCGAGGACCTGGTCGCCGTGCTCGACGCGGTCGGTCCGGACGCGTTCGTGTTCGCCGCCTCCTCCGGAGCCGCGCTCGCCCTGGAGGCCGCGCGCCAGGGCGTGCCGATGCGGAGGCTGGCCGTCTACGAGGCGCCGTTCATCGTCGACGACACCCACGCGCCGAACGCCCCTGACCTGCCCGAGCAGATCGAGCGCCTGGTCGCGGCGGACGACCGCGGCGGCGCGGTGAAGCTGTTCATGAGGACGGTCGGCGTCCCGGCACCGATGCTCGCGCTGATGCCGCTGTTCCCGGTGTGGAAGGGCCTGAAGGCCGTCGCGCACACGCTCGTCCACGACTTCCGGATCGTGCTGCCGTTCGAGCAGGGCGAGCCGCTCCCGGTCGGCCACTACGGCTCGGTCGCAGCGGAGACGATCGTGATCGCGGGCGGCAAGAGCCCGGCGTACCTGCAGAACGCGCAGGCTGCCATCGCCGACCAGCTCCCGCACGGGCGGTTGCTGACCCTCAAGGGTCAGACCCACATGATCAAGGCGAAGGTGACCGGCCCGGAGCTGGTGCGCTTCTTCGTGTGAGTCGTGTGCCTGGCGCCGCGGCGCGGGAACGAGCACACCGGGTCCGGCCGCGCGGCCGGACCCGGTGCGTGCTGCGGGTGACTACTTCTTGAGCTTGAACTTCGCCGACGTGTAGGTCGACGGCTTCTTCGTCGCGGAGCCGCCGTACGTGATCGTGTACTTGTAGCTCCCCTTCCTGACCTTGGTGAAGACGACCTTGGCCTTCCCGCCCACCAGGGTCAGCGTGGCCGTCCGGATCTTCTTGCCGGACTTGAAGAGGGCGATGGTCACCTTGCCGGTCGGGGTCGCACCCGAGGACTTCACGTTCGCACCGATCGTGAGCTTGTCCTTCTTCCGCGAGTACGCCTTGGCCGCGGCGATGGACGTCGCCACGACGGTCGGCGGCGGGGGCGGCGGGGTGTTGGACACGATGACCGTGTCGATGTTCGCCGAGGTCGCCCCAAGGGTGCAGGCCAGGACCGGGGCGAATCCCGAGCCCGTCAGGTTGAGCGTCAGGGCCGTGAGGTCACCCGGCTTGTAGACGACCGACCCCTCGGGCAGATCGGTTAGCTTCGCCATCGTGGCGGTTGCCTTCGCCGTGACCGCCTTGTCCTGCTCCAGGGGCACGGAGGGGAAGGTCAGGTTGCTCACCGTGGTGCTCGCGCCGTTGGTCTTGACGGCGACCTTGCCGCCGGAGCCCGCGATCGCAGTGGCGTTCAAGTTGCTGCGCAACCCGTTGACGACCGAGGCCGGGAAGTAGACGGAGGCGGTGAGGACGGGCTGAATCGACGACCCCGGCGCGACCGAGTACGGCGCACTGGTGTCCAGGGTCACCGTGACCGGCGCCGTGTTGCCCGAGATCTTGCAGGTGTAGGGCAGGTTGCCCGACGCCGCCGTGGCGACGGGGACGACAGTCGGTACGACGGCGAGAGCGACGCCGGCGGCCACGAGCAGGCCGAGAGAGCGGGAGCGTGCGAGTTTCATGAAGTTCCTTCGGTGAGTTCCCAGAACGGTCACCGATCAGACAACAGCATGTGCACCGTTGGCTGAATGAAAATCCTAAACTCGGAGTCTAAACTGAGAAGGTGGTACAGACCATCTTCCTCACAGGTTCTGGTGCAGGCAGAGCACGTTGCCGTGCGGGTCGAGGAACCAGGCCGCCTTCGCGCTCGCCATCACGCAGACGTGGTCCACGGTCTTGAACCCGGGCAGGTCGTAGTCCTGGAAGACCAGGCCGCGGGCCTTGAGGTCGGCGATCTCGGCCTCGACGTCGTCGACCACGAAGCTGACGGCGGTGCTCGGCGACGGCGGCTGGTCCGGCCGCGGCAGCAGCACGAGCTGCGAACCGCCGGGCAGCCCGAACAGCAGGCTCCCCTCGCTGTTGGTGCCCTCGAAGGGCAGTCCGACACGGTCGGAGTAGAACTCCTGCGCCGCGGCGGCGTCGCCGATCGGCAGCATCACGGAGACGGAGCTGGTGTTCAGGGACATGGGCTGACCTCCTGCGGTCCAGCGTGCTCCCGCCCGCGCGGCGGCGCTACGGGTCCCGCAGAGTCCCGTTACTCCTCGCCGGCGCTCATCGCGGCCAGTCGCGACCTCCACGACATCGCCGAGGCCAGCGACAGTCCGGACATCGCGGACCCGAGGCTGGCGAAGGACGCGACCGAGAACGCCGAGGCGAACGAACCGATGGACCCGATCGAGCCGATGGATCCGATGCTGCCGATCGACAGGATCGAGTTCTTCGATCGGATCGAGAGGATCGAGCCCTCGGACTTGTAGGACAGCAGGTTGGCCATGGAGCGATTGTGCACCTCACGCCGTACGGGTGCCTCGGTCTGCGAGCCGGAAGACCTCGACCCCGCCACGGTGCGCCCAGTGCACCGGCCAGGCGTGTCCGTCGATCTCGGCGGTGGCGTTGAGCAGGAACCGCCCCCACGCGCGGTCGCTGACCGTCCACGGCGCACCTTCGGGTCGGGTGAGCAGAAGGGCGACCGAGCCACCGCCACCTGGTCCGCGGAGGATCTCGTCGCACCACCCGACCAGGTCGTCCCGGTCGATCCCGTACGGCCCGTCGGGCAGGTTGTCGAGGGTGAGCAGCGGGCCGACGGGGCGTCGGGCGTCGTCGAGGAACAGCAGCCAGAGCGATCGGAACAGCAACGGCTCACCACCGATCACAGACCGCCACAGGGCGGTCAGGTCGGCGGTCGTGCGGACGGGGCTCTGGTGGCGGGGCGGTCGGCGCTGGGTCACGGGCAGATGGTCGTACGCCGCCGTCGGGTGACGCCGCGCGTATCCACAACGCCCGCCGGCCCGGTCGCTCCCGACGGGCTGTGGACACCTCGGCCGCCCGACCCTGCCGGTCAGCGCTCGAGCAACCGCGCCTTGATCGCCGCTTCGCCGCCCGGGTCGAGCCCGAAGCGGGTCCTGTCCCCGACGACCTGGAGCCCGTGCACCAGCACCTCGTCGATCCCGTGCGCAGCCAGGACCGCCCGGTCGACCTCGACGACCGCGTCCCGGATCGCGGCGATCTCCGGCGCCACCGGCGCGGACCCGTGCACCTGGTTGAGCAGCTCGGTGACCCCGACCTGCTGCGCCTCGCCCGCCCGTACGACGGCCTCGGCCAGCCGGGCACCCGCGTCGCGCGCGCCGTCGACCGAGTCCGGGAACGGGTAGGTCGCGCGCAGCCGGGAGGGGTTGTAGCGGTGGCTCTCGTTGAGCCGCGACCCGCCCTCGTCGACCGCCCAGAGCCGGTGCGGGGTCGAGGCAAGGAAGGCGTAGAGGCCGCGGTCGGCCGAGGGGTACACGATCAGCCCGTTGCTGAAGACCGGCCCGGTGCCGACGATGACCGGCCAGATGTACTTGGCGTGCTTGGAGAACGCGATCGCCTCGGGCTCGCCGGCCAGGTCCTCGTACAGACGGGCGACGGGGTTGAGGAAGCCCCACCAGCGCGAGACCAGCTGGGGGTACTTCGCGAGCTGGGTCTCGCGCTCGGTGCGGATCAGCGTGAGCCGGTCGGCGAGGGCGGGGACGGCTTCGAGGTCCGCGAGCGGGACAGCGCCGAGATCGAGCACCTGGCGCGAGGCGGACGAGCGGTGGCGAGTGACCAGGTCCTCCCCGCTCAGGTAGTCCCTGATCCACGTGCCGATCCGCGGGTCCGCGGCACGCAGGTCGTCGGCCTCGGCGGTCGTGAGCACCAGCGAGCGACCGAGCACGATCGTGGCCTGGTGCCCGTGCGGCAGCCAGTCGGGCGCCGGAGTGGTGCCGCGCGCGGACGCGGCGACCCGGCCGAGGTGGGGACCGATCCGCTGGACGACGACGCCGTCCAGCACCGCGCTAGAGCCCGACACCCCTCGTCGCAGCCACAGCAGCGCGATCCGTACGCCGGCCGCGCTCGGCCACGGCCGGGAGGTCTCGGCCCGGAAGATCTCGAAACCCTGATCGATTGCACGGCCGGGCCCGAAGCGGGCGCTGTCACCCTCGGAGACGGCGTCCGGGAGCACGAGCCCGACGACCCCGCGGGACAGGCGCGTCGCGCGGGCCAGGAAGAACACGACCAGGTCGGAACGGCCGGACTCGCCGTCCAGCAGCGTGGCGGCGTACCGGTCGCGGACAACCTGGCCGACCGCTCCGCGGATGTTCTTCACCCCGAGGAAGGGCGGGTTCCCGATCACCGCGTCAAAGCCTCCGGCGCCCATCACCTCCGGCGCGAGCACCGTCCAGTCGACAGCCACCCGACCGGCGACGGGTTCGTCGAGCAGCGAGTCTCCCGCGACGACCCGGCCCTCGAGCACGTTCCACGGCAGGTCCTGGTCGCCGGCGAGCAGCCACAGCGAGAGCCGGCAGACCTCGGCCGTCGTCGCATCGACGTCCGCGCCGTACAGGCAGGTCGTGATCACCTGGCGCAGGCTCGGGCCGCCGTCGACCAGTCCGGTCAGGTACTCCGCGGCCGAGAGCAGGAAGATCCCCGAACCGGTGGCGATGTCGAGGATCCGCAGGTCGAGCAAGTCCTCGGCACGCAGGCCCTCGACCAGCGGCGCCAGAGCGTGCTCGACGACCTCGTCGGCCAAAGCCCGTGGCGTGTAGTGGGCGCCGGCGTTCCTGCGGTCCTCGTCCTGCAGCAGGGCCTCGTAGGCGTGGCCGAGCTGCTCGACCTCGACGCCGTCGAACCTGCTCACCCGGGCGCGCAGCGAGGCCAGCAGGTCAGCAGGGACGGCGCGCCCGACGGCGAGCGCACCGACCGGCAGCACCAGCCCGCGCGCGGCGGCGAGCCGCTCCCCGTGCTCGCGCATCACGACGCGTACGGCGTCGCGGTAGGCAGCGGCTTCGCTCACGACGCTCGACCCTAGCGGCACCGCCGGACTGGTCCGGACGCTGACGTGCGTCGGCACACTCCCCTAGCCTCAGCGCGTGAGCTCCGAGACCCCCGTGCCCCAGCCCCCGTCAGCGCCGCAGTCACCCGACCCGTCCACCGGCCCCTCCTCCTTGGCGTTGCCGACCCCGGCCGCCGTCGGACGCGCGCTGCGCGCTCCCCTGGTCGGTCTCGGGATCACCTTCCTGGTCGCGATCGTGATGGTGGTGCTGATCGCCGTCGCCGCGGGCCTGGACTCCGACGGCGACAGCGGCGTGGACTCGAGCACCATCCACGCGATCGGCGTGCTGCTGGCGATGCCGCTGCAGCTGGTGGCGATGGCCCTGTTCGGCAACCTGCACATCAACGACGACGGGGGCGTCAGCGGTGCCCTTCTGGCGCCTCCCCTCGGCCTGACCGCGGTCTTCCTGTACGTGACGGCACGCGTCGGCCGCACCGCCGCGCCCGCCGCCGACGAGGGCAGCCGGGCCATCCTGGCCGGCGCCGTCGGCCTGCTCGTCGCGGTCGTGATCACCCCCGTCACCTGGGCCGCCGCGATGCGCGACGACGGCACGGTCATGCACGCCGCCTCGGTCAGCCTGTTCTTAGGCGCCTGGTTTCTGACCGGCGCGGCGGTGTACCTCGGCAGCCGCCTGGGCGCCGGCGTACCCCGCCCGGCATGGATCGCGACCGAGTACGCCGAGGCCGCCCGGCTCTGGGTGCAGCAGGTCGTCCTGTGGATCGCCGTCGCACTGCCGATCCTCTGCGTCGCGGCGATCCTCAACGAAGGTGTCTGGCTGGCCCTGCTGGCCCCGCTGTGGGTGATCACCCTGGGCCTGGACACCTACGCGGTGGGCCACCTCGGCGGCATCAGCGTCTTCACCGAGACCGCCCAGGCCTGGGACTTCGACCCGATCTGGGCGGTCCTCATGCTGGTCGGGGCCGTCCTGCTGACCGTGCTCGGAGCGGTCGCCTGGCACCAGCGCCGCGACCAGGCGCCCGCGTGGTTGGACAACCCGACGTCCTGGACCGTGCTGCCCACGATCTTCTTCGGTGGCGCCGTGGTCGTGCTGCTGCTCCCGTCGATCACCCTCGGCGGCGGCTTCGAGGGCATGGGCGCCTCGTTCACCGTCCGTCCCTCGCCCCTGACCCTGGCCGTACTGCCGGTCTTCGGCTTCGTGGTCGAGGTGCTCAGCCGGTTCGTCGCGCCGGGCCTGCTCGCCTCGGCGCCGGCACTCGCCCGGCTGCGCGGCACGCCGCTGCCGGCGCAGACGGTCGTCGGCACCCCGACCGCGGCCGAGGGCGCCCCCGCCGCCCCCCGTCCTCCGCTCACCGACGCCGAGAAGGCGCAGTGGAAGCGGCTGGCCATCATCGGCGGCGTCGTCGTGGTCCTGCTCGGCGCGGGCTCGGCGACCATCTCCGGGATCAACTCCGCGAAGTACAGCGCCGAGGCGACCGCGGAGAAGTACCTGGACGCACTCCAGGACGGCGACGCCGAGAAGGCCCTGGGCCTGGCCGACGTCGAGGACGGGAACACCGACCTGCTGACCGACGAGATCTACGGTGCGGCCGAGAAGACCTTCACCTCCTACGAGATCGAGGACACCTCCGACGGCTTCGGCGGCGTGACCCGCGTGGAGGTCGAGCTCAGAGGGCTCGAGGGCGGCAAGGCCGAGGTCGAGCTGGAGCTGCGCAAGGACGGCAAGACCGGGGTCTTCTTCGACAAGTGGGAGGTCACCGACGGCGGTCTGGCGACCCGGGTCAGCTTCGACCTGCCCGAGGGCGCCGACAGCGTCGCGGTCAACGGGACCGAGGTCGAGATCGGCTCCGGCGAGGACGTCTACCTCTTCCCGGGCACCTACGACATCAACCCGTACGGCGACAACAAGTGGCTGAGCACCGACGGCGCCAAGACCGTCGTCGAGGCCGGGTCCTACTCCGGGTACGCGGAGATCCCCGAGGCCACCGCGTCCGACGCCTTCCGCGAGGAGGTCGACCGCCAGCTGTCCGCCTACCTGGACACCTGCATGGCCGCCACCACCATCGACCCCGACGGCTGCCCGAACAGCGGGTACAACTCCGACGCCGTCAACGTGCGCTGGACGCTGACCACCCCTCCGACCGTCGACTACGACTCCTTCGACGGCGAGTTCCCTGCGCAGCTGTCCACCGACAGCGGCCAGGCCTCGGCGACGTTCGAGTACGACGCCAACTACGGCTTCGGGCCGAAGGACATGGTCACCGAGACCTACGAGGACACCCTCTACCTCTCCGTCACGGTCGAGGAGGTCGACGGCGGGCTGAAGGTCACGGTCGACGAGTAGCCCCCTAGGCTTCGGGCGTGAGCACCGAAGAGCTGCAGGTCAACCGTCGTGACGGCGTCGTCGAGGTCGTGTTCAACCGCCCCGAGCGGCGCAACGCCTTCACCAGCGCCATGTACGCCGCGCTGCGCGACCTCTGCGACGAGCTCGCCGAGGACACGAGCACCCGGGTGCTGGTGCTGCGCGGCGCCGGCGGCAAGGCGTTCGCGGCCGGCAACGAGATCTCGGACTTCCTGGACCGCGACGCGGTCGGCTACGAGGAAAGCATCCGGCAGCTGCTGGTCGCGCTCTTCGAGCTTCCGCAGGTCACCATCGCCGCGGTCGAGGGTGCCTGCGTCGGCGGTGGCCTGGCCGTCGCGACCCACTGCGACCTGCGGATCTGCACGCCGGAGTCCCGATTCGGCTACCCGATCGCCCGCACGCTCGGCAACGCCCTCGCGGCTCCGGTCGTCTACCGCTGCGCCTCGGTCTTCGGGGAGTCGCTGACCCGGGAGATGCTGCTGACCTCGCGCCTGACCACCGCCGAGCGCGCGTACGCCGTCGGCGCGGTGATGTCGGTCGTCGAGGACCTCGACGCCGAGCTCGACACCGTGGTGGCGGGCCTGCTGGCCGCCTCGGGCGTCACGATGCGGGCCACCAAAGCGCAGCTCTTCGCGCGCGCCGAGGTGCTCGAGGCACCGCCGGCCTTCGACGCCGCGATGCTCGGCGAGATCTACACCGGGGACGACTTCAAGGAAGGCGTCCGGGCGTTCCTGGCCAAGGAGAAGCCAGCCTTCCGCTAGGCGCTGGTCGAGCTCCGCCGGTGGTTGAGCCTGTCGAAACCCTCGGTAACAGGCTGTTACCGACGTGTGGAGAACCCGTTCCGTGCTGTGACCGGGACGGGTCTTTGACGTTGCCGGGCTGTGGTCCTGGCCTCCGTAGCGTTCTGGTTGTCGCTGAAAGAGCGGCCCAA
Organism: Marmoricola sp. OAE513; assembly: GCF_040546585.1. Classification (NCBI taxonomy): domain Bacteria; kingdom Bacillati; phylum Actinomycetota; class Actinomycetes; order Propionibacteriales; family Nocardioidaceae; genus Marmoricola; species Marmoricola sp. OAE513. Next base: position 2,804,960 of record NZ_JBEPOC010000001.1, on the reverse strand, counting down.
GACCGGATCGCAGCTGTCCTGCTGCGGCACACACAGTAGGAGAACTCCCATGAAGCGCACCAAGGTCCTCGTCCCGCTCGCCACCCTCCTCGCCGCCGGCGCCATCGCCGTGGGCTCGGGTGCGACGTTCAACTCCACCACCGGCAACACCATCAGCGCCGTCACCGCCGGCACGCTGACCCACACCAACTCGAAGGCCGACGCGGCCATCTTCAACCTGACCAACATGAAGCCGGGCGACGTGCTCAACGGCACCCTGACGCTGACCAACACCGGCTCCCTGCCGGCCGCGTTCTCGCTGATGGAGACCTCCTCCAGCAACGGCTTCGCCGGCAGCAACCTGACCCTCGACATCGTCGACACCACCACGGGCACCAACGTCTTCTCCGGCACCTTCGGTGCGCTGGCCGACGACGCCAAGCTCGAGCTCGGCACCTGGGCCTCCAACGCGGCGCACACGTTCAAGTTCACCGTGAAGCTCAACCAGGACACCCCGAACACCGACCAGGGCAAGACCGCCGGCGCGACGTACCGCTGGTCCTCGGTCCAGCTCGCGGGCGACACGTTCAACCAGTGATCCCAGCGGGAGGGGCGCGCACAGGGGAGGCGCCCCTCCCGTTGCACCACTTTCCCCTGACCTGATCCACCCCGCAGCACCCACCTTCCACCGATGAGGAGCCAGCGATGAGCCAGCACCGCGCACCCGGGAACCAGGCCGACAAAGCCCCTCTCCCCCGCCGCGTCCTCCGGTGGGTCGCCACGCTGGCACTCGTCGTCGTGATGCTCGGATGCGTCGCCTGGATGGCCCCCGCGCTGTTCGGATACGACCGCTACGTCATCACCGGCGGCTCGATGACCGGGACCTACGACAAGGGCTCGATCGTCTTCGAGAAGAAGGTCCCCGTCTCCGAGCTCGAGGTCGGAGACGTCATCACCTACCTGCCGCCCGCCGACTCCGGCGTCCCGACCCTGGTCACGCACCGGATCCTCAAGATGGAGCCCGCCGAGGGCGGCGGCACCCTGTTCACCACCAAGGGCGACGCGAACGCGAAGCCCGACCCGTGGCACTTCCTGCTCCTGGACCAGAAGCAGCCTGTCGTGGAGTACGGCGTCCCGCACGCCGGATGGATCTTCATTGCCCTGGCCGACCGGAAGGTGCGGATGCTCGTCATCGGCCTTCCCGCAGCACTGATCGCACTCGGTGCGCTGGGCCAGCTTGTTGGGGGGATCCGCGGGCGCCGGCTTTGGGAGGAGCCGACGCCCGCGTCCCCCAGCCACCGTTCCGAGCCCGTCCTGGTGGTCCCGCCGCAGCGGACCCCCGACGAGGCCCCCGACCGCCTGCTCGTCTGAGCCGGCCCACGATCCGCCGCCCTGCGCCTGCCTCCCGGCGACGCAGGGCGGCGCTTCACCATCCGGCCTGAAAGTGCACCTGTTTGCGCTGACCCGGGCTCGCTGTTACCGAGTTGTGGGGTTCGGGGGCCTGTTTGTTGCCGGGCCGTGGTGCACGAATTCGTAGCGTTGAACCCATCAGAGCAAGACCCGCCAGAGCCCGAGGAGGAACCCGATGTCGCGTCACCGCCGCTCCACCGCCTCCCGCTTGGTCGCGGGCGTCCGTGGCCAGAGCCGCTGGACCACGCTGCTCGCCCTCCTCGCCGTCTCGGCTCTGACCGCCTTCGGCATGCCGGCCCTCTCCGGCGCGACCTTCACCGCGATCTCGAAGAACTCCGCCTCGGTCACCGCCGCCAACGACTGGACGCCGCCGACCGTGTCGGTGCGCAACCCGGGCGCAGCGGTCAGCGGCAACGCCACGATCACCGCGGACGCCACCGACGGCCAGAGCGGCATCGCCAACGTCGTCGTCCAGTACCTGGCTCCCGGCGCCTCGTCGTGGACCACGCTGTGCACGGCGACCAGCTCGCCGTACGCGTGCCCCTGGAACACCGCGGCCGGCGCCGACGGCACCTACTCGCTGCGGGCGATCGCCACCGACAACGCGGGCTACTCGACGACCTCGGACGTGGTCAGCACCGCCGTCGCGAACAAGCTGTTCATCGTCCTGGGCGACCCGGGCGACATCCTGCGCGGCACGGTCCCGCTGACCGCGACGCTCTACAACAACGGGATCCTCCCGTACGTCGTCACCATCCAGTACGCCGTCGCCGGCACCACCACCTGGAAGACCTTCTGCACCACCCTGCTGCCGCCGTACACCTGCTCCTGGAACACCACGGGCAACGGCTTCACCCAGGGCGAGAGCTACGACCTCCGCGCCTACGCCACCCTCGGCACCAGCACGGTCACCTCGGCGATCATCGACGACGTGCTGATCGACAACGTCGCCCCGACCGTGACGATGACGGACCCCGGTACGCCGCTGCGCGGCACCACGACCTTCGCCGCCACGGCGACCGACGCGGACGCCGGCGTGAGCAGCGTGCAGCTGCAGTACCAGCGCTCGGGCACCTCGACCTGGACGACCTTCTGCACGATCGCGGTCGACCCGTACAGCTGCCGCTACGCGACCAACCAGCTCACCGACGGCACCTACGCCTTCCGGGCGGTCGCCACCGACGGGGCGGGCAACACCACGACCTCGGCAACCGTCTCCAACCGCGTGGTGGACAACACCGTCACCACGGTGGCTGTGGAGGACCCGGGCGCGTTCCTGTCCGGCACCGTCGCGATCAACGCCTCGGGCAGCTCCTCGGCCGGCATCGCCTCGATCCGGATCGACCGGGCCCCGAGCGGTACGACGACCTGGACGACCCTGTGCACCGACACCACGTCGCCGTACAGCTGCTCGTTCAACACCACGACGGTGGCCGACGGCACCTACGACTTCCGTGCGGTGCTGACCGACAACCAGGCCCGCACGACGACCTCGGCCACGCTGAGCGGCCGCCGTGTCGACAACAGCCCGCTGCGCGGGTACGACGTGCAGGGGGTCAACGGTGGCGCGAGCGTCGGCAAGTTCACCGCCGGCGACACCCTCAAGCTCACCTACACCGACGAGGTGAACCTGGGCTCGATCACCTCCGGCTGGACCGGCTCCTCGCTCCCGGTGACCCTGAGGCTGCGCGACGGCAACCTGCTCGGCCTGGGCGGAACCAACGACACCGTCGACGTGCTCCGCAACGGGTCGGCCGTCAACCTCGGCAGCATCAACACCAAGGGCAACTTCGCCAAGAACCAGAAGACGATCTCCTTCAACGCGACCATGGTGGCCACCACCACCGCGATCAACGGGGAGACCGCGACGGTCGTGACGATCACCCTCGGTTCTGTGGCCAGCGGCTCGGGTCTGCGCACCCAGTCGGCCGCCGCGGCGATGGTCTGGACGCCGTCGGCCACCGCGACCGACCTCCAGGGGCGGGCCTGCTCGACCACGCCGACCACCGAGCTCGGCGCCCTCGACCGGGACTTCTGATGGCCAGGAGCCGGCTGTCGCGCGCGGCCGCCGGGCTGGCCGGTGCGCTCGCCACACTGATGAGTGTCGAGTTGGTCAGCGGGTCGCGGATCGAGGCCTACGAGGTCGTGCTCGTCGGCGCCGTCGTGGTCGGCCTGGTGGGTGTCACGATCCGGCTCTGGCAGCGCAACTCCTTCGAGTCCCGGTTGGCCGCGTCCCTGCTGGCCCTGGTCGCCCTGACAGGCCAGGTGCTGGTCTCGGTGGTCGGCGACCCGAGCCGGGCCGATGGTGCGCACTGGCACCCGGTCGGCCTCGCGGTCTCCGTGGTCGCCGTCGCGTTGCTGGGCGTGCTCGTCTCCGACGCGCGCGCCAGGAGCGAGAGCTCGGGGGCGAGGCATCCGTATGCTCTCTGAGATGACGCACAGACTGCTCGTGGTCGAGGACGACGACGGGATCGCTGCACCCCTGGTGCGCACCCTGGAGCGCGAGGGCTACGAGGTCCACCGGGCCGCGGACGGCAGCACCGGGCTCAAGAACGCCGGCGACGGCGGCTTCGACATGGTGCTGCTCGACCTCGGCCTGCCCGACATGGACGGACTCGACGTCTGCCGCCAGCTGCGGGCCGACGGGTTCGAGGGCGGCGTGCTCATCCTGACCGCGCGCGACGGCGAGCTCGACCGGGTGGTCGGCCTGGACGTGGGCGCCGACGACTACCTCTCCAAGCCCTTCGCGCTCGCCGAGCTGCTCGCACGGACCCGTGCCCTGCTGCGTCGTACGGCCCGGCCGGAGGCGGCTGCTGCGACGCCGGCTCCGAGCGCGCCCACCGGCGGTCTGCGGGTGGACCTGCAGAGCCGACGCGTCTGGGTCGAGGACACCGAGATCTCGCTGACCTCCAAGGAGTTCGACCTGCTCGGGCTGCTGGACTCCGAGCGCGGCACCGTGCTGACCCGGGAGACTTTGATGGACAAGGTCTGGGACGAGAACTGGTTCGGCTCGACCAAGACCCTCGACGTCACCATGGGCCGGCTGCGCCAGAAGCTCGAGGAGGCCGGCGCGCCCGTCCAGATCATCACCGTGCGCGGCGTCGGCTTCCGCCTCGAAGCAGGCTGACCAGTGCGGGACCGCCTGATCGCCGCGTTCGTCGGCCTGACCGTCGTCGTCGTGGCGCTCTACGGCATCCCGCGGGCGTACTTCCTCGCGGACCTGATCCGCACCGACGCCCAGGAGCGCGTCAACCGCAGTGCCGACCTGGTCGCTGCTGCGGTGGATGCCGGTACGGCGACCACGCCGGACGCGCTCGACGCCCTGTCGACGCGGGGCGAGTGGATCGAGATCCGCACGGCCGGCGGTCAGGTGATCTCCTCGACGCACGGCCCGGCCGACGACGGCGACATCTCCGCCACGCACCCGCTGGGCGACGGCGGCACCGTCACCGTGACCCGGGAGGCGGACGAGATCGACGACGCGATCGCCGACGCATTGCTGCCACTGGTGCTCATCGGACTCGGCCTGGTGGTCGTGGCCGGGCTCGCGGGCTCCGTGATCGCGCGGCGTCTCGCCCGCCCGTTCCAGGAGCTGGCGTCCGCGGCGCGCGACCTGGGCACCGGAGCCAGGCGACCCGAGCTGCCGACGTACCGGGTGCCGGAGGCGCAGGCGATCGGTGAGGCGCTGACGGTGAGCGGCGACCGGATCGACCTGCTGCTGCGCCACGAGCGCGAGCTCGCCGTGCACGCCTCGCACGAGCTCCGGACCCCGATCACCGCGCTGCGCATCGACCTGGAGGACCTGGCGCTGTGGCCGGAGACGACTCCGGCCGTGGCCGAAGCGCTCACCCGCAGCACCGGCGAGCTCGACCGGCTCTCTGCCGCGATCGGCGACCTGCTCGACCGGGCCCGCGAGCAGCTGGCCGGTGACGAGATCGACCTCGACCTGGACGCCCTGGTCGCCGACGTCGTCGCCCGGCTCGACGGCCCCGACCTGCGGCTGACGCACGCGGCGTCGGTCCTCGCGCCGACCCGGTTGGACCCCGAGCTCCTGCGGCAGGTCGTCGAGCACCTGCGCGACGAGGCGCTGGACCACGGCGTCCGGACGCTCGAGCTGGGTGTCACCGACCGAGGCACCCACCACGAGGTCCGGCTGACCCCGGACGACGCCGCCACGGCGACCAGCGGACCGTCCTGGCGGGCAGCAGCCGAGCTCGCCGCCGCGCTCGGCGGACAGCTGACCCGCGAACCCGGCTCTGCGGTCGCTGTCCTGCGCGTTCCCAAGCGGGCGTTGTCAAAGGACGCATAACGGGCATGATGTGCCCATGGAAACCATCGGCACCTCACCTGCCGTCGTCGTCGATGCCAAGCTCGCCGAGTACGGCGTCCTCGAACAGCCCGGTGGACGGGATCTGCAGGCCCTCGTCGAGCTGGCCGCGCTGGTGTGCGCCGTGCCCACCGCCGCCATCAACCTGATCACCGGTCGGGAGCAGCGCCAGGTGGCCGCCGCCGGCATCGACCCGTCGGTGTGCGCGCGCGAGGACTCGATGTGCGCCATCGTGATCGGCGAGCCGAAGCCGGTCATCGTCCAGGACGCGAGCCTGGACGAGCGGTTCGCCACGAACCCGTTCGTCACCGGCCAGATCGCGCTCGTGAAGTTCTACGCCAGCGCTCCCCTGATCACGCCCGACGGGGTGACCATCGGGCGGCTGTGCGTGTTCGACGACCAGGCCCGCGAGCTGACCGCTGAGCAGGCCGGCGTGCTCGAGGTCCTCGCAGACCGGATGGTCGACGTGCTCGAACTGCGGCTGCGCACGCGTGAGCTGGAGCAGGCGCGCGACGAGCTGCACCGGTCCAACGAGCTGCTCACGCTCTTCGCCGGTCAGGTCAGCCACGACCTGCGCTCCCCGCTGACCGCGGTGATCGCGAACGCCGAGCTGCTCGCCACCGAGCCGGCCGTCGTCGCCGACCCGGACGCCGCCGCCCTGGCGACGGCGATCCAGAAGGCGGGCGTGCGGATGGCCGGCCTGATCGACACCATCCTGAGATACGCCCGGACCGGATCGTCGCTCGACGTCGTCGAGGTCGACCTCGAACGCCTGGTGAGCACGGTGCGCGAGGACCTCGCTCCGACCCTGGCCGCCCGCCGTGGCACGGTCACGACCGGCTCGCTCCCGGTGGTCCGCGCCGACCTGCAGCAGATCTACGTCGTGCTGCAGAACCTGATCTCGAACGCCGTGAAATTCACCCCGGTCGGTGTCGCCCCGGTCGTGCACGTCGCGGGCGAGGTGACTGACTCCGGCTGGCGCGTGACGGTCACCGACAACGGTTCCGGCATCCCCGCCGACCGCCGCGACAGCGTGTTCACCCTGTACACCCGCGGCGCCGGGAACGTGGAGGGGTTCGGCATCGGGCTCGCGACCTCACGCCGGATCGTCGAGGCCCACGGTGGCGAGATCGGCGTCGAGGACGGCCCCGACGGCGGTTCGACGTTCTGGTTCACCCTGCCCCAGGTCGGTTGAGGTGCGGCCGCGCTCGCGGCCGCCTCGAAACCCGGTGCGGTGCACGGCGCACCAATCCGCGCGGGCTCCCGCCCCGAACCACCCACATGCGCCTCCGCCTCGCACTGCTGTCCGCTGCTGCTCTGCTGACCCTTGCCGCCTGCGGGAGCGACGAGGAGCCGAGCGCGGGCTCATCGCAGACCCAGCCCCCGTCGACGGCCGCTGCGCCGACCCTCACCCCGACTCCTACGCCGACCCCTACGCCGAGCCAGCCTGCGAAGGCGAAGCCCGCGACCGCTGCCCAGATCCAGTCGACCATCGACGACGTGCAGAGCTACGCCCCCGCGATGGAGCAGGTCTACTTCGACCAGGGTTACCCGAAGGACCTCGCCGGCGCGCTCAGGACCGCGAAGCAGTTGACGTTCCTCAAGCTCTCGCAGGGCAACACGATCGCGTCGTACGTGTTCGACCCGAGCGACCAGGAGTTCCAGCTCTGCATCGAGAACACCTCGGGCGCCTGGGCCGTCTACGACACCAGCCCGATGTCGACCACCAGCTCGGGGAAGTCCGGCGGCTGCCCCTAGGCGCGCGAGAGCCCGGACCGTTCTGGCGGACCGGGCTCTCGTGGTGCCGGTTGGATGAGGTCAGCCCTGCGCGATCTCGATCTTCTGACCGGCCGGCTTCGCGTAGGCGTTCGCCACCCGCACCGTCAGGACACCGGCGTCGTACGACGCGGAGACCTGGTCGGCGCCGACCTGTCCGCCGAGGCGGAAGGTGCGCTTGAACGCGCCGTACCGGAACTCGCTGAACCGGCGGCCGGTGGCGTCCTCGCCGCGCGGGTCGCGGCGCTCGCCGTCGATGACCAGGCGTCCGTCGACGACCTCGACGTTGACGTCGGAGGCGATGTCGACACCGGGCAGCTCGAGGCGGAGGACGAGGTCCTCGCCGTCGCGCTCGGACTCGACCGCCGGGGCGTACCCGGCCTTGGACTGACCGGCCACGGCCTGCGGGCCGAAGGCACGGCTCACCAGGGCGTCGAAGGCGGCGGTGTTGCTGCGCACGCGGTACACATTCAAAGCGGGAGTCTTGCTCATGGTGGTGCTCCTTGGTCCCAGGGCCCTTGTCCGGGCCGTTCACCTGGTTCCAACGTTGAGTCGATCCGACTCAATCCTGATTCCTGTTCGCGGGCAGCGAACTCAGCCCGGGTGCGTCCAGCGACCGCGACGCTCGAGCTCGGGAAGCACGCCTTCGCCGAACCAGTACGCCTCCTCGAGGTGCGGGTAGCCCGACAGGACGAACTCGGAGATGCCGACGGCGGCGTACTCCTCGATCAGGTCGGCGATCTGCTGGTAGCTGCCCACCATCGCGGTGCCGGCGCCGCCGCGGATCAGGCCGACGCCGGCCCACAGGTTCGGGTAGACCTCGAGGCCGTCCTTGGTGCCGGCGTTGAGCTCGAGCATCCGCCGCTGCCCCTCGGACTGGCTGCTCTTGAGCCGGTCCTGAACCCGCTTGATCTGGTCCTCGGAGATCCCCGCGATCAGTCGGTCGGCCTCGGCCCACGCCGCCTCAGGGGTCTCCCGCGCGATGGTGTGCAGCCGGATCCCGAACCGGAGCGTGCGCCCGAACCGCTCGGCGTGCTCCTGCACCTTGCGGACCTTCTCCGCCACGGCGGCAGGCGGCTCGCCCCAGGTCAGATAGACGTCCACGTGCTCGGCGGCGACCTCCAGGGCGATCGGCGAAGAGCCGCCGAAGTAGATCTCCGGACGGACGGTCGGCACCGAGTTCAGCTGGGCGGCGTCGAGCTTGAGGTGCTTGCCCTCGTAGGTGACCTCCTCGCCATTCCACAAGCGGTTCACGATGTCGAGGAACTCACCGGTGCGCTCGTAGCGCGAGTCCTTGTCGAGGTAGTCCCCGTAGACGCGCTGCTCGCGGTCCTCGCCCCCGGTGACCACGTTGAGCAGCAGCCGCCCGCCGGACATGTTCTGGAAGGTGACCGCGCTCTGCGCCGCGTAGAACGGGGCCGTCAGACCGGGCCGGAACGCGACCAGGAACTTCAGCTTCTCCGAGACGGCACTGATCATCGCGGTACTGATCCACGCGTCCTCGCACCAAGCGCCTGCCGGCGTGAGCGCTGCGACGAACCCGAGCTGTTCGGCCGACCGTGCGATCTGTCCCAGGTACGGCACGGAGATCGGGCGCTGGTCGCCCGCCTCGATCGCCGCGCCGTGGCCGCCACCGACGATGTTTCGGCCGTCGCCGCCGTTGGTGGGGAGGAACCAGTGGAAGGTCAGATCGGTCATGGAGCATTTCTACATCGGATAACTAGACTTAATCGAACCGGTTCAGACTCTAGGACCGGGCGGTCTCGTGGAAGATACGGCTCGACACCTGCCCCGCTGCCACCAGGTCACCGCCCACGCTCCGCACCGCTACCTCGGACTGCGTCATCGAGCGTGACCTGTGCACCACCGTCGCCACAGCCTCGAGATCACCGAGAGCTGGTGCCAGGTAGGTCACCGAGAGGTGCGAGGTCGCGCCACCGGTAGCCCCATCAGCCGCGGTCAGCCCGGACGCCGACGCAGCCGCGCCCGCGATGTCGATCAGCGTCGAGATCACTCCGCCGTGGATGACGCCGGGGACCGTGGTGAGCTCGTCGTCGAACTTCAGCCCGACCCGGACGCAGTCCACCTCGGCGGCGACGATCTTGATGCCGAGCGCCTTGCCCACCGGCGAGGCGGCGATGACGCCCTCGATCCAGGCGCGTGCACCCGGATCGAGGGCCTGAGTCGTGGCGGTCACGCCGTCACCAGGTCGCGGTCGGCGGCGGGAGCCTCGGCGCGGAGGCCGGCGTACTGGGCGACGGTGAAGCCGGCGACCGCAGCCGCCTGGACCAACACGAAGGCGACGCCGAGTCCGGTCAGATCGGCCCAGTCGGCGACGGCGAAGACGATGCTCGCGACGACGTACACGACGTTGAGGGCGACGACCTCGCGCACCAGGCCGCGGTGCTGGTTCACCGACACGAAGGCCACGAAGGCTGCCCAGCCGAGCAGAACACCGGCCATTGCCAGCGAGAACGGCACCGGGAACCCGAGCTCGCTCTCAACCGGGTCGAACAGCACGAGCACGAGCAAGCCGAGTGCTCCCGAGGCGACGGCGTCGAGGCGGAGAGCGTTGCGAAGGTTGAGCATGAGTACCTCCAGTTGTCGTTGGTGGCACCACCTTCGGCGCAGTCCCGCGTCCCGTCGATTACCTGCCAGGTAATGGCCGCGTCTCGCTCTGCTCTACTACGTTCCCGGTATGACGGCACAGTTCAGCGACACCGACAGTCCCGAGACCTTCGGCGACCTGATCCGAACCTGGCGGCAGCGCCGGCACTTGAGCCAGCTCGAGCTGTCCTCCCAGGTCGACGTGTCCACCCGGCACCTGAGCTTTGTCGAGACCGGCCGGGCCAAGCCCAGTCGCGACATGGTGCTGCACCTGGCCGACCACCTCGACGTGCCACTGCGCGACCGCAACCAGCTGCTGCTCTCGGCAGGCTTCGCTCCGGTCTACCCCGAAGGCTCGCTGCACTCCCCGCAGATGCTCGCCATCCGCGAGGTCATCCGGCAGCTGCTCGCCGGGCACGACCCGTATCCCGCGGTGGTCGTCGACCGCTGGTGGAACCTGGTCGAGGCCAACACCGGGCTCCTGCTCATCGCCTCGCAGGTCTCGCCCGAGCTCCTGACGCCGCCGGTCAACGTGCTGCGCCTGGCGCTGCACCCCGAGGGCCTGGCGCCGAACATCTTGAACCTGGGCGAGTTCCGCGGTCACCTGATCGGGCGGCTGCGCCGGCACGTCGCACTGACTGCTGACTCGGAGCTCGCGGACCTGCTCACCGAGCTCGAGGGTTATCCGTGCGATCAGCCGCTCGAGGAGATGCACGGACCGGGCGAGGTCGTGGTGCCGCTGCGGTTGCGGATGGGTGACGTCGAGCTGACGATGCTGAGCACTGTGACGACGTTCGGGACGCCGCTGGACGTCACCGTGGCGGAACTGGTGATCGAGACGTTCTTCCCTGCTGACGAGGCGACGGCGTCCTGGTTGCGGGACGCCGTCGCCTCACTCTGAGCCTGAGCTGCTGAGTCAGCTGGCGGACTGGGCCGGCGGCGGACCGCCGCGGCCTCCACCACCGAAGCCGCCGCCACCCGGACCGTCGCCGATGACCTTGGCGTCGAACGCCTTGAGCACCGAGGTCTTGTCGGCCTCGGTCAACGTGCCGGCCTTCACCGCAGCGTCGAGCCTGGTGACCAGGTCGGCGCGCGACTCGGTGCGCCGCTCCTCACGAGCGGCCTCGAGCTTCTTCTCCTGAGCAGCGACGGCTGTCTTGACCTTCGCCTCGGAGACATTGAGCTCCTTGGCCAGCGCCGTCACGAACTTCGCCTGCCGTGCGGCACGCTCTGCCTCGGTCGGCGGGGTGGGCTTGGTGCCGTCAGCCGGCTTCTCGGGACGCAGTTCGTCACGGACTGCGTCGAGCGCCTTCTTGACGGTGGCTTCCTTCAGGCCGAGCGCCTTGGCCAGCGCTGCCGCGTCGTAGCCACCGCGCTCTCCGCGGGGACCGCCTGGGTGGGCGCTGGTGGAGCTAGTGTCCGGGGCGTCGTCGGCCGAGGCGATCGCGATGCCGCCGACCGCCAGGCCCAAGCCTGCGACCGCGCCGGCGATGCCGGTGCGGGTCAGTGTGGATCTGTCCATGTCCGTTCCTCCTGATGAGTCGTTGTCTCATCTCAAGGTGGAGCGGGAGTCTGTGGGCGGGCTGTCAGGCGCCGCGGAGGGCGCTGTTGATCGGACAAGACGCCCGCCTGCGACCTGCGAAGCGACAGTTGCGCTCCTCTGTTCAGGAGGCCCGGGCCGGCAATACGAGAAGCGTCCCATCCTCATGCTTCTCAATCTCGATGACGACGTCGCCGGTCGCGCTGCTTCCGTCGCCCGGCTCCAGGGCGCGCAACCGGTAAGAGGCATCGAGAAGGCTGTCGACCTGCTTGCGGGTCATCATCTTGTCGACGAACCTCTTCGGGGTCCTCAACTGGATTGCCGAAATCCTCCGAAGGACGCGCGTAATACGTTCCTCGAGGTCGTTGATGCGCTGCTGATCGTCGCGAAGGCTCCTCGCGAAGTTCTCGAACGCGTTGTCGGCCTCGCTCTGACCCGCCTCGACGCCTTGAAGGACGATGACACGGCGCTTCAACGCGACAGCGAGGGCGGCGATCTCGAGGTGGGCATGAAATTCTCCACCGTCGCTCGTAATGCCTGGAAGCGCGCCCTCGAGCTCGGCTGCGTCAACGTGGCCGTCCTCGAGGATGTCGTCGAGACCGGTTTCCCATTTCAGAACACGAGTATGGGCTCGCTGCGTGGCTGTGCTGATCGCGTGAACCGCCGAGTCAAGACCCAGCGATGCCCCAACCTTGCCGCGATCGAGAAGGAGGGCCGTCGCCTTGTCAATCGCGTCACGACAACCGTCGAGTTCACTGCGCTCGGCCTCAAGCCTGTCGTCGTGGAGCTTCTCGAGTAGATCGGTGATGTTCTCGATGGCCTTCTGGCGTTCATGGTCCGCGTAGGCACTGGCGCCGACCGCCACTGCCATGAGTACCAACGGAGCGGCGACGGTCATCGTTCCGGCCGCTGCGGTACCCGCTGCGGTGCCGACCGCCGTGCCAGTCGCGCCGGCCGCTGCGGCCTCTACAGGAACGAATGTCGCCTTGGCTGCAACGACGTTCTTGCCAGCGCTGTTGACCAAGTCTCCGTAGATTCCGCCAGCGACCGCTTTGGACGCCATCGGCTTCACGAAACCCCTCCCGAGCTGCGATGCCACCTTGGCCGGCACGTGCATCCGATAGAGAATCTCGCCGGACTGAGCTACCTGTGACACCGCGGGAACCTTGGACGAATTGCCCACTAGCCGCGTAAGTTCCTGGGCCAGCGGACTCAACGCATCCAAGGGAAGGCCGCTGAAGCGACCACGCTTTGTCGTCAGGGGGTGGGCCTCGAGCGTCACCATCGGAGCGGAGGCAAATGCCGCCAGCGCCGAGCGCAGCTCGGCCACTCTCTCGGCCGTCAGCGCGCCCTCGTCAGGGAAGACTGGGACCGTGGTCGCACCCTCGGTCGTAGACAGAGTCCACAAAGGCACAACAGTGCCATCGACTTCGCTCATTGATCTCCTCGCTCAGGAGTCCTCACGATATCGACAACGGCCGACAGATGGACTGCCTTCAAAGGTTGGTGAGCCAAGGACTAGATCCCCACAATCTCCGCCGAGCGCTCCCACAACCCATCGATGATCGCCTGGTCTGACGCCTGCTTGTTCTCCTTGCCGTCCACCTTGAAACGGCTGAAGTACTTCCCGTTCAGCTCCGCGTCCGGCCCCCGCTCGGCCAGCATCACCAGCGGCGCTGCGCCATCAGGAACGCTGATCGTGCCGAACCGTTTCAGCGGCGTCCGATACAGCAGGCCGATGAACCAGGAGTCGCGACCGAACGAGCTGCCGACCGGCCCTGGGTGCACCGCGACCGACACGATCCCGTCACCCGTCCACCTCTGCGCTATCCCGCGCGTGAAGACGATGTTCATCAGCTTGCCCGTCCCGTACGCCGGGAACTCGCTCGCGCGACGGTGCTCGTAGTCGAGGTCGTCCAGAACGATCTTGCCCAGCAGGTTGCCGATGCTGGCGGTGTTGATCACCAACGAGGAGCCAGCCGCAGCGAGCTTGGGGCGCAGCAGGTTGGTCAGCAGGAAAGGAACCAGGTGGTTCACCTGGAAGTTCGGCTCGTGCCCGTCCGGTGTCTTCTTCGACGGGACGAACGTGCCGCCGGCGTTGTTGAGCAGGATGTCGATCTTCTCGACACGCTCGCTGACCTCGGCCGCGAGGCGGCGTACGTCGTCGAAGCGGGCGAAGTCCGCGATCAACGGTTCGGTACCGACCGCCTCGGCGACGGGCTTGAGTTTCTCCGCGGAACGGCCGGTCACCAGGACTCTTGCACCCTTCCCGGCCAGGACCTTAGCGGCCTCTGCGCCGATCCCGTCGCTGGCCCCGGTTACCACAACGGTCTTACCCGTCAACGTCTGCTCGCTCATGGCGTGAGCGTAGTGGCGAACCTCAGGAGTTGAGTACGTGCACTCAGGCGCGGACAGGTGAACATTCCTAGCGTTGAAGCATGTTGATCCGACACCGCCTCTTCCTCCCTGCGACCTCCTGCCTGCTGGGTGTGCTCAGCCTGCTCGCGGTGCTCTGCTTTCACTTCCCGCAAGCACTGACCAGCCAGGAGATCCGTGCGCTCTACACGACCGAGTTCGCCCGGTCGCTGCTGATGATCGGCCTGGTGGGCGCGTTCGTCCTCGGCACGGCAGCCTTCCTGCGCGACCAGAACCGGCGGGTGGCGCTGACCGGGCTCGTCGCTGCCACGGCGGCGGTACTGCTCGGTGGCGCTGACGTCCAGGTCGGTGCGGTCGAGGCGACGCCGTACTCGCTGGGCGTGGACTGGTTCATCCTGTCGCTGCTGTTCTCCGCACTGGTCTTCATCCCCCTCGAGCAACACCTCGCTCCCCGTCAGACCCCGGTGCTCCGCGCCGGCTGGCGTACGGATGTCTGCTACTTCTTCCTCAGCCACGTCCTGATCCAGCTGATCCTCATCGTCGTCACGGTGTCGACCTCGGCGGTCGCCGGTGCGATCGCGGTCCCCGGCGTGAAAGATGTCGTGGCGTCGATGCCGGGCTGGGCACAGTTCCTGCTCGCGGTGTTCGTGGCGGACGTCGCCCAGGCGACCCTGCACCGCGCGTACCACCGGATCACCACGCTGTGGCGCTTCCACGCGGTGCACCACTCCAGCCGCGACCTCGACTGGCTCGCCGGATCGCGGGTGCACTTCATCGAGACCGTGATGACCCGCAGCACCGTTCTGCTCCCGCTGCTGGTGCTCGGCTTCTCGACCTCGACGGTCAACGCCTACGTTATTCTGGTCGGCCTGCAGGCAGTGGTGGCCCACGCGAACATCGGTATCCGGTTCGGCTGGCTCGAGTACGTGTTGGTGCTGCCCCGCTACCACCACTGGCACCACGCCCGGCACGTCGACTACTGGGACCGGAACTACGCGATCCACCTGCCGCTGGTCGACATGTTGATGGGCAGCTTCAAGCTGCCACGCGACGGAAGCTGGCCCGAGGAGTACGGCGTACTGAAGCTGGAGACGGTGCCCGAGGGGATCGTCGCGCAGCACCTGATGCCGTTCCGCGGGACGCGGGAGTACGAGGACTACGTGGCTTGACCTTGAAGTCGAGTTTCGGGGAAAGCAACCTGAAAATGGTCCGCAACGAGCCGGGTGGTTTCGCAACCCCAATCGAAGCGCGCGCCCATCGGCACTCCATCGTCCTCACCAGAGTCACATTCACCGTTTCCGGTCCCGCAGTCCCTATGAAGAACCAGGATCCGACGAGCAAGCGGATCGTCGATGGAGTTGAGCCGCCGCATCGCCTCAACCCAGCGAGCAACCGGCGTCGGTCCATCGTCGACCTCGTGGACGACGTCGAAATGCAACTCGTTGCTGGCTTCCTCGTCGTACTCCATGCGACTCATCTGGTGACATTACGATGCACCCGATCCGCTCGGTGGCATTTGGTGTCATTTGTGGGTTTTTGATGGCTCTTCCATGCGCGCGTTCTCGGGAAGGCAGCGCCGCAGATGTTCGTGATGGCAGCGCGCACCGTGTACGGAACGGATACGGCACTGGGTGGGGCGGTCGTCCGCAACGACACCTTCGCCAGACAAGCCGAGAGGCCCCCGCGGGCCCCACGTCAGGGCCGGTTTCGCCCCAGGTCGTCGTGCGCCTGCACCCACTCCTCAGCCACGACTGCAGAACCTAGCGACAGCTCTCCCGCCAGCACCGTCGCCGCAATGATCTCCGCGAGTTTGTAGACCCCGCCCTTGCCGTAGCACCCCATCATCTCGAGGCACTCACGCTGCGTGGCCAGACCGGTGCCACCGCCGTACGTAGCGACGATCAGCGAGGGCAGCGTGATCGAGGCGTAGAAGTCACCGTTCGGCAGCAGCTCGGAGAACCCGTACGCCGCACTCGACTCGGCGACGTTCGCCACGTCCTGGCCGGTGGCGATGAACATCGCCGTGATGCCGTTCGCGGAGTGGTTTCCGTTGTTGTTTGTCACCGACATGATCGAGCCGAGCTGACCGCGGATGCGCGCCGCCCAGAGCTTGTCGGTGCTGACGTGCATCTGCTCCTCGACGAGCTTCGCCGGCAGCGTGATCTCAGCGACGACGCGCTTGCCGCGCGTGTGCAGCATGTTCACCACCGAGGTCTTCTTGTCGGTGGCGAACTGGCCCTCGAGCAGGAAGTGCAGCTCGTGCGGGTAGTTCTGCTTGATCCAGGCGCACGCCGCGAAGGTCGCCTTGCCCGTCATGTTCTGTCCGGCAGCGTCGCCGGTCGTGTAATTGAACCGGGTGTAGAGCAACTTGGAGACCGAGAACTGCTGGATCTCGATGAGCTTGCCCGAGGTGGTCGTCGTCTGCGCTGCGGCCGCGATCTCGTCGAAGTGGTCGGTCAGCCAGGCCGAAAATGCCTTCGCCTCCCGTGCGCTCTCAAAGCTGAAGACCGGCGCGCGCTGCATCTTGTCGTCGAGGACGGTCGTCGTGATGCCGCCGGCCTCGCGGCACAGCTTCATGCCTCGGCTGTACGACGCGACCAGGGTCCCCTCGGTCGTCGCGAGCGGCACGAAGTACTCCCCCTGCGCGTGCTCACCGTTGATGAGCACCGGACCGGCAAGACCGATCGGCACCTGGGCCACGCCGAAGAAGTTCTCGACGTTGCCGGGCAGCGTGCCGGGATCGAGCGAGTAGTGCGCGACGTGCTCGGCAGCCGAGCCGGTGTGCTCGCGGATGAACTCCTGTCGGGCGGCGATGGCAGCGGCGGAGTAGTCGTCGGTCTTGTCGCGCGGGATCTTCCGGGTCATGGCCGGATGCTAGCCGCCGCGAACCTTCTTCGAGGTCAACACGGTCTGCGTCACGATGACGTACCCAACGCGGGCGTAGGTGATCCGGACGCTGACCTTCTTGCCCTTGTCCGCCTTCTTTAGCTTGTACGTCGCCGAGCGTGCGCCGCCGATCGCCTTTCCGGCCCTCAGCCACTGGTAGCTGACGGAGGCCATCGGCGCACAAGCGCGCGGAGTTGCTCGCAGCACCTTGCCGACCTTGAGCTTGCCGGTTACCCGGGCAGTGCCGCTGAGGACGAGCGTGCCCCGCGCGACGGGACCAGTCGCGGCACTGACCTTCGGGACCGAGGTCGATCCAGGACGCGAGGCGATCACCCGCACCGACAACCTGCGACCCAGATCGGCCGAGTTCACGGCGTACGTCGTCCGTGTGGCCCCGGTGATCGCCGTGCCGTTGCGCAGCCACTGGTAGGTGTAGGTGAGGTCGTTCGGGCTCCAGGTGCCGCGGGCTGCGGCGAGGACCTTCCCGACCTTGGGCTGGCCGGAGATCGACGGCAGGGCGGTGTTTTGAATCACGACGGCAGGTGCCGCCGTCACGGGCCCGGTCGCCAGGGAGGTCGCGCTCGCGGAGCTGCCGTTCTTGCTGGCCTCCACCGTCACTGTGATCGTCTTGCCGACGTCGCCGACGACCGGGACGTAGGTGTCGCTGTTGGTTCCGACGTTCGAGCCGGCAACCTTCCACTGAAAGGTGCGGGTCACATCGGTCGGGTTCCAGGTACCACCCGACGCGGTAAGCGCAACTCCCACCTGCGGCGTCCCGCTGATCGCCGGGAGACCGGTGTTCATGACAGTGCCGCCAGCAGCAACCACCGGCAGAGTCGCGCTGGTGGCGACCGTCGTGGCGACGTACCCGGTCTTGGAACCTGTGACCTGCAGCTGGATCGTCTTGCCGATGTCGCCCGAGGTCGGGGTGTAGCTCGGGCTGTTCGCACCTACGTCCGAGCCGCCCGCCTGCCACTGGTAGTCGAGCGTCACGTCACCCGGGTTCCAAATGCCCGGGGACACCGTGATCGGCGTACCGACGACCGGTGCGCCGCTCGGGTGTGACGGAGCGACCGTGTTCATCACGACGTTCGTGACCACTGCCGAGGTCGCCTCCGACGTCGCCGATGCCGAGACCCCGGCCTTGGATGCGGTCGTCGTCACGGTGACGGTCTTGCCGACGTCGCCCGCCACCGGGACGTAGGTGGAGCTGCCGGTACCGACGTTCGAGCCGGCGACCTTCCATTGATAGGCGACCGCGACATCGGCCGGGTCCCAGGTTCCCGGAGTCGCCGTCAGGGTCGCCCCGACCCGCGGGGTCCCCGTGACCGTGGGCAGTCCGGTGTTGGTGACGGCCCCGACAACAGGAGCGACAACGGCAGGCGAAACGGCGGTCACGAGAGTGGTCGCGACGTAGCCGGTCCTACTCGCCGTCACCTGGACGCGAAGAGACTTCTCCAGATCGTTGGCCGTGGGCGTGTAGGTGGCACTGTCCGTGCCGACATTCGCCCCGTCGGCCTGCCACTGGTAGTTGAACGAAACATCAGCGGGGTTCCAGGTGCCTGGGTTCACCGCGATCGGGGACCCGACAACCGGTGCACCGGCCGGGAGGGAAGGCGCGACGACGTTCGCCACGACATTCGTGACCACCGCCGACGTCGCCTGAGACGTTGCTGCTGCCGACGCGCCGTTCTTGCTCGCCGTGACAGTCACGGTCACGGTCTTTCCGAGGTCGCCCTCGACCGGGGTGTAGGTGGGACTGTCGGGGCCGACGTTGGCTCCCGCGACCTTCCACTGGTACACGACCGTGACGTCAGCCGGGTTCCACGTCCCCGCGGTCGTAGTGAGGGGCGCCCCGATCCGCGGCGTCCCAGAGATGACGGGCACCCCGGTGTTGGTGACGGGCGGAGGTGCGGTCGCCAGGATCTGGATGTTCTGACCGGCGACCTCGCCCTCGTAAGTGTCGACCACCACGTCTGTCGCGGCGTTCACGTCGGTCGTGCCGCCGAAGAACGTATCCTGCCCGATCTGCTGGGACGACGCGTTGAAAGCGCGAGCCAGCAGCCGGTAGGTGCCCTTCTCCAACGGCAGCGTGTAGGCGCCGGACGACGTCGCCGCGGAGCTGGTGGTGGGGATCCAGGTGTTCCCGTCCTTCTTGTACGCCGTCACGTCCCCGATCGGGGCGGTGGCACCGGAAGGCGTCGTGACGGTTCCTCTCACCACGGTGAGCTTGTTGAGCTGAATGTTCACGCCGGTCTTGCTGTTGGGGACAGCCATCGTGACGTTGGTCGACGCCGGGCTGTAACCGGCGAGGGTGGCGGTGACGGTGTACCCACCGTTGGACAGGCCGCGGAGCGTGTAGTTACCTCCCGCGCCGGTGGACCCGCTGCGGGAGAGACCCGCAGCATTGGTCGCCTCGATCGAGGCGCCAACGAGCGGGGTCCCTTGCGTGTCCGTCACTTTCCCGGTGAGCTCGGACCCCACGTCCAGCAGGAATTGCACGCCGGTCCTCGACGCTGCCTGCGCGACCACGACGTCCGTCGCGTTGGCGATCGACCGTGCGTTGTCGTAGTACTCGGACTGGTACTCGTGCTCGGGGATCGTCCCGACGCGGTAGGTGCCCGGGTGCAGACCGGCGAACGTGAAGACACCCCCTCCCGTGATCTCCGACATCGTGGTGTCGACGAGCCGGTAGCAAGGAATGGCACAGCCGTCGTCCTGGAACAGGTTGACCTGCGCCACGTACCCGATCCCTGTTCCCCGGGTTACGGTTCCCGAGATCGTCGAGGACTTGATCCGCTTGATGTTTGCTGTCGTCGTCCCGCCTACAGTCACCGCTACCGACCCCGCCGCAGCGACGTCGAGTGTTGTCGGGTGGTACGTCAGCAGGTCGACCGAATCGACGTCGCCTTCTGCGTAGACCCGGTAATTGCCGATCGGCACCCCGGTGAACGTATAGATCCCGGAGTCGTTGCTGAACGCGGTCTCCGAAAACCCGCCCGCCGACTCGAGAACGACCGTTGCGTTGTCAACGAGTGTGTTGCCGGACGTGCGAATCGTTCCAGTCACTGTCCCGGTGTCGATTGCGTGCGCGGACGGCGCGACCAGAGCGAGCAGCCCGACCACCAAGGCACCGCCGGAGACAAGGGTGATGAGGGGACGCCTAAGGGCGTGGAGGGAGGGGGCCACGGGCACACGATACGAAGGTTTCCGAGCAAACGCAGGCGAACCTGCAGAGGGACGCATCGCGATGCTCGGAACCCGCCCGTCACTGTTCCGGCTCAAAGCGACGCATACTGCATCGTCTCGAGGTCCCGAACCCCTGAACTACCTGAATCCACGTGCGCATGTGACACGCCGGCGCGGGCACTGCACGGAAATGAAGAAGCCGCAGGCAGCGGTACTGGAGAGCTCGCGAACGAGAGGGCTCGCTGCTGCCGCGGGCCTCGCGACGATTTCTTTTGTCCTGCTCGCACTCGCTCTGCCCGACACTGCGGCCAGTTCCGCCGGACCGAGCACGTCGGTCAACGACCCCGCGAACCCGTCCGACGAGGCACCCGCGGGCGACCCGGGCACCGGCGAGACCGACCCGTTCGCCAAGACGCCGGACCCGCGTCTGCCGACTCCGACGATTGTCGCGTCTGCGCCGGACGTGGTCGGTCCGAGCGAGGCCGCGACCATCACCGTCACGATCACCGGCGTGGCCGCCGAAGAGGAGATCGTCTCCCTGGAGACTTCTGATGAGGACGTCTGGACGTCTGTCGGGTCGGCCACCGTTGCTGACGGGGAAGCCACGCTTTCGGTCACCCAGGAGGAGCCGGCGTCGTACGCGTACCGGGTCCAGCTGTCCGGGACGACGAAGCACGAGAAGGCGACCAGCGACGTCTTCGCAATCCGCGTCGCCGCGACCCCGGTCGAAGAGCCTTCCGAGACGCCCGCCCCCACGCCCACCGAACCACCGCCTCCACCCGGCCCCGACTGCGGTGGGACCAACCCGGCGAGAGAGGACGGCAGCACCTGGATCTGCACGTACGACGACGAGTTCGACGGCAGCTCGCTGGACCGGCGCTACTGGCTCGTCCAGAAGTCAGCCACCAGCGCGTTCTTCAGCGGCACGACCACCAACCCGGCCTGCTACCTCGACGACCCCCGCACGGTCGACGTGCGCGGCGGACAGCTGGTCCTCGGCGCCGTCCTCCTCGACGAAGCGGTCAGCTGCGGTAAGAAGTCGTCGCGAATGGTCTCGGGGATGGTGTCCCACAAGGGCACGTTCTCCCAGACCTACGGTCGCTACGAGGTGCGCGCGAAGATCCCGAGCTTCGCCGGCAACGGTCTCCAGGAGACGTTCTGGCTGTGGCCCGACGACGTCCTGAAGTACGGGTACCCGCACCCGATGTCCGGCGAGATCGACTTCGGGGAGTACTACAGCAACTACGTGAACCTCAACATCCCCGTGATGCACTACGTCTTCGACTGGTACACGGTGAACTTCCAGACCAACACGAACATCTACACGGCGTGGAACTGCACGATCAACGTCGGTCAGTTCAACACGTACGTGTTGGAGTGGTCGCCGGGGCTGATGAAGATCTACGTCAACGGGAAGGTCTGCATCACCAACAACTACAAGGCGAGCAACGCCCCTGCAGGGAGTCCGTACGCGCCGTTCGACAGTCCGTTCTTCCTGGCGCTGACCCAGGCGTTCGGGACGACGGGGAACGAGTTCGACCCAGCGACCGGTCCGCGCGAGTCGGCGACGGTCGTCGACTACGTGCGGGTGTGGCGGTGAGGCTCAGCAGTAACCGAGCATCTCATTCAACGCCCGCACCTCGCTCGGATCGACGTCCAGGTTCCAGGCGTACTTCACGTTGATCGAGCGCACGGCGTACCGGCACTGGTAGCCCTTGCGTGGGCGCCAAGCCGCAGGGTCGTCGTCGGACTTGCTGGCATTGGTAGGGCCGTCGACGGCAAGCAGTCCGGTGAGCGTGTTGGCATAGGCACGACGACGCTCGTCGGTCCAGGTCCGCGCGCCGGAGACCCACGCCTCGGCCAGCGGGACTACGTGGTCGATCTGGACGGCTTGGGCCTGGCTGAGGTTCTTCATGTCGGTGAGCACGATCGTGCGACCGGCGTACGGGTCGACCCAGGTGCCAGAGAGGACGTCGTGGTCGCAGCGCCCCTGCTGCTGCGTGCGCACCGACCCGGGACGAGCATCGCGCAAGAGGACGTCGTCCCGCTGGTTGCAGCCGTTGCCGTCGATGTCGGACCACGAGGACCCGAAGGCGTCGCGGTCGTAGCCGAGGGTTCCGGACGGACGGGGCTTCACCACCAGGGCGGCGAGCTTCTTGCGGGTGTCCGGCTTCGAGGTGGGGGACTTGCTCGGGGTGGGCGCGCGGGTCGGCGTCACCTTCAGAGTCGGCGCCGAGGTGGGTGTCGGGGTGGGCGTCGGAGCTGACGTCACCACCGGCGCGCCGGGTGCCGCTGTCGGCTCGTCCACCGCGCAGCCGGCGACCACCACGAACGCGAGCGCGCAGAGCGGGAGCCGGGACCGGCCGGGGAGGGAGGGCACCCGGCGAGGTTAGTCAGCACCCCCGACCAATGCTGTCGAACCAGTCGTGTCGGGGGTTCGCGGCACTCTTCTCCCACGCACCACCGAACGACCCTCTCGGGGACCAATTGTGCGTGGCCGCAGTTTATGCGGTACCGTACTTTCTGTGACAACCGAATCCCCCGCTTCCCGAGCGCTGGCACAGGCACGAAGAGCTCTCGACAACATCGACACCGAGAACCCCACCGATGCCCTGCCCCAGCTCCGAGAAGCAGTTGAAAGACTGACCGACGCGATCGACGAGACGATGGCCGCCCTGCTCCTGGAGGAGCAGTCCAGCCTTCGCGCCGCCGGCACCCTCGCCGGCCTGTCGGAGAACGCAGTGGGACCACGGCTGGCACGGACCCAGCTACTCGGGGCGTACGCGACACCAGAAGGGCGAGTGACGGCCCGCGGCGTGGAGCGCGCGTTGTACGACAAGGAGCTCGGACGTAAGCCCGAGCCGAGCCCGCAGCAGACCGAGCAGCAACCTATGCGGTTCAAGCCGCGTCGGAGCAAACCCAGCTGATCCGGAACGTCCGGATCAGCCTCGAAGGCGAAGGAGCCGGACATGACCGACAGCAATCTCACCCACCTCTACTTCCTCCTCGACCGCTCCGGCTCGATGCAGTCGATCCGCACCGACACTCAGGGCGGCTTCGACGCCTTCATCACCGAGCAGCGGCAGTCCGAGGGGTCCTGCAAGGTCACGCTGGCCCAGTTCGACGACTCCTACGAGGAGGTGTACGCCGACCTCGACATCGCAGCGGTGCCGCCTCTCGCGCTGCACCCGCGCGGGTCGACCGCGCTGCTCGACGCCCTCGGCAAGCTGATCATCAGCGCTGGCGAGCGTCTGGCAGCGATGCCGGAGGCGCAGCGCCCGGCTACGGTCATCGTCGGCGTGATGACCGACGGGTACGAGAACGCTTCGGTCGAGTGGACCCACCCGCGCATCAAGCAGCTCATCGAGCAGCAGACCACTCAGTACGACTGGCAGTTCCTCTACCTCGGCGCCGACCAGGACGCGATCGAGGAGGGCATGAAGATGGGCTTCGACGCTCGCAAGTCGATGACCTACGACCGCGGCTCGGCCGGTGCCGCGATGGGCGCCGTCAGCCGCAGCGTGAAGTCGAAGCGGGACGCGATCCGCGTCGGGATGGCTCCGGCCGCGGCGAACCTGCTGATGGACTTCACCGACGAGGAGCGCGAGGCGGCGACCGGCAAGTGAGCGGGCGACGGGGTGCTTCCTCGGAGGCACCCCGTCTCCACAACCTCGGGAAAACCCGTTGGTCGTGTCGGGGGTCTTCCGTACCGTCGTTCCGATGAATTCGCTACAGCAGGAGGTCACCGTCACCGCTCTCGAGAACACCGCAGTACCCGCGAGCGGCGCTGTGCCGCAACCTGAGGCCGACGGCATCGTTGTCCGCGCCGAGCCGCAGCTCGACTCCGCCATGGACTCCGCGCAGGTCCACCAGTTCCTGACCCGCGCACTCCCCGTCGCCGTGAGCGTGACGGTCCCCTACTCGCTGGCGCCGTTGTCCATCGCCCCCGACAACCTGACCGTCACCCACCAGTACTCCGGGCCGCACCGGCGGTTCGCCCGCCTAGAGGAGGATGGTGTCGCCGACGTGCTCGTCACCCAGCAGGGCGGCTTCACCACCGTCAAGGTGCTGGCCCGCGACCACGCCACCGCCTCAGCGTTGTGGGACGTGGTCCGGACCCGGGTCAGCGCCCAGATGAGCGAGAGCGACGTCACCCGATGCCAGCTGTGGACGACCGCGAGCTACGGACCCTCCAGCCGCGACCACAAGGTGAGGTCGTCGCGTTGGACCGACGTACGCCGCAACTACGCCGCCGTGGCCGCGCGCCAGCTCGACGAGCTGATGGCCCTGCAGGACCCGGACGACGACGGTGGTCGCCTCGTCCTGTGGCACGGGCAGCCCGGCACCGGCAAGACCTCGGCCGTGCGCACCCTCATCACCGAGTGGCTGCCGTGGTGCGATGCCCACCTGGTCACCGACCCGGAGCGGTTCTTCACCAGCCCTGACTACCTCCTGGAGGTCGTCGAGGAGCCGGCGCGCCCCGACTTCCGCGAGCCGCTGCGCGGGCTCGACGAGCTGGCCCCGAGCCGGTGGAAGGTCATCATCTGCGAGGACGCCGACGAGTACCTTCGCTCGGACGCGCGGGAGCGCTCCGGTCCGGCTCTGGGTCGCCTGCTCAACCTGACCGACGGCATCCTCGGCGAGGGCGCCAAGACGATGGTCCTGCTGACCACCAACGACGACCTCGGGCGCATCCACACCGCCGTGCAGCGGCCCGGACGGTGCCGCGCGACCGTCGAGTTCCCGGCTTTGTCAGCGGCCGAGGCCGCCGCCTGGTGCCCGCCGGGCATCACGCCTCCGACCTCGCCGGCCACCCTGGCAGAGCTCTTCGGGCTTA
The DNA here is from genome assembly GCF_040546585.1 of Marmoricola sp. OAE513. Taxonomy (NCBI): domain Bacteria; kingdom Bacillati; phylum Actinomycetota; class Actinomycetes; order Propionibacteriales; family Nocardioidaceae; genus Marmoricola; species Marmoricola sp. OAE513. The sequence continues at coordinate 2,780,033 of NZ_JBEPOC010000001.1, read as the reverse complement.
CCCGCGGGCGCGAGGTTTCCGAGCCGGAGCCGAGCGCGGGGCTCTACCTGTAGGTCTAACTCTCGTCCCAAAGATCGAATTTTCGTTTCGAGAACGGTGCCGCATCGACCTTTCGGCATAGGCCCCACGGCGCGTAGTCGGCCAGAGTCACTTGGGTCCACTCAGACGCACGTGCGAACTTCATCTTGTTCTGGTAGCCCGTGGTGTACGTGCCCAGGGTCAGGATCAGAAGGGCTTCCGCTTCTTTGACTAATGACTCATCGGACAAACTGGAGATTCGTTGTCGAGGAGTGGTCACGGCCCATCCGTCGTGCTTCTTGTCATCCACGACGGTGTCGGTGGAGAACCATGAGAAGCGACTCCAGTCAGCGTCCTTCTTGTCCGTGTGGTCGAGAAGCCGGTTGAAGATGCCCTCGTTCCCGCGAGCCATCCCGACGTAGACCGCACGGTAATCGTTCCAGAGAACGTAGAAACCGGCCGAAGTACGGAAGTCACATACGCGACGCGTCAGCGCGTTCCCCCCGACGTGGCCGAGGAGTTGACGCTTGCCACCCTGGCCCGGCTTCCAATCGACCTCCGCTCGATCCCAGAACGCTCCGTAAGCGCTTATGAGAAAGCCCTTCGAGTCAGCCACGAGGCACCCCTTCGAAATCGGTACTCGTTCTTCGGCAGACCATCACACAGCCTCGAAGTTCAGGACCTACGGTGATGCGCCAGCAGTTCCGCGGCCAGCTTCGGCCCCTCGGCCAGCATTCGCGACGGCTCCAGCACCCGCGAGTACGGCCCGGCCGCGAGCAGCAACAGCCCCACGCGCCGGTCGACCGGGGGCAGCAGGTCGAGGTCGAGGGTGACGGTCTCCTCGTCGTCCGCGACCAGTCGCACCTGCTCGGCGTACACGTCGGCGGCCCAACGCGCGGAGTGCGGGATTTGCACGCGCACGGTGACGGTGACCCGCTGGGCGTCGAGGCGGGCCTCCAGGTCGGCCGGCGGCTCGAAGGTCTCGTCCAGCACCTCGTGGGCGCGCAGGTTCGAGAGCAGGTACGTGCGCATCTTGCCGTCGGCGTCGAGCGGACCGGCGTCGACCTCCCAGCCGCGACGGGTCTGCACCAGGCGGTACGGCTCGACGACCCGGTCGATGATCCCCTCGTTCCAGGACCGGGAGTACTCGATCCGGACCTTGCGGCGGTCGCGGGCGGCGTCCTGGAGCGGGACCAGAGCCTGGTTCCAGCGGGCCGGCGACTCGGGCCGCGGCGCGTTGCTCTCCCCGAACATCGTCTCGGTGAGCACCTGGATCGCTCCGAGCAGGTCGGTGTTGCCCGGCTCGGCCTCGCTGAGCGCCTGGGCTGCGGTGTAGATCAGGCCGAGCTCGCGCGCATCGACGTACTCGACTCCGATCTCGCCGCGCGGCTTGTCCTCGATCAGCCGGACGATCTCGGCCTCGTTCGGGTCGACCTCGGCGCCGTCAGGACCGACGAAGTCGAGGATGGTCGGACGGTTGAGTCCGAGGAAGCCGTTGAGGTCGGCGGTGAAGAACGCGAGCAGGTCCGCTCGCAGGTCCTGAGGACGCGCACCGACCCTTTCGGCGAGGGCGGACAGCGGCAGCCCGTTCGGGTGCGCGGCCAGGATCGTGAACACCTCCGGCAGACGGCCGAAGCGCTGTGCGTACTGGGGAACTGCGGGCATGGTCACTCCCCTGCCATCTCGGCAAGCTCGCTGATGATCTCTTCGCGGATCTCGTCCGGTCCGACGACGGTCACGCGCGGGCCGAGCTCGTAGATCCGCGAGCGCAGGGCGCCGCGGTTGGTCACCGTGTAGGTGAGGTCGACGTCGTCACCGTGGACCTTCTCGTCGTTCGGTGTGCCGAGCCACCGCCGTACGTCGGGGGCGTAGTCCCCGGTCGTGCGCAGCACGACGTCGATCGGCGGGTCGACCTGCCAGCTCATCGGGTGCAGCCCTTGGTGCTCACTGGTCTCGAGGCGGACTGACGGTGTGGTCGGGTCGGCCTCGACGTCGCTCATCCGCGAGACCACGAACGACTTGATCACCTCGAGCCCGTCCTCGTGCCCACGCAGGTACCACTTGCCGTTCTGGGTGCGCACGGACTCGGGATGTACGACCCGGTCGGTCCCGTTGTAGCGGAACCGCAGCAGGCGGCCGGCACGGATCGCCTCGGTCACCGTCGTCAGCGCAGCGTCGTCAGCAACCGGTACGGCGGTGACGACCTCGGCGGGCCGCTCCGACTTCGGCAGTCCCAGCCGCTCGACCAAGTCGTCACGACTGGCCAGGAGGACCGCGCGAAGCAACGCGGCTTGCTGCTCGGTGGTCAGCCGGAGCGCCAGCCGGTTGTCGACCGTCACCATTCGGAAGACTCCCTCGAGGCCTTCGCCGGCGACGTTGTCGATCTGCCATCCGAGCTCACGGAGGTAGCGGAAGTCGCGACCGAGCTGGTCGACCGCCTCGTTGCCCTCGAAACCGGCGATCTCGATCAGGCTGGTGGTGGCCATCCCGTTGCGGCCGGCCTGGTGAAGGGCCGCGACCAGCCGCACCAGACGTTCCATGGGAAGGCGCTGCTTACCGCCGAGAGGTGGAGTCACCGGGCCAGTCTCCCGATTCCGGGCCCGCGAGGGGCAGGAAACGCCGGGGCGGTCTAGAACTTCTCGATCCGGGCGCTGGACAGGCCCCCGGAACTCCGTTTTCAAGGCCCGTATCTGTCGGGGGTTCCCTCTAAATTCGGTGCTGTCGGGAGCCCCCAAAACCCGGCAGGAAGGTGGTTCACATGCACCGTGACGCAGACCTTGCGACGAGCACCGACCAGGCTTGGAAGCGCTTCCGCGCCGACCTGGCCGAGACCATCGCCGAGCGCGAGGAGGACGTCTACGTTCTCTGGGAGCTCGACGTCCCGGAGCGCCACGCGGCCTGCTGTGGCCCGTACGTGCTTGTGACCTGGGAGCCCGACGAGGCCCCGCTGGTCCAGGTGTCGAGCAACAAGGTGCTCGACCACAAGTTCCGCCTCGACAAGGCGGCCCGCCGTGCCCTGAAGGCGGCTGGCTGGAACAAGCCCGACGCGGGACACCTCAACTACTGGCGCGAACTGGCGGACCTTGCGTACGTCGACGAGGTCGCCCACCAGCTGGTGCAGGCGCTGCGCGACGTCCTCGGCGTCGTCCACCCCGCCTTCCTGGTCGACCGGTACGCCGAGGACCTCGAGGCCTCGTTGCCGCCGTCCGAGGACGAGGATGACGAGCCCACCGAACCCGAGACCACCGAACTGCTGCCGTTGGCGGTGATGCCGCGCGACCACGAGCACCTGGTCGAGATGGTCGACCTCGCCCTCGGCTCGGAGTGTGGCAACCACCCGCCGAAGCACGACGACGACGGCGACATTCCGTTCCGCTCGGGTACTGCGGTCGTCTTCGTCCGGGTACTCGACGACGCGCCGGTGATCCGGGTCTTCGCCGAGATCGCCGTCGGGGTCACCAACCCTGACGCCGCCGCGTTCGAAGTGGCCGTCCTCAACCGCGACAACCCGATCGCCAAGTTCGTCCTGCGCGACGACCGGATCATCATGTCGTGCGAGACCGTCGCCCTCCCCTTCGTCCCCGACCTGCTGCGCGGCACCGTCAGCGGTATGTGCGACCTCGCGCCGAAGATCGACGCCGACTTGGCTCATCGCGTCGGCGGGCGTCGGTTCCTGGACCCGGTCGAGGACGACGCCGCGTGAGCGGCGACAGCCGCGAGACCGCGGCGGATCTCAACGAGCTCTGCTCGATGGGCGGTTGGGAGGACGGTGAGGACGAGATCGCCTGGGACTTGTTCACGGACACGCCCTGGCCGGCCTGGTTCCCGGCACAGGTCTCGGTCTTCGAGGACGGCGACGTCCTGATGCTAGGCATCAGCCTGCGGGCGGACGCTCCCGGACGCTGGGAGGGCATCGCCGCGATCGGTGTCGAGTACCCGACGACTCCTGAGGAGGTCGTCGCGACCTTCGCGGAGCACGCCGAGGCGACGGTCGCCCACCACCTGTCCGAGGTCAGTCTCGGCGGCGTGGTCCTCGCCGTCCCGAGCGTGTACGACGGTGAGTTCGAGGACCTCCTCGACTTCGCCGACTCCTACGACGCACGCCGGCAGGTCAGCGATGACTTCGAGATGCTCGAGGCGGTTGCCCTGGCGCCCGTCCTGGCGGCGTATCGCGTCGACGACGCGGGTGCGGTCGGTGTCGACGTCCTCCGCGCAGCCCTGTGGTGTCTCGGCCGCACCGAGCGCGCCAAGCCTGCACCCGAGGCGGTGCACGTCGTCATCGAGGACCTCTCACCGCGCGATCCTGAGCTCGCCGAGCGCAACCGGCTGTGGGACTGGATTCTCGACGCCCTGCGCGAGAAGTCCGGCAACGTGGTCCCGTGGCTTGGTCCCCCGATCGAGCCCTGGAAGGCTGCCTGACTCAGATCCCCAGACGCGCGGCGACGGTGCCGCCGCCGATCTCCCGGACCAGGTCAGGGTCCCCCACCACGATGAGCTGGTCGGTCGCACGGGACATGCCTACGTAGAGCTTCTCGCGGGCCCGGTCCTTCACGGCGCTGTCGTTCACGCACAGCACGACGGCCGGGCGTTCGAGTCCCTTCGAACCGAGGACGTGCCCGTAGAACACGTCGTCCTCCCAGTAGGAACGCCAGTACGCCGCCTGTCCGTCGGCCTCGGTCTGGGCGACCTGCTCCGGGTGACGTGACCCGGTGGTGAGCAGGGCGATGTTCCCCGGGTGCCAGCCTGCTTCCAGCAGCACCTCGACCGCACTGTCGGCGACGTCGATCGGGTCGTCCCCGCCGGGAAGGAAGCTGACATCGAAGGTGCCTTCGCCGCCGCGCGAGGTCATCCGGCTCGGAGCCAGCGGGTCGAAGGCGGTGTGGATCTGTTTGGTGTTGCGCAGGTTGTGGTCGAGCACCAGCGGCACCAGGGGGACGGGCGGCTGCCCGAACCGGGCGAAGATCCGCTGGTTCTCGTCGGAGTAGACGTAGAGCCCGCCCTCCTCGGGATCACGCAGTGCCTTGAGAAGCGGTATCCACCAGGTCTCGGCGAAGTCTTGGGCCTCGTCGACGATGAACGCGTCGAATTTCGCGAGGTCCTGGAGCCTGTCGGCGAGGCCGGCCATCAGGTCCGGCAGCTCCTCCTCCCAGAACGAGCTGTCCTGGCGGTCACCCTTGGGCGCTCCCCAGAGCGCGCCGAGCTCCTCCCAGGTGCCGACGAACGCCGGCCGCTGGTTCTTGGGCCAGGTGTCGGTCTCACGCTTGAGGAACTCCCCCAGACCGATGGAGTAGCAGAGCAGGGCGACCCGTTGCGGGACCTCGCCCGCACGGCCGCGGGTGAGCTCGCGGGCCTGCGCCAGGGCCAGCACGGTCTTGCCGCTGCCGGCGCCGCCGCGGATCTCCACGCGACGCAACAGCCGGGTCACCTTGAGCAGGGTCGCTTGCTCCGCCGTGAGCCGGTCAGAGGTCGCCTGACGGTCCAGCGCCTCGGCGTTGGGGTCACGACGGGTGAAGCTGCGCCCGTGCAGGATCTCGACGATCAGCTCGATGTCGTCGTGGGTCGGCAGCCGCTTGCCGTGCTGGGAGTTGCGCCCGAGCTCCTCCAGTCGCGTGACCAGATCGTCCAGGTCGTTCTTGTCCTGCAGCAGCCACCGGGGGCAATCCGTAGTGGCGAAGTCGGCCGGGAACTCCGAGTACGGCGTCACGACCCCGTGCGCCCAGACGATGCGCTCGCGGTCCCACCGCGGGTCGTCCTCCACGAAGGCACGCACGGCGTACCGGGTGGTCATGGCCTGCTCGACCGGGCTGATCTTGTGGTCGCCGCTGCGTCCCGAGGACCACCACTGGCCGCCGTCGCACCAGACCGATCCGCCCTTGACCTCGAGCACGATCGCGCCGACGTCCGGGAGCAGCACGACGAGGTCGGCCTCGTGGTCCTTGTCCTGGTCGATCAGGCGGAGGTTCGAGACGAGAATCGCGTCGCCGGGCAGGACGTCACGAAGGCGCGTCCACACGTCCAGCTCGGCTGTGGAGGCGAACTTGGGGTCGCCAGGGTAGGTGCGCGCAACCATGCCCGCACGGTAGCGGGCAGATCGTCCTAGACAGGCGTGTTCAGCAACTCACGGAGCTGAGGGATCCTGCCGTCGTACGGGGTGACGAAGGCGTCGAGCTCCTCGGCCGAGAACTTCATCCGGTGCGTGAGCATGGCCGCGACCAGGCTCCCGAACTGCTGCAGCGCGCCGTCGTTCCCCGGCTCGTCTCCGGGCCACCAGCCGGACGCGGTCGTCAGGTTCTCGGCACGGAGGAGACCGATCACCCGCCAGTACTCGTCCTCCTCGGCGGCCTCGTGGCAGTCGTGGATCACGGTCACCCCGACGACTCCGATGTCACTGATGAAGTCGTCGACCGCCGCACGGACCGCATCGGAGGCAAGCCAGTCGCGACCGGGCACGTTGCTGCTCCCGGCGCGGATCGCGAGGACGAATCCGAGGCACTCCAGCCGCTCCTCCTCAGGAAGCAGGTCGGCGATCGCCTCTGCTCCGAGGGTGGTCATCAGGATCCGGCGCACGATCTCGACCAGGAAGTCGACCTCCTCCGGGTCCTCGGGGTCACCGACGTCCCGGAGAACCTCGGACGCCATGCCCGGCACGAAGGCATCGACCAGATCGCCGATGTCGTCGGTCAGAAGCTGCAGTGCCCCCTCCCGACCGGCGCCACGGGCGATGGCCGCGAACGTGGCCCAGCGACGGGTGAGTGTCTTGGCGCTCTGGATGTCGAGGGCAGCGTTCACCACGGCGAGGAGCTCGTCGGGCGCGGCACCCCAGACGTAAGCAGCGAGCGTCGTCACCAGCGGCGTGCGCGGTCCGTACTTCCCTTGCGGAGACCAATCGGGCACCGAGGCCAACTCCCACCCCTCAGGCGCCGGAGGCAGATCGCCGAGCCCAGCCGTGAGCTCGTCCCATCGAGCGGCTGCGGCCGTCTGTGAAGCCGGCTCCATGGGCAGGTTCTCCCCCGCCGGAGCCCGGTGCAGGGACCACCGGACGGGGACCACCGTCGCCTCGGGAGCGATCTGGAAGGCCTCGAGCGCATCACGGTCACCAGGCGGGTCGATCTGGAACCTCACCGTCACCAGGCCGGCGTCGTAGGTCTCCTCGAACGTGTCGCCGACCACCTTCTCGCCGGCGAGCCACTCCCAACTGAGCTTGTTGAGCAGCAGGCCCATGTCGCGGAGGCTGAAGTGCCAGTCGGCGCCCGGGTCGTCGCCGAGTGCGGGCCGCGAAGCCACCCAGAGCTCGGGAACGCCGCGCTCGTGGAGCCCGATCGTGTACGCGAAGTCCTCGGCGGACTCCTCGTCACCGAAGATCGCAGCGACCTTCCAGAACGGGTGCCGGTCATCGGTGTGCGGGTTCGTCACGGGACTCCTCAGGTTTCAGGCGTAGCGGGAGACATAGTCGGCGGAGGTGACGTTCGGGTCCAGGAAGACCCTCGCATCGATGTGGACAAACCTGTCCGCCTCGCGGCGGAGGAAGGTCCAGATCTCGTCGACGGTGTCGCCGAACTCCTTCATCTCCGGCCGCACGATCGATTGTTGGTAGGCCAGGTTCCGTGGGTCCAGCACGTGCAGGACGCGGACCTTGTCCGCCCCTTCGGCCCCGGTCCGCTCGAGCTCGTGCGCCAGCAACTGCTGGCGGAAGAGCTGGTAGAACGGCTCGTCGAAGAAGAACTCGATCGGGACCAGCGCGCGCACCGGCCCGTCCTCGGCAAGGTAGAGGTGCTCGTAGCGGCCGACACGAACGGCATCACGCTGCGGTTCCGGTCGCCGCGCTGAGGGATAGGACTCGGTGTACTTCCACTCGACCAGAGCGAGCTCGACCGTCCCTGTACTGGTGACGTACTTGAAGGCAGCGTCGACGCTCGTGCAGTGCGCGCCACGCACCCGCACTGCCCCACGAGCCTCGCCAAGCAGGTCCTCGGCACCGATGTACTCGAAGGTGAGGAACCGACCGGGCTCGATCTCGAGCACCTCGGCGATGTCGACGACGCCACCGAAAGCGGCCACGATCCGGTCGGGTTCGTTGATCATGGCCGTCAGCGCGTTGGCGCACTGGACCTGCGAGGACAGCAGGTGGTTGCTGGGGCCGTCGTTCACGCCCGCGTGCCACGGGATGCCCAGCGCGGCGAACGTCGCCAGCGCCAGGTCACGGACCTCCGGCAGGAGGTTTGCCTCGGCGTACTCGGCCGGCAGGCAGAACGGGTAAGGCTTGCCCGCAGCACGACCGGACTTGCCGACGTACGGCGCGTCCAGCCGGGCGTCGTCACTGAGGGTGGGGGTGGACTGCTTCCACCGGGAGGCGTTCTCCCGCTGCGTCGTCGTAAAGCTCGTGCTCATGGAAGGACGGTAGGCCGAACCCCCGACACGTCTTCCGCGCACCTGAGCGACCTGCCACGATGACGCCATGGTCGAACGGATGTCATGCCACTTCCACGGTCCGCCGACGTACGACGACATCGCCGGCGTGCGCACTCCCGACGGTCTGTACCTGTTCGAGTGCACCGAGCCCGTTCACCCGGACGGGCATGCCACGTACGAGTGGCTCGCCGACCTCTCACCGGCGGCCGCCGACGGCTTGGGCGGTCTCGCAGACGAGTTGTCGCTCGGCTCGGTCCTGCCGGAGCTCGTCGCTGGTTTCGGCGGCGGGTGGTACGAGTACGGGCTCGTCGAGAAGAGGTACGCCGAGACAGATCCCGACGGTTTCGACGAGATGGTGCGTCGCTGGGGTCACACCGCCCGCGAGTCCAAGCCGTACACGGCATCGTCGTACCTCGCCGGAACACTGGGCCGGCTCGCACGGGAAGGTGCCGTTGCCTTCCGGTACGGGGCTGGGACCGGACGTTGGGACTACAACAGTCAGATCTCCTACTGGGCGGTGACACCGGACGCGGACTGGGACTCCAGAACCACCTGGGTCGCAACGTTCGGCGACGACACCGCCGAGGCGAAGGCTGCGGACGAGATCTGTAAGGCCTACGTGCGCTGATCCAGGTGACCTCGGAGCACCTCGTACATACCTGCGACCTCAGCCGAGTCGAGCGACCAGTCGCAGGCCGCGAGCAGGAGTTCGCGCGCGGGCAGGTACTTCTGGTTCAGCATCGCCGCAGCACGTTCCGGCTCGGTCGCCGCGAGCGCAGGATTGCTCAGAATGTTCCATGAGTTGTCGGCCAGCTTCACCAGCCGCCCGAGCGGGTCGGCGGCCGAACGCGCGATCAGGTCGAGGTAATCCTTTTCGTCCTCGCGCTTGGTCACCGACTCCACCGCCGCGACGACGTGCGCAGGTACGCCGGCGGCGACCAGGTCTACCGCCTCCGCAGGGGTGTCCTCGAGAACGTCGTGCAACCAGCCGGCTGCCTCCGCGTCTTCGCCGAACGGTCTCAGCGCCTCGGCGATCGGACGTAGGTGCCCGTCGTAGTAGTCGCGCCCCTGCTTGTCCTTCTGCGCCCCGTGCTTCTCGCGCGCGAACGCCCGGACCTCGTTGAGATTCATCCGATCTCCTTCGACTCAGACACCCGGATACCGAACTTCCCACCAGGGATCGAGCGGTGGCTCCGGGTCCGGGGCCTCGCTCTTCCAGCCGGCGCCGACCTGGTTCTCGGTCGTCTGACGAGCCAGGTCGCCTCCGAGCTGGTCCATCACCCAACCGAGTTCGAGCCGGTGCACCAGTCGTGTCGGCAACGCCTCGAAGCCGTGGACCGCTCCCAGGATGGCGCCGGCGACTGCCGCCACCGGAGCGGCGTGCGGCGCTTGTCGCGCAAAGGTCAGGGCATCCGTGATCTGGTCTCGGTCAGGGAAGGACCCGGCGACGTACAGTCCGCCGAAGACAGCAGATCGACCGGACCGGTCCGACGCCATCCGCACCAGCGTCTCGGGGTCTCGCGGTTCGCGGAGAGCCGTCAGGACCGCGGCTCTTTCGGGGCCTCCGCGTTCGAACCAATAGTCCTTGGAGACCGCATCGGTGAGCGCAGTGTGCACCGCGACCGGCTCCCTCAAGGCGCGCCCGACCAGGTGCATTGCCAGCGCGACCGACTTCTCCGTTTCCGGGTGGTCGTGCGTGATCGCCGAGACCTGCGACGCATAGTGCGCCGCCTTGGCGATCCCGAGCGGAGAGACTTGGCGGTGCTCGTCGGGGCCGATCAGGGCCGCGAACGGCAACGTCCGGACGGTGCCGTGATATCCCGTGCTGGCCTTCGCCCGGCCATTGATCACGGCGTCGAGGGTGGTCGGCGAGGATCCTCGGACCTCGGCCATCCCCGGAGCATCGATCAGCCATCCGCGGTTCTCGCGGTCGCCGTTGTACAGCGGCAGCCAGCTGACATCCCTCTCCGGCGCAGCCCCCCGAAGCAGTGCCCAGCGCTGGTATGCGTGCCGAATGACATCGTTTGGATTGCCGGCGACGTGACCGCCGTACCGCGTCGCGGCTCGCATGATGCCCTCAGCTGTCCAAGCGGAGAGCTGGGTTGCACAGCCGGCGAGGAGCGGCCCCTCCTCGGGGACCGCGCCCTTGGCCGAACCGATCGCGTCGCCGAGTGCGAGTCCGAGCATCAGGCCGCGCACCTTGCTGTTCCAGGCCGGCGGATTCTGTTCCTCCATCCCCCGATTCAAGCGGTGATCCCTTGCGCTGCCAACCGCTGCAGCGCCGCACGGAAGCCCCGGTTCGGACGAGCTGCCGGCAGCGCCGCACAGACCGCGTCGTACGCCTCGTCGTGCGCGACACCGCGGAGCATCGCGTAGGCGACGCCGACAGTGGGGGTCCGCGAGTGCCCCGCCACGCAGTGCAGCAGCACCGTCTTGCCCTCGTCGCGCAGCGTCGCCACCAGGCGAGCCGCGTCCAGCAGCACGAAGTCAAGGTTGGGGTTCTTCTCCGGGGCCGACTCGTCCATGAGCCGGAAGGTGTGGTGCTCCAGGCCGTCGGGGACCTGGGCGCTGCCGACCAGGCACAGGCTGACGACAGCATCCACGTCCTCGGGGATCACGTCGAGAGCCGTCGCTCCCCCGAGCCAGACGTCGTCGTCGCTCGGGTGCCGCACCAGGGCGTCCTGCCCGAACTGGTACGACGTGTAGTCAATGCGCGCCACCTCGGGCCACCCGTAGTGACCGGGCCGCCCCTGGTGCACCGTCAGGTAGGCGAGGCGCTCCAGCTGCTGGACCCCGAGGTCCGGCCACCCGCGCAGCATCCGCTGCCACCGGGCAGGGATCGCGGTCATGCCCCACCGCGCACCGAGCAACGACCCCGCGATCGCCGCCACCGTGTCGGTGTCACAGCCGATCCGGATGGCAGTGCCGAGGGAGTCGACCAGGTGCCGGCGCGGGTCCTCGGTCGGGACCGCGGTGTTGCAGATCGACGACCACGCCGCCTGCAGGGCACCGACAGCCCAGGCGTTGGTGACGAACGAACCGGGACGACCGAGCTCCGCCTCGCCGAGCAGCCGCTCCCAGCGCTCCGGGTCGGGGACCCAGTCAGCGATGTCGGCGAACTGCGGGAATTCCCCGTGCAGCACGGCGTGCCGGATCATCAGGCACCACACGGCGCAGGCCTGCTGGGCGATCTCCTCGTAGTGGGTCAGGGCGCTGACAGCCATGGCCGCCTCGACCAGTCCCTCAGGGTCGTCGAGGTAGGCGAGCGCGACCGGACCGGTCCGCATCAGCGACCCGTTGCCGGCGCTGCGGCCCACACTGTCGTGCACCGCCTTCGCCGCCGCAGCCATCGAGGCGCCGGACGGATTCCGACCGGCACTGCGGAGCACGCGCGCGGTCTGGTTGCCCACGTCCGGCGGGTGGCCGCCGTACCAGTCTGCGAAGTGCTGGGCGATCTTGTCGAGCGCCTCCTCCGACCGGAGGTCGACGCCGGTCGCGGCGACCAGGGCGATCGCCACCGCCTGCGCGGTGTCGTCGGTCCACTCGCCGGGGGCGCCGTTGCCGAGCCCACCGCCGATCATGTCCGGCACGAGGCCGTCGGAGATCGGCTCGAACTCGTAGCCGGCCCCGAGTGCGTCACCGGTCGCGCAGCCGATCAGGACGCCGCAGGCGCGGTCGGTCTGAGCAGGGGTCAAGGTCATCGTCATCGGGCCTCCAGGATCTCGTCGGCGAGCTTCTTCACCCGCGCCGTGTACGGGGTGGTCGTGTTGCGGCGCTCGCTCATCGGCAGGTCGCGGGCACCACGGATCCACGTCGAGTCGATCGCCAGGTCGCGCTCCTGGATCGCCTTCAGCGCGAAGTAGCGCACCCGGGCACGCCGGGACATCACGTGCTCGAGCACGATCGGCTCCGGGCAGATCGGGTTCCGGAGCATGCCGACGACCTCGCGCTCGTGGTCCTCGACCACGATCCGCAGGTGACCGGCGCCGAACTGTGCGAGCGCGAGGTACATCTCCGCACCGAGCCCTCGCCACCGCGCCCGCTTGAAGCCGTCGTACGCCGCCCGCGAGAGCTCCATCCGGGTCAGGTCGGCCCGGGCCGCACCCAGGCGCCGGATCTCCATCGCCATCGGCTTGTCAGCCAGGATCGCCCGCGCGGTGGTCACCGGCAGCCGCGGGTCGTCGAGGACGTTCGACCGGAAGTCGCTCTCGCGCAGGAACGCCTGCGGGCAGTCGGCGCGGTAGAGCATCGCCAGCTCGACCTGCAGATCTCCTCGGGGCAGGCCGGCATCGACGAGTTCCGCCCAAGTCACGGCGTCACTGGCGACCAGCGCGACCAGCTCGGCGGTGCTGCCGTGCCGCAGGATGCGGTCCTTATCGACGTCGATTAGGACCGCGTCGATCGCCTGGACCGCGTCCAGCTCCGGCGTACTCATGCCGCCACCAGCGCGTGACGCGGGTTGGTGATGACGGCGTGCACCTCGCGCCGGCGCCAGCCGAGGGCCGCCACGTCGGCGTACGGCGTGCGGCCGGTCAGCGTGACACCGACGCCGGCGGGGCCCTGGACACGGGTCTCGACCCGGCAGGCGTGGTCGATGAACCGGCGGGCGCGACGCGACGGCGTCGGCTCGCTCGGCAGCCAGAGGGCGTCGAGCGCTGCGGCCCGGACGATCGACTCGAACTGCAGGGCGAGGGTCCGCGGGCTGTCGAACACCTCGGCCGCCACCGGCTGACCGGCGAGACCGATGACGACACCGACCTGTCCCGGGAAGGCCCGCAAACCGCGGACCAGGTCCTCGACGCTGCGCTCGGCGCGCATCGTGTGCTCGGTGAACGAGCTGGTGGCATTGGCGCCGACCCGGCCGTCGTACTCGGTGATCCGCTGCCAGACGTGGCCCTGCCGGTCCCCGTCGTGGCGCAGTGCCGAGCGGACCCGGGCGCTGCCGCGGCGGTTGAAGGAACGGTGGGCGCGGCCGTCGGCCTCGTTGCCCCACCGGCCCGCTTCGACGCAGACCACGTCGACGGGGGTCTCGGCGCGGGCCGCGACCATCAGCGACCGGGCCAGCATCCGGTTCTGCCAGCCGCCCTCGAGGATCTGGCCCTCGAGCATCAGCAGCGGCTTGTCCTGCGGGTTGGTCACCAGCAGCGTGTCCACCGCCGGGCCGTCGCCGCTCTCTCCGAACGTCGCGTTCGCGACCTCGGCGCTGTATCCCCTCGATCCGGCGTACTCGCCCCAGATCGGGAACACACTCAGGGCACCACGATCGGTGCCGCGTCCTACGTGCAGATTCTGCATGTACTCACCTCTCCATTCCGTTGTCGGTTGTCGTGCGGGTCTTGCGTTCAGCTGCAGCCGTCGCAGACGCCGGTCTTCGGCATCGCGATGAAGTGGACCGGGCAGGTCTCGCCGTAGGTGACGGCCTTGCCGCCGGCGTGCGAGGTCTCGCTGTAGTTGGGCAGCTCCGTCTTGCGGCCGCCCACCCAGACGTAGGACTTGCCGAACGCGGCGACGGCGCGGCCGCCCAGGCCCAGGGCCACGTACGAGCGGCTGTACGGCAGCCAGATCTCGTCGAACGTCACGAACTTCAGCAGGTCGCGGACGATCGGCTCGTTGCCGCTCGGCAGGCCGAGCTCTCGAATCGCGTCCTCCATCGTCGCTGGGTGCGACCGACCGACACCGTCGATCTGGTCCTGGGACCAGTCGCAGATCTCGTACGCCGCCAGCTCGACCTGGTCGCACACGTGCCACGTGCGGTTCACCAGGTGCGGGCAGGTGACCAGGTGCCGGCGGGTCGACGTCGCGGTCCGGCCGAAGGCCAGCGGGTTGAACTCGTTGCTCTGTGCGGTCATCTCGTGTCCCCAATCTTTCGCTCGTTTCCAAGCATATACTATCGCTTCTTTTCGCGCTAATGTGGATGCCATGGCTGCCCCGAAGAAGCTCGAGGACTACCCACGACCCGGCGTTGCCGTCGATCTCGCAGTCTTGACGGTACGAGGAACCCCCGACACACCTGAGTTGTGCGTCCTCCTGCAGCAGCAGGACGGGGGGTCCAAGCTGGTCGTCCCGGGCAGGTTCGTCCACCAGGGGCAGAGCGTCGACCGCGCCATCGAGGTGCTGCTTGAGGAGAAGGTCGGCATCGCCCTGCCGGCCGGCAAGACCCCGCGCCTGCTCGAGGTGTTCAGCGAGCCGGACCGCGACGACCGCAGCTGGGTGATCTCGGTGGCGAAGGTGGTGGTGCTCCACCAGGACCTGGTCGCGTCAGCCCGTGGCGAACTCGTCCCCGTCAGGTCTGACGGGTCGGTGTCTGTCGAGCTCGCCTACGACCACGCCGAGATCGTCAGCGCTGCGGTCGAGGCCGTGCGCGACCAGTACGAGATTCGCAAGAAGTACCTCGACGTGAGCCCGGACCCCGAAGGGCTCCTCACTCCCCCGTGGACGATGGGCCAGCTCCGCAAGCTGCACGAGGCAGTCCTCGGAGCGCCTCTGCAGAAGGACGCGTTCGCGCGCCGGATGGACGGGCTGGTCGAGCCGGTTCTTCAGAAGGACGGCACCCCGGTGATGAACGTCGGGATCGGGCGACCGGCGCAGCTGCAGCGCCCGAAGAAGCGACGCTAGTTACTCCGCCGCACCCAGTTCAGCCAGCCTGTCGGCCAGCGCCTTCCACTTCCCACCGGCGGCGGCCGCCCGCTCGTACAAATCCCCGGCATCGGCGGCCAGGCCGGTGTCGTCGTGGAGCAGGCCCTGGAAGCGCGCGTCGAGGAGCCAGGACGAGTCCCGCGAGGCGTGAGCCGCCACCGCGTCCAGGAACACCTCGAGAGACCGTGCCGACTCCGGCAGGTCGTTGCCGGTCATCGAGAGCCAGTGCAGCTGCCCCGACCAGAGCCTCCGACGCACATCGTCGCTGGTGACGTCGAGCAACGTGCCGACCTTCCCGCGCTGCTCGTGCTCGGTGCGGTAGCTGTTGACCTCGTACGCGAGCCGAACAACGTTGTCGTCGTTCAACGATGCACCGACGAAGAGCACGTGGCGGGTGAGCAGCAACGTCTGGAGCAGGGCACCGGCCGGTCGTGTCTTCGCGTCGAACGCGACGAACTGCTCACGACTGAGCACGATCCTGTTGGGCTGCTTGTAGTCCCCGTGCATCTTCAGGACCCAGGGCCGTGACGCCGACGGCGACTGCCACGGCAAGATGCTGGCGACGTTGCCTTTCCCGCGCTGGATGCTGATCGCCTTCTCGTAGAGGCGGTCGTAGTTGGTGGTCACCGCCTCTCGACAGTCCAGAGCCGCCAGCAGGACGTGCGCCAGGCTGGGGCGCTTCTGCTTCGTGACGATCTCGGCGACGTGGTCACCCAGCTCGGGAAGCTTGCGTTGGATGAACTGCGCCTGGTCGAGCACCGGCAGCCTCAGGAACGCGTCGTCCAGACGTACCGCTGCCTTCCGCGCCAGCGTCTCGATCAGCTGGTCCCAGGTCGGGAGTCCCGCTGGGATGCTCACGCCGGCCCCGAGGAACAGCGCCAGGTCACCGGACTTCGCCAGACCTGCCAGCCGCTGGGCTTGGACGAACTCCTTGTCCGACAACGACCACGCCTCGTTGCCCCGGCTGACCCGGAGGTGCTGTGCAGCGGAATAGACGGCGAGGTCGGGCGTGACGATCGCAATGTCGACGTCGTAGTCGCGGGCGACCTTCTCCATGGCTTCGATGAGCTGTCCGATGACCTCGCCACGCTCGCCGCCCAGACCGCCACCACGGATCCCGAGCACAGGGACCGCGATCAGAGGCTTCGTGCGGTTCCGGCTCGGGACCGGGTTGGTCGCCATGATCTCGGCAACGGCGGCCGTTGCTCGGTCGATGAGAACGGAGACCCCGACCGACCGGGCACCGCCGACGCTGATGAACCACAGGTTCTTGCGCCCCGATGCCTTCCCGACGCCTCCCCCCGGCCAACCCGCCGGCTTGAGCCTCTCGGGACGCTCCCCGGTGATCGGCTTCCAATAGCCGCGGACGTTGAAGGAGTCGGAGGTTGGGATCAGAGCGAAGTCGTGGACTACCGACTCGATCCGGCCGTGAACGACGAACAAGTGGCCACGCTGGTCTGACATGCGTCGAACCTAGTGAGCGGCTGCCTGACCGAGCAACCGCTCGTACTGCTCGACCGGCGTCGTGTGGCAGCCGAGCCGGTTCGGCTTGCGGGTGCCGTGGTAGTCGCTCGACCCGGTCCACACGAGACCGAGGTTGGCGGCGATGGCCTTCAACGCGTCCTGCTGCTTCGGCGTGTGTTCATAGTGGGCCGCCTCGATCCCGGTGAGCCCGACCTCCCGGAGCTCGGCGAACCGCGCCTCGTCGATCCTCGCCCGGCGTCCCCACGGATGCGCGACCACGGTCACCCCGCCGGCCTGGCTGACCGCACGGATCGCGTCCTCGATGTCGATCTTCTCCCGCGCCACGTGGGCGGCACCGCCCAGCAGATCCATCCCGGCGTCGAAGCTGTCGACGTGCCCGCGAGCGTGCAGGGCGGTGGCGAGATGAGGCTTGCCGACCGGTCCCTCGTCGGGCAGGTGCTCGGCGAGATCCTCGTCGCTGAGCGGTTTGCCGATCGCGGCGAGCCGTTCCAGCTGCGCGGTCAGGCGACGTGCACGAGACGCGACTCCGCCGGCCAGGAGCTCCGCGAGCACGGGCGTCGTGGGGTCGAACGCGTAGCCGAGGAGGTGCTGGCTACGACCGAGGTTGCCCGTCGAAAGCTCGACGCCGCGGACGACGTGGATCCCGTGGTGCTCGGCAGCGGCCATCGCCGACGCCCATCCCCCGGTGGTGTCATGGTCGGTGACGGCGACGACGGTCAGCCCTGCGATCGCGGCGTTGGCGACGAGCTCGGCGGGCGTGTCGGTCCCGTCGCTGCAGGTCGAGTGCGTGTGCAGGTCGATCTTCGGTTCAGCGCTCATGCGCACCTCCTTCTCGGCCTCAGACGAAGCCTCTGTCCACGAGCATCGTGCCCTCGCGGGTCACGACGTGAGCCTTGCCCGAGCCGCCCACGACCCGGGACCAACTGGTGACGTACAGGTACTTGTCCCGCAGCTCGATGTTGAATCCGCCGTACATCCCGGGGACCGGGTACCACATCTTCCGCCCGGGGACCTCGGTCAGCACCTCGGTCGTCGGGTGCCGCAGCTCCAGGTCGATCTGCGGCCTGATCCGGCTCTCCACCAGAGCAGCCAGGTGCTCGTCGATCGCAGCGTGGTCGGCGGCTCCCGTGGACTTCACGGCCAGCAGATCGACCAAGCGCTCGTGGCCACCGTCGGCAGCGATGTCGACGGCCCGCTGTCCGCGTGCGGTCCGCAGGGTGCGCCACGAGCCGAGAGCGAGGAGTTCCTCGACGACCTCGACCGGAGCGCCGTGCCAGGCGGCCTGGTGCAGCGGCGTGTAGTAGGACGTCCCACCGGGGCGCCAGTGGTTCGGGCTCAGCTGCCAGCCGTCCCGAAGTGCGCCCAGGACCATCTCCCAGCGCCCTTCCCTGGCGTCATCGGCCAGACGGTTGCAACGATCGACAAGATCGGGGTGAAGCGCCGAGGGATCGAGGACTCCATTCCACTGGGAAGTGTCCGTCACCATCGCGCTCCTTCGTCTCGACCAACGAGGCGAAGGTACGCCTCAGCCCCGACACGTCAACCAGGTCTACCCCGCGCGGGTACAGGAGAGGCGACCCGGACCATCAGCCGTAGTACAGAACGATTGCGCGGGCCAAGTCGCCGAACGCCGGGCCACCGTGATTCTGATCTGCGTACGAGGCCGCATCCTCCTCGTTGTCATTCCAGTAGTCGAAGGTTCGGGCTCCGGTCGAAAGCACCCGAGCAGGGCTCATCTCCCCCTCTACCCGACAGGCATAGCCGCTCCCATCGGCCAGGATGACCTGCGCGTCGCCAGGGAGGTTGGTCAGAAGTTCCTTGAGCTCGTCTACGGTCATGCCAGCGAGCCTAGGGAACGCCCTTGGCAGATCCAGTCTCATTCGAACACCGGTTAGCAATGCGCTAGACCTCTCCCGACTCATGTCGGTACGTGCCGGAGGGTCCCGCTAGGTTCCCGCCCATGACACAAGACCTCGTCTCCTGGGTGACCGACCAGATCATCGAAGCCGGTATCGACAACGACTTCGGCTACCTCGTCCTCGCGGCTCTCGAGGGCGACGCCGAGTTCGACGGTTTCCTCGCCGACGGCAAGCCCACGCGCGAGATCCGTCCCAGCAGCGATAGCGGGACCGCCGGATCCGCTCGCGAGGTCGGCGGCACCTTCCTGAAGTCCATCGAGGTCGAGGGCTTCCGCGGTATCGGCGACAAGGTCACTCTCGACCTGATCCCGGAGCCCGGGCTGACCGTCATCGCCGGCCGCAACGGTTCGGGAAAGTCCAGCCTCGCCGAGGCGCTCGAGCTCGTCCTGACCGGGTCGACGTACCGGTGGAAGAACCGCACGGCTCCCTGGAAGCAGCACTGGCGCAACCTGCACCAGGCCAAGGACGCGGGCATCACCGTGACAGTCACCGAGGAAGGGGTCGAGAAGCTCACGACCATCCGCTCGGAGTGGGCGGCCGACGCCAAGGACGTGGACGACCGCACGGTGTGGTCCCAGGTCCACGGCCAGCAGCGCCAGGGGCTGGAGGAGCTCGGCTGGTCCGGTCCGCTCGAGACGTTCCGCCCCCTGCTCTCCTACGACGAGCTCGGTGGCCTGCTCGTCGAGGGCCAGGCGCCCCTGTACGACGCACTGGCCACCGTCCTCGGCGTGGAGCAGCTGACCGACGCGCTCAAGCGCATCGGTGACAGGCTCAAGGCGCTCAAAGCACCGCAGGCCGCTGCCACCGCGGAGCGCAAGACGCTCCAGGTGCAGGCTGCGGGTTTGGACGACGCGCGCGCCGTCGAGGTCGCGGCCCTGCTCAAGAAGACCGCTCCGGACGTGGACGCGATCCGCGCTGTCGTCACGGGTGCCGCCCAGGTCAACACCGGACCGATCGCGGCCCTGCGCGCACTCGCCGCTCTCACCGCCCCGGACACCGAGCACGCCGAGACGATCAGCGGCGCGCTCCGCAGCGCGGTGCAGAGCATGGCGACCGCCGGCGAGGAGGCTTCGCAGCGCGAGCTCGACCGGATCAAGCTGCGCAAGACCGCGCTCACGGTGCACAAGAAGCACGGGGACATGCCCTGCCCGGTGTGCGCGGGCGCCACCCTGGACGCCGGCTGGGCCGAGACCAGCGCGGCGCTGGTGAAGAAGGCCGAGGAGGAGCTCGCCGGCCTCACCCACGCCCGCGAAGAGCTGGACCGTTCCCGGCAGGCCGTGCTCCAGCTGGTGGCGAAGCGCCCTGCGGCGCTCGACAAGGCACCGTTGCCCGAGCTCGAGGACGTCGTGGCGGCCGCGCGCGCTGCCTGGGACGCCTGGGCGACCCGCCCCGAGGGGGACCTGGATCTCGCCGACCACGTCGTCCGCGAGAGCGCCTCTCTCACGATCCCGATCGCGAACGTGCGCGCGGCAGCGACCGCAGCGATCAACGAGCTGGACGACGCCTGGGCGCCGGTCGCGGCGCGCATCGCCGGCTGGTGCGACACCTGGACCGAGTCGCAGTCGACCAAGCCCCTTGTCGACCAGCTGGCCGCGGCCGAGACCTGGCTCAAGCAGGTCGACGCCCGCGCGAAGAACGAGCGCCTGGTCCCGATCGTCGACGAGGCGCGTGCCGCCTGGACCAAGCTGCGCCAGGAGAGCAACGTCGAGCTCGTCGGTCTCGAGCTGACCGGCAGCAAGAACCAGCGGCGCGTCGCGATCAGCGCGACCGTCGACGGGGAGGAGGCCAGCGCGCTGCCGGTGATGAGCCAGGGCGAGCTGCACGCCCTCGCCCTCGCGCTGTTCCTGCCCCGGGCCAGCATGGTCGACTCGCCGTTCCGGTTCCTCGTCATCGACGACCCCGTCCAGGCGATGGACCCCGCGAAGGTGGACGGCCTCGCCGAGCTGCTCGCCGAGCTGGCCAAGACCCGACAGGTCATCGTGCTCTCCCACGATGACCGGCTCCCCGCCGCGATCCGACGCTCCCGCGTCGGGGCGCACCTGTACGAGGTACGCCGCGGGGCTTCCTCTGCGGTCGAGATCATCAAGGCCGAGGACCCTGCGCAGCGCTACCTGGCCGACGCGTTCGCGCTGATCGGCGACACCGAGCTGCCTTCCGAGACCGTGCTCCGCGCCCTTCCGGGGCTGCTGCGGATGGCTGTCGAGTCGGCCGCGCGCGACCGCTACTTCGGGCAGGCGCTGAACGGTGGCGCCAGGCTCGCGGACGTCGAGAGCGCCTGGTCGGCGGCCCAGCAGACCGCCAAGCGGGTCAGCCTGGCCGTCCACGGTGAGGTCAAGAACCTCGACGCCTGGCTCACGAAGAGCTATCGGAAGGACGGCCTCGGCGTCGTCACGTCCGGCTTCCACGGCGGCATCAGCGAGCGTTCCGACCTGAAGGACCTCACCCGCTGCGTCGAGCGCATGGTCGAGGACCTCCGCAAGGGCACCAAGTGAGCACCGCTGCGGCGCTCCTCGCGCAGGCACGGGACCTTCAAGCCGGCACCGGCTCGTCCCGGATCGCCTCCTGGATCGCCCGGGCCGCTCTGGAGGAGGCAGTCGACGACCTGCTTCGCGCCCAGGACTGTGACCCGGGCACCGACAGCAGCATGCGCTCGCGCCTCAGCTGCGTGCAGTCCCTGTACGCCGACCGGCCCGAGGTGGCCGAGGCGGCGGAGTACGCGTGGTCGGGGTTGTCGCAGGCCAGCCACCAGCACGCGTACTTGCTGGATGCGGTGCCGAGCGAGGTGGCGCATTTGATGGACCTGGTGGGCCGAGTAGTTTCCGAACAGCACTAGGCCGCTCGTTCCAAGCAATGGATCTTCCACCGAAGTTGCACGTCGCATGACGACCTCGAACCAGACTGATGCAATGACCACCGACGAGATGGACGACGCCCTCGTTGCGCTCTGCTCCCTGGCCGCGAAAGGGGGCCAACCTGCTTTGGATGAGGCTTTGCGCCAACTGGACGAGGAACAGTTGGAACGACTGCTTGGGCACGCGGTAAGTGAACTCAGCGCAACCGAGGAGAACGACGCACTCCTTTGGTATTCAGCGGCATTTTGGTCGTCAGTCGATAGGCATTCCGACGCGAGACTCGACGATCGTGAGGTCGAGATGCGCATTCAAACGGCGATCTTGCACGCACAGGCAGAGCAGTTCTTCTTGGGCGTCGAGATTCTGGTGAGCGAGTTTGCAGATGCAGTCGAACCCTCCGATGCCGAACGCTTGGAAGTTGCAGTCGGCATTGCCCAACGAACAGGCTTCAGAAGGTGGACAGAACGATTCTCCTTACTTGAGGGTCTTTCGTTCATGGTGCAGTTGCGCCCCATCCTCGCGGCCGAGGGCGTCAGCAACATCGAAACGCTTGAGGGCGTGTCGGCTGTTCTGTTCAATACGGCCCTTCCACGGCTCACCCAAGCCGGCGTATCTGGCGACCAGGCAAACCTTCTTCCCGACACGGGGAGCGCGCTCGCCGTGGCAAAAACCTGCACTCGATGGATAGCGGCTTTGCGAGCTCACGCATTCGATGTCATGGAACTCTCGTCAGAAGGATGGGTGCTGAAGGACCCGACCTGATCGGGGTTACTGACTCACAAGCGCCCGCGGCCGCTCACATGCGGCTTGCGACCGCATCTGGAGTCCACGAGACCGACGCAACGGCGTCGTGACTATGAATGCTCTCCAGATTCCTGATCGAAACCCGGTGGGAAACGGTCCGACTGCGTAGATCGACACTTAGGTCTCGCGCCATGTCCTCAACGAATGCAGGGTTGTCGAATGCCGCCATGGTGATGAATCGTTCGTCGGGGCGCTTGACCAGAGGGTAGACGGGGCACGATCCCACGGAACGCGCAAGCTCGATCAACTGTCCGACACGAATTGGATATGGATCGTCCGCAAACCCGAAGGTCTCGACAGTGACATCCGAGCGTTGGTTGTGAGCGCCGTAATCGCTAATCGCCTTGCTGCAAGGACACAAGCTGGTCACCTGAGCGGTCACCTTGGTACCGACAGAGACAGCGTCGCCGTTCTTGACTCCCGTGATCTGAACGTCGCTGGTCTGCCAGGCGGACTGGCCAGATGCGGGCGACTCGACGCGTACCGCCACGGGCAAGGCGACCCCCAATCGCATCGCGTCGACTTCGAGTTTGCTCGACGCCTGCTTCAGCACTGTCGGCAGTTGCCGCGGATCGACTGTGCGAAGTAGATCCTCAACGATCTCAACCATCCGACTCATGTGCGTCCCACGTCGCTCCGACGGCAGTGACACGGTGATTGCGAAGTCGCCAATCCCGGCCTGCACCAAGGACCCGTCGTCGAAGATCGTCGGGCAACGAACGCCGTCAATGCCGACCTCGTCGAGCGCAACGCCGCGCTGATCAACCTGGTTCTGGATGTCGGGAAGCGTCATCGTCAGTCCCCTCGGTAGATGCACCCCGAGGTGCAGGTCTCACGGACCTGGACAGCGTTGAGCCGTGGCAGGGACAGCGCCAACCGATCCCAGATCCATTTGGCCAGCACTTCGCTGGTCGGGTTCTCCAGGCCCTCGATGTCATTGAGGTAGTGATGGTCCAACTCGTCCTCGAGCGGCTTGAATGCGGCCTTCAGGTCACCGAAGTCCACGACCCAACCAGTGTCGTCGCCGACCGGGCCACGGACGTGCACCTCTACACGATAGGAGTGGCCGTGCAGGCGGGCGCACTTGTGGCCCTCGGGCACGTTCGGAAGACGGTGTGCCGACTCGAAGGTGAACTCGCGGTAGATCTCGGCGGTATGGGTCACGGAATTCCTAGGTACTTGTGAGTTTGCATGCTGAGGTTCCAATTGGGGTGGTCGAGGCAGAACTTCACTGCCGCCGCAACGTTCTCGTTGATGTCGGGTCCGTCCATCGGCTGCACGCGATAGTGCTCGAAGTCGAGGCCCTCGAACTGCGTCGGGTCGGCGCCCCTTTGCGGGTACACAAACTTCAGTTCGTGCCCCCCGGTGACGACGAGATCAGCGCCGATCTTCGGGCTCACGCAGAGCCAGTCGATGCCGGCAGGAGGAACCTGGGTCCCGTTGGTCTCGACGGCGACGTAGAACCCACGCGACTGGAGAGCAGTCACCGCAGCGTCGTCCAGTTGGAGCAATGGCTCGCCGCCGGTGCACACGACCATCCGGTCTTCCGTCCACCCCGTGGGCCAAGCCGCCTCGACCGCTGCCGCCAAGTCGTCTGCCGTCTCGAACCGACCCCCGCCCTCGCCATCGGTTCCCACGAAATCGGTGTCGCAGAACTGGCAGATCGCCCGGGCGCGATCCTTTTCGCGCCCCGTCCACAGGTTGCAGAGACTGAATCGACAGAACACGGCAGGCCGCCCAGCATGGGCGCCTTCTCCTTGCAGCGTGTAGAAGATCTCCTTGACCTTGTAGGTCATGCCGACTCTTGGTACTCGATCGGGTCAGTGGCCCCCGCCTCTGCAAAGCCCTTGAGGCGAAGCAGGCACGAATCGCAGTGCCCGCACGACCGACCGGCATCATCCGGGTCGTAGCACGACGAAGTGAGGCCGTAGTCGACGCCGAGCGCAAGGCCCATTTCGACGATCTGGGCCTTCGACTTGTCGATGAGCGGCGTGTGGATCTTCAGGCGGGCGCCTTCGACCCCGGCTCGAGTCGCCAGGTTCGCCATGTTTTCGTATGCCTCGATGTACTCCGGACGGCAGTCCGGATAGCCGGAGTAATCGAGAGCGTTGACTCCGATGAAGATGTCCGTCGCTCCAACAACCTCTGCATACGCGAGTGCAAAGGAAAGGAACACCGTGTTACGCGCGGGGACATAGGTAACAGGGATGTTCTCCTCAACGTCCGCAGCGCTCTCGTGCTTGGGAACGTCGATGTCAGCCGTCAATGCCGAACCCCCAAACGCCCGCAAGTCGATGTCGGCCACGATATGGCCGGCAACCCCCTGCGCGTCGGCGACCCTCTGCGCAGCCTCAAGTTCAACGACATGGCGCTGTCCGTAGCGGAAGCTCAGCGCGTAGGGCTCGAACCCCAAGCTCTTCGCGTGCGCCAGCACCGTCGTCGAGTCGAGTCCCCCGCTGAGAAGAACTACTGCCTTCATGCCAACCACCAAACTTCCTCAACCAACACTCTGTGTGTTCACGACGCTACGACTAACTACTGCATAGAGTAACTTCGACACACCGACAGTTATCAAATCCAGAGGCAGATGAGTGACTCAGAAACTGACGATCGTCGTCACGTGCACCGATCGCAAGTCGTTGCCGGTCGACCACGCACTCCAAGTCCGAAACCTTGCCCCTGGGTCGATGGAGCAACGTGCGCAGGCCTGGAGCGACCAGATCAGGCGAGCAGGCGCCCGGCGCGCACTCCGGTCCCTGTATCAAGGCGAGAGTTGGACTCAGGTCCTCCGCCTCGAAGAGACTGCTCGCGCGAACGGTTACGCACCCCAGCTCCTCGTAGCCTCGGCCGGCCTCGGCCTACGCACTGCGCAAGACACAGCTCCGTCGTACAGCGCCACGTTCTCTTCGGGAAGTCCAGACGTCGTCGGACTAAATATTGATCAGTCTCAAGATTGGTGGCAGTTGGTCAACGCCGGCGACTTTCCCCGACTGGACGGGCCGATGCTTTGGGTGCTCTCGAAGAGCTACGCGGACGTGATCGCTCGCGACCTTCTCGAGCGCACAACGGTGGCGCCCTTGGTCTTCGGGGGAACTGACGAGATCCCAACTGATATCAGGGTTCCCTCGAACAGGGCACTGCGACGAACCCTCGGGGGCACCGCGACCAGTCTGAACGTGAGGATGGCTATCCAATGGCTGGGCCTCGCCGCCAAATCCGGGCTGACGTCGACGCAGACACGCGAACGATGGGAGGAGTGGAGCGCCGGCGCCGAGCAAGCGGATGTCTACGACCGAGTTCCGTTGAGCGACACCGCGATCCTGGACTTCATACGGGCGCTGCGACGGGCTGATAATCGGCTTACCAAGACCCGTGCCCTGCGTCAGTTGCGCGACGCCGGGCACGCCTGCGAGCAACGACGGTTCGGGGCACTCTTCAACAATGCAGGAGTCACTCGATGACTGAGAAATGGTTGGAACGCAGAGCGCTGAAAGTGCTGCAGAACGACGACGTCCCGCTGTACCTGTTCACACTCGCCGCGGACGAGATCGATCTCGTGGCCGACGTCTCGCGTATCGGCCGCGACGAGGCGGGCAAGCTCATCGGGTACCAGCGTCCTGAAAAGAAGAAACATGTCAAACAGATCCAAGACTACCTCGATTCGGGTGACGTTCTCTTTCCGAACGGACTGATCCTTGCTCTGCCACCCGAGGTGAGGTGGAAGTCGAGTCGTGGCCCAAACACGAGCGACGGCCTAGCGGTATCGGGCACCTTGGAGATACCGGTTTCACCGGACGGCGACGGTCCTCGGCCAGCGTGGATCGTCGATGGTCAGCAACGTAGCGTCGCGCTCTCACGCACCAAGAACAGTCGAATGCCTGTGCCCGTGGCGGGTTTCGTTGCCGGCGACCTGGACGTGCAGCGCGAACAGTTCCTCCGTGTGAACACCGTGCAACCGCTGCCTGTCGGCCTAGTCACCGAACTTCTTCCGGAGATCGCTCGAGTGCCGTCCGCTCGAATGGCGACAAGGCAACTGCCTTCGGCATTGGTCGACATGCTGAACCAAGATCCGGACTCGCCGTTCTTCGGAATCATCCGGCGCGCGTCTACCGCGGCCGACAAGAAGGTAGCGGTGGTCACGGACACAGGCCTGGTTGAGGCTTTGCGTGAGTCGATCGAGTCACCATCTGGAGTGCTCTTCCCCTACCGCAACATCGCTACCGGAACCACTGATACGGAAGGCATCCGTCGACTGCTCATGGCGTATTGGGGGGCCGTTCGGGAGACCTTCCCGCGTGCTTGGGGCAAACCGCCGACTGACTCCCGACTGATGGGTGGAGTCGGCATCCGAGCAATGGGGCGATTGATGGATCGAGTCATGGCTCATGTTGATCCTGCCGCGTCGGATGCCGCCGAGCAGGCACGGGCAGAGTTGGCACTGATCGCCGACCAGTGCCGGTGGACCGCCGGCACATGGGAGGACCTTGGCATGGTCTGGAACGACCTGCAGAACACACCGCGGCACATCAGTGCGCTTTCGAACTTCTTGGTTCGCGCGTACTTGGCGGAACGGACCGGGCGCCGATGAAGTTCTACTTCCCGGATAGCCAAGACCTGGTCAGCCCAACCTACGATTTCGCTCGCGACGAGTACTCGCCACTACGAGTTCGCCAGCGCGACGATCGTTACGCGCACGAAGTGCTCGAGACTCCGCCCTACCACGGCATCTTGGTCAGCAAGTCGATCGTCGACGGCTCTATCATGGGGTCTGGCAAATACACCGCGTCCCAACGAGCCAGGCTGTACCGCCTCGGCGTCGACCGATTCTTCCGACTGCCGGACGGTGTCGAGTCACTCGGTGATAACGGTGCCTTCAACTACGCCGACGAACTCGTGCCCCCTGTCAGCGTGCGGGAGACTCTCGACTTCTATGAAGGGTGTGGCTTCGACG
Organism: Marmoricola sp. OAE513; assembly: GCF_040546585.1. Classification (NCBI taxonomy): domain Bacteria; kingdom Bacillati; phylum Actinomycetota; class Actinomycetes; order Propionibacteriales; family Nocardioidaceae; genus Marmoricola; species Marmoricola sp. OAE513. Next base: position 2,752,959 of record NZ_JBEPOC010000001.1, on the reverse strand, counting down.
CTGGGGTCAGCGTCGACCACATCATCTTTGGATACGACTCTGCGGCCTCTTTTGAGTCTGTTGATCCTGCGTGGGCTGAGCGCCGACTGATCACGCTGCGCCTTGCCGCGGAATTCATCGAAATGGTCAACGACGAGAAGTCGCCGGTAGTCCCAGTCGGCGCAGCCCAAGGTTGGGGTCCGGCGTCGTACGCCGACAGCGTCGCTCAACTCCAGAAGATGGGCTATCAGCGGATCGCTCTCGGCGGCATGGTCCCGCTCAAAACGAAGGAGATCCTCGAGTCGCTGGACGCGATCCAAGAGATTCTCGAACCGACCACGGACCTGCATCTGCTCGGAATCACTCGGTTCGAGTCGATGGAGACATTCGCTGACCTGGGGGTAACCAGCTTCGACAGCACGTCGGCTTTCCGGCAGTCATTCATGGATGACCGCAAAAACTTCCACTCAATGGACGGTGAGTACGTCGCCCTCCGTATCCCTCAGGTCGACGGGAATCCCACGCTGAAGCGCGCGATTCTGGCCGGGCGCGTGTCCCAGGCCGAGGCAGTGAAGCACGAGCGCGAGTGCCTGGCGGCGGTGCGCGCGTTCGACGGCAGCGCCAAGGCGACCACGAACGCACTGGCCGCCCTTGGCGCCTACGAACAGATCTGCCAGACAAAGAAGAGTTACCTCGAGGCCTACGCCCGTACTCTCGACGCCGCGCCCTGGACCACCTGCCCCTGCAGTCTCTGCCGAGAACTCGGGATCGAGATCGCGATCTTCCGAGGCACCGAGCGGAACAAGCGGCGCGGGTTCCACAACCTGTCGGTCCTGTCGCGGAAGATGGAGACCTTGCAACCGAGAAAGCCCAAAGTGATGTCGAGGAGTACCGATGGCTGACCGATACGACATCAGGCTGCCGGCGATCCAGATCCGTCAGGGGTCGCAGTTCATCTATTGCTTCGGCGTCGACGGCAAGCACATCCACGACTTCGCAACCGTCTCGCGTGTGCACCGCGACGACGCCACGTTGCAGGGATATCAGCGCCCCGAGGTGCTGAGCCACATCAAAGCGATCCGCCGGTATCTCGAGTCGGATGGAGCCATGCTCCCCAATGCGGTGGTTCTTGCGTTTGACGAGCGGGTGAGTTTTGAACCTGCCGGTGTCAACCTTGGGCCTGACTACTCCACCCTTGGCGAACTGGTGATCCCGGTCGATGAGTCGCTGTCCGACGATCAGAAGCCGGCTTGGTTGGTCGACGGCCAGCAGCGAAGTGCCGCCATTCGCGATGCAGACCTCGCGGAGTTTCCGGTCGCAGCTGTCGGGTTCATTGCCCACGGCGAGGCCGAGCAGCGATCCCAGTTCATCCTGGTTAACAACACTAAGCCGTTGCCCAAGGGCCTGATCCACGAACTGCTGCCGGAGACGGCCGGCCACCTGCCGACCGCGTACGCACGTAAGCAACTCCCTGCCCAAGTGCTGGCCTTGCTCAACGGCGGCGAAACCGCACCGGGGTTGCCATTCGCTGGTCGGATCGCGACGCCGACCCGACCCGACGGATACATCAAGGACAACAGCGTCCTGAAGATGATCGAGAACAGCCTGTACGACGGAGCGCTCTACCAGTACCGCGACCCGATGGACGGCACCGGCGACGTCGACCAGATCTTGCTCCACCTTAACTTCTTCTGGACCGTCGTTGAATTGACCTTCCCCGATGCTTGGGCCCTGCCACCGACCAAGTCGCGACTGACGCATGGCGCCGGCATCCAGTCGCTCGGTTACGTCATGGACTACCTCACCGAGGGCATACCAGCGTCGGATCTCCCCGAGATCGACATCCCGGCACGGTTGTCAAAACTGAAGGACGCGTGTGCTTGGACCGGTGGCGCCTGGGACTTCGGCGGCGACCAGCAGAGACGTTGGAACGGGATTCAGAACACACCGAACGATGTTCGGGTGCTCACCGGGCATCTGATGCGGGCCGTTCGCTGACCTAGCCCTCGAGAGAGCTTTCCAGGGCGCGCAAGAATCCGGTCACGCCTTTCTGTCGCGGCAAAATCTGCTGTGACTTCGGCCGAACTTGATCAATCGCACCTGTCGCCTGGTGGGCGGCGTGCCAGGTATCGACGATCAGATGTTCGGCTCGCTCGGCCAGGTTCGTCAGAGCGGCTGTTGCGGTCTTGTCGTCGTTGCCGACGACCTCGCCCGGGTTGCACAGCGCTTTCAAGCGCGTGCTGAATCGCTGCAGAGCTTGAGGAAGCAGCGTATAGAGCCCGACGACAGTCCCGTCCAATCGCGACCACGACGACACGTTCTCGTCGCCCGCCGGCACCACTGGGAGCGGAATGGCGGGGAGGCCGAAGTCTTCGGCGAGAGACTCGGTCACCACCCGTTGCAGTCGGCTCAAGCGATCCAAAGAGCGCAGATAGTGAATCACTGGCGCACCGAAGGCGTTACGTACCTGCGGGTCTGGAGCGCTGGCGCCTGCACACGTGTCGAGAGTTTCCAGAGCCCAATCGACGTGCTGCCGGGCCTTGATCCGGTCCCACAGGACCGACGTCCTGGTCAGTACCTCGGTGTAGGACTCGACGGTTGGACCGGCTCCCAAGATCGCCTCGAACAAGGTTCCGTAGGCCTCCCGGACCTGGGAACTCATGTTTTCCTGATCGGCCAGGAACTCCAGCACAGTCTCAGTGAACAAAGCGCACGACGGATGCCCGACGACATCGGCCGCGACTCGACAAAGGATGTCGAGACCAGCTCGCAACTGTTGCTCGTTCGCCGTGCCGATCGCGCCCAGTACGCCGTCAGCGACCAACGACACGTGGTCGGCGGTCAGTTCGCTGAGCGGCTGCCACCCGGCGTACTGGTTGCGCAACGTCGTAGCAGCGTCGCCCCAGACTTCATCGGCGCCGATCCGCTGGGCCCAGGCGACCCAACCGGAAGTGACATCGGCGACAAGATCATCCAGCGCGCTGATATCGAGCGCCAATCGTCTTCCGGGTTCTACATCCCCGCTGCTAACCCAGTCGCGAACGACCTGGAGTACGTCTCCTGCACGCTCGTGTCCACCCAGGTCGAGTACTGCTTGAACAGCGAAATCGGCGTCACCAGGAAGAGGCTCGGCGAGGAAGATCTCAACGACTCGCTTGTAGCGGGCCTCGTCGAAAGCGAGCCGAATCGGGGCGACTTCCGGCTCGGGCTCGGGCTCCGGGTCCGGCTCCGGCTCCGGATCGGGCTCGAACTCCGGCACAATGGAGCCTGCGGGCGCGCTCAAGGCTGCGAGCGCCCCGGCTTCGTCGGGGTCGAGGACCGCGCGGAGAATCGCCTCCTGGCGTTCCGCGTCATCGTCGGCAAGGGCGGTGAGGTAAGCGAGAATCCGACCCTGAGGCGTCGACGGCACCTCAATCGACCGCAGGATGGCTGTGTACCGGCCAACGATGTCCTGCGACGCGAAGACGCTTGCGACAGAGGCGAGTCCCAGGTGGACAGCGACCTGGGTTGCCCAAACCATCTGGAGCATCGACTCGGTCACTACGCGAGGACGACGAGCTTGCATGAGAACCGCGATGTACGGCAGGTCCGCCATCTCCTGCCATCGTCCGAAGCAGGCCAGCAGTTCGATCGTGAGGAAGCGGATGTTCTCGGCGCTGAGCTGCCCGGTCAGTACCAGTTGGTCAAAGAGCCGCTGCGCGCCGACTCCGTCCTGGCTGAGCATTGCCAGGCGTACGTCGCGAAGGAGATCAACGTGAGTGGGATGGATCTCCTCGATGGTGGCTGGGCGCCCTGCCACGGTGGCGACAAGGTTTTCGAGGCGAGCCAACATGTCGAGGCGATCGACCTGCTGGGAGCGCCGGATATAGGTAGCTTTGGTCAGGCCTAGGTCGACCCAGGCTGGCGGCAGTTGCCCCTCAAGCATCTCGTCGGGCATCGAGACCAGGCGGGCGACACCGGGACCGAGGAACCCGTTGAGCACCTCACGGCCACGGCGCTGTCCTTCCCGGTCCTCCGAGAAGAGATAGAATCCCATCGATCCAACCGCCGGCTGCCAGGGCATCACCAGCCAGTTGCTCCGGCGCGGAACATAGATGTCGACCTGCTTGGCGACGAGCGCTTCGATCCGGTCACTCATGTCGCCGTATACCGAGTAGTCGCCTACCAGGGATTGCGCCGCAGTAGCCAGACTCACAGCACTCCCCCGAACCGGTCGAAGGCGTCCATCTTTGCCTGGGCAACGAACTTCTGATCCAAGCGCAACTGGACCATCTCTTCACGGACCTCGATGCCGTTGTAGGTGATGTTCATGCTTCCCGACAGTGCGAAATCATCGCCGGTGATCGCCTTGGTATGCAGGTGCTCCGAAGGATCGATCGTGATCGTGATCCGATCGGAGACCCGCAGGTCGTCCCCCAGTTGCGTGAGTCGCTCTACGAAGCGGGTGTTGTGCGGATCTGTCGTTGTGCCGACCACGACATGGCAGCCGCGACTGGCGAGAGATACGAGCACTTCGGTGAGTCGGACCCGTCGCTTGCCGAAACGCGAGAGAGCACTGAAAGTGCCGGCCGAATTGTCGATGAGCTCCACGTCGGAGATCCACGGCGAAACCAACCACAAGCATTTCCCTGGAGCAGCGATCTCGGCGGCAAACAGTCCGGCGAGCAGGTCCGCCGCCTCACTCGCGCTCGCGTTCTGTGACTTCCGAATCACCCGGTTCACAACCAGGCCTCCCGCAGTAGCACACGCGCCTCGATGTACTGGCCGGTCTCAGCGACAGCTGTGACCAGAGGATGGAACATCAAGGGTCCAACTTCGACAGGGACGGTGTTCAGGTCAAGGATCGCCCGGCGCAACTGCGATCGCTCAGCGCTGTGAACTCGGACGATCGCCTCGCGTGCTCGCACCAATTCTGCGTGCACGGTGCGCCTTTCTTCGTCGTTCCAAGACGCAATGTCCAGCACCGCAACTGGAGGCGACCAATGGTCGCGGACGACATCGACGGCCGTCGCAAGCACAGGCGCGTACGGGTTGTACGAGGCCACGGAGCGAATGCTCTCACCCCATGGCCAGAGCACATTGCTGACCACACGGGCTCGCTCAACCGCGGTGGGTTGCTGCAAATGCAGGTACGGGTCGACTTCACTACGACCTGCGAGCAACACAGCCAATGTGCGGGGATCGACCGCGAAACCGCTGTCAGCGAGCGAGCGGTCACGCAGGTCCATCCATAGCGAGACCTCGTCGATCAGCCCTGGGTGCGCGCCAGGCCCAGCAAGCCGGGTCGAGAGCGCGGTCCGTGCCGCATGTCCCAACTCGACGCCGACACCTTGCAGTGCAGATTCCAGCCTCGTAGTCGCTGCGCGCACTGCCTGGTGACCTTCCCGCCAGGCCCCCGCAAGCTCCTGAATCGCGACAGCAACCTCATTGTCGGGCGTCGAAAGCAGGGATCGGAGCTCAATGTCCATCAACTCCATGTCGGATGGCCGGATAGCGTCTCGAAGAGCCATCCCCAAGTTGTCTGGGTTCTCGGCCATTGCCCGCGAGAGAGCCTCAATCTGTCCGGTGCCACCCGGCGACTGCTCGGAGATCACGAACCGACTCTCATCCTCAGGGTGAAGGTCAACGGTCAACTCGTCCGCGTCGACCCCCGAGCCCCAACTGGTCAGCGAGGAGAGCAACAAGTTGGCGGCGCTCAAGGTGTGTCGTCGCCGAAGCCAGGCGAGCCAGTGTTCCGACCTGACGTCAGAACGCGCTTCGACTAGAACGTCAAGAAGTAGGGCCTGGACGACGCCGTCCATCAACCAGTCCGCGGCCGAACTGTCGACGTCTTCACGAGTGACGCCGAGCAGCTCTGAGGTGGCAATCAGTTCTCGCGCGAATGCCACACGGTCCGGTGAGTCTTGTCGGGCGCCCGCCCACGTGACAGCGACCGCTCGAAGAACCTCTGCGACGGCGCTACGGTCGAACGAGGTCATATCTGCGGGGAAGGCGTCACTGGTCAAGACCTGATGCTCCATCCAGGCCGAACGCTCGTCAGGGCTGGGCGGATCGTTGAACGTCGGAACGGCAACCTGGCCAATCAAGGCATCACAGTGGATCTCCACTCCAAGTGCGGCGGGCACGAAGCTGTCCGCATCGCGCTTGCCGAAACGGATCCGCTCGACCTGCGGCGTGCCGTTGATCCGAAGCACCCCGGTCGCATCGGCCGTGTAACGCATCAGCCGGACGCCACCGCCCTGGACATGCAAATGCGACGAGAGTTGCGGAATCAAGGTGGTCACCGATGGCGGCAGAGTCAGCGACACTCCGGCGCCCAGTGGCGTCACCGCGAACTGCCAGTTCGCTCGCATTGACGAAGAGTCGGACACGTTCGAGTCGACCGACGACAACGTGACCGCCAGAGGGGCGAACACGGTGACCGCCTGGCCGGCGACCTCGGTCTCGTCGACCTGGGTACCACCGTAGGTTGCGACGTCTACCCATCGGACGCCGTCATCGTCTCGGTCTTCGGGAAGCGGGACCCAATGCCGCTTGTGGGTGGCCCAGACCCCGAAGTGCCGCGACACATTGCCAGGCAGGAACTCGCGGATGGCCCGCAGCGCAGGCAAATGCTCACTTTGGACCTCATTGCCCGCCCACGGCACGGAGAAGGAAACGTCCGGGACCATCAACTCGTCGAAGAGGTTGCCCGGGACGAAATCCCGCAACGGAGTCCGATGCTTGAGCCCGGAATCATCGGGAGTCGGACGCTCCCCCTCCCACTGGTCGATCAGTCTTCGGCGCAGCGTCGGGATTACCCCTGTCAGTAGCGGGCGAGGCGCCTCCCAGAAGATCTGGTCAACTATCCGCTCGGCGTGCGGCCCGTCGCCGAGGGCCAAACTCCTGCGCAGGTGCCGACGCAGGAGGTCACGCTCAGTTCCTTCTCGCAACAACCGCCCGAGGAGATCGGCCATCGCAGTCTGCTGCGCACGGGTCCCTGGCACCTTGTTTGCGTTCTTAGGGTGCAGGAGATCCGCCGGGCCACTGCCGAGAGCCCACGAACTCTGGTACTTGAGATCGAGTTCCGCCGCGAGCCAATCGAGGAGGCTGTAGACCGCCTGGATACGGAGAACGTAAAGGTTCTCGATCGGCAGAGACCGAGCCGGAACGATCGGGCTGAACAATGCGTCGTAGGCGTCCCACGCATCTCGATCCCGGCCAAAATTGCTCAGCACAACTACGGTCCAGGGACGGGTGGCTGCATTTCGGCCCGCGCGGCCCTTGCGCTGCAAGAACTGCGCCACGTCGTGCGGAGCCTTGTGTTGGAGCACGGCGCCGACACGGTCGTCGTCGAATCCGACCTCCAAACTGGCGGTCGCGATCACGATGTCTGCGTCAGTCGCCACGCCGCTGTCCTGGGAACTTGTGCGGTCTAGCTTCTTTTGAACGTCGCCGTCGACGTCGTGTCCCAAGAGCTCTGCGAGCCACCACAGTTGTCCGTCCTGGTCACGCTCGTCAGCGGCTTGCCGTTGTCCTACAGCCAACTGGTCCTGGCTCGGAGAGCGCAGGTGCGCAAGCGTGTGGGGGTTGTGACTCGGATTCGGGCGGCCAGGCCAGGACCAACCCTCAGCATCGAGCAGGTCCCAGAACAACCGGTTCGTGCTGTCGAGCTTGTCGGTGAAGGCGAACAGCCGGGTTCCGACCAGCCCTTCAGAATCGATCGGCGGGTTGAAAGGGTTTCCGTGCAGGACGTCGAGGCTGCGCGATAGCGACATCGCTGCCTGGATCGAGGCGGACAGTGGACCTGTACTGCTGTGCGGGTCATGGCGCAGGGCAACCAGATACTCCGCTCCAGACTCCTCGAGTTCGCTGAATGCGGGCTCGATCACGGTGACATCGCCCGGGTTCAGGTCGACGAGGCGTCCAAAGAAGTCACCGGCATCGGTCAACGTCGCGGACAGGCCGGCCCACACCACCTGTTTGCCGAGGGCCTTGCGGAGGCGGCGCAGCAACACCGCGTTTTGAGCACCCGTTGTGCCCTCGTAGGTGTGGATCTCGTCGAGGAGCACGGCCCTGAGACTTTGCGTCGAGATGCCGAAAGCGCGCAGATTCTTGGGGACGGACAACTGCCGGTTCAGCGATTCGGTGGTGCTGAGCATGATGTCGGCGGGGTTCTTCTGGGCCGAGTCTCGCGTCAGGCGTAGCACCGAACCAGGAATGACGGTGGCGCAGGAAGGCTCCAAGCACTCCAGACGCTCCTCCTTCGCACTGAGCGCGGCCTTGGGCCAGATCAGTTCACCCGAACAATTCGGGCACCGCAGATGGGGACAGAGGTAGCCCGCCCCCTGAAGACGCCACTGCTCCGAGACATAGAACGATGCCTGCGGTGTGGGGCCGAACCAACTGGCAATGCTCAGCGGAGTCGAACCGGGAACCCGTGCCATCAGGTCCAGCGACAAACCGACCAACGTCTGCAATTGGTCCTTGAGTAGTTCGTTACGAGGGTAGAGCGCGAGTGCCGACGTCTTTCCGGACTGGGGTTGAACATGGTCGGACAACCAGGCGAGCAGTGGAAGGTAGAACGCAAGCGTCTTTCCGCTGCCTGTGCCAGCGGTGACGACGACACCGGCTCGCGGGTTCGGCGAATTCAGGGCCGTCAAGATCGATGCGGTCGATCGCTCTTGAAACGCCGACAATGTTGGCGGTGCCAGCGCTGTGACTGTGGCCTTGCCAGCCGAACCGAGGGCGTCGCCGAGACCGGAAACGACCTGGGCACGATCAATATCGCGACGTGGACGGCGGCGGGGGCGCTGCAGGAAACGGTAATCGAGCACCAACGGCCGGCCGTTGAGGATTCGGTCGTCGCGGAACGCTTGACGGAGGGTCGCCAGCAGGCGCATCGTCTCCGCGCTCCGGGTCCTATACCCATTCGTGGGAGTCGGGACGAGCAGACCGAGTCGTTCCAGATCGGCGAAGAGCGCCGGGCCGTCCCCGTGATCGGCCAGGACCGCCTCAGCCTCTTCCCGGGTCCACTGCGCGCCAACTGCTCCCCAGGAAAGCAACTCGGCCTCGCGCAGTTCGAGCACGGTCAGTGCCGCCTGAATATCACTCATCCCTCGGTCGGGCTCCCCGCCACGATCCGGAAGCTCTGCTCCGCCCCGTTCGAAGCGAGCCATGACCGAACATCTTCGGTGAGCATCGCTAGCGACGCTCCGTCGCGAGCAACCGCAGAGAAGAACTGACGAACGCTGTCTGGCTTGAGAGCGGCCTCCAGGTCGTTCAGACGGGCTTCTGCCTCGTCTAGAAGGTCGAACGCCGCCGGGGTCGGGAACTTGTTGGTAGCGGGTACCAACTGGTGCAACACGTCCTTCAGCGCCGCGGCCAGCGGCGCAACACTTGCGACGGCTGCCAAGGTCCCCGCCAGTTGGAGCAGGTCGGGGACCGCGCCCATACGGCCACTTCCATAGGCCGCCCAATCCGCCATCGCCTTGTTTTCGGCTGCAGTCACGTACGAGTTCAGTACTCGGCTGAGCGTCCCCAAGTTGCCCTGAGTCGGCTCCTTCGCGGCGGCCTTGAGCGCCTCAAAGACCTCGGGAGATGCGATGTAGCCCTCGAACCAGGTTCCGCCTCCGGCAGTGGTGGCGCTGCTCAAGGCCGTCAACTTGGCAAGCGGGGCGCCCAGGTTGCGTTGGGCCTCGGTCAGCGTGTCAACCTGCGTCTGCACCTTGGCGGTGTCGGTCGCGGCAGAGACAGCATCAGCCGCTTCGGTCAACCATGCCGGCATCGTGGTCATCGGTCAGCCCTTCCCGGTGAGATTGTTGACGATAGCGTCGAGGTCGGCAATCTGGGTCTTCACGACGGTGCGCAAGCCCTCTACGTCGCCGGCGGCGCTTCCCGTTCGCAAGCACTCCTCCTTGGTTTCTTTCAGGCACCGCTGGATGACGCGGAGTGCACCGGCCAACTGAACAAGCCGCCGCCCGTTGTGTTGCGCCTGGAGTACCCCTGCCGGGCCGGCCGCGATTGTCAGGACCGGCAATGTGCCCGCATGGGGTTCGAGGACTTTGACCGCGCTGCTGAATTGACCCCAACCGTCTGAGGGTCGGAAGTGCCCGCTCTTCTTGGCGGTATCGCCAATCTGAAGCGCCTGATCCGCAACCACCGAAGGCGCCAGCCCACCTAGACCGTCGTTCAAGAAGGCGACAGCGCCCTCGAGGTTCTGCCGCTCGGCATCTGCAGCCTCCTCCAGTGCAGCCAGTAGGGCAGTGGCCCGCAGTTCCAAGGCAGGCTCAGGCTTCGTGTCCTTGACTCGTCTCAGCGCTTCGACCGGATCGCTGAGCCAGGACTCAAGTGCAAGGTCGAGATCCGGTGTGTCGACCAACTGGGCGGCACCTGCCGAACCCTGCCGAACTGCGGCGAACTCTGCTACGTAGACCTGGGCATCGAGTCCGAGTGCTTGCTCGGCAGCTACTTGGACCTTCCCCCACGGTCCAGCGGTCGGCGCCGTGACCGGCGTACGAGCGGCCAAGACGTCTGCCGTGGAACGGAGCCCCACGAGGTCATGCCCGAGCGCAGCAAGTGCCACCGCGCGGATACCCACCGAATCGGCGGCGAGGGACTGGCCGCCTGAAGCCTGAAGGAACCTGTCCCGAGCTGCAGCAGCCCACTCGTCAAGAGTCGATTCGAGTTGAACCATCAGGTCTTCGGGCTTGAACCCCGCCGGCCACTCCCAGATTCCCAATGCAGGATCGAAATGCCCGTGATCTCGGAACCAGCGCGCCGCTACGAGGATCCGCACCGTCTCCGAAGTCGGCTTCAGGTCGAAACGCACCGAGTCCTTGCCAGCACCGGCGCCGCGGGCGCCCTCGAAGTAGAACGACGTCTGGTTGAGGATCTTGGCGAGCATCGCCTTTCCATGGCCGTTGTGGACGTGCACCAGATCCTGGTCCAACTGCAAACGTGACTGCGTAAGCGCAAGAAGCGTTGCGCGGTAGTAATTCGCCTCATCCTCGATCAGCGTGCCCGCACCGTTCTGCCACTGCCACAGCGGCTCCAACGGGCTCGGTTGCAAAGACACGCCGAGCGCAACCGGGGCCGTCTTGGGAGTCGCCGTAGGGACTGAACTGCCGGCCTTCGTAGTCGCGACCTTGGCGGTACCACTGGTCAGCGAGAACGCCTCCTCGATCCCAGCGGGGAGAGGCACGACCTCGTCACCCCAAATGAGGCGGGCCAAATAGGCGCGATCTCTTTCGGACGCCGGTACGCCATCTACTAGGGCATCGGGAGCCATGATCGCGTGCCGATCGAAACGATCTCTCACTCGATCATGCGGATAGGTGCCATCGGCGATCCGAGGGTCTGCCTCGGTGAGGTTCGTCGAGATGCACTCGTCGAGTACCAAGCGCGGAGTGCCTTCGTCCCCGAGATGAGTGATCGCACGGCGCAGTGCCGGAACGCTGTACGGGTACAGGCCGACGTCTCCGAATCCCTCGATCTCGACCTTTCCGAACGACGCGTGGCAGGTGTCCAGGAACTGGCAGGCCTGACCCTCATTCCGCGTGGCGCAGGCGTTCTCCATCCACGGGGTATCCGCATTCTGACCACTCTCGGTCCAAAGCTCGCGGGTGCGGGGCGCACCAACCCGGACCAAGTTCAGGTAGCGACCCACGAACTTCTGCGGATCCGAAAGAGCCGAGCCCCCGACCTCGAAAACGTCTGTCACCCGGGTCGAGACGGTCTTGTCCATTCTGGCGAAGGCGCCATCGGTGACTGCGAACACCACGCGCAATGGCGCGACCTCGTCACTCGGTGCCGTGGCGAACTGGTCGTACAGTTCACCGTCGACGAGGCCAAACTGAGTCAGGTCCTCGAAGATCAGTATGAGTTCGCGGCCCTCCGTCTTCAGAATCTGCCGAGATCGCCGGAAGAGCCCGTCCAAGGTGTCCCCACCCGAAGCGGATCGGAGGCCGAGGGTGGCCGGCACAGCCTGCCGGAGGGCGTCCTCCAGCAAGGACAGTGCGTCGGTCGGGTCGGTGGTGATCATGCTCCACAACTCGGCAAGGTCTGGACGACCGCTCAGCGTCCGCCGGATCCCTGCGACACGCACCGGCAGGTCTTCTTCCGTGAAAGCCTCCTCACTGTCGTCGCGGCGCGAGGTCTCGTCGTAGTACGACGCCACCAGTCGGTCCAGCCGACCTCCTTCACGCAGGAGTGCCTTGCTAACCTGAGGCTCCTCCAGGAGATCGGCAAGGCCGTCGCGGCGACGACCCTGCTCGTCCGGGATGCCAAGAATGTTGTTACGGTCCTCCCGCGCCTGGGCCTGCTCGGGAGTCTCGCCTTCCTCAGCGGGCAGCGGTTGAATCGTCCAGTTCAGCGCAATCCGCATCTCGTTGACCAAGCGGTCCTTGAGTTCACCCGGGCTCGCCTTGCCGATTGCGGCGTCCACCCGATCCAGGAGATCGGTGCCCTCGACGCCCGGCAGGTCAGACACGATTTTGTGCAGCAACGCCCGCAAGGTCTGAACGGCCCTGGGCACGTAGAGCACGCGGTAGCGGTCGTCCTCCCGACTGACGTGCGCGTTGACCCAACGCACCACATGGCTCTTGCCACTGCCTGACTCGCCGGTGACCGCAATCAGGGTGTTGCGTCGACCATCGCCGACGTCCGCCAAGAGAGTCTTGAGGACTTGCGCCTCGCCCGCGGCGTTGACGTCGGTCTCGGTCCCCTTCTTACGGTCTAGTTCGACCGGGGTGTGAGCTGCCAAGAAAATCGCGTCGGCGTCACTCGCCAGCGCACCAATGTCAGAGAAGACCGTGCCGGCGACCTTCTCGCCGCTCCAGCAACGGAACTTCTCCATCGTCTCGTTACTCACGCCGCCACCCCCGTCACCTTGATGATGCCGACTTGGCGCGAACCGCCGCCGAGACCCACCGTGACGACACCCCGGCCGTCGTCGGCCGACTCCAGGGCGAGCACATCACGCTTCTCTAACTTGAGCAGCCCGAGCGATACGGCCGGCGGGATGTCGTGCCACCCCGTCCGCGGCGCGGGCAATGCCGCCAGCAGCGTGCTAGCCCCGAAGATCGGGAGGCGTTTGCGCAACGCCGCGAGCCATTCTCCGGCTCGCTCGCTCGTCGGGAGATATGCCAGCGAGTCGGCGATAGCGGTGGAAGCATCAGCCACGACCACTTTCGCCCCCGGGACGTCGACGCTTCGAGCCAGACCTAGAGCAAGAATCCAGCGCTGGAACGATCGCCACTGTTCCGCGTTTTCAACGGCCTTTACGGCCGTGCCGTCCGCCATTGCCAACTGCCCAAGGGTCGCTTCCGCGCCATTGCCGAACACGGCCCCCAACGGTTTCAACGGATCCTGCTGGAGGAACCAAGCCATCCCTAGAACGAGGTCCGCGGGCTTCTCCTTGGCTGCTAATGACGCCATGGCCTCAGCGTTGATCCGACGCAGGAGTTCGGCTCGGAACCATGCTGCCGCGTCGCTTCCGGCCGCCGCTATCCCTTCCGCGATAGCCGGCTCCACGCTCCAAGCCGAATTCGAGTCTTCGACAATCGCGCCGATTCCAACGGCAACCTTGAGCGAGGTCGCCAGCGAGTCGCTGGCCTTGCCCTGGTCATCGTCGCCCTGATGTTCGGGGAGAGGACGAACAGCACGACGCAACTCAACGCCGGTGATCGGACCGCCCGCGCGCGCCAAGTGGCGACAGATCACATAGATCGCCCCGGCACTCGCTGTCGCGTTGCCCTTCAAGTAGTCCACGGTTCAACCCTTCCTCAGAAGCTCAATGGCGGTCGCCCCCAGCGAGGCGGGAATGTCACGTCCGAGTTCCTTCCCGGCAATGCGGGTGCTCTCGGGAACAAGTAAGACATCGATAAGTTCGTGACCAGACGCATCTCGTCTCGGGGCAGCAGAGCGCGATAGCCAGCTACGCGGAACCGCATCTCCGACCGCGAAGCGCGAGAAGCTCGAGACTGGCGCAAGGTTCTCTCGCGCCAGAGGCAGTTGGTCGCGAAACAGCGGAACTCCCAGCGGTGATTTCGGTACCTGCTTGAACTCACCAGCCAGATGTTGCACGCCCTCACGCACCAGTGCGGTGGCCAACTCATCGGCCAGGTCTTCCCCTGGTCGTTCGATGAGAACCACCAGACCGTTCTTCGCCCGGGAGGCAGCCGCGAACGAGCGCAGCCCGTCACTCAAATCGGCGGATGTCGCCCAGACCTGTTGGGGCCGCGGTGGCGGGTCAACCTGGACAGCGAGTTTTGCAGCACGACACCCAGGGCACCGCCCGCAGGGACCGAGCGGCTTCATCCAGTGCAGGCGATCCGACCAGGCTTCCGAGAGAGCAGGATCGGGCGCATAGGCGGCAGTAATACCATCGCAGGCGCGCAGGTCGCCGCTGGCCACTTTCGTCATCGCTGCAAGGGCATTGCGGGAATGCGCTGACTCCCGCTCGCGCCATTGCTCCCACGGCCCGTCCCAGAAGCCGGGCGCGTTGAGCTCCGCCGAGATCAGTTCCACCGCTACCCAGTCCGACGTGACCGCGTCATCCCCTACGAGCAGGTCCCGCAGTTCGTCGACGCCGACCAGGCGACGCGATAGTTGTTTCAACTCCACCAACCCCTGGATGAGTTGCGCGTTCCAGAATCGGTTGTAGTCACCCTTGCCAACACCGGTGGTGCTCTCCAGGTTGATGTAGTCCTTGCCCTCGCGGACAGTGCGGTGGGTCCACAAGTTCTTCCAACGTTTGGCCGACTTCTCCGCCCCGAGAATCCGGACCGCGAGACTGGCCGCTTCGTCTCGGTCCGGGGGTGCTGTAAGGAGGAACTCGGCGCTCGCCGCGCCATCTCGACCACCTCGACCGATCTCCTGGTACCACCGGTCGACAGTCTCAGGCAGGCAGGCGTGCACGACGGATCGGATGCCGGGGTAGTCGATGCCTAGGCCGAAGGCAGACGTTGCCACTACTAGGTCAATAGCCTCGCCGTTTGGCTCAGTTGCCCTGATCTTGTTCAGCACGCGGGCCCGTTCGGCGGGTGCGGTCTCCCCAGTGACGACGGCGATGCGGCCATAGCCACGTGCCCGCAAGGTGGCGGCCCAGTCATCGGCATTCTTCGGCGCTGTGACATAGAGGACTGCCGGGCGCGGGACGTGAGCAAGCGCCTCCAGCACTCGATCGGCACGCACCTCGGATGTTTCAGACCGTGCAATCCAAATGTCGGGCTCCGACCGCAAGGCATTGGCGACAACAAGTGCACAGGGCCCCGGTTCTGCGAACAGCGAGAGCAAATCGGTCATCTCGGGGGCACCGAGAGTCGCACTGAGCAACAGCGTTACAGCTCGGTCGTGACCGTATTCTGCGGCGCGATTCAACAGGTCGCGACGGAAGTCCGCGAGCGTGCGGAACTCGGGCCGAAAGGATCGGCCCCACTGCGAGACCAGGTGCGCCTCATCGATGACGAAGCCGCGGAAGCGACCAGTCTCCGCAGCCCACATCATCGTCTGGCGCAAGCTCCGCGTCATCGACTCCGGCGAGGTGACGACGATCGGCAACTGACCCTTTTCGATCAGGTCCTTCATCTGAACCTTGACCGGATCGGGCGTGTTGGATGTCCAGGCGAAGTTCAACGTCTCCGGCTTAATCCGGGGGTTCATCTGTACGTAGAGTTCGCGAAAGCGCCGCTCGAAATCGGCGGCCAGGGCGAGCGTTGGCACGATGATGACCGTGACTCCGGACTTTTTCCGCGCCGAGAGGGTCAGTGCAATTTCAGTCTTGCCAGAACCCGTCGGAAGCATGCACAGGACCGTTGCTCCCTCGGGTGAGGAGATCGCTGCGCGACATGCTGCTCGCTGTCCAGCGGTGCGATAGGTCTTGAATGGCGTCAGCGCCTCGAAGAAGGGGTCGGCCAACAGAGGGTCTGGGTGAAACCGCTCCCCTGCCTGGGTGCCGGCGAGCGCAGCAGCATCACAGGGGGCGCTGCTCGCGTCGAGCCATTCGGGCGACCAGGGAGTCGCCGTCCAGCGGTTCGTCGCCGCCTCCAGAAGGCCGACGTCGTAAGCCACAGATCTCAACTTCTCGGAGACTTCGCTCTGAACGTCGACCGGCACTGCGCGGTCGTCGCGCAGCATCCAGCGTCGCAGCAGATGGCGTACGAGCACCGCGAGGTCGAGCGCAGTGGAGGCAGAGTGATTCAGCGCACCCATCAATCTTCGGTGTAGATCGTCGTCAAAGTCGACTGGGTACGGCCCCGCCCTCCGCTAGCGCTGCGATGACACGTGCCTCCTCCGACATCAGAAGTTGTCCTCTGGCCACAGCACACAGACACCGCACGAGGTCATCTGGATCGACTGCCGCTCGATACCAGCAATCAACGCCGTCCCGGCAGCTCTCTCGGATTCGAACTCGATCTGCGCGGCCTCACGCTCGTGCTCGGTCGGCAGGCGTAGCGACCGGGCCCGGAGGATCGCATCACGGCGGCGAGTTTCGTCTTGAGCAGCGCGCAAACCACGGCCGACCCGTTCAGCAAGATCGGCCGAGTCGCTCACGAGTGCGCGAGCCTGATCGGCACTCTGCTTGATCAGCTCGACCCACGCTGGGAACTCCTCGAGAACGGGCTTCCAGATCGGACCGCGCAGAACAACTTCGTCGCGCTTACTGTCGAAAGGAAGGTCAAGGTTTTCGCGCATCAGCTCGTCGGGGGCCGCCCCGTACGGATCGGTCCAGGTTTCGTACTTAACGGGCGGAAACAGGCCATCACCTCGACGCGACAACCTGCGCCTTGCCGCTCCGTCCCACGCCAGGTGCGCGTCATCGAACTCAACCAGGAACTCGCAGTGCACCCACAGAGCAGGGGTCGAAAGCCCAGCGACCGGGCGAACAACCGCATAGGCGCGACCGCGTTCATCGGCGCGAAGGTAGTCGTCCAGCCAGTCGACGAGCGGGTCGCCGATTCGGAAAGGAGCAACGGCGTACCTTTCGGCAGCCACTTCACGCGAATAGGTCTTTGGCGCCAGCAAGAGGGAATGCAGAGCCGGAATCTGGTCCTCGGGAAGGCCGATCTCCTTTGCCCCTCCAAACCGAATCACGCCGTCCTTCGACTCGACTGGCTTCATACCTAGTGAGCCGGTCCCCTGGGTCAGACGCTTGACCGCCTGGCGCAGAGGGTCATCATCGCCACCCTCATACTCGAGCAGTTCAGCGAAGGCCTCGTGACCGAAGGAAACTGCTGCGCTGACCGACTCCATCTCCTCGAGCAGTTCGATGTCATCGCGCTCGGTGTTGAGTTCCGCCCGCAAAGCGGAGACGTCGAGGTCGAGAGCACCAACACCACGAGCAAGGAGTTCGCCGCGGACCTTGTCGAGGACCTCCGTGAGCATCCGCTGGACAGTCGACACGGAACTATCAAACACACCGGTGCCCTCGCCAAGCAGGCGGATCTGCGCGGTAACCCAAGGACTGTTCGGCTCGACCAGAACCACAACCTCAGCGGGTTCAGGCCTCACTGCGTAGCGGTCAAGGCGGCCGATGCGTTGGTCGAGGCGACTCGCGTCCAGTGGCAGGTCGAGATTGATCAGGACCTCTGCCTCTTGAAGATTACGGCCCTCCTCCATTGAACGATCCGCAACCAGGACCACACCACTTGCAGCGTTTAGGAAGTCAGCGACGGCGTTGTCACGGACGTGCGCATGCATGTCGGAGTAGTGATGGAACACCGAGAACTCATCGATCTCTTCGAGTATCCGCTCCTCAAACGCATGAGCGATTGCGGCAAAGCTTGACGACACCACCACCTTGCAGCCTCGCCCGACCCGTTCCTGGGCGATCGCTATGGCTGCGTCGATACGTGCATCAATGCCGGCAATCTCGAGATGCGCTGCGGTCGACTCAAAGAGCGCTCGCACGGCCTCCGGCGGCGCCTTCGGCGAATGGGCCGGAAGGGCCGCTCGGTCACGCAAGAAGGTCAACAGCGCCCTCGGACCCGCAAGTGCGTGCAGCACCGCCTGAGCGTAGAGGTCTTCATGACGGCCGGCTTCCAACTCGAACCGGAGCAGGTCAAGGAACTCATCGGCGTCAGCGCGAGCAGCGTCATGGAGTTCGACGTAGGTCGGCTTGCGCCCGGCGACTGCGTATCCGTCGGTCAAGTCTCCTTCGCGACGATGGCGGATCATCCGCCTGCTCAGGCGATAGGTCTCACGGATGTACTCGGCAAGTTCAGTCCAGGCAGGAGCGAGGTTGTCCTCAACGTCAGCACAGGCGGCTGCGAGCTCAACAATATTGAGGTCGCCGGCAAACATCTCGAGGAGCGAGTCAACGACTCCGCGCTTCTGCCGCGCGCTGGCCCGGCGAGAGTTCAGCAACTGGAGTTCTCCCGCACTGCGCTCGCGTTCATTGAGCCTCTGCAGGAACGATTCTTCCGTGATGGATCCGAATGCGACTGGGTCCACCAGTGCGAGAAGGCGCCGGAAGACCCCCAAATCACCCCGCATCGGAGTTGCGGAGAGAGCCAGGAGAGCAGGCGCGTCGAGAAGTGCCTGGTGGGTTGCCGAACCGTCGAGAATCCTGTCGAGCAGGTTGTGGGCCTCATCGATGACGACCAGGGCCACGTGATCGAGATTCCATTGGTGCCCAAGCTGCTCGTGTGACATGACGACCAGGCGCTGATCCTCGAGCGCGGGCCCAAGCGCAAGGCGCCCGTGGAGCTCGCTGCGCCATTGGCCAACCAGACTGTCCGGCACAAGGACCAGTACCTCGGCGTCAGGATCGTCGATCATCACCTGGCGGATGACAAGACCGGCCTCGATCGTCTTACCGAGCCCGACCTCGTCGGCAAGGAGGTATCGAATGACCGGGTCGGCGAGAACACGGGCAACGGTGTCAATCTGGTGGTGGTAGAGGCTCACTGGAGCCGAGACCACCCCGGATAGTCCACGGGAGACCTGCCGCTGACGCACGAGTGCCGCGAGGAGGTCCGATCGCGCCTCGTGGAACACGGGAGCTTCACTCAGACCGTGCTGCAGCGCGGCTGACGGGTCGGCTAGCGGCTTGGACCAGCGCAAATAGAACTGGTCCTGGTACAGCAGGATCTGACGCGGGACCCCTACCAACGCAACGTGGTAGCGCCCAGTCGACGCAGGCATCTTGATCTCGCCTGCGTGCCAGCCGTAGGGAGCTCCCCGAACCCAGACCCTGGTGCCATTGGGGATGCTCCGGTCAATCAGGTCGGACGGTTCGACCAGGACCTCGTGCTCAGCAACCTCGGGGATGTCCACATAGGACAGCACGTAGGAATCTCCGCGCTTCTCCTTGCAGTATCCGAAGCCAAGGTCAGGGTTGGCACGGGAACGTAACCATCGGCCCACGAAGTGCGATGCGGGCTGAAGTTCCGGCTTGATCATGTGGGGATTCCCGGGCCTATCTGGGTCGGTCGGAGGGTGTTCTTGACCTTAGTGATGGGGCTCGACACATGGGCTAATTTCAAGAACGACGAGGCGCGAAACTGACCACAGATACGAAGTGGACTAGAACGGTCCCTCGGTTCCGGGGTTGAGTTCACCGTCCGCGACACGATCGCAGAGCTGCCGGAGGAACTGCGTCGTCACTGCCGTCGAGTCAGGACTGTCCGTTGGGCCTTGGGGAGGGTAGGGCTCGCGCCCCGCCTCGACAGCAAGGCAATAGGCGCGTATCGGCGCCCAGTTCTTGGCAAACTCGAACGCGTAGCGGACATCACCCACGAGGCTGATCTCGAGTTGCCGAATTTTCGTCGCGGACTGGGCGTAGTCGATTCCGATGTCCGACCAGGAACTTCGCTCGGGGTATACGATTCTGCGTTCCAAGATCGCGCCCATGACCGGCGAGAGTCGCGAGATGAACTGTCCAGCAGCAGTGAACGCGTCGCCAAACAAGGTCGACACCTCGCCGGGCTCCGGGCCATCGTTCTTCGGGAACACTGTTTCATCGCTGCCGTCCTGGACAGCCTCGGCTGGGACGTCGATCTCACTATCGACTGCTTCCTCCGGTCCGCTCGGAAGAACTTCGTCAGCAATTTCGAGGGCCGGGATGCTTGGCACAACCTCCGCAGCGATCTCTGCATGTATGACCCGACTGTGATCCGTCCGCGTAAGCCAACCCACGAACAGGCGAGCAACCTCCGCATCCGAACGCCCGACCCCGGTCGGTGAAGCATCCTCAGCCTGAACGATCCCCGATTGCCGAGCCTCCACTGCCCAGGCAACCGGGAGCCAGGAGTCCGTCCCTGCAACGTGAGCCCGCACTTCGGCCTCGAGGAACTGGATCCGACGTCGCACAGTTGCAACGGTCGTTGCGAACCGGTCTGCAATGTCCTGTGTCGATCTGGGCGCCTGCGCCAGGCAGTGCTCCATCAAGACCGTTCGGTCGAGCTCCTCGAGACCAGTCACATAGTCGACGATCACACTCGGCGCTGTCCGGGTTCGGACCTCGGTGATCGGAGTCTCGGCAAGCATCCCCCAGGCGCGCTCGACCTCTGGCGGTTTCGGATCATCCGTCGCCGCCAACAGGTTCGCCCAGGTCGCCCGACCTCGAGTCGACGCAACCCAGGCTGACACCACGTGGACGGCGACCAGTCGGCTCTCGTACGCCTCTCCGCCGAGATGCGCCAGGAAGTCGAGGATCTGCCCTCGTCGAATCTTGCCAACACCCGGCCAACTCACGATCGTGTCCGTGTTCAAGCGCAAAAGATCGCCGATGGTTGGGACTCGCGGCCCCCTCCGGATGTAGCGCAGCGCTTCCTTGCGCCCTTTGTCCGTTGTGAACTCGTCCAACCAGGGGGACCGCAGATCCACGTCGGCAAGAAACCACAGTTGCGGGAAGACGTCGCCCAGCAACCCGGTCATGGGATCGTCGATAGCTGCAGCTTTGGTCCGCGGCTGCGGACCTGGCGGTTCTACGACGCCCGCGAGCGACCGATGGTTCGCTGTGCGCGCTGTCGCTTGTCGTGGTGTTTTCGCAGCCTGCCTATGGGTAGCTCCCACTACGCCTTGCAACTTCTGAAGGAAGCTCAAGATCTGTAGAAGTTCATCGTCGCCAACTCCCGGCCACTGCAAGACGTCGTCGACCCTTGACGTCAAGACCTTGGCCATCGATCGCGAGTTCGAGCGCGTGGCAATTAGGTCGAGTGCTCGCTTCTCTGCGTCGGTTACGGCCGTGCGCGTGATCCGCCAATACGTGAAGCTTGCCCAACTGAGACTCTCGAGGCCAGGAAACATCTCCCGCAGGGTTTGGGATGGGTCTCCGAAACCGCTCGAGTCCGTGACCGTTTCCGTCGAGACACGCTCTGTGGCGATGGCTCCTGACCATTGGTCCGAGCCGAAACGCCCGCTGCCGGCAAAGGTCAGCGCCTCCGCGCGTAGTGCTCCCTCACCGGCTTCGGGGACAAGCGAACTGTCGCCGACGATGTGGTCCATCCACTCCAGAAGCTCCATGAGTTCGGTGAGTCGCTTGGGCCCGATCCCGGCCCATGACCTCACTGCCAGGAGCCGTATGTCCAGCAGTTCTCCAAGCGTGTTCGCTCGCGACATCCCCGGCACCCACGACCATAGATGCGATTCCTCACGGGACCGCATCAACGGCCCAAACCCCGGCGCATTGAGTTCGATGTGACCGAGACACGCAAGACGCGGGAACATCTCGGACAGCCGCGCTTCAGGGTTCACGGGCGCTACTTAACCAACGATGGTCACGCGAGGGGTGGGGTTCGACCGATTGATCGCTGCAAGAAGGAGCGTCCCAACGAGATCGGCCGCTCGGCCGCTCCACTTAGTCCACCCGAACTTTTCTAGTCCCGAAACCACCCCGAAGTTCTATGGACTCTCCTAGAGTCGCCGCAGGCTGTATCAGAGGTGGAGGCTGAGACGTGGCGAAGCACAAAATCGAACCGAAGGTCAATCTCGACGAGTACTTCCGTGGACTAGCCCGACAGGATTTGGACTTTCACCAAGCGCTCTGCGAACTTGTCGACAACGCGCTTTCAGCGCGGACCATGACCAAACTCGGCGCAACGAAGTCGAAGCCAAATCCAGCCATAGTCGAGATTGTTGTCGATCAGGTCTCCGACGCCAGGGTCCAAATTTCAGTCGCCGACGCAGGCATCGGAATGACGATCGCCGACCTCCAGAACCACGTTTTTGGACTTGGACAACGAGGACGAACTAGTAGCGCCGCCGGTTCGATGAACGAGCACGGGTTCGGACTTAAGAATGCCCTCGCGGTACTGACCGGCGGCGACTCAACTCGAGTTAGTTTGGTCTCGCGATCGGAGGACGACGGACTGACCGCAGATCAGTTCCTTACCGTCTCGGGTCCGTTTGCGAGCGCAATGGACGCCGACGATTCCGGAACGCGGAAGAACGACTGGGCTCCTGGCCTTCAAATACTCTCCGGAGTCGCGACGGGCACGAAAGTGCAGGTTGAGTCCGACATTGCGTACTTCCGCACAGTCTGGACGCGTCGCGGAGCAGCATCGCAATTTCCCGCCTACGTAACTCGACTCGCAGAACATCTCGGCGTGCTGTACCGCGAGTTCATTGATTCTGGAGACACGATCTATCTTTCGTGGCGAGCCCTGGGTGGCAGCTGGTCCGAACCCATACCACTGATGGCGATAAAGCCGCCGTACGGAAACCACGTCACTGCGCGCATCCCTCTGAATGTGGGCGGAAGAAAAATTGACGTCGGCTATACCTATGGCGAGAACGACTATCAAATCCGGGACGAAGGTCCGGAACCTGACCGCAAGACGGTCGGGCACGGCGATCCCTCGTATCCGTATCCGCTGAAGATCTACTACCAAGGTTCCAGCAGTCGATCCGGAGCGGACATCGTCGTTCGCAGACGCGTGATCCGAACACAAGCCTGGAAAGAAATTTGGCCGGACATCGACCACACGGTCGACTACAACCGGTGGCTTGCTGAGATCAACCTGGACGACAACTTTCACACAACCAACAACAAGGCGGGTATGGATCCGAACGATCCCGCCTGGCAAGCACTCGTCGATGTACTCGGTGACAAGGACGGCCCGTACACCCCCGAAAAGACGTCTCCTAAGCAGACCGAGAAATCGATTGAAGACCAACTTGCCGAACATCTAAGGGTTCAAGTCGCAGACCCTGCACTCGTAGCTCAGCAAGTCGGCACGTGGGCCGGCGCGACAACTGCCGATATCGTCGTCTACGAGACTGCATCTAGGACGACTGTTGCCCAAATCTTCGAGGTGAAGGCAGTTCGTGGGACCGTGGACGACGTGTATCAACTGGTCTGTCAGTGGGATGGCTTCGTTAAGGATGGACTCAAGCCGAAGGAAGGGATCCTGTACTGCAAGACGTCCGACCACAAGCCAGCCACCGCAATCGCCGAACTCAATAAGCGCAAGGACGGCAACGGCAACAACTACAACCTTCGAATAAGCCACCTAGTCGGCGCATCGGCGTCGACGCCCAAAAAACCGCCAATCGGCAAAAAGACAGCGGCCACGAAACGGGCGGCGAAAAAGTCGCAGGGCTCAAAGCGTTCAAAATAGCGGCCCAAGAACGAGGAGCGCCGCCGGAATCCACCGCGCTGACGTCCACCAAGCCCGACAAAGACCTAGACGACGCCACCATCGCACTTAGTCCGAAACGCCGAATGATGGCGAGGACCATCGGGCGGAGTTCCGCCTCCATGGCTGGGTCGTTGCACGGCTTGCACACGGCGAACGCCAGCCTCACGAACACCATCAGCGCCTGCGGGATGGGCAGGACCCGGGTGGGCTCACGCAGCAGGTTCCGGGCCTGGACCTTCAGGTCCTCGGAGTAGTACCGCTCGAAGTACTCGAGCTCGACCTCGCGACGGTCCCTCCCGGGGTTGTAGATCGCCCCGACGATGCTGCACGCCCAGTTCACCGCGTGCTCGAGCGGAACCTCAGAGATGAGCCTGGCCACGTCCTCCACGGGCATCCGGTACCCGACAAGGTCCTCGGGGGTGATGAACAGCATCATCTGGTCGAGCGGGCTCACCGGGCGCGCTTCAGCTTCTCCATCACCTCGAACGGGTCTTCCTGCTCGGGCATCACGCACCTCCTCCCTCAACCACGCTGCCTGTCGGCCGCACTCCATGAGACCAAGCGCCACCGACGAACTGCCAACGGATTGTCCTCGCAACGCACCCGGCCCGGGCTCCCACATGGGGGGCCCGGGCCGGGTACTTGCTCACGGTCATCATCACTTTCAACTAGGCGCTTTCATAATGATGGTGTTTGTCACCCACACAACTCGATGACATTTCACGCAACGTGAGCGCGACACTTTCGCGCAACTTCACATCAACTGCAACCGCTGGTCGAGCCGCAACCCTCGCACACGTAGCAGCTACCAGCCGGCCGCATCTTCGTCCCGCACGTCATGCACAGGGGCGAGTCGATCGCCGTACCGGAGATCTTCTCCAGCAGCTCGGCGGTCGTGTGGGCCTCGGCCGGGGCCGGCTTCTCCAGCTTGATCTCCGGCAGGTCGACGGTCTCGACGGCCTGGGCGTCCACCGGCTCGGACTTCGCACGGGCAGCAAGCGTGGGAACTTCCGACGTCTCGACAGGCTCGACGACCGATGAGATCAGTTCGTCCGCGCCACCGGTCTCCTCGACCGGCTCGTAGGAGCCGGTCTCGAGGTGACGCTGGCGCTCCTCGGCGGAGTAGATGCCGAGGGCCGAGCGCTCGTCGAAGGACATGTAGTCCAGCGCCCAGGCGGCGGAAGACGTAGTCCATGAGCGACTGGGCCATCCGGACGTCCGGGTCGTCGGTCATGCCGGACGGCTCGAAGCGCAGGTTGGTGAACTTGGAGACATAGGTCTCCAGCGGGACGCCGTACTGCATGCCGATCGAGACCGCGATCGAGAAGGCGTCCATCACGCCGGCCAGGGTCGAGCCCTGCTTGCCGAGCTTGAGGAAGACCTCGCCGAGCTCGCCGTCGTCGTGCGCCCCGGAGGTCATGTAGCCCTCGGCGCCGCCCACCGTGAAGGAGGTGGTCCGCGAGACGCGGCTCTTCGGGAGACGCTTGCGGAACGGCTTGTGGATCTCGACGACCTGGACAGCAGAGGCGTCCTCGTCCTTGACCTCGGCGTCGGACGACTTGGCCTTGGCGTCGGAGAGCGGCTGGCCGACCTTGCAGTTGTCGCGGTAGACGGCGGTCGCCTTGAGCCCGAGCTTCCAGGACTGCATGTAGACGTCCTCGATCTCCTCGACCGTGGCCGTCTCCGGCAGGTTCACGGTCTTGCTGATCGCGCCGGAGAGGAACGGCTGGGTGGCCGCCATCATCCGGACGTGGCCCATCGGCTTGAGCGCGCGGGCGCCCATCGCGGTGTCGAAGACCTCGTAGTGCTCGGTCTTCAGGCCCGGCGCGTCGATGACGTGACCGTTCTCGGCGATGAACTCGACGATCGCCTCGACCTGCTCCTCCTGGTAGCCGAGCTTGCGCAGGGCCCGCGGGATGGTCTGGTTGACGATCTGCATCGAGCCGCCACCGACGAGCTTCTTGAACTTGACCAGCGAGAAGTCCGGCTCGATGCCGGTGGTGTCGCAGTCCATCATGAAGCCGATGGTGCCGGTCGGCGCGAGCACGGAGGCCTGCGCGTTGCGGAAGCCGTTCTTCTCGCCGAGCTTGAGCACGTCGGCCCAGGCCTTCGTGGCCAGCTTGTGCACCTGGCTGTCGGCGACCGCGAGGGTGCGCACGACGTCGTTGGCGGCCTGGTGCTTGCGCATGACCCGCTTGTGGGCCTCGGCGTTGCGGGCGTAGCCGGCGTACGGGCCGACGACGCCGGCGAGCTCGGCCGAGCGCTTGTAGGACTGTCCGGTCATCAGCGAGGTGATGGTCGCGGCCATCGCGCGGCCACCGTCGGAGTCGTAGCCCAGACCCATCGCCATCAGCAGCGCGCCGAGGTTGGCGTAGCCGATGCCGAGCTGGCGGTAGTCGACGGTGGTCTTGCCGATCGCCTCGGTCGGGAAGTCGGCGAAGCAGATCGAGATGTCCATCGCGGTGATGATCAGGTCGACGGCCTTCGCGAACAGCGGGGCGTCGAAGGTGTCGTCCTCCTTGAGGAACTTCAGCAGGTTCAGCGACGCCAGGTTGCACGAGGAGTTGTCCAGCGACATGTACTCCGAGCACGGGTTGGACGCGGTGATCCGGCCCGTCTCCGGGTTGGTGTGCCAGTCGTTGATCGTGTCGTCGTACTGCAGGCCCGGGTCCGCGCAGGCCCAGGCGGCCTCGCTGATCTTGCGGAACAGGTCGCGGGCGTCGACGGTCTCGATGACCTCGCCGGTGCTGCGCGAGCGCAGACCGAAGTCGGTGCCGTCCTCGACCGCACGCATGAACTCGTCGGTGACGCGCACCGAGTTGTTGGCGTTCTGGTACTGCACCGAGGTGATGTCCTCGCCGCCGAGGTCCATGTCGAAACCGGCGTCACGCAGGGCGCGGATCTTGTCCTCCTCGCGCGCCTTGGTCATCACGAACTGCTCGATGTCGGGGTGGTCGACGTCGAGGACGACCATCTTGGCCGCGCGACGCGTGGCGCCACCGGACTTGATGGTGCCCGCCGAGGCGTCAGCACCGCGCATGAACGACACCGGACCGGACGCCGTCCCGCCGGAGGACAGCAGCTCCTTGCTCGAGCGGATGCGGGAGAGGTTCAGGCCGGCGCCGGAGCCGCCCTTGAAGATGAAGCCCTCTTCCTTGTACCAGTTGAGGATCGAGTCCATCGAGTCGTCGACCGACAGGATGAAGCACGCGGACACCTGCTGGGGAGAGGCGGTGCCGACGTTGAACCAGACCGGGGAGTTGAACGAGAAGTACTGGTGCACCAGCAGCCAGGTGAGCTCGTGCTCGAAGGTCTCCGCGTCCTTCACGGTCGCGAAGTAGCCGTGCTCCTGGCCGGCCTTGGTGTAGGTGAGAACGATGCGGTCGATGAGCTGACGCAGGCTCCACTCGCGGACGTCGGTGCCGACCGCGCCGCGGAAGTACTTGGTGGTGACGATGGTGGAGGCGTTGACGCTCCAGAAGTCGGGGTACTCGACGCCGCGCTGCTCGAAGACGGTCTCGCCGGTCTTCCAGTTCGTCTGGACGACGTCGCGACGCTCCCAGGTGAGCTCGTCGTACGGGTGGACACCCTCGGTGCTGAAGATGCGCTCGATCTTCAGGCCCTTGCGACGGGTCTGCCCCTTTGCTGATCCGCTCACGGTCTCGGTCATGCGTCGTTCCCCTTGTTCTCGTTCTTCGGCTGGTGTTTGGTGCAGGTGTTGCTGGTGGTGCTCGTGACTCTGTGTTGGTAGCCCGGAGGGAAGCGGCTTCCCCACCACACCCCTCCGGGCAGTTCTTGGTCAGCCCGTGGGCTGAGGCGTCTCGTCGTACTCAGGCGACGTAATGCGTTCGGCACGGAGTGCCGCGATCTCGGACTCGAAGTCGTCGGCCGACTCGAAGCCGCGGTAGACGGACGCGAACCGGAGGTACGCGACCTCGTCGAGCGCCTTGAGCGGGTTCAGGATCGCGAGGCCCACCTCGTTGGAGGGAACCTCGGCCCATCCGCCGGCGCGCAGCGTGTCCTCGACGGTCTGGCCCAGGCGGGCCAGGTCGTCCTCGGTGACCGGGCGGCCCTTGAGCGCCTTGCGGGCTCCAGCGACGGCCTTGTCGCGGTTGAACGGCTCCGAGGTGCCGCTGCGCTTGAGGACCGTGAGCTGCATCTGCTCGACGGTGGTGAACCGCTTCTCGCACGTCGGGCAGGTACGCCGGCGGCGGATCGCGGAGCCGTCCTCGGCGACGCGCGAGTCGAGGACCCGGGTGTCGGTGCTGCGGCAGAACGGGCAGTGCATCGCGGGTCTCCTTTCGCGCCTCGGTGATCGATCCTGTCGAGATGTAAAACATGTGCATCGAGCTGTGGATTCCACCGGTAAAACCGCGATTTGCTGTGCGTAAGCCGGTGAATCTGTGGAACTAGATGTGGATAACTACATCCGTGTAACTACTAGATGTAGGGGTAACCGTACGCCTGGCGCGTGACCTACGCAACAGCGCCCCCGAAAAAGTTCGGCTGGAATCCTCAACTCGCACAAACGTGCAGGTCAGGGCCACGGAAGCCTCCTGAAATCCGGCGTGTCGCTCACTCTTCCAGCCGGCACCGACACTTCGCAGACGTGCCCAGAAGGGTCCATTCGGACACCTACGAAGCCTGTGGAGAACCCTCCCCCGTCGCGCCTCCGGGGACCGTTGAAGAGGTTCGGCCACAATGTCCGACGTGGGAAAGCACTCGGGTCAGCACGAACCAGAGATGCACATCCCGCACGCCCGCAAGATGCTGGCTCTCGCAGGTGGCGTCACAGCCACGTTGGTGGCCTGGGGCTTCCTCGTCGTCGCGGCGGTCGACCTCGCCGGCAAGGCGCGTGATGGTCAGGGCGTGGCGTGGTTGTTCGTGTTCCTGGCGACGCTGGGGGCGACAGCGTGCATGTTCCTCACGATGATTTTGGGCAACAAGCTGAGGTTGCTGATGAAGGGCGAGGAGCAGGTCGTGGTGACGCGGATCCCCGGTGGGCGCCGGGCCCGGAAGTAGCTCCGTCCTGTCGTGGCGAACGAGGCATTGGGCGCCATTCGACGCAACGCCCGGACATGTGTCGGGTACCGATGAGACCATCGCATTCCGCTCTGCCGATGACGAGGAACGCACCGTGGACATGCTCTTCCTGGATCCCGACTGGGTGACGCGCGAGCGCGACCCCAGGCACTGGCCAGAACCGCTCTGTGACGATCCCGATGCATTGCTTGCGTGGCGAGCGGCAGGGTTCGTCAGCAGCCAGGCCGCGGGCTGGGTCGGCTTCCTGGACAAGAATTACGGGAGCGTCGCTTGGACCAACGAAGAGCAGATCGCGATCGCTTCGAGCTGGATAGTTGCGGGCTTCGACCCACAAGGCGCACACGCGTGGATGGACGTCCTCGACTTCGACGAGGACGACACCCCGGCTACGGCACGCTCGTGGGCTGGCGCGGGCTTCTCACCTGAGCGCGCCGAGCCTTGGCTGGAGCGGGAAGACGTCGTCGATGCTGCTGCGTACGAGAACGCAGGCTGGACGTTCTGGCAGCGTGACCTTCTCGCAGTACTGCTCGACGAGGAAACAGCCGAGTTGGTGCACGGTGGCCCGGTCGACGACCTCGGGCTCGGGCACCTGCGACACGACCTGCGTGAGTCGGGATTCGCTCCCGGGCGCGTCCTCGATTTTGTGCGCGCCGGCCTGCCGTTCTCAGATTGGCCGGTCTACGAGCGGCTGATGTCGGAGGGCGTCGCGATCGACACCGTACTCAGCCAATTCGGCTCTCGGGTCGAGCGCTCCTACGAGAGCCGCTACCGCGCCGAACAGATCTACCGCGTCGAACCGGGTACGGTTCGTGCGTTCCATCAGCACCCCTATTGGTCAGACGTTCCAGACCTGCATGACATGCGCCACGAGCCACAGGCGCCACTAGTCGGTTGGCCTGGTCCAGAACTCGTGGAGACCTGGGCCGAGAACGGCGGTGTCCGTGTGGAGCGGTACGGCTACGGAGACTTCGATCGGCCAAGTTGCCCTGAGGACTATGCGCTGGAACCGCGACTCGACTGGGATGAAGTCCAGGAGAAGTTGGTTCTTGACGCATTTCAGTCCGAGGTCGAGGCTGACGAGTTGTGCGAGATTGAGTGGCCACCCGCAGGATCGCTGTGGGCACCCGGCTACGCCACCGAACCAGTCGGCGATGGTTGCGACCGTCATGAGTGGTTCGAGGCGCACTGCTTCGAGTGCACTGCTCCAACAGGAGACCAGGAGTCAGAACCAGCTGAGTTCCGGTGGTACATCACCGTCCGGACCTACGCGAAGAACCAGGACGGCGAGCTCGATGAGATCGACAGCGACCACGTCCACATCATGTCGACCTTCTTAGACCCCCGCAGCGTCGAGTACTCCGAGTTCGCTCTGCGCTGAGGACTGCGAGGCCGACGACGAGCCGACACGACCGCCGCACGGTAACTCAGACCGGCTGCCAGAGCTCGACACGGTTGCCCTCCGGGTCGATGACCCACCCGAACCGCCCGACGCCCTCCATGTCACCGATGTCGTCCACGACATCAGCTCCCGCCGCCCTCAACTGCACGAGCATCGCGTCAAGATCCCGCACCCGGAAGTTCAGCATCACGCGCTGCTCCGCCGGGAAGTAGTCGCTGTCGGCCGGAAACGTCGCGAAGACGGTCGGCCCCTCGTCCTGCGCCCACTGGCCGTAGTTGTCGGCGTTGAGCCCGAGGACCTCGCGGTACCAGACCCCGAGTGCGACGGGATCGGCCGCGCGCAGGAAGTAGCCGCCGATGCCGAGTACGCGTTCCATGCGGCCAGCGTGTCAGACCTTCGACCTGCGGTAGCCCGCAGCGCGCGCGGCGGCCTCGGTCTTGAAGCACTCCTCGGGGTTCGTCTTGCTGTAGTACTGCTGACCCGGCACGTGGTAGATCCAGCCGTTCGAACCGCGGTTGCCCTT
Source organism: Marmoricola sp. OAE513 (assembly GCF_040546585.1). Lineage (NCBI taxonomy): Bacteria > Bacillati > Actinomycetota > Actinomycetes > Propionibacteriales > Nocardioidaceae > Marmoricola > Marmoricola sp. OAE513. The sequence goes on along the minus strand of NZ_JBEPOC010000001.1, from coordinate 2,722,451 downwards.
GATCCGGGCGTACGACGGGCAGTTCCAGGTGCCGGCGACCGGCGCGTACGACGTGCCATGCGAGCCCGAGGACTTCGCGCACAGGTAGTTCTTGTACTTCTTGTCGGCCTTCCGGTACTTCGCCTGACGCGGGTGGTGGTCGTAGCCGTCCTTCGAGTCGTACCGGGCCCTCGAGCCGGCCTTAATCTGCCGCAACGCGATGTCGATCTTGCCGCGGTTCACGTACCGGAGCTTGCGCCCGTACCGGTCGGTGTCCTGGACCGACGCCGGATTGCCCAGCGTGACGATCGAGCCGACCGGCGCCAGCTTGAGGGCGAGCGCCTTGGCCTTCTTCGCCCCGCACTTCCCGGTCTCGGGGGTGTCGACGCCGATGACGCGGATCTTGCCGAACGAGGTGACCACGGTGTCGCCGTCGGACCAGCGCACGACCTTGGCCTTCACCGCGGTCGGACGCGGAGCAGACTCTTGGGCGGACGCGGTCGCGACGGGCGCGACGGTCACGAGCAGGGCGATGGTGAGAGCGGAGGCAGCGGTGCGGAGCATCCAGACAGCGTCGACGATCCGTACGCCAGCCGCAGCCGTTTCGCCATACGCGGGACCCTCGCGACCTAGGTACGGTCCTTGAGCCGACGTACGAACTTCAACCCCGACCAGACCTCGTCGATCGCACACACCTTCACGTCCACCACACCGGCGTCCAAGCCGATCTGGCGGACCAGGTTCTCGTCGATGTCGGTCTCGTAGCCGAGCTTCCTGGCGGCCTTCTTGGGCCAGCAGACCCAGATCATCCCGGCCTGCTCGGTGTGCTCGATCAGCGTTGGCATCCGCTTGGTCAGCGCGGCGAGCTCGGTGTGGAAGGTCAGCGTGATCGCGGCCAGCTTCGGCAGTCGCGTGGTGGTCTCCGCGTCGAGGGTGAACCCGGCGGGCGGCTTGTCGAGGAACACGGTGATGCCGTCCTTGACCCCGAGCTTTTTCTCCAACGGAGTGCCTGAGTAGCCAGCCATGGGCAGACGGTAGCGGGACCCACTAGGTTCTGCTCGTGCCCTCACCGACCGCTCGACTCAGCACGTCCCGACGCCTCAAGCTCGCGTACGTCGCGATCGCAGCTGCCGACACCTGGCTGTCGGGCTCATCCAGTCCGCGCGCCCACCGCGCACGGGTGCTGACCAAGCCGATGCTGATGCCGACGCTGATGGCCTCACTAATCACCGACCCGAACTCCGCCACCTCTCCCCTGCGCACCAGCACGCTGGCAGCGCAGGCCGGTGGATGGGGCGGAGACCTGGCGCTGATGGGCGACGAGCCGAAGCACTTCGTCGCCGGAAGTGGTTCCTTCGCGCTCGGGCACGCGGCGTACATCAGCGGGTTCCTGGCGAACCGCAGCAGGACCCGGCGACCGGGCGCCAAGCTCGTCGTCGGCGCCTGGGCCGCGACGATGCCGGTGATGGCGTTCAAGGCCTCCCAGCTCGACCGGCGTCTCGGGCCGACGATCGCCGGCTATTCCGCGATGCTCGCGACGACAGTCGCCACGGCGACACAGCTGGACCCGGCTCTGCCGCGGTCGGCCCGCCGGCTCACGCTGGCCGGCGCGGCGATGTTCATGCTGTCGGACTCGATCCTCGGGACCCGGAAGTTCCTGCTGAAGAACCCGCCGCCGCGGCTGGAGTCGGCGGTGATGGCGACGTACACGACCGCGCAGCTGCTAATGAGTGAGGGTGCGGCGCGGGCTGGGGTTTCGGCAAGCTCAACCACCGGGACCTAGCCAACCGCCGGGACCTAGCCAACCGCCGGGACCTAGCCAACCGACGGGACCTAGCCAACCGACGGGACCTAGCCAACCGACGGGACCTAGTTCAACCGACACGTGAACGTAGAAGAGGCGGGGCCAGCGCTGGCCCCGCCTCTTCTTCTTCCCACACTGCCGATGACCCGGGTCGAGGGAGTCAACGGACGTCTTGAGTTGTGTGCCCGCCGGGCGTCACTGCGAAACCGGAACCGCCAGCTTCTGGCCGACCGTCAGGCCGCTGCCCGACAGCGAGTTCAGCTCCTTGATGCGGTGGACCATGTCGCGGACCTCGCCGGGGCCGGCGATCTCGCCGGCGATCGCGTAGAGGGTGTCGCCGGGCTGGACCTCGACGGTCCGCACCGGCTCCTGGGTCCCGCTGTCGAGCGAGGCGGTCGCCCATCCGCTGAGGCTCACCATGACGACGACCGCTGCAGCCAGGGCCGCCAGCAGGACGACGATGCGTCCGCGGCGGGTCAGGCGCACGGTGGAGTTGCGGGTCAGTCGCGGCGTCTGCGCGGCACCCGGAACGAAGGCGGGAGAGATAGTCAGCGTGCTCATGGTCAAACCTCCTGGGGAAGATCCGGGCTCCCGTCTTTGGGTGGAGCACCGGTGGTCGGTTTCGTTGCGACCCCTCTGTTGTGTCGAGCTAGTTCTAACCAGGACCCCCGACTCATCCGGAGCGGATTGCGGCGGGGACTCGATCAGACGTTCGATCGAACACGTGTACGAAGTTAGAACAGGTGTTCGTACGTTGTCAAGAACAGGTGTTCGAACAGATTGATTCCCGTCGAGCACGAACCCCCGACACGCGGGATCGAACATATGTTTGAAATCGAGCCGCGAATGGGTCTACCGTCCACCTATGGCGACTGAAGGAAACGACCTCGGCAACGTCCACGAGCTCCCCGACGCTCCCCCGGACGCGACCGGCCTCACCCCGCGTCAGCAGCGGATCCTGACCACGCTGCGCGATGCCATCGAGCAGCGCGGCTACCCGCCGAGCATTCGCGAGATCGGCGAGGAGGTCGGCCTCGCGAGCTCCTCCAGCGTGGCGCACCAGCTGCGCGTCCTGGAGTCCAAGGGGTTCATCAAGCGCGACCCGAACCGTCCCCGCGCCCTCGAGGTGTTCCTACCCGACGTGCTCGCCGCCCGCCGCTCGCTGGCGAACGCCGACGACGCCGGCCAGGACGTCACCGGCTTCGGCGACGCGAACCCGACCGCGACCAACATCCCGCTGGTCGGTCGGATCGCCGCCGGTGGACCGATTCTTGCCGAGGAGCGCGTCGAGGACGTCTTCCCGATGCCGAAGTCGCTGGTCGGCGACGGCACGCTGTTCATGCTCGAGGTCTCTGGTGAGTCGATGATCGACGCCGCAATCTGCGACGGCGACTACGTCGTCATCCGCCAGCAGCCCGACGCCAACAACGGCGACATCGTGGCCGCGATGCTCGACGGCGAGGCCACGGTGAAGACCTTCCAGCGCAAGGACGGCAAGGTCTGGCTGCTTCCCCACAACGAGGCCTACGACCCGATCGACGGCACCCACGCCACGATCCTGGGCAAGGTCACGGCGGTGCTGCGCAAGGTCTGAGGTCCCGGTGTTTCCAGTTCTCGCCCCGCGGCCGGACCCGCGGGGCGAGACTGGTTTTCATGGGAGTACGCCGGGGCTTGCTGGGACTGACCATCGGCGCGCTTGCGCTCTCGCCGTTGGTGGTGATGGCTCCGTCGCAGGCAGCTGACGCCCCTCCGCTTCCGGACGTTGAACGCGTCGTCGATCCGGCACCCGACCTCCCACCGAGCACCAAGCCGTCGCCGCGGAAGGCCGTCGGACAGGCGGCCCTCGCGGTCCCATCCCTGAGCAGCCGACCGGCATCGCTCCGGACGATCTATCTGGACTTCGACGGTGTCACGCTGTCGTCGGCCGCCGGCTCGTTCGGTCGAGACTGGACCCAACCGGACGGCGGCGGAAAGTTCATCAGCGCCGGCACCTACGCCGGGTTCACCGATACCGCCGACGTCCCCTTGATCTGGAAGATCGTCGCTGAGAAGTACTCCTCTTTCGACGTCAACGTGACCACCGTCGACCCTGGCACCGAGGCCCTGCGACGGACGGACGCGGCAGACGCGGCGTACGGGGTGAAGGTCGTGATCACCGACGCCACTGCCCCCAGGAACCAGATCTGCGGTGGTTGCGGCGGCATTGCAAATGTTGACCTGTTCGACGGCCGTCAGCAGAACATTTCCGGAGCCTCGAACCCGATGAACGTCCGGGACACCCAGGAGTTTGCGCTGGCATGGGTGTTCTCCGCGGGACTCGCGGACTTCCCCACGGTTGCCGCCCACGCGATCGCCCACGAGGTCGGCCACACCCTGGGACTCGATCACGACGGCGACGCGACACACGAGTACTACGGGGGCCACAGCAACCACCTTTGGACGCCCATCATGGGCATCGGCAACCAGAACGCGATCATCCAGTTCAGCAAGGGCGAGTACGCCGGCGCGAGCAACACAGAGGACGACCTCGCCATCATTGGGACGAACGGCGTAGCGGGCACGGCCGGCACCTTCTACCGCCCGGACGACTACACGCTCAGCGGCGGTGTCCCGACCGGAGCAGCCGCCCTCGGTGACCAGACGTCGTACTCGGTGAACGGCGTCATCAGCAACGCCGCTGACGACGACCTGTTCTCCATCACCCGCACCTGTACCAGCCCGCTGACGGTCTCGGCGAAGGGGATCGGTACCGGGCAGGCTCTCGACATCAAGCTCGACATCCTCAGCACGAGCAACGTCGTGCTTGCTGCGGGAGACAACCCTGCGACGGTCCTGGACCCCGATGGAGACTACGACTTCGTCAACCAGGTCTATGTCGTGGACGGCATGAACGCTGAAGCCAAACTCGCGTCCCCGACCGCCGGCACGACGTACCGGATCAAGGTCGACGGTGCCGGGAGCGCCGCGGGAAGCGCGGCGGGCAACGCGACTACCGGTTACACCGACTACGGCTCGATCGGCCAGTACACACTGACGATCTCGGGCTGCCCCGCTGGAGCAGTGCCCGGGCCTCCCGCCACCGTCACGGTCGATCCGGGCGTCAAGAACACCACAGCTGGCATCTACTGGACGGCGCCCAGCGACAGCGGTGGGAGCCCGATCACCGGCTACCAGATCACCGGGCTTCCCGGCGGTACGAAGACGGTCGGAAACGTTCTGAACTACGACGCGACTGGACTGAACCCCGGAACGAACTACACCGTCACCGTCTACGCCGTGAACTCCGCAGGCACCTCGGCGACCGGAACCAGCAAGCCCCTCCACGTCCAGACCTGGAAGCCCGAGACCAAGCCCGGCCTCACGGCCGCCCTGACCGACGCGACTGCGAAGGTCACCTGGACTGCACCGCCAAACCCCGGCAACGCGACGCTGACCGGCTGGCACGTCGTCGGCACGGGCGCTTCACCCGTAGACGAGAACCTCGCGGCAGCAACGCTCACCAAGAGCTATCCGGTCACGTTCGGCACCACGACGTACCAGGTCACGGCGAGCTACACAGCGGACCTCGACTCGGTACAACCGGCCTCGGACCCGGCAGGAGTCACGCGGAGCGTCACCGCACCGAACGCGCCTGCCTCCGGGTCTGCGAAGTCGGCTGCCAACGGCAGGAGCGCCACGCTGACGTGGACCGCACCGACGTTCGACGGCGGTGCCCCAGTCACCGGGTACGTCCTGGTCGGCCTCCCGGGCGGGAACGTAGACCTCGGCAACGTGCTCACCTACACCGCACCCGGTCTGACCCCGGGCAAGAGCTACTCGGTCTTCATCGGCGCGAAGAACTCCGCGGGCACCGGCGCGGGTCGGACGGTGAACTTCAAGACCAACGCTGCACCCTCCGCCCCCAGGATCGGTACGGCGGTCTCCGGCGCCAAGGGCGGCGCGAAGAACGCGACCGCCAAGTGGGCCGCACCGACGAGCAGCGGTGGAGCGGCCATCACCAGCTACAAGGTCGTCGCCTACAAGATCAAGAACGGCAAGATCGTCAGCTCGAAGGTCTCCAAGGCGCTCTCCGCCGGCACGCGCTCGTACAAGTTCGCGCTGGCCAAGGGGTCCTACAAGTTCCGGGTCGTGGCGTACAACGCGGTGGGAGCTTCGCCGGCGTCGGCCTACTCGAAGCTGGTGAAGAGCCGGTAGGGCGCCCGGGGTTTCGAGACGGTTGCTGCGCAACCTCCTCAACCAGCCGGGTCGGCAAACTAGTTCGACGGCGACCGAGCCGTCGAACTAGGTTCGACCGGTGGCCTCGGACTCACCCGCACCCCTCACCCGCCGCGGCGTACCGATCGACCCGACGCTCCGCGTCCTCGCCGTCGGCACGCTGGTCAACCGCGCAGGTGCCGGCGCCCTGGTCACGACCTTCGCGCTGTACTTCACCCGCGAGGTAGGGATCCATCCCGCGCAGGTCGGCCTGGCCCTCTCGATCGGCGCACTCGTCGGGATGGTGGCGGCCGTGCCGGGCGGTCACCTCGGTGACCTCCGTGGACCGCGGGAGGTCCTGCAGACGTTCAGCGTCCTGACCGGGCTGGCCACCCTCGGCTTGCTCGTCACCCGCGAGCTGTGGGCACTCGCGCTCGTGATGGCGTTGATCGGCTCGTTCGACTCGGTCGCCAACTCGGTGCGCAACGGGTACATCGCGCGCGCCGCGGTCGGCGGCCAGGGAGTTCGCTTCAAGGCGTACCTGCGCGCAGTCACCAACGTCGCGATGGGGCTCGGCGCCCTGATGGGCGGACTCGCGCTCTGGATCAACGAGCCGTGGGCGTACCTGGCCACCTTCGCTCTCGACGGCGCTTCCTCGATCCTGGCCGGCCTGCTGTTCGCGCGGCTCCCCCACCTCGAGCCCGCTCCTGCCGGCGGCGCCGGCGAGCCGCGGCTCGCGGTCCTGCGGGACGCGCCGTACGTGGTGGTCACGCTGCTCAACGGCATCGTCGTCATGCACTTCGTCGTCATGGAGGTCGGCATCCCGCTGTGGATCAGCGAGCACACCGAAGCGCCGACCTCGATGGTGGCGGTGCTGCTGATCCTCAACACCGCGGTGGTCGCGCTGTTCCAGGTCCGGATGACCCTCGGCGCCGACGACGTCACCAGCTCGGCACGTGCGATGTTCCGCGGCGGACTCTGGATCGCGGTCGGATTCGTGGTGATCGGTTTCAGTGACGGGCTCGGCGCGACCGATGCCGTGCTGCTGCTCCTCGTCGGGTCGTCGATCCACGTGGTCGGCGAGATGATCACCAGCGGGGGTCAGTGGGGCGTGACGATGGGGCTCGCGCCCTCGGAGCGCCAGGGTCAGTACCAGGGCTTTGCCAGCCTGGCCTTCAGCATGGCCAACGTCGTCGCACCGACCTTGATCGCGCTGCTCTGCATCTCCTGGGGTCGACCCGGTTGGTTCGTCCTGGCCGGACTGATTCTCGGGGCCGCGGCGGGGATCGGCCCGGTGTGCCGGTGGGCGTTGGCGACGCGGACCCGGTACGGCGCCGCGACGGCGAGCGGCTGAAGCGAGCCGGCCACCTCGTCGACGCCGGTGCGCTAGCCCAGATCTGCGAAACCGTTCCGCTCCACGCGGCTCTGACCAAGAATGTGCAGGGGCCGTCTCGGCCCGCACCTCTCGGAACAATCCCCTAGGACACTCCCCCATGAAGCGTTCTCTCCTGGCAGCCCCGCTCGCCCTGGTCATCGGTCTCGGCACCGTGCTCGCGACGACGTACGCCGAAGCAGCTCCGCAGACCGACCGACCGACCTTCGCTGCGGCAGCCAAGGAGCCGTCGCAGCTGATGAAGCGGAAGTCCAGCGGCCGTGCCGCCCTGCGCGCCCTCGGCGACAACGTCGACGAGGCAGCCGCGGCCAACGGTCTGAGCACCGCCGAGTTCACCGCGCTCGTCCTCGACGACCCGAGCGTGCGCGTCTACCCGACGGGACGGATCGCCTTCGCCGATCAGGCCGTCATCCGGCCCGGCGGTGGCCCGAAGAAGTCGGCCGCTGCACCCCAGTTCCCGGAGTCCCAGACGTTCACGCTCAACAGCCGCCCGGGCGCCAAGCGCACGATCTTCCTCGACTTCGACGGTGCCTTCGTCGGGAACAGCGGCTGGAACGAGGCCGACGACATCCCGAGCAAGGCCTACGCAGCCTTCTCGATCGACGGCAACTTCGGCGCGTTCAGCGCCGCCGAGCACGAGTACATCCAGGAGGTCTGGCGCCTGGTCTCCGAGACCTACGCGACCTTCAACGTCAACGTCACCACCCAGGACCCGGGCACGGCGGCGTACAACCGCAGCACGCCGAGCGACACCACGTACGGCGACCACATCCTCTTCAGCGACGACCCGGACTCGTTCCCGGTCTGCGACCCGGACGACGGCTGTGGCGGGGTGGCGTGGCTGGACACCTTCGACGAGGTCAACTACCCCGGTGACGGCGACGACTACTACGAGCCGTCCTGGGTGCGGAAGTACGACTACGCGTTCGACGCCGCGATGGCCGCCAGCCACGAGATCGGTCACACGCTCGGCCTGAGCCACGACGGACGCACCTCCCCGAAGGAGGAGTACTACGAAGGCCAGGGCGCCTGGACGCCGATGATGGGCGCCGGTTTCAACGCGATCCACCAGTTCAGCAACGGCGACTACAAGAACGCCAGCAACAGGGAGGACGACCTCAACGTCATCGTCAACGCCGGTGGTCTGCCGCGCCTGCCCGACGAGGCCGGCAACACCCTGGCGACCGCCAACTCGCTGGGTGCACGGAGCACCTACGACCCGATCAAGGCGAACATCTCCACCCGCGCGGACGTCGACTACTACAAGGTCGGGCCGTGCACCAGTGCGCCGACCTTCAGCGCCACCGGCAGCGGCATGGGCAGCGCGCTGGACATCCGGCTCGACGTCTTCAAGAACGGCAGCTCGACCGCGATCGGGACCAACAACCCGACCTCCGGTCAGACCGGGTCCGGTCCTGAGCCGTACACGCCGGTCGGCATGAACGCTTCGATCACCGCGGGATCCGGTGCCGGGACGTACTCCGTGAAGGTCGACGGTGTGGGCAACGGCAACCCGGCCACCACCGGCTACAGCGACTACGGCTCGATCGGCTCGTACACGCTCAACATCAGCGGCTGCGCCGCGGCCAACGGCACGGCCCCGGGAGCGCCGACCATGGTGGGGCTCTCGAACACCAAGGCCGCCGGGACCATCAGCTGGACCGCACCGGCCTCGGCGGGCACCTCCCCGATCACCGGCTACCGGATCACCGGCCTGCCCGGCGGCCCGGTCGAGACGACCGGCACCGCGACGTCGAAGGCTGTCACCGTCAACGGTGGCGAGAACTTCACCTACCAGGTCTTCGCCCTGAGCAACGCCGGCGTCAGTGCTCCCGGCACGTTGACGACGTACGTCGACTCGTGGGTCCCGACCGCGCTGCCTGCGGTCGCGGTGACCACGAAGGTGCTCACGGCGATGATCCGGTGGGCTCCGCCGGCTAACCCGGGCGGCGCCGTGCTGACGGGGTGGAACATCCGGGAGGGCAGCTCCGAGGACGACCTTCCACTGCCGGAGTTCCAGTACGGCGTCAACGCGAGCTGGTCGACGTACGGCAAGCACACCCTGAGGATCACGCCGAACTACACCTCCGACACCGGTGGCGCCGCACCCGGCCGCACGGTCTCCTTCCTGCTCGCGGTGAAGCCGTCAGCGCCGCGGATCGGCAAGGCGTCCTCCGGCAAGTCCGGCAAGCCCGTCACCGCGACGGCCAAGTGGGCCGCGCCGGGCAGCAACGGCGGCGCGGCGATCACGTCGTACAAGGTGATCGCCTACAAGATCAAGAAGGGCAAGGTCGTCAGCACCAAGGTCTCCAAGGCGCTCGGCGGCGGTGCCCGCTCGTACAAGTTCAAGCTCTCCAAGGGCTCGTACAAGTTCCGCGTGGTCGCCTACAACGCCAAGGGCGCCTCGCCGGCCTCCGGTCTGTCGAAGGTCGTCACCGCCAAGTAGGTCCACGCCCGACCGCTCTGTCCCATTCACGGATGTAATCGGACTTTTCGGGAGAGACTTCACCCCATGGTCTCCTCTCGGCTCGTGGCCGCTGCCTGCCTGTCCGCGCTCGTGCTCGGTTCGACGTACGCCGGGACTCTCACGGGCGCGGAGGCTGCTCAGCGAGACCCGGCTCCGGCGGCGGCCCTGCACGGCAAGCAGGCGATCCAGCAGCTCGGTGACGACCTCGACGGGATCGCGCGCCGCTCCGGGTTGAGCACCCCTGCCCTGCGCCGGATCCTGGCCACCGACGACTCCGCGGTCGTGACGCGCGGCGGCCGCCTGGTCTACGAAGACACGTTCGAGGAGTCGGAGCAGGCCCCTGCCGCGCGGATCGCCGAGGCGCAGTTCCCCGAGCCGCAGACCTTCTCCCTGCACAGCCGGCCCGGCTCGAAGCACACGATCTTCCTCGACTTCGACGGGGCGGAGGTGACCGATACCTACTGGAACCACCAGACCGGTATCCCCGACGGTCACTACGACGGCTTCACCCTGCTCTCGGACCCGGACCTGACGACGTACAGCTCCGACGAGCACGGCTACATCCAGGAGGTGTGGCGGATCCTCGCCGAGATGTACGCCGCCTACGACGTCGACGTGACCACGGATGACCCGGGCCCGGACGGCTACAACCGGGCAGGAGTCGCTGACGACACCTACGGCGACCACGTCCTGTTCAGCGACGACCCCGACTCGGGGCCGGTCTGCTCCAACTGCGCCGGCGTCGCGGTCTTCGGTCAGTTCGCCAACCCGAGCGAGTCGGGCGCCGACGCGGACTCCTTGGAGCCCACGTGGGTGCGCCGGCAGCCGAACGCGCACCAGGCGGCGCGGGTCGCGGCGCACGAGATCGGCCACACCCTCGGCCTCAACCACGACGGCCGCACCTCCCCGAGCGAGGAGTACTACGCCGGGCAGGGCGCGTGGACGCCGATCATGGGGTCGGGTGCGCACGGGATCTCCCAGTTCAGCAACGGCGACTACGCCAACGCGTCGAACAAGCAGGACGACTTCGCGAGCATGCTGGCGAAGGGCCTTCCCCTCCTCCCCGACGACGCCGGCAACACGGCCGCCACCGCTACCAGCCTGGGCGCCCGGACCGACTACTCGGTGAAGGGCGTCATCACCAGCCGAGACGTGGACTACTACAAGGTCGGCCCGTGCACAGCGGCACCGTCGGTCGGCGCCGTCGGCGGCGGCCAGGGCAGCGGGCTGGACCTGCGGGTGGATCTCCGGTCCGCGAACGACAACCTGATCGCCTTCTCCGACCCACCGTCGAGCGAGGTCATCGTCGGCGGCTTCGCGCACCGGACGGCCGCAGGGATGGACGCCGACACGATCTCGCCAACCGGGCCGGCAGGCACGTACCTCGTCAAGGTCGACGGCGTCGGCAACGGCAAACCGCTGACCGACGGCTACTCCGACTACGGCAGCGTCGGCGCCTACACCCTGACCGTCAGCGGGTGCGCGGCAGCGAACGGTACGCCGCCGAACGCGCCCGCGACGATCAACCTGACCAGCACCCGGGGCGCCGGAACCCTGACCTGGTCGGCCCCGGCCTCCGGTCCGGCCCCGACCGGTTACCGGATCACCGGTCTCGACTCCGGCCCGATCGAGGTCCCCGCCTCGACGACCTCGCGTGCTGTCGCCGTGCAGGGAGGCCACGACGTCGCCCTGGCCGTCACCGCCCTGAACGCCGCTGGCGGGAGCGAGCCGAAGACCCTCGTCCAGCACGTCGCGTCGTGGCTGCCCGCGACGGCGCCCCCGGTCACGGTGACCACCAGCGGCTTGACCGCCACCCTCACCTGGACGCTCCCGCCGAACCAGGGCAACGCCTACCTGAACTTCTGGCTGCTGAGGATCGACGGGCAGCTGTACCCCCAGACCGCCGCGGTCCGCAGCTACCAGAAGACGTTCAGCGCCTACGGCACGCACACCGTGGAGCTGACCGCCGACATGGAGGCAGAGATCTCCGGGACCGTGCCGACGCGGACCGTCAAGGTCGTGGTCGCCCTCAAGCCGTCGGCACCCCGGATCGGTGCCGCTTCCTCGGGCAAGGCCGGCAAGCCGTACACCGCGACGGCGCGCTGGTCGGCGCCGTCCAGCAACGGCGGTGCCGCGATCACGTCGTACAAGGTCGTGGCGTCGAAGGTGAACAGCGCGGGCAAGGTGGTCAGCACGAAGGTGTCGAAGGCGCTGCCGGGCAGCGCCAGGTCCTACGCGTTCGCGCTGGCGAAGGGCAAGTACCGGTTCAAGGTCGTCGCGTACAACGTGAAGGGGGCCTCGCCCGCCTCGTCGTCGTCCAAGGTCGTCAGCGCGAAGTAGTCACTTCTCGCTCAGCCGCTTCAACGCCTTGCGCACCACAGCCGGGTCGGTCGTCATCCACATCGGCGGCAGGCTCGCGCGCAGGAACGAGCCGTAGCGCGCGGTGACCAGACGCGGATCCAGGATCGCCACCACGCCCTTGTCGCTCGTGGTCCGGATCAGCCGCCCGGCGCCCTGGGCGAGCAGCAGCGCGGCGTGGGTCGCCGAGACCGCCATGAAGCCGTTGGCCCCCGCCTTGTCGGCGGCGGTCGCACGCGCAGACATCAGCGGGTCGTCGGGACGCGGGAACGGCACCCGGTCGATGAGCACCAGCTGGCAGGTGTCGCCGGGGACGTCGAGGCCCTGCCAGAGTGACAACGTACCGAAGAGGTTCGTGTGCGGGTCGCCGATGAATTGGCGCGTGAGCTCGGGCAGCTGGGCGTCGCCCTGGCACAGCGTGGTCAGGTGCGGCAGGCGTTCGCGGACGGTCTCGGCGGCGGCCTCTGCAGCGCGACGACTGGAGAACAGGCCGAGCGTGCGCCCGTCGGCGGCATCGATCAGGTCGACGATCTCGTCGAGCTGGACCTTCTGCAGACCGTCGCGCCCCGGCTGCGGCAGGTGCTTGGCGACGTACAGGATCGACTGCTGGCCGTAGTCGAAGGGCGAGCCGACGTCGATGCCCTTCCAGGTGTCGCCGTTCTTGTCCCGGTCCAGGCCGACGGAGCCGGCGACCACCGAGAAGTCGCCGCCGAGCATCAGGGTCGCCGAGGTGAAGATGACGGTCTTGTCGGTGAGCAGCTTGTCGCGCATCTGGGCGGCCACGTTCAGCGGGGCGATGCAGAGCCGGTTGCCGCCGTGCTTCTGCTCGCGCTCGGAGACCCAGAGGACGTCGTACTCCGAGGCCGCGTGCATCCGCTCCGCGGTCGCGAACAGCTCCTGGGCCCAGCCCTTGGCCTGGGTGGCGCCGGCGTCGGCCTCGGCTCCCGGCGCCGCCTTGGGAAACGCACTGATCAAGGAACGCGCGGCGTCGCGCACCAGCGCGAGTGCGTCGGAGATGTCCTGCGGGACCTGCTCGAGGCGCCCACCGGGAGCACCGGCCAAGGCGTCGCGCAGGGCGTCCCCGGCGTCGGCGAGGTCGTCGGCTTCGGGCCCGTCGATCTGGCGCTGGGACCGGCGGGCCGTCCGGTCGACGTCACCCGGGGAGAGCTCGTCGGTGGCCGCCTGGGTGACCCGCGCGGTCAGCTCGTGGGCCTCGTCGATCACCACGACGTCGTACTCGGGGATCATCGGGATGCCCTCGATGGCGTCGATCGCCAGCAGCGAGTGGTTCGTGACGACGAGCTGGGACTTCGCAGCCTTCTCCTTGGCGCGCTCGGCGAAGCACTCGGTGCCGTAGGCGCACTTGGCCGCGCCGACGCACTCGCGCGCGCTGACGCTGACCTGCCGCCAGACCTGGTCGGTGTGCCGGGGGGCGTTGTCCTTCTCGCCGGTTCCGCCGTCGGTGGCCTCCTCCTCGATCCACTCGCGCAGCGCGACGACCTCGGCCCCGAGCGAACCCTTCGGCAGCTCGACGAGCGCGCCCTGGTCGTCCGGCACGCCCTCGCGGACGCGGTGCAGGCAGGCGTAGTTCGAGCGGCCCTTGAGCACCGCGAAGGTCGCCTTTTCGTCGAGGACCTCATCAGCCGCGGCGACCAGCGCCGGGATGTCGCGCTCAACCAGCTGGTGTTGCAGCGCCAGGGTCGCGGTCGCGATCACGACGCGCTCGTGGTGCAGGAGTGCGGGGACCAGGTAGCCCAGCGACTTCCCGGTGCCGGTGCCCGCCTGGACGAGCAGGTGCTGCCCGGACTCCATCGCCGCAGTGACGGCCTCGGCCATCTGGATCTGGCCGGGCCGCTCCTTGCCGTTGACGGCGGCAACCGCCGCTCCGAGCACGTCCCGGACCGTCGGCTTGTCGGTCGAGGTCTCGGGCACCTGAGCACCCTATGACGGGGTGGCGACGGGAGCGGCACCCGGTCGCAGGGGCTGTGGTCGGGCGAGGCGGACGTCGTACGGGTGGACGGCCCCGCCCCCGCGCATGCAAATGTCGCCGGCGGGACGGCTGGGACTCGCCCCGGCCCCGCGCGCGACATTTGCAGTCGCCCGGGTCGTTGCGGGAACGCACCCGTTACTGATTCGTTGTCCCCCGCTCTAGCGAACCTGAGGATTCCCTGAATACGGTCGGTTTCATGCGTGCGGAGGCGGGGACGCCATCGATCCAGTTGAGGGACCTGGCCAAGAGCTTCGGATCCACCCACGCCGTGGACGGCGTCGACCTGGAGATCGCCGATGGTGAGTTCTTCTCGATGCTCGGCCCGTCCGGCTCGGGAAAAACCACCGTGCTGCGGATGATCGCCGGGTTCGAGCAGCCCACCCGCGGCAGGGTGTTCCTCGCTGGCGAGGACGTCACCGGTCGGCCGCCGTTCGCCCGCGACGTGAACACCGTCTTCCAGGACTACGCCCTGTTCCCGCACATGAGCATCCAGGAGAACGTCGAGTACGGCCTGCGCGTGAAGAAGGTGCCCAAGGCCGAACGGCGCAAGCGGGCGGCCGAGGCGCTCGAGACCGTCCGGCTCGGCAGCCACGGCACGCGGCGTCCCGGGCAGCTCTCCGGCGGCCAGCGCCAGCGTGTCGCCCTGGCCCGCGCCCTGGTGAACCGGCCCAAGGTGCTGCTGCTCGACGAGCCGCTCGGCGCGCTGGACCTCAAGCTGCGCCGCGAGATGCAGATCGAGCTCAAGCAGATTCAGCGCGACGTCGGCATCACCTTCGTCTTCGTCACCCACGACCAGGAGGAGGCGCTCACCCTGAGCGACCGGATCGCGGTGTTCAACGACGGCAAGATCCAGCAGGTCGCCACGCCGCGCGACCTCTACGAGAGCCCGAGCAGCGCGTTCGTCGCCGGCTTCGTCGGCACCTCGAACCTGCTCACCGACGCCGCCGCCCGCCACGTGATCGGACGCGACGGCACCTTCAGCATCCGCCCGGAGAAGATCCACCTCGGCGCCCCTTCCGAGATGCCCAGTCCGGACGGCGCGGTGACCACGCACGGCGTGGTCCGCGAGGTCGTCTACCTGGGCTCGGCCAACCACTTCGTGGTCGACCTGGAGTTCGAGGGCGCCGCGGCGTCCCCGGCTTCGTTGACCGTCCTGCGGCAGAACATCCAGGCCGAGGACGCCGCCATGGCACGTGGGGAGCGCGTGCAGATCGCCTGGCTCCCCGAGAACGTGATCGAGCTCGACCCGAGCCCGGCAGAAGAAGCAGCACCAGAATGAAGCAGTACCGAATCCGCCATCACTGAGGAGTCCGCATGAAACGCACTCGCACGATGACCGCCATCGCCACGATCGGAGCGCTGGCCTTCACCATGGCCGCCTGCGGCTCCGACGACGATGATTCCGGCTCGGCCAACGGAGGCTTCAAGGCTCCCAAGCTCGAGATGAAGAAGGAGCTCGGCGAGGGCGAGGGCGCGGTCAGCATCCTGTCGTGGGCCGGGTACGCCGAGAAGGAGTGGGTCGAGCCGTTCGAGAAGGCCACCGGCTGCAAGGCGACCGTGAAGACGTTCAACACCTCCGACGAGGCCGTCAACCTGATGAAGACCGGCGACTACGACGTCGTCTCCGCCTCCGGTGACGCCTCGCTGCGCCTGATCGCCGCCGGCACCGTCGAGCCGGTCAACACGGACCTGATCCCGAACTACGCCGACGTCTACGACTTCCTGAAGGACAAGCCGTGGAACTCGGTCGACGGTCAGATGTACGGCGTCCCGCACGGCTACGGCGCCAACCTGCTGATGTGGAACAAGGACGTCGTGAAGCCCGCGCCGACCGACTGGAGCATCGTCTTCGGCGAGGAAGCTGCCAAGTACAAGGGCAAGGTGACGGCGTACGACTCCCCGATCTACATCGCCGACGCCGCGCTGTACCTGATGAACACCCAGCCGGACCTCGGCATCAAGGACCCGTACGCGCTGGACAAGAAGCAGCTCGCTGCAGCCGTCGACCTGCTGAAGAAGCAGAAGGAGAACATCGGCGAGTACTGGTCGGACTACGCCAAGGAGCAGTCGGCCTTCAAGACCGGTGACTCCGTGGTCGGCACCACCTGGCAGGTCATCGCCAGCCTGGCGCAGGACGAGGGCACCAAGGTCGAGGCGATCCTGCCCGAGTCGGGCTCGACCGGCTGGTCGGACACCTGGCAGGTCGCCACGAAGTCGGAGCACAAGAACTGCGCCTACCTGTGGATGAACGACATCATCAGCCCGAAGGCGAACGCTGCGGTCGCGCAGTACTTCGGGGAGTCGCCCGCCAACGGCAAGGCCTGCGCCATCGCCGCCAAGGGCTTCTGCGAGACGTACCACGCCGGTGACGCCGACTACGCCTCGAAGATCCACTACTGGACCACGCCGACCTCGACGTGCCTGGACGGCCGCAAGGTCAAGTGCACGACGTACCAGGAGTGGACCTCTGCCTGGACCGACGTGAAGGGCTGACCCTGAGCACCTCCACCGCAACGGCGCAGGGCGCCCCGACGACCAAGCGTCGTCGGGGCGTCCTGCACCGCCGTCCCCGCTTGCGGCTGACCCTGCTGCTCGCTCCCCCGATGCTCTGGCTCGGCGTCGCCTACCTGGCGGCGCTGGCGATGCTCTTCGTCGCCGCGTTCTGGAGCACCAACGAGTTCACCGGCGACCTGGTCAAGGTCTGGAACCTCGACAACTTCCGGGCGCTGAACGACGCCGAGGTCTACCGGACCATCACGTTCCGCACGCTCGGCATCGCCGTCGCGGTCACCGTGCTCGACGCCCTGGTCGCCTTCCCGATCGCGCTGTTCATGGCCAAGGTCGCCACAGCGCGCTGGCAGCGCATCCTGGTGATCGCGGTGCTGATGCCGCTGTGGGCCTCCTACCTGGTCAAGGCCTACTCGTGGCGCGCGATGTTCTCCTCGACCGGCCCGGTCAACCAGATCCTCGACCCGATAGGCCTGCACCTCGGCTACGGGCTCACCGCCACCATCATCACGCTGGCCTACCTCTGGCTGCCGTACATGATCCTGCCGATGTACTCCGGCCTCGAGCGGGTGCCGAACTCGCTGCTCGAGGCCTCTGCCGACCTCGGCGCCTCCGGCGGTACGACGCTGCGCCGGGTGATCCTGCCGATCCTGTGGCCGGCCGTGTTCGCCGGCTCGATCTTCACGTTCTCGCTGACGCTGGGTGACTACATCACCGTCAGGATCGTCGGCGGCACCAACCAGATGCTCGGCAACGCCGTCTACGACAGCGCCTTGACCGGCAACAACCTGCCCTTCGCGGCCGCCCTGGCGACCATCCCGGTGGTCATCATGCTGGTCTACCTCGCCGCCGTACGCCGGACGGGAGCTCTGGAGAACCTGTGATCCTCTCCCGTACGGCGAAGACCGTCCTCGGCGTCCTGACCGGCATCGTCCTGCTGGTCGTCTACGTCCCGCTCGCAGTCGTGGTGCTGAACTCGTTCAACACCTCGCGCTCGTTCACGTTCCCGCCCAGCGGCTGGACCACCGAGTGGTGGGACGCCGCCTGGCACAACGACGAGGTCCGCGAGTCGCTCGGGCTCTCCCTCCAGGTCGCGGCGGTGGCGACCGTGATCTCGCTCGTGCTCGGCACGATGGCGGCACTGGCGCTCGCGCGCTACCGGTTCTTCGGGCGCGACGCCGTCTCGCTGCTGATCATCCTGCCGATCGCGCTGCCCGGCATCGTCACGGGCCTGGCGTTCCAGAACGTCTTCAGCTCGGTGCTCGGGATCAACCTGGGGTTCTGGACGATCGTGGTCGCGCACACGACGTTCTGCATCGTCACCGTGTTCAACAACGTGCTCGCCCGGCTGCGCCGCGTCGGCGGCAACCTCGAGGAGGCATCGATGGACCTGGGGGCCGGGACGTTCACGACGTTCCGGCTGGTGACCTTCCCGGTGCTGCGCTCGGCGCTCCTGGCCGGCGGCCTGCTGGCCTTCGCGCTCAGCTTCGACGAGATCATCGTGACCACGTTCACCGCGGGCGGCGGGACCAAGACGCTGCCGATCTGGATCCTCGACCACATGTTCCGCCCGAACGACGCCCCGGTGGTCAACGTGATCGCGGCGGCCCTGATCTTCGTCTCGATCATCCCGATCTGGATCGCCCAGCGGTTGAGCCAGGGTGACGAGGCGATCGGCGCGCGGACGTAAAACGGTCATCGAGCTTGCCGAGATGCGGTGAGCCGACTGAAGTCCCAGCCAACGTCACGTCTCGGCAAGCTCGACGACCGGTGTGTCAGGCGGGCGGGGCCGTCGGAGGCTCCGGGGCAGCCGGCGGCTCGGCGGCCGGCGGCGGGGTGACCGGCGGGGCCGGCGGAGCGGGAGCAGCAGGCGAGGCGGCCGGAGGAGCAGCCGGGGCCGCGGGAGCTGCCGGAGGAGCGGGCGGGACCGGCGGGGCGGCAGGTGCAGCCGGCGGCGTCGGCGGGGCGGGCGGCGTCGTACCGAAGTTCACCGTCGGGGCGACGTCCGCGCCGGCAGGCGCCTCGTAGAACTCGCGGGTCTTCACGCCGGCCAGGCCGGAGAGGAACATCCACGGGATCGTGACGACGAGCTTGTTCAGCGTCGCGACGGCGTCGTTGTAGTAGGTCCGCGCGAAGGAGATCTTGTCCTCGGTGTCCTTCAGCTGGTTCTGCAGGTCCTGGAAGTTCTGGTTGGCCTTCAGGTCCGGGTACGCCTCGGCGACCGCGTTGACGCGGACGAGCGCCTGGCTCAGCGCCTGGTCGGCAGCGGCCTTCGCCTGCACGTCGTCACCCTTGGCGGCGGCGGCCAGACCGGCGCGCGCCTGGGTCACGGCCTCGAACACACCGGACTCGTGGGCCGCGTAGCCCTTCACGGTCTCGACCAGGTTGGGGATCAGGTCGGCACGACGGGTCAGCTGGACGTCGATGCCACCCAGCGCCTCCTGGGCGCCGATGTCGGTGGTGCGCAGCTTGTTGAAGCCGACGATCACGAAGCCGACGATCAGGACGAGCAGTACGACGATCACGATCACGGCGATCATGAGTCACCTCTTCTGTTGGAGTGTCTGGGCCTATTCAACTGCATGAGGGGCTGGCAGCGCGCTCACCAGGAGCCGCCACCACCACCGCCACCGCCGCCACCGCCGCTGAAGCCGCCGCCCCCGCCGCTGGAGGAGGAACTCTGCGTCGCCTCGTACGACGAGATCGCCGAGGACACGGTGGAGTCGAACGAGTCGACCATCTGGCTGACGTAGGTGCCCGTGTGCACGCCCGCGTACGCCGGGAAGTAGCTCGGCGTCGGGGGCTCCTCACCGGTCTCGATCCGGTACTTCTTGGCCCACTCGTCGGCGCAGTCGAAGGCGACCGCCCACGGCAGGTAGGAGGTGTAGAGCTCCTTGCGCCCGGAGAAGTCGAAGCGGTCCTTGGCCGAGGGGGTCGAGAGGATCCTTTGGAAGCCGCCGACCCGGGACCACAGGTCACGGCCGGCCAGGGTGCGCTTGGTACCGGCACCGGAGACACCGACGCCCAGGGCGCCGATGGCGAACAGGCCGGGCACCAGCGCGATGATCGACATGTTCAGCGGGTTGAACGCGCCGAGGTAGACCGCGAGGCCCGCGGCGAGCAGCAGCACGATGCCACCGAAACCACCGAGACCGCTGGTCACCATGAGGCCGCTGGTCTTCGCCCAGCCGTCGGTGTTGGACTCGAAGGCGGCGAGAGCGGACTTGAGGTCCTCACCGGAGGAGACCGAGTTGGCGCTGGCGTGGAACGAGCCGCCCGCGTTCACGACGCCGAGCGACGATCCGGTCTGCGCGGTGACCTGGTCGACCTGGGTCCAGACGTCGGTCTTGTCGGTCCCGGTCAGCGTCCAGGACTTGTCCTTCTGGTCGAGGGTGACCGCACCCTTCTCCGCGGCGTACATCATCGTCGCGACGAAGGCCTTGTTCTCGACCTTCTCCGTCAGGATGTACGCCGCCTGCGCGGGCCCGATGCCCTCCGGCGGGGCGTACATGAGCGGGTAGGGAGGAGTCTTCTCCCCCACCGAGATGCTCAGCGCGAAACCGCCGGCGCCGACGAGGAGTGCGAGCGCGAGGACGAAGAACAGCATCCCGGTGCTCTGCCCCAGGATCGGGTCCAGCCCACTGGCCCACGGGCGGGTGTCGCCCTCCGGGGTCGGGATGTCCAGACCGGTCTTCAGGGTGACCGGGGTGTTGGTGGAGAGACTGCCTCCGGTGACCACGATCGTGTCGGCGTCGGGCTTGGTGAGCACGCACGGGTCCAGGTCGCTGCCGAGCCCGACCCCGCAGGTGGTTCTGCCGGCGTCGGCGGGCAGGTGGACGGTGAGCTCGTACTTGTCGATCGCCATCTTCCAGCCCGACGGGATCAGGTTCCAGTAGAACTGCGTGGAGTCGTCGCCGGAGCCCTTCGTCAGGGCGCCCTCGATCTTGTAGCGGATGACGTAGGTGTGCGGGCCGTAGATGGTCGTGTCGGCGCTGCCGATCTTGATGTTGCGGTACCGGTTGCGCCCCTCCTTGAGCACCTCGAACGGTTCGTCCCGGCCGTCCCGGGTCACCGAGATGTCGGTCGGGATCAGCCTGTTCTTCGGGACGTTCGGGTCGCGGGTGTCGAAGAACCGGAAGATGCCGTGCTTCGAGGCCGGGAAGTTGGTCGACAGCGTCTCGACCGCCGTCAGGTCGCCGTTCTTCGCGACCGTGAAGTCGGCCTTGTAGTCGGTGATCGAGGCGCTGTCGGTGCCCTCGTCGGTACTGGTGTCGATGTTGACCGCGCCGAAGGCGATCACCGCGGCCAGGACGATCAGCCCGAGGATTCTTCCGACCAGCTTCTTCATGCGCCGAACCCTATCGAGATCGGACATGGCGAGGCCCACTTCGCCGCGGTGGGCTAGGCCGATCGACGACCCCCGGTCACTCCCCTTCGGGCAGACCCGCCAGCGCGTAGAGCTCGACCTCGCCCGCGAACGCCTCGCTGACCCGCGCGTGGATCAGCGTGCCGTCGGCGGTGTGCTCGATGGAGAGCACCTCACCGCTGTCGTGGATCCGGCTGACCAGGTCGCCGCGGCTGTAGGGCAGCAGCACGGTGATCTCGACGTCCGGGTGCGGCAGGTCCGCCTCGATGGCGGCGAGCACGTCCTCGATGCCGGCACCGGTCTTCGCCGAGCAGACCACCGAGTGCGGTTCGTTCAGCTGGAGCCGGGCCAGGGTCAGGGGGTCGGCGATGTCGGCCTTGTTGATGACGACGAGCTCGCGGACGTCGGAGGCGTCGACATCGGCGAAGACACCGCGGACCGCGGAGAGCTGACCCTCGGGGTCGGGGTGCGAGCCGTCGACGACGTGCACGATGAGGTCGGCGTCGGCGACCTCCTCGAGCGTGCTCCGGAAGGCCTCCACGAGCTGGTGCGGCAGGTGCCGGACGAAGCCGACGGTGTCGGTCATCGTGTAGACCCGGCCGTCCGAGGTCGTCGTGCGCCGGGTCGTCGGGTCCAGCGTCGCGAACAGCGCGTTTTCGACCAGGACGCCGGCATCGGTGAGCCGGTTGAGGATCGAGGACTTGCCGGCGTTCGTGTACCCGGCGATCGCGACGCTCGGGATCGCGTTGCGGTGACGCTCGCTGCGCTTGGTGACCCGGGTGGTCTTCATCTGCGCGAGCTCGCGGCGGAGCTTGGCGATCTTGTCGTTGATGCGACGCCGGTCGGTCTCGATCTTGGTCTCACCGGGTCCGCGGCCACCGATGCCCTCACCTCCCGCCACCCGGCCACCGGCCTGGCGGGACAGCTGGCCACCCCAACCACGCAGGCGCTGCTTCATGTAGCTGAGCTGGGCGAGCTCGACCTGAGCCTTGCCCTCCCGAGACTTCGCGTGCTGGGCGAAGATGTCGAGGATCAGCGCGGTCCGGTCGACGACCTTGACCTTGAGCTTGTCCTCGAGGTTCCTCAGCTGGCTGGGCGCGAGCTCGCCGTCCATGATCACGGTGTCAGCGCCAGTGGCCTCGACGATCTCGCGGACGCCGTCGACCTTGCCGCGACCGATGAAGGTGGCCGGGTCGGGCTTGTCACGTCGCTGGTAGACGTTCTCGAGCACCTGCGAGCCCGCGGTCTCGGCGAGCAGCGCCAGCTCGGCCATCGAGTTCTCGGCGTCCTCGACCGTGCCCTCGGTCCACACGCCGACGAGCACGACGCGCTCGAGGAGCAGCTGTCGGTACTCGACCTCGGTGATGTCCTGGAGCTCGGTGGACAGGCCGACGACCCGCCGCAGCGCGTGCCGCTCGGCGAGCTCCATCGAGCCGACGGTGACCTCTTCGGGGTCCTCGTCCGCGTAACCGGTGGGCTCGTCGTCGAGAGCCCAGTCGTTGGTCTCCGCGAGCTCGGCGTCGAGGTCGAAGGGTTCAGGTGCGTTCGTCATAGACCTCCAGGGTAGGCAGCGACCACCGACAACCGCGAACGGTTTGCCGGCGTGGACGTTTGGCTACCCGGTTGGTCGGGTATCGGCCGGGTACGGACCTCGAACGCCCGGTACCTGCCTTACGCAGCGCAGGCCGGGCGTTCGGTCGTTCCAGGGGGGTGTGTTCCCGGGTCCTGCGGGTACGGCGTCCGCATGACGACGAACGCGAACCACCCCGCAGCCGAGCCGACTCCGTCGGAGGAGGAGGCCCAGGAGGAGAACGCCGAGACCTCGCTGGACCAGCCGTCCGAGGGCTCGTCGTGACCGGCACCGATGACCCCGACGAGCTGACCGGTTCCGACCCCAACGGGGGTGGGTCGGCCGGTCTGGCCGGAGGGATGGGCGTCAGCAGCGAACGGGTCGGCAAGGTCCGCGGCTCCTCAGAACCGCAGACGCACGGGGTCGAGGAGACCGGTGTCGCCGCCGCGGACGACGTACCGGCCGATCCGCCGCCGGAGCAGTCGGCGAACTGACCCCGTCCTCCGAAGAACGCCCGGCCGCCATCTCGGGTGCGGCCGGGCGTTCTTGCACGTCACTTCACACGTCACTTCACCAGGACCCGGTGGCGCACGACGGCGTCGAAGAAGTAGCCGTTGCTGTTCAACGGCGTGACCAGGGGTTGGGTTCGACCGGCCACGTCGGTCGCCCGCGCCATCAGCGTGTGCTCCCCGGGAGAGGCGCCCGGCCACCTGAACCAGAACCTGCTCCACGCCTGTCCGTGCTCGAGCAGGGTGGCCCGCTTCCAGCGCGTGCCGCCGTCGGTGCTCACCTCGACCCGGGCGATGCGGCCTGCGCCGCTCCAGGCTCGCCCGTGCAGCAGCTTGCCTCCCCCGCGGGGAAGGGTGGCCACCTCGGGCAGCTCCCAGGCCGACTTCACCGGCAGCACGGTCAGCGGGGGCGAGTCCGTGGGGTAGTCACCACCGGTCATCCGGTACCACTTCGTGTTCCACGGGGAGGTGAGCGCGGTGTCGGAGACCTCCAGCGATCCCAGCCACTTGATGCTGGCGATGCCGATCCACCCGGGGACCACCAGGCGCAGCGGGAACCCGTGGTCCGGGAGCAGAGGCTCACCGTTCGCGCCCCAGACCAGCAGGGCGTCGTCGAGTGCCTTGGCGATCGGGAGCGGGCGGCGTACGGGACCGTAGTCGACACCCTTGTCGACGTACGGCGCATCGAGACCGGTCGGCAGCACGTCCACCGCGTCCGGCGAGATGCCGACGTGCCGCAGCACGTCGGCGAGCCGCACGCCTTCCCAGGTCACGGCGCCGACGGCTCCGAGCTTCCAGGCCGTCCCGGACACCGTCTGACCCTGCTGGGAGGCGAAGTAGCTGCGGCCGTTGCCGGTGCACTCGTGCACGGCCGTGCGGTAGGTCCGTCCGATCCGCTTGAGCTGCGCCAGGGTGAGACGCACCGGCTGGTCGGCGCCCCGCGGGTCGCGCAGTCCCGACCCGTGGATCGCGAGGCTGTAGGTCTTCGGGTCGATCACCGGCGTCGAGGTGTGGTTGCGCACGAAGAGCCGACTCTGCTCGGTGCCGTAGCGCGCCCACGACACGGCGTCCCACCGGGTCTCGGCGTTGGTGCCGTAGGAGTAGAAGTACTTCTCCGGCAGGGGCTTGAGGATCGGGCCGGCCGGCGCGGTCGCGGGTTCCGCGAAACCCGGAGCGGCCCCGGGTGCACCGGTGGTGACCACCGCCGCGCCCAGGGCCGCTGCCTTGACGACTGTCCTGCGAGATGTCCGAGTCGCGTTCATCCCGCCAGCATAGTCGAGTAATCCGCTGAACTTAAGATGGAACTACTTGGGAGGCATCCGGATGCCGCCGTCGACGCGGATGACCTCCGCGTTCATGTACGAGTTGGTGATGCACTCGATGACCATGCTGGCGAGCTCGTCGCCGGTGCCGAGCCGCTTGGGGAAGAGCACGTTCTGGCCGAGGTTCGCCTTGAACGCCTCGGAGGCCTCGCCCTCGCCGTAGATCGGGGTGTCGATCAGGCCCGGAGCGACCGTGTTGAGCCGGATGCCGGCCGAGGACAGGTCGCGGGCGACCGGGAGGGTCATGCCGACGACGCCACCCTTGGAGGCCGAGTACGACGCCTGGCCGATCTGGCCGTCGAACGCGGCGACAGACGCCAGGTTCACGATCGCGCCACGCTCGCCACTCTCGTTCGGCTCGTTCAGGCTCATCGCGGTCGCCGCGAGGCGGACCACGTCGAAGGTGCCGATCAGGTTGATCGCGATGACCTTCTTGAACGCATCCAGGTTGTGGGCCGAGTCCGGGTTCCCGTCGCGACCGATCGTGCGCTGCGCCCAGCCGATGCCGGCCGAGTTGACCACGGCACGCAGCGGGGCGAGCTCGACGGCGGTGTTGACCGCGGTCTGGATCTGCTCGGTGTTGGTCACATCGACGTTGACGAACGCGCCGCCGATCTCCTGGGCGAGGGCTTCACCGGCCTCGGCGTTCAGGTCGGCGATGACCACGATCGCGCCCTTGGCGGCGAGCTGACGGGCGGCGGCGGCTCCGATTCCGGACGCGCCACCGGTGACAATTGCACTGGCTCCATTGATGTCCATGGCGGCGATCCTAGAGCCCCCAGGTGGCGCTCCGGCAGGGTGTCCGGTTAACGAACGTAAACCGGGACCGGGAAGCACCGCGCGAACGTACGCCGCGCCGCGTCGCTGCCCTCGACCACCAGTCGCGGCGCGAGCGCGTCCAGCTCGACGCCGCGGGTGAGCTCGAAGAGAGCGGCCGCACCCCCGGTGACGGTGAGGTCGGGCTCGGCGGTGACATCGGCGCGGACGAGCTTGCCGTCACGGACCTCCAGCCAGTGCTCCTCGCCGTCCAGCACGAACCGCAGCCGCAGGTCGGCGCCGACCGCTCCCACCGGGTCGAACATCGCCCCGATGCCGCCGAAGACGGCCATCCGCGGACGGACCTGACCCTCGGCGGGCGGTTCGAGGTAGGGCATCCCGAACTGGGCGACCGCGCGCAGCACGGGACGGATCCGGACACCCTCGCGGGTGAGTCGGTAGACCGAGCGGGCAGCCGGCGAGGGCAGCTCGTGCTGCTCGATGAGCCCGGCCTCCTCGAGCTTGCGCAGCCGCTCGCTGAGCAGGTTCGTCGCGATGCCGGGCAGACCCGCCTTCAGGTCGGTGAAGCGCTGCTCGCCGAAGGAGAGCTCTCGGAGCACGAGCAGCGTCCAGCGGTCGCCGATCAGGTCCATGGCCCGGGCGATCGTGCAGTACTGGTCGTAGGTCTTGCTGCTCACGTGACGTACCTTACGTTGCTTGCTTTTCTAAATCAATCAGTTGCTTTTCTAAACTGCATGGGTCTAGCGTCCTCGCCATGACGTCTCCCCAAGCTCGACGACCGGAGGACGTGAAGCCCTGGTCGGTGCTCGGCATCGCCAGCCTGGCCGCCTTCATGGTCTTCCTGGACACCCAGGTCCTCTTCATCGCCTTCGACGACATCGCCGCGAGCTTCCCGGAGGTCTCGTTCGCGACCATGTCCTGGACCCTGTCGGCGTACACGATCGCGCTGGCCGCGGCCCTGGTCCCCGCGGGGCGGCTCGCGGACCGGTTCGGGCGCCGACGAACGTTCCTCGTCGGCCTGGTCGCGTTCACGCTGGCCTCGGCCCTGTGCGCGGCCGCGACCTCGCCGTTCCTGCTCGTCGGCTTCCGGGTGATCCAGGCGCTCGGCGCCGCGGCCTTGATTCCCGCCTCGTTGGCGATCGTGCTCACGGTGTTCCCGAAGGAGAAGGTGCCCGCCGCCGTCGCGATCTGGGGTGCGATCGCGGCGCTCGCCGCCGCCGTCGGACCGACGCTGGGTGGCCTGCTGGTCGACGGCTGGGGCTGGCGCTCGGTCTTCCTGATCAACCTGCCCGTCGGTGCCATCGCCTTCGTGCTCGCCCGACGCGCGATGCCGGAGTCGCGGGAGTCGCACACCGCGCGCTTCCCCGACCCGATCGGCATCCTGCTGCTCGCCGGCGCCCTGAGCCTGCTGGCACTCGGCATCGTGCAGAGCGACCAGTGGCACTGGGGATCGGCACGCACGATCGGCGTGCTCGTCGGTGGCCTGCTGGTGCTGACGGCATTCGTCGTACGGACCCTCGACCACCCGCACCCTGCTCTTGACCTCACGCTGTTCGGGTCGCCGAGCTTCCGATGGGCCAACATCGCCACGGCGGCGTTCACCATCGGCTTCACCGCGATGTTCTTCGCCCAGGTGCTCTTCCTGACCCAGGTCTGGGGCTACAGCATCGTGAAGACCGGCGTCGTGATGATGCCCGGGCCGGCCGTCGTGATGGTGCTCGCACCGATCTTCGGACGGCTGGCAGGTCGGATCGGTCAGCGCTCGCTGCTCGTGCCCGGCGGTCTCGTCTACGCGTCGAGCGCCGTCTGGATGCTCGCGGTGATGACGACCGAGCCGAACTGGGCCGGCCACCTGCTGCCCGGCGCCCTGCTCGGTGGGCTCGGCGTTGCGATGGTGATCCCGCACCTGACCAGCGCGGCCGTCCAAGGTCTGCCCGCCGACCAGTTCGGGGCCGGGTCGGCGGTGAACCAGGCCGTCCGACAGCTCGGTGCCACCTTCGGGGTCGCACTCACCGTCGCGTTGCTCGGCACCGTCACCCCGCTGAACGTGCTGGACCACTTCCACCGCGTCTGGTGGATGTTGGTGATCTCCGGCGCGCTCACCACACTGGCCGCGCTCGCCCTGCCGCGCAAGGAGCGCGCCTTCACCCCCGAGATCACGCCCGACCTGACCCCCGCCTCGATCGGAGACCCCGCATGACCGCCACCGTGGACCTCGCCAGCCTGACCGGCCTGGAGACCATGCAGCTGATCGTGAACGGCGAGCTGCCCCCGCCGGGCATCGCCGTCCTGCTCGGGATGAGCGTCGTGGAGGTCGGCGAGGGCATCGCGACCTTCGAGCTGAGCCCCGACGAGCGGATGATGAACCCGATCGGCACGGTCCACGGCGGTATCGCAGCCACCATCCTCGACTCGTGCATGGGCTGCGCGGTGCACACGACGCTGGCGCCGGGCGAGGCGTACACGACACAGCAGCTCAACCTGCACTACCTCCGCGCGATGCAGCCGGGCATGGGACCGGTGCGCGCTACTGGGACGGTGCTGTACCGCGGCCGCAAGCAGGCGACCGCCGAGGGCAAGCTGTTCAGCGCCGACGGGAAGCTGATCGCGCACGGGACGACAACCTGCTTGGTGCTGTAGCTCCGGTCATAGCCAGCCCGGTCATCGCCAGCCCGGTCATCGAGCTTGCCGAGATGCGGTGACCTCCGCGCCGACCTCACCACGTCTCGACAAGCTCGACGACCGGGACTACAGGCTGGTGAAGCCCTCGGCGACGAGCACGGCCGGACCGGTCATCAGGATCCGGTCGTCGTCGGTCCAGACGATGTCGAGGGTGCCGCCCGGCAGGTCCACCCGGTACGACGTCCCTCGCTCGGCCTCGTCGGCGATCGCTGCGGCGACCATGACCGCGCAGGCGCCCGTGCCGCACGACCGGGTCTCCCCCGAGCCGCGCTCGTGGACCCGCATCGACAGGTGCTTGTCCCCCGCCCGGACGACGAACTCGACGTTCACACCGTCGGGGAAGACCGAGCGGTCGAACTCGGGCTCGGCGTACAGGTTGCCCGCGTCCTCGAGCGACTCGACGAACGCGACTGCGTGCGGGTTGCCCATGCTGATCTTGGTCGCGGGCCAGGAACGGTCGCCGACGCTGACCTTCGTCTCCTCGAAGACCTGCGGGTTGCCCATGTCCACGGTGATTCGCAGCTCCCCGTCATCGGCACGACCGAAGGTCAGCACCTTGATCCCGGCGCGGGTCGCGATCTTCAGCGGCTCGCGAGGGTCGGCGTCGGCGTGCGTGACCAGGTAGAGGCCGAGCACCCGGATGCCGTTGCCACACATCTCGGAGACCGAGCCGTCGCTGTTGCGGTAGTCCATGAACCAGCGGGCGGTCCCGCGCGACTCGACCGCGGCCGGGTCGTCGGTCGCATCGGTCCGTACGACGCGGATCACCCCGTCGCCGCCGATGCCCGCGCGGCGGTCGCACAGCCGCACGACCTGCTCGGCGGTGAGGTCGAGCTTGCCGTTGGCATCGGGGATCAGCACGAAGTCGTTCTCGGTGCCGTGACCCTTGACGAAGGAGATGTCCACCGGACCAGTCTAGGTGTGGGAGGGAGCGGTCGAGCCCGGGGCGACAACCTCGATCCAGTACGCATCGTGATCAGACAAACTCGGCGTCACCGCCACATGTCCAGCATCTACGACCTCCCAGCTCGCAGGTACGGCGATGTGGTCGATCGATTGCTGTCCGGCCGGTCGCCCCGGGAGCAGCTGGGTGGGCACCACCAGCCCGGCTGCATCGACGGCGCCTAGCAGGACTCGCTGGGCATCGCGGGTGAACCCCTGGATGTTGCCGGAGAGCGGCTGGTTCCAGTCACCGCCCCAAACGACCGGAGGTTCTGCGAGAACCGGACGGAGTCGCCCAAGGACCTCGGCCATCTCCCTCCCGTGGGACCCACCGCCCCACGGCGAGTACTGACCAGCCTGTTTCCACGGCAGCACGGATGAGCAGAAGCGGACCCCGCTGATCTGGCCGAGGGCCGATGCGACGTCCGGATCAGGCAGTGGATCGATCGGCCAGCGCGATGCGATGCCCGCCCAGTACTTCTTTTCGCCCATCCGGTCCACGGTGAGGTGCAGGTCGTACCCGTCGGGGCGAGCCAATGGCACGTTCTCAGTCAGCAACCACACGTCGCAGGCGAGCTCGCCGAGCAGACGGGCGTGATCGTCCGACCACTTGCCTTCCAGGTTCCAGGTCCCGATCCGCACGGGTCGAGCGTAGGGGTGACCGGTGCCGGTCTGAGTCAGCCTGCGAGCAGCACGTCCCGCACGTCGTCGCAGAACCCGACGAACTTCGTCTGGCTGCCGTAACCCTGGCCGCTGCAGACCAGCACCTTCTTCCCCACCACACGAGCCAGCGTGTACGCCGCCCCGACCCGAGTCGCGTAGGACCAGCCATCGAGTCGCAGCTCGGTCATCCCGGCGTCGGCCTCGGCCCGGAGTTCGGCGACGTACGCCTCCCCCGTCGGAAACCGGTCGGGCAGGGTGTTGACGGTGACGTGCACGGCCCTGCCGTCGACGTCGTCGCCCTCGAAGGCGTCGTCCGGGTTCTCGCAGGCGCCGCCCTCGGGGCGGTACTCGAGAACGGGCGCGCCGAGCGCGCGCGCAGCGATGGTGCTGACCTGAGCGCAGCGGGCGTCGTCGAGCGGGGTGTAGGTGTCTGCGGGCGGACGCGTCGGCTTTGCTGCCGCAGACGGCTTCTTGTCCGACTTCGGGGTCGGCTTGTCCGACGGTTCGGCGCCGCCGGGGGCGGCGGTGGTCTCCCCTGCAGCCGGCTTCTCGGCCTTCTTGTCGTCGCCGCCGCACCCGGTGAGCACGAGGCCGCTCAGGCACACGAGCAGGACAACGGCGGTGAGCCGACGGTTCAGGCGCATTCGGGAAGCCTACGACTCCCTACTTCTTGACCCTCAACCGGCGACAGGCGAACTCCCTGTTCTCGTCCAGCGCGATCTGCTCGAACTCGGCCCGGCGAGGAAGCAGGGGCGCTCCGGCCCCGAGCGTCAGCGGCGCGTACTGGATCCAGAGCTCGTCGAGCAGGCCGTGGTCGTGGAACTGCCCGGCCAGCTCACCGCCGCCGACGATCCAGACGTTCTTCTCCCCGGCCGCCCCCGCCATCTGCGCGTGGACCTCCGGCACCGGGTCGGCAGTGAACCGGATGTCCCGGCCTTCCGGCACCGCCGGGAAGGTGCGGTGCGTGAACACCCAGGTCGGCATCTCGTAGTACCACTCGTCCGGAGCGTGGGTGAGCAGCCACTGGTACGTCGTCGCCCCCATGGCGAGCGCGCCGACGTCGGCGATGAAGGCGTTGTATCCCTGCGGACCGTCGGCGTCGACGTCCCGGCTGAGCAACCAGGCGAGCCCGTCCTCCGGCTCCGCTGCGATGAAGCCGTCCAGGCTGGATGCGGTGAAGTACTGGGTGACCATGCGCTCAGCGTGCCAGCGACCTCGGACAGTTCCAGAGGACATGTGTCGGGGGTCTGTTCCACCCTCGAGCCATGGACACCTTGCTGATGCTCCGGGGCGAGACCCGGCACTGTGACGACTGCGGCACCGAGACGGTGTTCCTCCCGGTGGAGGACCTGGCTCCCGCGCTGCAGGACGTCTGGATCTGCACCGCCTGCGACTGCGCCTACGTCTGAGGTCTAGGTCGGTCGCCCCGCTGGCGCGCTCTTCGCGGTCATCGACGGGTCGCCGACGACGACGTCACCGAGCGCGTCGTCGATCGCGGCCATCGTCTCAACGCTGAGCTTCACCCCGGCTGCCTTCACGTTCTCCGCGACCTGCTCCGGACGCGACGCCCCGACCAGTGCCGAGGCGACGTTGGGGTTCTGCAGCACCCACGCGACCGCCAGCTGCGCCAGCGTCAGGTCGACGCCCTCCGCGATCGGCTTGAGCCGCTGGACGGCGTTCAGGATGTCGTCGGTCATCAACCGCTGGATGAAGAACGAGCCACCGTTCTCGTCGGTCGCCCGCGAGCCGGCCGGCGGCGGCTGCCCGGGGAGGTACTTGCCGGTCAGCACGCCCTGGGCGATCGGGGACCACACGATCTGGGACAGGCCGAGCTCCTCGCAGGTCGGGACCACCTCGGACTCGATCACCCGCCAGAGCATCGAGTACTGCGGCTGGCTGGAGATGAGCTGGACGTTCAGCTCCTTGGCCAGGGCGGCACCGGCGCGGATCTGGTCGGCGGTCCACTCGCTGACCCCGATGTAGAGCGCCTTGCCCTGGCGAACCACGTCGGCGAACGCCTGCATGGTCTCCTCCAGCGGCGTC
The DNA here is from genome assembly GCF_040546585.1 of Marmoricola sp. OAE513. Taxonomy (NCBI): domain Bacteria; kingdom Bacillati; phylum Actinomycetota; class Actinomycetes; order Propionibacteriales; family Nocardioidaceae; genus Marmoricola; species Marmoricola sp. OAE513. The sequence continues at coordinate 2,690,884 of NZ_JBEPOC010000001.1, read as the reverse complement.
TCGGTGTCGTACCGGTGGGCCTGGTAGAGGTCCACGTAGTCGGTCTTCAGCCGGCGCAGCGAACCGTTGATCGACTCGAGGATGTGCTTGCGGGACAGACCGCTGTCGTTCGGGCCACCAGGACCGGTGGGCCAGTAGACCTTGGTGAAGATTCCCAGGGACTCGCGACGCTCGCCGGCCAGGGCGTCACCGAGAACGGTCTCCGCCGCGGTGTTCGCATAAACGTCGGCGGTGTCGAAGGTCGTGATCCCGGCGTCGAGCGCCGCGCGGACGCACTCCCCTGCGACGTCGTTCTCGACCTGGGAACCGTGGGTGATCCAGTTGCCGTAGGTGATCTCGGAGATCTTCAGGCCGCTGTTGCCGAGGTATCGGAAGTCCATAGGTCGATCATGCCCGAAGGGCGTTCATCGCCTTCTCGACCCGGTTCGGGTCGTCGTGGTCGACCCAGACGATCCGGGGGTCCTTGCGGAACCAGCCGTCCTGGCGGCGTACGAAGCGGCGGGTGCGGTTGATGGTCTGCTCGCGGGCCTCGTCCTCGCTGATCTCCCCGGCGAGGAACTGCAGGATCTGGGCGTACCCGATGGCACGTGACGCGGTGACCCCGTCACGCAGGCCACGGGCCTCGAGGTCGCGCACCTCGTCGACGAATCCCGCCGTCCACATGGCGTGCACCCGCTCGGCGATCCGTGCGTCCGAGACAGCCCGGTCGATGTCGACGCCGATCTGGACCGTGTCGGGGTCGGCGTACGTCGGCTCCGGCAGCGTCGAGGCGTACGGCGCCCCGGTCAGCTCGATGACCTCAAGTGCGCGGACGATCCGGCGTGGGTTGGCCCCCATGATCTCTGCGGTGGCCGGGTCGAGCTCGGTCAACCGGGCGAGCAGCACCCCGGCCCCGACCTCGGCGAGCTCTGCCTCGAGACGCTCGCGGACCTCGGGATCGGTCGGCTGGAAGTCGAACTTGTCGAGGATCGCGCGGGTGTACAGCGCCGAACCGCCGACCAGAACCGGTACGACGCCCCGCCCGCGGCAGTCCGCGATCAGCCCCCGCGCGACGTCCTGGAACTTCGCGACCGTCGCCGGTTCGGTGACCTCGAGCAGGTCGAGCAGGTGGTGGGTGATCCCGCGGCGTTCGGCGACCGGCAGCTTCGCCGTTCCGATGTCCATGCCGCGGTAGACCTGCATCGCGTCGGTGTTGATGATCTCGCCACCGAGGCGCTCTGCGAGGTCGAGCGCGAGGTCGCTCTTGCCCGACGCGGTCGCGCCGACCACAGCAACGATCGGCGCGTTTGACATGCCTCTAGTCTGCCAATACTCAGCGAGCAGTCCGCACCGACCGGTGCGGACGAGAGGGAATGGGAGATCAAGCATGGGGTTCCTCGATGACGCCAAGAACAAGCTGGCCGACGCGGTCGACAGTCAGGGCGACAAGATCGGTGACGGGCTCGACAAGGCCGCCGACCTGATCAACGACAAGACCGGCGGGAAGTTCGGCGACAAGATCGACGCCGGCGCCGACAAGGCGAAGGACGCCCTCGACGGGCTCGACGGCAAGAACGACGACATCGCCTGAGTGTTGAACGCCGTCGGTCCGGGTACGGATACCTGCATGAGTGCTGCCGTACCCGGACCGCCGACCACCCCGACGATCGACGAGAACCCCGACCCCGGCAACGCCGCCGGCGGGACCGACGCGATCGAGGATCCCACCCCGTCGACCGAGGAGACTCCCCTCACCCGGGACCTGCCCGCGTCGGAGCACGTCGACCAGGAGCAGATCCCCGACGAGCTCCAGGAGCCCGAGGGCCCGGACTCCGAGGCGAACCTCGACGACCCGAGCGCGGAACCGCCGGGCTGAACCTCGGAACGACCCGGGTCAGACCGGAGCAGGCATCTCCAACGGAGCGACCTGCACGACGACCTCGGTCTCGTGCTCGAGGTTGCGGTCGTGCAGGTAGCGCCCGACGAGCTCACGCAGCCAGAGCGGCAGGCCGGAAGGCAAAGGCTGGCTCACGGCGACGTGGACCCGAACGGCTCGTACGCCCTCCCGGGTCGCCGTGACGACGCCGTACACCGGCAGTCGGTGGACGTAGACCATGCACCCGTCGCTGTCGCGGGAGTCAGGCAGGCCCTCGACGAAGGCCGCCAACGACTGGCCGAGCTCGGCGTCGACGTCGATGGGCAGGTCATCAGGCAGGTACAGGTCGACAAGGATCACGGCGGGCCCCCTCACGAGCGGATGAGTCTCCCCTAGGACCGCCTCCGGGCTGATCCATTACGCGTCGGCGTTCACGACGAGGGTGCGATGCGGCTGCCGAGGTAGAGCCGCGCGGTGTCGTCGGTGGTCCGCGGGGAGAACAGCCGGTCGGTCGTGTACACGATGTCGTCGTCCACGTGCACCGAGGCGAAGGTCTCCAGGAACGAGAACCGGACCCAGGGGCGTGCTCCCGGCTCGGCCTTCGGCAGGCACCCGGACCCGAACCTGATGGTGATCTGCCTGCCCTCGTCGCGCGGCAGGTTGATCCGGGCCTTGCAGCCCGGGACCTCCCCCACGATGTCGAACGGGTAGGCGCCCGCGCCGTCGCCGGACTCGTGGGTGAAGTTGCCGTCGAGCACCACCCCCGCACTGCGACCGATCTGCATCCCGGACGCCCCAGCGCGCGTCGGAACCGAGATCGATCGGCTCGGCGTACGTCAGCACCAGGTGGAGCTCCTCACCCACGCCCCGGGCGTCGACCTTGACCAGGTCGACGTTGTCGGCCGGCTCCACCTCGTCGCTGCTCACCATGACGTCGTCGGTCTGGTCGGGGATCTCCAGGCTCGGGTCCCAGCGGTCGGCGGTCGGCGCGACCTTCGACTCCCCGCACCCGGCGAGGACGATCAGGAACGTCAGGACGAGAAGTGCACGCAGCGGGTTCATGCCCCCAAGGACCCCGGAGCCGGGCCGCCCTTACGGACGAGCCGAGAAACTGCTGCGCGTCAGCGACAGGCGGGAGCGTCCGGCAGCGGCGCCGGTACGCCGATCCCCGGCAGACCCAGCGAGACCCCGGTCGGTTGCGGCGCCGCCTTGTTCTCCCAGACGTCGCCGGCACGGGTGCGTCGTACGGAGAGGACCGGACCGTCCGCGATCAGGTACGTCGGCGACCCGTAGGTGACCTTGATCTCGACCATGTCGCCAGGGCGGATGCTCAGCGGCGAGCCGTCCTCGGCGGTCGGCGTGAAGTGCACCAGCCGGTTGTCAGGAGCCCTGCCAGAGAGCCGCAGCGTCTCGGCGTCCTTGCGACCCTCGCCCTCGGACACCATCAGCTCGACGACCTTGCCGACCTGCTGCTGGTTCTCCTCCAGGGAGATCTGCTGGACGAGCGCGACGAGCCGGTTGTAGCGCTCGGTGACGACCTTCGGGTCGACCTGGTCGGGCAGGTCCGCGGCCGGCGTACCGGGCCGCTTGGAGTACTGGAAGGTGAAGGCGTTCGCGAAGCGGGCCTTGGCGACGACGTCCAAGGTGCCCTGGAAGTCCTCCTCGGTCTCGCCGGGGAACCCGACGATGATGTCGGTGCTGATCGCGGCGTCCGGCATCGCGGTGCGGACACGGTCGATGATCCCGAGGAAGCGCTCGGCTCGGTAGGACCGACGCATGTCACGCAGCACCTTGTCCGAGCCGGACTGCAACGGCATGTGCAGCTGGTGCATGACGTTGGGGGTCTCGGCCATCGCGTCGATCACGTCGTCGGTGAAGGAGGACGGGTGCGGCGAGGTGAACCGGACGCGCTCGAGGCCCTCGATCTGGCCGCAGGCGCGCAGCAGCTTGCCGAAGGCCAGGCGGTCGCCGAACTCGACGCCGTACGTGTTCACGTTCTGGCCGAGCAGGGTGACCTCGCTGACGCCCTCGGCGACCAGTGCCTCGATCTCGGCGAGGATCTCGCCGGGACGCCGGTCCTTCTCCTTGCCGCGCAGTGCCGGGACGATGCAGAAGGTGCAGGTGTTGTTGCAGCCGACGCTGACCGAGACCCACGCGGCGTACGCCGACTCGCGCTTGGTGGGCAGGGTAGAGGGAAACACGTCGAGGGACTCCAGGATCTCGACCTGGGCCTCTTCCGCGATCCGGGCACGTTCGAGCAGCACCGGCAGCGAGCCGATGTTGTGCGTGCCGAAGACCACGTCGACCCACGGGGCCTTCGAGGTGATCGTCGAGCGGTCCTTCTGCGCCAGGCAGCCGCCGACCGCGATCTGCATCCCCGGGTTCTTGGCCTTGATCGGCGCGAGGTGGCCGAGGTTTCCGTAGAGCTTGTTGTCGGCGTTCTCGCGCACCGCACAGGTGTTGAACACCACCACGTCAGCCTGGGTGTCCTCGGGCGCGGCGACGTAACCGGCGTCCTCGAGCAGGCCGGAGAGGCGCTCGGAGTCGTGGACGTTCATCTGGCACCCGTAGGTGCGGACTTGGTAGGTACGAGGCTCAGACATGGCGGGTCAAGCCTACGGCGCAGTCAGAGTCGTTGTGACCCCGAACCCCGCACGGACTACTTGCTGTACCGCTTCGCGTAGGACCAGTTGTTCTCGAAGATTACGTAGAGCGATGCCGACTTGTCGCAGGTTCGGTAGTACCGGCTCTCGATGATCTGGCCCTCGCCGTCGTCGGTGTAGCTGTTGCGCACGCCGGCTCCGTGCAGGATGCGCGCCACGTCGGACTTGTGAGTGCCGTACACAGACGGCTGATCGAAGTCGACCGCGACCTTCTTGAAGTCCGAGTACGTGGCGCAGGTGCGTCCCTTGAGAACAGTGAGCTTCTGCGAGCGCTTTGCGGTCTGCGTCTTGCCGTAGGTGAGCACAGGCACCGAGTTGCTGATCGACTTCTCGACCGTCATCCCAGCCTGGAGGTAGCCCGTGTAGCCGACGAAGTCCTCGGCCTTGTTCGTGTCAGGGGACTCATTGAAGAAGAGATCCATGCCTTCAACTATGAACTGGTAGTAGACCTCGCCCTCGCCGAAATCAATCGTCTCCACGTAGGCGGTTGTCTCGGCGTTGCCGAAGAACCGGTCGATGTTCCGATCGTCGACCGCCCAGCGGACCGCGCACGACAACTTCGCCGTACGAGGATTGGCACTCTCGGGGTCCACGGAAACGACCTTGCAGTCGCCCGGGGTGTAGAAACCGCCTGTCGGGTAACCCTCGTAGTAGCCGGCGAGGTAACGACCCCGCGCGAGCGTCAGGTTCTTGTTGGTCAACGTCGAGTTCCGGTACTTCAGGGTGGTCGTGACGCTGTACTTGCCGGGCTTGAGGCTGGCACTGGTCGCGTTCTTCTTGACGACCGTTCGCCCCTTCTTCACCGTCAGGCGTGCGCTCGACACAGCAACGCCCTTCCCGGACTTGTAACTCGGCTTCACCTTCGCCTTGCCCGTGTAGCCGGCACGCACTGTCGGGATCTTCTTGATCGTCACGGAGCTCGCGGCCTGAGCCGACTGCTGAGGCGCACCGACCAGCAACCCGCCCACCAGGGTGCTCGCGACGGCAAGAGCAAACAGGCGGAACTTTGCGGACGGCTTCATCGGTGTCTCCACTCCTGGATCGACGCGCAGAAAGGGAACGGCGCGGTGGAGAACCTAGATCACACCTCCGTCAGATCGCCTCTTGTCAGCGCGTCTGTCTAGACGATCCAAGTGTCACCCGTCGTTCAGACGTGATCGCCCGTGCGTTCACCACGGCGACCCACCATGGCCGGGACGTAGTTGAACCGGGACGAACGCTCCAGCGAGCGCCCCAACCCCGACGGGCCTGATGCGGATCGCATCGGGCCCGTCGCTCGTCACTGGCCCATGTGTCGCAGGAGGAAGAGCGCCCAGCGCGGATCCTCCTGCTCGGCCCGGCTGTGCGTCGGGCTGGGGGTCGGGCTCTCCTCCGAGTGGTCGAGGTGGTGCCCGGTTGCTTCGTCCTCGACGAGTACCGGGACGCTGAGGGGGTTCTGCGTCTTCATGGGGTCTCCTTCGCGGTGCGCTTGCACCTCACCCCTGCCCCGCCCGTCCATCGACAAACGGGACTGATCAGTACCTGATACGACTTCCGGCAGGAGACACCGGTCGTCAGCGCCGGTGCGCGGTGGGCACGACCACGATGTAGGGGCCGCTCATCACCGCGCGCACCCCGCGGTCCGCGAGCCGCATGACCCGCGCGTTGGCCGCCGGCGCGCAGCCCGGCGGGTGGCAGTTGACCATCACGGTGCCGTCGTCGTCGAGCGCCTTCTGGCTCAGATACTGCGCCTCGCGGGTGAAGACGGGGTTCGCCCAGTCCTCCGTCGTCCCGACGATCAGGATGCGAGCGCCGGGGTGCGCCTCTACCAGGACGTCGACGCGGTCCAGGATCTTCTCGTAGCGCGCACGCCGGTCCTGGTAGTCGTCGAGCACGCCGAGGTCGTACCGCACGCCCCAGCTCGCCACCAGCACCAGACCGACCACTGCCGTCGCCCGCTGCCAGCGCGGGAGGCCAAGCTCCTGGGCCAACCAGACCAGCGCGATCACCGGGAGAAGCCAGGCCCACCCCATCGAGCGGAACGGCGTGCTGACCCCGGTCAGCACCGTCGCGGACGACTGCACCCCGAAGCCGACGACTCCGAGCAGGACCAGCCGGATACCGCGGTCGCGGACCTCCGGGCGCAGCAGGCAGGCCAGCACGGCCAGGGCGCCGATCGCGAACGGGATGGTGGCCGTACCGAGGAGGGTGCGCACCTGGTCACCGACCCGGCTGATGTTCTCCGCCAGGTCGCCGAAGTCGTGGAGGTGGTTGGGGTTGCGCCACGGACGAACCTCGACCCCGAACGTGCCCAGCTGCCAGCCGTTGAGGCTGAAGACGATGCCGGTCGCGACGGCGTACGCGATGCCGAAGGCGACCACGAGCAGCGCGAGCTCGCGCAGGGGTCGGTCGATCAGCTCGCCGACCAGCACCACCAGCACGATCACGGTCAGGGCCGGGTAGGCGAGGAACACCAGGACCGTCGAGGCGAACACCCACCCGATCAGCCGGCGTCGGTCCTCGGTGCAGAACGGGAGCGTTGCGACGGCGGCGGCCAGCAGCAGCACCGACGGCGCCATCGTGGCCGGCCAGTAGGAGAGGTCGGTGATCATCGGCCAGGAGAACAGGGCCACCACGGTCGGGACGAACAGCCAACCGGGCGCCCACCGGCGCGCGATCAGCACGGCGAGCAGGAGCAGCACCGCGGAGAAGAAGAGGGCAGCCACGGTCGGCGTGAGCAGGTGTCCCACGGTCCGCCACCAGGCGTAGTTGAACCAGCGTCCCTCGGCGAGCAGACGGGAGTGGTGCTGGTCGATCCGCTCCGGGTTGACCGGCAGCAGGAACTCCCAGTCGTCGTGCTCCAGGAACGGGTGCGCGACCTGGCGCCACGCCCCGGTGACGAGCACGGCCAATGTCACGCCGACAGCCAGCGGCCCGAGATCCCCCGGCAGGCGGAGACGCGCGCGCTGGTCCGTGGTCATCGCAGCATGCTACGTGGCGGGTGGCGCGGTAGAGGGGCCGCCACGACGGAGTCGCCCCACCCCAGAACTGCCTGCGGCGCACTCCTAGACATCGTGCCCGGAGGGGGTGAAATGCGGCGGAGCGACGAGGATCTGTCCGTCGACGACGCGGACGCTCCCCTTCCGCTCGGCCCGCGCCGCCGCAGAGTCGAAGAACCGGCAGGTCTCCGGCGAGCAGTTGACCGCACGGATCCGGTGGTCGTGATACATCTTCGCGCCGAGGTACTGCGCTTCCTTCGAAGTCCGGCCAGTCTCGACCTGGCTGCGGGTGCGGAAGAGGATCACCGGGGCATCCGGGTTCTCGCGTAGCGCGTCCACGACCTCGTCCTCCACCGAGGAGAGCACGTCCTGGCGGTTCTGGTTGTAGTCGACGCCCTCGCGCACGTACCGGACCCCCCAACCCGCCACGAGCACGAGAGCCACCGTCGCTCCGATCGCCGTCAGGCGCGGCGACGGCACCGGGCGGGTCTGCGCCAGCCAGACGAACGGCAGCAGGATGAGCAACCACACCCAGCCCATCGACCGGAACGGGATCGTCGCGCCGGTCAGGATCGTGGCCGAGGAATGTATGCCGAAGCAGAGCACGGCCAGCGCGAGCACGCGGAGCGCACGTTCGCGCAGCGCGGGCACCGCCAGGCACACGCCGTACGCCGCGACCCCGAGGAGCAGCGGAGCCGTGGCGTACCCGAGCAGGTCGCCGAGCTGGTCGAGGGAGCGGCGGACGTTCTCGCCGAGGTCGCCGAGGCTCCGCAGCTTGTTCGGGTTGCGGAACGGCAGCACCTCGAGGCCGAAGACGCCGAACTGTGCCTTGTTCAGCGAGAAGACCAGCAGGGTGCTCAAGCCGTACGACGCGAGGAACACGACGACCACCCGCACGAGCTCGCGCACCGGCCGGTCCAGCAGCTCGACGCAGAGGACGACCAGGACGAGCAGCGCGTTCGCCGGGTAGGTGAGGAACATCAGGAGCGTCGAGGCCGCGATCCAGAGCACCAGGAGCCGCGGATCCGCTGCGCACCGGCGCAGGGTGCACACCGAGACCGCGAGTAGCAGCATCGTCAGGTCGAGGGTCGCCGGCCAGTAGGAGAGGTCCGTGACCATCGGACTCGCGGCCACCGCGACGACCACCGGGAGGCGCAGCCAGCCGGTCGCCCAGGTCCAGGCGATCCGCACCGCGAAGACCAGCAGCGAGAGCTGGAACAGGAGCACGGCGCCCACGGGCGAGAACAGGTGCCCCGGCCCGCGCCACCAGTAGTAGTTGAGCCAGCGCCCTTCCCACAGGACCCGCCGCAGCTGCGACTCCTCGCGCACCGGTTCAACCGGATTCAGGTAGTCCCAGTCGTCGTGGGAGAGGAACGGGTGCGCGACCTGGAGGTAGACCCTCGTCGCAAGAACGACGAGGACGAGACCGAGGGCGACCGGGAGCCAGGCGGATCGGTCGGGTCGCTCGGACTGCGTCGCAGCCTGGGCGTCTCCGGAAGTCACCGCAGCAGGCTACGTGCCGCGCCCCTGTCTCATTCGCTGCAACACAGTGTTCACGGGTCTCGTCGCCGCGAGAAACGGTTCTGACCCGTCCGCGAAACAGCGAGCGCGTTTGCTACTGCCCTCTCGGTCTCCCACGCCCACCCCTTGTCTGCTCACCTGGAGGACCCACCGTGATGCTGTCACGCAGAACCGTTGCCAAGACCGCCTCGATCGCCCTGGCAACCAGCCTGTCGATCGCCGCCCTCGCCGTCGGCGCCAGCAAGGCCGAGGCCGACCCGCCGGCCGCGCCGGCCACCTCGGCCGGCTTCCTCGCGCCGTACTACACGAAGGGCGACATCACCGGCGACGGCCAGCTGACCCGCGCGGACCTCGACGCGCTCGGTGCCGCGCTCGGCACCGTCAGCACCGACGCCGGCTGGAGCGCCGTGTCCGCCGCGGACTACGACGGTGACCTCAGCATCACCGCGACTGACGTCGCCGACCTGAGCCGACGCCTGCTGTACGACGACGGCCCGTTCCAGCTGCTGGAGTCCGACGCCGTGGAGATGCAGAAGGCGATGAATGCCGGTGTCGTCACCAGCGTCCAGCTGACCCAGGCCTACCTGGACCGGATCGCGGCGTACGACAAGCTCACCGACGACACCCACAGTCGTGCGCTGAACTCGATCATCACCGCCAGCAGCGTCGCGCTCGAGGCCGCCGCCGCCAGCGACGCCGCCCGTGCCGCGAACGGCGGCCCGCGCAGCATGGTCGACGGCATCCCGATCCTGCTCAAGGACAACTACGACACCAAGGACATGCCCACCACGGCCGGTTGCGGCTGCTGGGACGCCAACCAGACCTCCGACGACGCGTTCATGGTCAACGGGCTCAGGTCCGACGGCGCGATCATCCTGGGCAAGGCGACGCTCGACGAGTTCGCGTTCGGCTTCGTGTCCGAGTACTCCAGCTACCTCCCGTCCGGCACCTCCAAGCTGGTCGCGAGCCCGTACCGACTCGCCAGCACGGCCGGCGGGTCCAGCGGCGGCACCGGAGCCTCGATCGCGGCCAACCTCGGCGCCATCGGTTTCGGCACCGACACCGGCGGCTCTATCCGGGTCCCGTCGTCGTACAACCAGCTCGTCGGCATCCGGCCGACAGTCGGCCTGGCCAGTCGCGACGGCATCGTCCCGCTCGCGCTGTCGCAGGACACCGGCGGCCCGATCGCACGGTCGGTCACCGACGCGGCGATCGCGCTCGACTCGGTCACCGGCGTCGACCCCAACGACCCGGTCACCTCCGGGCAGTCGGGCAAGGTGCCGACGTCCTACACGTCCTACCTGGACCCGAAGGCCCTGACGGGCAAGAAGTTCGGCTACGTCGCCTCGATGGTGCCGACCAGCGGCGTGCCGAAGCGGCTCTTCGACCAGGCCGTCGCCAAGCTCACCGAGCTCGGAGCGACCGTCAGTCCGATCACGATCCCGAACATCTCCGCCACGCTCAACGAGGGCAGCGGCAGCACGAGCGAGATGAAGCACGACCTCGACATCTACATCGCCAACCACCTCAACCCGGGGGTCACGGCGAACACGATGCAGGGGATCATCGACTCCGGCAGGTACGTGCCGTCGCGGCTCTCGACGTTCAACCAGCGCAAGGTGATCACGCCCACGCAGTACGCGAGCTGGATGGCCTCGCACACCAACGTGATCAACACCAGCCGCGCGACCGTCACCGCGGCGATGGACGAGGGGGCCTACGACGCGTTGATCTACCCGAGCGCCGGGGTCTACACGACCATCGGCACCAACCTCCGGCTCAGCCCGAACACCGGCCTGCCGGCGGTGTCGATCCCGATGGGCCAGACCATCGCGGCCGACAACTCCGCCCTGGGTACCGGACTGGGCGTGAACCTGGAGTTCCTGGGTCGCGCGTACGACGAGGGCAAGCTCATCGGCCTGACCTACGCCTACGAGCAGGCCACCAAGTGGCGCACCGCACCGTCGCTCTACCCGGCTCTCGCGCCCGCGGCTCCGCCGGTCAGCCCGACGGTCGCGGCAGCCCCCGCCAGCGTCGAGCCGTACACGGTCACCGTCGACGACAACGACGTGAAGATCGGGGACACCGTCGAGATCACCGTGGCCACGACCGGCGCCACCGACCTGTACGCCTACGACCTCGACCTCGGCTTCGACGCCTCCAAGCTGAGCTACGTGGCCGGCAGTGCGACCACGGACATCAGCGGTGCGACGTACGTCGACGAGACCGGCAGCGGTGACCTGCACGTCGTGCACACCAAGCTCGGCACCTCGCCGGCGACCACCGGTCAGGCCACGCTGGTGAAGCTGAAGTTCAAGGCGAAGAAGGACGGCACCGCCACGGTGACGGCCGACGGGATCAGGAAGATCGCGACCGACCTGACCACCAGCACCGAGTCCACGCTTGGCTCGGTGGACGTGGCCGTCGCCCTGCTCGACCCGGCCGTGGCCACCACCGACCCGCTGATCGAGGGCAACTCGCTGCCGGGTGGCGTGATGACCGCGAAGGGCGGCACCTGGGACCTCGACGGTGTCACCCTCGGCTACCAGTGGCTGCTCGACGGCCTCCCGATCGCGAACGCCACGGGGACGTCGTACACGGTGAAGAAGGTGGACGTCGGGCACAAGCTGTCGGTCCGGGTGACGGCCTCGCTGGAGGACCACGCTGACGGGGTAGCAACCTCGAACAAGGTCGCGGTCACCAAGTTCGGCACGACCATCGCGGTCTTCCCGCTCAAGGGGAAGGTCAACAAGAAGCCGGGGATCGTGGTGGCGACCGGTGCGCTCTTCGGCCCGAAGGTCACCGGCGCGATCGACGTCTACTACGCCGGCGTGCTGATCAAGGACGAGCTCGTCCTCAACAAGGGAACCGCAGGTTTCCTCCTGCCGGCGAAGAGCGTCGCGGGCAGCTACCCGCTCAAGGTGGTCCTGCACCCCACGGGAGGGACGGCATCGGCCAGCAAGACCTTCACCTTCAAGGTCGTGCGCTAGTCACCTGAAAGCTCGGACGGCCCCACGCTCCCCACGGGCGTGGGGTCGTTCGTCCTAGTCGGTGGACGCGGGAACCTTCGAGGGCCACCACAGCTTCGGCCCGACGATCGCCGCGAACGCCGGCACCACCAGGGTGCGCACCACGAACGTGTCGATCAGCAGGCCGATGCCCGCGGTGAAGCCGAGCTGGACCAGCGTCGTCACCGAACCGCTCATCATCGCGAACAGCGATGCCGCGAAGATCACGCCGGCCGCGGTGATCACGCCACCGGTCAGCGCGACCGCACGGGCCACCCCCTCACGGGAGCCGTCCGGCGCCTCCTCGTGCACGCGTTTGATCAGCAGCAGGTTGTAGTCCGCCCCGACCGCGACCAGCAGGACGAAGGCGATGCAGGCCACCGTCCACTCGATCGGCGTGCCGCCGATGATCTGCCAGACCAGGATCGCCAGGCCCATCGTGGCGGCGTACGAGAGCACGACGGAGGCAAGCAGGAACGTGGCCGCGACGATGCTGCGGATCAGGAGCAGCAGGACCAGGTAGACCGCGATCAGGGCAGCGATCGCGACCAGCCGGAAGTCCGACTGCGAGAGCTCGGCGATGTCGGCGTTCGTGGAGGCCATGCCCGTGGCCGCGACCTTGCTGCCCTCCAGGCTCGTTCCGCTGAGGCTCTCGGTGACCGCGTCCGTGACGTCACCGGAACGGTCGGCGGCAGGGCGACCGAACGGGTCGGAGTCACCGAGCACGATCAGCCGGGCGACCTTGCCGTCCGGCGACAGGTAGGCACCGCTGGCGAGCGCGAACCGGGAGTCCTTCAGGGCGCTGGGCGGCAGGTAGAAGCCGCCGCTGGACGGCGGGGTCGACCTCGCCACGCCCTGGAGGTACGTCGCCGCGGCGTTCAGCCCGGCCTGGAGCTCGGTGACCGATCCGGCCAGCTTCTTGGTGCCGCCGGCGACCAGTCCGGTGCCGTCGGCGACCTGACCGGTTCCGTCGGCCAGCTTCCCGAGACCGTCGGACAGGGTGCGCTGGGCGTCGACGAGCTGGGCGGACCCGTTCTCGGCGGTGTCGAGGCCGTTGCGGATCTTCCGCAGCCCGGTCTCCAGGTCGACCGCGCCGTCGGCGAGCTGACGCGCGCCCTTCGCTGCAGCACGCAGGCCCGGGACGAGCTGGTCCCGCTCGGCGACCCAGATCTTCTTGATGCCGTCGCGGGCGCCGTTGCAGTAGGGGTCCAGCCCGCAGGTGAGGCTCTTGCCCAGTGCCTGGTGAGCCAGGCCGAGGCCGTCCACCGCGAGCTGGGTCTGACTGACAGCAGCCTCCAGTCCGTCGGCGAGCTGATCGGCTCCCTGCCGCAGCTGCGTGCTGCCGCCGGCCGCGGATCCGCTTCCGGCGGCGAGCTTCTCCAGGCCCGCGTGCAGCTTCTCGACACCCGTGAGCAGCCGCCCGGCTCCGTCCGCGGCGTCGCCGGCCCCGCGGGCCACCTGGGTGGCGCCCTCGTCGAGCTCACCGGCTCCGTCGACGAGCCGGTCGGTCTTCTTCTCGCCCGCCTTGAGCTGCTTGCCCGCGTCCTCGAGCTTGTCGCCGATGACGCCGGTCTGGTTGCGCAGCGAGGCCTGCTGGATCGTCGTACCGGTCGGGCGGGTGACCGCGCGCACCGAGGTGACACCGTCCACGCGGGCGGCTGCCGCCGAGGCCTGCTCGAGAGAGGCCAGATCGGTCGGGTTGCGCAGGTCGTGGTCGGCGGTGATCAAGACGAAGTCCGGCAGCGCCTCGTTCTTGGTGAAGTGCGCGTCCATGACCCGGTAGCCGAGGTTGCTCTCGGTGTCCTTCGGCTGCGGACTGCGTTCGTCGTAGCTCGGGGTGAACGCCGGGAAGAACGCCGCCAGGACGACGAGCGGGACGACGCCCGCGGCCAGGACGCGTGCTGGGTGGGCGACGACCTGCTTGCCGAGTCGTTCCCAGCCACGCGAGCTGCTCGGACGCTTCCGTGGTTCCAGAAGGCCGCGCTTGCCGAGGATGGCCAGCAGCGGCGGGGTGAGCGAGAGCGAGATGCCTAGCGCGAGCAGCACGCTGACCGCGATCGCCGGTCCCGTCGTACGGAACAGGCCCACGTGGGCCAGCCCCAGGCAGGCGTTGGCGAGGACGACGGTGAGCGCCGAGCCGATGATGACGGCCGAGACGCGGGAGGACGCCGTACGGGCGGCTTCCTCCGGCTCGAGGCCCTCGCGCCGCAGCTCGTGGTACCTGCTGATCAGGAAAATCGCGTAGTCGGTGGTCGCGCCGAGGACCACACCGGTCAGGAACGAGCCGGTGAAGGTCGAGACGTCGAAGACGTCGGCGTTGCCGAGCAGGGCGGTGATGCCGCGGGCGGCGCCGAGAGCGACGCCGATGATGCCGAGCACGAAGGCCGTGGTCGCGACCGAGCGGTAGATGAGGAACAGGATCAGCGCGATCCCGACCATCGTGACAGCGGTGATCTTGAGGATGCTGTTCTCGACCTCGACGACCATGTCGGTGACGGTCGCGGAGGCACCGGTGACCTTGATGTCCAGACCGTCGGGCTTGCCGGACTTGGCATCCTCGCGGATCGACTCGACCTGTCCTACCGACGTCGGGGCGCCGGTGTAGCCGGGCAGGCCGACCTGGAAGTACGTCGCCTCGCCGTCCTTGCTGGTCAACGCCTCGCGCAGCTGCGGCTCGCTGACGTCCTGGACGTAGGTGACGTTCTCGGTGTCCTTCTCCAGCCGCTCAGCCAGGCCCGTGACGAAGGTCGTGTCGGCGGCGGTCAGCCCGCCCTTGCGCTCGGCGACCACGACGATGAATGAACGGCTCTTGCCGTTGCCGAAGGTCGCGTCCATGTCCTTGACCGCGCGCAGCGACGGCGCGGTGTCGGGCACGAACGGGGTGCTGTCCTTCGCGACGACGACCTCGAGCTGGGGCACCAGCACGTTGACGGCGATCACGAACAGCAGCCAGCCGCCGATCATCCACGGCGCCTTGGCGATGGTGAACCTCGCGAGCCGGGCCAGCGGGGAGGACGTACCGGCTTCGGAGCTCATGGGGAGAGTGTCCCGGCGCGGGCCGGCCGAGCGCGTCCTACTGCGGTACGAATCGGGACGTGACGCGCGTCATGCAGGTCGGGCCTCGAGCTTCCCCGGTCATCGAGCTGCCCCGGTCATCGAGATTGCCGAGATGCAGTGAGGTCACTGCCGACGTCAGGACGTCTCGACAAGCTCGACGACCGGGGGCGGCCCGACGACCGTTGGCGGTCAGGCGTCCTTCGAAGGCTTCTCGGTCACCCAGAGCTTGATGACGCCCTCGATCACCACGACGCCGTCCGTGCGGTAGCCCTTGACCCGCACGTGCAGGTCGGGGTTGTCGCTGGTCCACTGCTCGGCATCGGTCTCCGCGACACAGGTGATGTCGGTGGTCGCCTTGGCGGTGTAGGAGATGTCCATCCCCTTGGGGATCCACCGCTTGTTCTTCGGGATGGTCGACTCGGCCAGCGCGCCCATCGCCGCCTCGAGGCCGTTGCACAGCGCGATCGCGTGCACCGTGCCGATGTGGTTCTGCACGGAACGACGCTTCGGGATCACCAGCTCGGCGTAATTCGGCTCGATCTTGGTGAACCGCGGGTGGATGCTCGCGAAGTACGGCGCCTTCTGCGCGAACGCGAGGGAGAACAGGCGCTCACCGACCAGCGGTCCGATGATTGGAAGCGTGGTGGTGGTTTTGTAGAGATCAGCAACGTTGGCCATGGCCAGATGTTACTCCTCGGTAACCTCCGCGGTCGAGAGGTTAAGACCCATGACCTGCGCCACATCGAGAGAGCACCCGATGACGGTGTCGACCTTGCCGTCGGACCCCGGCTCGTCGAACCAGAGCCCGCGGGTGAAGCCGAGCTTGTCGAGCAGCCTGAGGGAGGCCGCGTTGCGGTGGTCAGGCGCCGCGAAGAACTCGGTGACCCCCGCGTACGCCGGCCAGACGATGTCGCGCAGGAAGACCCAGATCAGGCTCGTGCCCAACCCCCGCCCCGCGAACGCCGGCTCACCGATCGCGTAGTCGATGCCGACCGCGTCAGGCTTCGAGGACAGCAGCGCGTACTCGGGGTGGTCGCTGATCCGGTAGTCCTGACCGAAGCCCACCGACCGCCCGTTCACCTCCCAGATCCACAGCCGGGTAGGATCCTCCCCCGCCAGCGCCGGCCCGTAGTAGGCGGCGACCTGGTCCGCCGAGCGGTTCTCGTCCCACCACTGGGCCACGTGCGGCTCGTTGGTCCATCGGGTCACGTCGGCGAGGTCGCCGGCCGTCATCGGCCGGACCGAGAGACGCTGGGACGGGTCGGTCCGGAAGACCAGCGGGTCGCCGGAGAGGTCCACCGCGAGAGCCGGCCCGGGCTCGGGCAGGTGCCGGTCGGCCAGGGCGGCCCAGGACTCCCCTGTTCGTGCCTGCGTACGAAGTACCTCGAAGTGCATTCCCACATTCTGCCGCGAGTGGTTTGATGGCGCGGTGAGCGAAAACGAGAACGTGTTGCAGTCCGGCTTCCAGCGCTACCTCGACAAGGTCGAGGAGATCTGCCAGACCCGGAACTGGTCAGAGTTCGCGGATATCTTCACCGAGGACGCCACCTACTGCGAGCACGTGTACGGCGACTTCAACGGTCGCGAGGAGATCCGCGCCTGGATCGTCAAGACCATGGTCGACGAGTTCCCCGGCAACGAGATGATCGGCTTCCCGCCGAAGTGGTACGTGTTCGACTACCCGACGAACCGGGTGATCCTCGACGTCCGCAACATCATGCGCGACCCGGGCGACGGTTCGGTGCACGAGGAATCGAACATCACGATCCTGACCTTCGACGACGAGGGCGGGTTGATCCGCGAAGAGGACATCTACAACCCCGCGAAGTTCGCCACGATGACGCGCGACTGGTGCCGGGTCGCCGATGCGCACGGGACCCTGAGCGAGGTCGGGCAGCGGATGCTCAAGGCGCTGGGCGGCTGACGCTCAGCTCTTCGAGATCCGGTTCGCCTCGGTCAACTTCGTGCCGAAGCTCAGCGCCGGCGTCTTGTCGCAGGCCTTCCCGTTCGGGTAGGTCGTCTTGAACTTGAAGGTCCGGCTCTGCTGGTAGATCGAGCGGCCGTCCCCAGCGAGTCCCTCGATCAGCAAGGTGGCCTTGGTCTCGGCGTTCCAAGAGCCCGGGAGTGCGGTCGGCCTGTTGCCGCTGCCCCCGAGCACGAAGGTGAAGTTGTCACCCTCCACGCCGACACCGGGCACCACCGGGAAGCCGTGGCGGTTTTTCAGGTCGTCAGCGGTCCAGGCCGTCCGCGACAACGTGCCCTGGCTCAGGGTCACCCGGAAGCTCTGCACGGACTTGCGGATCTTGCTGGTCGCGACGAAACCGATCAGGTTGACCTTGCCCACCTTGCCGCAGCCCGTGGAAGCCTTGGTCGCAGCCTTCGACGGCTTCGCCGATCCCGACGCAGGCCCCGAGGCCGGTGCCTTGGACGCGGTCGAGGCCGATGCCGGGCTTGTCACCGGCGGTATGGAGAGGTTCGGAACGGCCGGACCGTCACCGTTGCCGTTCGCGCCCTGCCCGTTCGCTACGCCCGGCTCGTCCTCGGGCGGGCGCTGCCCGGTGTAGCCGCCGCAGCCGGCGAGCAGCACCAGCGAAGCAGCGGCCGCAGCGACGAATCCCCGTTCCTTCACGTTCCCAGTGTCGGGCAACCGAGCCCGGCGCACCGGAGAACGTCGAGAAAGCCAAAGGGGACATCTGCGCCCGCTCGAAGTGGCTGGGCGGGACATCTGCGCCCGCTCGAAGTGGCTGGGCGGGACATCTGCGCCCGCTCGGCGGGGCTCGGCGGGACATCTGAGCCCGCTCGGCGATCAGAGGCCGGAGTGCTCCGGGTCGTTGAGGTCGGCGTCGAGCTCCTCGCGGACCACCCGGAAGGAGATCGAGCTCGAGTAACCCTTGCGGGCGAGCATGCCGACCAGACGCCTGATCGCGACCTGCTGGTCGAGTCCGCGCATCGACCGCAGCTTGCGCTGCACCAGCAGGCGCGCGGCTTCGACCTCGTCCTCGGTCTCGACGGTGTCCAGCGCTGCCCGCGCGACCTCGTCGTCGATACCCTTGCGGCGGAGCTCCTGGGCGAGGGCGCGGCGAGCGAGTCCTTTGCCCTCCTGCCGCTGGGTCACCCACTCTTGAGCGAACGCAGCGTCGTCGATCAGGCCGACCTCCTCGAACCTGTTCAGGAGCCGCTCGGCGATCTCCGCTGGGACGTTCTTCTGCCCCAGCTTCTTCGCCAGCTCAGCACGGCTTCGGGCGCGTCCGGTCAGCTGGTCGAGCAGGATCTTGCGGCCGACGGACTCGGGATCGGCCTCGGGGCCGAGGTCGCGGTCAGTGTCGTCGGCGATGGCCTCTGCGGTTTCGTCACCGCGTCTCGACGAGCTCGACGACCGGGAGTTGCTCGACGAGCGACGCTCGTGAGGAGTCCGCCGGGGCTCGTTCGACGACCGCGCCGGTGCGGCGTCGCCCACGAGGAGAGGCTCGTGGGCGACACCGAAGAGCTTGGCTACCTGCTCCGGATCAGAAATCGATGCCATCGGGGTCGATCACCTTCGGCGGTGCGGCGGCGTCGGGCCGGGGCGTCGAGGGTCGGACCGATGCCGAGCTTCTCGAGGATGCGCTTCTCGATCTCGTTGGCGAGGTCGGGGTTGTCCTTGAGGAAGCCGCGCGAGTTCTCCTTGCCCTGACCGAGCTGGTCACCCTCGTAGGTGTACCAGGCGCCGGCCTTGCGGACGATGCCCTGCTCGACACCCACGTCGATCAAGCCACCCTCGCGGGAGATGCCACGGCCGTACATGATGTCGAACTCGGCCTGCTTGAACGGCGGCGCGACCTTGTTCTTCACGACCTTGACCCGGGTCCGGTTGCCGACCATGTCGGTGCCGTCCTTGAGGGTCTCGATGCGACGGACGTCGAGGCGGACCGAGGAGTAGAACTTCAGCGCCTTGCCGCCGGTCGTGGTCTCCGGCGAGCCGAACATGACACCGATCTTCTCGCGGAGCTGGTTGATGAAGATCATCGTGGTGTTGGTGTTGTTCAGCGCACCGGTCATCTTGCGCAGCGCCTGGCTCATCAGTCGGGCCTGGAGGCCGACGTGGCTGTCGCCCATCTCGCCCTCGATCTCGGCCTTCGGCACCAGCGCGGCCACCGAGTCGATGACGATCAGGTCGAGCGCGCCGGAACGGATCAGCATGTCCGCGATCTCGAGCGCCTGCTCACCGCTGTCGGGCTGCGAGACCAGGAGCGCGTCGGTGTCGACACCGAGCGCCTTGGCGTAGTCGGGATCGAGCGCGTGCTCGGCGTCGATGAAGGCGACGATGCCGCCCGCGGCCTGCGCGTTGGCAACCGCGTGCAGGGCCACCGTCGTCTTACCGGAGGACTCCGGACCGTAGATCTCGACGACGCGACCGCGCGGCAGACCGCCGAGGCCGAGCGCGATGTCGAGGGAGATCGACCCGGTGGGGATCACCTCGAGGGGGGCGCGGACCTCGTCACCGAGACGCATCACCGAACCCTTGCCGTAGTTCTTCTCGATCGTGGCAAGGGCCATGTCGAGCGCCTTGTCCTTGTTGTCCCGCTCTTTGTCCATCGGGGTCTTGGTGCCAGCCATGTCCTTCGTCCTGTCTCGAGGTCCTGCGCGCCTGTCTTCGGCAGCTCGTGTCTGCCAGACGCTAGAGACGGCCCCCGACACTCGCTCCGCGCCCGGGAGGGCCGGTGGATAGTCGCCGGTTTGCACCGTCTGTGGAAGAGACGTTAGCCGAACAGGTGTTCGAACTGCCAGCAATCGCGTCCGCGTGTCGCGCGGAAAGACGCCGGGGAACGGGGCACCTGCATGAGGGGAGGGAGTAGGTGCCCCGTTCGGCCACCCGAGTACCCGCCTAGAGCGCTGGTGAAACGCGGACCAGCCTGGCCGACCAGAGCGCGGCGACCAGGCCGACCACGGCGAAGATCGACGCGAACGCCGCGAGCGTGGAGAACGAGAAGACCCCGACGATGACGCCGGAGGCGGCGCCACCGACAGCAGCGGCGAGGCTCATCACCAGGTCCGCGGTCCCTTGCACGACGGTGAGCGAGGCGATCGGAGCCTGCTGCGCGACGAGGGTCGAGGCGGCGACGGTGGCCATCGACCAGCCGAGGCCGAGCAGGAACAGGCCGACGAAGATCGCCTCCGAGCTGCCCTCGGGCGAGAGCGCGCAGAACAGCAGCGAGCCGAGTAGCACCGCTCCCCCGAGCGCGAGGACCACCGGTGCTCCGAACCGGTCGACCGCGCTGCCGAAGAGCGGCGCGAAGGCGAACATCCCCAGCACGTGCAGGCTGATCACGATCCCGATCACCTTGAGACCGGCGTGCCCGTGCCGCATGTGCAGCGGCGTCATCACCATCACCGAGATCATCACCGCGTGGGCTGCCGCCAGCCCGGTCATCGCCGCGACCAGGATCGGACGCTCCCGCAGGATCTCCCGGATCGGCTGGGCCGACGACGCGGTCGCCGTACCGTCCTGGACCGCGGCCGCGTGCAGCCGGCGGGCCGCGAGCAAGGGATCCGGCCGCAGCCGGACGAACAGCACCAGCGCGGCGATCAGCATGCCGAAGGCGCCGAGCGCGAACGGACCGGTGAGCTCGGGGATCCCCCAGGCGGCGGCCAGGTCCGCGGCGGGACCGGTCAGGTTCGGGCCCGCGACGGCACCGATGGTCGTCGACCAGACCACGATCGCGAGTGCACGTCCCTGTTCGGCTGCCGGCGCGAGGTCGGTGGCGGCGTAACGGGACGCGTAGTTGGCCGAGCTGGTGGCGCCCAGCAGGGTGGCACCGAGGAGCAGCAGCGGCATCGACTCCACGACGCCGGCGAGGACGGCGAGGGCTGATCCCGCCGCCCCGAGCAGGTAGCCGAGCACGAGCCCGATCCGGCGTCCGTGCGACGCCATCACCCGTGCCAGGAGCCAGGACGCCCCACCGGCGCCGAGCACCTGGGCGGTCTGCGCCGTACCGGCAAGGGTCTCGGAGTTCGCGAGGTCGCTGGCGAGCAGGGACGCGGTGGCGACACCGATGGTGATGCCGACGGCACCGAACGCCTGGGCCCCGACCAAGGTCTGAACCGTACGTCGCTGCAGCGCGGCGGTCGCGGTCGACGCACCGGCCACGGTCTCCCCCATCACCTTTCCTTCGCGGGCAGGTCGAGGGCAGCCCAGACCGCGCGCCAGACCTCCTTCGGCGGGACACCGGCGTCCAGCGCTTCCTGCGCGGTCCGACCGCCGAGGTCGGCCATGACGTAGAGGGTCGCCCAGGAGCGCGAGTACGCCGGCCCGAGGGCCGCGTCGAGGCGCTCCCAGAACTCGGTGTGCCTCACCGACCGATGTCGTGCAGGTGGTGGACGACGTCGTGCAGGTAGTACGCCCCGAGGGTGGCGACCGTGAAGCGCGAGCCGTTGCTGCGTCGGCCCGGACGGTCCCACTGGTCCTCCTGCACGCCCGCGAACACAGCGGCGATCTGGTCGGCGGCCTCGGCCATCTCACCCGCGACGACGGCCGGGTCCTGCTCGTCGTACCGGCTCTCGACCGCGGTCTCGTCCTGGTCCCAGTTCGCGAACTGCGGGTCGTCCTCCTCGAGCATCAACCGCACCCGCTCGCCGAACAGGCGGTGCACGTCGCGGACGTGGCAGCCGTACTCGAGCACGGACCAGACGTTCGACGCCGGTCGGACGGCGGCGTCCGGATCGGCGAGCGCGCCGTCCCACCCGCGCAGGTTCGCGGCGATCAGGTCAGGCAGGGCGCGCACGTCCACGACTGCCGGATCGAAGCCGCACTCGTCGCAGCGCTCTTCGAGGACCCAGGTCCAGTCCTTGGTGTCAGGTTCGATGGCCACCGGTGCAGTCTGCCCCATCACCGAGAAGGCCCCGCACCCATTTCCTGCCGAAGTGCGGCGACTTCCTGCCTTTGCTGCGCCCTCATCCCGCTGCCGGCTTGAGGTCGACCTCGATCTCCTTGGTCCCCAGCGTCGAGGAGTACGCGACGCCGGTGGTGGAGGTCTTCTCGAACGTCCCGCCGATCACGATCGTGCCGCGCTTGGCCTTCGCCGGGATCTCGAAGCCCAGCAGTGCCTTCTCCGGGGAGGGGTCGAGGTCCTTGGCCGGGAAGGTCCGCCCGTCGCCCAGGACGAACTTGATCTCGCTCGGGTCGAACGCGCTGGCCTGTTGCTGACCGTCGTAGGTGTAGGCGATCGACAACGTGAGGAACGTCCGCGCGGGGTCCGAGGGCGTCTGGTCGTCGAGGAAGAACTGACGTTGGACGTCGCCGACGTTGACGGTGCGGAAGAAGGTGTCGGTCGGCTGTCCGTCGGGGCCGAGCAGCGGGGTGCTGGTCCGCTCGCCGATCCGGAAGCTCTGCCGCACGTCGATCGGCTTGGTCAACCCGCGCTTGCCGAACAAGAGGATGTTGTCCGCGCCGAGCTCACCGTCGAGCAGCGAGACCGACTGGCTGAATTCGTCGGCGTCGACGACCAGGTCGACCTCGTCCGTACCGGGGGGCACCACGACGACGTAGGTGTTCTGGCCGGACTCCAACGACGAGGTCGTCCCGTCGATGGAGACCTGCGGGTCCAGCGTGTCCCAGGACTCGCACGGGGTGTCCTCGCAGGTCCAGTCGGCGACCTTGAACGCGACCATCCGGCTTCCCTCGGGAGGTCGGCGGACGCCGTCCTCGGTCTTCACCCGGTCGACCGGTGAGAGCGCGACGACGGCGAGGCCTGCGCTCCTCGAGCCGAGCGCCAACGGCTTGTCGAGCTTCTTCGGGCTCGCACCGGGCGCGGTGATCAGCTCACCGGTCACGGCCGGGCGGAAGACGGCGGTCGGTGTGCTCGTGCCACCCCCGCCGGCGCCCTTGCCGATCGCGGTGCCGATGACGGCGCCGACGAGAACGGTCCCGAGCAGGACCGCCGCGACCAGTGACCACTGGCGCACGGGGCCCGGTTCCTTGAGGGACGCCAAGAGGTCGTCCATGCGATCGCCCACACCGCAAGTCTGCCGCACCGGTCCCCGGTGGGATCATGGATCCCATGTCTGCCCCCGTGACGATCCGCGACGCCGTCGAGGCCGATCTCGTCTCGGTCGCCGCGATCTACACCCACGAGTCGCTGCACGCCTACTCCACGTTCGAGACCGAGGAGCGACCGCTGGGCGACTGGCAGCACAAGCTCACCACGGGCGACCCGTTCGTGGTCGCCGTGGACGGCGATCGGGTGGTCGGCTTCGCCTACGCGTCGCCCTTCCGTGACCGCCCGGCCTACCACCGGACCCGGGAGACCTCCGTCTACCTGCACACCGACGCCCGACGTTCGGGCACCGGCAGCCTGCTGTACGCCGCCCTGCTCGAACGGCTCCGCGCGGCCGGGTTCCACACGGCGTTGGCCCTGATCGCGATGCCGAACGACGGCAGCGTCGCGCTGCACGTGCGGCACGGGTTCGAGCTCGCCGGGACGATGTCCGAGGTGGGCGACAAGCAGGACCGGATGATCGACGTCGCGATCTACCAGCTGATGCTGTAGGACGCCTAGAACGCCTGCTGAACAGTGATCCGATCTCCAGTCCGCGGTCACCGGGATGTTCGCCGGGTCGTTGCAGCTGACCACCTGGTCCTGCTCGGGCGCGAGCTCGCCCGTGGTGCAGTCGAGGACGACGACCACCTTGGTGAGCTTGTAGAGCTTCAGGGTGAACGACGCGGTGTCGGGGGCCGAGGACACGTTCGTGACCCTCAGTCCGCTGACGGTCCAGAGCGGGCTGGTCCGGCTGATCGTCCAGCCGCCGTCCGCGGTGAACGAACCGACATCGAAGCGGTCGCCCTCGTCGATCTTCGCCGGCGGCGTGATGGTGCTGTCGCCGTAGCTGGAACCACCCGGTCCCTTGACCAGGACGAAGACACCGATGATCACCAGGACCGGGAGCACCAGGAGCAGGCCGCCGGGGATCATCCAGCCGAGGTCGGGGAGCTGCCGCTCGGCCTTGCGTCGGGGCAGGGCGATGGATTCGTCGGTGTTCTCGGGCGCGTCGGTCGGTGGGATCTCTGGCGCGGCCGGAGCGGGGTCGGAGTCGTCCGACGGGGCGTCCAGAAGTGCAGAGATCTGTACGGCGGACGGCTCGGACCTCTCGGGCTCCGCAGCGGCGGCCTTCGCCGCCGCCTTCTCCGCGGCCTTGGCCTGCTTCGCCTCCTTGCGGGCGCGGCGGGAAGGCAGGGTGAGCTTGCGCTCGATCTCGGCGTCGATGCGCGCCTGCAGGTCGGCGTCGAAGTCGGGCTCGGAGGCGGGGGTCTCGACAGGCTCGACCACCGGGGGGAGTTCGGGCGCGGAGGTCTCGGCGGGTTCGGCGGGCTCGCCCACCGCGGGGAGAGCGGTTTCGGCGGTGGCTGCTTCTTCCTTGCGAGCGCGGCGGCGGGCACGGAAGCCGAGGCGCGGCTGAGGTTGAGGGTCCTCGGCGCCGTCCTCATCATCCGCCGCAGGCTCAGGGCCCGCGAGCTCGTCGGCGAAGAGCGGGCGGGCTGCGGGGGTCTCGACAGGCTCGACCACCGGGGACGGCTCGGGCTCCGAGGGCGGCTCGGGCTCGGAAGGTGCCTCGGGCTCTGGGGACGGCACGGAAGTCGACTCAGGCTCGACGGGTGCGGGGGTCTCGACAGGCTCGACCACCGAAGGCAGCTCGACCACCAGGGACGACTCGGAAATCGACTCAGGCTCGACGGGTGCGGGGGTCTCGGCAGGCTCGACCACCGGGGACGGCTCGACCACCGGAGGCGGCTCGACCACCGGAGGCGGCTCGACCACGACCACCGGCTCGGGCTCCGGCTCGGGTTCGACGACCGGGAGCCCGACACCGGGGGTGACCGACGTCGGAGCGGGCGAGAGGGCGGAGAGCGCGGCGGCGAGCTCCTGGGGGTCGGCGTACCGGTCACCGGGGGCCTTGGCGAGGGCCTTGGCGAGGATCGCGTTGAGGCGGACGGTCGGTTCGTCGGTCGGCTCGAGCTGCGGGATCGGGTCGCGCAGGTGCGCCATCGCGACCTGCAGGTCGGTGCCGGCGTACGGCGGCGTGCCGGTGAGCGTGAACCACAGCAGGCAGCCCAGCGAGTACACGTCGCTGCGCAGGTCGGCGCGGACGCCCTCGTGCAGCTCCGGAGCGCGGTAGCCACCGCCCGACATCCCCTGCCCGTCGACGAGGCTCGCGGTGCCGAAGTCGCAGAGGTACGCGTACAGCACGCTGCCGCGCTCGCGCACCAGGACGTTGGTCGGCTTGATATCGCCGTGGACGACCCCGGCGGCGTACGCCTCGCCGAGAGCCTCGCAGAGCTGGGTGACGACGCTGATGGTGGCCTTCGGGCCCAGTGCCCCGTTGGCCGCGACGTGGGCCCCGAAGTCACCCTCGGGGATCAGCTGGACGGCGAGGTAGAGACATCCGTCCTCCTCGCCGCGCTCGAAGATCTGCGTGATGTGCAGCGAGTTGAGCGCGGTGATCGCGTCGGCCCGGTCGGAGTGGAAGCGGGTGCGGAACATCGGCTCGTCGGCGATCACCGGCGAGAACACCTTGAGCGCCACCGAACGGCTCAGCCGCGAGTCCAGCGCCTCGAACACGACCCCGAGCGGACCCCGTCCGAGCACGCCGGTGATGCGGTACGGCCCGAAGGCGTCACCGACTGCCGGGAACTTGGCCATCACTACCTTCTCGACTCGAGTATTTCGAGCATCTGGTCTGTCGCCGGAATATAGCGTCCGCAGGCACTCCGCGGGACCTTGCGGTGCGACGTCCTCGGAGATGACCTCGCGGCCGGCATCCCTCTGACCAGGAGGGACGCCGACCGCGAGGGGTTCGGGAGGGCTGGTCGATCAGCCGAAGCGACCGTGGACGTAGTCCGCGGTGCGCTGGTCCTGCGGGTCCGAGAACATCGTCTCGGTGCTGCCGTGCTCGACGATGACGCCCGGCGCGCCGTTCTCCGCGAGGAAGAACGCGCACTGCTGGGAGACCCGCGCAGCCTGCTGCATGTTGTGCGTGACGATCACGATCGTGACGTCGGCGGAGATCTCGGCGATGGTCTCCTCGACCACCCGGGTCGAGCTCGGGTCGAGCGCCGAGCAGGGCTCGTCCATGAGCAGCACCCGCGGACGGACCGCCAGCGAGCGGGCGATGCAGAGCCGCTGCTGCTGGCCACCCGACAGGGCGCTACCGGGCTGCTTGAGACGGTCGCGGACCTCGTTCCACAGACCCGCGCGGACCAGGCTCTCCTCGACCAGGTCGTCGCGCTCGGAACGCCCCGCCTTGACCCCGGTGAGGTGCAGACCCGCGAGCACGTTGTCGTAGATGGACATCGCCGGGAACGGGTTGGGCTTCTGGAAGACCATCCCGATCGAGCGGCGCGCGTCGGTGACCTTGCGCTCCGGGTCGTAGATGTCGGCACCGTCGAGGCGGACCTCGCCGGCCAGCTGCGCACCCGGAACGAGCTCGTGCATCCGGTTCAGGATCCGCAGGAACGTCGACTTGCCGCAGCCGGACGGGCCGATCAGCGCGGTGACCTGCCCGGCAGGAACGCTGAGGGAGACGCGGTCCAGCACCTTGCGCTGGCCGAACCAGGCCGAGACACGCTCGGCCTCCAGGGAGCCGGATACGGCGAGACCCGAGCGGTCGGGCAGGACGTCAGGTGCTGCGGGCAGTACGGCGGTGGTCATGTCGCCTTCGCTTCCGTGGTCGAGATGGTGCGGGGAGGGTGTGGGCGGCGCCGTGCCGGGAGGTGGCACTCCCGGCACGGCATCCGCTCAATAAATAGTAACTTACTGCACTTACTTCTTGATGGTGATGGTGACGGCCTTGGAGTTGCTCGCCCCGACCAGCGTGCTGCCGGCGTACTTGGCGACCAACGAGTACTTCTTGGCCTTCTTGAACTTCGGCAGGCTGATCGTCAGCTTCCCGTTGCTCGCCGCCGTCAGCGTCACCGTCTTCAGCAGCTTGGAGCCGCTGTAGATCCTGATCACGCCCGTCGGCTTCGCGACGCCGGCTGCCCTCACCGTGACCGTGATCTTGGGGGTCTTGGTCTTCTTCAACGGCGTCTTCACGATCGCCGCCGTCGTCGTCGAGACCGCCTTGGTGACCACGATGTTCTTCGCCGAGGCGCTGCTCGGGGCGACCGATCCGGTGCCGCTGTACTTGACGACCAGGGCACTTGTCCCCGGGTTCAGCTTGCCCCCGGGCACGGTGATCGTCGCCTTGCCGGCACCGTTGGCCGCGAGAGCCTTCGACGCCAGCGTGACGTTGCCGCGCAGCACCGAGACGGTGCCGGTCGGGTTCGGCGTACCAGCGACGGTGACGGTCGCAGTCACGTTGAAGGCTGCACCGTACTTCGCCGACGACGGGACGACCGAGGTCGTCGACGAGTTCGTCAGGTTGACGGGCGAGGTGGTCACGGTCCAGGTGCTGCCGGTGACCTTGACATACGCCGAGGCGTACCTCGTCCCGACGCCCTTCGCGTTGCCGGTGCGCAGCCGGATCTCGTAGACGCCCGCGAAACCGGTCGCGTTCGAGGTGTTGGGGTACGCCTCGATGTAGTCCGCGAGCGACTCGCTGCCACTGGTGCCCTTGACGACCGGGTCGTTGCCCACGACGCCGGGGGCGCCGGCCACCGGGTAGCTGTTGGCCGCGGTCAGCTGGGCGCCGCTCCACGCGCCCTGAACGAGGCTCGGGTTCGCGGTGTAGGCGAACAGCGACGCGGCGGTGTCACCGGATCGCAGCTCACCGTCGGCGTGGGCGAAGGCCACGAAGGGCTTCGCCGTCGTCGACCCTGTGGTGATTTCGGTACCGCCCGCGTTGTAGAACTTCAACGGGACAGCGGTCTTGTCGGGGTTTGCGGTGACCGTGGTCTCGTCCGCGCTGTACCAGGCGAGCGTGGTCGGGTCACCCGTGAAGCCGGCGGCGACGGACGCCCCGGCTGCAGCGGTGGACGCGAACAGGGCGAGCCCTGCCACCAGCGCCCACGGCTTGCGAAGTCGTGTGTTCACGATGTTCCTCTCGAGTCTTCTGTGGTGGATCGCCGTGGCGATCAGGGAGTGACGTTCTTGGCTGCGGTCCGTGCCGTGCTACGACAGTCCCCGCCACCGCCGGTGACGAGCTTCCAGTGGTCGCCGTCGATGCGGATGTCTGCTGCGTTGTAGTCGGTCGGCGCCTGCGACCCGGGGGCGGCGACGAGCAGCCGGAGCTGCACGTAGCCGTCCCAGGTCGCCGGGTACCCGGCCGTGAAGTCCGCCAGCGTGGTGGAGCGGGAGCTGATCACGGCGAACGGGTGCTTGACGTCGACGAGCGGGGTCGCCTTCGTCAGCAGCCCGCCGCTGAACTCCTCGGGGGAGACGCCCTCGCGGGGCTGGTACGCGAACAACGTCGCGTTCCCGCCCTCACCGAACTGGGCGTCGACTCCCGAGGAGCCGACGGCCAGATCGGCGAACGGTGCGTCCTTCACCGACCCCTCGACGACTTCCTTGCCCTGGGCGTCGCAGAACGTCAGGGTGCCGGTCGCCGCGGGGTCCGTGTACGGGGCCTCGTCGTCGCGCGTCACGAACCAGCCGATCACGAGCCCCGCGAGCACACCCGCCACCGCGATCGCGATCCAGACCTTGGTCCGGGCCGCGGGCGCGGTCGCGACGGCCTGGTCAGGGCCGGCGCTCTCGGTGTGTGTACTCACGGGACTTCTCTCTGCTGGAGGTGGTGTCGGCTCAGCCGCGGTCCACGTAGTTGGGCTCGATGCCCGCGGCCTCGAGGAGCGCCTCGCCGGCTTCGGTCTTGACGAACGGCTCCGGACCGTCGGGGTTGTAGAAGAGCGCCTGGACCCAGTTCAGCGTGCTGCCCGGCTGCCACGGCGTGTTCGACTGGTAGTCGGAGTCGCGGAAGATGGCGTTGTACGGGAAGTCCACGACGAACGGCGACGCGCCACCGGTCTGGTTGGTGCCGTTCTCGTTGAGCAGCTTCAGCCCGGCGATGCTCAGCGCGGTGCGGGTACCGGTCGAGTTGTAGGTGTTCGCGCCGGCGCTCCCGTCGACCGCGTTGATGTAGTAGCCGTTCTGCAGCAGGCGGAAACGGCCCCGCGGGAACGGGACGATGGTGTTGTCCTTGGCCGCCTGCGTCGGCAGCGCGGTGATCACCGTCGGGTCGTTCTGCTGCACCTGGCGGCGGTTCGGGTTGGTGATGTAGCCCGCGATGAACGCGTCCTTCTCGGCCGTGGTGCCGAATGCCTGACCCCAGTACGCCGCCAGCGGACGCAGGAACACGTCCCGCATGCCGGCCGAGGAGGGCAGCGTCAGCGGCAGGATCGTGTCGGTCGAGGTCCCGCCGATGTCCTGCCAGGTCAGCGCCGGCGTGGTGCCGTCGTCCTTCTTGCCGCGGTAGATCCAGGCCACCTGCTGCACCGTCAGCGAGCTCGGCGCGTTGGTGGTCGTCGAGGTCAGGATCAGGTCCTTGTCGATGCCGATCTGGACCGTGTGGATCGCACCGACTCCGGCGGCGTTGGTGGCGTCCGACTTCTGCTGGGCGGTCGGCAGGTTGGGGCTGCGGGCGACGTCGATCCAGTCGTTCGCGCCGTCGCGCAGCAGCGCGGTGATGCCGCCGTTGCCGCCCGAGGGACGGATCTCGTTGGGCGCACCGGCGGCCAGCGTGCTGGCCGGGTTGAGCACCTTGATGTCGTCGAGCTTCACGTACTTCTCGTTGCCCGGGTTGCCGTCGAGGTCGGCGGTGTAGCTCGTGGCCGCGGACGGGTCCGTGTACGCCGTACGCCCCTGCGCGTCACCCGAGGAGTCGAAGTTCACGAAGCGCCACTTGTTGCCCGCGGTGTTGTAGCCCGGGAGCGGGCCGTAGCCGTCGGCCAGGAAGTTGAAGGCGTTCTGCTGGATGTCGGAACCGACGGTGACGACGTCCTTGGGCTGCGGCGCCAGGTCGGCCTCGGCCGGGGCCGCGGCAAGGGTGCCGGCGACGCCGAGCCCAATGGCCAGGAGGCCGAGGGCAGTCCTCTTTTTCTGCATGGGATGACCTTTCTTAATGAACTCAGTCGAGTTAACGGGCGCGACGAGCCGCGTCCGTGGAGCTGGGTGATGGGCGAAACGGGGATCCGAGAGGTCAAGCGGGATCGAGGGCGAGCTTCAGCGACAACATCGCTGGGACGCCGGGGTTCGCATGCAGGTCATCCTAGGGCTCGCCTCCGCTTTCTGCAGTAAGTCTTCTATTTCAATACACAATGTCTGGACCGGTGTCAGATCATCGCCGGGAGCATCCGTGAGACCAGGGACGAGACCAGCCACAGCACCGCCAGCACCGTCGGGAGCCCGGTCACCCAGGCACCGATCCGTGACCAGCGGAACCAGGCCCAGACCGCGCCGGCCAGGACCAGGACCAGGAGCTGGACCGCGAGCGCGAGCACCGCCAGCTGACCCGCGCTCGCGTGGGCCTTCATGCCGATCCCCTGCGGGTCGCGGCCGGTGACCCGGCCTGCGACCACGGGGGTGCCGAGGAGCTTGGCGTCCACGTAGTAGGTCTCCGAGCGACGAAGGCCGGAGAACCACCCCTCCCCCGCCGAGGTGACCAGGGTGAGTCGGGCCTCGTCGGCCGAGGACAGGGCCGGCACACGGTCACCCTCGCGCCGACTGGCGAACACCTCGAACGTGAACTCGCCCTGGCCCGTGGTCACCCGGATCGTGTCGCCCTTGCGGAGATCGGTCAGTCGCCCGAACGGCGCGCCGTAGGTCAGCGAGCGTCCGGTGACGTAGCTCCACCCGGCCTGCCCCGGAAGGACGCTCCCGGGCATGTGCCCGGGGCCCTGCTTGAGCTGCTCGCTGCGCCCGCCCTCGACGACCACCAGGTTCTCGAGGTCGATGCTGGGCACACTCACCAGCGCGACCGGGGCACCGGCAGCGATGGGCGCGCCGACGGGTGCGGTGCCCTCGGCCAGCTGGGAACGCAGCTCGCCGTACAGGCGGTCCTGGTCGTGCGAGGTCTCGAAACCGCTGAGCACCAGCAGGTAGACCAGCAGCCACGCGATCAGGGCTGCGAGCGCGAGCAGCAGCTGGGAGACCAGGGACGGCAGCGCCTCGCGCCTCCCGGGTCCGGTGCTGCGCGCCGCGGACGGCGGCGAGGCGTCGATCGTCCCGGTGTGCACCGTGGTCGCAGAACCGGTCAGCGTGCTCATCGGCGCAGCCCTCCCACGACAGCGCGCGCCTGGGCGATCAGCTCGGTGCGACGCGGCAGCACCTGGAGTCCCAGCCCGCCGATCAGGGCGGCGACCAGCAGGGCGAGCGCGAGCAGGAAGCCCAGGTTGCCCAGCGGCGAGTAGTCCCGCTTGGTGCGGACCAGCTGGACCGGTTCGGTGACCGGAGCGGCGACCGGGCCGGTCTCGGGTGCACCCGGAGTGGCCTGGTCAGCCGCCACGGGCACGTTGCTCACGCCGCTCCCGGTACTGCCGCCGGGGTTCGGCGTGCTGCTCGGGGCGGTCTCGGGCGTCTTCTCGGCCTTCGTGCTGCAGGTGCCCGCCGGACCGGTCTGCCCGGGCAGCTGGCCGGTCTGCGCCTTCACCAGGCGTGAGGCACGGACCGTGTAGGCGCGGAGCTCGCCCAGCCCGTTGGCTGCGGTGATCGGCAGGTACCCCGCCGGCAACTGCCCGTTCGACGCACCCGAGGTCTGCCCGGACGTGGCCGCGTAGCAGAGCAGCCGCGAGAGCTTGCCCGCCTGCTCGGCGTCCACCCCCTGGGTCGGGACGTCGGCGAAGACCGGGACCAGACCGGGGTAGGCCCGGGTGGAGCCGGACGCCTTCAGGGCCGCGTAGTCGAAGGACCAGGAACCGGCGTCGTCCGGCTGGAGGAACTTCGCGGCCGCGGTCAGGCCGGCCACGTCGGGAGCCACGAAGCTGCCGCCGGGCACCTTCAGCGCGGCCGTCCGCAGGTTGTAGCGCCGGGCAGCCGAGATCGTCGAGAGTCCCAGCACCATCCGGGACCCGACCAGCTGGCGGCCGAACTTCTTCAGGCCGAGCTTGGTCACGTCACCCCGGTCCGCCGCCTCGCAGGCGAAGTTCACCGCGGACAGGGCGTACTGGATGTTGAACGCGATCGAGGCGAGGTTGGTCGTCGGGTTGGAGACGAGTCCCAGAACCGGCGAGGGGTTCTTGGAGTAGCAGAAGTTGCGGTCGCTGTTGCGGAAGGACTCCGGTGCGATCCAGGTGTCCAGCTGCGGCCACGCCTCGGTCGGCAGCTCGATGTCCTTGTACGCCGGGTTCACCTTCATGCCCCAGGGGTCCGGCGTGCCGTTCAGCCAGGCACGGGCCTCCGGGTCGGCGTCCAAGTACCGGGTCACCGACCACATCAGGTCCGAGTCCGTCCCGAGGAACTGGATGGTGCCGGCGGTCGCGTTCGCCGAGTCGGTCTTCACGCCCGGGTTCAGCTCCTTGAACTCCGGGTCGACGGTGATGTTCATCGGGTTGCCCGCGAGGGCGGCGTAGTCGGTGCCGACGACGTCCAGCGCCGGGTAGGACTGGCTGAGCAGCTTGGCGAGAAGACGTCCGTTCAGCTTGAGCGACTCCTTCGGCTCCTTGTCGCTGCCGTCGACGTTGAAGACGACCGCGAACCCACCCACGGCCAGCGGCGCCTGGACCGTCGGCCTGGCCGGCGCCTCGAGGGACTGCGACCCCAGCGCCGCGGAGATGTTGCCGATCTGGAGGAGGTTGCGCGAGGCCACCTCGGAGGACTGGACATGCACGAACGGGAACAGCCCGCGGTCGGTGCAGAACTTGGGCTGCCAGGACGCGGTGAGCTCGTTGAGGATCACCGAGCCGTAGACCGGCTCGGGCTTGTCCCCACCGACGACCTTGCAGATCGAGTCCGAGGCCGCGAACTTCAGCGGGACGGTGAACCGGTTGCGCCAGTTCGACGCCGACCACCACAAGGTGCCCGCCGTCGCCAGGTTCGTGACCTTCGCGTCCGAGTGGTCCGTGCCGGGTGCGTAGGCGTCGTCGCGGTCGCAGAACTCAGCAGCCTCGACCGCCTCGGTCTCGTTCGGACGCGCAGCAGCGGGGAGCCTGGTCCCGGACGCATCGCAGCTGATGCCGACGACCGGGACCGCCACAAGGGAGCAGTCCACCGTGTCGGTACAACCGAGGGAGGCGTTCTCGCTGGAGGTCCAGACGGGGAAGCTCGCGCTGCCGTTGCCCTGGGCGTCGGTGATCCCGTACGTCGTGTTGCTGGGCAGGCCGCCGGTGCCGACCTCGTCGGACTCCGGCGCCATCCCGACGCATCCGCCGAGCGGGGTGGGCCCGCCCTGGTAGACCGTGCCCGACTTCGCGATGAACGGCACCCAGCGCTCGGCCGGCGCGACCCGTCCGCAGGCGTCCGGACGCGGGTCCGGCGCGAGCACGTGGCGTTCACGCTCGGCCGGCGTGGCGTAGGCGTCCGAGCGCCACGCCGGCCACCGGGTCGCGGTGTCCCTGCGGAAACGCTCCTGAGCGGTCTGGGTCCAGCAGGTCTCGGGACGGACCTTGGTCTGCCCCTTGCCGGGGTTCTCGACGCCGCGGCACTGGAGCAGCACGAAGGGGTACTCCATGTCGACGCCCGCGCCCGAGTGCACGTCGTCGACGAGGCCGCCGGTCGGGTGTGCTCCGCTCCACCTGACCGCCACCTCCTGGCGGCCACGCAGGTTGGTCGTCTGGGAGACCGTGACCTTGATGTCGTAGTCGGCAACCGTGGTGGAGGTGCCGTCCGCGCTGATCTCGGTGCGCTCGATCTTCTTGGTCTTGCTGTACGCCACCCCGGTGGCGGCGTCAGCGGGGACGTCGACGACCGGGGCGAAGACGATGCCGGTCAGCGCGAGGAGCGCCGCGGCGACCAGCAGCGCGACCCGGGCCTGGCTGCCCCGGGACAACGACCGGACGTAGACGATCGGCGACATCACGCGCCGCCTCGACGCCGGATTGCCCGGGTCACCGCGACGGGCGTCACGACGGCTCCCGCGAAGAGGCCGATCACCACCGCCGTCAGGACCCCCGAGGCCCCGTCGGAGCCGCCCGCGTCCAGGGTGGTCGGCACGATCACCGCGTCGGCCTGAGCCGCACCCTGGGCAGAAGCAGGGACCAGCTCACCGGTGACGGGGTCGGTGACCAGGCCGCCGGCGGTCGGCGTACCCCCGGCCCCGTTCGGTCCCGCGGCTCCCGAGGCGCCGTTCCCGGTGCTGCCGGTCCCGGCCCCGCTGCCGCTGCCGCCCTGCTTCGCGCCACCGGTCGACCCCGGGTTCGCGTTGCTCGACCCGACACCCTCCGCGCACGGTTCGGCGCCGATCTTGTCGCAGGCGGGGGGCTGCGGGGCGATCTGGGCGAGGTGGTTCACGTTGGGCTTGCCGGCGATGAACGTCGGGTTGTTGCAGGTGCTCACGTCACGCTTGGTGAGGTCCACCTTGGAGTCGGCCTTCTTGATCTTCGCGATCTGCTCGAACCCGGCCTTGACCAGGTTGATCGGCAGCGGCGAGTAACCCACCGGGCCGATCTCGGACTGCCCCTGGCAGATCGAGTAGTACAGGAAGTCGGCCAGGGTCTGCCGCTTCGGCGTCGAGCTGAGCCGCTGGTCATTGGCGGCCGTCGGGATGATCGCGTACACGTAGGACGACAGGGCGTAGGTGCGCTTGTCCGGGTTCACGTAGACCCGGTCGAGCTTCTGCGTCAGGTAGTTGGGGTCCTTCGGGTTGTTGTTGATCTGCGCTGCGGTGAGCGCGACCGCGACGTTGTACTGGGTGGGCAGCGTGTAGTAGCCGGCCTTGTTGAGCAGCTTGGCCACCGGGAAGTTGGCCATCAGCGGGTAGGAGTACTCCTCCATCGCGATCGCACCGACCGCGTTCGACGACTTCACGTAGTTCATGACGCCGTCGGATCCGCTCTGCGCCTTCTGCGGCCCGTGGTCCTCCCCGCAGTTGGTGGGGAAGTAGTCGGTCGGGGCGGCCTTGCCGTTGCAGGCCTTCCAGATCGACGGGTACTCCTTGGCCAGCCAGGTCGTGAACTGGTTCGTGACACCGGCGCCGTCGGCCCGGACCACCGGGATGATCGGGGATGGAGGGCAGCTTGCGACCGTTGTTGTCCTTCGAGATCTGCGGGTCGTTCCAGTTGGTGATCTTGTTGGTGAAGATCTTCGCCACCGTCTCGCCGGACAGTCGCAGGTTGCGGACAGCCTTGCCGCCGACCTTGACGTTGTAGGGGAACGAGGTGCCGCCGGCGACGACGGGAAGGTAGGCGAACGAGCGGCCACCGGAATTGTCCGGCGCCCCGGTGGTCGGGTCCTGCCCGCGGTACGGCGAGTCGGTGACACCGAAGTCGGTGGACCGGTTGGCGTAGTCCTTGCGGCCCTGGGCAGCGCCGTTCGCGGTGTACACGATCTGCAGGCCCTGGTTCTCGACGTCGGCGACCCACTGGTTGATCGCGTTGGCCGCCCAGCTGGAGCCGGATCCCTGGATGAGCGCGTGGGCGTTGGCCGCGTAGGCGCCGCTGGGGCCGACGAGGACGGCGAGCACGCCTGACAGCGCGATCGCAGCGAGCTGGAGGAACCTCCGCGAGTGGTTCATCGGGCTTTTCCTTCCGGAGACTTTCGGGTCCTGACGACGAAGCGGGCCAGGACGAACAGGGACAGCACGACGACCAGCAGCACGGTGGCGGCGGCGTACGCGCGCACCTCGGCGTTCGGGTTTCCCGAGACGACCGAGGCGTAGACGAAGAGGGGCAGCGAGTTCATCGGGTTGTGGAAGGGGTCGGCGTTGAGGAACGTCGAGGCGCCCGAGGTCAGCAGCACCGGCGAGGTCTCCCCCACCGCTCGGGCGACGCCGAGGATCAGCGCCGTGGCCAGGCCGGGGCGAGCGGTGGGCAGCACTACCTTCCAGACCGTCTGCCACTTGGTGGCGCCGAGCGCGTACGACGCCTCGCGCAGCCCGCCGGGGACGACCCGGAGCACGACGTCACTGGCGCGGGCCATGATCGGCAGGGCCATCACGGCCAGGGCAAGTGCCGCCGCGAAGCCGCTGCTCGGGACGCCCAGCTTGACGATGGCGACGGTGTAGATGAACAGGCCCGCGACGATCGAGGGCAGCGCGGTCATCGCCTCGACGACGGCGCGCACCAGCCGGGCACCGCGACCGCCGACCTCCGACATGTAGATCGCGGTGAGCAGCCCGAGCGGCATCGCGATGGCGACGGCGATGCCGACCTCGATCACCGTGCCGAGGATCGCGTGCGCGATCCCGCCCTGGTCGAAGTCGGACGAGGGCCGGATGCCGGCCATGTCGTCGACGTAGAAGTTCGGGTGCACCAGTGCCGGCATACCCTTGGCCACGATCACCACGACCGTGCTGAGCAGCGCGGCACCGATCAGGACGGGAGCACCGATGACGGCGGTGGTCACCACCCGGTCCACGACGACGTGGCGCGGCTGGGTCAGCGCGCTCAGGCCGGCGTAGAACACCACGAAGGCCAGGTACCAGCAGACGACGAAACCGATCTTCCCGTCGAACGGCAGCAGCTTGGTGTAGAGCAACCAGAGGGTGGCCAGGGACCCGATCGCCGCGGCGACCACGGTGAGCTGGTCGTCCCGGGTGCGCGAGCGCGGCCGCAGGACCTTTTCCTCCGGCGGCTGCGGGACCTCTGCGCGGCGTCGGCCCGGAACGTTCTCGACGGGTCGCTCCTGCAACGTCGTCATATCTCGGTCACCTCGTTGCCGCGTGCCCGGGCGACGACGAGCGCAGCGCCGGTGTTGACCACCAGCGTCATGCAGAAGAGCACGAAGCCGGCCGTCAGCAGGGCGGAGAGCTGCGACGGCGAGGCCTCCTTGAAGCCGCTGGCGATCAGCGCGGAGATCGTCGAGGTGCCGGCCTCGAGCACGTACGGCTTGAGCTCGAAGGTCTGCGAGATGATCAGCACGACCGAGATGGTCTCGCCGAGCGCGCGGCCCAGCGCGAGCATGCTGCCCCCGACGATGCCGCTCTTGCCGAACGGCAGCACCACCGTGCGGACCATGGCCCACCGGGTCGCGCCGAGCGCGATCGCCGCCTCCTTCTCACCGGCCGGAGCCTCGGAGAAGACCTCTCGCATCACCGACGTCGCCATCGGGAAGATCATCATCGCCACCGCGATCGAGGCCATCGCGGCCGAGCCGGCGTACGACGGGTAGCCGGGCGCCTGGCTCCAGATCGGGTAGTCGGTGTCGGTGCGCACGTGGAAGAGCGGGATCCACCCGAAGGTCTTGCTCAACCAGTGCGCGACGTGCGTCGCGTGCGGCTGCACGAAGACCAGCACCCAGAGACCGAACACGATGCCCGGGACCGCGGCCATCAGGTCGGTGAGCCGGATCAGGGTCGGGCGCATCCAGCCCGGAGCCCAGTCGGTGATGAAGAGCGCGCTGAGCAGCGCGAGCGGGACCGCCAGCAGGAGCGCCAGCACGGCGACCTGGATCGTGCCGAGGACGACCGCGGCGATGCCGACGATGTCCTGGCTGGGCAGCCACCGGTACTCGGTGAAGTAGGAGAGGCCGTAGTGGTTCAGCGTCGGACCGGCCTGGACGCCGAGGAAGATGCCGATCGAGGACACGATGATCAGCACCAGGATGCCGATGCTGCGGACACCGTGGACGAAGAGCTTGTCCTCGAGCGTCAGCGGGGACGTGATCTGGCGCGGGCTGTCGTCGCCGTACGTGTCGGTGAGCAGGTCCCCCGCACCGTGGTCAGGAGTCGCGTCAGACATGGACGGTCCTTTCCATGGTCGACCTGCACCACCCGGTCGCGGTGGCGCTCAGGGACCAGCCCGAACTCGTCCGGACGCAAACTATACACAGTTAATAGAGTTTGTTTTCTTGATGGACAAAATCATGGATGGGACCTGCGTCACGCCTGACGCCCTCTCCGTCGGGGCGCCCGGCGGTGTCGGAGCGCTGCGTCATGATGGAGTGCGTGGAACAGTTCAGCGAGTCGACCCGGACGTGGTTCGAGGCTGCCTTCGCTGCTCCCACGCCGGCCCAGACCGGGGCGTGGGAGGCCATCTCGGCCCGGCGCAACGCGCTGGTCGTCGCGCCGACGGGTTCCGGCAAGACCTTGGCTGCGTTCCTCTGGTCGCTGGACCGGATCGCCTCCGAGCCGCGCCCGCCGGAGAAGACCAAGCGCTGCCGCGTCCTCTACATCTCTCCGCTCAAGGCGCTGGCCGTCGACGTCGAGCGCAACCTGCGCGCACCGCTGGCGGGCATCCGGCACACGGCCGACCGTCTGGGGGTCGAGGTCCCGGAGATCTCCGTGGGGGTCCGGTCCGGGGACACCTCCCCCGCCGACCGCCGTCGCCTGAGCACCAGTCCCCCCGACATCCTCATCACCACCCCCGAGTCGCTCTTCCTGATGCTGACCTCGCAGGCGCGCGAGGCCCTGCGCGGCGTCGAGACCGTCATCCTCGACGAGGTGCACGCCGTCGCCGGCACCAAGCGCGGAGCCCATCTGGCGCTCTCCCTGGAACGCCTCGACGAGCTCCTCGACCAGCCCGCCCAGCGGGTCGGCCTCTCCGCCACCGTCCGCCCGATCGAGGAGGTAGCCCGCTACCTCGGTGGAGCGGCCCCCGTCGAGATCGTGGCGCCTCCGTCGGAGAAGACCTGGGACCTCAAGGTCGTCGTTCCGGTCGAGGACATGACCGCCCTGGACACCGACGACGACTCCCCGCGCAACGGCTCGATCTGGCCTCACGTCGAAGAACGAGTCGTCGACCTCATCGAGCAGCACACCTCCACGATCGTGTTCTGCAACTCACGACGGCTGGCCGAACGCCTCACAGCCCGCCTCAACGAGATAGCCGCGGATCGTGCAGGCTCGGTCGTCGAGCTTGCCGAGACGTCCCACCCCGTCTCGGCAAGCTCGACGACCGGAAAGCGCACCCCCGCAGAAACCATGGCCCAGTCCGGCCAGAGCCACGGAGCTCCCGCCGTCATCGCTCGCGCCCACCACGGTTCGGTCTCGAAGGAGCAGCGCGCGATCATCGAGGACGACCTGAAACGAGGTCGCCTCCCCTGCGTCGTCGCCACCAGCAGCCTCGAGCTCGGCATCGACATGGGCGCCGTCGACCTGGTCATCCAGATCGAGTCGCCCCCCTCGGTCGCGAGCGCCCTGCAACGCGTCGGACGCGCCGGCCACCAGGTGGGCGAGACGTCCCGCGGCGTCCTCTTCCCGAAGCACCGGGGCGACCTGGTCCCCACCGCCGTCGCCGTGGAGCGGATGCGCTCGGGC
The DNA here is from genome assembly GCF_040546585.1 of Marmoricola sp. OAE513. Classification (NCBI taxonomy): domain Bacteria; kingdom Bacillati; phylum Actinomycetota; class Actinomycetes; order Propionibacteriales; family Nocardioidaceae; genus Marmoricola; species Marmoricola sp. OAE513. Next base: position 2,651,550 of record NZ_JBEPOC010000001.1, on the reverse strand, counting down.
GGGATCGAGGCCCTGCGCATCCCGACCAACCCGCTCGACGTCCTCGCCCAGCAGATCGTCGCCGCCACCGCGCTCGATCCGTGGCAGACCGACGCCCTCTACGAGCTCGTACGCCGCACGGCCTCCTTCGCGGGGCTCCCGCGCTCGGCGTTCGACGCGACGCTGGACCTGCTGGCCGGGCGGTACCCGAGCGACGAGTTCGCCGAGCTGCGCCCGCGGATCGTCTGGGACCGCGTGACCGGCATCGTCACCGGGAGACCGGGCGCCCAGCGCCTAGCGGTGACCTCCGGCGGCACCATTCCCGACCGAGGGCTGTTCGGCGTCTTCCTCGTCGGAGCCGCAGAGTCGTCGGGCGGGCGCGGTGGCGGCCGCGTCGGCGAGCTCGACGAGGAGATGGTCTACGAGTCCCGCGTCGGCGACGTCTTCACCCTGGGCACCAGCACCTGGCGCATCGAGGACATCACCCACGACCGCGTGCTCGTCTCCCCCGCCCCCGGGCAGCCCGGGCGACTGCCCTTCTGGACCGGCGACGCACTGGGCCGTCCCGCCGAGCTCGGCGAGGCGGTGGGCGCGTTCACCCGGGACCTCGCGGCCCTGCCCCCGAAGGAGGCGATCGCGCGAGCGCGGGACGCCGGCCTCGACGCGTGGGCAGCGGACAACCTGGTCACCCTGCTCACCGAGCAGCGCGAGGCCACCAACGTCGTCCCGCACGACCGGCAGCTGGTCGTCGAGCGGTTCCGCGACGAGCTCGGCGACTGGCGCCTGGTGGTGCACTCCCCGTTCGGCACCCCGGTGCACGCACCGTGGGCGCTGGCGATCAACGCGCGGCTGCGCGAGCGGTACGGCGTCGACGCGCAGGCGATGGCGGCGGACGACGGCATCGTGCTGCGCATCCCGGAGACCGACCAGGACCCGCCGGGGGCGGAGATCATCGCGTTCGAGCCCGACGAGATCGACCAGATCGTCACCACCGAGGTGGGCGGCTCGGCGCTGTTCGCCTCCCGGTTCCGCGAGTGCGCCGCCCGCGCCCTGCTGCTCCCCCGTCGCGACCCGGGTCGGCGGTCGCCGCTGTGGCAGCAGCGGCAGCGCTCGGCCCAGCTGCTCGAGGTCGCCTCGCGCTACCCGTCGTTCCCGATCGTGCTCGAGACCGTCCGCGAGGTGCTCCAGGACGTGTACGACGTCCCGGCGCTGACGGCACTCCACCGGCGGATCTCCGAGCGCCAGGTGCAGCTCGTCGACGTCTCCACCCACCGCGCGTCCCCCTTCGCCCAGTCGCTGATGTTCGGGTACGTCGCCGCGTTCATGTACGAGGGCGACTCCCCGATCGCCGAGCGCCGGGCCGCTGCGCTCACCCTCGACCAGGGTCTGCTCGCCGAGCTGCTCGGCCGGGCGGAGCTGCGCGAGCTCCTCGACCTCGACGTGCTCGAGGAGGTCGAGGCCGAGCTGCAGCGACTGCGGGGCAAGGAAGGGGCCGAGGACCGCCGCGCCCGCGACGCCGAGGGCCTGGTCGACGTGATCCGGATGATCGGACCGCTGAGCACCGCCGAGCTCGTCGACCGCTGCACCGCCGACGTGCCCGACGCGCTGGCCCTGCTCGCCGAGGCCCGCCGGATCGTCGAGGTCCGTGTGGCCGGCGAGGCCCGCTGGGCGGTCGTCGAGGACGTCGCCCGTCTCCGCGACGGGCTCGGTGTTCCCGTCCCGCCGGGCACGCCGGACGCGTTCACCGACCCGGTCGCGGATCCGCTGGGTGACCTGATCGCTCGGTACGCGCGCACCCACGGCCCGTTCACCACCGCCGAGGTGGCCGACCGCCTCGGCCTCGGTGTCGCCGTCGCCCGGCAGAACCTGCTCCGACTCGCCGCTGCCGGCCGCGTGCTCGAGGGCGAGTTCCGACCGTCCGGCTCGGGGAGCGAGTGGTGCGACGCCGAGGTGCTGCGCAAGCTCCGCCGCCGTTCGCTCGCCCGGCTGCGCCAGGAGGTCGAACCGGTCGAGCCCGCCACCCTAGGCCGGTTCCTGCCTGCCTGGCAGCAGGTGATCGGGGCGCGCAGCGGCGGTTCTCCGGTGCGCGGGCTCCGCGGACCCGACGGGGTGGTCGCTGTCGTCGAGCAGCTCGCGGGCTGTGCCGTTCCCGCCTCGGCCCTCGAGTCACTGGTGCTGCCCAGCCGGGTCGCCGACTACCAGCCGGCGCACCTCGACGAGCTCACCGCGTCCGGGGAGGTGCTCTGGGCCGGGCACGGCGGCATCACCGGCGCTGACGGCTGGATCTCCCTGCACCTCGCCGACGCGGCACCGCTGACCCTTCCCGGCCCGGGCGACCTGGTCCTGACCGACGAGCACCAGGCCCTCCTCGAGGTGCTGTCCGGCGGTGGGGCCTACTTCTTCCGCCAGCTCGGCCAGCAGCTCGCCTCCACCGACGACCGGGCCCTCTCGGCGCTGGTGTGGGAGCTCGTCTGGGCCGGTTACGTCGGGAACGACACCCTTGCTCCCCTGCGCGGACTCACCCGGTCGGGCACGGCGAGCCACCGAGCCCGGCGTACGCCGCCGCGGGCGCGGGTCACCACCGCCTCCAGCCGTTCGGCGCTGCCGTCGCGCTCCGGCCCGGCCGACATGGCCGGCCGCTGGTTCCTGCTCCCCGAGGTCGAGAGCGACCCGACCCGTCGCGCCCACGCCGCCGCCGAGGGCCTGCTCGACCGGCACGGCGTCGTCACCCGAGGCGCGGTGATGAGCGAGCGCACCCCGGGCGGGTTCGCGGCGGCGTACAAGGTGCTGTCGAAGTTCGAGGACTCCGGTCGCGCCCGCCGCGGCTACTTCGTCGAGGGTCTCGGCGCTGCCCAGTTCGGGACGGCCGGCTCGATCGACCGGCTGCGCACCTACGGCACCGCCAGCACCGAGGAGAAGCCCACCGGCGTCACCCTGGCAGCCACCGACCCCGCCAACCCGTACGGCGCCGCGCTCCCCTGGCCCGCCTCCGCAGGCTCGACCGCCGAGACCCGGGGTCACCGCCCCGGACGCAAGGCGGGCGCACTGGTCGTCCTGGTGGACGGCGAGCTGGCGCTGTACGTCGAGCGCGGCGGCAAGACCCTGCTCACCTTCTCCGAGGACGGTGCCGTGACCGGCGCTGCGATAGAAAGTCTGGGCACCGCCGTACGCCGCGGCGCTCTGGGACGTCTCACCGTGGAGAAAGCAGACGGTGCCGGGATCCTCGGCGCCGAGTCCGAGCAGATCCGAACCGCGTTGGAAGCCGCCGGCTTCATCGCCACCTCCAAAGGACTGAGAATTCGTGCCTGAGGGCGACACCGTCTTCCACACCGCGCGGCGGCTCGACCCGCTCGTCGGCCAGGAGCTGACCAGCACGGACTTCAGGATCCCCAGCCTGGCGACCGTCGACCTGTCCGGGCGGACCGTGGTCGAGTCCGCGAGCCGCGGCAAGCACCTGCTGCTGCGCCTGTCCGGCGACGTGACCATCCACTCGCACCTGAAGATGGAGGGCCGCTGGGACCTGCAGAAGCCCGGCGAGAAGTTCCGTCGGCCCGAGTTCGACATCCGCGCACTGCTGCGCACCGAGCAGCACCAGGCCGTCGGGTACGCCGTCCTGCTGGACGTGGTCCCGACCGCGGAGGAGCACAGCCTCGTCGGCCACCTCGGTCCCGACCTCCTCGGCGCCGACTGGGACCCCGAGGTCGCGGTCGAGCGGCTGATGCGTCTCCCGCACGTGCCGATCGGCGAGGCGCTCCTCGACCAGCGCAACCTCGCCGGCATCGGCAACGTCTACCGCGCCGAGATCTGCTTCCTCTCCGGCGTCGCTCCGCGCACCCCCGTCTCGGCCGTACCGAACCTGCCGCGGATGGTCACCCTCGCGGCCCGGTTGCTCGACATCCACCGCGACAAGGCGAGCCGGGTCACCACCGGCGACCGTCGCCCGGGCCGACGACTCTGGGTCTACGGCCGCAAGGGCCCGTGCCTGCGCTGCGGCACGACGGTGCTCATCGACGAGCTCGGACCCGAGGGCCAGGAGCGCACCGTCTGGTGGTGCCCGTACTGCCAGCCTCCCCGCTGACGGTGCCCCTCGCCCCTACGCTGAGCCGCATGCCCACGACGAGCCGCAAGGCGCGGTACGCCAAGCGCCGCAAGCGTCGGATGGACCAGGTCGAGCACGACCTCAGCTCCGAGCAGTGGGCGGCGCTCCAGGACCTGTGGGGCGGGTGCGCCTACTGCGGCGCGACGGACAAGCCGCTCCAGCGTGACTGCGTCCAGGCCATCTCGCGCGGCGGCCGCTACACCCTCGACAACATCGCCCCGGCGTGCGGCTCCTGCAACGCCAGCAAGTGCAACGACGAGGTCACCGGGTGGCTCCGCCGCAAGCGCCTCGACGAGCGCGCATTCCTGCAGCGGCACGTCGAGATCCAGGCCGAGCTCGCCACCCGGTTCGCGGCCGGGGCTCAGTCGGCGTCGGAGTCCTCGACCGACTCCTCGGCGGTCAGCGCGAGCGCCACGATGCAGAAGCCCGCGTAGGCGACCGCCAGCGAGCCGGTCACCAGCAGCTCGCCGCGTCGTACGCCGTCATGGCCCACCAGCAGCCGTGCCCCCAGGGCCAGGGGTCCGAGCACCAGGGTCACCCAGAGCACCGCCCGGACCGGGTGCAGCTTGGTCTTCGTCGTCGCCACGCGTGTTCTCCGATCTTCTGCGGGCCGGGTGCCCGTCGGAGAAGGACGCTCGGGAGGTCGTCGCCATCACGCGCTATCGCCGGACAGCGCGAGCGGTACCCACCACCTCGCTAGGGTCGGCGCGTGGCCACACGATCCCGCTCCCTCGAGCTCCTCGTCTTCGCCGTCGGAGCCGGCACCCTCGGCGCCGAGATCGCCGCAGCCCGCCTGCTCGCCCCGTGGTTCGGCGCGAGCACGATCGTCTGGGCCAACACCATCGCGATCGTGCTGGTCGCGCTCTCGATCGGCTACGCGCTGGGCGGCCGGTTCGCCGACCGGGACCCGCGGCCGGCCGCGCTGGCCCGGATCGTGCTGGTCGCCTCCGCGCTGCTCGCGATCGTCCCGTTCATCAGCGGTCCGTTCCTGCGCCAGGCCGTGAAGGCTGTCGACCAGCTCAGCGCCGCGACGTTCCTCGGTTCGCTGGTCGGCGTCGGCGTGCTGCTCGCCGTACCGCTGCTGCTGCTCGGGATGGTCTCCCCGTTCGCCGTCCGGCTCTCGGTCGACTCGGTGGCCGACGCCGGTCGGACCGCGGGTCGGCTCTCCGCGATCGCCACCGTGGGCTCGCTGACCGGCACGTTCCTGTCCTCGCTGCTGCTCATCCCGGTGGTCGGGACGCGGCGCACGTTCCTGATCTTCGCCGCCGCGATGGCGCTCGCCGCGCTGCCGCACCTGACCCGTGGCCGGCTCCCGGCGCTCGGCGTACCGGGGGTGATCCTCGTCCTGATGGCACTGCCGACCGGCACCCTGAAGAGCGCTGAGTCCGGCGACAAGGTGGTCTGGGAGAAGGAGACCGAGTACCAGTACGCACGGGTGATCCTCGATCCGGACGGGCAGCGGTCGCTCGAGCTCAACGAGGGCCACGCCGTGCACTCGGTCTACACCCGGGACACCTGGCTGGTCGGCGGCTACTGGGACGAGATGCTGGCGCTCTCGACGGCAGGTGGCGGCGAGCCACCGGGCTCGGTGGCGATCCTCGGCAACGCCGCGGGCACGACCGCGCGCGCGATCGGCCACTTCTTCCCGGGCACGCGCATTGACGCCGTCGAGATCGACGGCGAGCTGACGAAGGTCGGCAAGGAGCAGTTCGACATGACCGGCCCCGACCTGCACACCCACACCGCCGACGCACGTCCGTGGCTGCAGGCGACCTCGCGGACGTTCGACGTGATCATGATCGACGCGTACCGGCAGCCGTACATCCCCTTCTACCTCGCGACCGAGGAGTTCTTCGACCTGGTCCGCAAGCGCCTCGACCCGGGCGGGGTCGTGATCGTGAACGTCGGCCACCCGGCCGACTCCGACGCACTGGAGAAGGTGCTCACCGCGACGATGGCCACCGCCTTCGGTCCTCAGAACGCCTGGCGCGACCCGGTCAACGACACCAGCACGGTCCTGCTCGGCACCTCCGGCGGCGACCCGGCAGGACGGCTCCGGCAGGCGGCCACGAGACTGCCCGACGACCTGGCGGACGTGCTCGAGGACAGCGCCGACCGGCTCGCGCCCGGCCTGAAGGGCGGGAGGGTCTACACCGACGACAAGGCGCCGGTGGAGTGGCTGGTCGACACCTCGCTGGCCGCCGAGGCCGAGTAACCCTCGGCACCACCCGGAGTTCATCTCGTTGCCCTAGCATCCGGCGCGATGACTGAGGGCCTGGACCGACGGAACCTCCTGCGCCTGGGCGCAGGCGGCGCGATCGCCTCCGGTCTGGGGCTCGCGGACCTCGGGACCGCGTCCGCCGCTCCCGCCAGGAAGAAGCGGAAGAAGAAGGTCGGCAAGCCCAAGGTCCCCGGCACCTACCGCGATGCCGCCGGGACTGCGCACAGCCTCGCCTACCTCGGCCTGTACGACGCCCGGCGCGTCCCCGGTCTCTCGGAGCCCGAGCCTCTGGAGAACCGGATCGGGCGCCGGGTGTCCATCAACCACAGCTTCCGCCAGCCGCCCGAGGCCCCCTGGGGTCCGCTGAAGGCCCGGATGCTCAAGGACAAGGCTGCCGGACGGATCCCGATGCTGTCGTGGGCCGGTGGTGAGAAGCCCGGCATCGCCGACCACGACGCGGCGGCGCTGGCCCGGCTCCGCGAGATCGCGGCCGGGAAGCGCGACGCGGCGATCAACGGACAGGCCAAGGCGCTGCGCGACTTGAGGACGCCGGTGTTCCTGCGCTTCACCTGGGAGTTCGACACCCGCTACGCCGGCCCCGTCGGCGTACGGACGCACAAGGCTGCCTGGCGGCACGTGGTCAAGCGGTTCCGCGCGGTCGGAGCGACCAACGTCGCGTTCGTCTGGTGCCCCACCTGGCAGGCCTTCGGCAACGGCCGGGCCGCGGCGTTCTACCCGGGCGACACCTACGTCGACTGGATCGGCGTCGACGGTTACGCCCGCACGCCTGACTACCGGACCTTCTACAAGCTCTTCGCCGACGCCAGCGCGTTCGCCGTGAAGCACCGCAAGCCGCTGATGGTCTCCGAGACCGGGGTCCACCGGCTCGACAGCGGGGTCGACGTACCGGCAGATCGGACCGCGCAGAGCACCTGGCTCGACGCGCTGCGCACCGACCTGGACAAGGACCGGTTCAGCAACGTCAAGGCGCTGCTCTACTTCCACGTCGACGGTGACGACCACCCGCTGCCGAACCAGTGGCGGGTCACCGACCCTGGCGACGGACCCGCTTTGCTGTCCTTCAAGGCCTTGGCCCGGCACCCGCGGCTGCGAGCGGTCCGCTAGCCCGCTCCGCGGCACGTCCACGGCGCCGGACGGCGTACACGGCACAATGACGCCCATGGAAGCAGACGACCTCGCGTCTGCCGACGACCTCTGGTGGTCCTGGGCAGTGCTCGCAGCGGGCGACCGCCTGCCCGAGGGAGCCGTCGCGAGCCTCGACACCGAGGAGCACGTGCTGTCCTACGAGTACGGCGGCTCCTGGGCGCGGATGCAGCGGATCGGCGGCGGCCGGGCGGTCATCTGGGGCGCTGCGGCGGGGTCGACCCGGGACGCGATCAGCACCCACCTCGACCCGCTCGAGGGTGCTCCGGACTGGGCCAGCTCGAACGCCGTGTGGCGCTCGATCCGGACGGTGAAGCCCGGCTTCCTGGCGTGGTACTCGCGCGACGGCTGGGACACCAGCACGACCGGCATGTTCAGCGGTGTCGTCGACCTGCTCGCCCCGCTGCTGCGCGGCGACCCGCACCTGGTGGCAGCGGCGCGCGGCGGCACCGCCACCGACGAGCTGCTCGTCCGCGCGCACGGCGTCGCCCACGTGGCTGCTCAGGGGGCGATCCGCAAGCGGCTCAAGAGCCAGATCCACCGGCAGATGCGCGAGGCACACGAGCGCGACCGCGGTCTCCCCGAGCGTCCCACCCTGCTCGCGCGCTGGCACCGGGTCAGCGAGCCGGGCATCAGCTTCGAGTACACCGTCCTCGTCGACCAGGGCGAGCTGGTCCCCCTCGGCGACGCGCCCTGGCTCCCCGAAGCCCTCCAGGTCAGCCTCTCGAACATCCTGCGGGAGCTGCACCTCGCCGAGGCCGGCGAGGAGTCCGGCGCGTGGATCGCCGCCCAGGTGCGGGCCGCGTCCGGCCGGATCACGATCGCCCGCGCGTTCGACAGCCTGCCCGCCTGGTACACCGGCAAGGGCCCCACCCTGCGTGCGCTGACCTGGGAGATGCAGCAGCGCAGTGCCGTCTGGCGGCCCGCCTGGGCCACCCTGCTCCCGGCCTGATGCTCGCGTGATGTCCGTGCCTGACCGCCCCCGCAAGCTCCTGCTCGTCGTCGACGCCCCGTCGCTGCTGCACCGCAACCACCACGCGCGTGCCTACACCCAGGTCACGGACCGTTCGGGACGACCGGCGTGGGCTCTGCGCGGCATGCTGCGCCAGATCATCGAGGCCATCGACTCCTTCGCCCCGGACGCGGTGCTCTTCGGGCTCGACGACCGGACCTACTCCGAGCGCGCCGCCCTCTACCCCGACTACAAGGCGGGCCGGGCCGAGAAGGACGCAGCGCTCGTCGACCAGCTCGACCGCGCCGGAGCGCTTCTCGACGCTCTGGGTCTGCTGACCCTCACCCCGCCGGGACTCGAGGCCGACGACGTCAACGCCTCCGGCGCGACCTGGGCCGAGGCGAACGGCTGGAGCTGCGTCATCATCACCTCCGACCGGGACGCGTTCGCGCACATCAGTGAGCACACCCAGGTCCTCCGTCTCATCGACGGCGGCATCAACGGATCCCCGCTGCTCACCCCGAAGCGCCTGTTCGCGATGTACGGCGTCGCCGCCGAGCACTACCTCGAGTACGCCGCACTGCGCGGAGACGCCAGCGACAACCTCCCGGGTGTCAGCGGTATCGGCGAGAAGACCGCGGCCACCCTGCTCGCCCAGGTCGGCTCGATGCGGGCCGTCTGGGCCGACATCGAGCAGAACGAGGGCCGCGTCCTCGCCGCGACCCTGGACGCCTGGGCCGAGGAGACCGGCAGGCGGCGGATGGGCGCGACCGTCGTGCGGCGGCTCTCGGCGCCGGGCGCCAAGGAGCGGTTCGACTTCAACGTCCGGATCATGTCGGGACGGCACGACCTCGAGCTCGGACTGACCCCGGACGTCCCGGGCAGCCGCGGGCTGCTGCCGCTGGATCCCGACCGGGTCAGCCGCGTCGTGGGTTTCCTCGACGACCACGCGACCACGACGCTCGCCGTCCGCGTGCTCAGCACCGACCCCGCCTCGGCCACGAGCCGGTAGGCCAGGAGCCGACCGTGTGCTTCGCCCCCGAGGCCGACCTCGTCGCCGGTGTCGTCGTCACGGCGATCGGCGTGGACACCCTGCGCCGCACGTCGCGCCGCGAGCTGCTGCCGCTGGCGGCCCTGCCGCTGGTCTTCGGCGTGCACCAGCTGATCGAGACCCTCGTCTGGTGGAACCTGCGCGGCGAGGTCTCCGACTGCGTCGGTCGGCCGGCCGCGTGGATCTACGCGCTGATCGCGCTCTGCATCGTCCCCGTGCTGGTCCCGGTCGCGTTCGTCCGCGCGGACGCGATCTCGTCGAGGCCCCTCGCGCGCCTGCTCGTCGCAGCGGGCGTGGTGTCCGCGACCATCCTGTTCCTCACCCTGCTGTTCGGGACGATGCATGCCGGCATCAAGGGCCACCACATCGACTACCACGTCGGGACACCGTGGCTGCCGTTCACCTTGGGCCTGTACGTCGTCGCGACGTGTGCTCCCGGCCTGCTCGCGAACAGCCCGCCCCTGCGGGTCTTCGGTGCTGCCAACCTGGTCGTCGTCGTGCTGCTGATGTGGCTGGCGCAGTCGGCGCTCGTGTCCCTGTGGTGCGTGTGGGCCGCGATCAGCAGCGTCCTGATCAACGTCCATGTCAGGAGACGCGCGCACACCCGGTAAATTCGTCCGGTGTCCGACAACCGCCCTCGCCGCACCTTCGCCGTCATCAGCCACCCCGACGCGGGCAAGTCCACGCTGACCGAGGCGCTCGCGCTGCACGCCCGGGTGATCACCGAGGCCGGCGCCGTGCACGGCAAGGGCGACCGACGCGCGACGGTCTCGGACTGGATGGCGATGGAGAAGGCCCGCGGCATCTCGATCACCTCCGCGGCACTGCAGTTCGTGTACGGCGACCACGTCGTGAACCTCGTCGACACCCCCGGCCACAGCGACTTCTCCGAGGACACCTACCGGGTGCTGTCCGCGGTCGACTCGGCGGTGATGCTGGTCGACGCCGGTAAGGGGCTCGAGCCGCAGACCCTCAAGCTCTTCCGGGTGTGTGCGCTGCGCGGTATCCCGGTGATCACCGTGATCAACAAGTGGGACCGCCCGGGACTGTCGCCGCTGGCGCTCATGGACGAGATCCAGGAGCAGATCAAGCTGCGCCCGACGCCGCTGACCTGGCCGGTCGGCGAGGCCGGCGACTTCCGCGGGGTGCTGGACCGGCGTACGGGTGAGTTCGTGAAGTACACCCGCACCGCCGGCGGCGCGACCCGCGCTCCCGAGCGCAGGATGTCGGCCACCGAGGTGGAGGAGTCCGACCGCGCCGTGTGGTCGGACGCGGTCGAGGAGCACGAGCTGCTCACCCTCGACGAGGCCGACCACGACCAGGAGAAGTTCCTGGCCGGCGAGACCACCCCGGTCATGTTCGCCTCCGCGTTGCAGAACTTCGGCGTCGCCCAGCTGCTCGACCTGCTGCTCGAGCTCGCGCCAGGACCGAGTGCGACCGAGGGCGTCGACGGCTCGGTCCGCCACCCGGACGACGCGTTCAGCGCCTTCGTCTTCAAGGTGCAGTCCGGCATGAACAGCTCGCACCGCGACCGGCTCGCCTACGCCCGGGTCGTCTCCGGTGTCTTCGAGCGCGGCATGGTCGTCACGCACGCGGCGACCGGCCGGCCGTTCGCGACGAAGTTCGCGCAGTCGATGTTCGGGCGCGAGACCACCTCGGTCGAGACCGCCGCCCCCGGCGACATCATCGGGCTGGTCAACGCCCAGGCCTTGCGCGTCGGCGACACCATCTACGAGGGCGAGCGGATCGACTACCCGCCGGTCCCAAGCTTCGCCCCCGAGCACTTCATGACCGTGAGCGCCAAGGACATCGGCCGGTTCAAGCAGTTCCGCAAGGGCATCGAGCAGCTGGACCAGGAGGGCGTCGTGCAGGTGCTGCGCTCGGACCTGCGCGGCGACCAGAGCCCCGTGCTCGCAGCCGTCGGGCCGCTCCAGTTCGAGGTCGTCGAGGAGCGGATGGCCAACGAGTTCAACTCCCCGATCCGGCTGTCCCGGCTCGACTACGGCGTCGCACGACGTACCGACGCCGAAGGCGCCAAGGAGCTCGCGGGCATCCGCGGCTCCGAGGTGCTGCAGCGCTCGGACGGCACCTACCTGGCGCTGTTCGCCGACAAGTGGCGGGCCAACAACGCGGCCCGCGAGAAGCCGGACGTGCTGCTCGAGGAGCTCCCGGCCGGCGGCAGCTAGAGGAGCCTGCGCTCGGAAGCCCACCGCGTGAGCTCGTGCCGCGAGCTCAGCTGGAGCTTCCGCAGCACCGAGCCCATGTGGGTCTCGACGGTCTTGATCGAGATGAACAGCTCGCCGGCGACCTCCTTGTAGGAGTAGCCGCGGGCGATCAACCGCATCACCTCGCGCTCCCGGTCGGTGAGCCGGTCCAGGTCCTCGTCGACGGCGGCGACCTCGATCGTGCCGGCGAACGCGTCCAGCACGAAGCCCGCCAGCCGCGGCGAGAACACCGCGTCCCCGGCGGCGACCCGGTCGATCGCGTCGACGAGCTCCTCGCCGGTGATCGACTTGGTGACGTACCCGCGCGCCCCCGAGCGGATCGTGCCGATCACGTCCTCCGCGGCGTCGGAGACGCTCAGAGCGAGGAACTTGGTGTCGACGGCCTTGCCCGCCGTACGACGGATGACCTCGGCGCCACCACCGCCGGGCAGGTGGACGTCGAGCAGGACCACCTCCGGCTGGCCGGCGAGCACCGCGGCGACGGCTTCGTCGACGTTGGCGGCCTCGGCGATCACCTCGACCGCATCACCGAGCTCGGCGCGCACGCCCGCCCGGAACATCGCGTGGTCGTCGACGATCACGACGCTGCGCCTAGCCATGCGAGTCACTTCCCGTCGGTTGGGTCAGGCGGACCTCGGTGCCCGAGCCCGGGGTGCTGCGGATCTCCGCAGTGCCACCGTGCCGGCGCATCCGTTCGATGATGCTGTCACGGACGCCGTGCCGGTCGCTCGCCACGCTGTCCAGGTCGAAGCCGGTACCGCGGTCGCGCACGAAGATCTCGATCGTCCGGGCGGTCGCCTCGGCGTACACGTCGACCTTGGCCGCCCCGGAGTGCCGGGCCGCGTTCACGACCGCCTCGCGGGTGGCGAGGACCAGCGCACGCAGGTCCTCGGTGACGGTCCGGTCGCCCACGCAGACCACCTCGACCGGGACGCCGTACGCGTCCTCCACCTCGCCTCCCAGGGCACGCAGCGCGACCGCCAACGTGGTGGTGTCCCCGCCGGCGGAGTCGAAGAGCCAGGAACGCAGGTCTCGCTCCTGGGCGCGTGCCAGCCGCGCGACGGCGGACGGGTCGCCGGCGGACTTCTGGATCAGGGTCAGCGTCTGCAGCACGGAGTCGTGCAGGTGCGCAGCGACGTCGGCCCGCTCCTGGGACCGGATCCGCTCGGCACGCTCCTCGCCGAGGTCGGAGGTCAACCGGATCAGCCACGGGCCGGTGATCAGCGCGATGCCGAGCAGCCCCAGCGCCGTCGCCACGCCGACGTCGCGGACGGCACCCCAGCCTCCGCCGCCGACGGAGACGCCGATGATCGCCGAGCCGACCATGAGCACGCCGATGACCAGGCGCAGGTACGGCGCCGGGCCGCCGTCCCCGACGACGACCCGGATCAGGCTGATCCGGCCGGTGGAGTCGACCCAGCGCTCGCGCTGCGCCTCGTCGGCCTGGCGCCACAGCACCGCGACGCCACCGACGGCGAGCAGGACGGGGACGAGGAACTGGCCCCGCCCGCTCACCATGGCGAGCAACAGGCAGATGCCCAGACCGAGCGCGCCCAGCGCGATCAGCGGACCGTAGTCGGCGAGCTTGAGCATCCGGCGCGGGCGCTTGCCCTGCCGGTCGACCGCGGCGAGCCCGGGCGCCGCGTCGTCGAAGTGCCGCTGGACCGGGAGCACCATCCACAACGCGGCGTAGAACATCACGCCGAAACCGCCGATCACGGTGGCCGCGATGAAGCCGATCCGGACCGTCGAGACCGCCATCCCGAGGTGCTCGGCCAGGCCGGCAGCGACGCCGCCGACCACGCCCTCGTCGGCGTTCCGATACGCCTTGCGCACGGGCGCAGGAGGAGTCGCGGTGCCGGTCATGGATCCATCGTGGCATCCGGAACGCCGTCGGACATCAGGTGAGACCCCGAGACGGACCCCTGACCCAGAACCAGGGTGGTCCCCGATAGGAATCACCCCTCCGGAGAACCACGATGGATGACATGAACACGACTCCTCACGACTCGGGCACCGGCCAGACCCAGGCCGAGCCCCCGCCGGCAACGCACCAGCAGCTGCCGCCGCCGCACCAGGACCTGGACCGGCTGCGCCGCAGCGTCTCCGACCGCTACATCGCCGGTGTCGCCGGCGGCCTCGGTCGGCACTTCAACGTCGACCCGACCGTCATCCGGGTCCTGCTCGCCGTCCTCACCCTGTTCGGTGGCGCCGGCGTCCTCGTCTACGCCGTCTGTTGGGCGTTCGTGCCCGAGGAGGGCAGCGAGAAGGCAGCGATCAGGACCGGCAGCGACGCCCGCAAGATCCTGCTGCTCGCCGCCGCCGGCATCGCGGTCCTGCTGGCCGTCAGTGACTCCTTCAGCGGGTTCAACGCCGGCTTTCCGATCGCCGGCGTGGCGGTGGTCATCGGCGTGATCATGATCGCTCGCGACCGCCGGGCCGAGAAGCGCGCCGGAGCGGGCGCGCCTCCGGTGCCCCCGATGCCGCACGCCCCCGAGCACGACTACACCGAAGGCCGTTCGTACGTCGGGTCCTCCTACACCGGGTGGATCCAGCCGGGCGAGGAAGCCGCTGCGCCCAGCTACGGGGCTGACTACCGGCCGCCGGCGTACCAGCCGCCCGTGATCGCGCCGCCGATCCTGCCGCCGCACCCCAAGCGCACCGGGATCCTCTGGTTCTGGCCGACGCTCGCCCTGATCGCCATCGCCCTGGGCGTCGTCGGGATCATCGACGGCTCGCACGACGTGCACGCCGGCGTCTACCCGGCCACGGCACTGGCCATCACCGGTGTGATGCTGCTGGTCGGCTCGTTCGTCGGGCGCCCGGGTGGCCTCATTCTCCTCGGCATCGCCTCGACGACGGCCCTCAGCGCCGCCACCGTGCTCGGCTCGTTCAACTTCGACGACAGCCGTCAGCTCGAGGACAACCCGACGAGTGCCGCGGCGGTCCCGTCGAGCTACCGGGTGCACTTCGGCGAGATCGTCGTCGACCTGACCGACGTCGCGGACCCGGAGAACCTGGCCGGTCGCGAGATCAGGATGCGCCTCAACGCCGGCGAGATCCGGGTGATCGTGCCGAAGAGCCTGAACGTCGACATCGAGGCCGACCTGGGCTTCGCCGGCGGGATCAACATCCCCGGGTACGACGGCGGTGGCTTCGAGGTCTCCCGCGAGAAGCGCTTGGTCGGCGTACCGGCCAGCACCGCAAGCCCCCTCGAGCTGGACCTGGACGTCCGGGTCGGCCAGATCACCGTGGAGCGACGATGAACGACAACAACAGCAGCAACCGCCCCTTGGGCGTGGTCCACCTGGTCTTCGGCCTGGTCTTCTCCGGCATCGCAGCGATCTGGTGGATCGGCGAGGCGAACGACAAGGACGTCTCCGACCTCGCCGCCGGCTTCCCGGTGGTGCTGATCGGCGCCGGGATCATCGGCCTCGCGGCCAGCGTCGTGAACCAGCGCCGCGCCAAGGAGCGCCTGGCCGCGGCCCGCGCAGCAGCCGTGGAAGCCAGCGAGGTCACGGCAGCCGAGACCGAGGTCGTCGAACCCACCCAGACCATTCCGACCCAGGCGGTCCCCGATGACACCCTGGTCATCAACGAGAAGGACGAGTCATGAACTACGCCGAGAGCACTCCCGAGCCCAAGCGCCTGACCCGCGCGACCGACGACAAGATGGTCGCCGGCGTCTGCGGAGGCCTGGCCCGCTACTTCGGGGTCGACCCCACTCTGGTCCGCGTCGCCCTGGTCATCGCCCTGGTCGTCGGGTTCCCCGCCACCGTGATCGCGTACCTCGTCGCCTGGGCGATCACGCCGATGGCCTGAGCTCACTCAGGTGCACGAAACTGGCAGGGCAGCCCGATGCAACGGGCTGCCCTGCCGGTTTCACGCCAGCAGGCGTGAAACCGACACCGCATCTCCGCGTCACCGCGAAAGCGAGCGCGTGATCACCTGGTTCGCCGCCCGCTGGAACCCGCTCACCACGGCCTCGAGCGTCAGCTGGCGCAGCCGCGCCATCGTGTGCTCGAACTCGGCCTTGTCGGCCTCGGTCTTCGGGCTCTCCAGGTACGGCGTCAGGACCTGGTCCTTGAGCACGGCGGTGAGCTCGTCGGCCAGCTCCTCCATGTGCCGGTTGATCGCCACGCCGGCGGCCACCATCGAGTCGACCGGGATCGGCAGGTCGAGCACCTGCAGGCCGACGGAGAACGCAGGAAGGATCTCGTAGCGGCCGTCCTCGACCTCGTCGATCGACATGGTCGCGACCAGACGGGCCAGCGCGTCGTCGTCGAGCTTGCGACCGGCGCGGGACTCGAGCTGGCGCCGGGTGACCACCTCGTGGCCGCCGGTCTTCCAGCTGGTGAGCATCGCGCGCTGGACGGCGAGGTCCTCGACCGACGCGTCGGCGGGGATCTTCGCGAGGTACTTCTCGATCGCGGCGAGGGTGAAACCGTGGTCCTGCAGCGCGCGGATCAGCTCGAGGCGGGCGCGGTGCTGGGCGGAGTAGTAGGCCATCCGGCCGCGTCGCATCGGCGGCGGCAGCAGCCCCAGTCCGGCGTAGTAGCGGGTGGTCCGGACGGTCATCCCGGTGATCGAGGCGAGCTCGTCGACGGTGTACGACGCCTCGACGGAGTCCGTCGGCGAGTCAGCCGGCTCTTCGGTGCGCGACGCGCTCACGACGTCTCCTTACCGGGTGCGGCGGGCTGTGCCGGGACTGGCACCGTGCGACTGTAACAGTAGAACTGGCAGGTTTGGGGAGCACTTCGTGGCCGAGGTCACAGGGCTCTTGTATCGTGACAGTATTGCTGTAACAGTTGCGTTGTCACCATCGCGAGCAGTACCCAACCCCGAGAGGCCGACCCAGCCCCATGCGCGACATTTTCACCGCAGAACACGAGGACTTCCGCAGCACCGTGCGTACCTTCATGGAGAAGGAGGTCGTCCCCTTCCACGACCAGTGGGAGAAGGACGGCATCGTCCCGCGCGAGATCTGGACCAAGGCCGGCGAGCTCGGCCTGCTCTGCTTCGACGTACCGGAGGAGTTCGGCGGCGCCGGCATCGACGACTTCCGCTTCAACGTGATCGTCTCCGAGGAGCAGACCCGCGCCGGAGCCAACGGCCTCGGCTTCTCGGTGCACTCCGACATCATCGTCCCCTACATCTCCGCCGTCGCGAACGACGAGCAGAAGCAGCGCTGGCTGCCGGGCTGCGTGTCCGGCGAGCTCATCACCGCGATCGCGATGACCGAGCCGGGCACCGGATCCGACCTGCAGGGCATCCGCACCAGCGCCGTCGACAAGGGCGACCACTACGTCCTCAACGGCTCGAAGACCTTCATCTCCAACGGCATCCACGCCGACCTGGTGGTCGTCGTCGCGAAGACCAACCCCGAGGCCGGCCACCTGGGCTTCAGCCTGCTGGTCGTCGAGGAGGGCATGGAGGGCTTCGAGCGCGGTCGCAACCTGGAGAAGATCGGTCTGCACGCCCAGGACACCGCCGAGCTCTCCTTCAACGACGTCGTCGTCCAGAAGGCCAACCTGCTGGGCGAGGAGGGTCAGGGCTTCATCTACCTGATGCAGAACCTCCCGCAGGAGCGTCTGATCATCGCTGCGCAGGCGGCGTCGGCGTGCCAGCACGTCGTCGACATCACGCTGGACTACGTGAAGACCCGCGAGGCGTTCGGCAAGCCGATCGGCAAGTTCCAGAACACGCGCTTCAAGGTCGCCGAGATGGCCACCGAGGCCCGGGTCACCCAGACCTTCGTCGACGACTGCCTGAAGAAGCACCTCGAGGGCAAGCTCGACACCACCGACGCGTCGATGGCGAAGTACTGGGCCACCGAGACGCAGCAGAAGCTGGTCAACACCGGCCTCCAGCTGCACGGCGGCTACGGCTACATGCTCGAGTACCCGATCGCCCGGGCCTACCTCGACAGCCGGATCTCGACGATCTACGGCGGCACCACCGAGATCCAGAAGGAGATCATCGGCCGGTCCCTCGGCCTCTGATCACCCAGCAACCGCGGCACGCCCCAACCGACAACGAGGAACTCCATGGACTTCAACCTGCCCGAGTCCGCGATCGCCGTCCGTGACGGCGTGGCCGCGGTTGCTGCCAAGTACGACAACGCCTACTGGTCCCGCTGCGAGGAGGAGCACCGCTTCCCCGACGAGGTCTTCAAGGACCTCGGCGACGGCGGATGGCTGGGCCTCTGCATCCCCGAGGAGTACGGCGGAGGCGGGCAGGGCCTCCTCGAGCTCGCGGTCGCCAACGACACCCTGTGCGCGTCGGGCGGCACCCAGGGCACCTTCATCTACGTGACCACTCCTGGCTTCGGCGCGATGACGCTGGTCCGGCACGGGACGCAGGAGCAGAAGGAGCGCATCCTGCCGGGGCTCGCCTCCGGCGACATCCAGTTCTCCTTCGCGCTCACCGAGCCGGACGCCGGCTCGAACGCCATCGAGATCACGACCCAGGCCCGCCGTGACGGGGACGACTTCCTGATCAAGGGCCAGAAGGTCTGGATCTCCAACGTCGAGCGCGCCGACTGGATGGTCGCGGTCACCCGCACGGTCCCGGCCGCCGAGGCCAAGGAGGCGGGCGGCAACCGCACCCACGGCTTCACCCTCTTCCTGGTCAACGTCAAGGAGGCGCTCGCCGCGGGCACGCTGTCCTACACGCCCATCCCGAAGATGGGCAGCAACATCCTGCAGTCCTCGCAGGTCTTCTTCGACAACGTCCGGGTGCCGGCCGAGAACGTCCTCGGCGAGGTCGACAAGGGCTTCGGTGTCCTCTGGGACGTCCTCAACCCCGAACGCATCCTGGCCGCCGCCGGCGGTGTCGGCTCGGCGGACGCCGCCCTCGACGTGGCGGCGAAGTACGCCCGCGAGCGCGAGGTCTTCGGCCGTCCGATCGGCTCGAACCAGGCGATCCAGTTCCCGCTCGCCCAGATCAAGGCGAAGACCGAGATGGCCCGGCTGATGACCTACAAGGCCGCCTGGCTCTTCGACCAGGGCCAGATGTGCGGCAACGAGGCCAACGTCGCCAAGCTGAGCGGCGCCCAGGTCGCCTGGGAGGCAGCCGACCAGGCGTTCCAGACGCTCGGCGGCATGGCGTACTCCAAGGAGTACCCGATCGAGCGGATGTTCCGCGACGCCCGGATCGGCAAGAACATCCCGGTCTCCGAGCAGCTGGTGCTGGCCCACATCGGTACGTCGATGCTCGGCCTGCCGAAGAGCTACTAGGAATCCCGGGAACCCGGGCCCTTCCCGGGACGTTCACGCCCGTAAGAGACTGTGACCCCCGCCACACACCAGGAGACCGCCATGACCGACGTCCTCACCGAGCGCAGCGAGATCGATGCGCAGATCGCCGGCCGCAACATCGCCCACGCCTTCGCCGACACGGTCGCGCGCCTCGGCGACGCCCCGGCGTACTCCGACAAGGTCGGCATCGAGGGCGCTGGGTGGCGGACCCTGTCCTGGGCGCAGCTGCGCGAGCAGGGCCTGGAGGTCGCGGCTGCCCTGATCGACCTCGGCGTCGAGCCCGGCGACCGGGTCGCCATCATGGCGTCCAACCGGACCGAGCACATCCTCGCCGACATCGGCGCCATGCACGCGGGCGCGGTCGGGATGTCGATCTACAACACCCTCTCCCCCAGCCAGGTCGCCTACGTCGCGGGCCACTCGACGCCGTCGGTGGTGATCCTGGAGAACGCCGACCACGTCGCGCGCTGGTCCGAGGCGCTTGCGGAGTCCGCACCGAAGCAGGTCGTCGTCATCGACCCGACCGCTGCTCCGGCCGGTGCCATCACCTGGGACGACCTGGTCAAGCGCGGCCAGTCGCTGCGCGCCGAGCTCGCCGACGAGATCGACAAGCGCTGGCAGGCCATCGCGCTCGACGACCCCGCGACGATCCTCTACACCTCCGGCACCACCGGGAACCCGAAGGGCGTCGTGATCAGCCACCACAACGTGCTCTTCGAGGTGGCCAGCACCGACAAGACCGTGGGTGCCAGCGCGGACGAGGACCTGATCACCGTCTCCTACCTCCCCTACGCGCACATCGCCGAGCGGGTGCTCGGCATCTACCTGCCGCAGGTCATGGGTGCGCACCTGCACCTGATCGCCGACCCGGCGCAGCTGGTCGGCGCCCTCGGCGAGGTGAAGCCGACGCGGTTCTTCGGGGTCCCGCGCGTGTGGGAGAAGATCCAGACGGGCATCAACGGCCTGCTCGCGATGGAGACCGACGAGACCAAGAAGCAGGCCGTCGCCGACGCCATGGCCGTCGGCCTGGAGTACGTCGAGTCGCTCCAGTACGGCAGCACGACGAGCCCTGAGCTGCAGGCGAAGTTCGACGCCGTCAACGCTGCCGTGCTGACGCCGATGAAGTCGATGCTCGGTCTCGAGCGGGTCGCCTGGGCCGGCAGCGCCTCGGCGCCGATGCCGCTGGAGACCGCGAAGTTCTTCGCCGGACTCGGCTTCTCGATCTACGACATCTACGGCATGACCGAGACCTGCGGCGCGGTCACCGCGTGCGGCCCGGGAGCCTTCCGCCTCGGCACCGTCGGCCGCGCGCAGCCGGGCATCGAGGTGAAGCTCGCCGAGGACGGCGAGATCCTCGCCCGCGGTCCGGTCACCACCTCGGGCTACCACAAGAACCCGGAGGCGACGGCCGACCTGATCGACGCCGAGGGCTGGGTCCACACCGGCGACATCGGCGAGATCGACGAGGACGGCTTCGTGAAGGTGGTGGACCGCAAGAAGGAGCTGATCATCACCTCGGCCGGCAAGAACATCGCGCCGTCGAACATCGAGAACATGCTCAAGGAGAGCCCGCTGGTCGGCCACGCGCTCGCGTTCGGCGAGGGCAAGCCGTACGTCGTCGCGATCCTCACCCTGGACCCGGACATCGCGCCCGTCATCGCCGGCAAGCTCGGCATCGAGGACACGAACCTGGCCTCGCTGGCGCAGAACGAGGCGATCCTCGGCATCGTCGGGCAGGCCGTGGAGAAGGCCAACGACCGGCTCTCGCGACCCGAGCAGGTCAAGAAGTGGAAGCTGCTCCCCGTCGAGTGGACTGCCGAGTCCGCCGAGCTCACCCCGACGCTCAAGCTCAAGCGCCGCGTCGTGCACACGAACTACGCCGACGAGATCGCCGGCCTCTACGAGAACTGAGACACCATGACCGCCATCGTCGAGAACCACCTGCGCCACGTCGACATCCCCGCCGCTCGGCCTGAGTGGGTGACCGACGAGGTGATCACCTCGCTGGCCGCCCGCGTCTTCCGCGACGAGAACGGCACCGAGAGCGTGACGGCGTACGCGCCGTACGACTCGCGGGAGATCGCGACGATCCCGGCCAGCACGGCCGAGGACGTCCGGCAGGCGGTCGAGGCGGCGCGGCTCGGCCAGGTGGCGTGGCGCAAGCGCGACTTCCGCGAGCGTGCCCAGGTCATGCTCAACTTCCACGACCTGTTCCTCACCGAGCAGGACAAGCTGATCGACCTGGTCCAGTGGGAGATGGGCAAGGCCCGCTTCACCGCGTGGCAGGAGATCCTCCAGGTTGCCAACATCACCCGGCACTACGCCAGGGTCGGGCACAGGTACCTGAAGCCGAAGGGCGTCCGCGGCGCGATCCCCGGACTGACCAAGGTCGCCGAGACCCGCGTACCCAAGGGTGTCGTCGGGATCATCTCGCCGTGGAACTACCCGTTCTACCTGGGCGTCGGTGACGCCGTACCGGCACTGCTGGCGGGCAACGCTGTCGTGTCCAAGGCCGACTCGCAGACCGCCCTGACCCTGCTGTTCGCCCGTGAGCTGATGGGCCGCGCCGGGCTGCCGACCGACCTGTGGCAGATCGTCGTGGGTCGCGGCAACGTGGTCGGCACCGCACTCATCGACGAGGTCGACTACATCTGCTTCACCGGTTCGACGGCCACCGGCCGCACCGTCGGTGAGCAGGCCGGTCGCCGACTGATCGGCGCCTCCCTCGAGCTCGGGGGCAAGAACCCGCTGATCGTTCGGGCGGACGCGGACATCGCCAAGGCGGCCGAGGGCGCGGTCGCCTCCTCCTTCGCCAACACCGGGCAGATGTGCATCCACACCGAGCGCGTGCTGGTGCACACCGACGTGTACGACGAGTTCCGCAAGGCGATCCTGGACGCCACCCAGTCGTTGCGCTTGGGTCAGACCTTCGACTACACCGTCGACATCGGTTCACTGGCATCGCCGGCCCAGCTGGCGACGGTGGCGGAGCACGTCGAGCAGGCGCGCGCCGCGGGAGCGACCGTGCTCACCGGAGGTCGGGCGCGCCCCGACCTCGGACCGCTGATGTACGAGCCGACGATCCTCGAGGGCGTCACCAGCGACATGACGGTGTGCCACGAGGAGACCTTCGGCCCGGTGATCTCGCTGTACCCGTTCAGCACCGACGCCGAGGCGATCGCGCTGGCCAACGAGGGCAGCTACGGCCTCTCGGCGAGCATCTGGTCGAAGGACTCCCACACCGCCCGCACGATGGCAGCCCGGATCCGGTCGGGCTCGGTGAACATCAACGACGGTGCCGCCGCTGCAGCCGGTTCGATCGAGGCCCCGATGGGCGGCATGGGCGATAGCGGGTTGGGTCGTCGGCACGGCGCCGAGGGCATCCGGAAGTACACCGAGGCCCAGACCGTCGCCGAGCAGCGCGGCATGGCCCTGGGTCCGCCGCCGTCGATGACGCTGGACAAGTTCGTCGCCCTGACGAACGGCCAGCTGAAGCTGCTCCGCAAGCTCCGCGTGCGGTGAGCGACAGTCCCCACGCACGTGACGGCATCTCGGCAAGCTCGATGACCGAGCCCCGGTCGTCGAGCGCCCCCCGGTCGTCGAGCTTGTCGAGACGCAGCGAGAAGCGCGCAGACTTCGACATCGCCGACCAGATGCCCGGCGCCGCGGGGATGCTCGGAGCCGCCGCCAACGTGATCATGCAGCTGGGCCACCCCGGAGTCGGCTACGGCGTCGTGGAGAGCAAGGTCGATTCCGGCAACGTGATGCTGCACCCGTGGAAGCGGCTGCGCACGACGATCTCCTACCTCGTCGTCGCCCTGTTCGGCACGGACACCGACCGCAACGTCTACCGCAAGGCGGTCAACCGCTCGCACGTCCCGGTGCGCTCGGGCCCGGACAGCCCGGTGGCCTACAACGCCTTCGACCCCGAGCTCCAGCTGTGGGTGGCGGCGTGCCTGTACGTCGGCTTTCGCGACGGACGCACGCTGTTCCTCGGCCCGATGGACGACGAGACCGCTGACGGTCTGTACAAGTACTGCCACCGGCTCGGCACCTCGCTCCAGGTCCCCCGCGAGGCCTGGCCCGAGGACCGTGCGGCGTTCGAGGAGTACTGGCAGGCCGGCCTGGCGAAGGTCAGGTACGACGAGCCCGTCCGCGCGCACCTGATGAAGGTCGTCGAGCTCCGCATGGTGCCGAAGCCGCTGCAGTGGGGCAACGCCCCGCTGAACACGTTCTTCACCATCGGGCTGCTCCCGCCCGAGATCCGCACCGCGATGGGTCTGGAGTGGACGCCGAAGCAGCAGGCGACGTTCGACCGTTGGGTACGACGCATCAGGTTCGTCACCAGGCTGACGCCCCGCTGGGCGCGCAACCTGCCGATCCACCTGCAGCTCGCCGAGGTCCGCTTCCGGATCCGGCGGGGCTGGAAGCTGACCTGAGCCGGTCGGCGAACGCGCCTCCGGTAGCCGAGCTTGCCCCGGTCGACGAGCTTGCCCCGGTCGTCGAGCTTGTCGAGACGTGGTGACGTCTACAGCTCTCAGAGCGCCTCGGCCAAGCCCGGCAGCCGCCGGCGACCCACGACCGCGATCTCGGGGAAGTCGCTGATCAGACCGTCGATGCCGGCCTGGAACAGCATCGCCGCCTCCCCCGCCGCGTCGCCGTGTCCGTGCGGCGCGGCACCGATCCGCAGGTTCGAGGGCAAGTGCTGGTTCTCGGCGCGGTGCGTCCACACCAGGACGTCGAGGCCGCGTTTGTGCGCCTTGGCGACCAGCTTCGACGGCTCGCCGACCCGGCCACCGACGTCGCGCGGCAGGACTGCCTTGCGGCGTACGGCGACACCGGAGACGAACTCCGAGATCCGCGACAGCTCCTTGGGCGCGGGCGTCTGGTCGTAGATCTTGTACGAGCGGGACGCACCGAGTGCCTCCAGTGCCGAGGAGCTGAAGCTCATGAACGTGAGGTCGTCGGCCTCGGGGTCGGCGATCAGCTCGGGCAGCCACAGCCCCTGGGTGCGCAGGTGCGCGACCGACTTGAGCTCGACATGGATCCCGAGCCGGGTCCCGGTGCGCGCGGCCTCCGCGTCGCGCAGCTCGACGACCTCGGCCAACGTCGGGACCGGCCAGCGCCCGTCGTGGCTCGCGCTGGCCGATCGCTTGCGGGACCAGCGCTCGCGCGTACGCAGCTCGCGCAGCTCGGCGAGGGTGAAGTCGTGCACGAACCAGCCGGTCTGCAGCTCCCCCTCCACCTCGAGGGTCCGACGCAGGTGGGTGAACTCCGGACGACGCGCGACGTCGGTCGTGCGGGACAGCTCGACGTCGTGCCGGCACACCAGGTGTCCGTCCTTGGTCGCGACCACGTCGAGCTCGACGGAGTCGGCGCCGAGGCGGTAGGCCAGCTCGTAGGAACCGAGGGTGTGCTCGGGACGGTGACCGCTCGCTCCCCGATGGGCGATGACGAGCGGGGAGCCGAGGATGCGGGAGGGCGGTCGCAGTGCCATGGGCACAGCCTCGAGGGAGCCGGTGGACGTCAGGTGTCGTGGAGGACAACGAGCCCTTTACGGTGGGTGGCATGTCTGCCATCCACCACCTCGGCAAGCTCACCACCGTCCCCGTCCTCGACCGGCTCGACCTGGTCGGTGCCCCGGTCGCGGAGCTGCTGAGGACCTGGGAGCACGCGGCGGAGGTCGGCGTCGTCGAGATCGATCCCGAGCTCGCTGACACCTCCTCCACGGTCGACGTGTACGGCGTTCCGTGGGAATCCGGCGCCAACTGCGTCGTGGTCATGGGCAAGCGAGAGGGCGTGGAGCGGATCGCCGCGTGCGTGGTGCGGGGCGACACGAAGGCCGACGTGAACAACCGGGTCAAGCGTCTGCTGGACGTGCGCAAGTGCTCGTTCCTCGACCACGACCGGGCCGTCACCGAGACCGGCATGGAGTACGGCGGCATCACCCCGATCGGGACACCGCCGGAGTGGCGGCTGCTCGTCGACGCACGCGTGCCGGCCACCCCGACCGTGCTGATCGGGTCGGGAATCCGCGGCTCGAAGATCATCCTCCCCGGGCACCTCCTCGGCGTCCTTCCGGGCGCAGAAGTGGTTGAAGATTTAGCCGTCTAGAAGTCAGGGAAAACCCTGAGGCGCTTGTCGGTCGGCTCTGGTCAAATGTCGGCATGCATCGACAAAGTAGCCGGCAAGCTGACCGGCCCCGTGACCAAGTGGATCGTCCTCGTCGGGGCGATCGTCCTCGTGGGCATCATGGCCCCTCTCAACGGCAAGCTGATCGACGTGCAGAACAACGAGGCGTCCTCGTGGCTGCCCGGCTCGGCTGAGTCGACGAAGGTCGTCGAAGAGCTGACCGGCACCGTCGACCCCAACGACATCCCCACGCTCGTCGTCTACCACCGCGCCTCCGGTCTCACCGACGCGGACCTCGCCGCGATGGACGCGGACGCCCAGGAGATCGCCGAGATCAAGGGCGTGACCGACGAAGGCGCCTTCTCCCCCAACCAGGCCAAGGCCCTGGCCGCCACCGGCGCAAAGATCCCGCCGCTGCTGTCGGAGGACGGCAAGGTCGCGTTCATCGCGTTCACGTTCAACTTCGGCAAGAACGGTTGGCAGGACATCCCCGACGCGGCCAAGGACGTGCGCAAGCTGTCGAAGATCGACGGGGTCGACGTGCACCTCGCCGGGTTCGGCGGTCAGGCCTCCGACGCCTCCGAGGCGTTCGAGGGCATCGACACCAACCTGATCTTCGCGACCCTGCTGGTCGTCATCATCATCCTGCTGTTCACCTACCGCAGCCCGATCCTGTGGTTGCTGCCGATCATCTCGGCCGGTTTCTCGTACATGATCTCCGGCGGCGTGGTCTACCTGCTGGCCAAGTACGCCGACCTCACGGTCAACGGCCAGAGCCAGTCGATCCTCGGCATCCTGGTCATCGGCGCAGGCACCGACTACGCCCTGCTCCTCATCGCCCGGTACCGGGAGGAGCTCCGCAACCACGAGGACCGGCACGAGGCCATGGCGTTCGCCCTGCACCGTGCCGCCCCGGCGATCCTGGCCAGCGCCGCGACCGTCGTGATCGGCATGCTCTGCCTGGTCTTCGCCGACCTCAACTCGACCGCTGGGCTGGGGCCCGTGCTCGCCGTCGGCGTCGGCGTCACCTACCTGATCATGGTGACCCTCCTGCCGGCTCTGCTCGTGATCGTCGGGCGCTGGATCTTCTGGCCGAAGCGGCCGACCTTCGGCTCCGAGGAGCCGACCGGCTCCGGCCTCTGGGCCCGTGTCGGCGCTCGTATCAAGCCGCGCCCCCGGATGGTGTGGGGCATCACCACGGCGATCCTGGTGATCGCCTGCCTGGGTCTGTTCAAGCTCGACCCGTCCGGCTTCTCGACCGAGGAGACCTACACCAAGAAGTTCGACTCCATCCAGGGGCAGGCGCTCCTCGTCGACCACGGCCTCTCGGACACCTCCAACACTGTTCAGATCGTCGCCGACACCGACAAGGTCGCCGACGTCGCGTCGTCCCTCTCCGGGATCAAGGGGCTGGGTGACCCGACCGAGGTCCAGGACATCGGCAAGGGTCGGTCCTACTTCGAGGCGACGGTCAACGCCGACATCTCCTCGACGAAGGCCTTCGACCTGGTCGAGGACACCCGGGACGCGGTCCACGACGTCGACGGGGCCGGCGCTCTGGTCGGCGGCGGGTCCGCGTTCTACCTCGACACCAAGATCGCCTCGGAGCGCGACAACAAGGTGATCATCCCGATCGTCCTGGTCGTGGTGTTCCTCATCCTGGTGCTCCTGCTGCGGGCCCTGGTCGCTCCGCTCATCCTGATGGCGACGGTGGTGCTGTCCTTCGGCGCCGCGCTCGGCATCTCGACGCTGTTGTTCACCGAGGTCTTCACCCGACTCGGCGTCTTCGAGAGCAACGAGGGGTTCGCACACGTCGATCCAGGCTTCCCGCTGTTCACGTTCGTGTTCCTGGTCGCGCTCGGTATCGACTACAACATCTTCCTCATGACGCGGGTCCGCGAGGAGACAGCGAACGTCGGCACCCGTGCCGGCTCGCTGATCGCCCTGTCGTCCACGGGTGGTGTGATCACCTCGGCCGGCCTGGTGCTCGCTGCGACGTTCCTCGTGCTCGGCTCACTGCCGCTGGTCTTCCTGGCCCAGCTCGGTGTCGCCGTCGCGCTCGGCGTCCTGCTCGACACGATGATCGTCAGGTCGGTGCTGGTGACGGCGCTCAACCTCGATCTCGGCGGCAAGATCTGGTGGCCGAGCAAGCTCGACCGTGACCCGGTCGTCACCGCCCCGGAGGAGACCCCCGCGACGGTCTGATCAGCACCATCACCCAGCACCACCTCGGCGCCCCGGTACCGGTCGACAAACCATTCGACCGATACCGGGGCGTTTCGTAACGTAGGGACGGTGCGCCAGCTGCCCCTCGAACACCCCGGTCATGCGGATGCGCGCACCCCGTGGAGGTTCCTGGGATGGATGCTCCGAGGGCAGTGGTGGACGCTGGCCATGGGCATGGTCTTCGGCATCATCTGGATGACCTGCTCGGCGGTGATCCCGGCGATCATCGGCAAGGCGATCGACGAGGGCATCACCGCTCGCGACAGCGGTCAGCTCTGGCGCTGGGCTGCGATCCTGTTCGGGATCGGGTTGCTGCAGTCCTCCAGCGGGATCCTTCGCCACCGGTACGCCGTGACGAACTGGCTCACCGCCGCCTACCGCGTGGTCCAGCTGGTCACGCGGCAGGCGACGCACCTGGGGGCGACCCTGTCCAAGCGCGTCGCCACCGGCGAGGTCGTCGCGATCGGCACCAACGACCTGTCCCACATCGGCAACGCGATGGACGTGCTGGCGCGAACCGCCGGCGCGCTGGTCTCGTTCTTCGTGGTCGCGGTGATCCTGCTGTAGACCTCGACCGCCCTCGGTCTCGTCGTCCTGCTCGGCGTCCCGGTCCTGCTGCTCCTGCTCGGACCGCTGCTGAACCCGCTGCAGAAGCGCAACCTCGAGCAGCGCGACATGATGGGGCACCTCTCCAACATCGCCACCGACATCGTCAGCGGCCTTCGCGTCCTGCGCGGCATCGGCGGCGAGCGCTCGTTCGGCGACCGGTATGCCGTGGAGTCCCAACGGGTACGTCAGGCCGGCGTGCAGGTGGCCCGGCTGCAGTCGGTGCTCGACGCGCTCCAGGTCTTCCTCCCCGGGGTCTTCGTGGTGGTCGTGGTCTGGCTGGGCGCACGGTTCGCGGTCCAGGGCCGGATCAGTCCCGGCGAGCTGGTCGCCTTCTACGGGTACGCCGCGTTCCTGGTGCTGCCGTTGCGTACGGCGACGGAGGCGGCGAACAAGTGGATCCGGGCGTACGTGTCCGCCCAGCGGATCGTCCGGGTGCTCGCGCTGCAGCCGGAGATCAGCGACCCGACCCAGCCGGCGACCCCTCCACCCCCGGACAGCCCGCTCGTCGACGTCGTCAGCGGCCTCACCGTGGCCCCGGGCCGCTTCGTCGCACTCGTCTCCGAGCCCCCGGCGGACGCGGCGCGCGTGGTCGACCGGCTGGGTCGCTTCGCGGAGGGCGACGTGCACTGGGGAGGGGTCCCGCTGTCCGACCTGGACCGGTCCGTCGTGCGCGAGCGCATCGTCGTCTCCGACACCGGTGCTGTGCTGTTCTCCGGCCTCCTCGCCGACCAGCTGCGCGGTCCGCAGACCGACGCCGCCCTGCACGCCGCAGCGACCGAGGACGTGCTCGACGCACTCCCCGACCGGCTCGACACCGTCGTCACGGAGAAAGGTCGGTCCTTCTCCGGAGGCCAGCGCCAGCGCCTGGTCCTCGCCCGCGCACTGGCCCGCGACCCGGAGATCCTCCTGCTGGTCGAGGCGACCTCGGCCGTCGACGCGCACACCGAGGCCCGGGTCGCCGAGCGGGTCGCCCACCTCCGCTCCGGACGCACCACGGTGGTCACCACTTCCAGCCCGCTGCTGCTCAGCCGCGCCGACGTCGTGGCGTTCCTCGAGGACGGCATCGTCGTCGCCGAGGGAAGCCACAGCGAGCTGCTCGCCACGTGCCCGGCGTACCGGGCCGTGGTGACCCGGGAAGAGGTCGAGGAGGTGGCCCGACGATGAAGGTCACCCCGCCGAAGCTCGACGAGAACGACGCGCTGCCGGTCGCGGACCAGGCAGCCGTCCGCGCCTACCTGCACGACCTCTTCCGCCGGCACCCCCGGGCGATCTCGACAGCGCTGGTCCTGCACGTGCTCGCCGCGGCCGCCGGCCTGGCTGCGCCCCGGCTGCTCGGCGACCTGGTCCAGGCGGTGCACGACGGGACCACCGTCGCCCACGTGGACAAGATCGCGCTGCTGCTCGCCGGGTTCCTGCTGGCCCAGACCGTGCTGACACGCTTTGCGCGACTGCGCTCGCAGGTCTTCGGCGAGCAGGTCCTCGCCGAGCTGCGCGAGGACTTCGTCGACAACACCCTCGACCTGCCGATCGGCGTCGTCGAGAGCGCCGGCAGCGGAGACCTGCTGACCCGGACGTCCCGCGACGTCGAGCAGCTGGGCTGGTCGGTGCGCTGGGCGATCCCCGAGTGGTTGATCGCGGTGATCACGGCCGTCATCACCTTGGTCGGCGCCGTCCTGGTCGGCTGGTGGGTGCTGCTGCCGTGCCTCCTCGGCGTACCGCCGCTGGTGATCGCGCTGCGCTGGTACCTGGCCCGCGCGAAGGACGGGTACCTGTGGGAGGGCAGCACCTACTCGGTCATCAACGCCTCGCTCACCGAGACCGTCGAGGGAGCCCGCACGGTCGAGGCGCTCGGTCTGCAGCAGCAGCGGATCGACCAGGTCGACGCCGACATCGCGGAGTCCTACCGGGCCGAGCGCTACACGCTGTCGCTGCGCACCCTGTTCTTCCCGAGCGTGGAGACGGCCTACCTGATCCCGACCGTCGCCACGCTCCTGCTCGGCGGCTGGATGTACCTCAACGGGCACGCGAGCATCGGCGACGTCACCGCGGCGACCCTCTACGTGCAGGCCTTGATCGACCCCGTCGACCGGGTGATCTCGATCCTCGACGAGCTCCAGGTCGGCGGCGCCTCACTCGCCCGTCTGCTCGGCGTCGCGGAGGTCCCTGACGACCGGGTCGCCACCGGTCGGGTTCCGGTCGACGAGAAGCTCGATGCAGCCGACGTCCGGTTCGCCTACGACGAGGGACGCGACGTCCTGCACGGCATCGACCTGTCCGTCGGGATCGGCGAGCGGGTCGCGATGGTGGGCCCCTCCGGGGCCGGCAAGTCCACCCTGGGCCGACTGCTGGCCGGCATCCACCCGCCGCGGACCGGGTCCGTCACCGTCGGGGAGGTCGGCCTGACCGAGCTGCCCCTAGGCGACCTGCGCGGCCACGTCGCCCTCGTCACCCAGGAGCACCACGTCTTCGTCGGGACGCTGCGGCAGAACCTGGCACTGGCGGTCGACGCCACGGCGAGCGACGCCGTGCTCTGGGCCGCCCTCGACGCGGTCGATGCCGGCGACTGGGTCCGCCTGCTGCCCAACGGCCTGGAGACCGTGGTCGGCTCGGGTGGCCTCGAGCTCTCCCCCGCACAGGCTCAGCAGCTCGCGCTCGCCCGCCTGGTGCTCGCCGACCCGCACACCCTCGTCCTGGACGAGGCCACGTCCCTGATCGACCCGCGGGCGGCCCGGCACCTGGAGCGGTCGCTGGCAGCGGTGCTCGAGGGTCGGACGGTGATCGCGATCGCGCACCGACTGTTCTCGGCGCACGACGCGGACCGGGTCGCGGTCGTCGAGGACGGTCGGATCAGCGAGCTCGGGTCGCACGACGAGCTGGTCGCTGCCGGCGGCTCGTACGCCGAGCTCTGGAGGTCCTGGAACTCCTGATCCCTGGACGCCCCTCGTGACCCGGGGTTAGCGTGCCGAGGTGAGACGCGTCCCTCATGAGAACGTGGCGACCGTGCTGGTCGCTCCCGAGGCGCTGCCCGACCTGGAGCTCGAGCTGATGAGCCTGGACCTGCGGGCGTGGCCCGTTCGCACCGCACCCATCTGCGAGGACGGCGCCCGCCAGGCCTTCCAGCTGCGTCGCCGGCTGGTCGAGAGCCGGCGAGGCGCCTGGGACGACGCAGCGACCTGGGTCCCGGTCTGGATCGCCTTCGGTGCGACCTGGTCGAACGGCACCGACCCGTTGCCCTGGGCCGCGCACGACACGCTGTGGAAGCTGCTCGCGACGTACGACGGCCGGGTGCGCTTCGCCAAGCGCCTCGGTGGCGTACCGCGGATGTCCCTCCCGCGTGACGTCAGCCACCCGGCCTGACCCTGGCGCGGACACCGTGACAGCATTACTGTCACGGTAGTTCGGCTCCTCTCTCGACAGACAAGGCTGCAGATGAAGATCTCCACCATGCTCATGTACGACGGCAACCCGCGGAACGCCGCCGACCAGGTGACCTCCTGGGAGAAGGCCGGACTCGACACCGTCTGGGTGGCCGAGGCCTACGGCAACGACTCGCCCACCCTGATGGGCTACCTGGCCGCCAAGACCGAGACCGTCGAGATCGGTTCGGCCATCATGAACATCTACTCGCGCACCCCCGGCGCCCTGCTGCAGACCGCGGCCGGCCTGGACAACGTCTCCGGCGGGCGCGCGATCCTCGGCCTCGGCGCTTCCGGCCCCCAGGTCATCGAAGGCTTCCACGGCGTTCCCTACGCCAAGCCGCTGGCCCGCACCCGCGAGATCGTCGAGATCGTCCGCGCCGGCATGCGCCGCGAGCCGCTCTCGGCCGACGGCGAGTTCCACCTGCCGCTGACCAAGGAGCAGGGTGCGGTCACCGGCCTGGGCAAGCCGCTCAAGCTGCTCACCAAGCCCGAGCGCGACAGCGTCCCGATCTACATCGCTGCGCTCGGCCCGAAGAACGTCGAGCTGTCGGCCGAGATCGCCGACGGCCTCCTGCCGCACCTCTACTACCCGGAGAAGATCGGCCAGGTCATGGGCGAGCCCATCGCCGCCGGCACGGCGAAGCGCGACCCGTCCCTGGGCAAGCTGAACATCGTCGCCGGCGGCATGCTCGCCATCGGCGAGGGCCCGGAGACCAAGGCGCTCCTCGACTTCGCGCGCCCGATCTTCGCCCTGTACGTCGGTGGCATGGGCGCCAAGGGCAAGAACTTCTACAACGACCTCGCCTGCGCCTACGGCTACGAGAAGGAAGCCGCCGAGATCCAGGAGCTCTACCTCTCGGGCAAGAAGAAGGAGGCCGAGGCGCTGGTCCCGACCGAGTGGCTCGAGGCCGCGAACTTCGTCGGCCCGGCGTCGTACATCAAGGAGCGGGTCGCGGCGTTCGAGGAGAGCGGCGTGACCAGCCTCAACGTCACCCCCGTCGGCGCCGACACCACCGCGCTGATCGCGGAGCTCAAGGAACTCATCTCCTGATCGGTCATCGAGCTTGTCGAGCTGCGTCTCGGCAAGCTCGAGGACCGGTTCCGGAATATCCGGTGATGCAATTCTCGTTGACCACTCTATGAGAGTTTGCCACCGCGATCTGCCCCGCCGGATAGCCTGATCTCGATGACCATCACCGCCGCCCAGGTCCGTCGCGCGCTCGTGCGCGCCGAGCGCAGCGCTGCCCTCGACCACGACGAGGCGACAGCGCTGCTGACCGCCCGCGGCGAGGACCTCGACCGGTTGACGGCCGTCGCGGCGCGGGTCCGTGACGCCGGGCTCGAAGGAGCCGGCCGCCCCGGGGTGATCACGTACTCCCCCAAGGTCTTCATCCCGGTCACCAAGCTGTGCCGGGACAAGTGCCACTACTGCACGTTCGTCGAGACGCCGGGCCAGCTGCGCCGCAAGGGTCACGGGATGTTCCTCTCGCCCGACGAGATCCTGGAGATCGCGCGGCAAGGGGCCGCCCTCGGGTGCACCGAGGCGCTCTTCACCCTGGGCGACCGTCCCGAGGACCGCTGGCCCGAGGCGCAGGAGTGGCTGGACGAGGAGGGCTACGACTCGACGCTGGCCTACTGCCGCGCGATGGCGGTCCGGGTGCTCGAGGAGACCGGCCTGCTGCCGCACCTCAACCCGGGCGTGATGTCGTGGGAGGAGATGAACCGGCTCAAGCCGGTCTCGCCCTCGATGGGGATGATGCTCGAGACCACGTCCCGACGGATCTTCGAGACCAAGGGCGAGGCACACTACGGCTCCCCCGACAAGGACCCCGAGGTCCGCCTCCGCGTGCTCGAGGACGCCGGCCGCCTGGGGATCCCGTTCACCACCGGGCTGCTCATCGGCATCGGCGAGAGCCTCGAGGAACGCGCAGAGTCCATCTTCGCGCTGCGCCGGGTGGCTCGTCAGTACGGCAACGTCCAGGAAGTCATCATCCAGAACTTCCGCGCCAAGCCGGACACCGCGATGCGGCACACCGACGACCTCGCACTGGACGAGTACCTCGCCGCGATCGCGGTCTCCCGGATCCTGCTCGGCCCCAAAGTCCGCGTGCAGGCACCGCCGAACCTGGTCGACCTGGAGGAGTGCAAGGCCCTGCTCGGGGCCGGGGTCGACGACTGGGGCGGCGTCTCGCCGTTGACGCCGGACCACGTGAACCCCGAGCGGCCTTGGCCGTCGCTGGAGCGGCTGCGTGACGTGACCGCCGCGGCCGGCTTCACCCTCAAGGCCCGGCTCACCGCGCACCCCGAGTACGTGCTCGCGGGCGAGCCCTGGATCGACCCGCGCATCTCCGGGCACGTCGCCGCGCTCGCCGGGGAGGACGGGCTTGTCTCGACGGAGATCACCGACGGCACCCGCCACCCGACGGGCCTGCCCTGGCAGGAGCCTGACGGCGGGTTCGCTGCGGTGGGTCAGGGCGTGGGACGCACCGACCTCCACGAGGCCGTCGACCGAGAAGGTCGCAGCGCCGATCGCCGGTCGGACTTCGCCAACGTGTACGGCGACTGGGACTCGGTCGCTGCGTCGGCGGCGGACGTCTCGGCAGGCTCGACGACCGGACCGACCACGACCACCGGACCGAGCTCGACGACCGGCGCCGGACTCGCCGCCCTCAAGGCTGCCGAGAAGGACCCGGGCAACCTCTCCGACGAGCACGCCCTGACGTTGATGACCGCCGAGGGCGACCTGCTCGCCGAGGTCGTGAAGCTGGCCGACGCCCTGCGGCGCGAGGTCTCCGGCGACGCGGTCACCTACGTGGTGAACCGGAACATCAACTTCACCAACGTCTGCTACGTCGGCTGCCGGTTCTGCGCGTTCGCGCAGCGGCGTACCGACGACGACGCGTACTCGCTGTCGCTGGACCAGGTCGCCGACCGGGCCGAGGAGGCCTGGAAACTCGGCGCCTCCGAGGTGTGCATGCAGGGCGGTATCGACCCCGAGTTGCCGGGGACGGCGTACTTCGACATCGCGGCCGCGGTGAAGCAGCGCGTCCCCGGGATGCACGTGCACGCGTTCTCGCCGATGGAGATCGTCAACGGCTCCTCGCGCACGGGGTTGTCGTTCGAGGACTTCCTCATCAAGGCCCGCGAGTCCGGCCTCGACACCATCCCCGGCACCGCGGCGGAGATCCTGGACGACGAGGTGCGCTGGGTGCTGACCAAGGGCAAGCTGCCGACGGCCACCTGGATCGAGATCGTCTCCACCGCGCACCGCGTGGGGGTCCGCTCGAGCTCGACGATGATGTACGGCCACGTCGACAACCCGCGGCACTGGGTGACCCACCTCAACGTGATCAAGAAGATCCAGCAGACCAACATCGAGAACGGCATCCCGGGATTCACCGAGTTCGTGCCGCTCCCGTTCGTGCACCACTCCGCGCCGATCTACCTCGCCGGGGTCGCGCGCCCGGGGCCGACGCTGCGCGACAACCTCGCGGTGCACGCGATGGCGCGGATCCTGCTGCACGGCCGGATCGACAACATCCAGACCAGCTGGGTCAAGCTGGGGACCGACGGCACCCGCGCGATGCTGAACGCCGGCGCGAACGACGTCGGCGGCACGTTGATGGAAGAGACCATCTCCCGGATGGCCGGCTCCGAGCACGGGTCCGCCAAGACCGTCGAGGAGCTCGTCGAGATCGGCGCCGGCATCGACCGGCCGGTCATCGAGCGCACCACGACGTACGGACGCCCCGCGGCTCGCTGACGTCTCGGCAGGCTCGACGACCGGATCGCAGCTCGACGACCGGATGAGCGCAGCTCGGCCACCGGATGAGCGCAGCTCGGCGACCGGGTGAGCGCAGCTCTGGTCCGCCGAGCTGCGTCGTAATCAGCTCGGCGGACCAGAGGACCAGTGGCTAGCCGCGTCCCGAGGACGACCGTGCCCTGCGGGCGACCGAGTCGATCGAGACCGCCAGGAGCAGCACGCCGCCGGTGATCATGAAGCGCACCGGCGACCCGAGGCCCAGGACGTTCAGCCCGGACTGGATCGACTGGAGCACCAGGATTCCCAGCATCGCCGCGTACGCCGAACCCCGGCCGCCGAACAGCGACGTGCCGCCGATGACCGCCGCCGCGATCGCCGTCAGGTTCGTGTCCGTCGTGCCGCTGGCCTGGGACACCGAGGTGAGCTGTGCGGCGATCAGCATGCCGCCGAGCGAGGCCAGCGTCGAGCAGAGGACGAACACGCTCAGGTAGATCCGACCCACCTTGATGCCCGATCGTCGCGCAGCCTCCTCGTTGCCTCCGACCGCGAACACGTGCCGACCCCAGGTGGTCTTGCGCAGTGCCAGATCCATCGCGACGACCAGGACGACGAACAGCAACCAGAGGTAGCCCCACCCGCGGTCGATGTTGAGGTAGTAGGTCAGCCAGAGCAGACCGGCCAGCGCCAGCGCCGAACGGACCAGCAGACCGACCAGCGACGGGGTGCTCAACCCGGCCTTGCGGCGACGCTGCATGCCGTACAGGTTGGCGAGCACGTAGATCGCGATGATCCCGACGACGAGGAGGTACGACGCCACCCCCGTGACGAACTTCGTCCGGGCGAACTCGACCAGCCAGAAGGTGTCCGGCAGGTTGATCGTGCCCTGCTTGCCGAGGACCTGGAGCAGGACGCCCTGGAACCCGAGCAGACCCGCCAGGGAGATCACGAAGCTCGGCACGCCGATCTTGAGGTACAGGACCGCGTAGAAAGCACCCACGACCACGCCCGCGAGGATCCCGGCCAGCATGCCGAACACCAGGCCGTGCCCGTGGTTGACGACCTGGACCGTCATGATCGCGGCGGCCAGGCCGCTCATCGATCCGACCGAGAGGTCGATCTCCCCGAGCAGCAGCACCAGGACGATGCCGAGCGAGATGATTCCGACCGGCGCAGCGAACTGCGTGATCGAGACCAGCTGCCGCGAGGACAGGAACGACGGCTCCTGGGAGTAGAAGACCAGGGCGATGACGACCAGCCCGAGGATCACCGGCAGGTTGCCGATGTCTCCTCCGCGCAGTCGGCTCTTCAAGGTCGAGAGCCAGCCGGACAGACCCGTGCCGCTGCCGACGAGTCGCTCGTCGGTCAGGTCGGTGGGGATCGGGACGGCCGGACCGGCTTCTTCGGTACCGGGGAGATCAGTCATCGGAACCTCCCGAGGGTGCCGCCGTACGCCGGTGCGCGCGCTCGGCGACGACGTTGTCGCTGGCACCGGTGATCGCGGCGACCAGCTGGTCGGTGGAGACTTCCTCGGTACGGAACTCCGCTGCGTTGCGCCCCAACCGGAGTACGACGATCCGGTCGGCGACGGCCTGCACGTCGGCCATGTTGTGGCTGATCAGGATGACGCCGAGACCCTGGTCCCGGAGCCGTTCGATCAGGTTGAGCACCTCGGCAGTCTGGGCGACACCGAGCGCGGCGGTCGGCTCGTCGAGCATGACCACCTTCGGAGCTCCCACCAGGCTGCGGGCGATGGCCACGGTCTGGCGCTGACCGCCGGAGAGTGCAGCGATCGGGATCCGCACCGACGGGATCTTCGCGGAGAGCGAGCGCAGCAACCGCCACGACTCCTTCTCCATGGAGACCTCGTCCATGAACGGACCGACCGTGTGCTCCTGGCCGAGGAAGAGGTTGGCGACGACGTCGAGGTTGTCGCAGAGGGCGAGGTCCTGGAACACGGTCGCGATGCCGAGAGCCTGGGCCTGGGCAGGGCCGCGCGGGGCGACCTGCTTGCCGTCGAAGGTGATCTCCCCCGAGTCGGGTGTGTAGACACCGGAGATCACCTTGACGAGGGTCGACTTGCCGGCGCCGTTGTCGCCGACCAGGGCCACGACCTCACCGGCGGCCACCTGGAGGTGGACGTCGGTGAGGGCCTGGACCGCGCCGAACCGCTTGTTGACGCCGGTCAGGGACAGAACAGCGTCCCTGACCGGCGTCTCCACGGATGAAGCAGCAACCATCAGGACAGACCAGCGGCCTTGCAGGCGTCGGCGTAGTCCGCGGTGCAGATGTCGGCGACCGGGTAGAGACCGGTGTCGACGATGTTCTCCTTGACGTTGTCCTTCTTCACCACGACCGGGTCGAAGATGAACGACTTGATGCCCTCGAAGTCGGTGGTCTCACCGACGTCGTCACCCTTGACCAGAGCCACGGCGACCTCGCCGGCCTTCTCCGCCTCGATGAAGTAGGACTTGAAGATCGTCATGTACTGCTCGCCGGCGAGGATCCGCTGGATCGCAGCGAGCTCCGCGTCCTGGCCGGTGACCGGCGGCAGCGCGTTGGCCGCGACGCCGGCACCCTTGAGCGCAGCGATGACACCGCCGGCCTGACCGTCGTTGGCCGCGTAGACGCCCTTGATGTCCGACGGGCTGATCTTGCTCAGCTGGTCGGTCACGTACTTCTGCGCGTTGTCCGGCGACCAGTCCGGGTTGTCGTAGGACGACTTGGTCAGCAGCGTCAGCCCGCTGGCCTTCAGGACGCTCTCGGCGCCGGCCTTGAACTGCGCTGCGTTCGGGTCGGTCGGCGCACCGTTGAGCTGCAGGTAGCCGCCCTTGCCGCCCATGGCCTCCTCGAGCGCCTCGGCCTGGAGCTTGCCGACGGTCTCGTTGTCGAAGGACATGTAGTAGTCGGCACCCTTGATGAAGCGGTCGTAGGCGATGACCTTCGCGCCGGCCTCCTGAGCCGAGCTCACCATGCCACCGGCACCGTTGCCGTCGACCGGGTCGAGCACGACGACCTTGGCACCCGCGTTGATCGCGGTGTCGACCTGCTGCGCCTGCTTCGCGGCGTCCTGGTCAGCGTTGTAGTACTTCACCGAGCAGTCGCTGCACAGCTCCTTGACCTTCTTCTCGAAGATCGGGCGGTCGAAGGACTCGTAGCGGGTCGTCTTCGACTCCGGCAGCAGCAGCGCGATGACCTTGGAGTCCTTGCTGGAACCCTCGGAGTCGTTCGGGCTGCCGCACGCGGCCAGTCCGGCGGTGCCGAGTGCGATCGCGAAGCCGGTGACGGCGACGCGGCGGATGAGTGATGACACGGGTTTCCTCCTGGAGGCGGGGGTGAGGGCGGAGAGCGAGGAGCCAGGCGCCCGTACGGCACTTCGAAGTGTGCTGGGTCACAACGTAGTCGTCAATAGTTGAACGCAAATCGTTTCATCAGCGTTTTCATACGCGCTAGCACACATCTCTTGACGGCTACATACCCGTTGCAGCACAGTTCACCCATGTCTTCCGATTCCGCCACCCGGGCTGCCCCGGGATCCACGGGATCGCTCAAGGTCGCGAACCAGCGCCGGGTGCTGGCAGTCCTCCTCGACCGCGGCACCGAGCCCGCGACGCAGGCCGACATCACCCGCGAGACCGGTCTCGCCGCCGGAACCGTCTCTACGATCGTGCGTGAGCTCGCGGCCTCGCAGGTCGTCGACACCGTCGCCGGATCCGGACGCCGCGGCACCTCGGTCCGACTGGCCCGGGGCGCCGGACTCGTCGCCGGGGTCGACTTCGGGCACAGCCACGTCTCGGTCGCGATCAGCGAGATGTCCGGCGAGGTGGTCGCCGAGTCGCGCCAGCGGCTGACCATCGGCCATGCCCACACCGAGGGCCTCGCCGTCGCGAAGGAGATGCTCACCGCGCTGCTCGCCGAGCTCGGCGCCGACCTCTCCGACGTCCGCAACATCGGGATGGGTCTGCCCGCGCCGCTGTCGAACAACGTGGTGATGAGCTCGGCGATCCTGCCCGGCTGGGTGGGGCTGAACGCGCGCGACGCCGCCTCGGCGGTCCTGGGTGTCGACGTGCTCATCGAGAACGACGCCAACCTCGGAGCGCTCGCCGAGCACCGCCACGGCCACGGCCGCGGCCACGCGAACGTGGTCTTCGTCAAGGTCTCCTCGGGTGTCGGCGCCGGTCTGATCCTCGACAACCAGCTCTTCCGCGGAAGTGCCGGGACCTCCGGTGAGATCGGCCACCTGACCCTCGACGAGCAGGGTCCCCTGTGCCGGTGCGGCAGTCGCGGCTGCCTCGAGGCGTACGCCGCCACGGGCACGGCGCTGGCCATGATGGCCGACCAGATGCCCGGCGCCGGGGTGCCCGCGATCATCGAGTCCGCCCAGCAGGGCAACGTCTCCGCACTGCGGGTCTTCGAGGACGCCGGCCTGCACCTCGGCTGGGGTCTGGCCACGGTCACCAACCTGCTGAATCCCGACGTGATCCTGGTCGGCGGCGACATGGCGCACGCCGGCGAGCTGTTGCTGGAGTCGGCCCGCCTGGGCCTGCGCCGGCACGTCCTGGCCGGCACGTCCACCACGCCGGTCCTGGTTGCCGAGCTCGGCGACCGCGCCTCGATGATCGGCGCGCTGGTGCTGGCCATCGACGCCACCGACCTGCTGGCCTGAGGCTGCCCGGCCGGGGTCTCGACTAGGCTCGACCAGCCGGAACGCCCTCCCTGGAAGTCGAGTCGATGTCTGAAGACACTGCCGTGGCCGAGCCCGAGGCCGCCGGATCAGTGCCGGAAGCGGGCCAGCCGAACCGCGTTGCGAACCTGCTCTGGGCGATCAAGTTCTCCGCAGCAGCGGCGGTGGTCCTCAACACCGTGCTCGACCTGTCGGTGCTGGTCACCTCCGGCCCGCGGTTCTGGCGCTACAACTTCCTCTCCATCTCCTTCGTCGCGGACACCTTCCTGGTCTGGCTGGTGCTCATCGCCCTGGTCGCCATCACCAACCGCGTCGTGTTCAGCGTCGGCGTTCTCGGGGCCTTCGTCGTCCTGATCGCGGTGGCGAATCGGATCAAGCTGAACCTGCGCCTCGAGCCGATCTATCCCAGTGACATCGACTTCATCCGCGAACCCGGCTTCCTGTCCACGATGGTCTCGCCGTCCTTCATCATCGGCGTCGTCATCAGCCTGCTCGCGCTCGTCGGCGGGGCGGCGTACCTGTCGCGCAAGGAGGAGCGAGCCCTTCCCCGGTTGTGGTCGAAGGAGGTCCCGACCGGTCGTCGCGTCGGCTCGGCAGCACTGCGGCTCGGAGTCGTGGTCGTCTCGGCAGCGCTCCTGGTCAGCACCGCGTCGTTCAATCATCCGGGCAACCCGTGGAAGTCGATCTACGAGTTCGGCACGCCGGGCTGGCGCCCCTGGAACCAGCGCACCAACTACGCCGCCCACGGGTTCATCGGCGGCTTCCTCTACAACATGCCCGCGAAGGCGATGTCGGAGCCGAAGGGCTACAGCCGCGCCACGATGGACGCCCTGGCGGCGAAGTACCAGGCCGAGGCGGACCGGATCAACGCCACCCGCACGGGGTCCCTGGACGACACCAACGTGGTGATCGTGCTGAGCGAGTCGTTCAGCGACCCGACCCGGCTGAAGGGTTTCGAGCTCGCCGAGGACCCGATCCCCAAGACGCGCGCGCTGCTCGACCAGACGACGTCCGGCACGATGATGGCCCAGCTGTACGGCGGCGGGACCGCGAACATGGAGTTCGAGGTGCTCACCGGTCAGTCGGTGGGGCTGTTCGCGCCGCAGATGAACTCGCCGTACCAGATGCTCGTGTCCAACGAGGACCGCTACCCCTCAGCGGTCGGCTGGTTCGCCGCGCACGGGCACGAGCCGATCGCCATCCACCCGTACATGACCGGCATGTACAAGCGGAAGTCGGTCTACAAGACCTTCGGCTTCGACGACTTCATCCACGACTCGACGATGAAGGAGCACGACCGGATCGACCACAGCGACTTCATCTCCGACCAGTCGGCCTTCGACGAGGTGGAGCGCCAGATCGAGGCCACCGAGAAGCCGCTGATGGTCAACCTGGTGACGATGCAGAACCACATCCCGATGAACGACACCTACGACGACCCGATGAAGGTGTCCGGCCTGAGTGGCAAGGACGCCAGGAAGGTCGGCAACTACGCCCGCGGGCTGGCGCACACCGACGACGCGCTGGCGGAGTTCCTCGAGGACCTCAAGGCCTCGGACGAGAAGACCGTGGTGATCTTCTACGGTGACCACCTACCCGGCATCTACTCCGGCAAGGTCAAGAGCGACAACCCCGGCGGGACGATGTACCAGACCCCGTTCTTCGTCTGGAGCAACCGCGGCACGAACCCCGTGAAGCAGCTCCCGCTGACCAGTCCCAACCACTTCCTGCCGATCCTCTACGAAGCGGTGGGCGCGCCGGTCCCGCCGTACTTCGCGATGCTGCAGTCGCTCTACGGTCAGGTCAGCGCGCTCGAGCAGGGCCGGATCATGCTGCCGGACGGCACCAAGGTGTCGAGCAAGGACCTGTCGCCGGCCGCGCGCCAGGCGCTCGACGACGCCCGGATGGTGCAGTACGACTTCTCGATCGGGAAGCGGTACGCCGTCGCGACGATGTGGCCCGGCGCTCTGGGGTAGGCGCACGTCACACGGTCGGCCCTGCCCGCCGAGGCACGGGTAGCCTAGACTTACTTAGGCCAACCTAATCTTCGGAGGACCCACCCGTGGTTTCACGCCCCCGTGCCCTGCGCGCCCTCGTCGCCGTGGCGGCCGCAGCTCTCGCCCTTCCTGCACTGGCCGCATGCGGTGGTGGCGACGACGACAAGAACGCCGTGGTCGTCTACAACGCCCAGCACGAGGAGCTGATCGACGCGGTGGCGAAGGCCTTCACCAAGAAGACCGGTATCGAGGTCAAGCTCCGCAACGGGTCCGACCTCGAGCTCGCGAACCAGCTCGTCGCCGAGGGCAAGGCTTCCCCGGCCGACGTCTTCCTCACCGAGAACTCCCCGGCGATGGCGCTGGTCGACAGCAAGGACCTCTTCGAGCCGCTGGA
The DNA here is from genome assembly GCF_040546585.1 of Marmoricola sp. OAE513. Taxonomy (NCBI): domain Bacteria; kingdom Bacillati; phylum Actinomycetota; class Actinomycetes; order Propionibacteriales; family Nocardioidaceae; genus Marmoricola; species Marmoricola sp. OAE513. The sequence continues at coordinate 2,609,379 of NZ_JBEPOC010000001.1, read as the reverse complement.
CGCGACCACCCTCGACAGGATCCCCGCGCAGTACCGACCGGCCGACGGTCACTGGACCGGGTTCGCCGGCCGTTCGACCGTCCTGGTCTACAACAAGGCGATGGTCAAGGAGGCCGACCTCCCGACCTCGCTGCTCGACCTCGCCGACCCGAAGTGGAAGGGCAAGGTCTCCTTCTCCCCGACCGGCGCCGACTTCCAGGCGATCGTCGCCGGCGTGCTCGCCCTCAAGGGCGAGGCCGCGACCAAGGCGTGGCTCGAGGGCATCAAGGCCAACGGCACCACCTACAAGGGCAACAACGTCGTCCTCCAGTCGGTCAACGCCGGTGAGGTCGCGACCGGGATCATCTACCACTACTACTGGTACCGCGACCAGGAGGAGGCCGGCGACAACAGCAACGACAGCGCGCTGCACTTCTTCGGCAACGCCGACCCCGGCGCGTTCGTGTCCACCTCGGGCGCGGGTGTCCTCGAGAACGGCAAGCACGGCGCCGACGCGAAGAAGTTCGTCGACTACCTCACCAGCAAGGAGGGCCAGCAGATCATCGCCGACTCCTACGCGCTGGAGTACACCTTGAACCCGGAGGTTCCGCTGGGCCGCGACGTGAAGCCCTTCGGCGAGCTGCAGCCGCCCAGCGTCGGCATCTCCGACCTCGACAGCAAGAAGGTCGTCGAGCTGATGCAGGACGCCGACCTGCTGTGACCGTGCTGCCGGCCCGTCGGGGGGCCTCCGCCCTCCCGCTGGTCGGTCTCGTCGTCGTCTTGCTGGCACTGATCCCGCTGGGCTACGTCGTCTACGCGGTCCTCGCCATGGGCCCGGCCGACCTGCACGCGCTGCTCTGGCGTCCGCGGGTCGGGGAGCTGCTGCGCAACACCCTCCTGCTCATGCTCGCAACGGTCGCGCTCACCGTGCTCCTCGGGCTCGGGTGCGCGTTCCTGGTGTGCCGCACCGATCTGCGCCTGCGCGGCTGGTGGCACGGCCTGCTGGCGGCGCCGCTCGCCGTACCGGCCTTCGTGAACTCCTACGGCTGGGTCTCCCTGACCAACGACGTCCAGTCCTACCTCGGCACGGTGCTCGTCGTCTCGCTGTCGTACTACCCGTTGGTCTACCTCCCGGTGACCGGGGCGCTGGTGTCGCTCGAGGCCGCCCCGGAGGAGGTCGCCCGGTCGCTGGGCCGCGGCCGTACGGCGGCGTTCTTCTCCGCAGCGCTCCCCCGGCTGCTGCCCGCCGTGCTCGGAGGCGCGCTGCTGGTCGGGCTTCACGTCCTTGCCGAGTTCGGCGCTCTGCAGCTGCTCAACTACGACACCTTCACGACCGCGATCTACGGGCAGTACCAGTCCAGCTTCGCCAGCGATGCCGGTACGGCGCTCTCCGGCGTCCTGGTGGTGCTGTGCATCCTGCTCCTGACAGTCGAGCTCCTCGGACGAGGGTCGCGCCGGGTCGACCGGGTGGGCAAGGGCACCGGCCGGCGCCCTGAACCCATCCGCCTCGGCTGGCGGACCGTCCCGGTGCTGGGCCTGCTCACCGGGCTGACCGTGCTCGCGCTCGGGGTACCGCTCTACTCCCTGGCGCACTGGCTGCGGGTCGGGTCCTCCACGGCGTTCCCCGTCGACGAGCTGACCAGCGCGCTGGCCAGCACCGTCGGCCTCGCCCTGGGAGGCGCCGCCCTCACGATGGCGATGGCGATGCCGCTGGCCTGGTTGGTCGTGCGCCGACGCGGAGTCGTCAGCACCGTCCTCGAGCGCGCGGCGTACACGGCGAACTCGCTGCCCGGCATCGTGGTGGCCCTGGCGCTGGTAACGGTCTCGATCCGCTACGCCCCCTCGGTCTACCAGACCGTGCCGGTGCTGTTGCTGGCCTACGCGATCCTGTTCCTGCCACGGGCGCTGGTCAGCGTGCGCAGCTCGTTGGAGCAGGCACCGCCGCTCCTCGACGACGTCGCCCGCAGCCTCGGGCTGTCGGCCTGGCGCACGTTCCTGCGGGTGACCGTCCGGCTGGTCGCCCCGGGCGTCGGCGCCGGCCTGGCCCTGGTGTTCCTCGCGGTCAGCACCGAGCTCACCGCGACGCTGCTGCTCTCCCCGATCGGCACGACCACCCTGGCGACCGAGTTCTGGTCGAACTCGTCCTCGGTCCGGTACGGCGCGGCGGCGCCGTACGCGGTGCTGCTGGTGCTCGCCGCGGTCCCCGCCACCGTCATGCTGTCCCGTCAGGTCCGACCAGAGAGGACAGCATGAGTGCCGTCACGGTGACGTCCGTCAGCAAGGCGTACGGCGCGCAGGAGGTCCTGCGGTCGGTGGACCTGCACGTCCCGAACGGATCGATCACCGCTGTCCTCGGCGCCTCGGGCTGCGGCAAGACGACGCTGCTGCGGATCGTCGCCGGCTTCGTGCGCGCCGACTCCGGGACCGTCTCGATCGGCGAGCGCGTCGTCGACGACGGCACGACCAGCACCAAGCCCGAGCTCCGCGGTGTCGGCTACGTGCCGCAGGAGGGCGCGCTGTTCCCGCACCTCGACGTCGCGGCCAACATCCTGTTCGGCCTGCCCCGGCGCGAGCGCACGGCGGCCCGGCTGGGCGAGCTGATGGAGCTGGCCGAGCTCGCACCCGAGCTGTCGACGCGGGCTCCGCACCAGCTCTCCGGCGGGCAGCAGCAGCGCGTCGCCATCGCACGCGCCCTGGCTCCCCGGCCTCGAGTCGTCCTCCTCGACGAACCTTTCTCCGGTCTCGACGCCGGTCTGCGCGCCTCGGCCGGGCGAGCCGTCTCCCGGGTGCTGCGGCACGCGGGCGCGACCGCACTGCTGGTCACCCACGACCAGGGTGAGGCGCTATCGCTGGCCGACCAGGTCGCGGTGATGCGGGCCGGCCGGTTCGTCCAGGTGGCAGCACCGGCAGACCTGTACCTCAGCCCCGTCGACGTCGAGACGGCCGAATTCGTCGGCGGCGCCTCGGTGGTGGTGGGCCAGGTCCGCGCCGGAGTCGCGACGACCGTCCTCGGCGCGATCGAGGTCGGCGCCGCTGACGGACCGGTCCGCCTCGTGCTGCGGCCCGAGCAGCTGGTGCTCGGGGCACCGGGCACCGGCGTACCGGCCACGGTCGAGGACGTCAGCTACTACGGCGCCCAGGTGGTCGTCCGGGTCCGGCTCGAGGACGGCTCGGTGGTCACGGCTCGAGGTTCCTCCACCCGCACGCCCGGGCCGGGCGACCGGGTCGGGGTCACCGTGGACGGCCGCGCCATCACCTTCGCGGAGGACGGTCAGTGAGCCTCGCGCACGACCTGCCCGAGCCGGACGGACTGCTCACCCTCGCCCGCCGCGGTACGGCCACGGCACTCGTGACCGACGACCGGGTGATCTCGCACGCCGAGCTCGACGCGATGGTGACGCGCCGCCTGGAGGTGCTCGGCACCAGCCGGCGCCTGATCATGCTCGAGTGCGGCAACGCCGTCGAACCGTTGGCGACCTACCTCGCCGCGCTCCGGGGCCACCACCCCGTGCTCCTGGTCCCCGACCTCAGCGCGGTTGCTGCGCGCCGCCAGTGGGAGCAGCTGGCCGCCGAGTACCGACCCGACCTGGTCTGCTCCCGGCTCGGCGACCACTGGGTCGACGACGAGATCCGGACGACGACCACGCACGACCTCCACCCCGACCTGGCCGTGCTCCTCGGCACCTCGGGTTCGACCGGTACACCCAAGCTCGTACGGCTCTCGCGCGAGAACCTGCGCAGCAATGCCGCAGCGATCGCGGACTACCTCGGTCTCGACGAGACCTCGCGCGCGGCGACGACCCTGCCGATGCAGTACTGCTACGGGCTGTCGGTGGTGAACTCGCACCTCCAGGCCGGCGGCAGCCTCTGGCTGACCGAGCAGTCCGTGGTGGAACCGGACTTCCTGGACTCCTTCGAGCGCGCCGGGGCGACCTCGCTCGCCGGGGTGCCGTACACGTTCGAGCTCCTCGAGCGGTCCGGCCAGGACTGGCTGGCGGTCGCCGGGTTGCGGCAGGTGACCCAGGCGGGCGGCCGGCTCGCGCCCGCGGTCGTGCGCGACCTGGCCCTGCGTGCTGCCGCGCGCGACGTCGAGCTCGTGGTGATGTACGGGCAGACCGAGGCCACTGCTCGGATGGCCTACCTGCCGGCCGGGATGGCGGCGCAACGCCCGGACTGCATCGGCGTCCCCATCGCCGGCGGCGAGTTCCGCATCGACCACGGCGAGCTCGTCTACAGCGGCCCGAACGTCATGCTCGGGTACGCCCGCACCGCGGCCGACCTCGCCCTCGGCGCGACCCTGACCGAGCTCCGCACCGGCGACCTCGCCGTCCAGCACGACGACGGACTGTTCGAGATCGTCGGGCGCTGCAACCGGGTGGCCAAGCTGTTCGGCGTACGGCTCGACCTCGACCACGCCGAGCACCAGCTCGCTGCGGGCGGGGTCCGGGCGTCCCTGGTCGTCGAGGGCGACAGGCTGCACGTCTTCGCGACAGACCCGGAGGACCTGGACACCGCGCGCGCGGAGATCTCCAGCTCCCACTGCGTGCCTGCTCACGCTGTGCACGGCCACGTCCTGGACGAGGTCCCGCGGACGGCCCACGGCAAGACGGACCTGGCTGCCCTCGGCGCTCTGGCCCGGCGAGCCCCGGCGTCGGCGGCGCCCGAGGACGTGGCGTCGGCGTACGCCGGGGTCTTCGGCCGGGACGTCTCCGATGACGACTCCTTCCTCTCGCTGCGCGGCGACTCGTTGTCGTACGTCGAGACCTTCGCCCGCCTGGAGCGGCTGCTCGGCACCGTTCCGGCGAACTGGCCCGAGCTGACCGTCGCCGAGCTCTCCGTCACGGCCACGCGTCCGCGTCGGGCCTGGGCCTGGCTGGAGACGCCGATGGTGCTGCGCGCGCTGGCGATCCTCCTGGTGGTCGGCTCGCACGTGGACCTCTGGAAGACCCAGGGCGGGGCCCACGTCCTGCTGGCGATCTTCGGCTTCAACCTCACCCGGTTCGCGCTCGCACGGACCGACGCCGCCGAACGACTGACCTCGACCCTGCGCGCCCTCCGGGAGATGCTGCTCCCCGCCGTGGTGGTCATCGTCGGCGTGATCCTGGTCCGCGGCAGCTACGACTGGCCGACCGCCCTGATGCTCAACTTCCTCCTCGGCGAGCGCAGCTGGGACGCCGACTGGCAGCTGTGGTTCCTGGAGACCGCGACCTGGACGGCGCTGGGACTGGCAGCCGCGCTCTGCCTGCCCGGCGTACGGAACCTGCACCGCCGACGACCGTTCGAGGTCGCCCTGGCAGCGGTCGCGGTCGGGGTCGCACTGCGGATCGCACCGCACCACGACCCGGGCGCGGTGGCGCTGTACTCGCCGGCGGCGTCCGCGTGGTGCGTCCTGCTCGGGGTCCTCGCCGCGTACGCCGACACCTGGCCGAAGAAGGCCGTGGCCGCGCTGGTCACCACGGCAGCCACCCTGGGCTTCTTCGACGTCCCGCTCCGCGGGTACCTGGTGATCGGCACGGTGGTCGCGATCCTCGCGCTTCCGCGCCTCCCGGTCCCGCGACCGCTGGACCGTCTCGTCGGCGTCATCGCCTCGGCGTCGATGTTCATCTTCGTGACCCACTGGCAGGTCTACCCCGAGATCGAGGACGCCGGTCACCGGGTCTGGGCGCTGCTGGCGTCGGTGGCCGTCGGGATCGCGTCGTGGTGGCTGTGGACCCAGGGGCGCCGGACCCTGCGAGCCAGGGCCGACGGGTTCAGACGTTGAGCCGGACCGGCAGCGCCTCGAGACCGTAGACGATCGACTTCGCGTGGTACTGCAGGTCGCCGGGTTCGACGGCCAGCTCCATGTTCGGGAACCGCTTCGCGAGAGCCGGGTACGCCGCCCGCAGCTCCATCCGCGCCAGCTCGGCGCCGACGCAGCGGTGCAGCCCGTGCCCGAAGGCGACGTGGTTGGAGGACTCCTTCATGGGGCACATCGCCTCACCCGGGGTCGAGCGCGGGTCGCGGCTCGCGGTCGGCAGGTGGGCGAGCATGACCGATCCCTTCTTGATCAGGTGCCCGCCGACGGTGACGTCCTCCTTCGCGAACCGCGGGAACGCGATCTGCACGACGGCCAGCTGACGCAGCAGCTCCTCGACGATGTCGTCGACGCTGTCGGGATCCTCGGCCAGGGACTTCCACAGCGCGCGGTCCTGCAGCAGCATCACCGTTCCCAGGGCGAGCATCGAGGCGGAGGTCTCCATGCCACCGTTGAAGGCTCCGTCGGCGAGGCCGCCCAGATCGAAGTCGTTGATGGCGTCGCCGTTGTCGCGGATGATCTGGCCGATCAGGCCCGGGCCCGGGTCGTTGCGCTGGCGCGCGGTCTCGGCGAGCAGGAACTCCCGGGAGCCGCCGATGGCGCCGATCGAGCCGGCCCCGCCCTCGGACATGTCGAAACGGGCGCTGCCGAGCTTGCGGAACTTCTCGCGCTGCTCGTCGGGCAGGCCCAGCAGGTCGCAGATCACCCGGAACGGCACCGGGAACGCGAAGGTCTGGACGAGGTCCACGACGCCGTCGGGATCCGTGGCAGCGCCGGACTCGGTCTCGGTCAGCTGGCGCTCGATGATGCTGTCGATCCCGGGCTTGAGGCGGGAGAGCCGGCGCATCGTGAACTCCGGGGTGAGCAGCTTGCGCTGCCGGGTGTGCTCCGGCGGGTCGGTGAACCCGAGGCCGCCGATGTCCCCCTTCTCCACGTCGCCGCTCTTGCCCATGTAGGGCCGGATGTCGGTGGAGTGGTTGACGTTGCCCAGCACCTCGCGCGCCTCGTCGTACCCGGTGATCAGCCAGAGGTCGAGCCCCATGAAGGAGGTGAGCTTCTGGACCGGGTCCTGCTCGCGCGCCGCGGTCAACCGCTCGGTCGGGTTCAGGCCGTCGCGCACCAACGGCCAGGCGACGCTGTCCGGGATCTTGTCGAGCTTCGTGAAGTCGATGCCGCCGCTGCGGGCCACCAGACGCTTGAGGAGGGCGGACTTGAGGTTGCTGAGCAGGCTCATCGGCGGATGGGGCCCTTCGGGTTCGGGGGTTGCAGCCTTGGACTGTACCGAGGCAACACCGCAGCGTCGATTCGGCATTCCTCGGCGGAGTCCGCCAAGAAAATGTGCGCCTTAATGACAGGTATTGATCTGAATGTCCGGATTTGTCAGGGGAATCCCGTCTTGGTGTCTGGACCACCTTCCGACAAAATGATCCCCGCGCCACAGGCGGCGGTTAAGGTTGTACCCGTAGTTCAGAACTTACGTTTCTGACCGCATTCGAACGACATCTGGAGACATTTCATGATCACTCAGCGCATCTCTGCGGCCGTCGGCGCCGCAGTCCTCGTTGTCCTCGGGAGTGCCACGGGTGCCTTCGCTGCGTACGAAGCCCCCACCATCACGCTCGAGGTCACCCCGACCTCCCTGCCCGGTGGTCAGAGCTTCTCCGGCACGGCCACCTCGAACCAGGACTGCTCCAGCTGGGAGATCACGTTCGACGGGCCGACGACCGAGGGCGCCAAGAACGGCTCCGGCACCTCGATCGACTTCACCTACTCGACCACCGAGGTCGAGGACGTCGAGACCGGCACCGTCACCGCGGTCTGCACCTACGACGACGGCACCCGGGCAACCGCTGCCGCCAACCTGAGCCGCAGCGTCGACGTGACGGTCAACCCGACCGGGGTCGCCGGTCCGACCGACGGTGGCTCGACCGGTGCCGGCGGTGACTACGGTCTGGCCAACACCGGTGGCCCGAACATGTGGCTCGCCATCGGTGGCGCCACGCTGACCGCGATCGGTGCGGGTGCTGTCATCCGCAGCCGCCGCGTCGCCGCCTGATCAGCTCTCGATGACGCCCGGCAACGGGTTCGAGAACACGCAGCCTCACCACGACGGGTCACGCTCCAGCAGCGTGGCCCGTCGTTATGTTCTGGCAGCCGTCGGAACTCTCGGGGCCGTGGTCCTCGTCCTGGCCATCTGGATGATCGTCGACGTCCTGCGCGTCCGTGCAGCTTTGAACGACGCCCGCACCCAGGCCAACGACCTCACCGAGCAGTTCAAGGTCGTCGGACCCGGTGGCGAGAACCAGATCGCCGCTCAGCTCGGCCGTGACATCACCAAGGCCCGCAAGATCACCGAGGGCCCGATGTGGTCGCTCGGCGAGAAGCTCCCGTTGCTGGGAGGTGACTTCCAGGTCGTGGCCGAGGCGGCGAGCGCGATCGAGGACGTCGCCAACGTCGGCGTTCCCGGCCTCACCAAGCTCTCCACCGAGCGTGACAACGGCGCACTGTCGGTCAAGGACGGTCGCGTCGACCTCAGCGTGATCCGTCGCCTGACGCCGATCCTGCAGGACTCCGACCGGGTGTTCACCGAGGGCCGGCGGAAGTTCCGCGCGATCGACCTCACCGTCGCGCACGGGCCGGTCAGGTCCGCGCTCGCCAAGGTGCAGGACAAGCTCTTCGAGGCGCAGGAGGCGGTGAGCAAGGGCGCCGACGCGCTCGAGCGTGCCCCGGAGATGCTCGGAGCCGACGGTCCCCGCAGCTACCTCCTGGTGTTCCAGAACAATGCCGAGCTCCGCTCCACGGGTGGAATCCCCGGTGCTTTCGTCGAGCTCACCGCGAACAACGGCGCGTTGATCATCAAGCGTCAGGGCGAGGGCTCCAGCACGGGCTTCTTCGACCCGCCTGCCGTCGCAGTGACCAACGACGAGCAGGCGTTGTACGGGAAGCTGATCGCCAACTACTGGGTGGACGCCAACTTCACTCCCGACTTCCCGCGCACGGCTCAGATCCTGCGCGCGATGTACCGCAGCAAGTACAAGAAGGACCTCGACGGCGTGGTCTCCCTCGACCCGGTCGCGCTCGCCCGCATCCTGCGCGCGACAGGCCCGGTGCAGGTACGTCCGAACGTCGCCCTCAGCTCGGAGAACGTGATCGGCGTGCTGCTCAACGCCGTCTACACCGAGTACCCCGAGGACGACGACGCCCAGAACCTCTTCTTCGCCCAAGCCGCCAAGAAGATCTTCGAAGCGTTCACGACCGGCTCCGCCGACTCCGGCGAGCTGATCAAGGAGCTCCAGGCGAGCCTCCAGGAGGGTCGCGTGATCGTGAACGCGACCAAGCCCGAGGAGCAGGCTCTGTTCGCCGGGAGCAAGCTGGCCGGTGAGCTCCCCGTCGACACCGGCGCGACCCCGAACGTCGGGCTCTACCTCAACGACTCCTCGGCGTCGAAGCTCGATTTCTACATGCGACGCCAGACCACGGTGAAGGCCACGCGCTGCGACGCGGACAAGGTGCAGACCTTCCGGGTCACCACCACGATGAAGTCCGAGGCACCCCGGCGTGTCACCGATCTGGGCCCCGGCGTCGTCGGCTTCAGCAGCGGCTCGAAGAAGGGGCACATGAGCACGGTGCTGACCTGGTACGCCCCGCTGGGTGGCAGGGTGACCGCGCTGAACATCGACGGCCGGCAGGTCTCGGTCAACCGCGCCAAGCACAAGGGCCTGTTCGTCGCGACCGCGTCGATCGACCTGGCCCCGGGCAAGCGGACCAGCATCGTGGCGACGATCAAGTCAGGTCCGGGCCAGCAGAAGGACGGCGTGTTCCGGACGACGCCCGGCGTCGAGGTGACTCCGAACTACGTGAAGATCGACAGCGCCTGCTGATCAGAACCAGCGGGTTGTGTGCCTGAGCGCGTCGGACAGCGCGCGCCGAGGCACACGACTCGTGCCTAGCTGCGACCGCCGCACATGAATTTCGCGGGTCCGAACGGCTTCCAGACGCCGCCCCTCATCTGGATGAAGCGCCAGCACGTCGCGACCTTCTTCAAGCCGACGTCGTGCGGCGCGTGCAGGCCGTTGGAGGTCCAGCCGCGGACCTTCTTGAGGCTGTTGATCAGCGCAGGTCGGGACAGCTTGCCGCCGAGCTTGGTTGCTTCCTGGACGAAGAGCCGCGCGGCTGACCACGCGTACGCCCCGAAGTACGTCGGCGTCGCGCCCGGCGCGACCTGCTGGAGCCACTGCATGTACAGCCGCAGCTCTGCGTTCTTCGACGCCTCCTCGATCGGCACGAAGTCGGCGAACACGATCGAGCCCTCGACGTCCGAACCCGCGGAGGCGTAGTTCTTGTCGTACGACGTCGCCGTCATCAGGAAGTAGTCCGGCTTGTAGCCCTGCGCCTTGAACGCCCTCTGCATCCGGATGGCCATGTCGGAGGACCCGAGGAAGAAGATGGTGCGGGCACCGGCCGCCTTCAGCTTCTGCGCGTACGGGCCGTAGTTGAACTCGGCGATGTCGAAGCCGGAGGTGTACACGTACTTCCAGCCACGCCTCTCGGTCGCCGCCTGCAGCCTCTTCGCACCGCCCACCGAGGCGCCGACACTGACGTACAGGAACGCCGCCTTCTGGGTAGCCGGCTTGTTGATCTTGGTGAAGTAGTCCGGGATGATGTTCGCCGCTCCGCCGCCGGTGCCCGACTCGGTCGCGAAGCAGTTGGGGCAACCCTGCTCGCGCTCCTGGTTGGTGATGATCGCGTGGATCTCGGGGATCTTGCAGGCCTTGCTGGCCGAGAGTCCACCGGTGTCGAACGCCTCCATCGAGCCGACCGCTGCGAAGGTCTCGTCGCACGTCTTCTGGGTCGCGACCGCGTCACCGCTGGTGTTGGTCTGGCTGTCGTAGGACTTCAGCGCCAGCTTGCGACCGCAGATGGTCGACTTGGAATTGAAGAACGCGACGTAGGCCTTCGCGGCGTCTCGCGCGGCCGACAGGATGCCTGGCACCGGGCCGGAGATGTCGGCGATGTTCCCGAGCGTGATGGTCGAGTCGGTGATACCGGTGGTGTTCTTGAAGCCGGCGCAGGACGCCGCCTTCACCCCGGATCCGGTCGGCGGAGCACTGGTGCCTGTTCCCGTACCCGTCCCGGAGCCGGTGCTCGTTCCCGTACCGGTCCCCGTGCCCGAACCAGTTGCCGTGCCGGTACCGGTGCCCGTCCCCGAGCCGGTGCTGGTCCCCGTGCCCGTGCCGGGGTCGACGCCGATCCCGGTGCCGGTCCCCGTACCGGCGCCCGTGCCGTTGATCGAGCCCTGGACCTTGGCGTTGGCCTCTGCGACGTCCTTCGGGTCCATCGAGGATCCGCCACACGCGCTCACCGAGAGCACGGCGACGGTCAGAAAGCCGATCAATGCCGTGCGCGGCCCCGCGATCGTCCGAGAGATGTTGCTGGTCACCGAGAACTCACCTGTCCGTTGCAGTAGTACTTCGATCCTCCATAGCTCTTCCACGTGCCGTTGCGGAGCTGGAGGAAGCGGGCACAGGGCGTACCGCGCTTGGATCCGACGGCCTGCGGGGCGTGCAGCCCGTTGGACGTCCAGTTCTTGATCGTGCGGAGCTGCTTCACCAGGTTCGGCCGGGTGAGCTTGCCGCCGAGGAGGGTCGCCTGCTCGGCGAAGAGGCGCGACGCGGACCAGGCGTAAAGACCGAAGTACGTCGGCTGGGAGCCGGGCGCGACCTGCTGGAGCCACCGGTTGTACAGCGCGAGCTCCGGGTTCTTCGCCATGTCCTCGATCGGGGTGAAGTCGACGAACAGGATGGTGCCGTCGACGGCCTTCCCGCCGGCCGCGTAGTTCTTGTCGTACTGCGTCGCCGGGAGGATGAACAGGTCGGGCTTGAAGTTGGCAGCCTCGAACGCCTGCGCCATCCGGATCGCCATGTCCGAGGAGCCGTACATCTGCACCAGCTGTACGCCGGCCGACTTCATCTTCTGCACGTACGGGCCGTAGTTGAACTCGGCGATGTCGAAGGATCCGGTGTAGACGAACTTCCAGCCGGCACGCTCCTCGGCCTTCACCTGGCCCTTGGCAGCGCCGACCGAGGCCGCGGCGTTCACGTAGACCATGGCGGCCTTCTGGGTGGCAGCCTTGTTGTGCCGGGTGAAGTAGTCCGGGATGGACCGCTGGAACAGCCCGCCGCTGGGTGCCGAGGCGGCGAAGCAGTTGTCGCAGTCCGCGCGGGCGTCGTTGGTGATGATCGCGTGGATCTCGGGGATCTTGCAGGCCTTGGCGACCGAGGTGCCGCCGGAGTCGAAGGCGTCCATCGAGCCCACCGCGGCGAAGGTCTCGTCGCAGGTCTTCTGGGTCGCGACGCTGTCCCCGCTGGTGTTCGTCTGGCTGTCGTAGGACTTCACGGCGAGCTTGCGGCCGCAGATCTTCGAGGTCGAGTTGAAGTAGGCGGCGTACGCCTTGGTCGCGTTCGCAGCCGCGGTGAAGATGCCGGGCACCGGTCCCGAGATGTCGGCGATGTTGCCGATCGTGATCGTCGAGTCGGTGATGCCGGTGGTGTTCTTGAACCCGGCGCACGAGCCGGCCTTGATGCCCTGCCCGGTCGCAGGTGCGGCCCTGCCGCCACCGGTCGTCGTCGTACCGCCGCCCGTCGTGGTCGTGCCGCCGCCGCCACCGGCGGTGGGGGTCGCGCCGCCCGTGCCGGGAGCGACATCCCCCGTGCCGAGGTCACCGACGGGAACGTCGCCCACAGCGTTCCCCGTGCCCGTGCTGTCACCGCTCGCCGCGGCGGCCTGGCCCTTGACGGCCTGGTTGGCACCGACAGCCTTCTTCGCGCTCACGGCGGAGCCACCGCAGGCGCTCAGCGCGAGGACGGCTGCCGTGGCGAGGACGACGCCCGGCAGGATCCGCGGGGCTCGGTGGTGGCGGGAGGTCACTTGCCGCTGGTCCTTCCCGAGCAGAGGTACTTGGTCGGGCCGTACGGCTTCCACGCGCCGCCGCGCAGCTGGAGGAAGCGCACGCACTCGGTGGCGATCTTGCGGCCCACGTCCTGCGGCGCGTGCAGCCCGTTCGCGGTCCAGCTGTGCACGCCCTGGAGACGCTTGACGAGGTTCGCGCGGGTGAGCTTGCCCCCGAGGACGGTCGCCTGCTCGGCGAAGAGGCGGGCCGCCGACCAGGCGAAGAGACCGAAGTACGTCGGCTGCGCTCCCGGGGCGACCTGCTGGAGCCACTGCATGTAGAGCTTGAGCTCGGGCGTGCTGGCAGCCTCCTCGAGAGGCGTGAAGTCGACGTACACGATCGCTCCGTCGACGGCGCTCCCGCCGCTGGCGAAGTTCCGGTCGTACTGCGAGGCGTTGAGCAGGAACAGGTCCGGCTTGTAGTTGGCCGACTGGAAGGCGCGCGCCATCCGGATCGCCATGTCCGAGGAGCCGTACATCTCCACGATCCGCGCACCGGTCTGCTTGAGCCGTTGGACGTAGGGGCCGTAGTTGAACTCCGCGATGTCGAAGCCCTGCTTGTAGACGAACTTCCAACCGTTGCGCTCCTGCGACCTCGCCTGGGTCTTCGCGCCGTTCACGGCCGCCGCGGCGTTCGGGTAGAGCATCGCGGCCTTCTGCGTCGCGGCCTTGTTCTTCTTCACGAAGTAGGTCGCGAGATCTTTCTGGAAGTGGCCGTCGAGGGGCGCCTCGGCACCGAAGCAGGTCCTGCACGCGGCGCGCTCGGGGTTGGTCACGATGGCGTGGATCTCGGGGATCCCGCACTTGCTCGCGTTGACCGCGCCGCCGGAGTCGAAGGCCGCCATCGAACCGACCGCGGCGAAGGTCTCGTCACAGGTCTTCTGCGTCGCCACCGCGTCGGCACTGGTGTTGGTCTGGCTGTCGTAGGACTTCATCGCCAGCTTGCGACCGCAGATGTTCGACGTCGAGTTGAAGTACGCGACGTACGCCTTCACCGCCTGCATCGCCGGGGTGAAGAACCCCGGCACGGGACCGGTGATGTCGGCGACGTTGCCGATCGTGATCGTCGAGGCGTTGATGCCGACCGTGTTCTTGAACCCGGCGCAGGAGCCGGCCTTCACCCCCTTGCCCGTCGGCGGCGCCGCGTTGACGACCTTGACCGGGGCTACGGGCGCGGCCGGAGCAGACGGCTGGCCGGGGTCCACGGGACCTCCGGGGGCGTCCTGGTCGCCAGAGCTCCCCGGCGTCTGGCCCGGGGCGACGGCCGATCCGGGGTCCGTGGTGACAGTCCCGGGTTGGTCGGCGCTGTACGAAGTGCCACGAGCTTTCGCATTGGCCTCGGCGACGTCCCTCGGGTCGAGATTCGAACCACCGCAGGCAGACAGGGCGAGGGCGCCCACGACGACCAGACCCACCGCCGAGCGGAGGGTCTTTCGCTGCGAGAGGGCACCCGAGCTGGTCATCGGACCATGGTGCCTAACCGACGTGACCGGCAAGTAACGGAAGCCGGAGACGGGAGAAGGCGGTCCAGACAGACCATCCGTTTAGACTCTGAGTCTCAATTGTCCGTCTGGATCCCCGTCTCGAAATTCACGTTGCCGCCTCGGCCGGAGCGGGCGGACGACAGCGCGCTCTGTACTGCGCAAATGCGGGCGTGCGGCTGCCCTGGTGGGCGACGGCCGCGCGCCAGCCGTCTGCTGGCGGCCCCCGTCGCCGGCGCCGCCGTACCTCGGACCTGTGAGGCAGAACACCTCGCCGACGAGGCCGGTCACTTGATGCTGGACAGTCCGCCGCAGTGGTACTTCGTGCCGCCGTACGGGCGCCAGCTGCCGCCCTTGACCTGGAGGAAGCGCACGCACCGGGCCGACTTCTTGCCACCGACGTCCTGCGGCGCGTGCAGCCCGTTGGCCGTCCAGCCGTGCACGGCCCTGAAGCGCTTGACCAGGTTCGCCCGGGTGAGCTGACCGCCGAGCGCGGTGGCCTGCTCCGCGAAGAGCCGGGTCGCCGACCAGGCGTACAAACCGAAGTACGTCGGCGTCGCCCCTGGTGCGACCTGGGCGAGCCACTGCTTGTAGAGCCGCAGCTCGGGACTGGAACCGGCTTCCTCGAGCGGGGTGAAGTCGACGTACACGACGCTGCCGTCCACGACGCTGCCCCCGTTGGCGAAGGCCGGGTCGTAGTACGTCGGGTTCAGCAGGAAGACGTCCGGCTTGTACCCGGCGGCATCGAAGGCCCGGGCGAACCGCACACCCATGTCGGCGGAGCCGAACAGCTGCACGATCCGCGCACCCGAGCTCTTCAGCTGCTGGACGTAGGGGCCGTAGTTGAACTCGGCGATGTCGAAGCTGCGCACCAGCGCGAACTTCCAGCCGCGGTTCTCCTCCGAGCGCACCTGGCCCTTGGCGGCCTGCACCGAGGCGGCAGCGTTCACGTAGAGCATCGCGGCCTTCTGGGTGGCGGCCTTGTTGGTCCTGGTGAAGTAGTCCGGGATCGACGCCGGGAAGAAGCCGCCCTGCGGAGCGTTCGCGGCGAAGCAGTTCGGGCACGCGACGCGCGCGGCGTTCGGCATGACCGCGTGGATCTCCGGGATGCCGCACTTGATCGCGGCGCCGGCACCGGCACCGTCGAAACCAGCGAGCCCTCCGACGCCGGCGAACGTCTCGTCGCAGGACTTCTGCGTGGCGACCTGCTCGGCGCTCGTGTTGGTCTGGCTGTCGTAGGACTTCACCACGATCTTGCGACCGCAGATCTTCGAACGCGAGTTGAAGTACGCGGCGTACGCCTGGGTCGCCTGGAGGGCGGGCGTGAAGATGCCGGGGACCGGACCGCTGATGTCCGAGACGTTGCCGATCGTGATGGTCGAGTCGGTGATGCCGGTGGTGTTCTTGAAACCCGCGCACGACGCGGCCTTGACGCCCTTGCCGGTCGGCGGCGCTGCACCGCCCACGACCGTACCGTTCGGACCACCCTGGTCGCCGCTGGTCGGCGCGCTCGGGTTGCCGGACGCGTCCGTGACGACCGGTCCGTCCGAGGTGACCGGTCCGTCGGAGACCGACGCGACCGGACGGGCATCACCCGGGCCGCTGCCGAGAGTGCCGTTGACACCACCGTTGGCGCGGGCCGCCTCCTTCGGACTCATGGCGGAGCCGCCGCAGGCGGACAGCGCGAGGGCAAGGACGGCCGTCACTCCGACGAGGACGCGGGAGTACGGCGGGAGGGGAGGGCGACCCGAGTTCACGGGGACATGGTGCGATTCGAGGCTGGCGAGGGAGTAATCGAACGCAGGTTCTGACGTCCTGCGGTCCAGACAGACCAGGCGTTTGGACTCGAAGTACAGCCGGGGATCGCCATACTCACGCCACATGTTCCGTGGCCGTTCTCGGGAGGACCACCAGTGACCGAACGACTCCGCATCGTGCAGTGGACGACGGGCAAGGTGGCCCGCGAGTCCCTCAGGGCGATCCTCGAGCGACCCGATCTCGAGCTGGTCGGCGTCTACGCCTACAGCGCGGACAAGGTGGGCCGCGACGTCGGCGAGCTGGCCGGGCTCGGGCGCACGATCGGCGTCATGGCCACCGACGACATCGACGCGCTGATCGCGCTCGCGCCCGACTGCGTGGCGTACATGCCCCTGCATCCCGAGGTCGACCACCTGGTCCGGCTGCTGCGCGCGGGCATCAACGTGGTCAGCACCGCCAGCTTCCTGACCGGGCGCGGGTACGGCGAGGAGGCGCGCGCAGCGCTGCGCGAGGCAGCGCTGGCCGGTGGCGCCAGCATCTTCGGCAGCGGGGTGAACCCGGGCTGGGCCGACAACCTGGCAGCCACCGCGTCGAGCGCCTCACGCGACGTGACCCTGGTGCGGATGACCGAGTCGTTCAACATCGGCATCTGGGCGGGTGACGCCAACCAGGACGCCCTCGGCTGGGGACGTCCTGCCGGCGACCCGGGCCACGCCGCCGACATCGAGCAGGCGACGCTGCCGTTCGGCGACGCTGTCGAGGCGATCGCGGAGATGTTCCGGATCACCCTGGACGAGGTGCGGTGCACGGTGGCGTTCGCGCACGCCACCGAGGACGTGGACATCGAGGGCCGACCGGTGCAGGTGGGCCAGGTGGCCGGCATCCAGACGAGCTGGCAGGGCATCGTCGCGGGACGTCCGGTGATCGAGTGCAACGTGCGCTGGACGATCACCACCGACCTCGAGCCGGCCTGGCCGGTCGCCTCGGCACACATCGTCGAGGTCTTCGGAACCCCGAAGATCACGCTGCGGATGGAGTTCCTGCCCGAGGACATGAGCCTCCCGATGGACGAACTGCTCTCGACCGGCTTCATCGTCACCGCGATGCCGGTGGTCAACGCGATCAGTGCCGTCGTGGCGGCCCGGCCCGGGATCGTCACGTACGCCGACCTCCCGCCCGATCACCTCGACGCTGCGGCCCTCGGACGTCGAGCACCCCGAGACGCTGCACGCGGAGCCCGAGGACGACGAGCCGGTGGTGCCGGTCGCGCCGAGCGACGGACCAGTGCCGGTGGCCGGGGACTGGAAGATCGTGATCAAGGGTCCGACCGGGCCGCAGGAGACGTTGCTGCACCTCGTCGAGACCGACGGCGTCCTGAGTGGCGAGCAGTCCGGCGACGGGATGTCCTCCCCCATCACCGATGCGAAGCTCGACGGCACGAACCTGTCGTGGATCAACCACGTGACCAAGCCGATGAAGCTCAAGGTGCGCTTCAACGGCTCGATCTCGGGAGATCAGATCTCCGGGAAGGTGAAGGCCGGCTTCATGGGGAGCTACTCCTTCACCGGCTCCAAGCTCTGACCCCTGTCGTCGAGCTTTCCCGGTCGTCGAGTTTTCCCGGTCGTCGAGCTCGTCGAGACGCGGTGACTAGCGCAGCCGCCGAGCCACCACCGGGATCACGATCGCAGCAGCGACGACGTGCGTGAGCATGAGCGTCAGCTTGGTCGCGGTCGCCGCGTCGGCGAGGAGGTCGGGGACGAACGACAGCGCCGTGAGAGCGATCGTCGTCCGCAGCCACACGGTGCGAGCGTCGCCGGCCCACCGGCGCAAACCGGCTGCGATGGCCAGTCCGACGAGGCTGAAGAGGAACGTCATCTGGGCGAACGCGAGGACGGGGATCGGCTCCCCCGCGATGTCGAGGGAGACGCCGGCAGCGTCGGCGACCGCGGCGACAGTGGTCGTCGCCACGGCGGCGACGAGACCGGCTCCGACGGTCGTGACCCAGAGCTTCTGGCCGGGCTTGCGGGCGGTGGTGCCGGGCTGGTTGGTGGCGATGACGGACATCGGATACTCCTGGGGATCCGGCAGCCGGTTGCTGCCTCTCACCCTGTCCACGAACGGGGTTCGACCGATACGACAGGTCCGCCGAAACTTTCTTCGACGACGCTGGTCAGCAGGCGTTCGCGGTGAACCCGATCGGGACGTTGTCGCCCTTGCCGCCAGCCACAGCGCGGTTGAACAGCGCCTGGACGTCAGCCCCGAACGGGGTGCTGTACTCGGCGTCCGCGGCACACCCACCCTGCTCGAGCCCGCCGATCACCCCGACGACCCTGCCGTCCTGCAGCCACGGTCCTCCACTGGTCCCGTCCTCGAACCCGTTGCACCGGATCCCGGAGTAGCCGTCGACCAGCTCGAGCGCGGCGGTGCAGGTCAGCGGCCGGCCCTTGCTGCCCATCGGGTAGCCGCTGACGTTGACGGACTGACCGACGGTCGGCGTACCGAGCGGGTGACCGTCGACGACGTCCTCGATCTTCTTGCCGCCGCGCGGAGCCACCCGGAGGAACGCGACGTCGTGGCGAGGGTCGAACGTCTTGGCCCAGGCAGGGTCGATGTAGATCTTCGTGACCGACCAGACGCCGGCGGGGAGGCTGTTGTCGTGCAGCAGCGGCGCGAACTCGATGGTCGGGCCGGTCCCGAAGACGCAGTGCGCAGCGGTGACCACGAGGTCCCGTGTCGGGGAGTCCACGACGCTCGCGCTGCAGAAGTGCGGAAGGCCCAGCGTCGGGAAGAGCCCCAGGATGCTCGGGTAGAAGATCGCTCCGGTCGCCGGGACGGTCTCGACCTGGTGAGCCGTCGGTACCGCGGCGTCGTCAGCGCTCGCGGCCGGCAGGCCGGTGAACGCAAGGCCGCAGACCAGGAGGGAGAGGAGGATCCGGCGCATCGTCGGAGGCTAGTGACGCCACCGGTGGGCGTCAATGGCGTCGCGGGTGCCCGGTAGCCTCGCTGGGTGAGCGTCGACGGAGCGGCTTGGGTCCCGCGGACCGACGACCCCGATGCCGTGTACGAGGCGCTCACCACCTGGGTCGACGAGCACGGGTTGAGCCTGTACCCGCACCAGGACGAGGCGATCATCGAGCTGCTCGGTGGCAACAACGTCGTGCTGGCGACACCGACAGGGTCAGGCAAGTCGCTGGTCGCGATGGCGGCGCACGCGTCCGCGCTCGCCGGCGACCGGGTCAGCTTCTACACGGCTCCGATCAAGGCGCTGGTGAGCGAGAAGTTCTTCGCCCTGTGCGAGATCTTCGGGGCGACCAACGTCGGCATGCTGACCGGCGACGCGTCGGTGAACGCCGACGCCCCGATCATCTGCTGCACCGCCGAGGTGCTGGCCAACATCGCCCTGCGCGAGGGCCCCGACGCAGACGTCGGCACGGTGATCATGGACGAGTTCCACTTCTACTCCGAACCCGACCGTGGCTGGGCCTGGCAGGTCCCGCTGCTCGAGCTGACCGGCGCCCAGTTCCTGCTGATGAGCGCGACGCTCGGCGACATCAGCGAGCTGGCCGAGGACCTGTCACGCCGCACCGGGCGCGCGACCGCGATCGTCGACGACGCCGAGCGGCCGGTGCCGCTGACGTTCACCTGGGCGATGAACCACCTGCCCGACACCCTGCTCGAGCTCGTCCAGACCCACCAGGCCCCCGTGTACGTCGTGCACTTCACCCAGGCCGCGGCGGTCGAGCACGCCACCTCGCTGCTCAGCGCGAACGCCGGCATCCAGGCCGACCGCGAGGCGCGCGACGCGATCAACGAACGCCTGGTCGGTTTCCGCTTCGGAGCCGGGTTCGGCAAGACCCTGCAGAAGCTCGTACGTCGCGGCATCGGCGTCCACCACGCCGGCATGCTCCCGCGCTACCGGAGGTTGGTCGAGCAGCTCGCGCAAGCCGGTCTGCTCGTCGTCATCTGCGGCACCGACACCCTCGGCGTCGGCATCAACGTGCCGATCCGGACGGTGCTGTTCACCGGTCTGGCCAAGTACGACGGCACGCGGCAGCGCATCCTGCGCTCGCGCGAGTTCATGCAGATCGCCGGGCGTGCAGGGCGGGCCGGCTTCGACACCTCGGGGTACGTCGTCGTGCAGGCTCCCGAGTTCGCGATCGACAACGCCAAGGCGCTGGCCAAGTTCGCCGACGACCCCAAGAAGCAGAAGTCCGTACGCCGCAAGAAGCCGCCCGAGGGCGAGGTCGTCTGGTCCGAGGAGACCTTCGACAAGCTGGTGACCCGGCCGCCCGAGCAGCTGGTCTCCCGGATGAAGGTCGACAACGCGATGCTCATCAACGTCGTGACCCGCGAGGAGGACGCCTTCCCGGTGATGCGGCGACTCCTGATGGACAACCACGAGACGCTCGCCAAGCAGCGCCAGCTCGCGCGTCGCGCGCTCCGGCTGACACGCAGCCTGGTGCACTCCGGGGTGCTCACCCGCCTCGACGAGGTCGACGAGTTCGGACGCCGCTACGTCCTGACCCACGACCTGCCGCCTGACTTCGCGCTCAACCAGCCCCTCGCGCACTTCGCGCTCGCCGCGTTCGACGTCCTCGATCCCGAGTCCGAGGACTACACGCTGGACCTGCTCTCGGTCGTCGAGTCGGTGTTGGAGGCGCCGCGGCAGATCCTCGCCCAGCAGCAGTACATCGCGCGCGGCATCGCCGTGAACGAGATGAAGGCAGACGGCCTGGAGTACGAGGAGCGGATGGCACTGCTCGACGAGATCACCTGGCCGATGCCGCTGCGCGAGCTGCTCGAGGCGACCTACGCGCTCTACCGGGAGAGCCACCCGTGGTTGCCCGAGGACGCGCTCGCCCCGAAGTCGATCGTGCGCGAGATGTACGAGCAGGGCATGAGCTTCACCGACTTCGTCTCCCGCTACCAGCTGGCCCGGTCCGAGGGCCTGGTGCTGCGCTACCTCACCGACACCTACCGCACGCTGCGGCAGACCGTGCCCGACCAGCACCGCACGCCCGAGCTCGACGAGCTCAGCGAATGGCTCGGCGAGACCGTGCGGCAGACCGACTCCTCGCTCCTGGACGAGTGGGAGTCGCTCACCGACCCCGAGGCTGTCCAGCGCCGCGCCGATGCGTTGGCTTCCAACGCGCCTCCCACCAACCCGCGTCCGATCTCCCAGCAGGAGCGCGCCTTCACCGTGATGGTCCGCAACGCGATGTTCCGTCGCGTCGAGCTGGTCGCCCACGACAACCTCGACGGCTTGATGGCTCTCGAACGCGCGGCCGCCGACCGCACCGATCCTCCGGGCGAGGTCGTGATGACCCGGTCGGCGTGGGACGAGGCGATCGAGGCGTACTTCGCCGAGCACGACGACGTCGACCTCGACGGTGACGCCCGCGGCCCGGCACTGCTGCGGATCACTCGCGAGGGGCGTTCCTGGCCAGTCGTGCAGACCATCCACGATCCCGACGGGAACCACGACTGGATCATCGAGGCGCTGATCGACGTCGACGCCTCGGACGAGACCGGCGAGCTGGTGCTGGTGACGCAGGCGATGCGCCGCCTCGACGGGTAGCGACCACCGTGCCACTTCCTCGCCGGGATGCGATCATCGAACCCGTGAAGTCTCGGGCCGCCACCCTCCTGCTCGCCTGCCTCGTCCTCGCCGGCTGCGGCGACGTGGGCGAGGAGTCGACCGATG
Organism: Marmoricola sp. OAE513; assembly: GCF_040546585.1. Classification (NCBI taxonomy): domain Bacteria; kingdom Bacillati; phylum Actinomycetota; class Actinomycetes; order Propionibacteriales; family Nocardioidaceae; genus Marmoricola; species Marmoricola sp. OAE513. The sequence continues at coordinate 2,587,715 of NZ_JBEPOC010000001.1, read as the reverse complement.
CGTTCACGCTGCCGGTCGGGCAGACCGAGTGGGACGTCACCGCACCCGCTTGGTTCTACCGAGGAACGCTGCACATCGGCGATCGCACCGTCGAGCTCGGCGACAAGGTCGACAAGTTCGTGCTGGGCCGGACGGGCGCCTACTGGATGAGCGCCGGGACCCTGTTCTTCACCAGCGCCGAGGGAAGGACCCAACGCGTCGCCAAGGTCGGCTGGGGGAACCTCGCTGTCTCGGCGGACCGGTCGGTGTTCGCGACCGTCGATCAGTCCAGCGGGCCGAAGGACAGGTACGGGACCCGGGTCCTCCAGCTCGCTGTGTTCGACACCGTGACAGGGAAGCGGCTGTACCGAACGCCGGATCGGAAGCCGGACGCCCGCGACGACCTGGCCGACCTGTACGGCGAGATCATGCCGCTCCTGCACGGCGTCAGCGACGAGCGTGCCTTCTTCTACGGCAAGACCATCGACCTCGCTGACGGCTCGACCACGAAGTCGACAACGGACGCCGACGGGATGGACGTCTACGAGGGGTACGCCGACACGCTGTTCCCTGACGGCTTCCGTGTCAGCCTCCGCGGCGAGGGGAAGCAGCGCCGGCTGGTGGAGTCGTCGATGTACGCCGTCGGCCGGCTCTCGCCGGACCGGACGACGATCTTCGACGTCGGGACGTGGCCCACGCCGGCAGTGGTGTACGACGCGAAGACCGGCGTGCAGCGAGCGATCAACACCCCCTGGGACCACTTCACCCTCGCTGGATGGACCGACCAGGACACGTTCTACGGAGTGTCCGAGCGGGTCGACGAGGCGGTGCTCGACAACGTCGTGCGCGACCGTCAGGTCGTGAGCTGCGAGCTGCGAACGCTCAGGTGCACGCCGGTGAGCCCGGTGATCCCCACGGAGCCGACGACGAGGTTCCCGACCTTCCTGCTCGAGAACAGCGACAACTCGTTCTGATCCGGCTCGTGCGTCGTCCCGCGGCGCTCCTGGTCGTCGCGGCGCTGTCGGCGGCACTCGGCTGCCAGGGCGACAGCGGCAGCGCGGACGGCCGTGCGACCGCCGGCGAGCTGCGCCGGACGGGACTGACCCTCTACCTCCCGGACCTGACCGGCCTTCCCGGCGAGGCCGCGGACACACCGGGACCCGGGGTCGTCGATGCCGACCCGTCCTCCGGCGCAGGTCAGTCCGGCGAGCCGCTGGACGCGATGCCCGACTCGATCTCGGTGAGGGCTGGGGCTGTCGTGGTGACCTACCGCGGCGAGGACGGTCAGGACTTCCGGCTGGTGGAGCAGCAGGCTCCTTCGGAGCCGCTCTGTGCAGCGGTGGAGCAGATCGCTGACAGCAGCTGCGAGGAGAGCGGCGGAGTGATGCTCTCCACGATGGAGGAGCTGGCCACCCTCGCGGTCGTGCGTGACGGGACACTGCTGGTCCTGCGCGACGTCGTCGTCGAGAGCCGTCCCGGGTTGGTCGAGGCCTTGTCAGCCGCCCTCCGGGGCGCGCCCGTCGTACCGGTCGAGGAGCTCGCTGCGATCGGGTGACTGTCGGCGCGGCTCAGGCGCGGACGAGCCCGACCTGGGCGCAACCGGCCGCCAGGGCGTCCAACCCGAACGCCTCGACCGGACCGAGTCCACCGGTGGCGAGCAAGCCTGAGGTCGCGGCCGCGATCGCGCCCCACGCGAGGATGTCCGCGGTGAAGTCGTACGGGTCAGGACCTGTCATGGTCACCGTCGCCAGCACCGCACCGCTCGCCGACCGCGCCTCGGCCACCATCGTGTGGCGCGACCGCGAGCGCTGGTCGGCGTCCGGGCCGCCGGTGGAGCCCTTCACGAGACGGGCGGCTGCACGGCCGCCCAGACCACGCAGTGCGGCGGACTTGCGCAACGGGGTGCTGATCGCCGTGCTCGCACCCAGCACCCGCGCTGCCGCCGGTGGGACACCGAGGAAGACGCCGACCTCGCGCAACGTGGGGTGGATCGCCGGGAGTCCGAGGTGCTCGGAACCCGGGAGGCTCACCCCGGTCAGGGTCCTGCCGGCGACGTCGAACGTCCGCCGCCGGCGCCCGGCACGCTCGACCGCCAGACGTCCGTCGCGGAAGGCGAACCCGTCCTCCAGCATCATCCCGGCGATCGACGCGTTGGTGCCGCCGCTGGTCTGGAACCCGACCGGGAAGTAGCCGACGTCGACAGCGACTGCGTCCGGCCCCGCGTCGGCCAACGCCAGCGCCGCGGCGAGGTTGCCCGGCACGTAGTCGAACCCGAAGGCAGTGAGGAGCCCGATGCCGTTGCGGGCCGCGGCCGGTCCCCACTTCTCGAACACCTCGCGCATGAACGGGCCCTCACCGGTGGAGTCGAGGTAGTGAGCGCCCTTCTCGGCAGCGGCTCGCACGGCGGGTTCACCGAACCGCAGGAACGGTCCGACAGTGCTGATCAGGACATCGCCGGGCGCCACCGCGTCGTACACGCTGGACGGGTTCGACACGTCGGCGACGATGGTTTCCAACCCACCCAGCTCGGTCGCGAGGGCGCCGACACGCTCGGCGCTACGGGCGACGAGCACCGGGGTGGCACCCTGACGGACCAGGCTTCGAGCAGTGAGGTCTCCGGTGTAGCCCGTCGCTCCGAAGAGCAGGATGCGCGCAGTCATGCAGCGATCCTGTCAGAGCCCTGCCGCGGGTCACCACTGCTGCTCCGCTCCCAGCAGATCCGCCCCCGGCAGAACACCCTTCGGCCCGGCTGCGCCCCGACGCACGCTGGACGCATGAGCAACGAACCCACACCCCGCCTCTTCGACCAGGCCGCTCGTCGAGCCCTGCTCGAGCAACGCGTCCTCGTCCTCGACGGCGGTCTCGACGACGACAACGGCACCCTGCTGGCGACCCAGCTGATCACCCTCGCCATGGAGGATCCGGTGCGCGACGTCGCACTCTGGATCCACTCCCCCGGCGGCTCGGTCCCGGCGATGCTCGCGATCCGCGACACGATGCGCCTGGTCCCCTGCGACGTCGCGACGCTGGCGCTCGGCATGGCCGCCAGCGCAGGACAGTTCCTGCTGTCCGCCGGTACGCCGGGCAAGCGCCGCGCCCTGCCGCACGCACGGGTCCTGATGCACCAGGGCTCGGCCGGCATCGGCGGATCCGCGGTCGACATCGAGCTGCAGGCCAACGACCTCCGCACCACCCGCGACACCGTCCTCGGCCTGATCGCCGAGGACACCGGCCAACCGTTCGACCGCGTCTTCGAGGACTCGCTGCACGACCGCTGGTACAGCGCGCAGGAGGCGCTGGACTACGGCTTCGTGGACGCGATCGTCAGCTCGTTCGACGAGGTCGCACCCCTGCCCCGGCGCCAGGTCGGGCTAGGAACCGGAGGAGCGCGATGAGCACGTACACCATCCCCAGCGTCATCACGAAGAACCCGCGCGGCGAGCGGATCATGGACGTCTACTCGCACCTGCTCTCCGAACGGATCATCTACCTCGGCACCGGCATCGACGCCGGCGTCGCCAACGCCCTGGTCGCCCAGCTGCTGCACCTCGAGGCCGACAACCCGGAGGCCGACATCCAGCTCTACGTGAACTGCGAGGGAGGCGACCCCAGCGCGATGCTCGCGGTCTACGACACGATGCAGTTCATCCGGTCCGACGTCGCCACGATCTGCGTCGGCCAGGCCGTCTCCGTCGGCGCGGTGCTCCTCGCGGCCGGCGCCCCCGGGAAGCGGTCAGCGCTCCCGCACACCCGCGTCGTGCTGCACCAGCCTGCGGCGCAGGGCCGTGGTGCGATCCCGGACCTCATCATCCAGGCCGACGAGCTGGTCCGCGTGCGCGCGGACATGGAGGAGATCCTGTCGCGGCACACCGGTCAGTCGATCGAGACCCTGCGCGCCGACACCGACCACGACCGCGTGTTCACCGCGACGAGTGCGCGGGACTACGGGTTGATCGACGACGTGCTCGCGCCGCGCTGACAGAGCCGGAAAGGAGCTAGGCGGCGAGCGCGAGGACCTGACCGGTCGCCTGCGTGCGCGACGGCGTACGCAGGCGACGGGACACGGCCTCGGTGACCTCGCCGAGTCCGGAGCCGAGGGCACCGGCAACTGCGGAGATCATCTCGCTGGAGGGGTCCTTCGTCCCGCGCTCGATCTCGGAGAGGTACTGCATCGAGATGCCGGCACGGGTCGCCGTCTCCTGCAGGGTCTCGCCACGCTCCTGCCGCAACGAACGCAGGTGCTCCCCGAGCACGTCGCGCCACAGCGGCTCCTCGGTGCTCGTCGAGACGGGGTCCGGAACTGCGCGCAAGGTGGCCATGGATCGAGCGTAGGCACCGCCGCGGATCAGCAGCCAGATCTTCTGCTCACAGCAGAACGGGTCGTGTGCCTGAGGACGCGCCCTGGCGCGTCGTCAGACCCACGACCCGACGAGATCTACTCCCACTCGATGGTTCCCGGCGGCTTGCTGGTGATGTCCAGCACGACCCGGTTGACCTCGTCGACCTCGTTGGTGATCCGCGTCGAGATCCGCTCCAGCACCTCGTACGGCAGCCGGCTCCAGTCCGCGGTCATGGCGTCCTCCGACGAGACCGGGCGCAGCACGATCGGGTGCCCGTAGGTGCGGCCGTCACCCTGGACGCCGACCGAGCGGACGTCGGCAAGCAGTACGACCGGGAACTGCCAGATGTCCTTGTCGAGCCCCGCCCGAGCCGTCTCCTCGCGCACGATCGCGTCGGCCTCGCGCAGGATCTCCAGCCGCTCGGCGCTGACCGCGCCGACGATCCGGATCGCCAGACCGGGGCCTGGGAACGGGTGACGACCGACGATCTCCTCGGGGATGCCGAGCTGACGACCGACCTCGCGGACCTCGTCCTTGAAGAGCGTCCGCAGCGGCTCGATCAGGCTGAACTCGAGGTCCTCGGGGAGGCCGCCGACGTTGTGGTGCGACTTGATGTTCGCCGCACCCTCGCCACCGCCGGACTCGACGACGTCCGGGTAGAGCGTGCCCTGCACCAGGAACTTGACCGGCGGGCCCGGCGTCGCGAGCACCTCGCGCTCGGCGGCCTCGAAGACCCGGATGAACTCGCGGCCGATGATCTTGCGCTTCTCCTCGGGGTCAGTGACCCCGTCGAGGAAGCCGAGGAACTGGTCCTTCGCGTCGACGACCTTGAGGTCGACCCCGGTGGCGTCGACGTAGTCCTTCTCGACCTGCTCGGCCTCACCCTGGCGCAGCAAGCCGTGGTCGACGAAGACGGCGGTGAGCTGGTCGCCGACGGCGCGCTGGACGAGTGCGGTCGAGACCGCGGAGTCGACACCGCCGGACAGGGCCGAGATGACCCGCGCGTCGCCGACCTCGGCGCGGATCCGCTCGATCTGCTCCTCGACGATGTTGACGCTGGTCCACGTCTGGCGGCAGCCGGCGATGTTGACCAGGAAGTGCTCCAGGATCGCCTGGCCGTGCTCGCTGTGCAGCACCTCGGGGTGCCACTGGACACCGGCGATCCGACGCTCGGTGTGCTCGAACGCCGCGACGGTCGCGCGCGGCGACCTCGCGTTCACGGTGAAGCCCTCGGGTGCAACGGTGACCTCGTCGCCGTGCGACATCCAGGACACCAGCGTCTCGGGCAGCCCGGCCAGCAGCGTGCCCGCCTCGAGTACGGAGACGTCGGTCCGGCCGTACTCGCGCTGACCGGTGTGCGAGACCTCGCCACCGAGCGCCTGTGCCATCGCCATGAAGCCGTAGCAGATGCCGAACACGGGGACCGAACCGTCGACCAGGCTCGGGTCGAGCCGCGGGGCTCCGTCCTCGTAGACCGACGAGGGGCCGCCGGACAGGATGATCGCGGTCGGGTTCTTCGCCAGCATGTCGGCCGCCGACATGCTGTGCGGCACGATCTCCGAGTAGACCCGGGCCTCCCGGACGCGACGCGCGATCAGCTGGGCGTACTGCGCCCCGAAGTCGACGACAAGGACGAGGTCGTGGTCGGTCAAAGCCGGCCCCTTCTGCAGCTCGGATGCGGTGGGGCGAGTCTATCGGTGCTTACCGTTGCGGCCGTACGGCGTCCGCTGGTTACCTGCAGAGCCTGGCCAACTCGTCGACCGACCTGTCGAGCGCCTTCGCGTCGGCGAAGCTGGGCGTGCCCCCGACCGTCAGGAACGTGTCGAGCCCGTCGACGACGTCGGCGAACACGTCGTAGTCGTCCTCGCTCAGGTGCTTCGTCAGCGCAGCGGAGACCACGAGCTTCCGGTACGGCTCCGGGTCGAAGGACGTGTCCTCCTGCTGGCGGGTCAGGGTGTGCCGCAGCTCCTCGACGACCTCGGACGCGTGCTTGCCGCCCTGGAGGAGGTACTCGCGGCAGGCTGTCGTCCTGGCCGAGTCCTCCGGGGACTCGCCACCGCAGGCGGCCAGCGAGGTGAGCAGGACAGCGACCACGATCGCCCGAGAGAGATTGCGCATGAGCGCGACCCTAGCGGGTCTACAGTTCGGCGGGTGAGTGTCGGGCATCGCTCCTGGAAGGCCGTCGCGACCATGCCGACGACCTGGGTCTTCGCTGTCGCCCTCCTCGCTCGTACGGCGCGCTGCGTCGTCGGCGGCGGACTCACCGCTCCGTACGGGTACGACCCCGCGGTCTACTACGCGGCCGCCGCCGGCCTGGTCAACGGACGGGTCCCGTACCGCGACTTCACCCTGGTGCACCCGCCGGGCATCGCCGTTCTCGAGGCGCCGTTCGCGTTCCTCGGGCGTCTCACCACCGACCTGACGGGGTACTCCGCCGCGAGCGTGGCGATCATCGTGCTCGCCTCGCTGAACGCCGTCCTGGTGATCCGGGTCGCTCGCGCCATGGGCCTGAGCGAGCGCGCGGCGATCACCGGCGGCCTCGTCTACGCCGTCTGGACCAATGCGGTCGCGTTCGAGTTCGTGGGCTACCTGGAACCCGTCGGCAACTTCTTCCTGCTCTGCGGGCTGCTCGCCTTCCACCGCGCACTTCAGGCCGAAACGCCGCGCGCGAGCAGGCTGTGGTTCCTGTGCGGCGTCGCCCTGGGGGCGGCGGTCTGCATCAAGCTGTGGTGGCTGGTTCCGATCGCCGCCTTTCTCGGCTGGCAGCTGGCGGCAGAGCGACACTGGGCCCCTACCCTGCGGATCGCTCTCGGCGCTGGCGCCGCCCTGGTCGTGGTGGACCTGCCCTTCCTGCTGCTCTCCGGGCACGAAATGTGGGACTCGATCGTGCTCGACCAACTGGCCCGGACGCGCTACCGCCCGGACGGGCTCGAGGTGCTCGGCTACCTGGTCGTCGGGGACCGCTCGTACGACGTCTCGACATCCACCTTGCGTGCCACCGTCGTTCTCGGCGCGGCCCTCCTCGCCGTGCTCCTCTGGCGGGCCTGGCGGATCCGAGCAGCCCGTCCGCTGGTCCTGGTGCTGCTGGTCCAGCTGCTCCAGGTCTGGTTCCAACCGGTCTGGTTCCCCTTCTACACAGACTTCGTCAGCGTGGCGCTCTGCTTGGTGGTCGCGGCGGCGCTCGCGCAGCGACCGACCCGGAGCTGGCTGCCCGCGGTCGCTGTCGTCCTCGTGGCGGTCAGTACGTCGCTCGAGGTCGCCGGCACCGAGGCCGAGCCCGTGTTCCCGCGGAAGGAGCTGACGGCCGCCGTCGCCGACGTGCGCTGCCTGATGACCGACGGGCCGATGGCCCAGATCCAGCTCAACACGTTGAGCCGCAGCTTCCAGAACCGGTGCCCGGACTGGATGGACCCGATCGGACGTCGGCTGCGGCACCGACGCCTCTTCCCCGTCGCGGAGCCTGGTTCTGAAGCAGCGTGGTCCCGGCTCTACACGGCGTACCTGACCTCGGGGGACGCCGTGATACTGACCCGCCCGCCCGAGGAGATGGGACTGGCGCCCGACTTCCTGGCTCAGCTGGAGCGCGGCGGGGTCATCGCCCGGGAGGGCCGCTACACGGTCTACCGGGTCGGCGGTCGCTGACCGTCCCGGGCCTGAGCGGGCCCAGACTCCCGACGACCCGAAAAGTGACTCAGGGCCCAGCCGGGGACAACGGACCGAAAAACGACTCAGGGCCCAGCCGGGGACGAACGGCAGAGCGCTGGGCGGGGCCCAGACTTCCGACCGACCCGAAAAGTGACTCAGGGCCCAGCCGGGGAGGGAGGGAGGCTGGGCCCTGATTGTCCACGTGGTGTGAACCGTGTCGAGATCGGGCCTGGGAGGGAGCTGTGCACCCGATCTGCACTGTTCAACGAGCCCCGCGGGGCGGGGTTATGCAGGTTCCGAAGAAAATTTCGGGCGATATCGAGAGGTCGGACCGCTCAGCTGACCGCGACGATCGGGAGGTGCAGCGCACCGGGCGCCCCAGCCGGCACGACCGGAGAGTTCGGGGCCACCGGCTCGATCCGCTCGTACGCCGTGCCCAGCGCCGGACGCGGGTCCTCCTCACCCTTGTTGGGCCAGAACGACATGGCGCGCTCCGCCTGCGCGGTGATCGTCAGCGACGGGTTGACACCCAGGTTCGCCGAGATCGCCGACCCGTCAGCGATGTGCAGGTTCGGGTGGCCGTAGACCCGCTGGTACGGGTCGATCACGCCGGTCTCGATCGAGTCACCGATCGTGCAGCCGCCGATGAAGTGCGCCGTCAGAGGCCGGTTGAACGGCTCGCCGATCGACCCGCCGGCAGTGCCGTCGACGATCTCCGCCATCTTGGTGACGGCCTCGTTCGCGACCGGGATCCAGGTCGGGTTCGGGGTGCCGTGGCCCTGGCGCGAGGACAGGTAGCTGATGTTCGTCCCCGGGATCTTCTTGTTGAAGGTCGTGATCGAGTTGTCCACGGTCTGCATGACCAGCGCGATCACGGTGCGCTCGGACCAGTGCTTGAAATCGTAGAGCTCCTTGATGTTCCGACGCTGCGTCCACATCTCCTTGAGCCACTTCTGCCAGCGCGGCTCCGGCCCGGAGTCGTCGGTGAGGACGGTCTGCATCAACGACATGAAGTTGCTGCCCTTGCCGTAGCGCACCGGCTCGATGTGGGTGTGCTCGTCGGGGTGGAAGGACGAGGTGATCGCGACGCCGCGCGAGTAGTCGACCTTCGAGGTGGACGGCGCGATCGCACCGAGGATGGACTCGGAGTTGGTGCGCGAGAGGTAGCCGAGCCGGTCCGAGATGGCCGGCAGGTGGTGCTCGTCCTTCATCGTGTGCAGCAGCCGCTGGGTGCCCAGGGAGGCAGCAGCGACGATGACGTGCTCGGCGGTCAGGGTCCGCGTCGAGCGGGCCGTCGCCCGCTTGGCCTTGGTGTACTTGATCGTCACGTCGTACCCGACGCAGCCCTCGCTGTCGGTCTCGTGCGGACGGATCCGCGTCACCGTGCTCAGCGGCATCACCCGCGCGCCGGCGCGCTCGGCCAGGTACAGGTAATTCTTGACCAGGGTGTTCTTGGAGTTGTGACGGCAACCCGTCATGCACTCGCCACACGCCTTGCACGGAACGCGGTCAGGGCCGGCGCCACCGAAGAAGGGGTCCTTGATGGTGTCGTGGTGGGTCTCGCCCGGACCGCCGAAGAACACCCCGACGGGGGTCGGGTGGTAGGTCTCCTCGACGCCCATGTCCTGGGCGACCTTGTACATGACGTCGTCCGCCGCCGTCCGCAGCGGGTTCTCCACGACGCCGAGCATCCGCTTCGCCTGGTCGTAGTACGGCGCCAGCTCGGACTTCCAGTCGGTGATGTGCGCCCAGGACGGGTCGCGGTAGAACGCGTCCAGCGGCTCGTAGAGCGTGTTCGCGTAGACCAGGGAGCCGCCGCCGACCCCTGCACCGGAGACGATCATGCAGTCCTTGAGCGCGTCGATCCGCTGGATGCCGTAGCAACCGACCTCGGGACGGAAGAGGTACCGCTTCACGTCCCACGAGTTCTCGGCGAAGTCCTGGTCCTCGAACCGGGCACCAGCCTCGATCACGGCGACCTTGTAGCCCTTCTCGGTCAGGCGCAGTGCGCTCACCGAGCCTCCGAAGCCGGAGCCGATGATCAGCACATCGAAGTCGAACTCTGCCATCAGATCAGGCCCGTCCCATCTTCTTCATGGCCCGCAGGCTCAACGTCATCACCTTGGCGTACTGCTCGTCGTTCAGACCGAACTGCGGGCTGAAGCGCAGCAGCGACTGGGAGGCGACCGCCTGGGTCTCGGTGTACCGGTGGATGCCCTCGCTGCCCTGGCGCCGACCCATCCCGGACTCGCGCATGCCACCCATGGGCGCGTCGATGCTGGCGAACGTCGCACCGAAGGCCTCGTTGATGTTGACCGTCCCGCACTTGATCTGGCGCGCGATGATCCGGCCCCGCTTGATGTCGCGGGTGTAGATCGAGGCGTTCAGACCGTACTCACCGTCGTTGGCGCGCGCGATCGCGTCGGCCTCGTCGTGGAAGCGGTACAGGCTGATCACCGGGCCGAAGGTCTCGGTGCCGAAGCAGGTCATCTCCGGGGTGACACCCTCGAGGATCGTCGGCTCGAAGAAGTACGGGCCGAGGTCGGGGCGGGGCTTGCCGCCGGCGAGGACGACAGCTCCCTGAGCAACGGCGTCCTCGACGTGGGCGGTGACCGTGTCGAGCTGGTCCTGGCTGATCAACGAGCCCATGTCGCTGCCCCACTCCAGACCGGCCGAGAGGTTCATCGCCTTGGTGGCGGCGACGAACTTCTCCTTGAAACGGTCGTAGACCTGGTCGGCGATGAACATCCGCTCGGTCGAGACGCAGAGCTGGCCGGCGTTCGAGAAGCATGCGCGCACGGCGCCCTCGGCCGCCTTGTCGAGGTCGGCGTCGCGCAGGATCAGGATCGGGTTCTTGCCCCCGAGCTCGAGCGAGCAGCCGATCAGACGGTCAGCAGCCTGCTTGGCGATGATCTTGCCGGTCGCGGTCGAGCCGGTGAAGCAGATGTAGTCGGCGCGGTCGATGATCGGCGTACCCAGCTCGCGACCCGGGCCGGCGACGACGTTCCAGAGGTCCTTCGGGAAGCCGGCTTCCTCGAGCAGCTGGGCACCGAGCAGGGCGGAGAGCATCGTCTGCGCGTCCGGCTTGGTGACCACGGCGTTGCCGGCGAGCAGCGCGGGGATGCCGTCGCACAGAGCCATCGTGAACGGGTAGTTCCACGGCGAGATGATCCCGACGACGCCCTTGGGCACGCGGTTGACCTCGGCGCGGGTGAGACCGGGGATGACGCCGATCCGCCCTTCGGTGTCGAGGTGCTGGTGAGCGGTACGCGCGTAGTAGCGCGCGGTGAGCGCGATGTGCAGCGGCTCGTCGAACGCGTGCTTGCGGGCCTTGCCCGACTCCCAGCAGATGAGGTCGATGATCTCGTCCTGGCGGTCCAGCACGATGTCGTGCAACCGGAGCAGGAGCTCGGCGCGGTGGTCGAGCGACGTGCGCGCCCAGGCCGCCTGCGCACGGCGGGCGCGGGCATAGGCCTCCTTGACGTCAGCCTCGTTCGACTGCGGGATCACCGCGAGCGGCTTGCCGGTGGCCGGCGCGTACGAGGTCACGCCGGTGCCGGCGGTGGCGATCAACCGGTCGGTGAGGGCGGCGACGTACTCAGGCTCGAACGCGTACGACGCGCGCGGGTCGTGCTCGGGATCGGCAGGCAGCTGGGTCGAGGGGTTCACGCTCATGAACGGAGCCTAAACCCGCGGGTAACTTGACACAATGGCCGGACCTGTAAACCTGACTGTCGGCCCTGTCACTTCACCTGGTCGCGCAGATCGGGCTGGTTCCTGCGGCTGCTGAGGGCGACGCGCCGCTGCGCCTGCCAGGACGGGTGCGCCTCGGCGAAGATCAGGCCGGCCAGGATGCCCGGGACCGTCCACGCGCCCGCGTCGGTCGAGTCGACCTCGATGCCGCCGCCCCCGAGCAGGAGCAGGACGCCGAGGACCAGCAGGACGGCGAGCGGGTAGAGCCGCTCGGCCAGCGGCCGGGGGCCGAACCGGTACCACGCCCAGCCGAGCACCATGCCCGCCCCCATCAGGATCGCCGCCGCCCGCGCGGAGCCGACCCAGTCGACCAGGTCCTGGTCGACCCACGACAGCGCCCAGCACCCGAGCAGCGGGATCAGCCAAGGATTCGCGGTCAGACGCCTCATCGCAGCAGTATCCGTCAGCGGAACCGGACGTACACCCAGCGGCCGACGCCGGCCTTGTTGACCTGGTCCTCCGCGACCGACGCCCGTACCCGGTACTTCACCCCGGTGGGGTGCCTGCCCTTCCAGGTCCATCGAACGAGGCCCTGCTTACCCTGCACGACACACTTACCGGTCTTCACCGTCCGCCACCCCGACGCCTTCTTGCGCTGCACCTGGTGCCGGATGCAGCGCTGGCCGGGGAAGGCGGGGGAGCTCTGGCTGACGAACTTCGCTGCGGACCGGCCCATCACGCGGTACTTGCCGGACCGGCTGTAGAAGCCTGACGGCACCGTGCCCACCGAGGACCGCACCGGCACCGCTCTGGCCACCAGCGCCTCCACGGTGTCGTCCGAGGTGTCGTCCGGGGTGCCCTTGGTGTCGAGGAGAAGGGCCCGGACCTTCATGTTGTACTGCAGGCCGAGCTGACACTTGAAGTCGGCCGTGTTCACGTTGACGGACGAGCACAGGGTCTTCCACTCCGAGCTGCCCGGGTACTGGATCTGGAGAACGTAGGTGAGGTTCATCGCCTCGACGTGGCTGCGGAAAGTCGCAGTCTGCGACGCCGTGTAGACCGAGCGGTCCATCGACAGCGTCAGCACCGGAGAGGCCGCACCTGCCGGCACTGCAGGCAACGACAAGAGCGCAGCCGCCAGCACCAGCACCAGGACCCGAAACCGTCGCTTCATGCAACGATCAACGCAAAACGGGCGGATTGGTCACGCCTCGCCCGGCTCCGGCGGTGTGTCCTGGCCCTCACGCTCGTCCCGGTCGGCCCACTCCAGCAGCGGCGCGAGGTCGAAGACGTGGTCGTCGATGTCGTGGTGCAGGTCGCCGAGCCGCCCGTAGCGGTCGGGCATCGTCGCGATCGTGAAGTCACCTGGCTCGCAGTCGTCGATCTCGCTCCAGGCGATCGGTGCGCTGACTGTCCCCTCCGCGTTGCCGCGCACCGAGTACGCCGCCGCGATCGTGTGGTCGCGCGCGTTCTGGTTGTAGTCGACGAACAGGTCGGCGGGATCCCGGTCCTTGCGCCACCAGGCAGTCGTCACCTCGTCGCTGCGGCGCTCGACCTCGCGGGCGAAGGCGAGCGCTGCGCGGCGTACGCCCTGGTGGTCGTGGTCGGGCTGCACGCGTACGTAGATGTGCATCCCGGAGCCGCCACTGGTCTTCGGGTACCCGACGGCGCCCAGATCCTCGAGGACCTCGTGAGCCACGTGCGCCACGCGCTGCACGGTCTGCCAGGTGCACTCCGGACCGGGGTCGAGGTCGATGCGCCACTCGTCGGGCTTCTCGACGTCAGCGCGGCGACTGTTCCAGGGATGGAACTCGACGGTGCTCATCTGGACGGCCCACACGACCTGCGCGATCTCGGTGACGCACAGCTCATCGGCGGTGCGCTTCCACCGCGGGAAGAACACCTGCACGGTCTCCATCCAGTCCGGCGCGCCCGAGGGCAGCCGCTTCTGGTGGACCTTCTCGCCGTCCACACCCTTGGGGAAGCGGTGCAGCATGCACGGGCGCTCGCGCAGTGCGTTGACGATGCCGTCGCCGACGGAGAGGTAGTACTCGACCAGGTCGAGCTTGGTCTCCCCGCGGGCCGGGAAGTAGACCCGGTCCGGGTTGGAGATGCGCACGACCCGGTTGTCGACCTCGAGCTCGATCGCCTCTCCCATGGCGACGATTGTGCCCTGTGGTCCAGCCAGATGCCTGGCCATTCCTACCGGCACGGCGAAGTACCGCTATACATCTCGCATGGACGAACTTCTGTACTCCATGACGCACCGTTGGTACGTGACCTTGTTCCTGGTTTCGTTCCTCGTGCTGGGTTACCTGGAGCAGCGGTGGAAGCGGACCCTCTTCTGGACCGCCTCGGGATACCTGATCACGCTCGCGGCCGAGTGGGGGTCGATCAACCACCAGTTCCCGTTCGGCGACTACAAGTACGTCGAGTCGGGGCTGAGCAAGGACCTGATGGTCTTCGGCGTCCCGTTCTTCGACTCGCTGTCGTTCGCCTTCCTGTCCTACGTGTCGTTCGCGTTCGCGCAGTTCCTGATGTCGCCCGTACGGCGCCGGGGGCTCGACGTCCAGCGGGTCACGTCACGACGGATCCGCAACAGCCTCACGACCCTGGTGCTGGCGTCGTTCCTGCTGGTCGTCATCGACTGGGTCACCGACCCGGTCTCGCTGCTCGGCGAGCACACCTTCCTGGGGCAGATCTACCGCTACCCCGATCCGGGCTACCACTGGGGGATCACCCAGGCGAACTACATCGGCTGGTTCTTCGTCGGGATCGCGATCATCGGGGTCAACCAGCTCTTCGACGCCTACCTCGCCAAGAAGGAGGTGGCGTCGGGAACCGTCCCCACCCAGCACCGTCTCCCGTTGCAAGGATTGTTCGCCCCGCTGTTCTGGGCCGGCATCGTGATCTTCCAGCTCGGCATGACGTACTGGGTCGGCTGGTCGTACGACCTGAAGCACGTCGCGGTCGCCGACCGACCGGAGTTCGTGCACGACGTCCGTAACCTCTTCTTCTGCGGGCTCTACATCGTGCTGCCGATCCTGTTCCTGACGTACGTGCACTTGACCCGCGGTGACGGAGAGCCGAAGCCGGAGGAGATCGCAGCGTGGGAGCGGGACTTCCCGGAGGCCCCCGCCTAGGGCAGTCGGTGCCGTGCTCGCGGGTGCTCAGTCAGTTCCGTGCTCGCGCACGAAGGCCAGGATCGGCTCCGCGAGCTCCGGACGACAGACGATGAGGTCGGGCAGCCGGACCTCGCGTTGGTTGTACAGCAGCTCGGAGCCGTCGACACGGCTGGTGAACAGGCCGGCCGCGCGAGCGACCGCGACCGGGGCGGCCGAGTCCCACTCGTACTGACCTCCGGCGTGCACGTAGGCGTCGGTGACGTCGCGGGTCACCGAGATGACCTTGGCGCCGGCCGACCCCATCGGGACGAGCTCGGCATCGATCACCTTGGCGAGCTCCTCGACGAACTTCGGCGGTCGGGTGCGCGACACCGCGATGCGCGGGCGCGGAGCCGTCCGTGCCGGGACGACCGGCGGCTGACCGGTGTGGAAGGTTCGGCCGAGGCCGGGCTGGGCGACGGCGCCCGCGACGAGGGCGCCCTCCTGCCACAGGGCGACGTGCACGGCCCAGTCGTCGCGCGGGGGTTCGGAGTACTCCCGGGTGCCGTCGACCGGGTCGATGATCCAGACGCGCGGGGTCTCGAGACGGTTGTTCGCCCCGGAGGTCCCGCGGTGCTCCTCCTCCGACAGCACGGCGTCGGCCGGCTTGTGCTCGGCGAACAGGCTCATCAGGAGCTCGTGCGACGCGAGGTCGCCGGCGTCCTTGAGCGCCTTGCCCTCCAGCCCGCTGGCGCGGACCTGCTGGAGCAGCTCACCAGCCACCGTCGCCGTCCAGGCAGCGAAGAGGTGGTCGTTCTCGAGGGCCTCGGCGGGCGGCGTACCGGGATCGAAGTCAGTCACGCACGGAGCCTACCGAGTGCCCGAGCTTGCTCGTGGCCGAGTCGGCGACAGTGCGCCGACGAGCGCAGCGAGGAGCACGCACGGAGCCTATCGAGTGCCCGAGCTTGCTCGTGGCCGAGTCGGCGACAGTGCGCTGACGAGCGGAGCGAGGCACGCACGGAGCCTGTCGAGTGACCGATCGTACGACCTGCACGTCCAGCGAGACAGGCTCAGCGATTGAAGCGCTGCTGAGTCTCCTCCAGGCCCTTCTCGATCAGGCACTCGATCGCGTCGGCGGCACTGTCGATCTGGAACGGGAGCTCCTTGCGCTCGACCGTCGAGTAGTTGCCGAGCACGAAGTCGGCGGGATTCTGCCTGCCCGGAGGGCGGCCGATGCCGGCGCGGACCCGGAAGAAGTCACCGGTACCCAGGGAGGAGCGCATCGACTTCAGTCCGTTGTGGCCGTTGTCGCCGCCGCCGAACTTGATCCGCAGCGTGCCGAAGTCGATGTCCAGCTCGTCGTGCACGGCGATGACGTGGTCCGGGGCGACCCCGTAGAACTTCGCCAGCGTCGAGACCGGTCCCCCGGACTCGTTCATGTAGCCGCGGGCGCGCCCGAGGATCACTTTCGGAGCCGGCGCACCCGGGGGTGCCAGCCGGCCCTCCAGGACCTCGGCGCGACCGGACTTGTGGGACTTCAGCGAGCCGCCCATGCGTCGGGCGAGCTCGTCGACCACCAGGTAGCCGATGTTGTGACGGGTGCCGGCGTACGTCGGGCCGGGATTCCCCAGCCCGACGATCAGCCAGACGTCGTCAGTCACTCGGAGTCTGCAGCGTCCTCGGCCGGGGCCTCGTCAGCAGCAGCCTCGTCGGCGGCAGCCTCGGGGGCGTCGTGCTCGATGCCGGCCTCGGCCTCGGCCTCGGCGAGCTCGGCCTCGACCTCAGCGGCCGTGGTGGCCTGGGTGATGTTGACGATCAGGGTCTCGCCGTCGGTCAGCAGCGTGGAGCCCTTCGGGAGCGTGAGCTGCGAGGCGAGGATCTGGGTGCCGACCTCGGCGCCCTCGATGTCGACCTCGATGGCCTCGGGGATGTGGGTGGCCTCGGCCTCGACGGAGACGACGTTGTTCTCGATCTGGACGAAGGTCTCCTTCGCGGCCTCACCGGTGGTGTGGACGGGCACCTCGACGGTGACCTTCTCGCCCTTCTTCACCGCGACGAAGTCGACGTGCTCGAGGAAGCCCTTGATCGGGTCGGACTGGATCTGCTTGGTCAGCGCGAGCTGGACCTTGCCGTCGATCTCGATGTTCAGGACCGCGTTGGCGCCACCGTGACGGATCGCCATCAGGGTGTCGTGGCCCGGCAGCGTCACGTGGACCGGCTCGTTGCCGTGGCCGTAGATGACGGCCGGAACCTTGTCGGCACGGCGGATGCGGCGGGCAGCGCCCTTGCCGAACTCGGTGCGGGCCTCGGCCTTGATCAGGTCTTCAGACATGGTGGTGCTCCTCGAACGTAGGTCTGGGAAGTCGTGGTTGCCCGGTTCCGCAGCGGCCCGGAGACACGACATGCACCGCGCGCGACGAGGCACGGTGCATGCAGATTCACGAACCGACCGCGTCGATCACGGAACATCCCTGTCCGGGAGCTCCCTCGCCGAGGCAACCCGGAAATCGTACAGATCCCCGCGGGGGAAGGCCAATCCGTCGCCGAGCGGGCACAGATGTGCCACCCAGGTACGCCGAGCGGGCACAGATGTCCCACCCAAGTACGCCGAGCGGGCACAGATGTCCCACCCAGGTACGCCGAGCGGGCACAGATGCCTCACCCAGGTAAGCCGAGCGGGGCGTTCGCTCGTTGCGCGGGACATGTGTGCCCGCTCGGCGCAAACTAGCGGGACATCTCAGCCCGCTCGGCGCAAACCAGCGGGACATCCCGGCCCGCTCGACGCAGGTGGACGGGACATCTGTGCCCGCTCGGCGCGACCTGGCGGGACATCCTGGCCCGGTCGAGGGAAGGTCAGGCGTGCCCGTCGAACATGCTCGTGACGGAGCCGTCCTCGAAGACCTCCTTGATAGCCCGCGAAAGCAGCGGGGCGATCGAGAGGCAGGTCAGCTTGTCGAACTCCTTCTCGGGAGCCAACGGCAGCGTGTTGGTGATGACCACCTCGACCGCGGAGGAGTTCTTGAGCCGGTCGACGGCCGGGTCGGAGAGGATCGCGTGGGTGGCCGCGATGACCACTCCGGCCGCGCCGTCCTTCATCAACGCCTCGGCCGCCTTCACGATGGTGCCGCCGGTGTCGATGATGTCGTCGGTCAGGACGCAGATCTTGCCCGTCACGTCACCGACGACGCGGTTGGCGACGGTCTCGTTGGGTCGGGTGATGTCACGGGACTTGTGGATGAACGCGAGCGGCACGCCGCCGAGGCGCTCGGACCACCGCTCGGCGACCTTGATCCGTCCGGCGTCCGGCGAGACGACCGCGAGCTCCTGGTCGCCGTACTTGTCCTTGATGTAGTCGGTGAGGATCGGCAGCGCCATCAGGTGGTCGACGGGACCGTCGAAGAAGCCCTGGAGCTGGTCGGCGTGGAGGTCGACGGTGATGATCCGGTCGGCACCCGCGGTCTTGAAGAGGTCCGCCATCAGCCGGGCCGAGATCGGCTCGCGACCACGGTGCTTCTTGTCCTGGCGGCTGTAGCCCCAGAACGGCATCACGACGGTGATCCGCTTCGCCGACGCCCGCTTGAGCGCGTCGACCATGATCAGGTGCTCCATGATCCACTCGTTCACCGGCGCCGTGTGGCTCTGGATCACGAAGGCGTCGCACCCGCGGACGGACTCCTCGTAGCGGACGTAGATCTCGGAGTTCGCGAACTCGTACGCCGAGGTCGGCACGAGATCGGTGTCGAGCTCCTTCGCGACCTCGTCGGCGAGCTGCGGGTGCGCCCGGCCGCTGAAGACCATCAGGTTCTTCTCGGTCGTCTTCTTGATCTCGCTCACGCTGGGCGTCTCCTCGCAGGCACCACGGGTCCGTCGGGTCGATTCTCACCCACCCACGGCCGTGTCCCCAACCCGGAACGGCAACGTGCCAACATCTGGACGAACTATTCGCCGGAAGGCGCTGCGCCTGCCGGCCCCGCGCCGGACCCGGCCGCATCGGCGGCCGCTTTGGCCTGGGCTGTCCCGGCTCGTCGCTTCTGCACCCATTCGTCGAAGTGCCGCTGCGGACCGCTGCTCACGGCAAGCGCGCCGGGCGGCACGTCCCTCCGGATGACGCTGCCCGCTCCGGTCGCCGCTCCGTCGCCCACGGTCACCGGAGCGACGAACGTGTTGTTGCTGGCGGTCTTGGCGTGCGCACCGATCACGGTCCGGTGCTTGTTGACGCCGTCATAGTTCGCGAAGATCGTGCCGGCGCCGATGTTCGCGCCCTCGCCGATCTCGGCGTCCCCGACGTACGAGAGGTGCGGGACCTTCGCACCGTCCCCGATCCGGGCGTTCTTGGTCTCGACGAAGGCACCGATCTTGCCGTCGGCGCCGAGCTCGGTCCCGGGCCTCAGGTAGGAGAACGGGCCGACGGTCGCCCCGGCGCCGATGACGGCCAGCTCGCCGTGGGTCCGAACGACCTTCGCACCCGCTCCGACCTCCACGTCCTTGAGGGTCGAGTCAGGTCCGACGACCGCGTCCTCGCCGACGACGGTGGCGCCGAGCAGTTGGACCCCGGGGAGCACGGTGACGTCCTGGGCGAGCTGGACATCGGCATCGATCCAGGTGCTGCTCGGGTCGATGATCGTCACGCCGTCCCGCATCCAGCGGTCCAGGATCCGACGGTTCATCTCGGCCGCGAGGACGGCGAGCTGGGCGCGATCGTTGGCCCCCTCGGTCTCCATCACGTCCTCCAGCGTGAAGGCACCGACGGTGCTGCCGTCCGCGCGGGCCAGGCCGACCGTGTCGGTCAGGTAGTACTCCCCGTTCGCGTTCTGGTTGCCCAACCGCGGCAGCACGGTGTCCAGGAACGCCGCGTCGAAGGCGAGGATGCCGCTGTTGATCTCCGCGATGCGGGCCTGCTCCTCGGTGGCGTCCTTCTGCTCGACGATCGCCTCCACTCCGCCGTCCGCGCCACGGACGATGCGTCCGTAGCCGTGCGGGCGGGCGACGATGCCGGTGAGGATCGACACCACGTCGCGGGAAGAGCGGTGGAACTCGACGAACGCCTGCAGGCTCTCACCACGCAGCAATGGGGTGTCGCCGGACGCGACGACCACGGTTCCCGTACGCGCCTCGGGAGGCAACGACTCCCACGCGATCCGTACGGCGTGACCGGTGCCGTTCTGGCTCTCCTGCACGGCGAGCACGACGTCGGGGACGAGTGCCTCGATGTGCGGTCCGACCTGCTCGCGCTGGTTGCCGACGACCGCGACGATGCGGGTCGGCGAGAGCGAGGTCGCGGCGTGCAGGACGTGCCCGATCATGCTGCGGCCCGCGATCGGGTGCAGCACCTTCATGGTCTTGGACTTCATCCGGGTGCCGCCGCCGGCCGCCAGGACGATGACTGTCAGGTCGTCGGACATGCCGGACCCCTCCCGTGGTTGCTGCACAGACTGCTTCTCGAACCCTATCCAAACGCTGCTCCCGGTCGAGCCGGTGACCGGAACCACACGCCCCACGAAACGCGGAGCGCCTAGGCTGCTCGGTATGCCGGAACCCTCCCTGGCCGAACGCCTCCTCGACGCCCAGGTCGCCTGGCTGGTCGAGCAGCTGACCGGCCCCGCACTCCCCGACCTCATCGCCCAGGACGTCGACGAGCTGCTCGCGAGCGGTTCCCGGATCCCGCTCGCCGCGCTCGTCGGTCCGGCCGAGGTCAAGTCCCTGATCCACCTGCTCCTGGACAAGGTGCCCCCGAGCTCGGGCGCGACCACGCTCGTCGCCGCAGCCGCAGACGTCGCGTACGACGGACCGGGCGAGAGCTACACCCTGGCCGACGTGATCGATCGGGAGAACGTCGAGAGCCTGGTCGCCGAGGTGCTCGGCATGACCGACCTCGCCGAGCGCTTCCTCGACCAGCTCACCGAGAGCCCGCTGGTGGCCACCATGGCCTCGCGCTTCGTCGGCCGGATCGTCGGCGACATGGTCCAGGCCAACCAGGCGATGGCCGACAAGATCCCGGGCCTCGGCTCGCTCGTCTCCTTCGGCACCAGCGCCGCCGGCAAGGTGGTCGGCGCCGCCGGCGACGTGCTCGGCGACACGGCGGGCAAGGGCGCGACCTTCGCGATGCGCCGGTTGAACAAGGTCGTCGTCGAAACCCTGCGCGACCCCACGACCCGGGACGCTGCCCTCGAGGTCTTCGACCTGTACGCCGACAAACCGGTCGTCCGCCTCGACCAGCTCGGCGACCGGGAGGACGCGCAACGGGTCGCCGGCCTGCTCCACGACATCGTCATCGCGGGCGCTCCCACGGACCCGGTGCTGGCGCTCGTGGACGCGCTTGTCGACGGGTTCTTCGCCACCTACGGCGAGGATCCGGTGACCACGCTCCTCGACGACCTCGCGATCACCCGGAACGACGTCGTCGCCCAGGCGACCGCGATCGTGCCCGGCCTGCTTGCCACCGCGCACGAGGCCGGCGAGCTGGACCGCCTGGTCCGCGCCCGCCTCGAGCCGTTCTTCAGCTCGCCGGCTGTGGCTGCGATTCTCGGCTCCTGACGAGCTCGAGCAGCTCTTCCATCGAGTCCCGGAACCGGTCCAGGAATGCTGCCGGGTCAGGCACCGCCTCGGGGGCGACGGTCAGTCCGAGCGAGAGCCGACCGGCGTAGGAGTAGCCGGTGAGGCTGACCACCGACGGCGCGATGGCGATCGCCTGCGAGATCCAGTCGACCAGCTCGACGTCGCCGAACCAGCGGTTCGCGGTCGGTCCGGGCACGTTGGCCAGGGTGATCTGGTTGCCCACGATCGGGGTGATGTTCGCGAACGCCGCTCGCAGGTGCGGCAGCACGTACTGCTGGAACTCCACTCCGGTCCGGTAGTACTCGAAGCCGGTCGCAGCGCGCAGGGCGATCGCCCGACGGGCGTTCTCCGCGGCCGCGTGCAGGCGCTCCCACGGGTCCTCGACGTCGGCGTGCAGGAACGCGAACGAGGTGGCGAAGGCGTTGCCGAAGCGACGCCCAGGGTCTGCCCCGTCGGCGACGCCGAAGGCGGCGATCAGCTTGGCGTCGACCGGGAACCCGCGGTCCAGCAGCTCGCGGCGCATGGCGCCCGCGACGACACCGTGGAACGCACCGTTCACCGTCAGCCCGGCACCACGCGCGATCTCGCGCAGGTCCTCGAAGTCCAGACTCGTCGACGCGCACAACCGGTCCTTGCCGGTGACCGCGTTGAACGCCGTACGCCGCGACAGCGTCGGCAGGTCCTTGACCGGGCCGAACTCCTTGAGCTTCTTCTTGTTCTCCTTCGACGCCCGCCGGAACGCCGCGAACCTCCCGCGCCCGTCGACCGGCGCGTGCTCGGTGGTCCGCTCGGGCACCTGCCTGACGTCGTCCGGCGAGGCGGTGCTGGCGGCGTACAGCATGTTGATCGAGGCCTTGCCGTCCGAGATGGCGTGGTGGACCCGGACCACGACCGCCTGCCGTCCGCCCTCCAGCCCGTGCACCAGGGTCATCGCCCAGAGCGGGTGCGCGCGGTCGAGCTGGCGGACCAGCACCTCGGCGCACACCTGGTCCAGAGCGGCACGGTCACCGAGCCCGGGAGCAGTGACCTCCTCGAGGTGGTGCGCGAGGTCGAAGTTCTCGTCAGGCACCCACGCCCAGGCCCGCTTGCCGGGCAGTCGACCGACGCGCTGGGTGGCTCGGGGACTGAGGTGCAGGTTCGCGCCGACCACACGGTGCAGGTCCTCGAGCGTCACCTGCGCACCGTGGCGGGCCGGGTCGAGCACCAGGACCTTGAGCGTATGGGTGTAGGTGTCCGGACGCTCGAACCGAAGGAAGAGACCGTCCTCCCCGTTGATGCGTTCAGCGCTCATCGTGCTCTCCCGAAACGTACGTCTCCGCAACTCGTCGCCGCATGCTACGTGCGCGGAAGGGCGCACAGGTATCCAGCGCACAGGTGGTCTGAACCGGCGTGACCTCACGCGGTGACGTAGACCACTGGTCCCGATCTCGACGAACGCCTTGCGCCGGAGTCAGGCTGGAGGTTAGTTTCAGAGCACTTGCTCTTTAACTGCTCGGAAACCCGCTCGGAGGACTCATGCACACCCGCTCACTGCTCGCCGTCGCCGCACTGGCCGCGGCCGCCGCCCTGGTCGCCGCACCGGCGTACGCCGCGAAGACCTGCGGCGGCAAGGTCGTCACCGTCGACCTGTCGCTCGGCCAGAGCCCGACCTCGGGCGACGACGTCATCCTGGGTCTGCCCGGCGACGACATGCTCGTTGCCGGCGCCGGCAACGACACCATCTGCGGTGGCACCGGCAACGATCTGCTGCTCGGGCAGGAAGGCAACGACACGATCTACGGCGGTTCCGGCAACGACCTGCTCGACGGCGGCCTCGGCAACGACTCCCTGCGCGGCGAGACCGGTACCGACCAGCTCTCGTTCGACGATGCCAGCAGCTCGAGCACCGATCTCAGCACCGGCACCGCGTCGTCACCGCAGGCGGGGAACGACACGGTCACCTCGATCGAGGTCGTCTACGGCACCGACGGGCCCGACACGATGATCGGCGACGACCGGGCGAACGTGTTCTTCGGCAACAAGGGCTCGGACACGATCACCGGACGCGGCGGCAACGACGTCCTGTACGGCGACGACGACAACGTCCTCGACGCGGACGGCGGAAACATCCTCCAGGGCGGTGCCGGCAACGACGTCCTGATCGGCTCGCTGGGCAACGACACCTACTCGGGCGGCGACGGCAACGACACGGTCAGCTTCGAGCTCAGCACGGTCGCCATCACGATGAACCTCGGCCTGACCGCGCTCCAGAACACCGGCGAGGGGTCGGACACCGTGGTCGGCACCGAGAACCTCACCGGCAGTCAGCAGGTCGACCAGCTGGACGGCGACGACGGCCCCAACCGGATCCGTGGTCTCGGCGGCAACGACCGGCTCGACGGCGACCGGGGCAACGACGTCGTCGAGGGCGGCGACGGGAACGACTTCCTCTACGGGTACTTCGGCAACGACCGTCTTGACGGCGGCAACGGCGGAGACGTCCTGCGCGGCGGCCAGGACAACGACGTGCTCCTGGGCCAGGGCGGTAACGACGAGCTCTTCGGCGACGACGGCTACGGCAGCACCTCCTACACCGGAACCGACGCACTGTACGGCGGCGACGGTGACGACCTCGTCGACGGCGGTCCGGGCAACGACCACCTCGGCGGCGGCAACGGCAACGACTCGATCCAGGGCTACAACGGCAACGACGTCCTCGACCCCGGAGCCGGGGACGACGACGCGCTGGGCGGAGCGGGCAGCGACACCGTGACCTACGCCGGCGCGGCCAAGGCCGTGAGCCTGTCGCTCGGGAAGGACGGGGCCACCCAGAACACGGGTGGCGCCGGCTACGACACCCTGCTCTCCGTGGAGCACCTGTCGGGTTCGCGCTTCGCCGACGTCCTCGTCGGCTCGGCAGGCGGCAACGTCATCAAGGGCGGCGCCGGCAACGACCGCATCGCCGGCGGCGCCGGCAACGACACCCTCCTCGGCGGGACCGGCAACGACACCATCACCGGCGACGCAGGCACCGACAAGCTCTACGGCGAGGCCGGCAAGGACAAGCTCAACGGCGGCACCCAGAAGGACTACTGCAACGGCGGACCGGCCAAGGACTCGGCGACCGGGTGCGAGGTGAAGGTCGCGATCCGCCGCTAGGCGGAAGGACAAGCATGGGTCGACCGCAGTCACTCGACGTCGACGACCTGCTCGACCACGCCAGAGCGATCTGGGTGGCCGAGCGGGTCGCGGCGGTGACGATCCGCGCACTCAGCGCACGGTCCGGGGTGTCCAACGGGGCGATCTACCACCACTTCGCGTCCCGCAACCACCTGCTCGCCCAGGTCTGGGCACGCGAGGCGTCGGGCTTCCTGGCCTTCCAGGCCGAGGAGGTACGACGCGCACGTGAGGCCGGCACGGCCACGGACGCTGTCGTCGCGGCCGCGCTCGCGACCGGGGCCTACTCCGTCGCGAACGCCGACGCGACCCGGGTCCTGATGGCGAGCAGACCGGGATCCTCGGCAGGCGACGGCGTCCCGGAGACGTTGCAGGCCCAGCTGCGGCAGTACCGAGCCTCCGCGGCCACCCTGCTCGCCGATCTTGCGCACGACCTCTGGTCGCGGCGGGACGCGACCGCCGTGACGGTGGTGCGTGCCTGCGCGGTGGACATCCCGGCCCGCCTGTTCGTCACCGCCCGCAGCCCGAACGACCCCCTGGCTCGGTTCGTCGTCGAGCGCGCGGTCCGTGGCGTCCTCGCCGAGGAACCGCCGCGCTGACCGGGAGGGTCAGCCGCGCAGCGACTCCACGTTCCGCACCAGCGTCTCGCTGGTGTGCTTCACCGCGATGCCGACGAACGGCTTGATGCCGGCCGCCATCGTCGCGCCGACAGGCCCTCCCGGCAACGAGTAGCTGATGCACGCGTCGACCAGGGTGCGGTTGTCGTCCAGGGCGGTGAACGTCCAGCGCTGGGTGTTCCTGATGCCCCTGACCGAGGTCAGCTCGATCATCTTGTTCTCCTCGTACGCCGTGCACCTGATGCGCGACGACAACGAGACGCCGACCTTCATGACGCCGTCGTACTCCGCGCCGACACCGTGCTGGTTGCCGCCGACGTGCTCGATCTTGTCGAGGCCGTACATCCACTCGCGGGTCTTGTGGAAGTCGTCGACGTAGGCGAAGACCTTCTCCACGGGCGCTGCGATCTCGACGCTGTGCTCGACGATGGACGGCATCTCACGATCCTGCCACTAGTGACCACGCCCGACCGCGCCGGGAACCGCGTCGACCAGGTCGTGGGTCATAGCGTGCTCCGCCTTCAGGCGGGCGAGCTCGGTCGCACGTTCGGCGTACCCGCGACGGGTGACCTCCTCGCGCCCGAACCGACGCAGCCTGATCTGGTCGGCCGCCGCCAGGGCCGGGCGCAACGCCCGGACCACGTGCTTGGTCGCACCGTCGGGGATGCCCAGGTCGTCGGCCGCAGCATCGCCGAGGAACACCCGCGACATGCCGTACATGAGCTTCTTGGCAGCCTCCTCGCGCCACCGCTGCGGTCCGGGCAGCATGGTCGCGAGCTGCGGAGCGAGGTACTCCTCGGTCAGGGCTCGCGTGAAGTCCCGGCTGTAGACGTTCGGCCCGGGCGAGGTCAGCCGGTAGAGCTCCTCGATCCGGATCTGGTCCGCCTCGTCGGTCGGGTTCAGGGAGTCGTCCACCCCGATCACGTACCCGACGTAGCGCCACAGGTGGTAGATGTCCGCGAGCTCGCCGGGCTTCAGGCGCACCCCAAGGTGCTCCATCGCAGCCAGCGAGATGTGCCCGAACTCGGCAAGGGTGAACGCCATGTACGGCTGCGGGATCGGCACACCCCAGGCGTCGGTGTCCCACTCGTCGTTGCGACCGATGTGGCGGCGCACGTGGGCGTGGATCATCCGGACCCGGACCGTGTGCTGGAAGCCCGGGGCGTCGACCGCCATCCCACCGCGCGCCACCACGCGGGACAGCCACTCCCCGACCTCGAGGGACCGTACGGCGGGCTGATTGCCGTAGCGGCCGGTGAGCAGCAGCGGCTGCGCGGCGACCCAGTTGTTCGCCCCGGCGAGCAGCGACGCCGCACCGAGCACCAGCCCCCACTGCGCGGAGTACCGGACCAGGACGTCGCTCGCGCGGTCCAGCCGCTCGCGCTCGAGCCACGCCGGCTCGGCGGTGATCTGGTCGAGGAGTGCCTGCACCGAGGGCACCGGGTCGGTCACCGCACCGACTCCCTGCTTCATCATCAGGCGTACGGCGCGACCAGCCTCAGGCCCCGACGGGTCGTTGACGACGGCGTCGGCCAGCGGGTCCGCCCGCCACATGCCGGCCACCCAGGCGGCGCCGGTCGTCCCGTACCGCTCGACCGCCGCGTCGGCGTTCGGGATCGCGGTGGGCGCGGGACGCAGGTCGCTGGCGGTCACGCGGTCATTGAAGCACGTTGACAGTACTACTGTCAGGGTTGAGCGCACGGGTCGGTGGTTGCCCTGGCGCAGCTCTCACCGCGCCCCCCGGGTGCTCCTCGCTTCGCTCGTCGACCCCGGGTCGCTCGCTCGGCCAAGATCGAGCAAGCTCGACTTGGCTCTCGTTCGCTCCCCGGGTAGGAGTCGAACCTACGTCGCTAGTCCTGATTCAAAGTCAGGCGGGCCCTGCCGGCAGACCAACCGGGGATTGCTGCAGGGCTCAGGCTATCGGCAGCGAGGCGTGCGCCGCGCTCACGCCCCGTTGATCGAGTCCTCGGTGAAGTCGTGCTGGGTGAAGTCCACCGCACGACGCGCGTTCGAGATCGAGGTGACGGTCGTCGTGCCGATCGGACCCTCGCGGTCGAAGACGATGCAGCTACCGGTGGCGATGCCGTCGTGGGCCGTCCGGTTGACCGCGGCCAGCCCGATCTCCTGGCTGACCGGCACCCGCGAGATCGCCAACGTGACGTCGGTGTTGATGTACTGCACGCCCGCGTCACCCCAGTTCACGACCATGCTGGTCGAATCAGCGGCACCCGCCAGGCCCTGAAACGGCGTGGGCTTCTCTCCGGCCACGATCGCGAGCGCGGTCTGCCAGGTCTGCTTGCGACCACCGTTCTGGTGCTCGGCGAAGTTCTGCGACCAGCCGACGCCCTCGCTGAAGAAGATCGGCACCCGCGGCTCGTCGGAGACCTCGGCGATGTCCAGGGGCGGCGGGGTCGGCTCGTCCGGCGGGCCCCAGACCTCGCCCGGTGGGTTCTCGGTCTCTTTGAGGAACAGGCAGCTCGCCCGCGCCACGACCTCGCCGCCCTGGGACAAGGTGGCGTCCACGAGCATCAGCCGGGAGCCCTCGCGGACGACGGTCGAGGCCATCGCGCACGGGCCCATGCTCGGCGCCTTGAACAGGTCGACGGTGTAGCGCGCCGGGCGCAGATCGTCCCGCCCGGCCGACTTCACGGCGTTCTCCAGCTCCCGCGCGAGCGCACCGCTGGTGGCTACTCCGTGCATCTGATCGGCTCGCCACAGACTACGAGCGATGTCCTGGGGTACGAGAAGACCGTCCTCAAGTCGGAACAGGGCGTACTTCGTCGGAGCCGTCATACCGCTGATTCTCCCCGTCGCGAGACGCACCGTTCCGCCCGGGGGCCCGAACGTCCCCGATTTCACGACTACGCCACCGCACCTACGCATCCGTAGGTTACGGTTTTGCCAGAGACTGACCCCGTGCCGGCGGGGCCTAGCCCGCGAAGGAAAGAACATGACTGCGTCCCCCACCCTGGACAGGGCCACCCTGGATGAGCCCGTGGTCCACGCGACCCTGGGCGGCGAGACCCAGTCGCGCACCGAGCAGGTCGCACTGGCGATCTTCATCGCGGTGCCGTTCCTGGCCCTGATCGCCGCTGTCCCGATCGCCTGGGGCGGTTGGCTCGGCTGGAGCGACCTCGCCATCATGGCGGCGATGTACTGGTTCACCGGCCACGGCATCACCGTCGGCTTCCACCGGCTCTTCACCCACAAGTCGTTCAAGCCGAACAGGTTCACGAAGATCGCCCTCGCCGTCGCCGGCTCGATGGCGATCCAGGGGCCGATCGTGCGCTGGGTGGCAGATCACCGCAAGCACCACAAGTTCTCCGACCGGGACGGCGATCCGCACAGCCCGTGGAAGTACGGCACCAACCTGCGCGCGCTCTGGAAGGGCTTCTGGCACGCGCACATGATGTGGCTCTTCGACACCGAGCAGACCGTGCAGCGCAAGTACGCGCCGGACCTGCTCAAGGACAAGGACATCGTCCGGATCTCGAAGAACTTCTGGGCCTTCGTGCTGCTCTCCATGCTGCTGCCTGCGGCCCTCGGCGGTCTCATCACCTGGTCCTGGCAGGGTGCACTGACCGCGTTCTTCTGGGGCTCGCTGGTCAGGGTCGCCCTGCTGCACCACGTGACCTGGTCGATCAACTCGATCTGCCACACGATCGGCGACCGCCCGTTCGTCTCGCGCGACAAGTCGGCCAACGTCTGGTGGTTGGCGATCCCGTCGATGGGCGAGTCCTGGCACAACCTGCACCACGCCGATCCGACCTGCGCCCGCCACGGCGTGCAGCGCGGCCAGCTCGACACCTCGGCCCGACTCATCTGGATCCTGGAGAAGATCGGCTTCGTCAAGGAGGTCCGCTGGCCGGTGGCCGAGCGGGTCCAGGCGAAGCTCGTCAGCGCCCAGCCCGCGGCTACTGCCTGAACGTCTCCGCAGCCGCCTGGATCTTCGCGACGTAGTCGCTCCAGTACGCCGCGTCGCCGACCGCGGCAGCGTCAGCCTGGCCGCTGCCGTCGACGAGCTCGCGGCAGATGTCTGCGTGCCCGGCGTGGTGCGCGGTCTCGTCGACCATCCTGACCAGCAGCACGCCGAGCGTCGTGGCCCGGCGGTCCTCGGGCCAGTGCGGTACCGATCCCGCAGCGTCCAGCTCGAGCGCCTCGAGGGTCGCGTCCGAGTGCGCGCACGCGCGAAGGTAGAGCGCGACGAGCTCCTCCCGCGATTCAGCGGCGGTCGCCCACATGTCGGCGCCGTCCCAGACCGAACCGTCGGCGACCCACGGGAGCACGTCCGGCGGGGTGCGCCCGAACGACTCACCCAGGTAGACGTGCTCGATGCCGATCATGTGCTTGACCAGGCCGAGCAGGTTGGTGCCGCTGGCCGTGATCGGTCGCCGGGCGTCGTACTCGGACAGACCGTCGAGCTTGTCGAGAAGCACCTGACGGGTGACCTTCAGCTTCGCGTGCAGCTCGCCCTTGAGATCGGTCATGGCACCAAAGTAGGCGGCGGCACCGACGCAGCGCTGGCAGGATGACCGGGTGCCTCCCCGCGAACCTCGACCCAAGAAGCCCGCACGCAGCCGGATGACCGCTGCCGAGCGCCGCGAGCAGCTGATCGAGATCGCCCGGACGGTCTTCTCCGAGAAGGGTTTCGACGGTGTCTCGGTCGAGGAGATCGCCGCCCGCGCCGAGGTCTCCAAGCCGGTCGTCTACGAGCACTTCGGCGGCAAGGAGGGCCTGTACGCCGTGGTGGTCGACCGCGAGGTGCGGCAGCTGCTCGGCATGGTGCGCGAGGCGCTGACCTCCGGGACGCCGCGGCTGCTGCTGGAGCAGGCGGCGTTCGCGTTGCTCGACTACATCGAGGAGTCCCCCGAAGGCTTCCGGATCCTGGTGCGCGACAGTCCGCTCGGATCGGCCAGCGGGTCCTACGTCTCGATCATGAGCGACATCGCCACCCGGGTGGAGTTCATCCTGGTCGACGAGTTCAAGCGTCGCGGGTTCGACGCGAAGACCGCCCCGATGTACTCCCAGATGCTGGTCGGCATGGTCGGCACGACGGGCCAGTGGTGGCTGGACGCACGCAAGCCCGGCAAGGAGGTCGTCGCCGCGAATCTGGTGAACCTGGCGTGGAACGGGCTGTCCGGCCTGGAGTCGAAGCCGGGCCTCCGGATCACCGACTGAATCAGGCCAGCAGCACCGCCCGGGCCACCTCGGCCGGGAAGGACAGCGCGCACAGGTGCCCGCCCGGGACCACCGTCGGCTCGACACCGAGCCGCTCACGGGCGACCCGCTGCTGGAGCGCGAGCGGGAAGAACCGGTCCTCCCCGCCGGCGACCACACGCGTCGGCACGTCCGGCCACGCCGCGATCGCGCACGGCGAGACGAACGCGGCTTCCACCTCGTCCTTGCCACCCTCCATCAGCAGGGCGGTCGTCTCCTCGTCCAGGTCGTGCAGGAAGTAGGCGTCGAGGTCGAAGTCGGTCGGGTATCCGCCGGCCTCCGCAGCCTCGACCCGCGCCTGCTCCGAGCCGACCGCATCCCACCACTCCCCCGGCGTCTCCCCGGGCAGCGGCACCATCGCGTTGAGCAGGACGATGCCGACGACGGTGCGGCCCGCTGCCTGCAGACGCTCGGCGAGCATCGGCGCCGTGAAGCCGCCCATCGACTGCGCGACGACGAGCACGTCGTCAGCCGCACCGCACGACTCGAGTGCGACCTCGACGTACGTCGGGAGTCCGGCGGACTCGTCGTCCGCGGGCAGCTCGACGGCCACGGCGTCGTGCCCCTCGGTCTCGAGGAGCGGCACGACCTTGTCCCAGTACGCCGCAGCGCCGCCGGCACCCGGGAGCAGGACGATGCGCATCAGGCGTCCGAGGCGACGGTGTGGCAGCAGGCCTCGACGTTGTTGCCG
Source organism: Marmoricola sp. OAE513 (assembly GCF_040546585.1). Lineage (NCBI taxonomy): Bacteria > Bacillati > Actinomycetota > Actinomycetes > Propionibacteriales > Nocardioidaceae > Marmoricola > Marmoricola sp. OAE513. Next base: position 2,556,718 of record NZ_JBEPOC010000001.1, on the reverse strand, counting down.
TCGGGGTCGCGGACGAACCCGCCGTAGTAGTGGTCGTGGTACTCCGGCCACTGGCGGGGCTCGTGCAGCACCTCGAGCCCGAGACCGCGCGCCGCCTCGACGAACGCCTGCACGGTCTCCTTGTCGGGCGCGGAGAAGGCCAGGTGCATCTCCCGGTTGTCGGCGGGCTGGCCGTCGTACCGGCCGATCCAGAAGTCCGGCTTGTCCGTCCCGTAGCCGATGAAGTCTCCGTACTCCAGCAGGCGCTTGTGCCCGAGCGTGGCCAGCACGGTGTCGTAGAAGACCTTGGAGGCGTCGATGTCTGCGCAGTTGATACCGAAGTGATCGATCATGCCGCCAGCGTGCCCGTTCGCACCGACAGGATCTAGGGGTGCGGCGTCCGGGCCACCACGAACACCCGCCGGAACGGCAGAACCACGCCTGCCGGCGTCGCCTCGTACGCCGCATCCAGCCGCCGCTTCAGCTCTGCCTCGAAGCGCGGACGCAGCTCGGCATCGAGCGCCGCCAACGTCGGCCGGGCGCTGGTCCCGCTGATCCAGGTGAACACCGGGTCTGGTCCGGAGAGCTGGTGCAGGTAGGTGGTCTCCCACGCATCCACCGTGCAGCCGAGACCGGTCAGCGCGTGCAGGTAGGTAGCCGCGTCGAACGCTTGCGGCGAGGCGACTCCCGCGGTCTGCTCGGCGTACGGCGCCTCGGCCGCGAGCTCCTCGCGCAGGGTGTGGCTGGGCTCGTCGAAGTTCGCGGGGACACCGAAGGCGAACCATCCGCCGGGCGTCACCTGGCCGACGAGGCCTGGCAGCAGCTCGAGGTGGTCGGGCACCCACTGCAGCGTCGCGTGGGAGACGAGGACGTCCACGGGCTCCGGTGCCGTCCACGTCGCCACGTCGTCGACCCGGTAGTCGACGGCCGATCCCCTCGATCGCGCCCTGGCGATCATCGCGGCGCTCGCGTCGATGCCGACGACCCTCGCCGCCTGCCAGCGCTGCGCCAGCAGGTCGGTCATGTTCCCGGGCCCGCAACCCAGGTCGACGACCGTGCTCGGTGCCGTGGCATCGATGCGAGCCAGCAGCTCCACGAACGGGCGACCCCGCTCGTCGGCGAAAGTCAGGTAGCGGTCGGGGTCCCAGCTGTGCGGCATCGCGGATCTCCAAACTCTCTTGATATCAAGATACTTTGCTCGCGCTATCTCTCGATGTCAAGAATCTTTCTGACTAAGATGCCTTCATGTCCATCCCCGAGGGAGCCGACGAGGTTGACGAGCTGGTCCAGGCGTGGCGCCGCGAGCGCGACGACCTCGACCTGGGCCCCGTCGAGATCTTCAGCCGGATCAGCCGGCTCGCCCGCCTGCTCGACCTGGCCCGGCGCGAGGCGTTCACGGCGCAGTCGATCGAGCCGTGGGAGTTCGACGTGCTGGCCGCACTCCGACGCGCCGGCAGGCCGTACCAGCTGAGCCCGGGTCAGCTCCTCAAGGAGACGATGGTGACGAGCGGGACGATGACGAACCGGATCGACCGGCTCTCCGAACGTGGTCTGGTCGAGCGCTCCGCCGATCCCAACGACCGGCGCGGCGTTCTCGTCGGCCTGACCACTGCCGGCAAGCGCGCGGTCGACGGCGCGTTCGAGACGTTGCTCGCCAGCGAGCGCGACCTGCTCACCGAGCTGTCCGGCGAGGAGCGCACCGACCTCGCCGACCTGCTGAAGCGGTTGATGCGGCCGCTGCGCTGATTCAGTGTTCGCCGGTCACCGCGAGCGCCAGCCCCAGACCGATCATCGAGACGCCACCCACGGTCCCCATCGCCTCGCCGCGCTTCGGCGACCGGTTGAACCAGCTGCGCAGCTGGGAGGCGATCAGCGCCCAGAGGCTGTCGGAGAGCAGGCCGATCGTGGTGGCGATCAGGCCGAGGAGCAGCATCTGGAGCTGCAGATGACCCTCGCCCCGATCGACGAACTGCGGCAGCACGGCGGCGAGCATCATGTACCCCTTCGGGTTCGACGCCCCGACGACGAAGCCCTGCCGGATCGCCCGCGCCCAGGTCATCGTCGGCCCCAGGTCGTCGGGGCCGCCGGCCGTGAGGAACTCCTTGCGCCGGCGTACGGCCTCGACCCCGAGGTAGACGAGGTACGCCGCTCCGGCGATCTTCAGCACCAGGAACACGACCAACGACTCCTGGACGACGACGCCGAGGCCGGCCGCTACCAGGACGACGATCGTCACCAGGCCGAGCGTGTTGCCGATGACCGAGGCCAGCGCGACACCGCGACCGTAGGCCAGTGCGCGCCCGACGACGAAGACGACGCTCGGGCCGGGGATGACGATGATGACGAACGCGGCAAGTCCGAAGGTCAGGACCTGGTCGAGGGAGATCACCTGTCGAGGCTAGACCCTGCGGGCTCTTCGATGTCAGCGCATTTCGGCAGCAATTTCACTGCAGCAGCGCCGAGGCCTCGAGCCATTCCAGCTCGAGTCCGTCGCGCTCCTGCTGCGCCGCGGTGAGCTCTTCGGCGAGCTTGCCCATCGCCTCGTAGTCGTCGGCGACCGCCGCGATCGCTGCGTTCAGCTCGGCCTCGCGGGCGAGCAGCTTGGCGATCTTGTTCTCGACCCGGGCGATGGTCTTGCGTGCCGCGCGCTCCTCGGCGCCGCCGACCTTCGCCTTCGCCTTCCCGGGCGTCTCGGCAGGCTCGACGACCGAGGCAGGTTCGCCGACGGAGGCAGAATCGGCGGCCGGACCGCTCGCCGCCTTGCGCATCTCGAGGTACTGGTCGACACCCTTCGGCAGCATCCCGATGGTGCCGTCGCCCATGAGCGCCCAGATCGAGTCGGTCGCGCGCTCGAGGAAGTAGCGGTCGTGCGAGACGACGACCAGGGTGCCCGGCCAGCCGTCGAGGAAGTCCTCGAGGACGGCGAGCGTCTCGATGTCCAGGTCGTTGGTCGGCTCGTCGAGCAGCAGCACGTTCGGCTCGGAGAGCAGCAGCTTCAGCAGCTGGAACCGGCGCCGCTCGCCACCGGACAGGTCCCCCAGACGCGCGGTCAGCCGGTCACCGGTGAAGCCGAAACGCTCGAGCATCGAGGTCGCGGTGACCTCGCCCCCGCCGGCCGTCCTCGTCACCCGGCGGACGTCCTCGATGGCGTTCAGCACGCGCACCGACGGGTCCTCGGGCGTGACGTTCTGCGTCAGGTGCTGCAACGCGACCGTGCGCCCGCGCTTGACCCTGCCCTTGGTCGGCTCGAGCGATCCGGCAACGAGGTTGAGGAGCGAGGTCTTGCCCGCGCCGTTCACCCCGACCACGCCGACACGGTCGCCGGGTCCGAGCCGCCAGGTGGCGTGGTCGAGCAGCACGCGTTCGCCGCGGACCAGGTCGACGTCCTCGACGTCGATGACGTCCTTCCCGAGTCGCTGGGTGGCGAAGCGCTCCAGCTGCAACCGGTCGCGCGGCGGCGGCTCGTCGGCGATCAGCTCGTTGGCGGCGTCGATGCGGAACTTCGGCTTCGACGTACGGGCGGGGGCGCCGCGGCGCAGCCAGGCGAGCTCCTTGCGCATGAGGTTCTGCCGACGCTGCTCGCTCGCCGCCGCCTGCCGCATCCGCTCGTTCTTGGCCAGCACGAAGGCCGCGTACCCGCCCTCGTAGATGTCGATGACACCGTCGTGCACCTCCCAGGTCTGCTCGCAGACCTCGTCGAGGAACCAGCGGTCGTGGGTGACCACGACGAGCGCGGACGCGCGCCCCTTGAGGTGACCGGCGAGCCAGGCGATCGCCTCGACGTCGAGGTGGTTGGTCGGCTCGTCGAGGATCAGCAGGTCGTCGGGCTCGAGCAGGAGCTTGGCCAACGAGCACCGGCGACGCTCACCGCCCGAGAGGCCGTGCACCTCGCGGTCCAGGCCGATGCCGGCGAGCAGCACCTCGACCACCTCGCGGGTCGTGGAGTCCGCCGCCCACTCGTGGTCGGCCTTGCCGCCGAGAACGACCTCGCGGACGGTGTGGTTGTCGTCGAGCAGGTCGCGTTGGTCGAGGTAGCCCAGGTGCAGATCGCGCGAGCGCGAGACCCGACCACCGTCGGGCTCCTCGCGACCAGTCATCAGGTTGAGCAGCGTGGTCTTGCCGTCGCCGTTGCGACCCACGATGCCGATCCGCTCTCCCACCCCGACGCCGAGGCTGACCTCGTCGAGCAGGATCCGGATGCCGAAGGACTTCGACACCTTCTCCAGGTTGATCAGGTTGGACATGTGTCTCTCCAGGTCATACGTAGTCCACGACGTGCGTCCCGGCGACCGGACCGGTGGCGACGAGGACACCGGGCACCCCGCCCTCGAGCAGCTGCTCGCGCACCCGGTGCGCCTCGTCCTGGTCGGCAACCAGTCCGAGGAAGGTCGGCCCGGAGCCGGAGAGCAGCGTCGCCACAGCTCCGGCGTCCTCCAGCGCTGCCTGCGTCGAGCGCAGGTCGGAGCGCAGGTCGAGCGCCACCGCCTGCAGGTCGTTGGCGAGCGCGTCGGCGCAGGCGTCGAGGTCGCCGGACTCCAGCGCCGCCCGGATCGCCTCGGTGCCGGAGCCGCGCTGGATGTCCTCCGCCTCGTCGAACGCGCCGTAGACGACCGCGGTCGAGAGGCCCTCCGCGTTCGGGACGACGACCCACCACCAGGTGCCGTTGTCGACGACCGGTTCCACGAGCTCGCCGTGGCCCGTGCCGTGCGCAGTTCCGCCGATCAGCGCGAACGGGACGTCGCTGCCCAGGCGCGCGGCGATGGCGAGCAGGTCCTCGTCGGTCGTCTGCAGGTCCCAGAGCCGGTCGAGGGCGACCAGTGTGGCCGCCGCATCGGCGCTGCCGCCCGCCATCCCGCCGGCCACCGGGATGCCCTTGCTGATGGCGATCGCAGCGCGGCGGTCGATGCCGTGGTGCTCGGTGAGCATCCGGCCCGCGCGGATCGCGATGTTGTCCTCGTCCAGCGGGACCTCGGAGCAGTCGACGGCCCCGACCGGCCGCACCGTGACGCTCCAGGCGCCGGCGTTCGAGACGGTGACGTCGTCGTACAGGCTGATCGCCTGGTAGACGGTGTCGAGCGGGTGGTAGCCGTCCTCACGGACCGGGCCGACGCCGAGGACCAGGTTGACCTTGGCGGGGGCGCGCACGGTGATGCTCACGGGGCCTCCGTCGCTCGGGACGCGTCCAGACCCTCGGCGATCCGCACGAAGTCGTCGATCCGCAGCTGCTCGCCCCGGGTCATGGGGTCGATGCCTGCGCGCTCGAGCGCCGCCTCGGCCGCCTCGGCGGAACCGGCCAGCTCGCGCAGCGACGGCCGCAAGGCCTTGCGGCGGTGGGCGAACGCCGCGTCGACGACGGCGAACACCTGCTCCCGGGTGGCGGTCGTCGCCGGCGGCTCGCGGCGCGTCCAGGCCACCAGGCCGGAGTCCACGTTGGGCGCGGGCCAGAAGACGTTGCGTCCGATCGCACCCGCACGCCGTACGTCGGCGTACCAGGCGGCCTTGACCGACGGGACCCCGTAGACCTTCGAGCCCGGCGAGGCAGCGAGCCGGTCGGCGACCTCGGCCTGCACCATCACCAGCCCGCGCTCGAGCGAGGGCAGCAGCGCGAGGAGGTGCAGCAGGACCGGGACGGAGACGTTGTACGGCAGGTTCGCGACCAGCGCGGTCGGCGGCGGCCCTGGGATCTCGGCGATGCGCAGCGCATCGGCCAGCACGACCTCGAACGCACCGACCTGGTCGGGTGCGTGCGCCGCGATCGTGGCAGGCAGCGCGTGGGCGAGCAGCGGATCGATCTCCAGCGCGACGACGCGCCGCGCGACGGCGAGCAGCGCGAGGGTCAACGAACCCAGGCCGGGCCCCACCTCGACGACGACGTCGTCGCTCGTGATGCCCGACTCGGCGACGATCTTGCGGACCGTGTTGCCGTCGATGACGAAGTTCTGGCCCTTCTGCTTCGTCGGGCGCAGGTCGAGTCCCGCGGCCAGCGTCCGGATCTCCGCCGCCCCCAGGAGGGTGGGCGGAGAAACAGGTCGGCCGGTCACGGGTAGAAGGCTATCCGTGACCGGCCGTTTGCCTGTCATCGCCAGGGCTACGCCAGCTTGCCGCAGTGGGGCCAGGCGCCATACCCGCCCGAGCGCTGGCGGACGCGCTCGGCGACGGCGATCTGCTCCTCGCGGCTGGCCTGGTCGGGGCGACCGACGCCGCCGTTCGCACGCCAGGTGCTCATCGAGAACTGCAGGCCGCCGTAGTAGCCGTTGCCGGTGTTGATGTGCCAGTTGCCGCCGGACTCGCACTGGGCGATCCGGTCCCAGGCGCCACCGTTGGCCGTGCTGGCCGGGACGGCCTTCGTGCCGACCGCGACGACCGACTTCGTCGGAGCCTTGAGCACCTGCTGGGTCAGGACCTTCTTCTTCACGACCTTGCCGTTGTGGAAGACGATCTTGTAGGTCACGTCGCGCACGCCGGCCTTGCCCGTCTTCACGGTCTCGCTCTGCCCGACGTACATCGAGGGGTCGGACTTCTTCACCACCGGCGGGGCGACCCGCTCGCGGGCGACGTGCTTCCGGATGCTGCGGACCTTGATCAGGGTGATCTTGTCGCCGGCCTTGATCGGGCTCGTGAGCGCCGGGCGGACGATGTCGTTCTCGTCCTTCTCGGCACCGAGCTGCTTCAGCAGCACAGCCACGGTCGGGGCGGCCACCTTGACGCGACGGGCGTCGGCCTTGCCGAGCTTGACCACGAACTGCTTGGGCAGCGTGATCAGCAGTGCCATGCCCTCGCGGTCGATGGCGGCGTCACGGCTGGTCGACAAAGTGGCCTTGCCGTGGCGGATGCCGAGCTGGTCCAGGGCCGTCTCGACCTTGGTCGCGGTGGTCCAGTAGGTCTTCTTCCGCCCGTCGACGCTGACCTCGAGGGGCCGGCTGTACCGGACCGAGATCTCGGAGCCGTCGTTGACCGACGAGTCCAGGGACGGGACGACCTGGTCCCGGCTGGAAAGCTTGATGCCCTCACCGGCCAGCACGTCCTCGACGCTGTCGCCGAAGGTGCGCACGGTGTGGGTCTTGCCGTCGACCGAGAGGGTGACCTCGTGGCTCGCTGCCGCGTAGCCGACGGTCGTCGCCAGGACGGCGACGGTGATGGTGCTGACGAGGCCGATGATGACGGCCCGGCTGTTCATGATCCTTGAGCTGACGATGTGCGTGAGGTTCGCGCGCACGGTTCTCCGATGTTCGGACTCTCCGAGCCACGGGGGGATGCACCGCGGCGGCCCTGGCGGCTCATACCTGCCTGGGACGCTCACACCTGCCTCGATGCAGGATCCTGCGGTGTCCGAGATGTACTGATTCCCCGTTCTCGGCCAACAGTCATCGACCTTGACAGGACGGGACCGGCGATTGCAAACCGAACACACCCCTCTGAGCGGGGCAGGTGGGTCAGGTCACGTGTTTCGTGTCCGTTTTGTGACGGTTGTCACAGCGACTCTCAACTAGCGCTCCAGGGTCCGCCGAAGGCGTCCTCGGTGTTCGCGTCGATGGCCCGGCAGAGCTCCTCGAGGTCCGCGCCACGAGTGGCGGCCATCGCCCGTACCGTCGTCGGAACCAGGTACGACGCGTTCGGTCGACCGCGCCACGGCTCGGGTGTCAGGAACGGTGCGTCGGTCTCCACGAGGATCCGGTCGAGCGGTGCCATCCGGAGCGCCTCGCGCAACGGCTCGGCGTTCTTGAAGGTCACCGTGCCGGCGAACGACAGGTAGGCGCCCCGCTCGAGACAGGCAGCGGCGAACGCCGCGTCGCCCGAGAAGCAGTGCATCACCCAGCGGTGCGGGGCCCCGACCTCGTCGAGCACGGCGAGCACCTCGTCATGGGCGTCACGGTCGTGGATCACCAGGGTCTTACCGAGCTCGCCGGCCAGCTCGATGTGCCGGCGGAACGAGCGCACCTGCGCTGCCTGCCCCTCGGGCCCCGTGCGGAACGTGTCCAGGCCGGTCTCCCCGACCGCCCTCACCCGCGCATCGGTGGCGAGGTCGGCGATCTCAGCGAGGGCCTCGTCGAGACGACCCTCGGCGTCCAGGCGCGGCGCCTCGTTGGGGTGCAGCGCGACCCCGGCAACGATCGCCGCGTGGGAGTTGGCGGTCTCGACGGCCCAGCGGGCGCCGGGCAGGTCGCAACCGATCTGCACGATCCTCGGGACGCCGACGGCCGCCGAGCGGGCGAGCGCCTCGGCGACCAGAATTGGCTCACCGGGACCGTCGTGCGCCCCGATGTCGAGGTGGCAGTGGTTGTCGACGACGGGGTGCGGCAGCGGCTCGGGAGCCTCGGGTCGCTCACCGGAACGCTGGGCGGTGCGCGCCACTAGACGGCTCCCTTCTTGTGGACCAGGTCGTAGACCTCGCGCTTGGGAACCCCGGCGCGCCTGGCCACATCGGCGATCGCGTCCTTGCGGGAGACCCCGCGCGCCTCTTGGTCTGCTACCCAGGCGACCAGTGTCGCCGGGTCGTCGACCGGTCCGGCCTCCGGGGCTCCGGAGACCACGATGGTCACCTCGCCGCGGACACCATCGGCAGCCCAGGCGGCGAGAGCACCGAGGCCGTCGCGGACGACCTCCTCGTGCGTCTTGGTCAGCTCGCGGCAAAGGGCCGCGCTCCGGTCGGCGCCGAACGCGTCGGCCATCGCGGCCAAGGCCGCCTCGGTGCGGTGCGGGGCCTCGAAGAAGACCATCGTGCGCTGCTCGTCTGCCAGGTCGGCGAGGCGGCGGGACCGCTCGCCGGCCTTGCGCGGCAGGAAGCCCTCGAAGCAGAACCTGTCGACCGGCAGGCCGCTGACGGCGAGCGCGGTCAGGACGGCGGACGGACCGGGGACCGAGGTGATCTCGATGTCAGCCTCGACCGCTGCCGCGACGAGCCGGTACCCGGGGTCCGAGACGCTCGGCATCCCGGCATCGGTGACCAGCACCACTCGGTTGCCGGCCTCCAGGAGCTCGACCAGGTACGGCGTCCGGGCCTCCTCGTTGCCCTCGAAGTAGGACAGCACCCGGCCGGTGGGCTCGATTCCGAGGTCGGTGGTCAGACGCTTGAGCCGACGGGTGTCCTCGGCCGCGATCACGTCGGCCTCGGCGAGCTCGCGGGCCAGTCGCGGCGGAGCGTCCTCGACCCGGCCGATCGGCGTCCCGGCCAGGACCAGGACCCCTGCGGCTGTCCCGGCGCTCGACGTCATGCGCCGATCATGTCAGGCGCACCCGTAGGGTGGCGCCGTGCCTTCGGAGGAGGAGCCGGTCGCGACCGAACCGGACGACGCGTCGCCGGGCCCGGGCGCGCCCGCGGTCGCCACGCTGTCGCGCAACGCCGTCGACGACGCGGTCCCGACCGCCGTCGAGCGGGCCCGACCGCGGGCCTTCGACGTCGATCCCGTGATCTCCTGGGCGGCCACCTTCGGCGTCACCCTGATCGCGGCGTTCCTGCGGCTGTGGAAGCTGGACGACCCGAAGAAGTTCCTCTTCGACGAGACCTACTACGCCAAGGACGCCTGGTCGCTGGTCCACAACGGCTACGTGTCCACCTACGTGGACAACGCGGACTCCAAGATCATCGCCGGGAACGTCGACGGGCTCTGGACCGGCGACCCGTCGATGATCGTGCACCCGGAGGTCGGCAAGTGGCTGATCGGTCTCTCCGAGGCGATCGCCGGGATGACGCCGTGCGGCTGGCGCCTGGCTCCCGCGATCATCGGCTCGCTCATGGTGCTGGTGATGATCCGGCTCACCCGCCGCGTCACCGGGTCCACGATGCTCGGTCTGGTCGCCGGCATCCTGATGACCTTCGACGGACTCCAGTTCGTGCTCTCCCGGCTGGCGCTGCTCGACATCTTCCAGGCGTTCTTCGTGCTGTGCGCCGTATCCTGCCTGGTCGCCGACCGGGACTGGTTCCGCGCCAGACTGGCTCGAGAGGCCGAGAAGCGCGGCGGGAACCTCGCGGACTGGGGCCCGCGCTTCTTCTGGCGCCCCTGGCTGTTGGCCACCGGCGCCTGGTGGGGCCTCGCGCTGGGGACCAAGTGGTCCTCGATCTACCCGTTGGCGGCGTTCGGGCTGCTGTTCTGGTTCTGGAGCTCGGGGGCACGACGCTCGTTCGGCATCAAGCGGCCCCTCGTCAAGGCCGCCGTCGTCGACGCGCTGCCGGCCGTCGGGTACGTCGTGCTGCTGCCGGTCGTCGTGTACCTCGCCTCGTGGACCGGGTGGCTGATCCACGCCGACGTCTACGAGAAGCACCTGTCGAACAACGCCTACGGCCCCTACTGGGGCAGCTACCTCAAGCACGACGCCCACGGGTTCTTCCCCGAGCTCGTCCAGTCGCTGCGATCGCTGTGGCACTACCACCAGGACGTCTGGCAGTTCCACACGAAGGGCCTCAACACGGCTCACCACGTCTACCAGTCCAACCCCTTGGGCTGGCCGCTGCTCGGCCGGCCCGTCGGGGTGGAGGCGGACCTCGACATCGCCGCCGGGAGCCAGGGCTGCAACGCCACCGGCGGCGAGACCTGCCTGCGTCAGGTGATCCTGCTCGGCACCCCGGCGCTGTGGTGGTTCTCCTGCGTCGCGCTGGTCTTCTCCGCGATCGCGTGGATCGGCAAGCGCGACTGGCGCTACGGGGTCGTCGTGGTGGGTGCCCTGGTGACCTGGCTGCCGTGGCTGCGGTTCGACGACCGTCCGATCTTCAGCTTCTACGCGATCAACATGGAGCCGTTCATGATCCTGGGCGCCGTGATGCTGCTCGGCGAGATGCTCGGCCGCGCCGATGCCAGCGCGGTGCGGCGCAAGGTGGGCGCGATCGCCGCGGGCAGCGTCGTCGTCCTGGTGATTCTCAACTTCGCGTGGTTCTGGCCCATCTACACCGACGGCCTGCTCACCCAGAGCGAGTGGCTCCAGCGGATCTGGTTCCGACGCTGGATCTAGTGCTGGTGCCCGAACACCTCGTGGTGCACCCGGTCTGACTCCTGCTGGTCGAGCCAGGTGATCTCGTACGTCGTCCCCTGCACCTCGTCGCGCCCGGCAGCCCAGGTCGCGAGCAGCGCGTCGATCCGTTCGGGGCGGACCCAGTCGTCGCTGTCGAAGCTGCCGTCGTCGAGCTTCGTCATCACCACGGGGAACTCGGTCGGGTCCTGCCAGCGTCGCCACCACAGCCACCCGCTGAGCCGATCGGCCAGGTAGTCGGTCTCGACCAGGACGTGGCCGGAGGCAACGCCGTCACGGCTGAGCCGAGCGGCACGTCCTCGGTACGGGTCGAGCCGCGGATCAGGGACGGCGCCCTCGAAGGACGGGCTCCAGGGCACCGTTCAGGCGCCGGCGACCGGCGGCGCGGTCGGGTCGGCGCCTTCGCCACCCTGCTCGCGACGCATGTACTCCTCGATCGCGTTGACGTCGTCCTTCGCACGGGTCACGACGGTGAGCAGGTCGTTCATGGTCGCGACCTCCTCGACCTGCTCCTTGATGAACCACTGCGTGAACTGCTCGGCGGCGAAGTCGTTCTCCTCGCGCGCGGTGCGGGTGAGCGCGAAGATCTGCTCGGAGACCCGCTTCTCCTGGGCGAGCGCGAGCTCGACCGGCTCGACGATCGAGGAGAAGTCGGTCTTCGGCGCCTCGACGCCCGGGATCCTCACGGCGCAGTCGGTGTCCAGGAGGAACTGGACCATCATCATCGCGTGGTCGCGCTCCTCGAGCGCCTGACCGTAGAAGAACGCCGCCATCTGCGGCATGGTCAGCGCGTCGTAGTGGATCGCGCAGGCGACGTACTGCTGGTGGGCGGCGAACTCGTTACCGATCTGCTCGTTGAGCTGTTCGGCGAAGCGGGGTGCAGTCACTGCCTGGTCCTCCTGGTGGGATCAGGCAGCTTTCTTGCCTGACTTCTTCTGGTTCTTCACGGCGGAGGCGAGCTCGGACTTGGTGATCTTCTTGGTGACCTTGACCTTGGGGCGTGCCTTCTTGGCGGACTTCTTGGTCAGCGGCCGACCCTCGGGATCAACCCGGACGAGGTTTCGCCTGTGCACACCGTATCCGGACGGCAGGTCGCCCTCCTTGAGCATGCGGATGGGGCAACGGTTGCAGCGTGTCTTCGCCACGCAACACTTCGTCTTCGGAAGCTTCAGCGCCTTGCCCACGCTTCCAGCGTAGCACCGAGGAAGGGTTGCCTTACCTGAGTTGAGACACGAGTCACTCAGCGGAGCGCGGCGAGGACCAGCACCGCGACGACGAGGGCGGCGTAGGTGGTCAGGACGAGCAGCCTGTTCGGCCCGGTTCGAGTGATCACACTGGGGGAACCCGGAACACGACGGGTGATCACGGGCAGACAGCCGGTTTTCGCTGTCCGCGATGCGGGTGTCCCTTGACCTTCGTCCCGGTCCGAGCATGATTGCCCTGTCGAACGGGGGCTCGGCGTCCCTGCACGCACGTAGTCCCGTTCCAGGACCCGACGAGGAGACCCATGAACCCGATGCAGCTGATCGACCGTGCCGGAATCGAGTCGCGTGCCCTGCTCGCGCTGATGCGGGCGGGAGCGATCGGCGGCGCCGGGCCCCGGAAGACCGTCGAGATCCTCAAGACCCTCAGTGCCTTCGGACCGTTCGGCGCCTCGGTGCACCTCGCAGCGATCCGGCACCCCGAGTCCCCGGCGATCGCCGACGAGCGCGGCGAGATCACCTACGCCGAGTTCGACGAGATGATCAACCGGCTCGCCCACGCCCTGCTCGGGCTCGGCCTCAAGCCCGGCGACGGCATCGCCATGCTCTGCCGCAACCACCGCGCTCCCCTGGTCGTCGGGTTCGCCGCGTCCCGCGCGGGGCTGCGCAGCCTGTGGCTGAACACCTCCTTCTCGGCGCGGCAGGCGACCGAGGTGTGCGAGCGCGAGGGCGTCGACCTGCTCGTCCACGACGCCGAATTCGAATCGATCCTCGGTGACGTCGCCCCGCGGTTCGGCAAGTTCTCCGTCGACGTCTCCGGCGCCAGCACCGACGACCTCGACCGGCTGATCGCCACCGGCGACCCGGCCCTCCCGACTCCGCCGGCCAAGCCCGGCCGGATCGTACTGCTGACCAGCGGCACCACCGGTACGCCGAAGGGTGCTCCTCGCCCCGACCCGAAGGGATTCGCCATCCCTGGTGGGGTGCTCGACCGGATGCCGATGCGTTCCGGCGAGGCCACCGTGATGGGCCCGCCCCTGTTCCACGGCACGGGGCTGCTGCTGGCGCTGCTCGCGATCTCGGTCGGCAACAAGCTGGTGCTGCGCACCAAGTTCGACGCCCGGCAGATGCTCACCGACATCAGCGAGCACCAGGCGGCCACCATCTGCGTCGTCCCGATCATGCTGCAGCGGATGGTCGAACTGGGCCCCGAGGCACTGGCCGAGTACGACACCAGCTCGCTGCGCTGCGCCTTCACCGCCGGTTCCCAGCTGCCGGCCGCCGTGTCCAAGCAGGTCTCCGAGCTGATCGGCGACGTGATCTACAACCTGTACGGGTCGACCGAGGTCTCGGTCGCGACCCTGGCGACCCCCGACGACGTCCGTGACTTCCCGACGTCGGTCGGCAAGCCGTGCCTGGGCGTGCGGATCAAGATCCTCGACGACAAGGGGAACGAGGTCCCTCGGGGCGAGACCGGCCGGATCTTCGTCGGCACCACCGCGCCGTTCGAGGGCTACACCGGCGGCGGCGGCAAGGAGATCATCGGCGGGATGATGTCCAGCGGCGACGTGGGGCACTTCGACTCCGCCGGCCGGCTCTACATCGACGGCCGCGACGACGAGATGATCATCTCCGGCGGTGAGAACGTCTTCCCGCGCGAGGTCGAGGAGCTGCTCGTCACGCACCCGGCGATCGCGGACGCCGCGGTCCTCGGTGCCGAGGACGAGGCCTTCGGCCAGCGGCTGCGCGCCTTCGTGGTGCTCAAGCCGGGCGAGTCGCTGGAGGCCACTGCGGTGCAGGACTTCGTCAAGGACAACCTGGCGCGCTACAAGTCCCCGCGCGACGTGGTGTTCCTCGACGAGCTGCCCCGGAACCCCACCGGCAAGGTGCTCAAGCGGGAGCTCGCCAACCTCTGAGCCTCAGAGCTGCTGCAGCACCTCGACCTGGGGTGCCAGCGCGCGCACCAGCCCGAGCGGCTCGGTGCCGAGGTGCATCACGTGCACCTCGGTGACGCCGAGGTCGGCGTACGGCTTCATCCGCTCGGCGAAGCCGGTCGGGTCGCAGTCGCCGGTCCACAGCAGCGTCTTCGCGATCGCGTCGTAGTCCCGCCCGACCTCCGCGCAGTGCCGGCGCAGGACGGCGAGCTTCGCCTCGATCGCTGCCGGACCGAGGTCGTCGTTCGCGAACAGGTTGCAGGCGTCGGCGTACGTCGCGACCAGGCGCAGGGTGCGTCGCTCTCCCGAGCCGCCGATCATCAGCGGCACCGGCCTGACCGGCTGCGGCGAGCAGACCGTGGCGTCAAGGCGGTAGTGCGTGCCGACGTACGGGCCGTCGTCGGGCGACCACATCTGCCGGAGGATCTGCACGGTCTCCTCGAGCCGCTCGAAGCGCTCGGCGAGGCTGGGGAACGGAACTCCCAGGGCCCGGTGCTCCCCCTCGTACCAGGCGGCGCCGAGGCCGAGGACCGCGCGCCCGCCGGACAAGTTGTCCAGCGTCGCGACGATCTTGCCGAGCACACCCGGGTGCCGGTACGTGACGCCGGTGACCAGCAGCTGCAGGTCGACCGTGCTCGTGTGCGCGGCGAGGAAACCGAGAGTCGTGTACCCCTCGAGCATAGGGCTGGACGGCGGGCCCATGAATTCGAGCTGGAGCAGGTGATCCATCACCGAGAGGTTGTCGAACCCTGCCTCCTCGACCCCGGCGCCGATCGCAGCGAGGGCCGGGCCGACCGGTTCGCCGAGGTCGAAATTGACGAGGTGGAGTCCGAGCCGCATGCGTGAACGCTAGCGCCGCCCCTCCCCGACCCGGCAGCAATGTGCACCAAAACCACGCCGACCTGGCAACGATGTGCACGTCTCCGTGCACATCGCTGCCAGGTCGGCGGTGGATCAGAGCACATCCGTGCCGGGTCGGCGATCAGAGGATGTAGAGCATCTCCTGGTACGTCGGCAGCGACCACAGGTCGTCGGCGACCAGGGTCTCCAGGGTGTCGGCGGCCGCACGGACCGCGTTCATCGCCGGGAGCACCTCGTCACGGATCTTCGTCGCGGTCGCGAGCGCGTCGTCCCCGTGCTCGTGGCCGATCAGCTCGGCCAGCGTGGCCAGACCCGCGCGCAGGTCGGCGAGCGGAGCGGAGACCGCCTGGAGGGTGGACAGGTCGGCCTCCAGACCGGCCGCCTTGAGGGCAGCGACGTTCGCGGCGAGCTCGGTCTGGTAGCGGATCGCCGCCGGCAGGATCGTGGTGGTGCCGATCTCCAACGTCAGGTTCGCCTCGACCCCGACCGTGAGGATGTACTGCTCGAGGCCGATCTCGTAGCGCGAGTGCATCTCGCGCTCGTTGAAGACCGCGTACTTGCCGAACAGCTCGATGGCCTCGGGCGAGATCAGCTCGGGCAGCGCGTCGACCGTGGTGCGCAGGTTCTTCAGCCCGCGCTGCTCGGCCTCGATCGGCCACTCGTCGGAGTAGCCGTTGCCGTTGAAGATCACCGCACCGTGGTCGGCGACGATGGTGGCGAGCAGGGTCTGCACCGCCTCGTTGAAGTCGGTGCCAGCAGCGACCGCCGTCTCGAGCTGCGTCGCGCAGTAGTCGAGGGCCTCCGCCATGATCGTGTTGATCACGACCATCGGCGCGGCGACGGTCTGCTGCGAACCGGCCGCGCGGAACTCGAACCGGTTGCCGGTGAAGGCGAACGGCGAGGTCCGGTTGCGGTCGCCCGGGTCCTTGGTCAGGTCCGGCAGCGTGTCGACGCCGATGGTCAGCGTGCCGCTCTCCTTGGAGCGCGTCGCGCCACCCTTCGCGATCTGGTCGAAGACGTCGGCGAGCTGGTCTCCGAGGAAGATCGACACGATCGCCGGCGGGGCCTCGTTGGCGCCGAGACGGTGGTCGTTGGAGGCCGAGGCCACCGAGACGCGCAGGAGACCGCCGTACAGGTGGACGGCGCGGATGACCGCTGCGCAGAAGACCAGGAACTGGGCGTTGTCGTGCGGGGTCGCCCCCGGCACGAGCAGGCTGCCGAGCTCGGAGTTGCCGATCGAGAAGTTGACGTGCTTGCCCGATCCGTTGACGCCGGCGAACGGCTTCTCGTGGAACAGGCACTCCATGCCGTGCTTCTGCGCGACCTGCTTGAAGATCGTCATCAGGAGCTGCTGGTGGTCACTGGCCTCGTTCGCCCGCTCGAACATCGGCGCCACCTCGAACTGACCCGGTGCTACCTCGTTGTGACGCGTCTTGGCCGGGATGCCGAGCTTGAAGAGCTCCCGCTCGGTCTCCATCATGAAGCCGAGGACGCGCTCGGGGATCGCACCGAAGTAGTGGTCGTCGAACTCCTGGCCCTTCGGCGGCTTGGCGCCGAAGAGGGTCCGACCGGCGTTGAGCAGGTCGGGGCGCGCCAGGAAGAAGTGGCTGTCGACCAGGAAGTACTCCTGCTCGGGACCGCAGTAGGCGACGATCCGGTCCGGGTCCTCGTGACCGAAGAGCCGCAGCACGCGCTCGGCGTGGACAGCCATCGCCTGCTGCGAGCGCAGCACGGGCGTCTTGTGGTCCAGCGCCTCGCCGGTCATCGAGATGAAGACCGTCGGGATGCACAGCGTGTTGCCGTTCGGGTTCTCCAGCACGTACGCCGGGCTCATCACGTCCCAGCCGGTGTAGCCGCGCGCCTCGAAGGTGTTGCGCAGGCCGCCGTTGGGGAAGCTGGACGCGTCCGGCTCGCCCTGGATCAGGGTCTTGCCGGAGAACGATGCCAGCGCCGTGCCGTCGCCGACCGGGTCCAGGAAGGAGTCGTGCTTCTCCGCGGTCAGGCCGGTCAACGGGTAGAAGACGTGCGCGTAGTGGGTCGCGCCCTTCTCCATCGCCCAGTCCTTCATCGCGCTCGCGACGGCGTCGGCGACCAGCGGGTCCAGAGGCTCGGAGCGCTCGATGGTGGCGAGCACCGACTTGAACACGGTCTTGGGAAGACGGCGCTGCATCACCGAGACGCTGAAGACGTTCTCGCCGAAGATGTCACCCGGGGTGTCCTCGGGGTGGATCGGCGTCGGCGGCACGTAGGCCTCGACGTCCTTGATGGCCTGCAGACGAACGTTGTTTCCGGTCAAGGAGCACCCCTCGGTGATGGGAACGGGTGACGCCAAGAGCCGGCGCCAGCCTGAAAGGTAGAGAACGGGGGTTCCCGGCCGGTCTCCGGAATGTTTCCGGGATGTAACACGGGGTGTGACCCATCCGACACCAGCCGCCTGTGCGCCAGCCGTAACAGAGTGTTCAAAGACCCGAAACCAAGTCGTCCCGAACGGCATGGCAGGGTGATCCCCATGCCCGGACTGACCGATCACCAGCGTGCGATCCTCGACTTCGAGCGACAGTGGTGGCGCTCGGGCGGCGGCAAGGCCCTCGAGATCGAGAGCCAGCTCGAGCTGACCCCGGTCGCGTACTACCGCGAGCTCAACGAGGTCATCGACCTGCCGGCCGCGCTCGAGCACGATCCCACGCTGGTGCGCCGCCTCCAGCGCGCTCGCGCCCTGCGCCGACGGCGGCGCTCGACCGCCTCCTTTCGCCTCGCCCACCTCCCTGGCTGACCAGGCGGAGCACTAGTCCAGCGGCTCGGACTCCACGTCGAAGTAGTCCTGGTACGCCTTCGCGCGCTCGCGCAGCTCCCCCTCGTTCAGCCCGGTCTGCGCCCACGTGTAGCGCTTGAGGCTGCCGCCCTGGTCGCCCGGGTGAGCGTCGAGGAAGGCGCGCATCCGGGACTCGGCCTCCGCCGTGAGGTCCCAACCGAGCTGGTCGTAGATCCGGCCGATCGCGCCGACGAGGTCGTGGCGGATGTCCTGGTACCGGATGTCGAGGACGCGACCGCCCTGACCGGTGTCGAAGACTTTGTTGCTGCGCGCCTCGAGCGCCCGGTCGAGACCGAGGATGATGTCCTCGCCGTACTGCTCGGCCAGCCGGGTGACCTCGAAGTGCTCGGTGGTCATCTCCCGCAGGGATGCCCCCAGAGCGCTGATCGAGGCGATCACCTTGAGCGGGTCCCGGTGGTTCTGGATCACGATCGCGTCGGGGTACTCGGCCATCAGCTCGGGCAGCGTCCACAGGTGCTGCGGCGACTTGAGCAACCAGCGCTGCGCGTGGTGCTCGGACTGCAGGTGCTGCAGGAAGCGCCGGTGGTAGCGGTAGCCGTCGCTCATGTCGGCCTCGTGCAGCAGCCACCGGTTGTACGCCGGCACCTCGAACTGCAGCGAGTGCTGCATGGACTTGAAGTCACCGGTGAAGATGCGCACGCACTCCTGGGCGAGCTGGGCACCCAGCTCGTGGAAGGAGGAGAAGCCGGGGATGAAGGAGTTCACCAGGTCGAACTGGGCCTGGGCCTCCTCGATCCGCGGGTCGGTCGTGTACGTCGCGGTCTGCGGCGCCGGCACCGGGCGCTCGACCTCCCAGGTCAGCGGGGCCCGGTTGGCCGGGTCCTGCGCCATCAGGTCGAGCAAGATCGTCGTTCCGGTGCGTGGCTGGCCGACGATGATGATCGGCTGCCGGATCTCCTGCTCACCGACCGCGGGGTGCTCCTTCCGCCACGCCTCGATCCGGAGCCGGTTGGCCAGGTCGGCGACGATCCCGTCGTCGGCGACCCCGACGCCGATCTCGTTGAGCTGCGCGCTGTCGACGAGCGACTCGATGTAGATGTCGAGCCCCTCCTGCCAGGTGTCTGCGCCGAAGTCGTCGGCCCCCGCCGCCTCGATCGCGGCGGCGACCAGGCGGTCGCGGTGGGTCGCTGTCGTCTCGCGGGGGGTGCTGGCGGCGTTGGTCATGACGCTCCTCGGTGAGTGGGGTCGATCTGGACGAAACCTAGGTACTGCTGGATGAGGGCGGGCAGGTCGCCGCGGCCGCCGTCGGCGACCCAGACGTCGCACGCCAACCGGGTCGCAGCCATGGTCAGGGCACCGAGCATCCGCGGGCGCGGGTCCTCCTCGGCGAGCGGACCGAACCGGGGCGCGACGGCGTCGGCGATCGCGGTCTCCCAGTCGACGTACAGGTGCAGGGTCCAGGCGAACAGCACCGAGGACGACCGGGAGAGCTCGGCCTGCTCGAGGAACATCCCGCGCTGCTCCTCGAAGTGCTCCCCCAGGACCGCCTGCGCCGCGCGCACGGCGTCGAGCGGGCCGAGGTCTGCCGGCATGTCGGCGATGATCCCGGCGAGCACGTAGGCCCCGGCTCCGGAGAGCCCGGTCGCGATCGCGAGTTCCTTGGAGTCGTAGTAGCGGAAGAACGTGGCGCGGCCGATGCCGGCGGAGGCAGCGATGTCGTCGACCGTGGTCTCGGCGATGCCACGCTCGGACGCCAGGCGCGCGGCAGTCTCGGCGATCCGCTGCTGCGTCTCGGTCCGCTTGCGCTCGCGGGTCCCCGGTTCCTTGACTGCCATGATGGCAAGAATGATACTGAGTCTCATCTTTCTGTCTAGAGCCCTCGGAGGCCCATGGTGCCGGTTCCACGAACGATGCGCGCGCTGCAGGTGAACCAGCACGGCGACCCTCTCGACGTCCTGTCGGTCAACGAGGTTGACCCGCCCGAAGTCGGGCCGGGCGAGGTGCTGATCAAGGTGAGCGCCGGCGCCCTCAACTTCAACGACATCCTGCGCGCGCAGGGTGGGCTGGTCTCGGTCCCCAAGCCGCCCCCGTTCACCCTCGGCATGGATGTCGCGGGCGTCGTCGAGGCAGCCGGCGAGGGGGCGGAGTCCTGGGTCGGCAAACGCGTGGTCGCGGTGTCCAAGGACGCGTTCGGCGGGATAGCGGAGTACACCACCGCCCCGACCGCCGGCGTCTTCGAGGCACCGGAGTCGCTCGACGACATCGAGGCCGCCGCGTTCCTGCTCCCCTTCCACACCAGCTACCTGGCCCTGGTCACCCGCGGCGCGCTGAAGGCGGGCGAGACAGTCCTGGTCATCTCGGGCGCCTCAGGCCTCGGGACCGCCTCGATCCAGATCGCCAAGGCTCTCGGCGCCACCGTGCTCGCCACCGTCAGCTCGCCGGAGAAGGCCGAGCTCGTCCGCAGCCTCGGCGCCGACCTGGTCATCGACCACACGACCGAGGACTTCGCCGAGGCGGTGCTGCAGGCGACCGACGACCTCGGCGCGGACGTGGTCGCCGACCTCGCCGGCGGAGACTTCGTCGGCAAGTCCTGGACCTGCGTCGCCCGCGGCGGTCGCTACCTGCCCGTCGGCTTCACCGACGACGACCAGAACGGCATGACCGGCCGCCCGCTGCGGATGGCCAGCATCGGTAACTTCTCGATCGTTGGTGTGCTCGGCGCGTTCGTCGACCAGATCGACCCGGGGATGCGCCGGTTCGGTTTCAACCCGTTCACCCGCGCCGAGGGCGACGAGGTGCACGCGGCCCTGGTCGAGCTGCTGGCATCGGGGTCGATCAAGCCGCACGTCGGCCGGGTCGTCAGCATCGACGAAGCGGCCGCTGCCCTCGACGACCACTTCCGGCGCCGGGCCATCGGGCGGACCGTCGTACGGATCGACTGACCGGCCTGGGAGGATCCCCCGCATGACCGGTGCGACGTTCGACTGCGAGATCCAGGCCCGCTTCCGCGACATCAACGTCGGCGGACACGTCGACAACGTCGAGGCGGTGCGGGTGATCGACGAGGCTCGGATCCAGTTCTTCATGTTCGCCGAGGTGCACGGCGAGGGCTCGGCACCCGGACTGCTGCACCGCAAGCCGGCCGGCATCGTCGACCTCATGGGGGCCCAGCGCGTCGACTACCACGCAGAGATGCGGTTCGTCCCCTTCGCGCCGTTCCTGGTGCGGATGTGGATCTGCCACGTGGGCCGGACCTCGTTCACGGTCGCCACGGAGATGCGGGTCGCAGCCGACCACCCGCCGGCACTGGTCGCGCAGTCGACGTTCGTGTTCTGGGACCGCAGCACCGGCGCGTCCTGGCCGATCAACGACGAGGTGCGGGCCGACCTCGAGGCGTTCATCGGCCCCGAGGTCGGCCTGCGCGGCTGACTACTTGAGCGAGGCCAGCCGGTACTGCCGTACCGAGAGCGGCACGAACACCAGCAGGATCCCGATCACCCAGAGCACGGTGTACAGCACCGAGTGCTCCAACGGCCACGAGTCCGGTGTCGGGACGTTGCCGGTGTTGCCGAACAGCTCACGCGCCGCTTGGGTCAGCGCCGACACCGGGTTCCACTCGACCACCGTGCGCAGCCCGCCCGAGAACGACTCCAGCGGGACGAACGCGTTCGACACGAAGGTCAGCGGCATGATGACGATGAACGAGGCGTTGTTGATCACCTCGACGCTCGGGACCATCAGGCCGACCCAGGCCATCACCCAGCTGATCGCGTAGGCGAACAGCAGCAGCAGACCGAAACCAGCCAGGGCGTCGAGCGCGCCTTCACGGATCCTCCACCCCACGAGCAGTCCGGTCAGCGCCATGATGATCAGCGACAGGATGTTGTAGACGACGTCCGAGGTGGTCCGCCCGACGAGCACAGCCGCAGGCGACATCGGCAGCGACCGGAAGCGGTCGATGATGCCCTTCTGCATGTCCTCGGCGAGCCCGGCGCCGGTGAAGGTCGCTCCGAACACGACCGTCTGCGCGAAGATGCCGCCGATCAGGAACTCCTTGTAGCCCACGCCGGCACCGGGATCGATGGCCCCACCGAAGACGTAGGCGAAGAGCAGCACGAACATGATCGGCGAGATCAGCACGAAGACCAGGACCTCGGGCACCCGCTTGATCTTGATCAGGTTGCGCTTGGTGATCACCCAGCCGTCGGTCAGGGCGCGTGTCGCGGTCCTCATGCGTCCTCCTTCGGGGCTGGGCCGGCGTTCGTATCCGCGCTGTCGGCGTCCTCGGCCGGTCGCCCGGTCAGGGTCAGGAAGACATCGTCCAGCGTCGGGCGGCGCAGGCCGATGTCGAGCACGTCGATGCTCGAAGCCGCGAGACCGGTGAGCACCGTGCCCAACGAGGCCGCGCCGCCCGAGACTGCTGCGGTGATCGTGCGGCCGTTGTCGTCGACCTTGACCTCGCCCACGGCCACCTCACTGAGGACGCGCACAGCGGCTTCACGGTCGGCGGCCTCGGCCAGGACCGCCTCGATCCGCTCGCCGCCGGTCTGCGACTTGAGCTCGTCAGCAGTACCGCGGGCGATCTGCCGCCCGTGGTCGATGACGACGATGTCGTCGGCGAGCCGGTCGGCCTCCTCGAGGTACTGGGTGGTGAGCAGCAGGGTCGCGCCCTGGGCCACGAGCTCGCGGATGACGTCCCACATCTGCGCCCGGCTGCGCGGGTCCAGACCCGTGGTCGGCTCGTCGAGGATCAGCACCGGCGGCGCCGCGACCAGCGCACCGGCCAGGTCGAGGCGGCGGCGCATGCCGCCCGAGTAGGTCTTCGACGGCCGGTCGCCGGCATCGGTCAGGTCGAAGCGCTCGAGCAGCTCGCGGGCTCGCTCACGGGACTTCGTCCGGCCCAGTCCGTAGAGGCGTCCGACCATCTCCAGGTTCTCGAAGCCGGTCAGGTGCTCGTCGACCGCGGCGTACTGGCCCGAGAGACCGATCCGGGACCGCACCCCTTCCGGGTCCTTCCGCACGTCGACCCCGGCCACGGTGGCCTCGCCGCCGTCGGGCTTCAGCAGCGTGGCGAGGATCCGCACCGCTGTCGTCTTCCCGGCACCGTTCGGCCCCAGCAGGCCGAGCACCTTGCCCTCGGGGACGGTCAGGTCGAGGCCGGACAGGGCCTCGACGTCCTTGTAGCGCTTCACCAGTCCGGTCGCGCTGATCATGTCGCCCAACTCGAATCACACCCTCGACTCGTCCTCCCGGCGACAGCCCGACGCCGGATTTGGGACCGACCGTAGCCAGCCGCACCGACAACGGGCTCAGTCGACCGAGAGTTCCCCCATGGGCGCGAAACCGTCGCCGTCGACCTGCTTGCTGATGATCTGCGGGGTGGAGGCGAGCGCCTGGGGCATCGCGGCCATCGCGGCCTTGAAGTGCTCGCTGGCGACGTGGGGGCCGGCACCGTCGTCGGTGAACCCCTCGACCACGACGAACTCGTTCTCGTTCTCGACGCTGCGCGACCAGTCGAAGAAGAGGTTCCCGGGTTCGGCGCGGGTCGCCGCGGTGAAGTCCGCGACCAGGTCCATCCACCGGTCGGTCCACTCGGGCTTGGTCTGGAACTTGGCGACGATGAAGTACATGGGGCGAAGCCTGTCAGGTTTCGACGGGCTCAACCACCGCGACCGGGCTCAACCACCGCGGCCGGGCTCAACCAGCACCCCCGGCTCGATCACGACTTCATCGCGACGCCCTTGCGCCAGTAGCCCATGAACAGCACCTGGGACCGGTCCACGCCGACCTCGTTGACCAGGGCGCGCCGCAACGTGGTGACCATCCGCGACTCGCCCGCGATCCACGCGTACAGGTCGGCCAGCGGACCATCGGCGTGGGCGCCCTCCGCGATCTCCGCCCCGGAGGACGACCAGGTGGGCGTCTCCCACAGGTCGGGGTCGATCTCGGAGGGGTCCACCCAGCTCGTGTCCGGCTCCAGCCCGAAGTGGGTCCGGACGGCCGGGATCAACCGCGAGCCGGGGTCCGCGTGCCCGCGCGGAAGCCACAGCAGCTCGACCCCCGAAGGCGCGGCCAGGTCGGTGATGTCGCCGGCGTCGGGCACCTCGACGAACACCCGCCCCGCGGCCGAGCCGTCGAGGTCGGCCAGGATGCTGGCGATCGCCGGCAGCGCGGTCTCGTCGCCGACCAGCAGCAGCCGGTTCAGCTGCGGTGGCGCGAACTCGATCCCGCCGTACGCCACTCCCCTGCGCGGGGCCATGACGGTGACCCGGTCGCCCGGCTCGGCCGCCAGCGCCCAGGCGCCACCCGGACCCGCGAGCCCGTCCTCGTGCACGACGATGTCGACGACGAAGCGGGTCTCGCGCCCGCTGCCGAGCACGTCACGGATCGTGTACGTACGCATGTGGCCGCGCTCCTCCTCCGGCAGCGCCCACCAGGTCTCCAGCGATCCCTCGTCGTAGGAGTCCGGCCGCTTCTGGCCCGGCACCGGGAAGATCAGCTTGATCCGCTGGTCGTAGCGCGGCCCCTCGATGCCGTAGCCGGCCAGGTCGGGGCTGCCGAGCACCACGCGGACGAAGGAGGGTGAGATCCTTTCGGCGCTCAGCGTCTCGAGCTCGGCGAGCAGGAACGGAAGCGTCTCTGCGGTCGTCATCAGTACGTCTCTCTTCGAGATCGGGGGCAGTTCACCCCACCCTAACCTGCAAGTTAGGGTTACCTAACTCCAATCCGAGAGGCATCGCTCACCCCATGACCCCCGACCAACCGCTCAAGGCCCTGTGGCAGCGCTACCGCAACTACCGCGGTCGGTTCGTCGCCGCGGTGGGCGCCTCGGTGGTCAACAAGGTCGCCGACGTGGTCCCCGAGCTGCTGATCGGCGCGGCGGTCGACGTCGTCGTCCGGGCTGACGACTCGTGGATCGGCGGCGTGCTCGGCGTCGAGTCCCGCTACGCGCAGCTCGCCTGGCTCGCCGGAATCAACGTCGTCATCTGGATCATCGAGTCCGCCTCGGAGTACGTCGCCGCCGTCCTCTGGCGCGGCCTGGCCCAAGGGGTCGAGCACGACCTGCGCGTCGAGGCCTACGACCACGCGCAGCACCTCGACATGGCGTGGCACGAGTCCCGCTCACAGGGTTCGACGCTCGCCACCCTGAACGACGACGTGAACCAGCTCGAGCGGTTCCTCGACGTCGGTGCACCGTCGATCCTGCAGACCGCCCTCAACGTGCTGCTCGTCGGCGCGGTCTTCGCAGCGTCGTCGTGGAGCCTGCTGCTGTTCGCGTTCCTGCCGATCCCGATCATCATCGTCGGGTCCTTCCTGTTCCAGCGGCGGCTCGAGCCGCTCTACGACCGGGTCCGCGACGCCGTCGCCGACCTGTCCGGCGCACTGGCGGCCAATTTGGCGGGCATCGGCACCATCAAGGCGTTCACCGCCGAGGACCGGGAGGCCGCACGCATCGCCGAGGTCTCCTCGGCGTACCGGCAGGCCAACACCGACGCCATCCGCTCCTCGGCAGCCTTCGTCCCGCTCGTGCGGATGGCGATCCTGGCCGGCTTCACCTGCACCCTCCTGCTCGGCGGCTGGTCGGTGCTGCGCGGCGACCTCGAGATCGGGCTCTACTCGGTCCTGGTCTTCATGACCCAGCGCCTGCTCTGGCCGCTGACCGACATCGCCGAGGTGCTCGACCTCTACCAGCGCGGCCGCGCCTCCACGACCCGCATCCTCACGCTGCTCGCCGTCCCGATCTCCGTCAGCGCGGGAACGGTGTCGGTCCCGCGGCCGGTGCGCGGGCGCCTCGAGGTGCGCGGCGTCACCGCCGGCTACAGCGACGGTCCGGACGTGCTGCGCGACATAGACCTGGTGGTCCCGGCCGGCGAGACGCACGCCATCGTCGGCTCGACGGGGTCGGGGAAGTCCACCCTCCTGCGCCTGATCCTGCGGTTCGACGACCCGCGCAGCGGTGCGGTGCTGCTGGACGGGCACCACGTCCGCGACCTCGACTGGAACTCCCTGCGCGGCTCGATGGGGTACGTCGCTCAGGACGTCTACCTGTTCGCCGGTTCGATCGCGGACAACATCGCCTACGGCCGTCCCGACGCGACTGCCGAGCAGATCGCACAGGCCGCCGACGCCGCCGCGGCCCGGGACTTCATCGACGCCCTGCCGGACGGCTTCGACACCTGGGTCGGCGAGCGAGGCGTGACCCTGTCGGGCGGTCAGCGCCAGCGGCTCGCCCTGGCGCGTGCCCTGCTCCGCGACCCCGCCGTGGTCGTCCTCGACGAGGCGACCAGTGCGGTCGACAACGAGACCGAGGCCGCGATCCAGCGCTCGCTGCAGCGGGCGACCGCCCAGCGCACCACGGTCGTCGTGGCACACCGGCTCTCGACGGTCAAGCGCGCCCACCGGATCTGGGTGATGGACCAGGGCGTGATCACCGAGTCCGGGACGCACGACGAGCTGCTCGCGCTCGACGGCGCGTACGCCGGCCTCTGGAGGGTGCAGACGGGCGACGCCGGTCTCGTCGGCTGAGCCCACCTCGGCGGTCGAGCCGACCTCGGTGGTTGAGCTCGTCGAAACCTAGATGCTGCCGATCGGTACGACCAACGGCTTGCCGGTCACCGGGTCGTCGATCACCCGCGCGTCGAGGGAGAAGACCGTGCGGAGCAGGTCCACGGTGATGACCTCCTCCGGCGTCCCGGAGGCGATGATCCGACCTGCTCTCATCGCCACGATCTGGTCGCTGTAACGCGCCGCCAGGTTGAGGTCGTGCAGCACCATCACCACGGTCGCACCGCGATCGTGGTTGAGCATCCGGACGAGATCCAGGACCTCGATCTGGTGCGACAGGTCGAGGAACGTGGTCGGCTCGTCGAGCAGCACGATGCCGGTCTGCTGGGCCAGGGCCATGGCGATCCAGGCGCGCTGCCGCTGACCGCCGGACAGCTGGTCGATCGACTGGTCGGCGAGGTCCTCGATCGAGGTCCAGCGCAGCGTCTCATCCACGACGTCCTGGTCGTCTGCCGACCACTGCCGCAGCCACGACTGGTGCGGGTGCCGGCCACGGGCGACGAGGTCGCGCACGACCAGACCCTCCGGCGCCACCGGTGACTGCGGCAGCAGCGCGAGCTCGGTGGCGACCTCCTTGGTAGAGGTCTTGTCGATGCGACGGCCGTCGAGGAGCACCTCCCCTGCGCTCGGCCTCAGCAACCGGCCGAGCGCCTTGAGCAGGGTGGACTTGCCGCAGCCGTTCGGACCGATCACGGTCGTGACCGCGCCGTCGTGCAGGTCGAGGTCGAGGTCGCGGACGACCGGCTTCTCGCCGTAGCCGACGCTCAGGCCGGTCGCGCGCAGCCGGGACGAGGGGGTCCCGTCGTGGACGATGGTCATGTCGAAGCCTTCCGGTTGGCCCGGGCCAGCAGCCAGAGCAGGTAGGGCGCGCCGATCATCGCGGTCACGACGCCGACGGGGAGCTCGTAGGGAAGAACGGCACGGGTCAGGGTGTCCGCCACCAGGACCAGCAGCGCGCCGAGGATCGCCGAGGTCACCAGCGGCGGACGCGAGCCGCCCACCAGTCGCAGGGCGATCTGCGGGACGACGAAGGCGACGAAGTCGATCGGGCCCGAGGCGGACACCGCGAACGCCGCGAGGCCGACGGCCACCAGCAGGACGACGCCCTGGGCGACCTGGAGTCGGACGCCCAGACCGCGAGCACTGTCATCGCCGAGCTGGAGCGCCCGCAGCGTCCGGCTCAGGACCAGAGCGACCGGAGCGAGCACGACGAAGGCCCAGATCGCCGGAGTCGCCTCGTGCCAGCCGCGGTCGGCAATCGATCCGCTCAACCAGGCCAGGGCCGCGGGCAGGTCGTAGATGTCGGCACGCGACAGCAGCCAGCTGATCCCGGAGAGGAAGATCGCTTGCAGGCCGACGCCGACGAGCACGAGGCGGGTTCCGTCGATGCCGCGACGCCACGCAAGAACGTAGAGCAGCAGCGAGGCGACGAGAGCGCCCAACAGCGCAGCGCCGGTCACGCCGAACGAGTTCACGCCGGTGGCGAGCACTCCCCCGGTACTGCCCAGGACGATGACGAAGAGTGCCCCGACCGCTGCGCCGTCGGTGATGCCGAGGACGTCGGGGCTGGCCAGTGCGTTCCGCGCGAACGTCTGGAAGAGCGCACCGGAGAGACCCAGGCAGGCGCCGACGACGATGCCGACAGCAGCCCGAGGGATCCGGAGCTCGGTGATGATGAAACGGTTCGTCTCCTCGCCGCCGCCGGTGAGGACGGCGATGACCTGACCGAACGGGATCTTCAGGTCGCCGATGCTCACGCTCCAGGCAAGCGTGAACGCAAGCGCGACGAGAGCGCCCAGGGCGACGACAACAGCCCGCAGCGGTACCCGTCCGGAGGCCGCCCGGGTACGGATGGCCAGGTGACGCGAGGTCGCGCGCACCGCCGGGGAGGTCGGGGGACGGGTCGTGACGGTCACAGGCTGGTCAGCTTCTTCCGGCGTACGAGGGCGATGAAGAACGGGCCACCGACGAGTGCCAGCACCACGCCGACCTGGAGCTCGCCGGGGCGGGCGACGACCCGGCCGAGCACGTCGGACAGCAGCAGGAGGCAGGCGCCGGCGAGGCCGGCGTACGGCATCAGGAACCGGTAGTCGGGTCCGGTGAACCAGCGGACCAGGTGCGGGACGATCAGGCCGAGGAACGCGATCGGTCCGCACGCCGCGGTGGCTGCGCCGGCCAGGAGCATGGTGGCGAACAGGCCGACCGTGCGCGCCAGGCCCACGTGCTGCCCGAGCGAACGGGCGACGTCGTCACCGAGGCTGAGCAGGTTCAGCGCCGGCGCGTGGGCGATCGCGAGGAGCGCACCGACGACCACGAACGGCGCGACCTCGCGGACCACGCCCATGCCCCGGCCGTCCAGCGACCCGACGATCCAGAAGCGGTAGCTGTTGATCGTCTCCGCGTCGTTGACGAGCAGGACGGTGACCATGGACAGCAGGAACGCGCTGACCGCCGAGCCGGCGAGCACGAGCGAGAGCGGGCTGGGATTGCCGCTGACCCCGGTGCCGATGGCGTAGACGACGACGGAGGCGACGACCGCGCCGATCATCGAGAACCAGACGTAGCCCAGCGGGCTGTCCACGTGCAGGAACTTGATCGCGGCGACCACGGCGAGCGCGGCCCCGGCGGTGACGCCGAGCAGGCCGGGATCGGCCAACGGGTTGCGGGTGTGGCCCTGCATCAGGGTGCCGGACATGCCGAGAGCGATCCCGACCAGGATGCCGAGCACGGTCCGCGGGATGCGCAGGTCGTGCACGATGGTCGAGGCCTGGCTGCCGTCGGGGTGCCACAGAACGTCCCAGACGTCGCCGAGACCCAGAGGTTTGCTGCCGATCGCGAGGCTGGCGACGACGAGACCCCCGAGCAGTCCGACCAGCACGACCAGGCCGAGGAGCAGCCGTGACCGGCTGCTGCGCGTCGGTGTGGTGGACCTCTCAGGTCGTTGCGCCCGGGCCGGCGCGAGGGATGCCATGAGGTTAGGTTAACCTAACCTCAACTTACGATTTGGTAAGGCTTCCCTTACTCGAGGAGAGACATGCGTACTACCCGACTGGCCGCCCTGGTCAGCGCGGCAGCCCTGGCCGCGACCGCCCTGAGCGCCTGTGGCAGCTCGGACGACGACTCGTCGAAGTCGACCGACTCCTCGTGGACCCCGGTGTCCATCGAGACCAAGTTCGGAACCACGGAGATCAAGAAGAGGCCCGAGCGGATCGTCACCATCGGCCTGACCGACCAGGACGCCGTCCTCGCGCTCGGCACCGTCCCCGTCGCCGTGACCAACTGGTTCGGCAACGCCCCCGGCCGCATCTTCCCGTGGGCCGAGGACGCGTTGAAGAACGCGGAGAACAACCCGCTGAAGAAGGGTGAGGTTCCCGAGGTCCTCCAGGACGAGAAGCAGACCGAGAAGGTCCTGGCACTCAAGCCTGACCTGATCACCGCGATGTACTCGGGCCTGACCCAGGAGCAGTACGACACCTTCACCGCTGCCGGCGTCCCGGTCGTCGCGCCGCCGAAGGGCAACGTCGACTACGGCACGCCGTGGCAGGACGCCACCACGATCATCGGCGAGGCCATGGGCAAGAAGGCCGAGGCCGAGGCTCTCGTCAAGGGCGTCGACGACAAGGTCGCCGCCGCAGCCGCGGAGCACCCGGAGTTCGAGGGCAAGTCAGCCGTCACCATCACCAACTACGAGGGCTTCTTCATCTACGGCGCCTCGGACCCGCGTGGCCGGCTGCTGAGCGACCTCGGCTTCGTGCTGCCGAAGGAGCTCGACGACTTCACGAAGAAGAACTTCGGCAAGTCCATCAGCGCCGAGAACGCGAGCAAGATCGACCTCGACGTGCTGCTCTGGGTGAACAGCGAGAAGAAGGCGCTGGAGCTCAAGACGTACGCCGGGACCAAGGTGCACCAGAACGGCGGCGACGTCTTCATCGACGACACCGACCAGAACGGCCCGCTGTACATCGCCAGCTCGTTCGTGACGGTGCTCAGCCTGCCGTTCTACCTCGACGAGATCGTGCCCCGGCTCGCCGCGGCAGCCGACGGCGACCCGTCCACCAAGACGGACTGACGTCGCCCAGGACGTTTCAGCTCGCCACAAGCTGAAACCCGGACGCCGGGCCCGCGCACGCGGGCCCGGCGTTCTGCCTTCGGGACGCTCGTGTGACTTCGGGTACTCCTGCAGGCCCGAATCCTGTTCCGCCCGATCTGTCCCCTATCCTTGCCTTTCCGTGCAGGGGGAGTACGGATGCACCGCTCTCCCACCCCACCGAGCAGGAGCTCCCCTGTGCTGACCAGCCGGACCAAGAACCAGCTGCTGGCGTTCGTCCTCATCACGCTCGTCGGCATCTCCTACGTGGGAGCGCGCTACGCGCGGCTCGACCGGCTGGTCTACGACTCCCAGTACCAGGTCAACGCCCAATTCAAGGAGTCCGGCGGCATCTTCACCGGCGCCGAGGTCACCTACCGCGGCGTCGGCGTCGGCCAGGTCAAGGACATGAAGCTGACCCGCGAAGGCGTCACCGTCGTCCTGGCGATCGACAAGAGCGAGGACAAGATCCCCGCCGACACGCTCGCCCTGGTCGGCAACAAGTCGGCGGTCGGTGAGCAGTACGTCGAGCTCCAGCCGAAAAGCGACGGCGGGCCCTACCTGAAGGACAACGCGGTCATCAAGCAGGCCGACACCGAGGTGCCAGTCTCGACGACGGAGATCCTGAACAACCTCGATCGCCTGGTCACCTCGGTGCCCCAGGGCAGCCTGCGCACCGTCGTCAGCGAGCTGGGCGACGCGTTCAAGGGCACCGGTGAGGACCTGGCCCAGATCATCGACACCTCCAACGAGTTCATCCAGGCGGCGAACGACAACTTCGACGTCACCACCGCGCTGATCAAGGACGGCAACACCGTCCTCACCACGCAAGCCCTCAAGGGCTCGGCGATCCGGAGCTTCGCGCGCGACCTCTCGCTGTTCACGGGTGTCCTGGGCGACAACGACAAGTACCTGCGGGCGCTGATCGACAACGGGTCGGCGACTGCGAACGAGCTGCGGACCTTCCTGGAGGAGAACCAGGTCGACCTGGGCGGCCTGATCAACAACCTGGTCACGACTGGCAACATCATCGTCAAGCACCTGCCCGGCATCCGGCAGATGCTGGTGTTCTACCCGTACGTCGTCGCGGGCGGATTCACGGTCGTCGCGAAGAACACCGAGGGTTACAACGCCCGGTTCGGACTAGTCCTCACCCAGACGCCCGCGGTCTGCCACCAGGGCTACGACCCGAACGAGCGTCGCTCGCCGACCGACGGCAGCAACAAGAAGATGGACGAGGACGCCCAGTGCACCGAGGCCATCACCAAGGCGAACTCACGCGGCGCACAGAACGCCCCGCGCCCGCCGGTGGCGAGCTACGACCTCGGGAACAAGTCGGTCACCTGGGCCGAGGGCGATGCTGGCGTCACCCTGGTCAAGGCCCAGCGGGCCAGCGGTACCGACGCGCTGAAGGCGCTGCTCGGTACCAGCTGAGACCGCTCGGACCCCTACTGCTCGGGCCAGATCGCCTTGCGCCCGAGCACCCACACGCCGGCACCGAAGAAGCCGATCAGGGCCCAGGCCAGCGCCTGGCCGCCGTCGGCGAAGAGCAGGAAGACACCTGCCGCGACCGGCACGAGGCACAGCGCGGCGACGACCAGCATCGGCCAGTTGATCTCCCGGTTGCTCACGGCAGGAAGGATGCCACAAGCGAGTTCGGCACGAACGTGCAGCGCCTGTCGACGGCCTCCGCCGTCGGGCGGACGAACTCGAATCCGCCGGTCAACACCACCGCCGTACCGGCCGTCCCCCGTCGGGACAGGTCGTGCGCGCACTCCTGGTGCATCGGGGGCGCGTGGAACTCGTTGCGCGCCACCTCCTCCTCGGACCCGACGAAGGCGATCGGACGCCCCAGCGAGCGACCGCACCCGCCGCACACCCGGGACAACGCGCACTGGGTGACCCGACGGGGATCGAGCTCCCCGTCGAGCCAGGCGAACAACGGCGCGCTCACGACGCCGAGCGGGACCAGCCGCCCAGCTCGGTACGACGCACCTGCCGCTCTGCGTCGGCCTTCCGCCCGTGCTCGATGGTCACCTCGGGTCCGGTCGGCGGGCGGTCGTCCTTGGTGAACCTGTTCGGGAGCGACAGCTTCATCACCGTGCGCAGCACCTGTCCGTACTGCCGGTGCAGCGGTCCCGTGCTGTAGGGGATCTGGTACTTGTCGCACAGCTCCTGGACCCGCGGGGCGATCTGCTGGTAGCGGTTGCTCGGCAGGTCCGGGAAGAGGTGGTGCTCGATCTGGTAGCTCAGGTTGCCGCTCATCACGTGGAAGAGCTGGCCGCCCTCGATGTTGGCGGTCCCCAGAATCTGGCGCAGGTACCACTCGGCACGGGTCTCGTCCTCGAGCTCCTCCTCGGTGAAGTGCAGGGCGCCGTCCGGGAAGTGGCCGCAGAAGATGATCAGGTAGGCCCAGACGTTGCGGATCAGGTTGGCCGTGGCGTTCGCCTTGAGCGTGCCCTTCCACTCCTTGCCGCTCAGCGCCGGGTAGAGGACGTAGTCCTTGAAGATCTGGTTGCGGCCCTTCTTGGCGATCTGCTTGAGCTGCCGCTTCATCTCCTTCGGGTCCTTCTTGCCCGCGACGATCGCGTCCAGGTCGAGGTCGTGCAGCGCGACGCCCCACTGGAAGAGCCCGGCGAGCAGCGCGTTGTAGACCGGCTGCCCGAGGGCCGCCGGCGTCCACTTCTGCTCCCGGGCCATCCGGAGGATGCCGTACCCGATGTCGTTGTCGACCCCGAGGACGTTCGTGAACTGGTGGTGGATGTAGTTGTGGCTGTGCTTCCACTGCTCGGCCGGCTGCCCGGTGTCCCACTCCCAGGTCGAGGAGTGGATCTCCGGGTCGTTCATCCAGTCCCACTGGCCGTGCATGACGTTGTGGCCGATCTCCATGT
This sequence comes from Marmoricola sp. OAE513, assembly GCF_040546585.1. Taxonomy (NCBI): domain Bacteria; kingdom Bacillati; phylum Actinomycetota; class Actinomycetes; order Propionibacteriales; family Nocardioidaceae; genus Marmoricola; species Marmoricola sp. OAE513. The sequence continues at coordinate 2,523,464 of NZ_JBEPOC010000001.1, read as the reverse complement.
TCTCGAGGATCTTGGCGAGACCGAGCGTGACCGCGCTGGCGGCGAGCGCAGGCTTGCGCACCTTCGGGAACGGCGAGCTGACGATCATCCCGACCCGGGCCCCGACCGCCAGCCACCGCTGGGTGGTGATGACTCGGTTGATGTACGCCGCGTCGGCGGCGCCGCGGGACTCCTCGATCTCGGCCCGAATCGCGTCGAACTCCCGGCCCAGCTGCTCGACCTCGTCCGCGGTCAGATGTGCGTACTCAGCAACATCGGCGATCGCCATGGATGTGTCTCCTCAGATGTTCAGGACGCAGGGTCCGACGGGTACGGTCACGCAGGTCTGCACCTGCTCGTTGGGCTGATCGAACTCTGCTCCGTTGCGCAGGTCGCGCACCGTGCCGGAGATCTTGGTGACGGTGCAGGTGTGGCAGATACCGACCCGGCAGCCGTAGGGCATCCCGACGCCGGCCTGCTCGCCGGCCTCGAGCACGGTGGTCGCGCCGTCCGCCTCGATCTGCTTACCCGAGTTCTGGAAAGAGATGCTGCCGCCCTCCCCACCGTCCCCGGTGAAGGCGAGGGAGAAGCGCTCGATGTGCAGGGCGTCCTCGAGCCCGGCCTCGGCCCAGTGCTGCTCCACGGCGTCCAGCATCGGCGCCGGCCCGCACGCCCAGACCTCGCGCTCGCGCCAGTCCGGGACCAGCTGGTCCAGCCCCGACCAGCTGAAGATGCCGTCGGTGTCGGTGTGCCGCTCGTGCAGCGTCAACCCGGGGTGACGCTCGTGCATCTCCAGCAGCTCGGACCGGAAGATCATCCGTTCGGGAGTGGTCGAGGAGTAGTGCAGGACGACGTCGCCCATGGTGCCGCGCCGGTCGAGCGTGCGGAGCATCGACATCACGGGCGTGATCCCGCTGCCGCCCACCAGGAACAGCGTCTTGGCGGGAGGCGGGTCCGGGAGGACGAAGTCGCCCGACGGGGTGGCCAGCCTAACGATCGTGCCGGGCTGGAGACCACGCACCAGGTGCTCGCTCAGCTTGCCCTCGGGCATCGCCCGAACGGTGATCGCCAGCGTCCGGCCGGACTTCTTCGGCGGGGAGCTGACCGAGTACGAGCGCCACTGGTACTTGCCGGCGACCTGGACGCCGATGCCGACGAACTGACCCGGGCGGTGCTGATAGCGCCATCCCCAGCCCGGGCGGATCACCAGGGTGGCGGCGTCCTCGGTCTCGGGGATGACCTTCTCGACCCGACCGCGGAGCTCGCGCGAGCTCCACAGCGGATTCAGCAGGGTCAGGTAGTCGTCGGGCAGAAGCGGTGTCGTCAGCTTGTCCGCTGCCTTGCGCACCTGTTCCCAGGTCATCACCCCGTCGCTCATCCGCTCAGTGAACGCTTGTAAACCGAAGGCGTCAACAGGTGCGACCGAAATTGTGCGCGCTCGATCCGGCTCAACCCCCGAGCAGACCGCCCAGGAGTCCGCCGAGCAGTCCGGGCGACGCCGGCTCCGGTGCGGGCGACGGGCTCGGTGCCGGCGGCGGCGCGGGGACCACCGGGACGGCGTACCAGATCGTCCGTCGGCTCCAGTTGCCCGGGGAGATCCGCTTGCCGGAGCAGGCGACGATGACCAGCTGCTCGGGGCCCCAGTAACGGAAGGCCTTCTTGCGCGGGACGTCGTCGGCCGGGTAGCTCTTGCGCTCGGTGATCCGGTAGCAGGCCTGTTTGCCCTTCTTGCTGGTCAGCACGACACGGTCGCCCTCGTGCAGCTTGTCGAGCATCGCGTTGCCGAGAGCAGAACCGTCGGGCCAGGTGTGCCCGGACAGGAGCACGCTGCCCTTGCGGCCGGCAGGCTTGGTGTGCGGATCCATGGCCATCAACCACTTGCCGGCCTTCGTCGTCGGGCCGGCGCCGACCGCGCCGCTCTTCGTGCGCTTGACCTGGATGACGCTCACCGTCCGGTCGAGCGCCGGGATCGTGGCGTACGACGGCACAAAACCCTTCTTGGGCCGCGCGCAGGCAGCCTTGGCCGCGGTCGTGGCGCGCGCCGCCGTCGTGCGCTCGGGCGCCGCCGCAGATCCGGCGTCGACCAGGGCGACCTCGGCCAACGCTACGAGAAGGACGCCGACGACTGCCCGCCTGAGCACACTGGTTGCTGACACCTGAACTCCCCTACCCTGCCTGGTCGTCCTCGAATCCACCCAGCACAACGACCGGACCGGGCTCCGCGTTACTGGCGCCGCAGCGGGCAGCTGGAGATGTCGGCCTGGTCTCCGTAGAGCGGGAGCTCTTCCATGGTGGCCATCAGCTCCTCGGTGCTGCCGAACAGACGCTTCGGGTCGAGGTAGACGTCCTCGTCGAAGAACTCGCTCACGATCGCGCGCGTAGCCGGCGAGCCCGGCGTCAGCGTGCGCGCGACCGCATCGCGCACGTAGCCGCGGCGGAGCGGGTGCAGCCGTGCCGAGGAGGGGGTGTGGATCATGTGCCACCCGTGGAAGAACTCCTCCTCGGTGAGCCGCTCGGGCTTGGGGAACCACGTGAAGTGCGTCAGCAGCGTGCCGGAGTCGACGGGTTGCGGGACCGACTCGGTCACCAGGTAGGCATCACCCGGCGCCTGCTCGACGATCTGCGGCCACACGTCGACCGAGTCGACCCAGAACGAGGCGAACCCCCGGAGGTCGGCGCCGCGTCCCATCAGCAACGGTGCCCCGGGCAGATCGGCGGCCACGGAGACCTGGACCGACTGCAGTCCGGCGACCTCGATCCTCGATGCGGCCGCTACCGCGTCGTCGGTCCAGAGCAGCAGGTCGATCTTCTCCACGACGTCGTCCTCCGTTCGTAGCGCTGGCTCGGGCGTCAGCACTAGAACGTGTTCTACCTCACCGGCCTGCGCGCGTCCAGCAGCGGGAGGATCAGCTCGGTCAGCGCGACCCGCACCTGCGCCTGGCTCAGGCCGAGGTCCCGGCGGAGGATCCGCCACGTCGTCGCGTCGCAGATCGCCGTCAGCTGGGCGACCCGGCGCTTCTTGGTTGCCCGGTCAAGGCCTGGTTCCAGGTGGTCGGCGAACGCCGTCCGGCACCAGTCCAGGTGGAAGGCGCGACCAGCGGCCACGAGTACAGGCAAACCCTCGATGAAGGGCGCTTCGCTGTAGGCCTTCAGGATCAGCGCGCCGTACCGCTCGTAATGGGTCACCAGGTCGGCGACGACCTGCTCTGGCCGGTCGGTTGCAGCCGCCGCACGAGCGGCCGCGATCGCCCCCAGTTCGCGTTCGACCACCACCCTCATCACGCCGGCCTTGCCGTCGAAGCGCCGCAGCACCGTCTGCACCGTCACCCCGGCGTCGGTGGCCACGTCCTCCAGCCGGATCTGGTCGTACGGCAGATCAGCGAACCGGGCAAGCATCGCGTCGGCGATCCGGGTGCCGGTCTGCTCGACAGCCTCGGCCCGCGCAGACATCTGGTACGGTCTCGACTTCATGTTAGTCAGATTAACACGAATATGATTCCCCGAACGGAAGAGACACACCATGACCACCACCGCGAAGAACGAGACGACCCAACGCGTCACGACCCGTCTGGGCGACTTGCACGTCCGGATCGCCGGCACCGGACCGGCCACCGTGCTGTGGCCGTCGATGTTCGTCGACAGCCACACCTGGGACGCACTGCTCCCCCTCCTGCCGCAGGACCGGCGCTACGTCCTCGTCGACGGCCCCGGACTCGGGCTGAGTGCAGCGCTGACCGAGGTGGCCGACATCGACGGCGCCGCCGCGGCGGCGTTGGACCTGCTCGGCGGCCTGGGCGTCGACGCACCGGTCGACTGGGTCGGCAACGCCTTCGGCGGTCACGTCGGATACAAGCTGGGCGCCATGCCAGGCGTGCTGCGCAGCCTGGTCTCCATCAGTGCGCCCGCCGAGCCGATCCCGGCCGACCTGCGCCGACAGATCGGTCTGCTCAAGCCGCTCCTCAGACTGGTCGGCCCGGCAGGCCCGGTGCGGACGGCGATCATCGGCGCCATGCTCACCGACCGCTCCGCAGCCGATCCCGTCGTCCGTCAGGTCGTGCTCGACAGCCTCCGCCGCCCGCACCGGGCGAGCCTGAGCCGAGCGCTGGAGTCGTTCATCCTGCGCCGCGTCGACGTCACTGCCGGGCTCGCCGCCATCGCCGTGCCCTGCCTGTACGTCGCCTCCGACGACCGCGGGGACTGGAGCCCGGAGGATGCCGTCCGTGCTGCCCGTGCGACGCCGAACGCCACCGCGGTCACGGTCAGCGGCGCACGCACCCTGGTGCCGCTCGAGCAGCCCGAGGCGGTCGCTGTCCTGCTCCGGGACTTCTGGGACGGTCTGGCGTCGAGCTAGTCGCGGCTGGCGCGGGTCCCGACCTCGACCCCCTTGGCGACGACGCCGATCAGCATCGCGGCGCCACTGATGACACCGAGCAACCAGCCGATCAGGACGCCGGCGTCGGTCTCGGCGTTGCCCAGGAGAGACCGGACACGATCACCCCGGCGAACCCGAGGAAGAAGTAGCCGCCCGCTCCCAGCGGGTCGTCCTGCCGCGGCTCCTCCTGGCGCGCCGCGGCGGGCACGCTCTCGGGGTGGAGGACCGTGCGGCAGTGCGGGCACACGACGGTGCCGGGCGCGATCTCCTGGGCGCAGTGCGGGCAGTTCACCCGCCGATGAAACCAGAAAGCCACCCCGAGGGATGGCTTCTTGGTGGAGCTGAGGGGATTCGAACCCCTGACCTTCTCATTGCGAACGAGACGCGCTACCAACTGCGCCACAGCCCCTTGTGCAGAGGAAAAGTTACCACCGGCGAACCGGGAGGCCGAATCGGGTCCCCGGCGCAGCGCCGATCAGGCGCCGGCGGCCTTGGCGTCGTCGACCTCGACCTCGACCACCTCGGCGGCGGCCTCGCGAGCTTCGGCGGCCAGCGCGCTGTCCGCGGCGTCGTGACCCGAGGAGGTGATCCCGGTCGAGGCCGCGGTGATCTCGATCGTCCGGACCGTCCGCCGCGCACGCGCCTTGTTCACGTACGTCGGCAGCGTCACCGGAAGCGGGTCCCAGAGGCCACCCTCGTCGAGCACCGGCTCGGCGAGCTCACCGGAGATCGCGGCTTCGAGCGCCTCGCGGGAGACCCCGACGGTGTCCTCGACGTCGAGCTCCGCCTCGAGGATCTCGGCCGGGGCGGTGCCCGCCGCCGGGGCGACGTGCTCGTCGTACTGCTGGACGGGCGCAGGAAGGCGTACCTGCTGCGCCCGGACTGTGAGCCGTGCGACCACGAGGAAGGCAACGATCAGGCCGCCCGGGATCGCGGTGCTGAACCACGGCGTGTAGGAGAGGTAGCTGGTGACGCTGACGGCGACCAGGGTGGTCAGCAGCAGCGCGAGCACGCGGCGGCGACGGCGGGCCGCCTTCTTCGCGGCCTCGCGGGTGATCGTCAGGACGGGAGCCGGCGCGCTCGCGGTCTCGGCCGGAGCCGAAGGCTTGGACGTCTTGGCCACGACGCTGCGACCCAGCACGCGGACCGACTCGGAGAACTCCTCGACGGGACGGCTGCGGTCCAGCTCGTCGTTGCGCTTGAGGGCCATCGGCAGCAGGTAGACCGCCCACCCGAGGGCGACCGCCACGAAAACCATCGCTGACATATCCACGGGACGAGCGTAGGAGCCAGTGGGGTCAGGGTGATGTAACGAGATCGGTGTGTCGCGAGGTGACTCCTGTGACTTGTGAGGTTTTCACGAGTCGAGGCGGGCGACCAGTCCCCTCGGGCACTCCTCGCGGGTGATGGCGAAGAGGCGGTGGTCGCGCCAGTCGCCGTCGATGTGCAGGAAGCGCGGCGCGTAACCGTACTCGGCGATGCCGAGCTTCTCCACGACCCGCAGCGACGCGACGTTCTCGGGACGGATGGCGATCTCGATGCGGTGCAGCCGGAGGACGAAGAAGCAGTGGTCGACCGCCATGGCGACCGACCGCGTGATCAGGCCCCTGCCGGCCACGGCCTCGTCGATCCAGTAGCCGATGGTGGCGAACTGGCCCGATCCGCGGGTGATGTTGTTGACCGTGAGCTGACCGACGAAGCGGCCGTCGTACTCCACGGCGAACGGCAGCTGCCTCCCCTCGCGCGCTTCGGCAGACATCGCCCGCACCATCGCTCCGAAGGTCCGCGGACGCGCGTTCGAGCCAGGGGGCGTGGTCGCGTCCCAGCGCGAGAGCCAGGCCACGTTGCGCTCGCGCACCTCCCGCCAGGCTCGTCGGTCACGCACCGAGAGCGGACGCAGCCGAAGTCGGTCGTGCTCGAGGACAGCAGGCCAGGCACGGCCCTGCCGGTTGCTCAATGGTCGCTCCCCGGGATCTGCTCGACCGCGTGCCGCAGCAGCGGCATCACGACGGCAAGGCCGTCCTTCACCCCGCCACGGGAGCCCGGCAGGTTCACCACGAGCGCTTCGCCGCTGACGCCGGCCAGGCCACGCGAGAGCGCTGCGGTCGGAACGCCGTTGCTGACGCCGTACGCACGGATCGCCTCGGCGATGCCGGGGACCTCGCGGTCGAGCAGCGCCCGGGTCACCTCGGGGGTGCGGTCGGTCGGGGTCAGTCCGGTGCCGCCGGTGGTCAGCACGGCGCGGGCACCGTCGGCGATCGCAGCGAGGATGGCCCGTCCGACCGGCTCGCCGTCGGCGACGACGTACGGACCCAGCACATTCCAGCCGTCGGCCGTGAGGGCCTCGACGATCACCGGTCCGGTGGTGTCGGCGTAGACCCCGGCCGCGGCGCGGTTCGAGGCCACGACGACGGCAGCCGTCAGGTCTCCGGTCACGGCCGCTGCCACGGGCCGCTCTTCCCACCGGTCTTGGACTCCACCCGTACGTCGGTGATCACGGCCGCCTTGTCGACCGCCTTGACCATGTCGACCACGGTCAGAGCGGCGACGGACACGGCGGTGAGGGCCTCCATCTCGACGCCGGTGCGGTCGGCGCTGCGCACGGTCGCGGTGATCGCGACGGCGTCGTCGAGCACCTCGAGGTCGACCTCGACCCCGGCGATCGCCAGCGGGTGGCACAGCGGGATCAGGTCCGGGGTGCGCTTGGTCGCCATGATCCCGGCGACCCGGGCGACGCCGAGGGCGTCACCCTTGGGCACGCCGTCACCGCGCAGCAGGTCGACGACCGTCGAGGAGACCAGCACCCGGCCGGTCGCGACGGCGACGCGCGCGGTGACCTCCTTGCCGGAGACGTCGACCATCCGGGCTGCGCCGGACTCGTCGACGTGGGTCAGCCGAGGCTCCATCAGTAGTCCCGGTCCAGCAGGATCACCGGCACGTCCGAGCCGGCCTGGGCCGAGGTGACGTCCTCGCCGAGGACGATCAGCGCGTTCGACCTCGACAGTCCCCCGAGCAGGTGCGACCCGGCACCACCGACCGGCGTGACCGTGGAGCCGCCGACCTTCGGCTCGAAGAGGCCGCGCAGGAACTGCCGCCGCCCAGGGATCGACGTCACCGGGCTGGTGATCTTCGCCCGGACCAGCGAGCGGGTGTAGGGCTCGCGGCCCATCATCTTGCGCAGGGCCGGGGCGACGAACATCTCGAACGAGACGTACGCCGAGACGGGGTTGCCCGGCAGCGTGAAGATCGGCGTCTCGTCCTCGCCGATCACACCGAACCCCTGCGGCTTGCCCGGTTGCATCGCGACCTCGTGGAACGCCACGGTGCCGAGCTTGGCGAGGGCTTCCTTGACCACGTCGTGGGTGCCCTTGCTGACCCCGCCGCTGGTGACGACGAGGTCGGCGCGGACGAGCTGGTCGCTGAGCGCCTCGGTGAACGTCTCCGGGTCGTCGGGGGTCGCTGTCACGCGGTAGGCGATGGCACCGGCCTGCCGTGCCGCGGCGGCGAGCAAGAAGGAGTTGGAGTCGTAGATCTGGTCCTTGCCCAGGCTCTCGTCCGGCTCGACCAGCTCGGACCCGGTGGACATGATCACCACGCGCGGGCGCGGCCGGGTGGCCACCCGGCCGATGCCGACGGACGCGAGCAGACCGACCCGACGCGGGTCGATCCGGTCGCCCGCGGCCAGCAGGACGTCGCCCTTGCTCACGTCCTCGCCGACCCGGCGGATGTGCTGGCCCTCGGTCGGCGCCTTGCTGATCAGCACCTGGGCGACACCGTCGTCGGTGTGCTCGACCGGCACGACGGCGTTGCACCCGGTCGGGATCGGCGCCCCGGTCATGATCTTGACCGCGGTCCCCGGGGACATCGCGAAGATCTTCGTCTGGCCCGCGGCGATCTCGCCGACCACGGGCAGGTGCACCGGCTTCTCCGGCGTCGCGTCGGCGACGTCGCGGAACACGACGGCGTAGCCGTCCATGGCCGAGTTGTCGAAGCTGGGAAGCGAGAGCGGCGAGATGATGTCGTCGACGACGGGGAGGCCGAGGGTCTCCAGCAGCGGTTGGTCGTACGCCGGGAGCTCGCTGATCCTGTCCAGGATCAGCGCAAGGTGTTCCTCGACGCTGATCGGTTCGTGCTGGTCGTTCAAGCTGGCCCCCTGTGACATGGGATCAACCCTAGGCCGTCAGTCCGAGAGGACCGTGCCCGAGTCGACCCGGCCGCGCTCTCCGCTGACCTTCACGGCGCCGACGACCTTCACGTTCTCGCCGAAGGTCCAGTCCCCGTCGACGACGAACGACTCGGCCTCGCGCAACGAGGGCGCCCCGGACTTGAAGCGCTTGTCGAAGTCGCCGACCAGCTTGTAGACGCCGTCGAGGTCCACGAACGGCACCGCGCCGGGTGCGTCGAGGACGAAGTCGGCGCCGATGTCGTACACGTCCGAGCGCAGCACCAGCAGGTCGTTCGTCGACTTCACCGGGACGTAGCGCTCGTTGCCGACCTCGATCGTCTGCGCGCCCGCGAAGATCTCGATCGCAGCGCCCATCGCGGACTCGATCTGCACGACCGGCGTGCTCGAGGGGTCGGACGGGTCGACCGTCTTGACGTTGCGGATCAGCGGGAGCCCGAGGATGCCGTCCCGGCTGGCGAGCACCTCCTGGAGCGCCGCAAGGTTGATCCAGATGTTGTTGGTGCTCATGAACTTGTGGCGGCTCAGGTCACCGAGGGCCTCCATGTCGCTCTCGAGCGTCTGCGCGGTCTCGCGCAGCACGATCCGACCGTCGCTCTTGCGGATCGCGAAGTGGCCGCCCTTGCGGTGCGACGGCGTACGACGGACGGCCTCGATCGCGAACGGCGAACCCGAGCCGGCGAACCACCCGGCCAGCTTCGGGTCCGGCACCGCGCCGAGGTTGTCGGAGTTGGAGATGAACAGCTGCGTGTATCCGGCGGCGAGGAGCTTGTCGATCAACCCGGTCGCGGTCATCGCGGTGTAGATGTCGCCGTGGCCCGGCGGGCACCACTCCAGGCTCGGGTCCTTGGTCCACGTCACCGGGGTCAGGTCGTCGACGCGGAGCTTGGGCTCCTTGTTCTGCAGGAACTCCAGCGGCAGACCGTCCACGGCCAAGTCGTCGTACCGGGCCAGCGCAGCGAGGGTGTCGGCGCTGGTGCGGAAGCTGTTCATGAAGATCAGCGGCAGCGGGGCCTCGTGCTCCTGGCGCAGGTGCAGGACCTGGCGGGCGATGATGTCGAGGAAGGACAGGCCGCGTCGCACGCAGAGCAGCGACTTCGCCCGCTCCATGCCCATCGAGGTGCCGAGGCCCCCGTTGAGCTTGATCACTGCGGTGGTGCGCAGCGCCTGTGCACCGTCCTGAGGCGCGACGTCGACGTCGTCGATCGAGGGCATGTCCAGCGGGTCGATGGTCGACTCCGGGATCATGCCGGTCTCGCCGAGCTCGAGCAGCCGGAAGTAGTGCGCGAAAACCTCGACGGCGAGGGGCTCCACGCCGGCGGCGATCATCTTCTCGCGGGCAAGTCCGAGCCCGGCGCCGCTTCCTGCATCGTTCATACCTCGATCGTAGGGTTGTTCCTGCCATGGCACACATCGAGCCCAGAACTCACGGCCAGAAGCTGGCTCTGCGCGACCAGCTGCTGACCGCGCGCGGTCGGCTCCCGGTCGCGGTCCTGGCCGAGCGGGGGGCCCGGATCAGCGACCTGCTGCTCGCCAGCCCCGAGGTACGCCGGGCGGCCACGGTCGCGGCGTACGTCTCGGTCGGGCGCGAGCCCGGGACGGGACTGCTGCTCGACGCGCTGCGCGCGGCCGGCAAACGGGTCCTCCTGCCGCTGCTGCAACCGGACAACGACCTGGACTGGGCGGCCTACGACTCGGTCGCCGACCTGGCGACCGCACGCCGCGGACTGCTGGAGCCCACCGGTCCGCCCCTGGGCGCCGGCGCTGTCGCCGGCGCGGACGTGGTGATCATCCCGGGGCTGGCCGTGGACCGGACCGGCCTGCGGCTCGGCCGCGGTGGCGGTTCCTACGACCGCGCGCTCGGCCGGGTGCCGGTCGGGACCTTCATCTGCGTCGTGCTCAACGACGACGAGGTCCTCGCCGAGGTGCCGGGCGAGGAGCACGACCGTCGGGTGAGCGCCGCGGTCACCGAGGAGCGGCTGTTGCGCTTCTGACGTAGGATTGGCACTCGGCACCATCGAGTGCCAGTCCCCTGTGCCACAGAAGAACCAAGGAACGCCGTGCCCACGTACCAGTACTCCTGCACCGACTGCGGACACTTCTTCGAAGCCGTCCAGAGCTTCAGCGAGGACTCGCTGACCGTCTGCCCCGAGTGCGACGGCAAGCTGCGCAAGGTCTTCAACGCCGTCGGCGTCGTGTTCAAGGGTTCCGGGTTCTACCGCAACGACAGCCGCGGCACGTCGAGCTCCACGTCACCCGCGTCCTCGACCTCCCCGGACAGCAGCTCGTCCAGCTCGAGCACCACGTCGACGTCCACCAGCTCGTCGAGCTCCTCGGGCAGCTCGAGCACCACCTCCGCCTGAGCGGACTTCTCCACAGCCCCAGCGACCCTCGCGTCGCGGGCTCGGCGTGATCCCTAGCGTCGGGCGGTGCCCACCACGACCCGCCTGCTCGAGCAGGCACGCCGCCGCGTCCTCATCCACCGACGCGCCCTGATCGCTGTCGCCGTTGCCCTCCTGGTGTGGTCGACGCTCCGGACGCTGCACCCCGCCGAGCCGCCGTCGGTCACCGTGTGGGCCGCGGCACGAGACCTACCTGCCGGCACCGTGCTCGAGGCAGGCGACCTGCGACGCACGAGCTGGTCCGCGGATGATCCACCGGTGGCTGCCCACGACCGCGCCACCCTGCTCGGCCGGACGCTGGCAGGGCCGCTCGGAGAAGGCGAGATCGCGACGACCACCGACCTGGTCGGCAGCGAGCGGATGGCGGGGTACCCCGGGAAGTCGGCCGTCCCGATCAGGATCCCCGATGCCGACGCCGCCGGGCTGCTCCGGATCGGTGACGAGGTCGACCTCGTCAGCAGCGACCCGCAATCGCGCGGCCCGGGTACGCGGCTCGTCGACGACGCGATCGTGCTGGCGCTGCCCCGTGCCGGGAGCACCGGGAGCTCTCCCGCCCTGACCGGGCGGCTGGTGCTGTTCGCCGTCCCGACGGCCGACGTGGCCGAGATCGCGAGCGCCGCCTCGACCCTCTTCCTCACCGTCATTTGGAATCGGTAGCGTGGGGTCCGGTTCCGGATATTCGTCCGTCCGGTCCGTCGTCACTGGGCTAGAAGGAGAAACAGATGAGTGGGTTCAAGGCGTTCATCCTGCGCGGCAACCTGGTCGACCTGGCGGTCGCAGTGATCATCGGCGCCGCGTTCGGCACCGTGGTCAGCACCTTCACGAACTGGCTCACCGCCCAGATGCCCAAGGGCGCCGAGGAGGTCTTCAGCAACAAGGAGAACACCTTCGGCGCGTTCCTCAACGCCGTGATCGCGTTCGTGATCCTGGCCGCGGTCGTCTACTTCGCCGTCGTGCTGCCGTACACGAAGGCCAAGGCGCGCTTCTTCCCCTCCGAGGCCGCCGGCAAGCCCGCCGACATCGCGCTGCTCGAGGAGATCCGCGACCTGCTGGCTGCCAACAAGGCCTGACGACCCCGTTGGTTGAGCTTGTCGAAACCAGGCTCAGCCGTGGTGCGGCGGGACCTGGCGCTTCAGCCATTCCTCGGAGGCATTCACGTCGCCCCGGTCGCCCTCCGACGCGTCGTCCCGGGTCTGCTCCGGCAGCACCTCGCCGAACACCTCGGCGAGCCGACGGCGACGCGCTGCGCGCTCGGCCGGCGTGAGCCCGGAAGTCGACTCGGCAGCCATCAGACCGCGACCGTGCTGTCCAGCGCGGCGTCGAACCAGGCCGGGTCGAACGCCGGACGGGTCGGCTGCCAGCCCGTCTGCGCGATGAAGTGGTCCGAGGAGATCCGCAGCGAGCGGGTCATCGGCTCGATCCTGCTCCCGGCCAGGCGGCGCAGCACCGGCCCGAGGTAGCCACCCTCCTCCGCCCCGACCGCCTTGGCGAAGCCCTCGACGAGCTCGGTACGGCGCACGGGTGCGGCGCCGACGTTGTAGACGCCGCTCGGCGCGTGCAGCGCGGCCAGCACCGCGGTCCCGAGGTCGTCGGTGTGCACCAGGTGGGTCCATGCGTGCGGCGAGCCGATACCGACCGGGCGGCCGTTGGCGGCCGCGCGCAGCCAGAACTTGGTCAGCGGGTCGTCGCCGAGGATGCACCCGAAGCGGAGCAGCACCCCAGCACGGAACCCACCGGCGTACTCCTGCACGTGCGACTCGCCCACCGCCACCGGCTCGGTGGTCGGGGTGATCTCGATCGGGTCGCGCTCGGTCACCCAGGAGTCGCCACGGTCGGCGTACAGGAAGCTCACGCTCTCCTGGACGACGCGACGGACGCCGGCCGAACGAGCCGCGGAGGCGACGTTGGCGACGGCCCGGGTGCGCAGCAGGTCGTTGTGCTTCCAGGCGTTCGGCCACGCAGCGGCGTACCCGACGGGAACCTCGGTGGCGAGGTTGACCACCACGTCAGCGCCGTCGTAGATCCGGATCAGCGAGTCGACGTCGAAGAGGTCGGCCGAGACCGGGCGTGCCCCGAGGCCGACGATCAGCTCGGCGTTCTCGGTCGACCGCGCCAGCACGTCGACGTCGTGCCCGGCGTCCAGGAGGGCACGCACCGCCGGGCGTCCGATGACGCCGGTGCCTCCCGACACGACTACCTTCACCTGGCCCATAGTGCATAACGAATCGATAACGCACAACAGTGCGACCGGTCGGCTCGTCCTACTCCTCGCTCACTCGTCCTCGGAGGTGCAGAGGCCGGCGGCCCGGAGCTGGGCGTCCTTCTCGGCCTTCCGCTGCGCCGCCTCGGCGGCCTTCTGCTCCGCGCTCTTGGTCGGCTTGTTCGTCGGCGTACCGGTGGCGGATCCGCCCGGAGTGCCGCCCGGAGTGCCGGTCGCCGAAGCCGTCGCCGAGCTGGTCGGCTTCTCCGACCCCGGGCTGACAGCCTCGGAGCCGAAGCGACCGAGCTTGCGGTCCTTCTTGATGACCTCCCAGAGGTTCGCGGCGTCCGCGGACCACTGCAGCCGGTTCGGATCGGGCGCGTACGCCTCGAACGGGACGGTGATGAACTTGATCTTGTCCAGACCGATGTTCTTGAGCTGGTTGCCGATGCTGGCCAGCAGCTTGATGTTGGTCTGCGGGTCCGTGGTCAGCGAGTTGGTCGCGGCGTTCAGGAACTTGATGAGACCGACCGGATTGGCCAGCGTCCCGGCCGACACCAGCTTCTCGATCATCGCCGAGACGAAGGTCTGCTGCCGCTTCATCCGCCCGATGTCCCCGGTCGGAGCGCCGATGTCGTGGCGGACCCGGACGTAGTCCAGGGCCTGCTGGCCGGTGACCTTGTAGGTCCCGGCAGGCAGGTTGATGTTGCCGACGTTGTCGTTGACCTCTTCGGGCACGCAGATCTTCACGCCGCCGATCGCGTTCACCATCGCCTTGAAGCCGACGAAGTTGACCACGATGAAGTGGTTGATCCGGATGCCGGTGAGCTGCTCGACGGTCTTGACCGTGCACGCCGGTCCGCCGAGCGCGTACGCCGCGTTGAACTGGGTCAGGCCGCCCGGGGACCATCCCGAGCCGTCCTTCTTCTTGCACCGCGGCCGCTCGACCATGGCATCACGCGGCAGGCTGACGCCGTAGGCGTACTTCCGGTTCTTCGAGAGGTGCAGGATCATCGTGGTGTCGGACAGGCCGGGAGTGTCGCCACCGATGCCCTTGCCGTTCGCGCCCTCGCGGGTGTCCGACCCCATCACCAGGACGTTCATCGGCTGGTCGTCGCCCGCGAAACGCTCCGCGGTCGGACGGTCGTCCGGGTCGAAGTCGACGTGCTCGATGTTTCCGTTCAGGTGTTTGAGGTACAGGACCCCCGCCAGCGAGAGCACCATCAGCAGCGCCAGGAACCCGATACCGATGCGCTTGAGGACCTTGCGGGTACGCGTCGGCACGCGGTGACGCGGTGCTTCGTCCGACACGCTCAGACCCCACTGACTCCACGGGCCCGACCCGCGATCCTGTTCCAGACCTCCCATTGTGGACGGTCAGCGGCGTTGTCCCAAATCCGCCGCAGGGCTCTGATCAGGACAAATACTGGCGAACCGGCACCGTCGCCGGGACCTCGCTCCACCCACGTTCGGCGGCAGCAGCCCACTGCAGCTTCACGCCGCGCGCGCTCGCGACCACGGTCGCGATCCACAGGAGCCCGAAGCAGAGCCCGGCGAGGACGTCGGTCAACCAGTGGTAGCCGAGGTAGATCCGCGACAGGCCGACGGCCAGGACGACGACGGCGCCGAGACCGACCGCCGTACGCCGCGCGCGGTCGGTACGCAGGGAGCGCCAGGCCACCATCAGGACCAGCCCCACCAGGACCGTCATCCCCATCGTGTGGCCGGACGGGAAGGCGTACGAGCTCAGCGCGTCGCCCGCCCTGAACTCGGAACCGGGTCGGTCACGACCGACCAGGTCCTTGATGCTGCCGCTGATGTCGCTCGCACCGACCATCCCGACCACGACCGCAGCGGCCTGGAAGGGACGCCCGAGCACCAGGGTGGTCGCGGCCAGGCCGATCATCGCCCAGTGCAACGTGCTGGCGTTGCCGAGCCAGGTGACCGACCACATCAGGTCGGTGAGGTGTGCGCTGCGGTGGTCGGCGAAGAACTCGGTGACGGCGCGGTCGATCCCCATGTGCTTCAGCGTCGGGATCTTCCCTGTCAGGGACCTGACGCTGGGTGATGTGTTACCTGTCCGTGAGTTGAACAGGACGTGGCGCGGGCCGGGACGCCGATCACCACTAGACTCGTGCGCCGCGGCCCCAGTAGCTCAGTGGATAGAGCAGCCGCCTCCTAAGCGAAAGGTCGCAGGTTCGACTCCTGCCTGGGGCACCAGCACGTCGCCGACTACGGGATCGGATCCGGGAGGCTGATGTTGTCGGGGCTCGTCGGCACGTTGCCGTTGGCGCCGTCCGCGTACGACTTGTACTTGGCATTGAAGGCCGTCGCGGCGGCGCGGTACCGGTCCGCTACGGCGTTGTACCTGTCCACCAGTCGGTTGTACTTGTTCACGGCCGAGGCGCTGTACCGGTCGAGCGGCTCCATGCGCCGGATCTGGTCCTCGTACGCCGAGGCGCTGTCGAGCATCGAGCGAAGTCTCGCCAGGTCTGCGTTGTACTCGACCTTCACGCTCTCGAGGTCACTCGAGCCACCTTGGTACGAGCCGTCGTACACGTCGTCGGCACTGCTCGGATTCTCCACAGAGCTGCACGAGCCGGCGAGCAGACAGGCGGCCGCCATCCCCGCGGCAGCTGCAGCGCGCACCAGTTTCTTCGTCACGGGCGCACATGCTGCAGGAGCCCGACCTCGGACGCCAGTGCCCGTCTAGGCCGCCCCGGTTCATGCTCATGCAATCCGCGTCTGACTCAACCCCTCGGGAACTCCTTCGGCGCCTTGCCCTCCGCCGCGAGCTCGAGCTGCGGCAGCAGCTTGTCCAGCGTGTAGCTGAGGCTCAGCGGCGTCAGGAAGTAGATCGCGCCAGCAAGGATCTCGTCGGTGTAGATCGCTCCACCGTTCTTCACCGCGCCCAGGTTGGCGATCGTCGAGAAGCGCTGGAGCTCGTCGAAGTTGCCCTTGTTCTCGGTGGCGAAGACGATCACGTCGTTGTCGATCAGGTCGACGTTCTCGGCCGAGATCTCGGCCTGCGAGCCCTTCTCGGGAGCGAACTTCTCCAGACCGGGGGTCATCGTGAAGCCGAGGTCGGAGAGGAAGTCGGTGCCCAGGCCGGCGGGGTAGACGTAGAGCAGACCCTCGTACGGCGCACCCTGCGAGAAGGTGGCGCCGAGCTTCGCGAACTCCGGGTGCGCGGCCTTGGCGTCGGCGTACTGCTTCTCGACCTTGGCGACCAAGGCCCTGCCCTCGGCCTCCTTGCCGACCGCCTTGGCGACCTGGACGGTCTGGTCCTGCCACGAGGAGAAGTACGGGAGCCCGCCCGGCTCGTTGGTCACGGTGGGCGCAAGCGCACTGAGCTTCTCGTAGTCCTCCTTCTCCAGACCGGAGTTGGTACCGATGATCAGGTCCGGCTTCAGGGCTGCGATCCGCTCGAACTGGAGCCCGTCGGTCTGGCTGAGCACCTCGGGCTTCGCGTCCCCGAGGAGCTCGGTCGCCCAGGGCCAGACCGCGTAGGGCTGCTCGCCGTACCACTCGGTGGTCGCCACCGGAACGACGCCGAGCTCCAGCAGGATGTCCTGCTCGGTCAGGCCGATCACCACGACCCGCTTCGGCTCCTTCTTGATGGTGGTCGAACCGAGCCGGTGCTCGATGGTCACCGGGAAGGCGCGGGCCGACGAGCTCCCGGCCTGCGTGTCGTCGTCCTTCGCGCTGTCGGAACCGCACGCGGAGATCGCGAAAGCGGCAAGGGCGACGCCGGCGGCAGCCAGGCGGAAGGTCAGGGTGCGGGTGCGACGCATGGAGAACTCCAGGAGAGAGACGGGTCCGAGGACGGACCCGGCAGCGGAAGATAGGTAAGGCTAGGCTAACTTAGCCGAGTGAGTCTCCACGCCGTCGGCGAGGTCCCCGATGCGGACACCCGGTCCGACCCTGCAGCCCTGGTCCAGGTCGGGCTGTTCCGCGCAGGTCCGGCGCGCGCGTTCGGGCTCGGCCTGCTTCTCGTCGCGTTGGCCGTGGTCGCGCTCGCCTCGATCCGGTACGGGTCCCGGCCGCTGTCCCTGGAGGCGGTATTCGACGCCTTCACCTCCTTCGACCGCGACCTGACCGACCACCTGGTGGTGCGGGACCAGCGAGTCCCCCGGACCCTCGTCGGGCTCCTGGTCGGCGTCGCCCTCGGGCTCTCCGGCGCGGTGATGCAGGGGGTCGCCCGCAACCCGTTGGCCGACCCGGGCATCCTCGGGGTCAGCGCCGGCTCAGCCCTCTTCGTCGTGGTCGCGATCTACGTTTTCGGAGTCACTGGCCTGCTCGGCTACGTCTGGTGGGCGTTCGCCGGCGCCGCGGTCGCCTCGGTTGCGGTCTACGCCCTCGGCGCGCTGGGGCGCGAGGGTGCGACCCCGATCAAGCTCGCCCTTGCCGGCACTGCCGTCACCGCGCTCTGCCAGTCGGTCACCTCCGCGGTTCTCGTCGTCGACGTCAACACGCTGAACCAGTTCCGGTTCTGGGAAGCCGGGTCGTTGGCCGGACGGACGAGCGAGATCGCAGGTCAGATGGCGCCCTTCATCATCCTCGGGAGCGGAATGGCCCTCGCCGCGGGGCCGAGCCTGAACGCCCTCGCCCTCGGCGACGACGTCGCCCGCTCACTGGGCCAACGGGTCCACCTGGCGCGCGGGTTCGCGGCGGTCTCGGTGGTCCTGCTGGTCGGTGCTGCGACCGCCGCCGCCGGCCCGATCGTCTTCGTCGGCCTGGTGGTTCCGCACGTCGCCCGGGCGATCACCGGACCGGACTACCGCTGGGTGCTCCCGTACAGCGGCGTGCTCGCCGCGATCCTGCTGCTCGCCGCTGACGTCGTCGGCCGGGTCGTCGACCGGCCGGGCGAGGTCCAGGTCGGCCTGATCACGGCCCTGGTCGGCGCCCCGTTCTTCATCGCCCTGGTCCGCCGCCGCAAGCTGGCCGAGCTGTGAACGACCGGGACGACCAGGCCCTGGTCCGCTCCGCACGGACCGCTGGACGCGGGCGGGCCGTCGTGGTCTCGGTGCTGCTCGCAGTGGTCGCCGCCGGCGCCTTCTGCTACTCGATCTCCGTCGGGGACTACTCCATCCCGGTGGCAGACGTCCCCCGCGCCCTGTTCGGGTACGGCGACAGTGCGACCGTGTTCATCGTCGGCGAGCTCCGGCTGCCCCGGGCGCTGGCCGCTGTCCTGGTCGGCGCGGCCTTCGGTCTGTCCGGGGCGGTCTTCCAGTCGCTGGCCCGCAACCCGCTCGCCTCCCCCGACATCCTGGGCATCACGGCCGGCGCGTCGGCCGCGGCCGTCTTCGCGATCATCGTCGGCAACGAGGCCGGGTCGGCGCTGTCGGTCGCGGCTCTCCTCGGCGCACTCGGGACCGCGCTGCTGATCTACCTGCTCGCCTGGAAGCGGGGGCTCTCGCCGTACCGGTTGGTCCTGGTCGGCATCGCGGTCTCCGCGGTGATGGTTGCAATCACCAGCCACCTGCTCACCCAGGCTCTGATCACCGACGCCCAGCGCGCCACCGTGTGGCTGACCGGGTCGCTGAACGGCCGCGGCTGGACCCAGGTCGAGCCGCTGCTGTGGGCGATGCTGATCCTGGTCCCCCCGACCTTGCTGATGACCCGCCAGCTGCGCACGCTCCAGCTCGGCGACGACACCGCGAGGGGGCTCGGCCAGCGGGTCGAGCTGTCCCGGGTGACGCTGCTCGTTCTCGCCGTCGCGCTGGCCGCGGCCGCCACCGCCGCCGCCGGACCGGTCACCTTCGTCGCGTTCGTCTCGGCGCCGATCGCGCGGCGGTTGGTGAAGGCACCGCTCGCGGTGGTGCCCTCGGCCTTGGTCGGCGCCGTCCTGGTGCTGGTCGCCGACCTCGCCGGGACTCAGCTGTTCGACCCGCGCGACCTGCCGGTCGGCATCATCACCGGCATCATCGGCGGGCCGTACCTGCTCTGGCTGCTCGCCCGCGCCAACCGCACCGGAACCGGAGGCTGACCTCGATGACCGTCCACCACACCCTCGCCGCAGCGAATCTGACGCTGGCCTACGACCAGGTCGAGGTGGCGACGAACCTGTCGTTGGAGATCCCGACCGGGAAGATCACCTGCATCGTCGGCGCCAACGCGTGCGGCAAGTCCACGCTGCTGCGCGCGCTGGCTCGGTTGCTGCAGCCGCGCGCGGGCACGGTGCTGCTCGACGGCCAGGACATCGGGACGCTGCCCACCCGCGAGGTCGCCACCCGGCTCGGGATCCTGCCGCAGAGTCCGGTCTCGCCCGAGGGCATCACCGTCGCCGACCTGGTCGCCCGCGGGCGCTACCCGCACCAGAAGTGGTTCCGGCAGTGGACCAGCGCGGACGAGGCGGTCGTCACCGACGCGATGCGAGCGACCGGGACACTCGAGCTGGCCCGGCGTCCGGTCGACGAGCTGTCCGGCGGTCAGCGACAGCGGGTCTGGATCGCGATGACCCTGGCTCAGGGCACCGACCTGTTGCTCCTCGACGAGCCGACCACGTACCTGGACCTCGCCCACCAGGTGGAGATCCTCGACCTGCTCGTCGACCTCAACCGCGCGGACGCCCGGACGGTCGTCCTGGTGCTGCACGACCTCAACCAGGCTGCCCGGTACAGCGACCACCTCGTCGCCCTGCGCGGAGGAAGGGTGGTCGCTGCGGGCCCGCCGGCCGAGGTGATCACCGAGTCGCTGGTCCACGACGTCTTCGGCCTGGCCTGCCGCGTGGTCCGTGACGAGGTGTCAGGAACTCCCCTGGTGCTGCCGATCGGTCGGCACCACCGACCCGGGACCGTTCACACCTAGGCACGTGTACGCCTCGCGCAACCGGGTAATGCTGCCTGTCCGAACCCAACCCGAGGAGGTATCAGCATGGGACTCGAGAACAAGGCTCAGGACCTGGCCGGTCGCGCCAAGGAAGCCACCGGCGCGGCGACCAACGACGACTCGTTGAAGGCCGAGGGCAAGGCCGACCAGACGAAGGCCGGCATCAAGGACAAGGTCGACGACGTCAAGGACAAGGTCAAGGACACCGTCGACAAGGTTCTCTGACGGGCCCTCAGGCCACGCAGACAGCGGGAGCGCACCGGGCGGTGCGCTCCCGTTCCTGTTTTTCGTGCGGTGAGATCTGGACCACGCCCGTTTGGCAGCCAACCGGGCGCAGGTGTTTACTTGTAAGGCAAGGCTTACCTGCTGAAACCCGGAGTTCACGTGCTCGGCAACTACTTGATCGGCCTGCGCGAAGGACTCGAAGCATCCCTCGTCGTGGTGATCCTGATCGCCTACCTGGTCAAGAGCGACCGTCGGAACCTGCTTCCCCGGATCTGGGCCGGCATCACGTTCGCGATCTTCGTCTCCCTGGCGTTCGGCGCACTGCTCACCTACGGTCCGCGCAAGCTGACCTTCGAGGCGCAGGAGGCTCTGGGGGGCGGCCTGTCGATCATCGCCGTCGGCTTCGTCACCTGGATGGTTTTCTGGATGGCCGGCCACGCGCGCTCCCTGTCCGGCGAGCTGCGAGGCAAGCTCGACCGCGCCGCCGAGGCCAGCTGGATCAGCCTGGTCGTGATGGCGGCTCTCGCCGTCGGACGTGAGGGCCTGGAGACCGCGCTGTTCCTCTGGGCCGCCACGGAGGCCGCCACCCAGGACGGCGGGTCCACCACGACCCCGCTCGTCGGCGGACTCCTCGGGTTGTTGACCGCCGTCGCCCTCGGCTTCCTCTTCTACAAGGGCGTGCTGAGCATCAACCTCGGCAAGTTCTTCAAGTACACCGGGATCATCCTGATCGTCGTCGCCGCCGGCGTGCTCGCGTACGGCGTGCACGACCTCCAGGAGGCGAACATCCTCAGCGGCCTGAACGACAAGGCCTTCGACATCAGCGCGACCATCGACCCGAACGGCTGGGTCGGAACCCTGCTCAAGGGCACCTTCAACTTCCAGCCCGACCCGACGTGGTTCCAGGCCTACGCCTGGCTCGCGTACCTGGTCCCGGTCATGACGATCTTCCTTCTCCGGCAGCGCACCCCGCGCACGCCCGCACCCACCCCGAACCTCCTCCCCCAGAGCTGACTGCTCGACCAACTCGAAAGGCACACCCCTGTGAAGCTCCCCCTGTTGGCGACCGCCTGCGCGCTCGTCATCGCTCCTCTCGCTGCGTGCAGCATCACCGAGGACAACGAACCCAAGTCAGGCAGCAACGCGATCTCGGTGACCTCGACCGACGACACGTGCAGGGTCTCTGCGGCCAAGGCCGAGTCCGGCACCGTCTCGTTCAAGGTCAAGAACGCCGGCGACAAGGTCACCGAGTTCTACCTGCTCGGCGAGGACGGCCTGCGGATCGTCGGTGAGGTCGAGAACATCGGCCCCGGCCTCTCCCGTGACCTCATGCTGACGGCGACCCCGGGCAAGTACTTCACCGCCTGCAAGCCGGGCATGATCGGCGAGGGCATCCGCGCCGACTTCACCGTCTCCGACTCCGGCAAGGACCTCACCATCACCGGTGTCGACCAGAAGGCGATCGACGCGGCGCTCACGCAGTACTCGAACTACGTGAAGAACCAGACCGGCGAGCTCGTCGCGAAGACCCAGGAGTTCGTCGACGCGTACAAGGCCGGCGACGACGACAAGGCCCGCAAGCTCTTCCCCGTCGCCCGGACCAACTGGGAGCGCACCGAGACTGTCGCCGAGTCCTTCGGCGACCTCGACCCGAAGACCGACCTGCGCGAGCGCGACCTCGAGCCCGGTCAGAAGTGGACCGGTTGGCACGCGATCGAGAAGGACCTGTGGCCCCCGGCGAAGGGCTACACCGCCTTCACCAAGGCGCAGCGATCGACGTACGCCGACGACCTGATGGCCAACATCACCACGCTCAACACCCGGGTCCAGGACCTGACGTACACCGTCGACCAGATCGCCAACGGCTCCAAGGGTCTGCTCGACGAGGTCGCCAGCGGCAAGATCACCGGCGAGGAGGACATCTGGTCGCACACCGACCTGTGGGACTTCCAGGCCAACGTCGACGGCGCTCGCGTCGGCTACGAGACCCTCAAGCCGCTGCTCGACGCGAAGGACGAAGCCCTCTCCACCGAGATCGGCAAGCGCTTCGCGGCCCTGCAGGTGCTCCTCGACAAGTACAAGGAAGGCGACGGATTCGTGTTCTACGACACCGTGACCGAGCCCCAGCGCAAGGAGCTCTCGAACGCGGTGAACGCCCTGGCGGAGCCGCTGTCCAAGATGGCTGGAGCGCTCACCCTGTGACCGACGCACCCCAGCACGACGTCTCGCGCCGGCGGCTCCTCGGAGTCGCCGGCGCAGGCGCGTTGGCCGGAGCCGCCGCGATCGGCGGCTACCAGCTCGCCTCGGCCGAGGAGGACGACGCACCGAGCGGCAGGAGCCGCACCTACCCGTTCCACGGGAAGCACCAGTCCGGGATCATCACCCCGGCTCAGGACCGGTTGCACTTCGCCGCCTTCGACGTCACCACCGACTCGCGCGAGGATCTGATCGCTCTCCTCCGGGCCTGGACCACCGCGGCCGAGCAGCTGACCAGCGGCAAGCCGGTCGGCGAGGGCACCGACCGCAACTACGCGTCCCCGCCGCTCGACACCGGCGAGGCGCTGGGCCTTCCCGCCTCGGGCCTCACCATCACCTTCGGCTTCGGGCCGACCCTCTTCGAGAAGGACGGCAAGGACCGGTTCGGCCTGCAGAGCCGGCGACCGAAGGCGCTCCAGCGCCTGCCGCACTTCCCCGCCGACGACCTCGACCTCGAGCGCAGCGACGGCGACCTCTGCATCCAGGCCTGCGCCGACGACCCGCAGGTCGCCGTGCACGCGATCCGCAACCTGGCCCGGATCGCCTTCGGCACGGCGGCGGTCCGTTGGGCGCAGCTCGGCTTCGGCCGCACCTCGTCGACCTCGACGAAGCAGCAGACCCCGCGGAACCTGATGGGCTTCAAGGACGGCACCGCCAACCTCAAGGCCGAGGACACGCCGAACATCGACACGTTCGTGTGGGTCGCCGAGGACGACGACCCGAAGGCCGGTTGGTTGGCCGGCGGGTCCTACCTGGTGGCCCGCCGGATCAACATCGCGATCGAGCCCTGGGACCGGACCTCGTTGAGCGAGCAGGAGGCACTGATCGGCCGCGAGCGGGCACACGGCGCCCCGCTGTCCGGCGGCACCGAGTTCACCGACCTGGACCTGAAGGTCGAGGGCACCAACGGTCCGCTCATCGGCATGGACGCGCACGTCCGGCTCGCACACCCGTCGCAGAACAACGGGACCAGGCTGCTGCGTCGCGGGTACAACTTCACCGACGGCTCGGACTCTCTCGGCCGTCTGGACGCGGGACTCTTCTTCATCGCCTTCGTCCGCGACCCCGGCAAGCACTACGTGCCGATGCAGAACCAGCTCTCGTCGCAGGACGGTCTGATGGAGTACCTCGAGCACCGGGGCTCCGGCCTCTGGGCGGTCCCGCCCGGGGTCAAGAAGGGCGAGTACGTCGGTCAGGCACTCTTCGCCTGACTCGGTTGGTCGAGCTCGACCAACAAGACCTTCAGTCCGTCACGACCTCGAACGTGATGCCGGCGGCCTGCAGCCGGGCGAGCAGGTTGTCGCCCATCGCGACGGCTGTCGTCACCTGACCCGAGGTGGGCGGGTTGTTGTCGAAGGCCAGCGACAGCGCCGATTCGGCGAGCATCTTCGAGGTCTCGCCGTAGCCGGGGTCTCCACCGGAGACGCGGGTGCGCACCGTCTCGCCGCCCCCGTCACCGACGAAGTCGACGGTGAACCAGGACTTGGCACGACGCGACTCCGAGGGACCCTCCCCCTGCTTGATCCGGCTCTTCAGCAGGTTGCGCAGCGGCGGGATGTTCGCGGCCACCACGAGCGACCCGACCGCGACCGAACCACCGATCGTGTAGCGCAAGGTCTTGAGCCCGGCGAAGTGCGCGTAGGTGAAGTCCGGCCCGTACGCCGGCAGGGCGGCAGCCGAGCGCACGACGACCAGGGGGTCGATCGTCGGCATCGGCAGCACCCAGAGGCCGAGCAGCGAGTCGCGACCGGGCTTGCCCGCGATGGTCCGGACCCGGCGGCCGCCCTCGGGCCGGCCCTCGCGCTTGCGCCGTTCGGCCAGCGCCTTCTTGGCCTGCGCCTGGCGTGACATGGCGCCCATCGCCGAGTGGAAGGTGCCGCCCGAGAACTGCGCGCCGCTGCGGACGACGCCGTAGACGCCGATGTGTCCGTCCGACGGCAGCTGCTTGACGGTGAAGTACGCGCCGAGGTCGTGCGGGATCGAGTCGAAACCGCAAGCGTGCACGATCCGCGCACCACTGGCGCGGGCGGTCTCGTGGTGGGCCAGGTACATCAGGTCGACGAACTCGGGCTCGCCGGTGAGGTCGACGTAGTCGGTCCCCGCGGCCGCACAAGCAGCGACCAGCGGCTCGCCGAACTCCAGGTAGGGACCGACCGTGGTGATGACGACGCGGGTGCTCTCCGCGACCGCCCGGATCGAGGCCGGGTCCTCCACGTCTGCCTGCAGCAGGGGCAGGTCCTTCAGCCTGGGGTTGAGCAGGGCCAGGCGTTCGCGCACGGCCTCGAGCTTGGCGGTGCTGCGGCCGGCGAGGGCCCAGCGGCACTCGGCCGGCGCGTGCTGGGCGAGGTACGCGGCGGTCAGCTCACCGGTGAACCCGGTCGCGCCGAAGACAACGATGTCGTACGCACGTGCTGCAGCCACATCTGCTCCTGGGATGACGGGACGGGAACCGGATGCAGCCTACTCACGTCTCAACCACATGCGTCTACTCGGCAAGGTCGTCTTCGGCGGCGGACTGGCATCAGCGGCAACGGCGGGGTGGCTCGTGGCGGCCGGAGTGTTCGCCACCTCGGCAACCCTGGTCGTCGCCGACCCGGTCGCACCACGGGCCCAGGCCGACCCCGACGGGCTGACGGGATTCGATTCCTGCGCCGAACTGCTCGACTGGTACGTCCAGCACGGCGTGAGCGAGGTCGGTCCCTACGGCTGGGACAACCCGATGATCGCGTACGCCGACATGCGCATGGCGGACGGCGTCGCGCCGGCCTCGGGCACGTTGGAGAAGTCCGTGTCGAGCAGCGCCACCGGCACCAACACCCAGGAGGCCGCCGTCGACGAACCCGACGTCGCCAAGACCAACGGCACCCTGGTGGCGCGGATCGTGGCCGACAAGCGGCTCGTCCTGGTCGACGTCAGCGGACCGGAACCGGTCGTGCTCAGCCGGACACCGCTGCCGAAGAGCGGGGACGACAACCAGCTCCTGCTCCTCGGCGACCACCTGCTGGTCACCCAGCAGACCTACGACCAGCAGCTCCTGCCGCCCGGCGGCAAGAGCGACGACGTCGTCGACCTCGCCTACGGCCGACCTCGCGGCCGGGTCGAGACCAAGGTGCTCGACATCGACATCTCGGTGCCGACCAGCCCGGAGGTCGTCAGCACCGACCGGTTCACGGGAACCCTGCTCTCAGCCCGCCAGTACGACGACACCATCCGCCTGGTGACCTCGACGTCGCGACCCGAGCTCGACTGGGTGACCCCGACCAAGGGCATCTCCGAGCGCCGCGCGACCCGCCTCAACCGAGCCAAGGTCAGGGCGACCACCATCGAGGACTGGCTGCCGTCGGTGAACCGCAACGGCCAGCGCGAGGCGCTGACCGACTGCGACGACGTGCTCCACCCGTCGGCGTACTCCGGGGGCGAGACGCTCGCCGTGACCACCTTCGACATCGACGGCACCGCCGAGCGCAGTGCGGTCGGCATCACCACTGCCGGCCAGATCGCCTACTCCTCGGCCGACCGCCTCTACGTCACCTCGGTGGCCTACGAGAAGGTGCGCGGCAAGGGCTTCTTCGCCCGCCGCACGATCACGCCGGCGTACGACGACACCGAGCTGCACGCCTTCGACGTCACCGGTGACGACACCTCCTACGTGGCGTCCGGCGAGATCAAGGGCAGTGTGCGCGACCGCTGGTCGATCGACGAGCAGGACGGTCGCCTGCGGGTGGCGTGGACCCGGACGGACCGCAGGGGCGGCACCCGCAACGGCGTGACCGTGCTCGCCGAGCAGAAGGGCCGACTCGTCCCGACCGGCCGCGTGACCGACCTCGGCATCGACGAGGACATCCAGTCGGTCCGCTGGTTCGACGACCTCGCCGTGGTGGTGACGTTCCGGCAGACCGACCCGCTCTACACGATCGACCTCAGCGACCCCGACCGACCGCGGATGATCGGCGCACTGAAGATCCCGGGGTACTCCGGCTACCTGCACCCCGTCGGCGACCACCTGCTCCTCGGGCTGGGCATGGACGGCGACGAGGACGGCCTCAACGGCTGGTCCCAGGCGGCGGTGTTCGACATCAGCGACCCGCGACGGCCGGTCAGGATCTCGCAGGCGAGCTTCGGCAGGGACACCCACTTCGCGGCCGTCGAGGACCCGCGCGCCTTCACCTGGGTCGACCGCACCTCCACCGCCCTGGCCCCGTTGACCAGCTGGGCAGACAGCAGCGGGCGACTGATCGCCCTGCACGTGGATGCGGGCGGGAGGCTGACGACCCACACCCTCGCCGACCTGCGCCAGGACTGGCAGGCCAGGACGTTCGAGCTCCCCGGGCGCCGGGTCGCCGTCCTGGACTCCCACCGGGTGAGGCTGGTTAGGCTCGAGGGCAGGTAGCATCCGAACCCAGCCGTGGAGGACCCCGTGTGCCGCAACATCCGCACCCTGCACAACTTCGAGCCGCCGGCCACCCAGGACGAGGTGCACGCCGCCGCGCTCCAGTACGTGCGCAAGATCAGCGGGTCGGCCAAGCCGTCGCAGGCCAACCAGGAGGCTTTCGACCACGCGGTCGAGGAGATCGCCCACGTGACCCGGCACCTGCTCGAGCACCTCACCACCTCGGCGCCTCCGAAGGACCGTGAGGTCGAGGCGGCCAAGGCCCGTGCGCGCGCCGAGATCCGCTACGCGCGGTGATCGCGGACGCGCCGGCGAAACCGGTCGTTGGTCATCGAGCGCGTCCGGTCGTCGAGCTTGCGGAGACGCGGTGACCTACCCGCAGAGGTGACTCAGACCCGGTGCACGAAGATGTGCTGAGCTGCCTCGTCGAGGATCTCGGCGGTCTCGCCGCCACTGCCCAGCAGCACGCCACCGTCGGTCTGCACCGCGGCCACCGCCTCACCCGGCTGCGCACCGATCCGGCGCAGCACCGACATCAGCACCGCGTCCTTCTGCATCTCCTCGGAGATGCGCCGGACCTGCACGCGGGCGGTCTCCGGACCGGCGACCTCGCTCAGCGCGCTGACGCCCTCCATGAACTTCTCGGCGTCCTGGGCCTCGCCGAGCTCTGCCAGGCCCGGGATCGGGTTTCCGTACGGCGACTCGGTCGGGTGGTCGAGGAGCTCGAGCAGGCGCCGCTCGACGCTCTCGCTCATCACGTGCTCCCAGCGGCAGGCCTCGTCGTGGACCTCTTCCCAGCCGAGACCGATGACGTCGACGAGCAGGCGCTCGGCCAGACGGTGCTTGCGCATCACCCGGGTTGCGGCGTGCAGGCCGACCTCGGTCAGCTCGAGGTGCCGGTCGCCCTCCACGGTCAGCAAGCCGTCGCGCTCCATCCGGGCGACCGTCTGGCTGACGGTCGGTCCGCTCTGGTGCAGCCGCTCGGCGATCCGGGCACGCAGCGGGACGATGCCCTCCTCCACGAGCTCGTAGATCGTGCGGAGGTACATCTCGGTGGTGTCGATGAGGTCACTCACGTGACCTATTCAATCACCGGTCGAGGAGACGACGCGCAACCTGCCGCTGGAGCGGGATCCGGTTGGCGGATCCGGAACGCGAGAGCAGCATCGCGATGTCCTCGACGGTGACCTTGCCGGCAGTCTTCTCGGCGGCCTTGTCGGCGGGCGTCACGACGATCTCACCGAGCAGACGGTCCTCCGCGATGTCAGCGGGGACCGGGCCGCCGAGGACGAGGCGGTAGTGGGTGTCCTCGGAGGTGAACTCGATGTCGACGACCAGGGCGGTCCGGTACTCACCGGCCGAGCGGACGAGGACTCTCTCGCCGTACTCCAGGCCACGGGTCAGCCGGGTCTCCGAGTGCGTGACGGCCAGTGAACGGCTCCGCGTGGTGAACTCGGACAGCTGCGTTTCGATGAGCTCCATGATCCTGCTTCCTCCCTGACACCCACGATTCGGGCTTTCCCTGTTCAACGCAATGCCGCCATGCCGGTTACGCCCTTTTTGGATGTTTTTCGCCCGACCTGGTCTATACCGTTTGTCCGTTTTTCAACCATTTTTGGGTGTCTTCCTACATCCGCGGCTCGACCGGAGTAGAAAAAGAGGATGAACTCGCCCCTCCGTGTCTTCCTGCTCGACGACCACGACATCGTCCGTCGCGGCGTACGAGCCCTTCTCGAGTCCGAGGGCGACGTCGACGTCGTCGGCGAGGCGAACACCGTCGCCGAGGCCGGTCGGATGATCCCCGCCCTGCAGCCCGCAGTAGCCGTGCTCGACGCCCGGCTGCCCGACGGCTCCGGCATCGACCTGTGCGCCCAGCTGCGCAGCACCGCGCCTGAGGTGCGTTCGCTGATCCTCACCAGCTACGACGACGAGGAGGCGATCGTCGCCGCCATCCGTGCGGGCGCAGCCGGCTACGTGCTCAAGGAGGTGCACGGGGCGTCGCTGCTGAGCGCGGTCCGCACCGTCGCCAGCGGCCAGTCGCTGATCGATCCTGCGATGGCCCGTCGGGTGATCCACTGGATCGAGCAGAGCAACTCGGGTCCCGAGGAGCTGGCCGGCCTGACCGACCAGCAGCTGCGGATCCTGGAGCTGCTCGCCGAAGGACTGACGAACCGCGAGATCGGTCTCCGTCTCTACCTCGCGGAAAAGACCGTGAAGAACCACGTCACCCGCATCCTGGCCACCCTCGGCGTCCAGCGACGCACGCAGGCCGCTCTGCTCGCCTCGCGCCTCCTGCCGGCGCAGCGCACCAGCACGCCCGTCTGACGCACCCGGACCCCACCGCCGGGCCCGTCACGGGTAGCAGAAAACGCCGGGCCGACCACCCCCAGTGGTCGGCCCGGCGTTCTGTTCCCCCGGGTCAGACGGTGAACCGTCCGACCAGACCCTTGAGCTCGGCGGCCATGCCCGCGAGGTCGGTCGCCGACTGAAGGGTGTTCTGGGCACCCTGGCGGGTGTCCTCGGCCGCGCTGGCGACCTGGGTGACGTCCTCGGCGATGCCGTTGGCCCCGGCGGCCGCCTCGGTGACGCTGCGCGCGATCTCGTTGGTGGTGGCGGTCTGCTCCTCCACCGCCGAGGCGATCGTCGTCTGGATGTCGTTGATCCGCCCGATCACCTCGGAGATCTCGGCGATGGCCGCGACGGCTCCCTGGGTGTCGGCCTGGATCGCCTCGATCTTCTGACCGATGTCCTCGGTCGCCCGCGCCGTCTCCTTGGCGAGCTCCTTGACCTCGTTGGCGACGACCGCGAAGCCCTTGCCCGCGTCACCGGCGCGGGCGGCCTCGATGGTCGCGTTGAGAGCGAGCAGGTTGGTCTGCTGGGCGATCGAGGTGATCACCTTGATGACCTGACCGATCTCGGCACTGGACTCGCCCAGGCTCGCCACGGTGCCCTGGGCCGAGCTCGCGACGCCGACAGCGCCGGTGGCCACAGTCGCTGCCTCGGTGGCGTTCTTCGCGATCTCACGGATGCTCGCGGTCATCTCCTCGGCCGCGGTCGCGACCGTCTGGATGCTCGCCGAGACCTGCACCGACGCCCCGGAGGCACTGGCCGCCCGGTCGGAGGTGTTGGTCGCACCGTCGCCCATTCCCTGGGACAGGATGGTGAGCTGCTCGGAGGCGACGGCGAGGGTGTCTGCCGTCGAACCGATGTTGGTCATGCTCCCGCGCAGCGTCCCGAGCAGCGACCCGAGGCCGGCGGCCAGCTGACCGATGGCGTCGTCACCGGCGACCGGGATCTCCTTGGTCAGGTCGCCCTCGGCCGCGCTCCGGACGACCGCGAGCACCAGATCGACCTTGCGCGACAGCTCCTCGGCGGCCTCGCGGGTGGCAGTCTCCTTGTCGATCCGCTCGATGGCCTGGGAGACGAGGCGACCGACGTTGCGCAGCGCGTCGAGGCGCTGCCCGGTCGGGTGCAGGGTCTCGGTGGCGAAGAAGTCCATCGTGCCGACGACCTCGCCTCCGGTCACGATCGGGAAGCAGACACCTGACTTCACCCCGACCTGCTGCGCGACCGGCGCCCGGACGCAGTCGGTCATCTCACCGATGTCCTGGGTGAAGAACAGGTCGCCCGTGGCCCAGGCACGGCCGGACAGCCCGACACCCTTCGCGAACGACGCCTCCAGGGTCACCTTGCGGAACTCCGGCCCGGCATCCCCGGACTCCTGGACGAACTTCAGCTTGCTGTCCGTCTCGTCGATGCGCCAGAAGGATCCGTAGGCCCAGCCGAAGTCGTTGCGCACCGTGTCGAGCGCCGTCTGCACGGCCTCGTCCACCGAGGACGCCGACGTCAGCGACGCGAGCACGTTGTTGACCGCCGAGGTGTCGGCAGCGGCCTCGCGATCGGTCGCCTCCTTCTGGACCCGGCCGATCGCCTGGGAGACCAGACGACCGACGTTGCGCAGCGCGTCGAGGCGCTGGGTCGAGGGGTGCAGGGTCTCAGTGGCGAAGAAGTCCATCGTGCCGACGACCTCGCCGGCGACGGTGATCGGGAAGCAGACGCCGGACTTCACCCCGACCTGCTGCGCGACCGGCGCCCGGACGCAGTCGGTCATCTCACCGATGTCCTGGGTGAAGAACAGGTCGCCCGTGGCCCAAGCACGGCCGGACAGCCCGACGCCCTTCGCGAACGACGCCTCCAGGGTCACCTTGCGGAACTCCGGCCCGGCATCCCCGGACTCCTGGACGAACTTCAGCTTGCTGTCCGTCTCGTCGATGCGCCAGAAGGATCCGTAGGCCCAGCCGAAGTCGTTGCGCACCGTGTCGAGCGCCGTCTGCACGGCCTGGTCGACGGAGGTGGCGGAGGACAGGTTGGCCAGCACGTTGTTGACGGCGGCGGTGTCGGCCGTGGCCTCGGCCACCTGGCGTTCCCCCGCGAGGCGCTCGGTGACGACCTCCCAGGTCGCCATCGCGCCGATGTAGGAGCCCTTGTCGTCGCGGATCGCCGAGACCAGCAGGTCCAGGGTCTCCGGGCCGACACTGATGTTCGCGCGCCGCGGCAGCGCGGCAGCGTCCTCGAGGATGCCGCGCTGGTACGACGGCTCCGAGTGGAAGATGTCCAGGCTCGAGCCCACCACGTCGGAGGCCGCCACCGGCAGGTGCGCCTCGAGCCGGGTCAGCGTCTCCAGCGACGCCGGGTTCATGTAGGTGATCACGAAGTCCCGGTCGGCGAACATCATGTTGGTCGGCGAGTTCTCCATCATCGAGGTGATCCTGGCTACCTCGAGCTCGGACTCGCGCCGTGCGGTGACGTTCTCCCAGGTCATCGCGAGCGAGACGAGGGTGCCGTCCGGGTCGTGGCTGCCCACGAGCTCCAGCTCGAGGGCGGCGGGACCGACGTTCACGCTGCCGGAGTACGGCAGCGCGACGTCACCCACGACGATGCCGAACATCTCCAGCCCGGCTCCGACTACGGAGTCCGGACTGACCGACAGCCAGTCGGCGAGGCCGCGGAGGCCCTCGACCGAGGCGGGGTTGGCGTAGGTGATGACGCCGTCCTTGTCGGCGAGCACCACCCGGGTGGGCAGCGCGTCGAGGACGTCGGTGGACGGTGCTGCGGTCCGCGTGGTCTTCCGCCGGCTCGTGCCGTTGGCGCCCGGCGCGGCAGTGTCGAGTTCGGTCATGGGGTTCCTCCGGTGGTGGTTTCGAGCACAGCCGAGACATCGGCTGCACGGTCGGCGTCGAGCACGAGCAGGATCGAGTCGGGGAGCGCGAGCACCCCGTTGACCACGTCCTGGATGACCGACGGCACGTTGGCGGGTGCGGGCTCGAGCTCGAGTCCGCTGCTGGGTGAGGTGTCCACGGTGATGACGTCCCCGATGTCGTCGACGAGGAGGCTGACCACCTCGCCGCGGCTGCGGACGATCACGTTCATCGGGAGCGCGTCGTCCGCGCGCGCCGGCAGTCCGAGCCGGCAGCGCAGGTCGACGGCGGTGACGATCTGACCGCGCAGGTTGATCAAGCCGCGGATCGCCTCGGGGGCAGAGGGGACGGCAGTCAGCTGCTGGTAGCGCAGGACCTCCTGGACGCTGGATACGGCGACGCCGAAGAACAGGCCGTCGACCCAGAACGTGCAGTACTGCGACTGGGTGCCCATCACGCCCCCACCCCCGAGAGAGCGACCACGGCGTCGAGGTCGACCAGGTCGGTCACGCGTTCCTGGATGACCGCCGAGCCGAGGACCCCTGTACGACGGCCGACCTCGCTGCACACCAAGGCCGCCTCGACGACGTCGAGCACGCGGTCGATGACGATGCCGACCAGGGTCGAGTCGGTCTCGTGCACGACGACGGAGACCTGGTCGTCCTCGCGGACGGTCTCGGCCAGCCCGATCGCGGGGGCGAGACGGACCAGCGGCAGGATGCCGTCGCGGTACTGGACCGCCTCGGCGCTGCCGGACCGCTCGATGCGGTCGACGGAGAACTCCTCGAGGCGGGAGACCTCGCGCAGCGGGAGCGCCGCACGGCGTCCGCCACCGACCTCGAGCACGAGCAGCTGGGTGCTGTCCTCGCCGGTCACCGCCTGGGTCGCGTCGCCGCTGGTGCGCTGGGCGACGTGCTGGGCCACCGCCCGGGAGTGCGCGATCCCCGGCACGTCGAGGATGAGCGCGACTCGACCGTCGCCCATGATCGTCGCGCCGGCGTACGTCGGCATCGCCTTGAGCTGGCGGCCGATCGGCTTCACGACGATCTCCTGGGTGTCGTGCACCTCGTCGACGCAGATGCCGAACCGGACGTCGTCGGCCTGGACCACGACGACCGTCAGCGCCTCGGCCTCGGGCCGCTCGCGGCCGAGCACCTCGGCCATCGAGACCAGCGGGAGCAGGTGCCCGCGCAGGCGCAACAACGGCGCACCGGCGACCTCCTCGACGCTGCGGGCGAGGTCCTCGGCCTCGAGCCGGACGAGCTCGACGAGGTTCGCCTGCGGGATCGCGTAGGTCTCCTCGCCCTCGCCGATCACCAGCGCCGGGATGATCGCCAGCGTGAGCGGGATCCGCACCCGGCAGGTGGTCCCCTGCCCGACCTGGCTCTGCATGTCGACGGTGCCACCGATGCGTTCGATGTTGGTCCGGACGACGTCCATCCCGACCCCGCGACCGGAGACGTTGGTGACCTCGGTGGCCGTGGAGAAGCCCGGCTGGAAGATCAGGTTGACGACCTCCCGCGGCTCCATCCGCGCGGCCTGGTCACGGGTGACGACGCCGCGCTCGATCGCGACCCGGAGGATGGTGTCGGGGTCGATGCCCTTGCCGTCGTCGCTGATCTCCACGACGACCTGCCCGCTCTCGTGGAACGACCGCAGCAGCAGCCGTCCCTGAGCGGCCTTGCCGGCCGCGACCCGTACGTCGGGCGGCTCGATCCCGTGGTCGAGCGCGTTGCGCACCAGGTGCGTGAGCGGTCCCTTCAGCGCCTCGAGCAGTGACCGGTCCAGCTCGGTGTCGTGCCCCTCCATCTGGAGGTCGACGTCCCGCCCCAGCTGGACCGCCAGGTCCCGGACGATCCGCGGCATCTTCGACCAGACCTGCCCGATCGGCTGCATCCGGGTCTTCATGATCCCCTCCTGCAGCTCGCTCGCCACCAGGTCGAGGCGCTGGGCAGCCCGCACCAGCTCGACGTCGTCCTGGCTCTCGGTCCGCTGCAGCACCTGGTTCCGGGTGAGCACCAGCTCCCCGACCAGCTGCACCAGGCTGTCCAGCAGGTCCACGTCGACCCGCACCGAGGAGTCCACGACCCCCCTCTTCATGGGCTCGTCGTCGTGCTGCTCGTGGTCCCGGTCATCGAGCTTGTCGAGAGGCGGTGCGGTCGGCGGGGTCTCTGCCACGGGTGCGGACGTCTCGGCAAGCTCGACGACCGGTGCTTCGACGACCGGCGCAGCGGCGACCTCGGCCTCAGGAGACGGGGAGGGCGGCGTCGTCTCCGGCTCCCCAGTGACCGAAGCACCCCCCGCGTCAGCCGAACCTTCCAGCACGTCCTTCAGCTGAGCGACCACCGACTCGACGTCGACAGCCGGAGCCTCGTCACGGCCGGTCTCCTCGACCGACTCCAGCAGCGCCCGCACCGTGTCGACCATCGTCAGCAACGACTGCGCCACCGGCGGGGTCATCTCCATCTCCCCGTCGCGAAGACGCGAGAGCAGGTTCTCCCCGACGTGCGTCAGCGCCTCGAGGCGGTTGAATGCCAGGAAGCCGCTGGTGCCCTTGATGGTGTGGATGGTGCGGAAGATGCTCGACAGCAGCTCCCGGGAACCCGGGTGCTGCTCCAGCTCGACCAGGTCCCGGTCGAGCTGATCAAGGTTCTCGTGGCTCTCCACGAGGAACTCGGCGATGATCTCGGCATCGTCGTCCACTGCACCCATCTAGGGCCTCCCTCTGACGGGAATGCCAATCGGCACAGCCACGTGGGAGTTGAGTCCCCGGATCCCAGGAGGGACCTAAGCCCCGCACGTACGGATAGTCAGCGAGCGAGCTGCTTCATCACCGAGCGGTACTGCGACGCGGCACCGGCCGAGTTCGGGTGGGCCGGGATCGCGATCGCCGGGGCGTTCAGGGACAGCACCCCGAGCCCCTCGACGTACCGGGTCGTCGGTCCCGTGCAGACGTCGTGGCCGTGGGAGTCGGCGAAGGTGTTCACGAACTCCGCACCACCCTTGGCAGCGGCGCGCTTCACCATCGCGTTGAGCCGGCCGAAGGTGACGTGCAGGTAGGCCATGTCGGCGTCGGTGATCGGGACGAAGGGGTAGCAACCCTTGGCAGGGATGCCGTCGAGGTAGTCGACCATGAGGATGCGCGCCTTCGGCGACCGCTTGCGGATCTCCTTGAGGGCAGCGACCAGCTTGGGCTCCGACGCGGCGATCTTCTCGGCGAGCAGGTCGCGTCCGCCCTTCACGAAGCGCTGCTTGCAGCCGCCGAGCGGGATGCCCGACCCGAGGAACGGGATCGCGATCGGCAGCTGCACCGTCTCGAACGCCGAGGTGTTCGTCGGCAGCAGGTTGATGCAGCTGACGGCGGCGCTCGCGAAGCCCGCGTCGTTCCCGCCGATGCCCACGGTGACCAGGTCGGTGGTCCTGGTCAGCCGGTCGAACTGCGCCGGGTTGGTGCCGCCGATCGGCAGACCCGTCTGCGGCTTGTAGAAGTCCTGGGTAGTCGCCGAGCCGCAGGTCGCGTCCCGGAACTTCGGGACGCCGAGGGCCCTGGCGACGAGCTTCGGGTAGCTCACCTGCGACTGGGCACAGTCGATCGGCGCGTGCTTGGTGTCAGGAAGGCCCTGGAAGTTGGCGATCACGACGTCCGCCGACCACGAGTCACCGAGGGCGACGTACTCCTGGTAGCGCGGCACGGTCCCCGCCGCGGACGAGGTGTCCGGCACGAACGGCACGGCCAGGACGGCGAGGGCGCCGGCTGCGGCGACGAGACGACGTGCGATCACGGGGCACTCCTGGGTGAGGACGAGCGGTGAGAACTGCTCGTTTCAACGCCTGGAACGGCGGCAGGTCACGCAGGAGAGGTCGTGCCGGACTACTCCGGTCGCTGCTTGAGGGCCTCGCTGAGAGACGCCACGGCGTCCTCGCTGGGCGAGGCGGCCTCGCGGTTGCTGGTCTCCAGCTGCTCGAGCAGCTCGGCCCGGTGGACGGCGACCGAACGGGGCGCGTCGATGCCGACGCGGACGATGTCGCCGCGGACCTCGAGGATCGTCACGGTGACCTCGTCGCCGATGACGACGCTCTCGCCGACTTTGCGGCTCAGGACCAGCATGGGAAGGAGATTACGCGAAGGAGCGGAGCAACGTGCGAGCTTGCTCGTGTCGTTGCGTAGCGAGGAGCGTCGAGGAGCGTCGCGACGACCCCGCGAAGGAGCGGAGCAACGTGCGAGCTTGCTCGTGTCGTCCTCCCCCAGGTCACGCCACCAGCGGGGCCGCGATCGACAGCGTCGGGTCGTCGAGGATGACCTGGCTGGCCCGCATGGTCGCGGTGTTGATGAGCACCGGGGCCATCAGGTTGGCCGTCGTGGTGGTCAGCGACTCGCCCGCGTTCAGCACGAGCAGCACGATCACGTCCTCGGCGGAGTCGATCTGCAGGTCGGCCACGACGTCGTCGCCGACCTCGGGCGCGTACTCCGGGAAGAACGCGACCGGGGGCATCACCAGGAACCGCAGGTCCGGGTCGTCCAGCGACCGCAGCTGGCAGAGGACGCCGTCCTCGTCGAGCTGGACGAGGGCGAACCTGCGCTGGTCCGGGAAGCCCGGGAGCGGGTGCACGAGGTCGATCACCGGCAGGTCGGTCATGGTCGCGGTCATCAGAGTTCCCGTCATCGGAGGCTGTCGTTCATCGGAGGAAGTCCAGGAGGCTCGGCTGGAGCACCTTCGCCGTCGCGGCGAGGGAGGCCTGGTAGGCGACCTGCTGCATCTGCAGGTCGACGATCACCTTGGGCAGGTCGGCGTTCTCGACGTTCGACAGCGAGGTGCTCAGCTTGAGCTCGCTGTCCGACGCCGCCTGGATGGCGGCCTCCACCCGGATCTGGCGGGTGCCGACGTCGGTCTGCGTGGTGGTGATCCGGTCCCGGTCCGCCGCCAGCGCGGTGATGCTGGCCTTGATGCCGGCCTGGTCGCCGGCACGGAGGGCGGTCGAGAGGGCGTCGAGGTGGTCGAAGACCGAGTCGCCGGTCGGGCCGAACGCCTGCTGCCCGTCGACGTCGACCCGGATGGTCGAGCCCTCCGAGACGGTGCGGTTCACCGCACCGGGGGTGCCGACGTAGGTGCCGGTGGGGTCGTAGGCCTTGGCACCGGAGGTGACACCACCGAAGACGGGCCGACCCAGGTAGTTGCTGTTCGCCGTGTCGATCAGTCCGCCACGGATCTGGTCGACCTCGGCCGCCAGCGCCTCCCGCGCGGTCGGTCCGATGCTGCCCGAGTTCGCACCCTGGAGCGCGAGGTCGCGGGCCCGCAGGACCTGGTCGTTCGCGCTGGTCAGTGCGGCATCGATCTGGCCGAGCCAGCCGTTGCCGTCGTTGGCGTTGCGGCCGTACTGCTTCACGTCGGCCATCGACGAACGGATCCGCATCGCCGAGGTGGTGTCGGTCGGCGAGTCCGAGGGACGGTTGAGGATGCGCCCGGTCGACATCTGCTCCTGCAGCTTCGCGAGCCGGGACAACCCCGTCTGCAGCGCACCGACCGAGCGGCCGGTGAGCATGTTCTGCGTGACTCTCTGGATCGGCATCAGCGGGTCACTCCTGTCCGGTTGATGAGGGTGTCGAGGACCGAGTCGAGGGTGGTGAGCACCCGGGACGCGGCCTCGTAGGCGTGCTGAGCGGCGAGCATGGAGACGGTCTCCTCGTCGAGGTTCACCCCGGAGAGCTGCTCCCGGGAGCCGTCGACCTGGCTGGTGAGGACCTGCTGGTTGGCAGCGAGGCGGGTGACCGAGGCGACCTCGGTGCCGAACCCGTTGATCAACCGCTGGTACGACGCCTCGACACCGGTCGCGGTCGCCATCGCGGTCGCGTTGGAGGCGTCGAGCCCGCCGCCGGGGATCCCCGACGCGGCCAGCTCGGCCGGATCGGTCAGCGCGACGGTGAGCGAACCCGCCGGGTTTGCCGGGTTGTAGGTGAAGAACGGCTGTCCGGCGTTGCCGGCCTTGTCGTAGCCCGCCTGGTGCTGGGTGTTGATCTCGGTGGCGAGCTGGACCGCGATCGCGTCCAGCCCCGCCGTGTACGCCGGCAGCGTCGTGTTGAGCAGGTCGGTGACGCCACCGATCTCGCCGAGCATCCCGGACGGGACGGCCGTCGTACCGCTGGAGTCGGTGATCTCGTAGGTGATCGGGTTGCCGTCGCTCGCACCGCCGGGGGTGATGCCCGTGGCCACCGACAGCGTCCCGGCCTGGTTGCCGACGACCAGCGGAACCCCGTTGACCGAGACGTCGAAGCCACCGTCGGACCGCAGCGTCGCCTTCGAGCCGGTGAGCTCGGAGAGCCGCATCGCCAGCTGGTCCCGCTTGTCGAGCAGGACTCCTGCGTCGGTGCCGTTGAGGTTCGCCACCGCGATGCTCCTGTTGGTCGCAGCCAGGTCGCTCGCGACGGTGTTCACCTCGGCCACGTCGGCGGTGATCCGAAATCGCTGGTCCCCCGCCTCGGACTCGATGTTGCGCGCCTGGATCTTGATCGCGTCAGCCAGGGTCGCGGCCCGTCCGAGCACCGCCGACCGGGCAGCGTCGCTGCCCGGGTTGTTGGCCAGGTCGTGCCACGCCGCACGGAAGTCCGCGATCGCCGCGGCGACCCCGCTGGGACCCGGCTCACCGATGCCGCTCTCGACCCGCTCCAGGACGGCCTGGCGGATGTCGAGATAGCTCTGGTTGCCGTGCTCGCGACGGGCCCGGATGTCGAGCAGCATGTCCGACATCCGGTCGATGCCGGCGACCTGGACGCCGTCGCCGGCGCCCGAGTAGCGCGACCACATGGCCGGCTGGTCCGGAGCACCGACCGCGACCCCCTGCACCGTACGGCGGGTGTAGCCCTCGGTGCCGACGTTGGCGATGTTTCCGCTCGCGACGTCCATCGCCACCCGGTTGTAGCGCAGGGCGCTCAACGCGGTGTTCAGCCCGGCGAAGGACGACATCTCACAGGCTCCAGTCCACGAGCCGCTGGCGGTGGTCGGTCACGGTGACCGCCGTACCGTCGGCGCCGTAACCCTCGGGGCCGCCGTCCAGGCTCATCAGCGTCTCGCGCGCCGAGCGGTAGCCCGCGGTGATCAGGTCGCGGTTCGCGTCCGCCAGGGCACCGATCTCGTGGGTCACCGTGACGAAGCCTTCGTGGTGGTCGGTGAGGATGGTGCGCCACGGCTCCTCGGCCGCCTCCGCCATCGCGCGCAGGCTCGGGTTGTGGTCCAGGCCGAGCGCGGCAGCGGCCTCGTCGCTGGCCACCGAGCGCAGTATCTCGGTCTCCCGGATCGTCCCGAGGACGTTCTCGACGTCCCGGGCAGCGCGCATCAGCCACCGGGTGCGTCCGCTGGCGAGCACCATCTGCTCGACCTCGAGCTTGAACAGCAGGGTGTCGAGCAGCTCGCGCTCACGCATGAGGATCTGCGACAGCTTTTCCATGACTGGTCCTGACATCTCTGGTGACGGCTCCCGAGCGGAGTCCTTGACCAGTACTTCGGCCGGAACGTCGTACGTGTGAGCGATTCAGGGAGACAATCGGGGACGCGGCGAGCGCACTGCTGGCCCCTTCGGGTCACGACACGCAGGGACTGAAGTCCCGACCTGGAGGGCCCTGCGGCCCAGATATCGCCATAAACCTATCAAATCGGACATTTACCCCCAATGGTGTTCCCATGAGGGAGAACGCCGAAACCACCGCAGCGGCCCAAGAGGCCCTGGATGCACTGATCACCAGCAGCATCCCCGTCGTCACCCACATCGTCCGCGAGACCATGGGCCGGGTCCCCAGCCACGTCAGCCGAGACGATCTCACCTCCGCCGGACTTGCCGCCCTGGTGCAGGCCAGCA
This sequence comes from Marmoricola sp. OAE513, assembly GCF_040546585.1. Lineage (NCBI taxonomy): Bacteria > Bacillati > Actinomycetota > Actinomycetes > Propionibacteriales > Nocardioidaceae > Marmoricola > Marmoricola sp. OAE513. Next base: position 2,483,580 of record NZ_JBEPOC010000001.1, on the reverse strand, counting down.
AGTCCTTCGACGCCTCGCGCGGAGTGCCTTTCGCCCGGTACGCCGCGACCCGCGTCCGCGGTGCCGTGCTCGACGAGCTCCGCGGGATCGACTGGGCGTCACGCTCGGTACGCCGCCGCGCCCGCGACCTGGACGCCACCCGCTCCCAGCTCGCCGTGATCCTCGGCCGCTCGCCCAGCCAGCAGGAGGTCGCCGACGCCGTCGGCATGACCCGTGCCGAGATCGCCCAGAACGACGAGGACATCGCCCGGGCCCAGGTGCTCTCGCTCCAGGGTGCCCAGGACGCGTCGCTCGACGACGTGCTGCCCTCGGCCGGCCCGACGCCCGAGCAGCTGATCGAGCACCGCGAGCGGCTCGCCTACCTGGTCGAGGCCGTCGCCGAGCTGCCCGAGCGGCTGCGCATCGTCGTGTCCGACTACTTCCTCGAGGAGCGCCCGATGGCGGAGATCGCCGCCGAGCTCGGCGTCACCGAGTCCCGGGTCTCCCAGATGCGCGCCGAGGCCCTGGTGCTGCTGCGCGACGCGCTCAACCACGAGCTCGACCCCAGCCTGCTCCAGGCGCACGAGCGACCCAACGGCTCCGCCTCGCGTCGCCGCGAGGCCTACTTCGCGGCCGTCGCCAGCCGGCACGCCGCCTCGATCCGTCGTCCCTCGATGCGCGCCCTCGACGAGACCGCCTGAGCGGTCGTCGAGATCGTCGGGACGCTCGAGCAAAATCGCCGACGAAACTTCTCAACCCGTTCGCTGCCGGGCCGATGGACACGGCGTAGGCCACGGATGGCCGCAGCAATCGACTCACTATCCAGGAGGGAACCATCATGAGTCTCCGTATCAACCAGAACACCGACGCCTTCAACAGCTACCGCAACCTGTCGGTCACCCAGGGCCAGCTCTCGAAGTCCCTGGAGAAGCTGTCCAGCGGCTTCCGGATCAACCGGGCCGCCGACGACGCCGCCGGCCTCGCGATCTCCGAGGGCCTGCGCTCGCAGGTCGGAGGCCTCAAGGTCGCCGTCCGCAACGCCCAGGACGGCATCAGCGTCGCGCAGACCGCTGAAGGTGCGCTGACCGAGGTCCACTCCATGCTGCAGCGCATGAACGACCTCGCCGTGCAGTACAACAACGGCACGCAGAACACCGACTCGCAGGCAGCTCTGCAGGCGGAGTTCGACGCGCTGACGTCCGAGATCGACCGGATCCAGACCTCGACCCAGTTCAACGGTGTCGCCCTCTTCGGCGGGTCGGCCACCACGGACTTCCAGGTCGGCACCACCAACACCGACGTGCTCACCATCGACCTGTCGGGCGACGTGGACACCTCGGGCCTGGACATCACCGACAACACCACGGTCACCGACGCCATCACGGCGACGTCGACCCTGCGTGGTTCGCTCGGTGCGGTGCAGAACCGGTTCGAGCACGCCATCAACAACCTCAACGTGGCGGTCGAGAACCTGTCCGCCTCGGAGAGCCGGATCCGTGACACCGACATGGCCTCCGAGATGGTCAACTTCACCCGCGCGAACATCCTGAGCCAGGCCGGCACGGCCATGCTCGCGCAGGCGAACCAGGCGCCGCAGAGCGTCCTGCAGCTGCTCCGCTGATCCACGGCGGCGCAGGAACGACAGCAACCACGATCCGGGCGAGGGGCGACTCGCCCCTCGCCCGGATCTGTTGTTCCACCGAGACACGAGGAGATGAGCAATGGCATCGACAGCCAGCGTGAGCGGCCTGGCCAGCGGCCTGGACACGAGCACGATCATCTCCCAGCTGATGAAGGTCGAGGCGCAGACCCAGACCAACATCAAGGCGAAGCTCGCCGGCGAGCAGTCGAACGTGAAGTCCCTTCAGGACCTCAACACCGCGTTCGCCGCCCTCGCCACCAGCGCCGCCGACCTGGCCAAGGCCACCGCCTGGAACCCGGTCAAGGTCACCAGCTCGAGCACCCTGGTCACGGCCACCGCCGGCACCAGCGCGGTGCCCGGGCCGCTGAACCTCACGGTCGGTCACACCGCCCTGTCGCACCGGCTCACCTTCGCCGGCACCGCGGCGCTCACGGCTCCGGTCACCACCGGGTCGAACTCGGTGCGGATCGACCACCTCGACGGCACGACGCAGGACATCGACACCGGCGACGGCACCCTGGCCGGGTTGGTCCGGGGCATCAACGCGTCCGGGACCGGACTCAAGGCCAGCACCGTGCGGCTCGACGACGGCAGCTACCGACTGCAGGTCGTCTCCACCGCGACCGGCGAGGACGCCGACTTCACCCTCACCAACCTCGACGGCTCCGACCTGCTGGGCGGCGCGACGGTCCGGGCCGGCCGGGACGCCGAGATCACGATCGGCGCCGACACGGTGCACTCCGCCACGAACACCTTCACCGACGTGGCCAACGGCCTGAGCATCACGTTGGCCGCGACCGTGGCGGACGGCACCACTGTCGACCTCGACGTCACCCAGGACACCGCCGGGATGACCGCGAAGGTGAAGTCGATCGTCGACTCGATCAACGCAGCGCTGTCCAAGATCGACGCGCTGACCGGCTACAACGCCACCACGAAGACCTCCGGAGCCCTGGCCGGCGACGGCTCGGTCCGGGCGCTGCGCAACAGCCTCCTCAACGCGATCTACCCCGCCGACGGCAGCTCGATGGTCGGCGTCGGCATCCAGCTCGACCGCTACGGCAAGCTCGTCTTCGACGCCGACAAGTTCACCGCCGCGTACGCCGCCGATCCCAGCGCGGTGGCCGCCCGGTTCACCACCGGCAGCCCGACCACCGGGTTCGCGGCCCGGGTCCAGGCGGTGGCCAAGGGAGCCAGCGACTCGGTCGACGGCAGCATCACCACCTCGATCAGCGGACGCAACACCTCGATCAGGCGCATGCAGGACAGCATCGACGACTGGGACACCCGCCTCGCGCTGCGCCAGGACACGCTGACCAAGCAGTTCACCGCGATGGAGTCGGCTCTCCAGCAGATGAACGCGCAATCCAGCTGGCTCACCTCGCAGCTCGGCTCGCTCTCCAACTCATCGTAGAAACGCCAAGGAAGGCACTAACCATGATGATGAACGCCCGCGCGACGTACCTCGATGCGTCGATCGCGACCGCCAGCCCGGCGCGGCTGCTCGTGATGCTCTACGAGCGGCTCGTGCTCGACGTGCAGCGCGGACTCGACGCGCAGGAGCAGGGTCGGGTCGAGGAGACCCACCGCCAGCTGACCCACGCCCAAGACATCGTGATGGAGCTGCACAGCAGCCTGCGGACCGACGGCTTCAAGGGCGCCGGGGAGTTGGCCGCCCTCTACGGCTACCTGCACCAGCAGCTGGTGCTGGCCAACATGCGCAAGGACGTCGGGATCACCCGCGAGTGCCTGCGGATCGTCACCGACCTGTGCGACACCTGGCGGCAGGCCGCCCTCGAGTCGACGATGGCGAAGGGAGCGTGAGCACCGTGAAGGACGACCGGATCCGCGCCGTCTGGGAGACCGAGCTCGAGCGCCTCGAGCTCGAGGTGATCTCGGTCGAGCGGCTGATCCGCGGCCTCGAGGCCGCGCCGATCGAACCCTGGAACCCGCCGGCGGTGCTCGGGTCCCTGCCCGTCGACCTCGCCGCGCGTGCCCAGGACTTGCTGGCCCGGCAGCGCACTGCCTCCCAGGCGCTCACCGCTGCGCTGCAGAAAGCCCAGAAGCAGGTCTCTTACGCCGGCCGTGTCATCGACATCACCGGACGCATGCCCGAGCCGATCTACTTCGACGCCCAGGCATGATCAAGGACGCGTCAGCGGCCTAGATCGTCGGTGGTCGAGCAGCGAGCCGTGGCTGAGCCTGCGAAGCCACGGACCGAGCGTGTCGAGACCTGGTGACGTGCGCGCAGTGGCGAGCTAACAGCCGGTCGGGTCCACCCACTCGTCCGACCCGTCGGCGAACACCTGGTGCTTCCAGATCGGCACCCGCAGCTTGAGCCGGTCGATCAGCGCGCGGGACGCGGCGAACGCTTCGTTGCGGTGCGCTGCGGACGCTGCGGTCAGGACGGCGAGGTCGCCGACCTCCAGCACGCCCAGGCGGTGCACAGCCGCGAGGGCGATGACGTCGAACTCGGCGGCCACCTCGTCGGCGACCTCCCGGAGCCGCTCGAGCGCCGTCGGGTGGGCGGAGTACTCCAGCCGGGTCACCGCGCTGCCGTGGTCGTGGTCGCGCACCGCGCCCACGAAGAGGTCGATCCCGCCGGCCGTGCGGTCGCTGACCGCCGCGAGCACCTCGTCGACGTCGAGCGCGACGTCGCGAACGTCGAGCAGGCGCACGACGTTCCCGGTGCGGACGGATGCGGAGGTCACACGTGCAACTCTAGGGCGCCGGGGGTGTGCCCGGTAACTTGGAGGCATGAGCGACGACGCCGGGACGGGCAGCGGCGGCAACCCCGAAGAGCCCGACAACAGTGCGAACCCCTTCAAGGGCACGCCTTTCGAGGCCGTGTTCAACTCCTTCGGCGCGGGCGGTGGCGTCCCGAACCTGAACGGGATCGACCTGAACGCGCTGATGGGACAGATGCAGTCGTTGATGCAGCCGTACGACGGCCCGGTCAACTGGCAGCTCGCCACCGACATCGCCCGCCGTACCGCAGCCGCCGAGCCCGACCCGAGCCAGGACCACGCAGCCGGTACGCGGGTTGCCGACGCCCTCCGGCTCGCCGACCACTGGCTCGACGAGACCACCTCCCTCCCCTCGGGTATCACCACCACCGCGGCGTGGAGCCGGGCGGAGTGGATCGAGGAGACCACCAGTGTCTGGCGCGTGCTGGTCGAGCCCGTCGCGGAGCACATCGTCGGCGCCATGGGCAACGCGATCCCCGAGGAGGCACGGGCGATGGCCGGCCCGCTGATCGGCATCATCGGCAAGGCCGGCGGGGCGATGTTCGGCTCCCAGGTCGGCCAGGCCCTCGGCGGGCTGTCGGCCGACGTGCTGACCGCCTCCGACATCGGACTTCCGCTCGGACCGGCCGGCAAGGCAGCCCTCGTCCCGCACAACGTGGCCGAGTTCGCGAAGGGACTCGACGTCTCCGAGGACGACGTGCTGCTCTACCTGGCGCTGCGCGAGGCCGCCCACCAGCGCCTGTTCGCGCACGTCCCGTGGCTGCGCGCGCACCTCATCGCTGCGGTCGAGGACTTCGGCCGGGGTGTCACCATCGACATCAGCGGGATCGAGGAGTCGCTGTCGGGACTCGACCCCAGCAACCCGGAGGCGATCAACGAGGCGATCAGCTCCGGCCTCTTCGAGCCCAAGCAGCAGCCCTCGCAGACGGCGGCGCTCGCCCGCCTGGAGACGACTCTCGCGCTGGTGGAGGGCTGGGTCGACGAGGTCGTCGGTCTGGCGACCCACGAGCGGATGCCGTCGGCCGCCAAGCTCCAGGAGGCGATCCGCCGTCGCCGGGCCGCCGGCGGTCCCGCCGAGGAGACCTTCGCTGCCCTGGTCGGGCTCGAGCTGCGCCCGCGCCGGCTCCGGGACGCCTCCACCCTGTGGGGATCACTGCGCTCCCGGCAGGGCATCGATGCTCGCGACGCCGTCTGGGCGCACCCGGACCTGCTGCCCAGCGCCGAGGACCTTGACGACCCGCTCGGCTTCCGCGAGGACCTCGGCGAGGTCGAGTCGCTCAGCGATGCGGACTTCGACCAGGCGCTCGCCGACCTGCTCGACTCCGAGGACCCGAACGGCCCGAAGGACCCGGAGGGCCCGCAGGCGTGAGCACGCTGCACGCGGACGCCCTGGCCGCGTTGGAGAGCTGGACCGCGCCCGACGGTGAGCAGGAGCTCTGGCGCCTCGAGTACGTCGAGCACCTGCGGTCCCGGCCGGACGGACTCGCGAAGGCCTGCTTCCCCGACCACCTCACCGCCGGGGCGCTGGTGCTGAACCACGACGGCTCCCGGGTGCTGCTCAACCTGCACGGCAAGGCTCAGCGCTGGTTCGCCTTCGGGGGCCACCTCGAGCCCGAGGACAGCACGTTGGCCGGCGCCGCGCTCCGCGAGGCGACCGAGGAGTCCGGCATCGACGACCTGGTCCTCGACCCGGTCCCGGTGCACCTCTCGCTGCACACCGTGGACTTCTGCAATCCGCGCGGCCCGGTGCGGCACCTCGACGTCCGGTTCCTGGCTCGTCCGAGCACGACCGAGGAACCGGTCGTCAGCGACGAGTCGATCGACGTGCGCTGGTTCGACGTCGACGACCTCCCGACCGACGAGCAGGACATGCTCGACCTGATCCGGCTGGCCGGCGACCGGCTGCGCGGCTAGGCCTTCAGTCGCAGGTGTCGAGCTCCAGGTTCGCCGCCGAGGCGACACCCTCGAGGTAGCCCTTCGCCCGCTCCGCCTTCGGGAACTTGTCCACCCAGTGCCAGAACCGCTTGTTGTGACTCGGCTCGAGCAGGTGGGCCAGCTCGTGGACGAGCACGTAGTCGATGACCCAGACCGGCATCGACTGCAACCTGTCGGAGAGCCGGATGGTGCCCTCACCCGTCGTGCAGGACGCCCACCGCGTGGTCATGTTGTCGACCCAGCGGACCGAGGACGGTCGCGCCTGGTTGTTCAGGTACTCCTTGCTGAGCTCGGCGGCGCGCTTCATCAGCTGCGCCTCCGTCTGCCGGCCGCGTGCCGGGGAGCGCTCCAGCTTGCTCAGCATGGCGTCGACCCACTCGGTCTCCTCGGCGCGGGTGAAGCGCGCGGGAATCATCACGATCACCTTGCCGTCCTTACGGTAGGCGGAGACCGTCCTGGTGCGACGCGCGGAACGCCGAACCTCCACTTCCGGCTTCATGTCGAGACGGTATCGCCAGCCCAGGACAAAAGCCGGTCAACCGGCCACGTGTTGACGATCCGGTCCGGGTCCAGTCCGAGCTCCTCGGCCCGGGCGCAGCCGAAGATCTGGAAGTCGAGCTGGCCCGGAGCGTGCGCGTCGGAGTCGATCGAGAACAGGCACCCCATCTCGATGGCCTTCGTCAGCAGGTCCCGCGGCGGATCCCGGCGTTCGGGGCGTGCGTTGATCTCGACGGCGACGTCGTTCTCGATGCACGCCGCGAAGACGGCCTCGGCGTCGAACTCCGACTGACCGCGCGTGCCCCGGTTGCCGGTGACCAACCGTCCGGTGCAGTGACCGAGGACGTTGGTGAACGGGTTCTTGACCGCGGTGACCATCCGCCGGGTCATCGCGCGCGAGTCCATCGCGAGCTTGGAGTGCACGGAAGCCACCCGGAGATCGAGACGACCGAGCATCTCGTCGGTCTGGTCGAGCTCGCCGTCGTCCAGGATGTCCACCTCGATGCCCTTGAGCAGCCGGAAGCCGTCGCCACCGCCCGGGGAGAGGTGCTCGTTGATCGCCTCGACCACCTCCAGCTGACGGGTCAGCCGGGTCACCGACAACCCGTTGGCGATCCGGAGCCGCGGCGAGTGGTCGGTCAGGACCAAGTACTCGTGTCCGAGCTCGATCGCGGTGAACGCCATCTCCTCGATCGGCGACCCACCGTCGGACCAATCGCTGTGGCTGTGCAGGTCACCGCGCAGCGCTGCGCGGATCTCGGTGCCTCCGCTCACCAGCGGTCCACCCTCGTCGTTCTCCAATCTGGCCAGCCGCTCGGGCATGCGTCCGGAAGAGGCCGCGGCGATCACCTCGGCGGTCGAGGCCCCGATCCCGTCGAGCTCACGGAGCGTGCCTCGTTCGGCCCGGGTCCGGACCTCGTCGGGGTCCAGCGGCAGGATCGTGGCGGCAGCGGCGCGGAAGGCCTTGACCTTGTACGTCTCCGCGCGACTGCGCTCGAGCAGGAACGCTATCCGCCGCAGCGCGGCCACGGGCCCGTCGTCGTACGGGTCGTCTGCTCGGGTGCTGCCGGCCGGTGCCATGACCTCATTGTGGCCTCCGCGACCCACTACGGACCCGTTCTCGTCGGCCCGACCACCGCAGACCTGAGCGTTCTAGAACGTGATCCACAGCACACCGCGGTCTTTCCACACACCTTCCACAGGGTTATCCACAGGCGGTGGAGAAGGTGTCCGATTCCTGCATTGACCCGGCCCTGGCACTCCCCTAGCGTGACGCCGGAAGAGGCCCTCGATCAACGCCGGGCAGTGTTCGCAAGGGGAAGGCAAACACCACCGGCGCCTGACCGGGGGCCTCTCTGCGCGTGGTGGGCTCGGTGCCCACGTCCACATCTCGACACGCTCGGTGATCAGACGCCCTTGAAGTCCGGCTTCCGCTTCTCGCGGGCGGCGAGAACGCCTTCCTGCAGGTCCGCGGTGGCCAGGGTGATCGGCTGCGCCAACGCCTCCCACTGGATCGCGGACTCGAAGTTCTCGTGGCCGCCGTCGCGCAGGGCGATCTTGGTGTACCGACTGGCGATCGGGGCGGTGGCAGCGATGCCCTCGGCGATCTCCTGGACCTTGGTCGCGAAGTCGTCGGCCTCGAAGACGCCGTTGACCAGGCCCATCCGGAGCGCCTCGTCACCCTCCACGGCGCGACCGGTCAGCAACAGGTCCCGGGCGTGCACCGGCCCGACCACGTTCGGGAGCAGGTAGGTGCCACCCATGCCCGGGTTCATGCCGAGCTTGACGAACGGCACGCTCAGCTTCGCCCCGACTGCGGAGTACCGCAGGTCGCACGCCAGCGCCATGCACAGGCCGGCGCCGACGGCGGGGCCGTTCAGCGCGGCGATGGTCGGTACCTCGAGCTTCCGGATCGCCAACCAGGCGCGGTAGAACGCGATCATCCGGGTGCGCAGGTAGTCGACCTCGGCGTCCGGCTCCCCCGCGATCCACGCCGGGTTGCCGCCCGAGCAGAAGGCGCTGCCCTCGCCCGTCACCACGACCACCCGCACGCTGGCGTCCGCCGCGATCGCGTCGATCGCACGACCCCACGACTCGGTCATCGCGTCGGACATCGCGTTGCGCTGGGCGGGGTTGTCGAGCACCAGGCGGACGACGCCGGAGGACGGTCGCTCGAGGCGCAGGTCGGTGAGGGCCAGATCTTCAGAGGACATGGCCGGAGAGTACCGCCGCAACCGGTACCGGAACGCACTCCGCGAGCGAGGTCACACGTGCTCGAGTGGGGTCGAAATGTCCGGATTCCACGAGTCAGGACACGCTCCACCAGGCACACCCGGTACCACCATCGGCCGTATTCGTGGTCTAGGGTCGAATTGGTCCTCAACGGACCCCGGCGGGTCTTCCCCGGACTCCCGCCGCGACGACCAGAGCAACATGATCAAGGAGGCCGTCATGGCGGAGAGCTGGAGCGGCGAGTTCTACTGCGTGAAGTGCAAGGCCAAGCGTGAGGCCGAAGGCCACATCGAGGTCAACGAGAAGGGCACCAAGATGGCCAAGGCCACCTGCCCCGTGTGCAGCACCAAGCTGAACCGAATCCTCGGTCGCGCCTGAGGCACCACCTCAGCAGGACCCGGGAAGCAGAACACAGGCTTTTCAAGCAAGGCGGCGGGAGCCCCACCTCCGGGTGGGCCCCGCCGTCTGCTGTTCCCAGGTGTCCGCAGCGCCCTGCCCGGCTGTGGGCTCCCGCCTGTCGGTCGCGGTCGAGTTACCTACGCTCCGGCGGCATGACAGAGACCGTCACTCCAGGCAGACCCGTCCTCGCCCCTGGCCTGCACCCGTTGGAGGACCCGTCGGGTCAGGTGCAGTTCGGGCTCGAGCCCCCACACCGTCACCGGGTCCCCAACACCCCCGCCGTACGCCGGGTGCTCGAGATCCTCGGCCGGGGCGAGGCCCTCCCGGACGTTCCGGAGATCCGCACGGCCCGACGGCTGCTGGCACCGGTCCTGCGCGACGGCGACACCCTGGTGCGACCAGGGGTCGACCCGGCCGAGGTCGCCGCGGTGACGCTGCGCCATCCGCTCAGCGCTGCCGCCCGGCTGGCGGCCCGCCAGGACGCGCGCATCGAGGTCCGCGGATCACTGGGACCGGACGTCGCCGCGCTGGTCGCAGCGGTCGGGCTCGGGAGGACCGACGACAAGGCCGGCTCTGCTTCGGCCACCCCGCCGTCCGCAGTCCTGCTGCTGAGCCGCGGCGAGGCCGACCGTGACGAGCTGGACGTGCTCTCGGCCCGCGCGATCCCGCACCTGCTGGTCCGGGCGGTGGAGTCCGAGATCGTCGTCGGGCCGTTCGTCGTACCCGGCACGACCTCGTGCGTGAGGTGCCTGGACCTGCACCGCACCACTGCCGAACCGTCGTACGGATCCTTGCTCGGCGCCCGGCTCCGGGCGGACCGTCACGACGGGGTCGTCGAGCCTGTCGACGCCGCGCTCGCCTGGGTCGCGCTCGGTTGGGCGGTCACCGACCTCGTTCGGTACGCCGAGGGCGAGCGGCCGTCGACCTGGTCCGCCACGGTCCGGCTCGACGGTTCGCCGGGGCCGGTAGGCACCGAGCACCAGCGTCCGCACCCCGACTGCAGCTGCACCTGGACGGCGATGAGCGGCGGTTGGGACGGATCAGTGACAATGGAGGTATGACGGAGCTCCCGAGGAAGGCCGTACGCCGCACCGCGAAGCTCGCAGCGCTGCCCCTCGGGTACGCCGGACGCAGCGCGATCGGGCTAGGCAAGAGGCTGGGCGGGAAGCCCGCTGACACCGTGATGACCGAGCTCCAGCAGCGCACCGCCGAACAGCTGTTCAAGACCCTGGGCGAGCTCAAGGGTGGAGCGATGAAGTTCGGTCAGGCGATGTCGATCTTCGAGGCAGCGCTTCCCGAGGACGTCTCGGCGCCCTACCGCGAGCAGCTCACCAAGCTCCAGGACTCCGCGCCCCCGATGCCCACGATCACCGTCCGCAAGATCCTTGCCGAGGAGCTCGGCGCGGACTTCGAACGGCTCACCCACCTCGACGGCGATCCGGCTGCGGCCGCGTCGATCGGCCAGGTGCACCGCGCCCGCTGGGACGGCCGCGACGTCGCGGTCAAGGTCCAGTACCCCGGCGCCGGCGACGCGCTGCGCAGCGACCTGCGCCAGCTCGCGCGGGTGGCCCGGACGCTGGGGCCGGTCTTCCCGGGCATCGACGTGAAACCGCTGATCGCCGAGCTCCAGGAGCGTGCCGAGGAGGAGCTCGACTACCGCCTCGAGGCGGAGTCGCAGCGGATCTTCGCCGCCGCGTACGCCGACGACCCGGACATCGCGGTGCCGGAGGTGCTGGCCGGGACCGAGCGGGTGCTGGTGACCTCCTGGTTGGAGAGCACTGCCTCGCTGGCCTCGGTCATCCGAGACGGCTCCGAGGCCGAGCGGAACCACTACGGCGAGCGGTTCGCGCGCTTCCTGTTCGGCGCCCCCGCCCGTACGGGTCTGCTGCACGCGGACCCGCACCCCGGCAACTTCCGGCTGATCCCGGAGCCGGACGGCTCTCCCGGCAAGCTCGGCGTGCTGGACTACGGCGCCGTCGCGCGGCTGCCCGAGCGGGAGCTGCCCCGCAGCCTGGGAACGATCCTCGGGATCGCGTGCAACGACGACTACGACGCCCTCGTCGACGCGTTGCGTGACGAGGGGTTCATCCGCGACAAGATCCAGGTGGACCCGGACAAGCTCCGGTCCTACCTGGCACCCCTGATCGAGCCTGGCCGTGTCGAGGAGTTCACCTTCTCCCGCGCCTGGATCCAGGAGCAGTTCGCCCGCATCAACGACCCGCGCAGCGACGCGTACTCGGTGATGCTGCGGCTCAACCTGCCGCCGGCGTACCTGCTCATCCACCGCACCTGGGTCGGCGCCGGCGGTGTGCTGAGCCAGCTCGGCGCCACCGTGCGCCTGCGTCAGATCCTCACCGAGACGCTGCCGGGGTTCGCCGAGGCCTGAGGGCCGGCCGACCTGAGGTCAGTGCGGGCCAGCGTGCAGGATCGGCGACCCGACCGCGACGCACGCTGAGTCGACGCGCTGCACCGCGGGGTGGATGCCGTCCCGGGCTGCGTAGAAGTCCGGGCCCACGCCCGCTTCCTCGAGCGCCTCGGCCGCGTCCACCAGGGGCGTGAGCGTCTGTCGCGCCTCTGCGGTGCCGGCGGACGAGAGGCGTTCCAGCGCCTCGACGAACGCGTGCTGGGAGGCGGGGCTGGAGGCGACCAGTCCGTCGACGGCGGTGTGCACCTCCGGGCATAGCACCCGCAGTGCGACGGTCCCGGCGGAGGACGGACCCGCAGACCCGTCGGCGGCGTCCCCCTGGGTCGAGCCGGAACACCCGGCGACCACGCTCAGGGCCGCGGCGATCAGGACGAGGCGCATGGCAGCAACCTAGGCCACATCGGAGGACGGCGAGCCGGGCATGACAAAGCCGGGCATGACAAAGCCGGGTTGCCGACGGAACTGTCCGTCGGCAACCCGGCCTGGTTTGTTTCCCGCGATCGACGAGAAGTCAGTGGTGCTCAGATCACGCGGGCGAGAGCCAGACGCGCCTGGGCAGCGGCGCGCTCGGCTTTGCGAGACAGGCGCCGGGCTGCGGCGAGGTTGTACCCCAACCGCTCCTTCTGCGCCTGCTCCAGGCGCGACCGCATATGCGCTCGCGCGAGTTCTTCTGACATGAGGTTCATGGTCGTGCTCCATTCAAAGATCTGGTTCAAGGTCTGTAGTTCCTGTGTTGCGGTGCTGCGTCGGCCGGTCATGCTGCGACCGGGTTCTTGCGCGGACGGCCACGGGGGCGCTTGCGGGGGATGACCACTCCGGACAGGAACAGCTCACCGCCCCACACACCCCAGGGCTCGCGCCGCTCGAGTGCGCCTGCAAGGCACTCGACGCGAACCGGACAGGCCTGGCACAAGCTCTTGGCCAGCTCCACATCACTGGGCGACTCGGCGAAGAAAAGCTCCGCCTTGTTCACCCGACACGGCAACAGTTCTTCGTCGACACCCGTCTGGTCGAGAACGCTGATGCTCATGTTTCACCTCTTTCTTCTCTACTTCGATCGCTGAAACTTCGTGGTGGTGCGGTTCAACTTCGTGGGGAAACACAAAGGCCGCGGATCCCTTGTCTGGGATTCCGCGGCCTTGGAGGTGCCGGTCGATGAGCTGGGCTCATGTGACAGGTGGACTCCAAGGCTGGCGGTCCCAGAGGATTGCCTTCGCGGCATCGGCGTGACGCTTGTTCGCGGACGTGCCAGCGGCGCGGTCCATGAACTGCGGGCGGGTCGTCTGCGGGCGCACGTCACCCATGCCAAAGCCGTAGACGGGCACGACGGAAGTCGACCGCGTCACGGTCGTGGAAAGCCAGGACAGATTTACGTTCATGGGTCGTGCACCTCCTTCGGAGCTTCGGGCGCCAGCGTTGTCAGAGCTGTGTGTGCGCAATCTTGTGGGCAGGGACAAGGTACGCCCGCGTTCTCTGAGGGCGCAAATCATTTATTCAAGAATCTTTTCCGGCGAGCACGGCAAGAAGCTCCGGGCCGTATTTCTCGACCTTCGACGGGCCGATTCCCTTGATTCCGGTGAGTGATCCCAGGCTGCTCGGACGCACCTCGGCGAGCGCCTCGAGCACGGCGTCCGAGAACACCACGTACGCCGGCACCTCGTCGGCCTCGCTGCGCTCCTTGCGCCAGGCGCGCAACGACTCGAACAGCTCCTCGTCGTACGGGATCGGGCAGGTGCTGCAGAAGCCGCGGTTGCGCTCCCTCGAGGTGCCCAGCGGCTGCTGGCAGACCTTGCAGGTCGCGGCCTTGCGGCGCTTCGAGCCCTTCTCGGTGCGAGCACCCGCCGGGGTGTCGAGGATCGAGGCCGGACGCAGGCCGGTGAGGAACCGGGACGGCTTGCGCCGCGCCTGCCCGCCGGGGTTGCGCGCCAGCGACCAGGACAGCATCAGGTGCTGACGCGCCCGGGTGATGCCGACGTACAGGAGCCGGCGCTCCTCCTCGACCTCCTCCGGCTTGGTCGCGTAGACGATCGGCATCGATCCCTCCTGGAGCCCTGCGAGGAAGACCGCGTCCCACTCCAGGCCCTTGGCGGTGTGCAGGGTGGCCAGGGTGACCCCGTCGGCGACCGGCTCGTGCTGCTCGTTCGCCCTCCGGTCGAGCTCGGCGACGAAACCCTCCAGCGTGGGTGCGAGCTCGACCGTCGCGTACTCCTCGGCCTGGGAGACCACGGCGGTCAGCGACTCCCACCGGTCCCGCGCCTGACCGCGCGCGGCCGGCGCCTCGGTGGACCACCCCATACCCGCCAGCACCGCCGAGACGTGCTCGACGAGCTCGTCCCGGGGGGCCTCGCCGGCTCGTGCACTCGCCCGCAGCAGCGCGAGGGCCTGCCGGACCTCGGGACGTTCGAAGAAGCGAGCGGCACCGCGCACCAGGTAGGGGATCTTCCGCGAGGTCAGGGCCTCCTCGAAGTTCTCCGACTGCGCGTTGATCCGGAACAGGACCGCCATCTCGCGCAGGGGCACACCCGAGGCCTGCAACCGAGCGATCTCGTCGGCCACCGCGTCCGCCTCGGCGACCTCGTCGGGGGCCTCGCGCCAGGTGAGCTCGGCGCCCGACGGCTGCTGCGCGCGGAGCTGGACCGAGCTTGTCCGGGTGCCGGAGAGCAACGAGTTCGCGGCCGCGATGACCTGCGGCGTCGAGCGGTAGTTGCGAACCAGCTCGATGTTGGTGGTGCCGGGGTACTTCTTGGCGAAATCGGTCAGGTAGGAAGCTCGCGCACCGGCGAAGGAGTAGATCGTCTGCGCCGGGTCACCGACCACGCACAGCTCGTTGCGCCCACCCAGCCAGAGGTCCAGCAGCGCCGCCTGGATCGGGCTGACGTCCTGGAACTCGTCGACGACGAACCACTTGTACTGCGCTCGGACCGAGGCGGCCACCCGCTCGTCCTCGCTGAGCAGCGCCGCGCCGATGAGCAGGACGTCCTCCATGTCCATCCGCCCCTGCTCGCGCTTGAGGTCCTCGTAGGTGGAGAAGACGTGCCCGACCGTGGCGGGGTCGAGGTCGCTGACGGCGCGGTTGAAGCGGGGGGCGATCTCGGCGTACTCGGCGGGACGGACGTTGGTGACCTTCGACCACTCGATCTCGCTGGCGAGGTCGCGCAACCGGGCCTGGTCGACCTGCAGGCCGTTGCGGCGGGCTGCTGCGGCGACGACCGGGATCTTCGACGCGGTGAGCTCGGGTGGCTCGCCGCCGTAGACCTTGGGCCAGAAGTAGCGCACCTGGCGCAACGCCGCGGAGTGGAACGTGCGGGCCTGCACCCCGGGAGCGCCGAGTGCGCGCAGCCGGGTGCGCATCTCCCCGGCCGCGCGGGTGGTGAAGGTGACGGCCAGCACCTCTGCCGGGTTGTAGACACCGCTGGCCACGCCGTAGGCGATCCGGTGGGTGATGGCCCTGGTCTTGCCCGTGCCCGCACCGGCGAGCACGCGGACCGGGCCGCGGAGGGCCTCGGCCACCTGGCGCTGCTCAGGGTCCAGAGCGTCGAGAAGGCGCTCGCTGAGCAGTCGATCGGCAGTCACGGGAAGGTTTCACCTCGGGTCCTGGTTGGATGAGGTGAAGCCTAGTTGCGAGAACGGACAAGCCGACATGTCAGACCAGAACGCCAGCACGTTCACGATGTACTCCACCCCGTGGTGCGGGTACTGCCACCGTCTCAAGAGCCAGCTGAACCGTGAGGGCATCGAGTTCATCACTGTGGACATCGAGCAGGATCCGTCGGCTGCGGACCTGGTGATGCAGGTGAACAACGGCAACCAGACGGTGCCGACGCTCATCTACTCCGACGGCACCGCGCAGACCAACCCGTCGGTCGCGCAGGTAAAGGCGAAGCTCGCTTCCTTGGCTGGCTGAGCGCACCCACAAGCGGCACCTCGCCGCGTTGTCGTCGGTCGACGTCCGCTCCGCTGCGCTGCGCTGAAGGACGCCTTCCCTCCACCGCCTTGCGATGCACCACTTCTGGGCACGCTCACAGAGTCTCCATCACCACTGACCCGGCAGCGTCCCGCCGTACCAGTGCTCGATCAGCGACCGGGAGATCGAGATGCCCCCGGGCAGGACGAGCGTCCCGGCCTCGGCCTCGGTCCTCATCTGCTCGCGGGTGAACCAGCGCGCGTCCTCGATCTCCTCGCCGTCCACGGAGATGTCGGTCGACGTCGCGTGCGCCAGGCAGCCGATCATCAGGCTGCGCGGGAGCGGCCACGGCTGCGAGCCGAAGTAGGTCACCGCACCGACCTCGATGCCCGACTCCTCGAGCACCTCGCGGCGTACGGCCTGCTCGATGGACTCGCCGGGCTCCACGAAACCGGCCAGGGTCGAGTAGCGGCCCGCCGGCCACGACGGGTGCCGGCCCAGCAGGCAGCGGTCGTCCGGGGCCTCGCCGTCGGTGACCACCATGATCACGGCCGGGTCGGTGCGCGGGAACTCCTCGCGCCCGCAGTCGGTGCAGCGCAGGACGTGCCCGAGCTGCATCACCTCGTAGGTGCCGCCGCAGCGGATGCAGTGCCGGGTGGCCCAGATCCACTCGGCGATCCCGATCGCGTGCACCAGCAGCGCGGCTTGGTCGTCCGGATCATCGGCGAGTGCCGGGACCAGCCCGCGCAACGGCATCCACCCGGCATCCGCCGCGGAACCGTCGATGATCACGGCGAACGAGACGACACCGTCGCGCTCCCCCAGAAGCAGCCGGGTCCCCTCGGGCGCCTCGGCCGGAGACAACCAGGAGAGGGCGCCGTCGACCAGCTGCACCCGGGTGCCGGCGATCACGAGCACGCGCGTGGCCGGATCGGCCCACACCTCGGCGAGCCAGTCCTCGTCGGTACGCCGATGACCGATCCGGTCGTGCGGTCGGTTCGAGAGGGCGATCGGAGCGGTCGGCGGGGTGGACGGGGTGGTCATCGGTCCAGCCAAGCAGTGAAGGCGTCGGTGTTGTACGGGCGCCCCAGGAACTCAGCGACCAGGACTGCCGCGTCGTGCGATCCACCGGCCGCGAGGACGACGTCGCGGTACCGGGTGGCCTGTCCCGGGTCGAAGAGGTCGTCGGGGTCGAACGCGCTGAACATGTCCTTCGCGATCACCAGGGACCAGAAGTAGGTGTAGTAGGCGGACGTGTACCCGTCGAGGTGGCCGAACCCCGCGTGGAAGTGGGTGCCCTCCAGCGGCTCGATCAGGCTGTACTGCGGGTAGAGCTCGAACAACCGAGCCGTCAGGTCCTCGGGCACCTCGAGGTGAAAGCGGTAGGACACCGCGGCGTAGAACATCTGGGTCCGCGCCAGCAGTCCCTTGCAGAACTCGTCGGCCGCGCGCATCCGGTCCACCAGGTCGGCGGGGATCGGCGTACCGGCCTCGTCGGTGGCGAACACCTGCAGCACGCCGGCGTCCCAGGCCCACTCCTCGAGCATCTGCGACGGTGCCTCGACGAAGTCCCACTCGGTGGCGACCCCGGAGAACCGGACCCACTCGTGCCGGCCCGCGAGCACGTGGTGCATCAGGTGGCCGAACTCGTGGAACAGCGTGACGACCTCGTCGTGGTCCATCAGGCCTCGGGTGAAGTTGCAGACCAGGACGCCCTCCGCCAGCTGGCGCTCGCGGACGCCGGGCACCAGGTCGAACTGCGCGGCGTGGTTGTACTTCCGCTCCCGCGGGTGCAGGTCGAGGTGGATCCGGCCGAGCAGCTCGCCGTCGAGACGAACGTCGAAGGAGGTGACGTCCTCGTGCCAGGTGGGAGCGTCGACGGGCACGTACTCGAGTCCGAACAGCCGGGCGGTGACGTCGAGCAGGCCCTGCCGGACCCGGGAGAACTCGAAGTAGCGCCGTACCTCCTGGGCGTCGACGCCGTACTGGTCGCGCTTGACCGCCTCGAAGCAGTAGCGCCAGTTCGAGGCGTCGATGGTGGTGATGCCGTCCTGAGCACCTCGCGCCAGCAGTACCTGGAGGTCGCGCTCGCCCGCAGCCAGGGAGTCCTCGGCGATCTTGTCGATGAACTCGGCGATCGCGTCGCCGCGCCTGATCATCTTCACCTCGGCGTCGAAGTCCGGCCAGTCGGAGTACCCGAGCAGGCGGGCCTTCTCCTGACGCAGTCGCAGCAGATCGGTCAGCACGGCGTCGTTCTCCGGCCAGCCGAGGTTGAGGAACTCCGTGGCAACGGCGCGGCGCGCGTCGGCGTCCCGGCTGTAGGTCAGGAACGGATGGACGTCGGGGTACTCAGTCGTGATCGCCACGTTGCCGTCGCCATCGGCCGGGTGGTCCGCGACGAAGTCGGCGGGCAGGCCCTCGAGCGCGGAGGCCGGCACCGTCGCCGTGCGACGACCGTCGCGGATGTTCCTGGAGAAGGCCTGGCTCAGCGCGGTCTCACGCTCGTTGAGCTCGCGGACCGCGACCCGGATCTCCTCGTCGCGGTCGACGCCGGCGCGGCGGAAGGAACGCAGGGCGTCGGTCAGCACCCGCAGAGCACCGTCGTCGAGCGGGTCCTGCCGCACCGAGGACAGCTGGGCGAAGACGTCGGCATCGAGCAGCAGGTCGCTGGAGAAGCGGCGGACCTCGACCTCGATCTCCTCGGCCAGCTCGACGACGACGGCGTCGGGATGCACCGAGGACAGCAGGCTCGTCACCGCCGAGGCGTTCGCGACCGAGATCGATGCGTCGTTCCACAGCTGCAGGATCGCGGTGCTGCCGGAGGGAGCCTCCTTGAGGGCCGCGACGTGGTCGGCAGCCGTGCGCAGCGACCCGCGCCCACGCTCGGTGAGCCAGTCGGCCCAGTCCTCGGAACGCGTGGGCAGGGACAGCAGCTCCAGCGACGTCATGGAGCGAGGCTAGCCGGGGACCGCCCGGGCAGTGACCACGAGGTTGGCGGTGTAGTGGAAGCCGCCGCCCGCCGTGCTCACCCGGCGGGCACAGGTGACCAGGTGCAGGACATGTCGACCGTCGACCCTGAACAGCTCGGCCGGCACCCCCGTGGCCCGCGGGTAGGTGTGCAGGTCGACGACCTCGAACCTGTACCTCCGACCCCCCGGTGGCGCCCACGTGATGACCGCTCCGCGACGCACCTCGTTCAACCGGGAGAGCGCGCCGGGGACGTCCCGCTCGTCCGAGACGTGACCGGAGAGCACGCTCGCTCCCGAACTGTCGTCCACCTGAGCCGTCGACTGCAGCCAGCCCACGCGCCCCGGGTCGTCCGGGACGGCCATCGCCGAGCCGTCCAGTCCGACGGCGTCGACCGGTGCACGGATGCCCAGGCTCTTGATACGCAGGACCCCTCCCGCCCCGGGGTCGACCAGGTCCGGTTCGGCTCGGTAGCTGCGGTCCAGGTGCCTCGGGCTCGGGCGCAGGGTCGGCTGGACCGCGACGGGTTCCGGCGCCATCACGACCTTGTCCGGCGTCGTGGCCGGCGCCGGGGCGTGCGCCGGACCGGCGCCGGCACCGCAGGCCGTGGTCGTGGCCATCACCAGCAGGACGACCGCGCGGATCACCACCGGGCACCGCGCCCGACCACCGGACCGGACGGGATCTCCGGGACCAGCGGGATGACCGGCCGGGTCACCAGCAGCGTCTCGGCCGGTAGTCCCGGAGGTGAGGCGACGGCCTGGTTCGTCGACGTCGCCGGGATCTTCTCGGCGTACGTGACGCAGCCGGGCTCGTGGAGCACCGTGCTCGGCGTTCGGTAGGTTCCGTCGCCGGTGGCGGCAAACGTGCCGCTGGCGATGGTCGGGGCACCGCCCCAGTCGAGGTCCCTGCACGAGCTGCCGCGCGGAGCGAGCGGCCCGAGCAGGGACCAACGCACCGTCGCCCGACCCTGCCCGAGCCCCGTCACCACCACCGTGTCGTGGACCTCCGCTCCGACTTCGGCGCGCTGGACGGAGGCGCGGGTGCGCAGCGTCGGCTGGACCCGGGGCAGGACGCGAGCCGTGACCAGGGTCGTCTCCTCCGCAACACCGCACGGCGTGGTGACAGCATTCGTACGGGTGTCGCCCGGGAACGACTCCGTCCAGACGTAGTAGCCGGGCTCGGTGACCTTGACCGCCGGCGTGGTGAAGGTCCCGTTCCGGTCGACCACGAACGAGACCGTTCCGGCGAGCACCTGCTGGGTGCACGACGTCGCCGACGGCCGCTGGGCGAACGGGCCGTAGAGGTGCGCCGCCACGGTCTGCCGGTACCCGGCCGGCAGCTGGGCCACGGTGACGAGATCAGTGAGCGCGGACCCAGGGACCGCCGTCGCCGAAGAGGCCCGGGTCACCACCTCCGGCGTGCCCTTCACGATCGCCGCAGTCACCCGTGCCTCGGCCGTCACGACGCTACGCTCCGCGATCCAGCCGCGCTGCACCCCGCGGTTGGCAGCCGTGCTGCCACCGTGCGAGTGCCACCCCCCGACCCGGTAGATACGACCGTTCGCCGCCGGACCGCTCGCGGCCGCTCGCAGGGTGGACGCGCCCACGGCCCGAGGAGTGAGCACGACGGCCACCGGGGTGGCGCGGCTGGTCACCGGTGCCGGGCACGAGACCGGTCCGGTACAGCTGAAGCGGACCACGACGCCCGGCACGAGGTACCCCGCGGCGGAGCGCACGGAGAGGCTGTAGGCGCGGGACGTCCCGAGCTCGAGGCTGCCGGACTGACGTGTGGTCAGCTGCAGCCGGTACCCACCGTAGTAGCGCGATGCCTCGGACCACATGCGCCGGGCGGTCGTCATGATCGGGCCCTTCAGCCCGCCGATGGGTTCCTTGACCGTCTCGCCGACATCGAGCCCGCGCGGGTACACCACCGTCCCGTCGGGCCGGATGCCGTCGGACATCAGCTCGCGGATGATCAGCGCGATGGCCGCGTCCTTGGTGCCGCTGCCGGTGGAACCCTTCGGCGCCCAGGTCGAGACGATGTAGTTCAGCGCGGCGATCTCACGCGCGCCGACCTTGCGGCCCAGCTGGTTGACCATCCCCTGGGTCGTCCTGATGCTCGGCTTGCCCGAGATCCGGGAGTCGTAGAGGTAGTCCACGCAGAAGAAGACCCGCCCGTTGCTGGCCCGGTAGCTGCCGATCCAGGTGTACGCCGTCCGTCCCTTAGCCGTGTAGCGCAGGCAGGCGCCCTTGACCAGGTTTGGGTCGTAGCGCCGACAGGTGCTGTCTCCGACGACAGTGGCCGCGCCCGCTGACGGAAGCGGCACCTTCGGTACGACGCCCAGCAGCAGTGCACCGACCAGGACGGTCAAGACGAACAAGGATCTTCCGACGGCGACCACAGAGGCCCTCCCCAACGCTCAAGAAATGGAGTGTTGAGAGTGGGCGCTCCGGGACGTCAGGGCCTCACCCGCCCCGGCGAACTGTGGACGGTTCGCGTCGGGGTCCGGGTGTGGACGCGAGGACCGCGGCCGTCGGCCGACGGTCCGCACGCGGAACGAGTGCCAACCCACCTCGGGGCGGTGGTCCGTGTGCGGCCAGCGCTAGGTTTCCTCCATGAGCACGCACATCGGCGCCGCCTCCGGCCAGATCGCTCCGACCGTCCTGCTGCCCGGAGACCCGCTGCGCGCGAAGTGGATCGCTGAGACCTTTCTCGAGGATGCGGTGTGCTACTCCGAGGTGCGCGGCATGTACGGCTTCACCGGTACCTGGAACGGCGCCCCGGTGTCGGTGCAGGGCTCGGGGATGGGTCAACCCTCGATGGCGATCTACGTCAACGAGCTCTTCGCCGAGTACGACGTGCGGCAGGTAGTCCGCGTCGGCTCGTGCGGGGCGCTGACCACGGACGTGGCGATCCGGGACGTCGTGCTGGCCTCGGGCGCGTGCACCGACTCGTCCATGAACCGGCATCGCTTCCTCGGCCTCGACTACGCACCGGTGGCGGACTTCGGACTGCTGCGCGCGGCTGCAGCAGCCGCCGAGGCGCGGCCCGACGTGACGAGCCACGTCGGTCTGATCTACTCCTCGGACTCGTTCTACAACCCGCGGGCCGCGGAGCTCGGGAAACCGCTTGTCGACCACGGAGTCCTCGCGGTCGAGATGGAGGCGTCCTCGCTGTACACGCTGGCGGCGTCGTACAAGCGCAAGGCGCTGGCTATCTGCACCGTGTCCGACCACATCGTCACCGGCGAGGAGACCACGGCCGTCGAGCGGCAGGAGACGTTCGGTGCGATGGTCGAGATCGCCCTGGCGGCCGCGCTGGGGTGACTGCGTGCGGCAGGACGAAGGAGTCGGCCCTGCCGACGAGCTCCTCGGTGATTCGGTCCTGCGCGGCGAGCACTGATCAGTCCTCCTCCACGCCGGAGCGCAGCAGACGAGTCAGCTCCTTGCGCCCGGGAAGTCCCTCTGGCACGACGATGCGGCCGGTCCTGACGAACACGAAAGCGGCCTGCACCCGGTCGACGGCGACACCCATCAGGTCAGCCCACGCGACCCGGTAGACCGCGAGCTGGAGAGGGTCGGCAGTTGCTGCTCGGCTGGTCTTCCAGTCGACCACCAGCCAACGTCCGTCCGGCTCGGCGAACACGGCGTCGATGCGACCTCGGATGACCTGGCCGTCCAGGACGAGGGCGAACGGTGCCTCGACCGCATGCGGGACGCGGTCCGCGAACGGGCCGGCCTCGAAGGCTTCGACGACCTCGGCGAGATCGCCGTCGTCCTCGATGCCGGTGTCCCCGCGGTCGGCGAGCTCGTCAGGGTCGAGCAGACCTTGCTGGCCGAAACGCGACTCGACCCAGGCATGGAACCGAGTCCCGAACCGTGCAGCCGGTGACGGCTGACGCGGCATCGGGCGAGCCAGGTCACGCAGGTAACCGGACTCGTCCTGCCGCAGTCGGGCGAACGCAGTCGCAGACAGGCTCGCTGGGAGCGGGACGTCGATCACGTCGGCGACCTCGGTCCGCGCTTCCTCGACCAACCGGTCGATCTCGGCGTCCCAGTCGGCAACCCTCGCAGCCTCGACCATGTCGAGGTCCTCGTCGGGTGCGGTGGGGTCGGCGGCGTGCACGCGCGCAGCTGCGTCCAAGCGTCGGCGCACCTCCTCTCCGGGGCCCGAGGGGGGCCACGGACGCGAGGTGTCGACGTCGCCGTACGGGTTGGGGCTGCCCTTCTCCGGTTTCTCCAACCAGCGGTCCACGACCTCGCCGCGACGCTCCAGGTACTCCTTCACGACCACCTGGTACGCCGAGGGTCCGAACGCCGTCGCCCGGGACGTCCACAGGTACGACGACACGCTCAGCCGGTGGGCCGCGCGGGTGAACGCCACGTACCCGAGCCGCAGCTCCTCGGTCTGCCCGTGGTCGCGCGTGTCCTGCCGGTACGCGTCGAGCGCCGCCTTGTCGTAACCGTTCAGCTGCGGCAGGTCCGCGGCATCACCACGGAGCGGACCCGGGAGCACCGCCGGCGAGGAGGTCCACAGGGTCCGCGACCTGTTCGAGGGGAAGCGCGTCTCGCACACGCCGACCAGGAAGACGCTCGCCCACTCCAGGCCTTTCGACCGGTGCACGGTCAGCAGCTTCACGGAGTCCGCAAGCGTCGGCGTCGCGATGTCGAGGCCGTTGCCCTGATCGTCCTCGGCCGTCAGGTAGGCGAGCAGCGCGGGCAGGGTGACGCCGCCGTCGACCGACTGGAACTCGGCGACACCCTTGACGAACAGGTCGAGGTTGTCGCGGCGTGCCGCGGCAGCAGGACTCGTTGAGGAAGCCAGCTCGACGTCGACCCCCGTGACGTCGATGATCCGACGAACCACGTCCAGCAACGGTTCGCCGACAGCTCGACGAAGCATCCGCAGCTCCGCGGCGAGAAGGTCGAACCGGACCCGTGCCTGGTCGGAGTAGGCGAGGTCGCCCGGGTCCTCCAGCGCATCCGACAGTGCCGGCAGCTCGGCCGGGTCGACGCCGTCAGCGATCTCGCCGAGCTGGTCGAGGATGGTCTGTTCGGGGCCGGACCGGCCGGAGCGACCAGCGATCTGGCCCGCGCGGGTCGCCAGCAGGCGCAGGTCCCGCAGTCCGATGGCCCACCTCGGACCGGTGAGGAGGGTGAGCATCGCGGCATTCGCCGTCACGTCGTGGAGCAGGTGCAGTACTGCGACGACCTCGGCGATCTCCGGGAGCCGCAGCAGCCCTGACAGGCCGACGATCTCGACCGGGATCCCGGCCGCGGTGAGCGCGTCGAAGACCTGCTCGGCGTGGCTGTTGTCGCGGGTGAGGACGCCGATGTCGGACCAGGCTCCGTCGTGGGAGGACCGGACCTCCCCCACCAACCAGTCGAGCTCCTCGGCGTGCGTGGTGAAGACGTCGACGCCGACCCTCCCCTCGGCGGCGCCCGGTTTCGGTTCGAGCGGCAGCACCTGCGGCAGCGCGTCGTACAGCGGCCGCGCGAGAACGTTCGCGACGTCGAGGATCTTGGAGTCCGACCGCCTGTTCACGGTCAGCGGCAGCACGGGGACCTCGCCCCCGTCGGCCGCGGGGAAGGTGTCGGCGAAGTTGAGGATGTTCGAGACCGAGGCACCGCGCCACCCGTAGATCGCCTGGTTGGGATCGCCGACGGCCGTCACCGCGTGGCCGCGTCCACTCGCCACGTCGGCGCCGGAGAACAAGCGCGCGAGCATGGTGGCCTGGGCGACCGAGGTGTCCTGGTACTCGTCGAGCATCACGACCTTGAACCTGCCCCGTTCGAGAGCACCGACCTCCGGCTGCTCAGCTGCGAGACGCGCACCCAGCGCGATCTGGTCGGAGAAGTCCATCAGGCCGAGGTCCGCCTTGAGCCTCCTGTACGCCGCCACCAGCCCGAGCAGCTCGGTCCGCCGGTTGATCGCGTGCACGGCCTTCTGCATCTCGCTCAGGTAGGTCTTCCGCGCCTTCCCCGCAACCTCGGCAGCGATCTCGGCCGTGAACCCGGCAAGAGCCTCGCTGTCGACCCGGCGGACGTCGTCCTCCTCGACGAGGTGCTCGCTCATCGCGGACTCCAGCGCGAGCAGGTTCTGGATGACCGTCGGCGGATGGTCGGACAGGTGCGAGACGTCTCCGGTGAAGCGGTCCACCGCCCGCGCCCCGAGCTGGAACCGGGACGCGTCGGTGATGACCCGGGTGTCGGGCTCATGACCGATCCGCAGGCCGTGGTCGGTCAGGAGCGTCGCTGCGTAGGCGTTGTAGGTGATCACGGTCGGTTCGAGGACCTCGTCGCCGTCCGCCGTGGCCCGCGGCAGCCCACCGGACTTCACCAGCGCTTGCCGGATCCGCTCCCGCAGCTCGGCGGCGGCCTTCGTCGTGAACGTGAGGCCGAGAACCTCCTCGGGACGGACCTGCCCCGTGAGCACCAGGTACACCACCCGCGCCGCCATCAGGGTCGTCTTGCCCGAACCGGCGCCGGCGATCACGACGGCAGGCTCGAGCGGCGCTGAGATCGCAGCCCACTGCTGGGGGCTCGGAGCGAAGTCGGCCTGCATCGCTCGCTGCAGGTCCTCAGGGGTCCGGATGTCCACGGGGACCTGAGCAGGGGTGCTCATCCGACCACCGGCCCGGCGCTCTTGGCAGGGCACACCGCGACGAAGTCGCAGTGCTCGCAGTGCGGTCCGGCAACAGCCGGGAACGACTCGGCTCTGATCAGCGCCGCCGTACGGGCGAGGCCCGCACGCAGGTCGGCCCGACCCTGGCCCTCGGGGTCGGCGACCTCCTGCGGCTGCACGACCGGGGTGGTGGCCTCGTCCTCCTGCCCGAGCTGGAGGAGCTCGGCACCCCCGCTGCGCAGGGCGACGGGCGGCACCCCGAGGGCGTCGGCGACCGACACGTCGACCGCGCCGCTGTCGACGGCGTACTGGTAGAGGGCGAGCTGCTGGTTGCCCGCCACCTGCGGCTTGGAGGGCATCCCCCGCCCGGTCTTCAGGTCGACCACCACGACGTTGCCCTCCGCATCGAGCTCCAGGCGGTCGGCGTACCCGTGCAGGACGACGCGGACACCGTCGGCCAGCTCGACCTCGGCGGTGAACCGCTGCTCGACCCCGACGAGGCGCCGCGGGTTCTCGTGGTGCCACCTCAGGAACCGGGCGAGCGCCGCGCGGACGCGGGCGTGCTCACGCGCTCGCGACCAGGGCGTCCGAAACTGCAACCGGTCCCACACCTGCTCGACGTGGTCCATCAGGACGTCCACGTCGTCAGGTCCCGCCTCGATCTCACCGATCGCCACCCGTTCTGCCAGGGCGTGCACCAGGTTGCCGAGGTTGGCGGCCTGGTGCGAGGCAGTGACCCCGCCCGCCTCACGGCTGAGGAACCACTGCGTCGGGCAGACCGACAACGACTCCAGCGTGCTCGCCGAGATGGACACCGGTCGGTCGACCGGACGCACTGGTTCCTCGGACCAGCTCGCCGCGCGGGTGCCCCACCAGGTCCCGGGATCCGCCTGCGGTACCAAGGCACGCTGGCCGGCCCGCTCGCCCGCGAGTCGGGCCAGACGGCGCGCAGCGGCGTCACGCAGCCCCGGGGTCGTGTACCGGGTCGGCGACCGTACGCCGCAGCTCGGCCACCAGGCCGGCCAACGACAGCGGACGCTCCGGCCTACCGACCACCGGCAGGACGGTCAGGTCCAGCTCCTCGAGGAACCGTGAGGGCTGGTCACCGTCGTCGTCGGGCGACGCCACGGCCGTGACGATCAGGCGCCGTCGCGCTCGCGTGCACGCGACGTAGAAGAGGCGACGTTCCTCGGCGAGCAGGTGCTGGGGTGTGACCGGCGGGAGCAGTACCGCCGATCCGTACGGCGCGGAGCCGACCCGATCAGCCTGCAGCAGGGTGGAGCGACGACGTAGATCCGGCCATCCGCCCGCCTGCACGTGCGCCACCACGACCAGCTCCCACTCCAGACCCTTCGACCGGTGTGCGGTGAGCAGTCGTACCGCCGAGCCCCGGACGCCCTGCTCGGCGAGGGTGTCAGCGGGGATGCGCTGGGCTCGCAACGACGCCAGGAAGTTCGGCACACCGCCGTGGTCGCGGCGCTCCTCGACCCGAGCGGCCGTCTCGAACAAAGCGCAGAGCGAGTCGAGGTCTCGGTTGGCACGGGACGCCGCTCCCCCTCCGGACTCCGCTGCTCGACGCAGCCGGTCGGGCCAGCTCGTGCCGGACCACAGCAGCCAGAGCACCTCCTCGGCGGTGCGGCCCGCCTGCACCGCGGCGGAAGCGGCCGTCAGCAGCTCGTTGAGTCTGCGGGCACGATCGGCCTCGGCGCTGTCGACACCGTCGAGGAAGCCCGCCTCGAGCACCGCCCGCCGGAGCAGCTCGCGCGAGGTCGAGGGGCGTTCGGCCTCCGGACGGTCACGCTCCCGGTCGCGGGCGCGCAGCAGGCGACCGAGGCGGCGTACGTCTCCCGCGGTGAGGCCGACCAGCGGTCCGGTCAGCAGCTCCTCGGCCCGACCGGCGTCGATGTGGTCGACGTGCTCGGGGTCCTCGTTGTCCAGGTTGAGAGCGGCGCGGAGCGCCTCCAGGAGCGGTCCGACTGCCGGGTCCGAGACCAGGGGCAGGTCGTCCGCGGCGACCTCGACCGGCACCCCGGCTGCCCCGAGCGCCCGCCGCAGACCGGGGATCGCCGACCGGCCGGAGCGGACCAGGACGGCCATCTCGTGCCAGGGGATCCCGTCCTCGAGGTGGGCACGGCGCAGCAGGTCGGCCAAGTGCTCTGCCTCCGCGCGGTCGGTGTCGAAGGTGACCACCTGCACGCGTCCCTCCCCGGTCGACCGGTCGACCTCGGGCGAGGCGAAGGCCGTGCGGGCCGGCGCCGGGATCGATCCGCTCCACGTCAGCTGGCCCGAGATCCGCTGCGAGGCCAGGGCGATCCTGGTCCCGAAGCGACGCGTCCGGCGCAGCACCGCGATGTCGGCGGGCGCACCGTCCCGCGTCCGGAACTGGTCCGGGAAATCCAGGATGCCGCGGACGTCGGCGCCCCGGAAGCCGTAGATCGACTGGTGCGGATCGCCGACCGCGATCAGGTTCCGCCCGTCGCCCGCCAGGGCTTGCAGCAGCGCCACCTGACCCGGGTCGGTGTCCTGGTACTCGTCGACGAACACGTGCTGGAACCGCGCTCGCAGCTCATCGGCGTTCGCGTGCGCCTCGATCACGGCCCGGCGGATCAGGTCCGGGTAGTCGGTCGCGCCGTGGTCGTCGAGGTTGGTCAGGTACTGCTCGAGGAACAGCCCGGCGGCGACCAGCTCCGGTGCATCGGCGGTCTCCCCCAGCCTGCGCAGCGAGTCCGGGTCGAGACCGGAGTCCCGGGCGCGGCCGAGAACGGCCTGGACCTCGCGCGCGAACCCTCGGGTGTCCAACGCGTGCTGCAGCGCCGGCGGCCAGGCCACCGACTCCGGGGAGTCGCGGAGCAGCTCGCGCAGCATGACGTCCTGCTCGGGGGCCGAGAGCAGGCGGAGCGGACCGATGTAGAGATCGGCTGGCGAGTACTGCCGGACCAGCCCGTAGGCGAAGGAGTGGAACGTCGAGCACACGGCGCCGCTGGTGGTGCGACCGAGTCGTCCGGTCACCCGGTCGCGCAGCTGCTCGGCGGCCTTGCGACCGAAGGTCAGGGCGAGCACGGCGTCGGCGGCTGCCCCCCGGCCCTCGACCCGGTCGACGATCGCTTCGACCAGGGTCGTCGTCTTGCCCGTGCCCGGACCTGCCAGGACCAGCAGCGGGCCGCCGGGGTGCTCGACGACGGCCTGCTGGTGCTCGTCCAAGGTCGGCGCTCCGACGCCGCCCCGCGGGCGGACGAGTCGGTACGTCGGGCTGGTCACGAGGGCCACTCAACCACCCGCCCCCGACACGGTGACGGCGGGTGGGAGTTCTCGAAAATAGGCGAAGGGCCCGTCCAAGTATGAGTTGCACGGGCCCTTCAGGTTGATCGTCGGATGATGCCGTCGACCACCAGCTCTTCCTCGCGGTCCCCCGCTGCGCATCACCGCCGCGGCGACGAGTTGCCTCGTCGGGTGGAACCTCTTCTCCGAGCTGATCCGCTAGCCCCGAAGGGTTTCGCGTGAGAGATTTCTACGTCCGGTCTCGACCCCTGCGCAAGGGGTTTTCCTCAAGTATTTCGGGGAATTCTCGCCCCTCGGCGTGTCGTCCACAGAAGCGGACCGGTTGTCCACAGATCGGCTGCGTTGTCCACCGCTCACGGTGTCGAGCTGTGGATATCGGGAGGTAGCCAGACGGCCTTGGCGAGGTCGACCGCACCCGTCGGGCGCAGTGGCGTGCCCTCGCCGAGGTACGCCTGTCGAGCCTCGTCGGCGAGGTGGGCCGGCAGCGTCCCGTCGGCACGCACGACTCGCCACCACGTCACCAACGACCCGTGCCCTGCCATCACCGCAGCGACGTTGCGCGGGCCCCCGCGACCGAGCTGCTCGTGCAGCACCTCCGCGATCAGCCCGTACGTCGTCGCCCGGCCCTCGGGGACCAGGTCGACGATCGCGAGGACGGCCTCGCCGTACTCCTCCTCAGCCATGGGAGGAGGCTAACCAGGAGCGCCGACGTCCTACTTCTTGAAGCCGCGGGTGCCGTTCACGAGCACCAGGCCCTTGATGCCCGAGTACTTCTGCGCCCAGGCCAGCTCGTAGACGATGTTGCCCATCGTGTTGGTCACCGGCGTCAGGCTGATGCCGACGCTGAGTGTCGAGAGCACGCCTGCCGCGCGACCGGCGCCGTCCATGAACCCGCTCCCGGAGTCGCCGGGGATCCCCGGGCTGCCGGTCTGGATGTCGTAGGCGAGCACCGGCGTGCCGGCGACCCGGTTGAGGACCTTGCCGGTCTTCTTCGAGGCGTTGCCGGTGCGCAGCGACGAGTTGCCGATCGTGTAGATCGGCGCCTTCGCGGCCAGCGGCGGGGCCGCCAGGCCGGTCGGTCCGCCGAAGCCGGGGACCGTCGGGTTCACGTTCTTCACGCTGCCGGAGTCGACCTTCACCAGGGCGAAGTCGTTGTAGGCGCAGCGCGCCCCGTCCTTGGTCTTGAGCTTCGCCATCGAGGCCCACGAGCTGTAGGCGAGCTTGCCCGTCCCGACGGTCTTGCCGGAGCTGAAGAAGTTGCCGCCGGTGACGAACTGGACCGGGGTACCGAGCGGGAGGGACTTGGTCGTGCAGCCGTTGGTGTCGCTCGACTCCCCCAGGCCCGCGCAGTGAGCGGCGTACCCGACATACACGTTGCCGGCCTTGTCCCTGAAGACGAAGTTCGCGGTGCACTGCGCACCCTTGGTGTACATCTGCACGCCAGGCTTGATCGTGGCGGCGCTCTCGGACGCCCAGGACGTGCGGGCGTCGGCGGTGGGCGACACGGCGACGAGCGCGGCGGCCACCGGGACGACGGCGAGCGCAGCGGCGAGCAAACGTTTGCGGACAGCGAGCATGTCTGGGACCCCCGTGGAATGTGGTGAGAACTGAACAACGACAGTGCCCGCCCTCGGTCACGAGGGCGGGCACTGAGAAGTTGCTGAGTGTGAGGCGGTCCAGACCGTCAGCGGGCCGTCAGTACGTCGGCTGGCTGGGGTCGATCTGGTTGACCCAGGCCACCACGCCACCGCCGACGTGCACGGCGTCGGCGTACCCGGCACCCTTCACGATCGCGAGGCACTCGGCAGAGCGGACGCCCGACTTGCAGTGCAGGACGACCGGCTTGTCGCTCGGGAGCTGCTCGAGCGCGGACCCGTTCAGGAAGTCTCCCTTGGGGATCAGCACCGAACCCGGAATCTTGTTGATCTCGTACTCGTTGGGCTCGCGGACGTCGATGAGGACGAAGTCGCGGGTGCCCTCCTCGCGCTCCTTGAGCATGTGCTCCAGGGTCACGACCGAGATGGTGGCGTCCGCCGCGGCGTCGGCCGCGTCCTCGGAGATCGCACCGCAGAACGTCTCGTAGTCGATCAGCTCGGTGACCGTGGCGTGCTCGCCGCAGAGCGCGCAGTTCGGGTCCTTGCGAACCTTCAGCTTGCGGTACTCCATCTCGAGTGCGTCGTAGATCATCAGCTTGCCGACCAGCGGGTCACCGATGCCGGTGAGCAGCTTGATGGCCTCGTTGACCTGGATCGAGCCGATGCTCGCGCACAGGACACCGAGAACGCCGCCCTCGGCGCAGCTCGGGACCATCCCCGGCGGGGGCGGCTCCGGGTACAGGCAGCGGTAGCAGGGGGCGCCCTCGACGAGGTTCGGCGCGAAGACGCTGGCCTGGCCGTCGAACCGGTAGATCGAGCCCCACACGTACGGGATCCCCAAGAAGTACGCCGCGTCGTTGACCATGTAACGGGTCGCGAAGTTGTCCGTGCCGTCGACGATCAGGTCATAACCCTTGAAGACCTCGAACACGTTGTCGTTGTCGAGGCGCTCCTCGTGCAGGATCACCTTCACGTACGGGTTGATCTCGGCGATCGACTCCTTGGCCGAGAGGCCCTTCGGCTTGTCGATGTCGCTGACGCCGTGGATGACCTGGCGCTGCAGGTTCGACTCGTCGACGGTGTCGAACTCGGCGATGCCGAGCGTGCCGACGCCGGCAGCTGCCAGGTAGAGGAGCGCGGGGCTGCCGAGCCCGCCTGCGCCGATCACGAGGACCTTGGCGTTCTTGAGCCGCTTCTGCCCGGTCATCCCGACGTCGGGGATGATCAGGTGGCGACTGTAACGACGTACTTCGTCGATGGTCAGCTCGTCGGCTGGCTCGACCAGTGCGGGCAGGGACACGGTTTCCTCGGCTCCTCGTTGCTTTTGTGCTCGGTAGGGCGGTAACGCCACCGGTTCCTCCAGTGTTCCCCGGTGGTGCACGACCTCCGACCCGGGTCCGCCATCTGGAACCCGCCAGAGAGTAGGCTCGCGCTGCTCCCACTCCGGAAGGCACCGCCCGTGACCAGCCCGTCGACCCGCTCCGCCAGCGGCGAACCGCCCGTCAAGGGTGCCCGCCTGCCCCGGCGCGCCCGGCGTGCCCAGCTGCTCGAGTCCGCCCTCGAGGTGTTCGTCGCGCAGGGCTACCACGCCGCGGCGATGGACGACATCGCCGAGAACGCCGGTGTCTCCAAGCCGGTGCTCTACCAGCACTTCCCCGGCAAGCTCGACCTGTACCTGGCTCTGCTGGACCAAGCCGTCGACAAGGTCATCACCGGGACCCGCGAGGCGCTGGAGTCGACCGAGGACAACAAGCAGCGCGTCGCCGCGACGATGCACGCGTTCTTCTCCTACGTCGCCAGCGAGCAGGGCGAGTTCCGGCTGGTCTTCGAGTCCGACCTGACCAACGAGCCCGCGGTGCGCGAGCGCATCGACCGGGTCACCCGGGAGTGCTCGAACCTGATCGCGCACGTGATCCACGACGACACCGGGCTGCCGGACGAGGCGTCCCAGCTGCTCGCCGTCGCGCTGGTGGGAATGGGCCAGGTCAGTGCCCGGTTCTGGCTCCAGGACCGTTTGGCCGGCAGTGACACGATCGAGCAGGGCGACGCAGCGAGCCTGGTCGCCGGTCTCGCCTGGCGCGGGATCCGCGGCTACCCGCGGTCCGACGATCCGGCCTGACGCCCCACCCGAGCTTCAGTCCCCCGCAACCACGAACACAGGAGGTCCTCCGCATGGAGGTCAAGATCGGCGTCACCCACGCCCCCCGCGAGCTCGTCGTCGAGACCGACCTGGACGCCGCCGGCGTCGAGGAGCACGTCCGCGCAGCGCTGGTCGAGGGCGGCGTGCTGAGCCTCACCGACACCAAGGGCCGGCACGTGGTCGTGCCGGGCAACAAGGTCGCGTACGTCGAGGTCTCGGTCAGCACGGTCGGCAAGGTCGGCTTCAAGTCCTAGGACCGGTTGCACCCGGTGCCTCCGGGTAGGGAGAGAGCACTGACCCGCTCACCTGGAGGTTCCCCGTGCTCTGGACGATCATCGTCACCCTCGTTGCCGGCACCGTCGTCGGACTTCTCGGCAAGGCCGTCGCCCCGGGCGACCGGGACAACATCCCGCTCTGGCTCACGATCCTCTGCGGCATCGGCGGCTGCCTGCTCGGCAGCTACCTGTACGCCGCTATCTTCGACTGCTCCGACATGGACAACTGCACCAAGGGCGTCGACTGGTGGCGTCACGTGTGGCAGGTCGGCGTCGCGGCCCTGCTGGTCGTCGCTGCCGCGACCCTGACCGGTCGCAGCCGCGCCCGCCGCTAGCTCGCCAGTCCCAGCTCGGCCATCCGGGCCGCGTGGTTCTCGGTCAGTCGGTTGAACATCCGACCGAGGGCGACCAGGTCGAGGCCCGGGCGGTCGACGCCGCCGGCCAGCAGGGCCGCCAGCGAGTCCCTCTCCGCGGCGACGCGCTGCGCCTGGCTGAGCGCTTCACCCATGAGGCGGCGACCCCACAGAGCGAGCGGACCGGCGACCCGCGGGTCCTCGGCGATCGCCTGACCCACCCGCTCGACGACGAAGTCGGAGTGTCCCGCGTCCGACAGCGACGTCACGATCAGGGTGCGGGTGTCGGCGTCCAGGAACGCGGCGACCTCGCGGTAGAAGTCCGAGGCGAGACCGTCGCCGACGAACGCCTTGATCAGCCCCTCGAGCCAGTTGCTCGGCGCCGTCTTCGCGTGGAAGCTGTCGAACGGCTTCACGAACGGCGCCATCGCGTCCATCGGTTCGGAGCCGAGCTCGGCCATCCGCGCGATCAGCGGCTCGACGTGGGCGAACTGGATGGTCGCCATCTTCGCCAGCGCCAGCTTGTCGGCCAGGGTCGGTGCCAGCTTGGCATCCTCGGCGAGCCGCTCGAAGGCCGAGATCTCGCCGTACGCGATGGCGCCGAGCAGGTCGACGACCGCGGCCCGGTAACCCGGGTCCTGGAAGGCGACCGGGCCTTCAGAGGGGTCGTCGACGGCGTTCGAAGCGGGAATTTCGGTCATAGGGCGAGGGTACCGATAGACTGGAGCCGGCAGACGGCCCCCGTCAGCGCCCGGACACGACCGGGGAACACACCTGGACGACACCGCTCAGGCGAACGGGGAGGCAGCCGCGCCTTCACTGCTTCATTCACAGAACGGCAAGATCCTGACTACCTTCCGAGAGCTCGGGGTACTCCCCGAGATTTGCGATGCCCTCGAGCGCGGCGGCATCACCACCCCCTTCGCCATCCAGGAGATGACCCTGTCGGTCGCCCTGATGGGTACCGACCTGATCGGCCAGGCCCGCACGGGCACCGGCAAGACGCTGGCGTTCGGCATCCCGGTGCTGCAGCGCTCCGTCGCGCCGCACGACCCCGACTTCGAGGCGCTGGTCGCCCCCGGCAAGCCCCAGGCCCTCATCGTCGCGCCGACCCGCGAGCTCGCGCTCCAGGTCTCCAGCGACCTGACGCTGGCCGGCGCCGACCGGGGCATCCGCGTCCTCACCGTGTACGGCGGTGTCCCCTACGAGCCGCAGCTCGAGGCGCTCGAGACAGGTGTCGAGGTGGTCGTCGGTACCCCGGGTCGTCTCATCGACCTGATGAACCGCAAGGCCCTCGACATCTCGCACGTCAAGAGCCTCGTCCTCGACGAGGCCGACGAGATGCTCGACCTGGGCTTCCTGCCGG
Source organism: Marmoricola sp. OAE513 (assembly GCF_040546585.1). Classification (NCBI taxonomy): domain Bacteria; kingdom Bacillati; phylum Actinomycetota; class Actinomycetes; order Propionibacteriales; family Nocardioidaceae; genus Marmoricola; species Marmoricola sp. OAE513. The sequence continues at coordinate 2,449,217 of NZ_JBEPOC010000001.1, read as the reverse complement.
ACGTCGAGCGGCTGCTCGCGAAGACCCCCGAGACCCGGCAGACGATGCTGTTCTCGGCGACGATGCCGTCCGCGATCGTGGCGCTGGCGCGCACGCACATGCGGCACCCGATGAACATCCGTGCGGAGTCGTCGTACGACAACCAGACCGTGCCGGCGACCGCGCAGTTCATCTACCAGGCACACGACCTGGACAAGCCCGAGATGATCGGCCGGATCCTGCAGGCCGAGGACGCCGGACTGACGATCATCTTCACCCGTACGAAGCGGCAGTCGCAGCGCGTTGCCGACGACCTCACCGAGCGCGGCTTCGACTCCAGCCCGCTGCACGGTGACATGGCGCAGGCCGCTCGCGAGAAGGCGCTCGCCAAGTTCCGTGACGGCAAGCTCCGCGTCCTGGTCGCGACGGACGTCGCGGCACGGGGTATTGATGTCTCCGGCGTCACCCACGTCATCAACTACACCTGCCCCGAGGACGAGAAGACCTACGTCCACCGGATCGGTCGTACCGGCCGTGCCGGCGCCACCGGTGTCGCGGTCACGCTCGTCGACTGGGCGGACCTGCACCGCTGGAAGATGATCAACAAGGCGCTCGACCTGCCGTTCGACGAGCCGGCCGAGACCTACTCCAGCTCCGAGCACTTCTTCCACGACATGGGCATCGCGCCGGGCACCAAGGGTCGCGTCATCCCCGAGGGCCAGGTCGTCATCGAGCGCCAGCCCCGCAAGGACGACCGCGGTGGCGGCGGCCGGGGTCGCAGCGGCGGCGGTCGCGAGGGTGGCCGTGACGGCGGGAACCGCGGGCGCTCCCGTGGCGAGGGCCGTTCCGCGGGTGCTGCTGCTCCCGCTGCCGAGGGCGAGGCCAAGCCGCGTCGCAGCCGGAACCGTCGGCGTACCCGCGGTGGTGGCGGCGGGGCCGCTCCGGCCGCTGCCGAGTAGCTAGGCGACCACGACCACGTCGGTGCCTTCCTGGGCGAAGTCCCACATCCGTACGGCGTCCTGGAGGCGCTGGCGGATGCACCCGTGCGACTGAGGAGTACCCAGCTGCGACTCGGTCTGCAGCGCCTTGCCGTTCTTGGTGGGGATGCTGTGGAAGCCGATCGGGGCGTTCTTGCCGTGGGTGAAACGGACGAAGTACTGCATCACGCCGGAGTCGTCGATGCCGACCGCCCAGCGTGAGCGGGAGTAGACGTCGTACCGGCCGGGCTTGAGGTTGTCGGTCACGCTGCCGGAGACCAGGTACGTCGAGACGGTGGCGTTCTTCGCGCTGACCAACCACACCCGCTGGTCACTGATCGAGAACACCACCCGGCGACCGTTCCCCGACGACACCGGCACGGCAGTGCTCGACGGCGCCTCAACCTTCTTGGCCGCCTTGGTCGGCGTGCTCGACGGCAGCGGCGTGCTCGACGGGACGGCCGGAGCCTTCGGGGCCGCAGCGTCGGCCTCGGCCGGCGCCGACCCGATGCCGCTGGCCGGGTTGGTCGGAGTGCCGGCAGCCCGGGCGGCATTCGCCTGCACCGGCCCGCCGTCGAGGTTGATCAGCCCCATGCCGCTGAGCATGGCGACCCCCGTGACGGCGAGCGCTACCGTCGCTGCCACCATCCGGCCCACCCGCGGGCGGACCTGCGGCGGGGGCTCGAGGCGGTGCTTGGACATCGTCGATCAGCCTCGCGCGAGCAGGTTGGCTGCGACCGTTCGGTAGGCCTCGGCACCCTTGTTGCCGGACGCCGTGCTGAGGATCGAACGACCTGCTGCGGGGGCCTCGGCGAACCGGATCGACTTGGGGATCGGCGGTTCGACGACGGTCAGGTCGTAGGCCTCGGCGATGTTCTCCAGGACCGCCCGCGCGTGCGTGGTGCGTCCGTCGAACAACGTGGGCAGGACGCCCCAGACCTCGAGCTCACGGTTGGTGAACCGACGGACGTCGTGGACGGTGTCGAGCAGCTGACCGACGCCGCGGTGCGAGAGCGTCTCGCACTGCAACGGGATGAGGACACCGGTCGCGGCCGTCAGGGCCGCCACGGTCAGCACGCCGAGCGAGGGCGGGCAGTCCAGCAGGACCCAGTCGTACTCGCCGTCGAGCTCCTCGACGACCGAGCGGATCACGTACTCGCGGCCGGTGCGGGTCAGCAGGTCGGCTTCGGCCCGGGCCAGCTCGATGGTCGCGGGGAGCAGGTCGACGCCGTCCTCGGTGGTGGCCAGGACCTCGGTGACCGGCACGCCCTTGGTCATCACGTGGTGGACCGAGAGCTCCAGGTCTTCCGGGTCGATCCCGAGGCTGAACGTCAGGCAGGCCTGCGGGTCCAGGTCCACGAGCAGCACTCGCTGACCGAGCTCGGCGAGGGCCGTGCCCAGGGAGGCAACTGTGGTCGTCTTCGCCACGCCACCCTTCTGGTTGGCAACGGCGATCACGCGGGTCGTGGACATCACGGTCCATCATGCCAGCCGCCCCTTGCCTGCGCCGACATCGCCCGTGAATGCTGTGCCGTATGTCGCAGCAGCAGATCACCTCCGCCCTGATCACCGGCCCCTCCGCGGGGATCGGCCTCGAGATCGCCCGCCAGCTGGCCGCCCGCGGGACGGACCTGGTCCTGGTCGCCCGCAACGAGGTGCGCCTCAAGGAGGTCGCCGACGAGCTGAGCGCCGCCCACGGCGTCAGCACCGAGGTGATCGCCGCCGACCTGACCGACCGGGAGTCGCTCGCCGCCGTCGAGGCCCGCCTGGCCGACGGGTCCCGCCCGATCGACCTGCTGGTCAACAACGCCGGGTTCGGTCTCAAGGGCAAGTTCCTCGACAACGACCTCGAGGCCGAGCAGGCCCACCTCGACGTGCTCGTGGTCGCGCCGATGCGGCTGACGCACGCTGCCCTGGGCCCGATGGTCGAGCGCGGCTTCGGCAAGATCGTGAACGTCTCCTCGGTGGCCGGCTACCTGCCCCGCGGCACGTACTCGGCCGCCAAGGCGTACGTGACCAAGTTCAGCGAGTGGGCGCACAACGAGTACGGCCCCCAGGGCGTGCACGTGATGGCGCTGTGCCCGGGCTTCGTGCGCACCGAGTTCCACGAGCGGATGGACGTCGGTCGCGACTCGGCTCCCGACTTCCTCTGGCTCGACGTCGAGGAGTTCGTCACCGCGGCGATGGCCGACCTAGACGCCGGCAAGGCGATCAGTATCCCGACGCTTCGCTACAAGGCGATCGTCACCGGCGCGAAGTACGTGCCGAGCGGGTTGCTGCAGCGGTTCCAGAGCTTCGGCCGCCGTTGATTGAGGTGCAGGCGCGCAGCGCTTGCCTCGAAATCTTCAGCCCTTGCCCTCGATGAAGGCGCGCACCGAGTCGGCCACCATCTGAACCGCGATCGCCGAGAGCAGCAGGCCGGCGATCCGGGTGACGAGCATGACGCCGCTGACCCGGATCAGGCGCAGGATCGGCAGCGAGTAGCGCAGCGCCAGCCAGATGGCGACGTGCACCCCGACCACACCGAGCGCCACGGCGGCGAAGTCCGCCCAGGTGTCGACGGACTTGCTGAACACCATCGTGGCGACGATGGCACCGGGGCCGGCGAGCAGCGGCGTACCGAGCGGCACCAGCGCGATGTTGGTCTCCAGCGCCGCAGTCGGCTCGCTCTCCTTGCCGGTCAGCAGCTCCAGCGCCACCAGGAGCAGCAGCAGACCGCCGGCGCCCTGCAACGCGGGCAGGGAGATGTGCAGGTAGGCCAGGATCTGCTGGCCGAAGAACGCGAACGCGCTGATCACGCCGAACGAGACGAGCACGGCCTGAGCAGCCAGGCGCCGTGCCATCTGCGGCGAACGGCCGCCGGTCAGCGAGAGGAAGATCGGCACCATGCCGACGGGGTCCATGATCACGAACAAGGTCACGAAGACCTCGGTGAGCAGCACCCATTCCATCCGGCAAGACTAGTGCCCGGAGGCCCGCGGACTCGATGTAGGCGGCGCTCGCGCCAGACTAACTTCACGTCTGCGAGCTCTCGGAGTCGTCGCGCGGGGTTCCGCATGCTGCGGGACGGTACGGGCGCGACCGACACGCGACGATTCCGCCCAGAAGGACGACTGCCCTTGGGTGACATTGGCACCCAAGGCAGTCATAAGAATGTGGGCACTTGCATACCTGTTTCGTTCCCAACCCGTGAACCTGTGGCTCGGGTCAGGCTGACAGCTGCTGAGCCTGAGGCTCTGGCCGCTCCCCATCGGAATTAGCGTACCGGTGCGTTTTCCACAGCCGATCACAACGGGACTGGTGGACTTTCAGGACCGGTGGTTCCCTGAATCTATGTCCCCACGCAACGTTGTCTTGGCGTCAGTGTTGGCCTTCTTCATCGGAGGCGTCGTAGCGCCGGCCGCCTTTGCCGCGACCGCGTTCGCCAATTGGAAGTACATCGGGCACTCAGGAGTCTCGTGCGGCTACGGTCGAGCGTCGATCGATAACACCGCGAAAGACGGAGAAACAAGGGTTTACAACGTCACGGATTCTGGCGGCTGCAATGTGGGAAATGCTAGTCATGCGGTCGGCGAAGGCCGCTTGGCCGCGAGTTTGTCACTCGTGGACGCGACAACCGGGTACGGCTGCGGCAACACCCCGGGCTACATCTACTCGACTACGACTACCGCCGACTGGCGGTGGCACGTCGCCGCCTTGTCGTCGACGAACTGCAGAAAGAGCTCCGGCGACGCCTGGTACTCGTACTCCGTGCACCTGAAGTACGACCCCGCAACCACCCTTTACATGGCGGCGCAGACCCAGTCGCCCAACCTGAACTTCAACTAGCACCAGAGGAGCTGGACTCATGCCGAATATCTCGAAGCGGCGAAGCCTGACCATGATCGCCATAGCTGGTGCCACGGGCGTTGCGTGTGGCATGGGCGCTTGGGCCCTTGCGTCCGGAGACTCGGTTACAGCAGCCCCGGCCGCGACTTCCCAGGCTGCCCAGCAGCCTTTGGCGCCCGCTGACTACCCAACCAATGCATCAGGCGACACGTTGGGCGAGCAGAGGCTCGGGACGGTGCCGCCGACGCTGATCGCAGCAACGGCCGACAACGGCAAACGTGGTTACATCTATCGAAGCGACCTCGAAGGCCCTGCTGAACCGGCGGCGAGCCCAGAAGAAGCAGCACGACGAACGCGGGACCTGCTCGACGACAAGGGACAGTTGATCGTCCCCGTCTACGCGGCCGACGGGAAAACCAGGATCGGCACGTTCCTCGCTGGGTGGGCTGAGTCGGCCCAGAAGGGCGATTGATTGCCCATCTTCATCGAGCGAAACGCCCGGCTCTGCTGAGGGAGGCCGGGGCGTTTCTCGTACAGCAAAAGGACTACCTCCGACGAGGTCAGGCGTTCCGCTGAGTGCGCTCTCCATCGCTCCCGCCGCAGGCAAGTGTCCCCGCTAGAATGGAGGGGCGCCTTTGGTTGCATGCACGTCGGTGAGCAGCACTCATTCCTCCCGGCAGGACTAGTGCCCGGAGGCCCCTGCGCTACCAGCCGGGCTTGGTGCCCCCGAACGGCATCTCCAGCGCCTCGGGACCGAACCCGGTGACGTCGGCGAGCAGCCACTCGTCGCGCAGCAACAGGGCCGCCGAGGCCGGTCGGATGACCAACCAGAGCCAACGGCCGTCGGCCTCGCCGGCGAACACCGCCTTGGCGAGCAGGTCGTCCTCGAGCGAGGAGTCCACCGCCCACATCCGCACCGAGTGTCCGGCGGCGCGGACGTTGATCGCGTGCGGGCCGACCCCGATCTGCTCGCCGGGGTCGTCGTACGCCGTGCCGGCGCAGCGGGCGCCCAGGCCGACGCCCGGGTCCTCGGAGATCACCGTGACCTCGACCGGTCCGTCGAGGTCGCTGGTGCCCACGGTCGTGGTCACGGTTGCCGAGGTCTTGCCCTCGCCGGCGACGCAGCCGAAGTCGGAGATCGACCAGCCCGGGCTCATCGGCCAGGGCAGGTAGGTCGGCAGGTCGCTGCGGCTGACGAGCTCGGCGAAGGTGTCGTAGTCGGCGACCTCGGGGCGCCACAGCGGGTGGATGCTGCCGTGCACCGAGCAGGCGTACAGACCGCCGGCGTCAGTGATCGTCGACGTGCACCGGGGGCATGAAGCCGCGAGCACCACGAGTCGAGAGTAGTGCGCTTCGAGCCGGTCATCGAACGTGCCGGCAAACCCCCGGTCATCGAGCCTGCCGAGCCACCGGTCATCGAGCCCGCCAAACCCCCGGTCATCGAGCTTGCCGAGATGGGGTGAGTCACCGCGCGGCTCACCACGTCTCGGCAAGCTCGACGACCGGACTGCACGCTCGACGACCGGACTGCACGCTCGACGACCGGGCTGCAGGCTGGACGACGGGGTGCAGCTCAGGCGTTCCAGCGCAGGACCACGGGTGTCTCCCGCTCGTACCCGAGGACCGACACGGTGGCGGTGTCCAACCGGAACAGCCGTCCCTGGGCCACCGGCTCCCCGAGCCACCGGGCAGCCAGCGCCCGGGAGGCGTGACCGTGCCCGAAGACGAGAGTCCGCCCGCCGTGCTTCCGCGCTCGCGCGACCACCCGGTCGAGTCGGGCGCCCACGGCCGCCGCGTCCTCACCGCCGGGACACGGGTGCGACCAGACGGTCCACCCGGGGACCGTTGCCCGGATCTCGGTCGTGGTGATGCCCTCGTAGTCGCCGTAGTCCCACTCGGCCAGGTCGGGATCGACCTCGACGTCGGGGAACCCTGCGAGCTCCGCCGTACGGCGGGCCCGCTCGCGAGGACTGGCCAGGACCAGGTCGAACGACGTCTCGGCGAGACGACCAGCCAGACCGCGGGCCGTCTCCTCCCCCACAGCCGTCAGCGGCAGCTCGGTGCGCGACGTGTGCCGACCGGCGGCGCTCCACTCGGTCTCGCCGTGCCGGACGATCCAGAGCTCGGCCGGGTCGTGAGCGTTCATGGCGCCAGCCTTCTGTGATCATGGGCTGATGACAAGTCCAGCGGCGGAGACCGCAGCCGACCCTGGCTTGCACCGCTCCCGACTCGCTGTCGCCGGCGCGTTCGCGACCCAGGGCATGGTCTTCATCAACCTGACCACCCGGCTCCCGGACTTCACCGACACGTGGAACCTGTCCGACGACAGGCTCACCCTGCTCCTGCTGATGATGGTGCTGCTCGCCGGCGCCGGCTCCGTGGTCGCCGAGACGATGGCGAAGACCCGCGACTCAGCCTCCCTGCTCCGCGTCGGCCTGGCGCTGATCGTCTTCGCGGTCCCGCTGATGGCGCTGGCACCGGAGTACGTCTTCTTCGGGATCGCGATGGCCGTGTACGGCGTCGCACTCGGCATGGTCGACGCGACCACCAACATGCAAGCGGTGGCGCTCGAGCACCGCTACGGCAGACCGATCTTGCCCTCGTTCCACGGCGCCTGGACGATCGGCGGGCTGCTCGGCGCCGGTGTCACGCTGGCCACCTCGCACGCGGACCTGGGCGTCGGGGCGGCGCTGGCCGTCGTACCGCTGCTGGCTCTGACACGACCGTTCCTCCGTCGCGTCGGCGACCCCACGGCGGCTGCTCCAGCTGTCTCGGTGCCGTGGCGACCGATCGTCCTGGTCGGCCACGGAATGGTGCTTTTCTACATGGTCGACACGGCAGCGTTCACCTGGGGCCCGCTCTACCTCGAGCACATCTTCGACGACACCCCCTCAGGCCTGTTCGCCCTCGCCGTGGTCCCGTACCTGCTCTCCAGCGGCGGGATGCGACTGGCCGGCGACGCGCTGGTGGCCCGCTACGGCGAGGTCGTGATCCTGCGCGTCGGTGGCCTGATCGCCTCTGGGGCGCTGGCAATCGTGGTGTTCGCGCCTGCCTGGCAGATCGCCGTCCTGGGCTTCCTCGTCCTCGGCTCCGGGGTCGGAGTGATCGCACCGTTGAGCTTCTCGGCCGCGGCGCGGATCGCCGGCGCCGCCGAGGAGGATCCGGTCATCCGACAGGCGCGTGTGGACGCCGTCATCGCGCGCTTCAACCAGTTCAACTACCTCGGCGCGCTGCTCGGCTCCGTGCTGACGGGCGCGGTCGGCAACAACGACCTGCGCTACGGGTTCGCCGTCCCGATGGTGCTGATCCTCGGGATCCTCCCGCTGGCGCGGGCCTTCGCCCGTCCGGTGGTACCGGCCGTCTGACGCTCAGGCCATCGGCGGGGCTTCCGGCGGCGGGGCGCCGTACCCGAGCTTGTGCGCCATCTCCTTGGCGGCGTCGGTGACCGGGATCGCGACGACTGCCGTGCCGTAGGCGCAGATCTCGGTCCAGTTGCCGCCCATCTCGGAGGTGTCGAAACGCATCGCGACGACGGCGTTGCCACCGCGGGCGCGCGCCTCCTCGAGCATCCGGCCCATCACCTCGTTGCGACTGTTGACCAGGTTCAGCGTCATGCCCTTGAGCTCGCCACCGGCCAGCGACTTGAAGCCGGCTCCGATCTGGGAGAACGCGTTGCGGGACCGGACCGTGAGGCCGAAGACCTCGCCGCAGACCTGCTGGATCTCCCACCCGGGGATCTCGTTCATCGTGACGACGAGCACCTCAGGAGCCTCCGCCACCCGCCTTGCGCCGGTGCATCTTGGGGGCGCCGCCGACGACCTCGGAGCCGTGCACCTTCTCGGTGTCACCGCCGCCCGTCGAACCGCCGCGCTCCTTGGACTTCTTCTTGTCCAGCGCCTCGCGCATCTTCGCCTTGAGGTCCTCGTTGACTCCGTTGTCTGCCATGGCCCCAGCCTGCCACCGCCGGGCAACAGCGTCGAGCAGGTAATGCGCCGACCGGGCTGACATGTCCCGCCCGACAACGTCGAGAGGGCGCTGATGTCTCACCGCGGTGAGACATCAGCGCCCTCTCAGCGCTTGTCAGCGAGACATCTGTGACCTCTCGGCGTCAGCCCTTGAGCTGGTAGTCCTTCAGCATCGCGTTGCCGATGATCATCTTCTGGATGTCGGTGGTGCCCTCGCCGATGAGCATGAAGGCGACCTCGCGGTAGAGGCGCTCGATCTCGTACTCCTTGGAGTAGCCGTAGCCACCGTGGATCCGGAAGGAGTCCTCGACGACCTCGTGCGCGTACTCCGACGCGATCATCTTGGCCATGCCGGCCTCGACGTCCATCCGCTGTCCGGTGTCCTTGAGGCGAGCCGCCTTCACCATCATGGTGTGGGCGACCTCGACCTTGGTGGCCATCTCGGCGATGCGGAACAGGATCGCCTGGTGCTTCGCGATCGGCTTGCCCATCGTCTCGCGCTGCTGGCTGTAGGCGACGCCGAGCTCGAAGCCACGGATCGCCAGACCGCAGGCGCGGGCGGCGACGTTGACGCGGCCGACCTCGACGCCGTCCATCATCTGGTAGAAGCCCTTGCCGGTCTCGCCACCGAGGACCTGGTCGGCACGGACGACGTGCTTCTCCAGGATCATCTCGGTGGTCTCGACGCCCTTGTAACCCATCTTGTCGATCTTGCCGGGGATGGTCAGACCGGGAGCGGTCTCGCCGAAGCCGGCTTCCTTCTCGATGAGGAAGGTGGTCATGTTCTTGTAGACCGAGTCGGCGCCCTCGTCGGTCTTGCAGAGCGTCGCCACCAGGCGCGACTGGGCGCCGTTGGTCAGCCACATCTTCGAGCCCGTGATCTCGTAGCTGCCGTCGTCCTGCTTGACGGCCTTCGTGGAGACCGCAGCGACGTCGGAGCCGAGCCCCGGCTCGGACATCGAGAACGCGCCGCGCATCTCGCCGGTGGCCATCTGCGGCAGGTACTTCTGCTTCTGCTCCTCGGTGCCGTGCTGCATCACCATGTACGCCACGATGAAGTGCGTGTTGATGACGCCGGAGACGCTCATCCATCCACGCGCGATCTCCTCGACGCAGAGCGCGTAGGTCAGCAGGGACTCGCCCAGTCCGCCGTACTCCTCGGGGATCATCAGGCCGAAGACACCGAGCTCCTTGAGTCCCTCGATGATCTCGGTCGGGTACTCGTCCGCGTGCTCGAGCTCCTGGGCGACCGGGATGATCTTCTCGTTCGTGAACGCGCGGACAGCCTTGAGGATCTCCTCCTGAATGTCGTTGAGTCCCTCGGTCTGGGCCAGTCGAGCCATGGTGATGATGTCCTTCCGGTCACGGTGGGCCGGCGTTCGCGCTCGGGCCCCGATCGATATTACCCGTCAGTAGTGAGGCGGGCGACCCTCTGCGACCATGACACAGGTCACCCGGAGGGGCGAGTCCATCAGCCGTCGACGCTCAGCCTTCTACGAACGAGTTGGCGCGGGTCAGGTCGTCCTCGAAGTCGACCTCGACGATCTCCCACTGCGAGATGTCGACGGCCTCCAGCTTGATGCCGTCGTTGGCGATCGCCAGCTCCAGCCCGCGCTCGAAGTAGTCCTGGTCGTCCACCTCGGCCAGACGCGCGATGAAGGCGGCCTTCTCGTCGGCGGAGATGTAGTTGATCCCGACCGCCTCGCCGAGTCCGCCGACGACGGTCTTGGAGAGCTCGGCGATGTAGCCGTCCTCGTCGAGGGTGTACTTGACCTCCTCCTCGGCGACCGAGGCGGTGTTCACGCAGACGAAGGACTTGCCGGCCTCGATCTTGTCGTGGATCAGGCCGAGGACGCGCGGGTCGAAGACCACGTCACCGTTGAGCCAGAGGACTCCGCCGGGCTGGGACAGCGTCAGGGCCTTGTGCAGGCTCTTGGAGGTGTTCGTGGAGTCGTAGACCTCGTTGTAGACGAACGAGATGTCCGACATCGCCTCGATGACCAGGTCGAGCTTGAAGCCGACGACCGCCGTCACGTAGACCTCGTCGCCGTACGCGTCGCGCAGCAGGTTCACGGCACGGCGCATGATGCTCTCGCCCGAGCTCAGCGGGGTCAGCGGCTTCGGGTGCGGCTTGCCGAGCCGGGTGCCGAGGCCAGCGGCGAGGATGACGACCTGGATGGCCACGAGCGCTCCACTCTTCGGGTTCTGGGACTCCGCCCCGGGGCCGGGACCGCGCCATCCTACGACCTGGGCCGGGTATTTCAGGTGCCGTGCCCGGACGCCGGTGCGACAGTGGAGCGGTGAGCGAGGAGACCCGATGCAGCTGACGACCGATCGACTGCTGATCCGCGACTGGACGATCGACGACGCACCGACGGCCCTCGACATCCTCAGCCGCGTCGAGGTCGTCAAGTGGCTCGGCGACGGCGAGCCGAAGCTGATGAAGGACCTGGACGAGGCCCGGGAACGGATCGGCACCTGGCTGGTGCGCGACGACCCGCCCTGCGGGTTCTGGGCGATCGAGGTCGCCGACGGCGGCCCGCTGGACGGCCGGGTGATCGGTTCGGTGCTGCTGGTCCCGCTGCCGAACAACGAGAACGGCGAGATCGAGATCGGCTGGCACCTGCACCCCGACGCGTGGGGGTACGGCTACGCGCCGGAGGCAGCACGGGTGATCCTGGACCGCGGGTTCGAGGGCGGCCTGCCCGACATCCACGCCGTCACGCACCTCACCAACGACGCGTCGATGTCGGTGGCGCGCAAGATCGGAATGGAGCACCGCGGCATCGTGACGTCCTGGTACGACGACCCGTCCCAGTACTTCGTCATCACGCGGGAGCAGTGGGCGGCTCGGCGCTAGGCCCGCTGCGCACGACGAGCACCATCCCGAGCAGGATCAGCACCAGTCCCACGACGGCTCCGGCGCCAGGCACCTGGTCGAGCCAGAAGCCGGCGATCAGCGCGGCACCGGGGATCTCGAGCAGCAGCGCCAGCGAGACGACCGTCGGGGTGACGGTGGCCAGCAGGTGGTTGAAGACCGAGTGGCCGAGCAGCTGCGCGGTCACGGCGAGCAGGACCAGCCAGGCCCACTGCTCCGCGTCGTACCCGGTGAGGTCCTGGCCCGCGACCAGCGCGGCGACCAGCAGGATCACCGCGGCGGCCCCGTAGACACCGAGCGTGTACGTCGCCGTGCTCATCCGCTGCCGGACCCGACCACCGATCACCGCGTACGCCGCGACCGCCACCGACCCGACCAGGGCCAGCAGGTCCCCGGCCAGCGCACGTCCGGACAGCGACAGGTCGACCCCCGAGACGACGACAGCCCCGACGGTGGCGACCGCGACGCCGAGGATCACCGGGCGCGGCACCGGCGCTCCGCGGACGACCTCGTAGCCGACCACCCAGATCACCTGCAGCGAGACGATCGCGGTGCTGGAGGCGACCGACGTCATCGTCAACGAGGTGATCCAGAAGCCGAAGTGCGCGGCGAGGCAACCGCCGGCGACCAGGACCGCGATCACCTGGCCGCGGTCTAGCGCCGCGACCTCGGTACGGCGCCCGGCCGCGACCACCGGGGCGATGAGCCCGGCCGAGAGGGCGTTGCGCCAGAACGCGATCGCGAGTGCCGGGACGACCAGCTGCGCCATCAGAGGAGCCGCCAGCGAGACCGCGGCGACCCCGACCGCGAGCAACCCGATCGTGCCCGCGGTGATGCGGTTGTTCACGCGCTGGGACTCACGGCTGTCGGATCTCTCCGCGGGCGACGTGGTGCACCTGACCCGCGACGCGCAGCGTGGTGGCCCTCCCGTCCACGACGTCCGCACTGCCGAGCAGCACCGAGGGACGCCCCAATTCGACGCCCTGGTGGATCCGGTAGCGCCCGCCGTCGGCGAGCAGACCCCGGGCGACCAGCGCCATGCCGAGACCGGCGGCCGCCGACCCGGTCGCCGGGTCCTCGATGCCGAGGACGAACACCCTGCTGTGCACGTCGGCTCCTGCGGAGGAGGTACGGGCGGCGTAGAGGTTGATGCCCTCGAGCGGGTCGGTCGTGGCCGGCAGGTCCGCCAGCTCGCGCACGTGGGTGCGGCCCACCCGGGCGCGGGCGATCGCGGCATCAGTGACCGGGAGGTGGACGAACGTCAGTCCGGTGCCGGCGATCCAGGCGTCCCCGACCCGGTCCTCGTGCGTCAGGCCGAGCTCGGCGAGCAGCGGGTCGACCAGGTCTTCGGCCAGCGGCCCGGCCAGGTCCCGGGGCGCGGCGGTGAGCTCGACGTTGCCGTGGGCGAACTGCACCCCGATGTCGCCCGCCCCGCACTCCTGGACGACGGCGTCCTCCGGCAGCTCACCGCGCTCGCGCAGCACCCAGGCCGTGCCCAGCGTCGGGTGGCCGGCGAACGGAACCTCCCCGTCGAGGGTGAAGATCCGGACGCGGTAGCGACCGCCGTCGACCGGCACCGGGAAGGTGGTCTCGGAGTAGTTGAACTCGCGGGCGATCGCGAGCATCGCGGCGTCGTCCAGGTCCGCGGCGCCGTGCACCACCGCGAGCTGGTTGCCCGCGAACGGCGCCTCCGCGAAGACGTCGACCACGTCGTAGGCGAGAAAGGTCCCGGTCATGCCCCCATCCTGCACTTACCGGGTGGCTCCGAGCCCGTAGGCTCCGCGTGATCCTCGCTTCGCTCGTCAACACGCTGTCGACTACTCGGCCACGAGCAAGCTCGGGCTCTCGGTAGGCTCCGCGTGTGAGCACCGCACCGACCCGCGTCTTCGCAGCCCGGCTCGCCGGGCTGCCGGTGTTCGACCCCCAGGGCGACCAGGTGGGCAAGGTCCGCGACGTCGTCGTCGTGCTCCGCGCGGACGTGCGACAGCCCCGCGTGGTCGGCCTCGTCGTCGAGGTCTTCGGCCGGCGGCAGGTGTTCGCGCCGATGACCCGGGTCACCAACATCGACTCCGGCCAGGTCATCACCACCGGCCTGCTGAACATGCGTCGCTTCGAGCTGCGCACCACCGAGACCCTGGTGATCGGCCAGATGCTGGACCGCCAGGTCACCGTGAAGAGCACCGGCGTGGTCGGCGTGGTCTACGACGTCGCGATGGAGCAGGCTCGTACCCGCGACTGGGTCTTGTCCCGGGTCGCCTTGCAGGAGCCGACCAAAGGCTTCCGCCGCCGCAGCCAGACTCACGTCGTCGAGTGGGACGACGTCGAAGGGCTGCACCAGCGCCAGGCCAACCAGGGCGCCACCCACCTGATCGCCTCGCTGACCGACCTCAAGCCGGCTGACGCGGCCAACGTGATCCAGGCGCTCCCGCCCGAGCGCCGTACCGAGGTCGTCGCGGCCATGGACGACGAGCGCCTTGCCGAGGTCCTCGAGGAGCTGCCGGAGGAGGACCAGGTCGAGATCCTGGAGCACCTCGACCGCGAGCGCGCCGCCGACGTCCTCGAGGAGATGTCTCCCGACGACGCCGCCGACCTCATCGCCGACCTGCCCCCGGAGACCGCTCGGCACCTACTCGAGCTGATGGAGCCCGAGGAGGCCGAGGACGTCCGCCGACTGATGTCGTACGGCGAGCAGACCGCCGGCGGCATGATGACGCCCGAGCCGGTCATCCTCTCCCCTGACGCGACCGTGGCCGAGGCACTTGCCCGGGTGCGCGCCGAGGACCTGACGCCGTCGCTGGCGGCCCTCGTCTACGTCTGCCGTCCGCCTCTGGAGACGCCGACGGGCAAGCTGCTCGGCATCGCCCACATCCAGCGTCTGCTGCGCGAGCCCCCCAGCGAGCTCGTCGCCGGAATCCTGGACACCGGCGTGGACTACCTGCACGCGGACGCCACGTTGGAGGACGTCGCGATCTTCCTCGCGACCTACAACCTGGTCGCCGCTCCCGTCGTCGACGACGAGGGGAGGCTTCTCGGCACCGTGACCGTCGACGACCTCCTGGACCACCTGCTCCCCGAGGGCTGGCGCGACCGCAAGATCGGGCGGGGGTGAGCGCGGTGACCCCGGAGAAGAAGCCGGAGAAGAAGGTCGACAAGACCGGCGACGACCGGTCGCGCACCCGGCTCGACCAGCCCCGCGAGCTGCGCCGGAACGTCGTCGGCCGCACGGTCTCGCGGCGCTCCTCCGACGACGACCGCTTCGGCCGCTTCGCCGAGCAGTTCGCCCGTTTCATGGGGACCGCACGGTTCCTCATCTACATGACGCTGTTCGTCCTGGTGTGGATCGGCTGGAACGCGCTCGCGCCGGAGGACTGGCGCTTCGACGACTACCCGTTCATCTTCCTGACCCTGATGCTCAGCCTGCAGGCCTCGTACGCCGCCCCGCTCATCCTGCTCGCGCAGAACCGCCAGGAGACGCGCGACCGGGTGGTCGCCGAGCAGGACCGCAGCAGCGCCGCCAAGCAGCAAGCCGACATGGAGTACCTCGCTCGCGAGACGGCCGCCCTGCGGATGGCCCTCGGTGAGGTCGCCACCCGTGACTTCCTGCGCTCGGAGCTGCGCGGGCTGCTCGCGGACCTCGAGGAGCGCGACGCGGCACCGGACACCGAGGGTGACGAGGTTCATGGTCCGCGGGACGCGGATCCGGACGGAGCCTCCGCCTGACGACGTAGGCTTGTCCTCATGTCATCCCCTGTTCTTGAGCAGATCCAGGCTGCCCTGGCGACCGTGAACGACCCCGAGATCAAGCGTCCGATCACCGAGCTCGGAATGGTCGACTCGGTCGAGATCGACGACACCGGCAAGGTCGCGATCAAGGTCCTGCTCACCGTCGCCGGTTGTCCGCTCAAGGACACCATCACGCGCGACGTGACCAACGCCGTCTCCCCGGTCGCCGGCGTCACCGGCGTCGACCTCGAGCTGGGCGTGATGACCGCCGAGCAGCGCGCCGGCCTCAAGGAGGTCCTCGCCGGCGGCCAGGCGCAGCGCGAGATCCCGTTCGGCAAGCCGGACTCGCTCACCAAGGTCTACGCGATCGCCTCCGGCAAGGGTGGCGTCGGCAAGTCCTCGGTCACCGTGAACCTGGCCCTCGGCCTCGCCGCGCAGGGCCTGAAGGTCGGCGTCATCGACGCGGACATCTACGGCCACTCGATCCCGGCCATGTTCGGCATCGCCGACACCCGTCCCACCCAGGTCGAGGACCTGATCATGCCGGTCCCCACCGCCAGCGGCGTCTCGGTGATCTCGATCGGCATGCTGAAGCCGCGCCGCGACCAGGTCGTCGCCTGGCGTGGTCCGATGCTTGACCGCGCGCTGGTCCAGATGCTCGCCGACGTCTACTGGGGAGACCTGGACGCCCTCGTCCTGGACCTTCCGCCGGGCACCGGCGACGTTGCGATCTCCCTGGGACAGCACCTCCCCAGCGCCGAGGTCATCGTCGTGACCACTCCGCAGGAAGCTGCTGCCGAGGTCGCCGAGCGCGCCGGCACGATGGCCTCGATGATGCACCAGCGCGTCATCGGTGTCGTCGAGAACATGAGCTACCTGCCGTGCCCGCACTGCACGGCCGAGGGCAAGGAGCACCGGATCGACCTGTTCGGCTCCGGCGGTGGCGCCCGGGTCGCGGAGACCCTGAGCGCGCGTTTCGGGTACGACGTCCCGGTCCTCGCCGAGGTCCCCCTCGACATCTCCTTGCGCGAGGGCGGCGACGTCGGCAAGCCGGTCATCGAGTCCGACCCGACCGCCCCAGCGGCCGTGGCGCTCACCGGGCTGGCGACGAAGCTCTCCGGCCGCGGCCGGAACCTGGTCGGCCTGCAATTGGGTCTGACCCCGACGTCCAAGTTCTGAGCCGTAGACTCGCGGCATGTTCGGAGTCGGACTGCCTGAGCTGGCGGTGATCCTGCTGGTCGGGGTGATCGTTTTCGGCCCCGACAAGCTTCCGGACTACGCCCGCCAAGCGGGTCGGATGCTGCGTCAGCTGCGGAATTTCGCGCAGTCCGCGCAGAACGACCTGCGCAGCGAGCTCGGACCCGAGTTCGCCGACCTCAAGCTAACCGACCTCGACCCCCGGGTCGCGATCCGCAAGCACATCCTCGAGGCGATGGACGCCGACGACCTGGCCGAGGCGCAGGCGGCACGGCTCGCGGCGAAGACCGGCGGGCCCGACCTGGAGCCCGGCGAGCGCCCGCCGTACGACCTTGAGGCCACCTGAGCCGTCGCGAGACGTGGTGCATGGCAAGGCGGAGGAGCGCAGGCGTCCTTCAGCGGAGCGGACGTCACGTGCACGCCACCGAATTCAGGGAGGGCGCGGCCAGGTGCCGCGTATCGCGGCGGTTAGCCCGTCTTGGCGAGCAACCCGACCTTTATCTTCTTCGTCTCGCCGTCACGAATGATCGTCAGCGTCACCTTGTCGGTGACCCGGTGCGAGCGGATCGCCACGACGACGTCAGTCTGGTCGGTCACCGGACGGCCGTCGACCTCGGTGATCACGTCGCCGACCTTGAGGTCGGAGTCGGCCGCCGGCGTCCCCGAGTTGATCTCGGTGACCTCGGCGCCATCGATCTTCGCGTTGCCCTTCACGGTCACACCGATGACCGGGTACTGGGCCTCGCCGGTCCGCAGGATCTGGTCGACGGTCACCTGGACCTGCTCGATCGGGATCGCGAAGCCGATGCCGAGGTTGCCGCCCTCCTGGCTGCTGGAGCCCAGGGTCGCGATCGCCGAGTTCACGCCGATCACCTGACCCTGCAAGTTCGCCAGCGGGCCACCGGAGTTGCCCGGGTTGATCGCCGCGTCGGTCTGGATCGCGTTGATGAACGAGGCCTCGTCGCCGTCGCCGGTGGTCACCGGACGGTTCAGCGCGCTGATGATGCCGCTGGTCACCGACGCCGAGAGCGCGAGCGGCGACCCGACGGCGATGACCGTCTCGCCGACGCGCATCTGGTCCGCGGACCCGAGGGCGACCGGCGGGAGCTCCGCGACGTCGTCGACCTTGAGGACGGCGAGGTCGTAGACCGGGCTGCGGCCGACGACCGTGGCCTTGTGATGCTTGCCGGCCTGGTCGATGACGTCGATCGGGCCGTCGTCCTCGGCGGCCTCGGCGACCACGTGGTTGTTGGTGACGACGTGGCCCTCCTCGTCGAAGACCCAGCCGGAGCCGGCAGCCCCCTGGGCCTCACCCTTGTACTCGGCGACGATCTTGACCGTGCTCGGCAGCAGCTTCTGCGCAACCGCGGGGACGCTCGCGTTGTCGTCGGCGAGCGGCGCCGCGGTCCGGCGCTCCACCTGGAGCACACCCGGGTCGTCCTTCTTGTTGTCGGCCACCAGGGCCCCGCCGATGGCGCCGCCGAGGATGCCGACGACCAGGGAGAGGACCGCGATCAGCGGCCACAACCACCCGGGCAGGCCCGGCCTGGTGTCGCGGTGCGTCGGCGTGCTGTCGTAGCCGCCGCCGTACGGGTTCGGCGGCGGGAACGACAGGTACTCGGGCTGCGGGAGCTGCTCGGTGGGCTGGGTGCCGTACGGCGCCCCGTAGGCCGACTCGTACGGCGGCGGAACGGCGGGCGAAGCCTGTGGGGCGGCATCCTTCGGCTCCTCAGGAGCCGGCGGCGTCGCGGGGAGCGGGAAGTCCGATCCCGGGGGCGCGTAGGTGGGCAGACCCTCGTACGGCGTCGTCGGCTCGGTAGGAGTCTGCTCGGCCAGCGGCTGGGTGACCTCGTCGTCGGAGGAACCCTGCTCGTCCGGCTTGCCCGGGATGTCGCTCTCGCTCACACCCCTATCTTTACCTACCGCGGAAAGCCGCGTTCTCGATGTCCGCTGTCAGCCCGGTGCCCGGGTCGTTGCGCGGGATCCCGTTGCGGATCTGAGCGGGACCCTGACCGGGGACCTCTCCGCGGCCGACCGGCGGCGCGGTGACCGCCATCAGGGCGAGCACGGCGACGCCGACGGAACTGGCTCCGACCAGCGCCACGGTCGCGCGGCGACGGGTGGAGCGACGTTCGATCTCGTCGACCTGCGCCCAGGCGTCGACGTCGTACAGGTTGCCGAGCAGGCTCGGCGGAGCCGAGAGCGGGCTGGGGGCGGCGAGACCGGCGAGGCGCTGCTTGATCCAGCCCTCCCGCTCGACGAGCCGACGGCAGCCCTGGCAGCCCAGCACGTGGCTCCATGCCCGCTCCTCGTCGGCCTTTGAGAGCTGGCCGTCGACGAGAGCAGAGGCGTTCGACCCGATGTGGCCGTGCAACTTGAGGATCATCGGGATCCCGCCCCCGGGCGGATCATCCGGCGCGTCCTGCGAGCTGCGGCCCGGAGACCCGGACACGACCCGGTGCGGGAGCGCGGTGCGCCAGCGCCTTGCGCAGCATCGACCGACCGCGGTGGATGCGGGAGCGGACGGTGCCCATCTTCACGCCCAGGACGTCCGCGATCTCGTCGTAGGAGAGGCCCTCGACGTCGCAGAGCACGACCGCTGCGCGGAAGTCCGGCGGCAGCTGCGCGAGGGCGGCCTCGACGTCGGCGTCGAACATCTGGTTCAGGTACGCGACGTCCGGGGTGGCCACCGGACTGGGCAGCCGGTTGTCGGCGTCCTCGGGCAGGGCGTCGAAGCGGATCCGGCTCTTGCGGCGAGCCTGGTCGAGGAACAGATTCGTCGTGATCCGGTGCAACCAGCCCTCGAAGGTGCCGGGCGTGTAGGTGTGCAACGAGCGGAACACGCGGACGAAGACCTCCTGGGTGAGGTCCTCGGCGTCGTACGGGTTGCCGGTCAGGCGGTAGGCCAGCCGGTAGACCCGGGTGGAGTGCTGCTCGACGATCTCGTCCCAGGACGGGATCGCAGCGTCCAGGGGCTCACGGGAGGTTGCGCTCATGGTGGGCTCCTTGCTGCGGTTCGTGTCGAGACGACGGACCATCGGGTGCTGGGACCTCCACGCTAGGAAATGTTCTTGAGAGCCGGCTGAGACCGGACTGAGGGTCCCCCGGCAATCTACGCCCGGCGAGCTCGATGGTTCCAACGCTCTGGGGCACGCCGGTGTTCCCGGGCGAGGTCCCCGACGTCGGAGCGGCGCGACGGTACAGTCCCACCAAGGTCGAGAAGAGGAGCCCGTCATCGTCACCGCACCGAAGCCCGCGAGCTGGACCTACTCCGAGGAGTACGTCGCCGAGGACACCGTCCTGGCCAACGCCCGCGCCCGCGCCGACGAGGTCGGCGTTTCCGCGATCGGGCACGGCGGCGGCGCTGCACTGCGCTTCCTAGCCTCGGTCCTCGACGCCCGCGCGGCCGTCGAGATCGGCACCGGCACGGGAGTCTCGGGGCTCTGGATCCTGCGCGGCATGCGCCCCGACGGCGTGCTCACCTCGGTCGACACCGAGGCCGAGCACCAGCGGCTCGCCAAGGAGACGTTCACCGAGGCCGGCATCGCCTCGCAGCGCGCCCGGCTCATCCCCGGCGCTGCTCTCGAGGTGCTCCCCCGGTTGACCGACGGCCACTACGACCTCGTCTTCGCCGACGGCGACAAGCAGGAGTACCCCGAGTACCTCGCGGAGGCGCTTCGACTGCTCCGTCCCGGAGGCGTGGTCGTCTTCGACAACGCCCTGTGGCACGACAAGGTCGCCGACCCCGCCCAGCGCGACCCTGACACCATCGCGATCCGCGAGCTCTGCCGGGTCGTCAACGAGCACGAGTCGCTGGTGCCGGTGCTGCTGCCCGTCGGCGACGGGCTGCTGGTGGCCAAGAAGGAATGGACCCCGGAGACCTGAATCTCACGGACTCTGGGTCCTGAGCGTTGTCAGGCGTGGTGGAGCATGGCAAGGCGGAGGTGCGCAGGAGTCCTCATGCGGAGCGCAGCGGAGCGGACTTCAAGCGCCGACAACGCAGCCAGGTGCCGCGCATGGCAACGCTCAGGGCTCAGAGAGGGACTTCCCACTCTAGTAGCGTTCCGTGCGGCTCCTCGGGGCCGATTCGCATGACACCGCCGCGGTCGAACGCGCGCCGGCGCACGTTGCGCAGGCCGCTCTCGGAGACCTCGGGCCCGATGCCGCGACCGTTGTCGGACACGCGCAGCACCAACCGGTCCGCGAACACCTCGACCTCCACGATGCAGGCGTCCGCCTCGGCGTGACGGGCCACGTTGGAGAGCGCCTCGCGCAGGGTGGCGATCAGCTGCTCCGCGGTCTGCACCGGGACGACGTTGTCGATCGGTCCGCGCAGCCGGACGAAGGGCGTGAACCCGAGCACCGGGACGTACTCCTGGGCGAGCCCGCGGATCTGCGTGCCGAGCGAGCTGTCGTTCTTGCGACGCAGCTCGAAGATCGTCGTGCGGATGTCGCGGATCGTGGTGTTGAGCTCCTCGACGGACTCGTCGAGCCGGACCTTGACCTCGTCGAGCAGGACGGCACGCCGCAAGCCCTGGAGCTGGAGTCCGGTGGCGAAGAGCCGCTGGATGACGGTGTCGTGCAGGTCGCGGGCGATCCGGTCGCGGTCCGCGACGAGCATGTGCTCCTGTCGCTCGGCGAGCGCCTGGGTGCGGTCGAGCACCAGCGAGGCCTGACCCGCGAACTCGGAGAACTGGTCGATGTTCGGTCCGGCGACGCCCAGGGTGGACTGCTCGAGCGCGACCAGCAGGAAGTGGCCGCGCAGGAGCCGGGACGACAGCGGGATCACGATCCGGGTCAGGCCGTCCTCGCGCCCGTCGACCGGGCCGGCCACGACAGCCCGCTCCTCGACGCTCGCCGCGGCGATCGCCTTGCCCCACAGCTCGGTGAGGTCGCGGTCGTCGGGATCCTCACCGTCGGCGCGGATCGCTGCGACCAGCTCGAGGCCTTCCTCGTGGTCGCGGACCACCCCGACGCCGTACGCGTTGGCGACCTCGCGCAGGTGGTAGACGACGGCGGACAGGGCGGAGGACGGGCTGGCCGACCCCTCCAGCTCGTGGGACATCGCGATGCTCGCCTGCAGCCAGCGGTGCCGGGTCTCGACGTTCGCGAACGTGCGTGCGTTGGTGAGCACGAGTCCGGCGATCTGGGAGAACTCGTCCAGGACCCGCTCGTCGTCGTCGGTGAAGAGCTGACCGCCGACCTTCTCGGCGAGGTAGAGGTTGCCGTAGACCTCGCCGTCGACGCGGACCGGAACCCCGAGGAACGTCTCCATCGGGGGGTGGTTCTGCGGGAAGCCCATGGCCCGGGGGTGGCTGCCGATCTTGTCCAGCCTGATCGGCCGGGCGGTGTCCTCGACCAGCAGACCGAGTACCCCGTGCAGGGTCGGCAGCGTCGGGATCTTCGCCTTGGTCGCGTCGTCCATGCCGTGCACCACGTAGTCGGCCATCGCGCCGCGCTCGTCGATCAGCGCGAGAAACCCGTACCGGGCGCCGGTCAGCGAGCACGCCGCGCGGACCAGCCGGTCCAGCGCGCCGCGCAGGTCGAGGTCCGAGGACATGAGCAGGACGGCATCGAGAAGGCTCGTGATGTCGTTGCGCCCTGCCGCCCCCGTGCCCCGTTGCATCAGATCAGGCTATGTCCGTTTGGTCGCGTATGGCGAGTTATTCCGATATCGCGGCATTGAACCGGGCGAGCCCGGCGGCCAGTCCGGCGATCGACTCGGGGTCCCAGTCGGCGAGCTTCTCGCCCACCGCCTCGCGCCGCGCCTCCACGACGACCGCCATCCGCTCCTCAGCGTACGGGGTCACGCTGAGGATCGAGGCCCGACCGTCGGCCGGATCGGGGGTGCGCTCGATGAGCCCGAGCTCGAGGAGCTGGTGGACAGCCCGGCTCACCGCCCCCTTGTCGAGGGCGAAGAGGTCGGCCAGGTCCGCGGCCCGGTGCGGACCGAAGGCGTGCAAGGTGACCAGCAACGGGTACGCCGTGGCGCTGAGCGCGGGGTCGACCTGCGCTGCCCGTTCCGCCGTCCCCCGTCGGATCCGGCGCAGCAGCAGGCCGATCTCGTGCTCGAGCCCGCTGATCGCCTCGTCGCGGCGCGCGTCCCGCGGGGCCATCAGCCCACCAGCTCCGGCTCCTCGCGCGGCTCCGAGGCCAGGGTGGTCCGCAGCGGAACCTCCTTGATGAACAGCACCGCGATCAGCGCGAGCAGCGCGAACGGGGTGGCGACCAGGAACAGCTCACCGGTGGCCGAGCCGAAGGCGTGCTCGAAGACGGCGCGCACCGGCCCGGGCAGAGCAGAGAGATCGGGGATCTCGTGACTGGCGTGCCCCGAGGTCGGGATGCCGAGTGCACCAAGACCGGAGGTGACCTTCTCGGCGACCTGGGCGCTGAGGAGCGCACCGAGGGCCGAGACGCCGATGGACCCACCCATGGAGCGGAAGAACGTGACCACGGCGCTGGCCGAACCGATGTCGGACTCGGAGGCGTTGTTCTGGACGGCGAGCACCAGGTTCTGCATCGTCGACCCGAGACCGACACCGACGACGGCCATGAACAGGCCGACCACGACCAGCGGGGTCGTCTCGTCGATGGTGCTGAGCAGGCCCAGACCGGCGACCACCAGGACCATGCCGCCGACCAGGAACCGCTTCCACCGGCCGGTCGCGGTGATCACCCGGCCGCTGACGATGCTGGAGACCATCAGGCCGCCGACCATCGCGATCGACATCAGGCCGGCGTGGGTGGGACTCATCCCCCGGGCGATCTGGAAGTACTGCGAGAGGTAGACGGTGGCGCCGAACATCGCGACCCCGACGAAGACGCTGGCGATGACGGCCAGGCTCGTCGTCCGGTCAGCGAAGAGGTGCACCGGGATGATCGGCTCCTTGGCGACACGTGCCTCGACGTACACCGCGGCAGCGAGCAGGACCAGGCCGAGCGCGACCAGCAGGTAGCTCGTGCTCGACCCCCAACCGAAGTCGTTGCCGGCGAGCGAGACCCAGATCAGCAGTGTCGAGACGCCGCCGACGATCAGTCCGGCGCCGAGGTAGTCGATGCTGACCTGACGACGTACGACGGGGAGATGCAGGGTCTTCTGCAGCACCACGAAGGCGATCGCGGCGATCGGGATGCCGACGTAGAAGCAGGAGCGCCAGCCGAGGCCCGGCGCGTCGACGAGCAGGCCGCCGATCAACGGGCCGCTGACCGTGGCGATCGCGAAGGTCGCGCCGATGTAGCCGGAGTAGCGACCGCGCTCGCGCGGCGGGACCATCGAGGCGATCACGACCTGGACCAGCGCGGTCAGGCCGCCGACGCCGAGGCCCTGGAACGCACGAGCGCCGATGAGCACCCCCATGGAGGGAGCCGTCGCGGCGATCAGCGACCCGATGACGTAGATGACCAGCGCGCTCTGCACGAGGACCTTCTTGTTGAAGAGGTCGGCGAGCTTGCCCCAGATCGGGGTGGACGCGGTCATGGTGAGCAGGGTGGCCACGACGACCCAGGTGTAGCCGGACTGGCTCCCCTCGAGGTCGGTGACGATGCGCGGGAGCGCGTTGGACACGACGGTGCTCGACAGCATCGCCACGAACATGGCGAGGAGGAGGCCGGACAACGCTTCGAGGATCTCCCGGTGCGTCATCTGGCCGGGCTGCGCGGTGGTGGCAGCCGGGGTGGATTCAGAAGTCATAGTTGCATTCTGCAACTATTTAGTTGCTAGGCGCAACCTTTGTGAAGGACGTCACGAAAGCAGCGACCCGCAGGCGTGAACCTGACGGTTCTGGCCGGTGGACCACCGGTTCGCCTGCGGGTCGGGTGACTGCTTGGTATTCGTCGGCAGCGCCGACGGGTTGGTCCCGAGGGACCGGGCGCTGCTAGCGAGCAGCCACCTCACTTGTCCTAGAAGAATGCATTACTGGGACCACCTCCTTTCCGTGTGCTTCGAGATTACGTCGGAGGTCACTCCTGGACAACGGGGTTTATCCCGAGGCAGCAGCGGCGGCGAACTGTGCGTTGTAGAGCCGCGCGTAGGCGCCGTCCGCGACCAGCAACTCGTCGTGCGTGCCCTGCTCCACGATCGCGCCGTCCTCCATCACCAGGATCAGGTCGGCGTCCCGGATCGTGGAGAGCCGGTGCGCGATCACGAAGCACGTCCGGTCTGTCCGCAGTGCCGCCATCGCCTTCTGCAGCAGGAGCTCGGTCCGGGTGTCGACCGAGCTGGTCGCCTCGTCGAGGATCAGCAGCGCCGGGTCCGAGACGAACGCGCGGGCGATCGTCACCAGCTGGCGCTCACCGGCCGACAGGTTCGAACCCTCCTCGTCGATGACGGTGTCGTACCCGTCGGGCAGCGAGTGCACGAACCGGTCGACGAAGGTGGCCTGGGCGGCCTGGAGGATCTGCGCCTCGCTCGCCGACGGGTTGCCGTAGGCGATGTTGTCGCGGATCGTCCCCTCGAAGAGCCAGGTGTCCTGCAGGACCATGCCGGTCTGGGCGCGCAGCTCGCCTCGTGGCATGGCGGCGATGTCAACGCCGTCCAGGGTGATCTGCCCCGACTCGACGTCGTAGAAGCGCATCGCCAGGTTGACCAGCGTCGTCTTGCCGGCACCGGTCGGCCCGACGATCGCCACGGTGTGCCCTGGCTCGGCCACCAGCGACAGGTCCCGGATCAGCGGCTTCTCCGGGTCGTAGGAGAAGGCCACGTTCTCGAACCGCACGAGCCCGCGGCGCTGGCCCTCGGGCGCCGCGGCTGCCGTGCCGTCGGCCGGCTCCTCGGGCGCGTCGAGCAGCTCGAAGACCCGCTCCGCCGAGGCGACACCGGACTGCATCAGGTTGGCCATGGACGCCACCTGCGAGAGCGGTTGGGTGAACTGGCGCGTGTACTGGATGAAGGCCTGCACCTCACCGAGCGAGAGCGAGCCGCTCGCCACCCGCAAGCCGCCGAGCACGGCGACCAGGACGTAGTTGAGGTTCCCGACGAACATCATGATCGGCATGATCAGACCGCTGACGAACTGCGCCGAGAAGGACGCCTTGTAGAGCTCTTCGTTCTCCTCGGCGAAGACCCGCTCGGACTCGGCCTGGCGACCGAAGACCTTGACCAGCGTGTGGCCGGAGAAGGTCTCCTCGATGTGTCCGTTGAGGCGGCCCGTACGTCGCCACTGCTGCACGAACATCCCCTGGGACCGCTTCATCACGCGACCGGTGATGAACATGGAGATCGGGACCGAGACCACCGCTATCACCGCGAGCAGCGGCGAGATCCAGATCATCATCCCGAGCACGGCCAGGACGGTCAGCACCGAGGTGAGCAGCTGGCTCAGCGTCTGCTGGAGGGACTGCCCGAGGTTGTCGATGTCGTTGGTGACCCGCGAGAGCAGCTCGCCGCGCGGCTGCTTGTCGAAGTAGCTCAGCGGCAGCGCGTTGACCTTGTCCTCGACGTCCGAGCGCATCCGCAGGATCGTCGACTGCACGACGTCGTTGAGCAGGTAGCCGGCCAGCCAGGCGAGCACCGAACCCAGGACGTAGATCGCCAGCACGACCATGAGGACGTGGCCGACCTTGTCGAAGTCGACGCCCTGACCGGGCACGAAGTCCTTCATCGAGGCGATCAGCGAGGCCTTCTTGTCCTCGCCGGCCGCCCGCAGGTTCTCGACCAGCTGCTCCTTGGTGACGTCGGAGGGGATCTTCGGGTCACCGCCGAGCAGGCCGGCGAAGATCAGGTCCGTCGCCCTTCCGAGGATGCGCGGACCTACAGCGCTCAGGCCGACGCTGACCACGGTCAGGACGAGCACCGCCCCGAGCTTGAACCGTTGCGGGCTCATCCGACGCAGCAGGCGCAGCGCCGACGGTTTGAAGGTCGACGCCTTCTGCCCGACGATGCCGCCCCCGAACGGGCTGCGACCCGGGCCGGGGCCGGCGACGACGCGCTCGGTCTCCTTGAGCCGGCCACCACCGGCGGGGGTCTCAGAGGTCTCGACCGGGCTCGACCCGCTCCCTTCGGTCGCGCTCATGCCGCCTCCTCCGCGCTCAGCTGCGAAGCGACGATCTCCCGGTAGGTCTGGTTCGACGCCAGCAGGTCGTGGTGGGTACCTCGGCCGACGACCTCGCCGTCCTCGACGACGAGGATGAGGTCGGCATCGCGGATCGTCGAGACGCGCTGAGCCACGATCACGACCGTCGCGTCGGCCGTCACGGGCTTGAGCGCGGCGCGCAGCCGGGCGTCGGTGGCCAGGTCGAGCGCCGAGAACGCGTCGTCGAACAGGTAGATCTCGGGTCTGCGGATGACCGCTCTCGCGATCGCCAACCGCTGTCTCTGACCGCCGCTGACGTTGGTGCCGCCCTGCGCGATCGGCGCCTGCAGCCCCTCGGGCATGGCCTCGACGAACTCGCGCGCCTGGGCGATCTCGAGCGCCGCCCACATCTCGTCCTCGGTGGCGTCACCCTTCCCGTAGCGCAGGTTGTCCGCGATCGTGCCGGAGAACAGGAAACCGCGCTGCGGCACCAGACCCAGCTTCGACCAGAGCAGCTCCAGCTCGAGGTCGCGCACGTCGACGCCGTCGACGACAACCCGTCCGCCGGTCGCGTCGAAGAGCCGCGGCACCAGGTTCACCATCGTCGACTTGCCGGCACCGGTCGACCCGATGATGGCGACCGTCAGCCCGGGGCTCGCCTCGAAGGACACGTTCCGCACCACCGGCACCCCGGCGCCCGGGTAGGTGAACTCGACCCCCTCGAACCGCAGCGTCCCGCGCTCGGTGACCTCGGTGACCGGGTCGGCAGGAGGGACCACCGACGTGGCGGTGTCGAGCACCTCGGTGATCCGGTCCGCGCACACCGTGGAGCGCGGGATCATCATCATCATGAAGGTCGCCATCATCACCGACATGACGATCTGCATCAGGTAGGAGAGGTAAGCCGTGAGCTCGCCGACCTCCATGGCGCCCGACTCGACACGGTGGCCGCCGAACCACAGCACCGCGACCGAGGCGACGTTCGCGACCAGCATCACCGTCGGGAACATCCCGGCCAGCCACCGTCCGGCCCGGATGGAGACCTGGGTGAGGTCCTCGTTGGCCTCGGCGAAGCGCGCTGTCTCGTGAGGCTCGCGGACGAAGGCGCGCACCACGCGGACACCGGTGATCTGCTCGCGCAGCAACCGGTTCACCTCGTCGATGCGCTCCTGCATCTTCGCGAAGCTCGGCACCATCCGGGTGACGATGAACCCGATCGAGACGCCCAGGGTCGGCACGACGAGCAGCACCAGCCAGGACAACCCCGCGTTGACGTGCACGGCCATGACGACGCCGCCGACCATCATGATCGGCGCGGAGACCATCAGCGTCCCACCCATGAGCACGAGCATCTGCACCTGCTGGACGTCGTTGGTCTCGCGGGTGATCAGCGACGGGGCACCGAACTGCTGGACCTCGCGGGCAGAGAAGCTGCCGACGTGGTGGAACAGGCCCGCACGCACGTCGCGGCCGAACGACATCGCCGTACGGGCGGAGAACCAGACCGCGGTCACGGAACAGACGACCTGGAGCAGCGAGACCGCCAGCATCAGGCCGCCGTGCCGGACGATGTAGCCGGTGTCGCCGAAGACCACGCCCTTGTCGATGATGTCGGCGTTGAGGATCGGCAGGTAGAGCATCACCATCGTGCCGACGAACTGCAGCGCCACGACGATCGCGAGCTGCTTCTTGTAGGGCGCCAGGTACTCCCTGACCAGACGGACGAGCATCAGCTACTCCCTCGGGGGTCGGCCAGCAGGCCGACCAGAACGGTGTCGACGATCTCTTCGGGCGCCATCAGGTCGCCCATGTTCATGTGCTCGTTGCTGCCGCCGAGGGTGAGCAGGCGCAGCGTGTTGACCAGCCGCGCGGCTGGCACCCGGAGCAGGTCGGCATCCGGCTCGACGAGGCGGACCATCGCGAGGTCGACGTGGCGGCGCCAGTCCTCGTGCCGACCGTGGTCGGCCTTCACGACCGCTGGCGGCCCCATCGTTCCGAGCGCGCGGATCAGCCCGAAGGTCGAGATGTACCGCTCCTGGAGCAGCCGGGTGATCGCCAGCAGGCGCTCGCGCAGCGGGAGCGCGGGGTCGACGTCCTCGAGCTGCGTGACGAAGGTCGAGGAGCGGAAGGCGTGCAGCACCGCCTCGTCGACCAGCTCGTCCTTGCTGTTGAAGACCCGGAAGATCGTGCCCTCGGCCACACCGGCCGCGTCAGCGATCTGGCGGGTGGTCACGGAGCGCCCGTGCTCGTGGAGCAACGGGAGCGTCGCCTCGATCAGGGCGAGGCGACGTTCGGCGGCCGGCAGCGCGGGAGCACGAGGAGTCACCCTCCGAGACTAAGTGAGTGAGCACTCACTCACAAATGAATAAACGAGTCCGCCCCCGCCACGTTCTCCGTGGCGGGGGCGGACTGCTGATCGCCGGTCGCGCTCAGCGCACGACGCGGAGGGCGTTCACGATCCCGTGACCGTAGAACCCGTTGTAGTACTTCGTACCGACGCACTTCGCCGTGTACGACGCGTCCCGTCCCTCGTCGAGGTAGGACTGCACCCCGCCTGCCGGGCACGCGTGGTCGGTCGCCGTGCCGAGCAGCAGCGCGCGAACGATGACCGGGGACAGCCCGAACCCGCCGTGCCTGCTGGACCGCCCGTGCGCCCCGACCGCGAGGGCCGCGACCCCGGCGGCGTGCGGACTCGCCATGGAGGTGCCCTGGTAGAAGGCGTAGTAGCCGCAGGCCGCCGTGCCCGGAGCCGGCTTGGCCTGGCACACCTTCTGCACCCCGGACTCCTCACCGAGCTCGGTGATGTTCCCGTCGGCGTCCACCTCACCGGTCTCCTGGACCGAGACGAGCGGGACCGTCGAGAGGATCATGTTCTGGTTGGTCCGGAACGTCGGGGTGCCGAAGCCGTCCCGGAACCAGCCACCCGGCGCGGAGACCTCGACCTCACCGGAACGCAGGTCGGTGGTGTAGTTCGAGAAGTCCGACTTCTTGCCCGACGGCCCGAGCGCGTTCACCCCGATCACGTAACGACCTTCGACCGGCAGGTCGAGGCACTTGGCGTTGTCGATCGTCCTGTCGTGCGGCTCGGCGCCGTAGTCGGGACTCGAGGTGTCGACCCGCGGGTTCGCCAGGTCCTCGTTGTTGTTGCCCGTCGCCGCCACCAGCGTGACGTTCCGGTGGTGGGCGTAGGAGAGCGCGCGGTTCATCGCGGAGATGATCACGCCCTGCTCGGCAGCCTGCTCCGGGGTGTCCTCCGGGGCACCGCCGGCACAGTTGTAGAGCCAGGGGTCGACGTAGAAGCTCATGTTCACCACGTCGATACCGGCGTCCGCCGAGTAGGTGATCGCGTCGACGACCGGCTGCAGGAAGAAGTAGCCGCTGTCCTGACCGGCGCGCACCTCGACCAGGTCGACCTTGGGCGCGACCCCCGTGACACCGAGACCGTTGAGAGCGGCGCCGATGGTCCCGGCGACATGCGTGCCGTGCCCGCCGTCGTCCTCGCCGACAGGGTCCTTGCAACCCGCGCTCTCGCACGGCCCGTCGATCTCCGGGATGTCGGTGACGAAGTTCCGCGAGAGCTTGTAGTCGAAGTTCGGGTGGATGTCGGGGTGGTCGGCCTGGACGCCGGTGTCGATCACGCCGACCCGGACCTTCTTGTTCCCGAGCGTGTACTGGTGCGCCTTGTCGGCGCCGATCATCCGCATGCCCCACAGCTGGGAGTCGAGCGGGTCGGAAGTCGACTTCTTGGGCTTCTTCCCGGCCTTCGGCCGCTGGGCGACCTTGGCGTTGCGCGCCTTCGTGGACCGCAGGTTCTCCTGCTCCACGGCCTGCGGGCGACGCGTCGGCGCGTAGCCGATGGTCCGGTCCGTCGCGACACCCTCCGCGCCGGCGACCTTGGACGCGCGTCCCTTGAAGGCGGCGTCCGAGGAGGACACCGAGACCAGGCCGATCGCGCTGTTGACCGAGCTGACCTTGCCACCCGCGGCCTCGAGGCGCTTGGCGAGCGCTGTCGCCGACGAGCCTTCCTTCGCCAGCACGACGTACGACGTCGTGGCGGTCCGGCCGGCCGAGCTGGCCGCCGAGGGGCTCGCGGTCGACGTCCAGGTTGTTCCTGAGACGGTCGCGACGAGCAGGACGGCGGCCGTGGTGACGGCCGCCGAGACATGACTTCTACGCATGGTTACCTCCGAGACGAGCGGGCGACCCGATGCCGTCCGCTCACCTTGCAACCTAGGCGGCGCAGACCCTCGGGCGCCAGACCCCAGGCGGAACTCGTCAGGAGCGGGCCGGCTCCAGGCACCCGCCGCCGTCCTCGCGCAGGACACGGCGCTGGGTGGGGCGGGCCTCGGCGTAGCGCGCGCGCCCCTCGCTGGTCAGCTTCACGAACAGCGAACGACGGTCGGTGGAGCAGGTCTCACGGGTGACCAGTCCGTCGCGCTCTAGACGCGACACCAACCGCGACAAGGCACTCTGCGTCAGGTGGGCGCTCTCGGCGAGCACAGCCATTCGCAGGCTGCACTGGTCGGACTGCTCCAGCTGCTGGAGCACCTCGAACTCGCTGGCCGTCAGGTCGTGACCGGCGCTGAGCTCGCGGTCGAGCGCGCACATCAGCCGCTGGTACCGACCCATCAGCTGATGCCAGTCGGCTGCCAGCGCATCGTCGTCGGTACGTCGGGCCACACGCGCAGGGTACCAGATTCTCGTGCAACTTATGCATACGCATTATTTGCTTGCGCATTTAATGCACGTGCATAAGTGTGGGCCGCATGACAACCACAGCCCTCCCGACGCACACCCCGACGTCGGCGACGATCCACCACTCGCACCCCTGGCCGGCCCGGACCTGGCTCATGCTCGTCGTCCTGTGCGGCGCGCTCTTCCTCGACGGCCTCGACATCTCGATGGTCGGTGTCGCACTCCCCTCCATCGGCGAGGACCTCGCCATGTCCCCCTCCGCCCTGCAGTGGATCGTGAGCGGGTACGTCCTCGGATACGGCGGCCTGCTCCTGCTCGGCGGCCGCGCCGCGGACCTGCTCGGCCGCCGTCAGGTGTTCCTCACCGCGGTCGCCGTCTTCGGGATCGCCTCGGTGGTCAGCGCGACGCTCAGCAGCCCCGAGGCGATCATCGCGCTCCGCTTCGTCAAGGGCGTCGCCGCCGCCTTCACGGTGCCGGCCGGACTGTCCATCATCACCACGACCTTTGCCGAGGGCCCGGCCCGCAACCGCGCGCTGAGCATCTACACCGTGGTCGGAGCCAGTGGGTTCTCCCTCGGTCTGGTCTTCGGCGGCATCCTCACCGAGATCGGCTGGCGGGCGACGTTCCTGCTGCCCGGCCCGGTGGCGATCCTGCTCGTCGTGGTCGGCAGCAAGGTGCTGCCCGCCTCCTCCCGCGCCGTTACCCGCCTGGCCGACTTCGACCTCGTCGGGGCGCTCACCAGCACCGCGGCCCTGCTGCTGCTCGTGGTCGCCGTCGTCGAGGCGCCGACGCGAGGGTGGACCAGCCCCCTGGTGCTCAGCGGGTTCGGCGCCTCGCTGCTGCTGGCCACGGCGTTCGTGCTGACCGAGCTGCGGCACCCCTCGCCGCTGGTGCGCCTCGGGATCCTGCGGTCCTGGCACCTGGTGCACGCCAACGTCTCGGGCGCCGTGATGGCAGGCGGCTACTTCGCCTTCCAGTTCCTCGTGACGCTCTACCTGCAGGACTCGCTGGACTGGTCACCGCTGGCCATGGCGCTGGGGTTCCTGCCGGCCGGGCTCCTGGTGATCGCCAGCTCGACCCGGATGGACCGGGTGCTGAAGCGGGTGAGCACGCAGGCCCTGATCGCGACCGGCATGGTGTCGTTCCTGCTGGCGTACGTGCTGTTCCTTCGGGTCGACCCCGGCCTCGGGTACGCCGCCCTGCTGCTCCCCACGATGCTCCTGCTCGGGGTCGGGTTCGCCACGGCGTTCCCGTCGATCAACGCGCAGGCGACTGCCGGGGTCGCCGACCACGAGCAGGGACTGGCCTCGGGACTGGTGAACACCTCGGTCCAGCTCGGCGGAGCGGTGGTGCTGGCGGTCATCTCGGCCATCCTCGCGGGCGCTGCTGCGGACCAGGGTCCGGCCCGGGTCGACCAGGTCATCCCGGGGATGCTCTCGGGACTCCAGGTGATCGTCGCGATCACGGTCGTCGGGGTGCTCGCCTCGCTCGGCACGTTGCTGCTGTCCCGGCGCGCGCACCGGTTCACCTGAGTCGAGCGGCTACGGCGCGAGGCGGCGGGTCGACCACCCGTCGCCCTCGCGCCGGTACTGCAACCGATCGTGCATCCGACCACGGCGTCCCTGCCAGAACTCCACGGAGTCCGGTGTCACCAGGTAACCGCCCCAGTGCGGTGGCGCCGGGATGTCCGCGCCGGCGAAGCGCGCCTCGACCTCGGCGTACGCCGCGTCCAGATCGGCGCGGCTCCCGACCTCCGACGACTGCGCGGAGGCCCACGCCCCGAGCTGGGAACCGCGCGGTCGGGAGGCGAAGTACGTCTCGGTGACCTCGCGCGACGTCCGCGTCGCGATGCCCTCGATCCGGACCTGGCGCTGCAAGGCGTACCACCCGAAGAGCAGGGAGCAGCGCGGGTTGGCGGCGAGCTCGACGCCCTTGCGCGAGTGGTAGTTCGTGAAGAACACGAAGCCACCGTCCTCGACCCCCTTGAGCAGCACCGTCCGCGAGGAGGGAACGCCGTCGAGGCTGGTGGCCAGGACCATCGCGTTCGGCTCGCCGATCCCGGCGCCGCGCACGGCGTCGAACCAGGTGCTGAAGAGCGCCAGCGGCTCCGGCGTCAGCTCGGTCTCGTCGAGACCGCCGAGCTCGTACTCGGCCCGCAGGGCGGCCAGATCCATGGGGTCCACGTGCTTAGCCTAGGATCTGCGTGGAGTCTGGCCTGGGTGATCCCCTCGCCGACACGGCACGAGCCGCCCTCCTCCGCTTCGCTCCTCCGGCGCGTTCGGACCGGGTCGGCTCCCTCAGGCTCCGCCTGAGCTGACAAAGGAGTCGACACACATGACTGAGGTACACCACGGGCTGGAAGGCGTCGTCGCCTTCGCATCGGAGATCGCCGAACCCGACAAGGAAGGCTCCGCGCTCCGCTACCGCGGCGTCGACATCGAGGAGATCGTCGGCCGGATCCCGTTCGAGAAGGTGTGGGGCCTGCTGGTCGACGGCGCCTACGACCCGGGCCTGCCGCCCGCCGAGCAGTACCCGCTGCCCGTTCACTCCGGCGACATCCGCGTCGACGTGCAGAGCGCGATCGCGATGCTGGCACCTGCTTGGGGAATCCAGCAGACCTACGACATCGACGACACCCAGGTCCGCGAGGACCTCGGCCGAGCCGCCGTCATGGTCCTCTCCTACGTCGCCCAGGCGGCGCGAGGCATCGGTCAGCCGATGGTTCCGCAGAAGGAGGTCGACAAGGCCTCGACCATCGCCGAGCGGTTCATGATCCGCTGGCAGGGCGAGCCCGACCCCCAGCACGTCAAGGCCATCGACGCCTACTGGTCCTCGGCCGCCGAGCACGGCATGAACGCCTCGACCTTCACCGCCCGTGTCATCACCTCCACCGGCGCCGACGCCTGCGCCGCGCTCTCGGGTGCCGTCGGCGCGATGAGCGGCCCGCTGCACGGCGGCGCGCCGGCTCGCGTGCTGACGATGATCGAGGACGTCGAGCGGATCGGGGATGCCTCGAAGTACGTCAAGGGCCTCCTCGACGAGGGCGAGCGACTGATGGGCTTCGGTCACCGCGTCTACCGCGCCGAGGACCCGCGCGCCCGGGTGCTTCGGCGTACGGCGCGCGAGCTGAACGCCCCGCGCTACCAGGTCGCCGAGGCCCTGGAGCAGGCTGCGCTGGCCGAGCTCCGCGAGCGTCGTCCGGACCGCGTGCTCGAGACCAACGTCGAGTTCTGGGCGGCCATCGTCCTGGACTTCGCGCAGGTCCCGCCGCACATGTTCACCTCGATGTTCACCTGCGCGCGCACGGCGGGATGGTCGGCGCACATCCTGGAGCAGAAGCGAACCGGCCGCCTGATCCGTCCGTCGGCGATCTACACCGGCCCGGCCAGCCGCAAGGCGTCCGACGTCCCGGGCTACCACGAGGAGTGGGCCCTCTAACCGCTTCGGTCATCCCTGTCGAGAAGCACCTCTCCGCCCGGCGGAGGGGTGCTTCTTGCTAGGGAGTACCCGGGTCGGGGCGCCGCTCGGAGCGCACCTTCCAGACGACGGCCGCCACCACGACGATCACGGCGAGGCCGATCGCGACGCCGCGGCCGGCCTGGTGCTCGACCTTCTTGTACGACGCACCCGCCAGGTAGCCGAGGCTGACGAACGCCGTGCCCCAGACGATCCCGCCGGCGGCGTTCCACACCAGGAACTTCCGGTACGGCATCTCGGCAGCACCGGCGAGCGCGGGCATCATCGCGCGGAAGAACGCCGTGAACCGGCCCAGGAAGACGGCGATGCCGCCGCGCACCCGCAGGAAGTCCTGAGCCCGGGCGATGCGCACCTGGTGCTTGAGGAGGATCCGGTGGTTCAGCACCCGCGGTAGGTAGCGCTTGCCGACCTCGTACCCGACCGAGTCACCCACGATCGCGGCCGCCACCACCACGAGGACCGGGACCACCAGCGCGATGTCCTGCACGTTCGTGCCGACACCGGAGAGCACCGCGGCGGTCTCCCCGGGGATCAGGAACCCGATGAAGATCGCGTCCTCGGCGAAGACCAGCAGGGCCGCGACGCTCAGCAGCCACGCCGGATCGAGGTTGAGGAGGTTGTCGAGGAGGCCGCTCACGGGCGTCAGTCTGCCGGAACGGCGACCACACCGGGCAGCGCACGCGCAGCACGGCGGCGACGAGCCACGACGACGGCGGTGAGGCACAGACCGAGGACCAGCAGGGCGATCGTCACCGGCTTCGACATCAGCCCGGTGCCGATCGAGGGCAGGGCGGATCCGCCGAGGTAACCGAGTCCGACGGTTGCGCTTCCCCAGGCGAATGCCCCGGCGACGTTCCAGACCAGGAACTGCCGGACCGGTACGCCGGCAGCACCGGCCAGAGCGGGCGAGGTCGCCCGCAGCACGGCGACCGAGCGGCCGATCATCAGCGCCAGACCCGCACGGCGGCGCAGGAGGTCGCGGGCGGAGTCCAGCCGAGCTGCGTGCCGGGCCAGCAGACGGTGCTCGAAGATCAGGTCGCCGTGCCGGCGCCCGATGCCGAACCCGACGGTCGCTCCGATGATCGCGGCCGCAACGATGCCGGCGTACGCGAGCGGCAGGTTGACGTGCCCCAGCCCCGCGAGCACGCCGGAGAACACCGCCGCCTTCCCGCCGGGGACCAGGAAGCCGACCACCAGCGCCGTCTGCACCAGCACGAGCCCGACCGCCACCGCAACGACCACGTACGGGTCGAGGGCGTTCAGGTCGAGGAGGTCAGGCACGGGTCGAGGCTATCGAGTGCCCGAGCTTGCTCGAGGCCGAGTGGCCGAGAACCCGCTGACGAGCGAAGCGAGGAGCACGGGTCGAGGTTACGCGTACGAGCGGAGCGGCGAGGAGCTTGCTCCGTCGTCCGCGTAGCGAGAAGCGTTGAGGAGCGCATCGACGATCATCGAGTGCCCGAGCTTGCTCGAGGCCGAGTGGCCGAGAACCCGTTGACGAGCGAAGCGAGGAGCACGGGTCGAGGTTACGCGTACGAGCGGAGCGGCGAGGAGCTCGGCCGAGGCCGGTAAGGCGCACCTTCGTGATCCAGACCACAAAAACCCAATCCGGGGTGCCGCCAGTACCGAATCACCATCACTCGAGCTCATCAACCACTTCCCGAAGGACCACCTCATGCGCCTCCGTCTCAGCAAGCCCACCCCCGCCTTCGTCGTCGCCGTCGCTGCCCTGGCCGTGTGCTTGGGAGGAACGTCGTACGCCGTCGCCACGATCGGCTCCGATGACGTCAAGAACGGTTCCTTGACCGGTGTCGACATCAAGGACGGGTCGCTGCGCGGCAACGACGTCGCCAACGGCTCCCTGCGTGGTCGTGACATCGCGAACGGCAGCCTGACCAGGAAGGACTTCAGCGAGGGCACCCTGCTGAAGGGCGACAAGGGCAGCAAGGGCGACACCGGCCCGAAGGGTGACAAGGGTGACGACGGCGACCAGGGCCTCCAGGGTGTCGCCACCCGATGGGCGCTGATCGACGAGGCCGGCGCGATCATCGAGCAGTCCGGTGGCTTCACCGTCAGCGACGCCTACGTGACCAACAACAACATCTACATCGACGCGCACGAGAGCCTGGTCGGCAACGGCGTCGTGGCAACGATCGCGATCCAGAACCAGATCGACCGCGACCCGGTGGCCGACGGCATCCAGGGCACCTTCTCGGGTGAGATCTCCGCGAGCCGCTGCAACTTGGCGGCGGTCGTCTGCGCCCCGGCAGGCACCAACAACAACACCCACTTCGTGGTCAGCCCCCGCAACAGCGATGGCACCGCGACCAGCAGCACCACCCGCAAGCGCTTCTACGTCGTCATCACGGGCAACAGCTCGGACTACGTGGCGCCGGCCGCCTGATCACAGAACCAAGGCCATGCAGCGGTTTTTCGGCGAGCTCCTGTAGTAGCCGAAGCCGGGGATGGACCGGTAGCCCGAGGACTCGTACAACGCGAGTGCCTCGGGCTGCTCGGTTCCGGTCTCGAGGATCATGAGATCGGCACCGGCTGCGCGCGCCGTCGACTCG
The DNA here is from genome assembly GCF_040546585.1 of Marmoricola sp. OAE513. Lineage (NCBI taxonomy): Bacteria > Bacillati > Actinomycetota > Actinomycetes > Propionibacteriales > Nocardioidaceae > Marmoricola > Marmoricola sp. OAE513. Next base: position 2,411,921 of record NZ_JBEPOC010000001.1, on the reverse strand, counting down.
AGATGGGCGAGCATCGCGCGAGCCAGACCCCGACCTCGACCGGCCGGGGCGACGTACATCCGCTTGATCTCGGCGGCGTCGCTGCGCTCGAACGCCGTTACGTCCGTACGCCGGTGCCAGGCCCCCGTGGCCACCGGGACGCCGTCGAGGTACCCGACGAAGAAGGCACCCTCAGGCGGGCGCGAAGTAGCCCTCGGGGATCGGCGTCTCGTCGCGGCTGCCGTAGCGGGCGACGTACTCGAGCTGGACCTCCTCGACCAGGCGGGCCGCGTCGGGATCGCCGATCAGGCGCATCTCGATCCGCAAGTCCGGCCTGACCCCGTCCATGTCGTCCGCTCCGTTATGCCTAGTGTGGTGAGTGCTGTCAGAATAGGACCGGCTGACAGCGTCGTCAGAACTCACCTTCGACTCAAGGACACGTAGTGAACGACGCCATCCAGATCCCTGACAGCCTCAAGCCCGCCGACGGTCGTTTCGGCGCCGGCCCCTCGAAGATCCAGACGTCGCACCTGGACGCCCTCGCCGCGACCGGCGCGAGCCTGATGGGCACCTCGCACCGCCAGGCCCCGGTCAAGAACACGGTGGGCCGCGTGCGCGACGGTCTCGCCTCGCTGTTCGACCTGCCCGACGGCTACGAGGTCGTGCTCGGCAACGGTGGCGCGACCGCGTTCTGGGACATCGCGACCTTCGGCCTGATCGAGAAGAAGTCGCAGCACCTGACCTTCGGTGAGTTCTCGAGCAAGTTCGCCTCGTCGGTCAAGGCCGCCCCGTGGCTCGACGCCCCCACCGTCATCTCGGCCGACCCGGGCTCGCGTCCCGACGCGGTGGCCGAGGCGGGCGTGGACGTCTACGGCTGGGCCCACAACGAGACCTCGACGGCCGTGATGGCACCGGTCGTCCGCCCCGCAGGAGCCGACGAGGGTTCGCTGGTCCTCATCGACGCGACCTCGGGCGCCGGCGGTCTGCCCGTCGACCTGACCCAGAGCGACGTGTACTACTTCGCCCCGCAGAAGTGCTTCGCCTCGGACGGCGGGATCTGGTTCGGCATCTTCTCGCCCGCCGCGCTCGAGCGCGCCGAGAAGCTTGCCGGCTCGGACCGCTACATCCCGCCGTTCTTCGACCTGAAGACCGCGATCGACAACAGCCGCCTGAACCAGACCTACAACACCCCCTCGGTCGCGACGTTGTTCCTCATGGCCGAGCAGCTGGACTGGATGAACGCGAACGGCAACATCGACGGCATGGTCGCCCGGACGACGGCCTCCTCGGACGCGCTGTACGGCTGGGCCGAGAAGACGTCGTACACGACGCCGTACGTGGCAGACCCGAGCCACCGCTCGCTGGTCATCGGCACGATCGACTTCGACGAGTCGATCAACGCCGACCAGGTGGCCAAGACGCTGCGCGCCAACGGCATCGTCGACACCGAGCCGTACCGCAAGCTCGGCCGCAACCAGCTGCGCATCGCCATGTACCCCGCCGTCGACCCGGCCGACATCGAGGCCCTGACGGCCTGCATCGATCACGTCGTCGGCGCGCTCTGACGGAACAGGTCGGTCGAGCGCAGTCGAGACCCTCGCGTTTCGTGGTCTCGACTACGCTCGACCAGCCGCGTCCCTAGGATTGCCCCCATGCCGACCGTCACCTCGTCCGAGGGCCTGAGCTTCAAGCAGCTCATCTTCTCCGACCTCAACCGCTACCGCCCCGGAGCGAAGACCTCCTACCTCCGGGTGCTGCTGACCGGCATCTCGCACCCCGGCCTTCTCGCCCAGTGGGTTCTGCGCAAGCAGCAGGTCGCGTTCCGCAAGGGCAAGGTCCGCAAGGCGTTCCTGTGGCGCAGCGTCGGGATGTACCTGTTCAGCGCCGACTTCGTCCCCGGCATGGACATCGGCCCGGGCTTCATGATCCCGCACCCGAGCGCCACCGTGATCGGCAACGGCCTGCGGATGGGCGCGAACGTCACCTTCGGAGGCGCCGTCACCGCCGGCGTCCAGCAGCCCGACACCCCGCCGGGCGAGGACGGCTTCCCGGTCGTCGGCGACGGCGCGATCGTGCTCGCGAACGCCGTCCTGGTCGGCCCGGTCACCATCGGCAATTACGCCCAGGTCGGCGCCAATTCGGTCGTCCTCTCCGACGTCGCCGACTTCGCCTGCGTCTTCGGCGTCCCGGCGCGCAAGGTCGCTGAGCGCAAGGGCATCCTGCCCGGGTCCTACGAGCTGCTCGCCGAGCCGCCGCCCAAGGAGCCGAAGCCGGCGGCCGAAGCCTGAGGCTAGGCCCCCACCAGGCGTCGTACGGCGTCGTAGGCGTCCGCCCCGAAGGCGACGATGCAGGCGTCGCCGACCTGGGTCGGGGTGCCGCGCAACGTCTCGACCGCCGCGAGGATCGCGTCCTCGCGCGGCCAGCCGTACGACCCTGCCGAGACCAGCGGGAACGCGACGCTGGTCGCGCCGATCTCGTCTGCGACCGCCAGCGCGTTCGCGTAGCACGAGGTCAGCAGGTTCCGGTCGGTCTCGCCGCGGTTGCGGTTCGGGCCGACCACGTGGATCACCCAGCGCGCGGGTAGGTCGCCCGCGGTCGTCCAACCGGCCTCGCCGGTGGCCAGCCCGTTCGGGAACCTGCGGCGGCAGTCCTCGAGCACCGCCGGGCCGCCGGCGCGGTGGATCGCGCCGTCGACGCCTCCACCACCTCGCATCGCCCGGTTCGCGGCGTTGACGACCGCATCGACCTCTTGGGCGGTGATGTCGCCCTGCACCGCTGTGATCCTCATCGTCGCCTCCTCACCAAGGAGAGAAACAGTGCCACAGCGCCGACCCCGAGGGCACCGAGACCCACCCAGGACCAGTCGATCCCACCAGCCTCGTCCGCGACGATCACGCCGTCGTCGTCCAGACCGCCGTCGGAACCGCCGCCGGGGCCGCCGTCCGCCGTCGTCGTCGGGTCGCTCATCGCGCGGCGCACGTCGGCCGGGAGCTTGATCTGCAGAACGGGGGCGTTCACGCCTTCGGAGCTGAGCCGGACCCGCCCCGACCTTCCGATCGAGACGCCCTCGCCCTGCTCCTGGCTCGGTAGGCCGAACTGGCCGACCACCTCGAACGCGGGGAAGGTGAGCACCAGCGCGCCGCCGTACCCGCGGACCAGCACGTGCTTGCCATCGGGGAACATCGCCGCGTCGGTGGCGTAGAGGTCGACCGGCGGTCCCGCCTGCAGCTTGTTCGGCCGGCCCGGGTCGAGGTTCTTCGGAGCCACGTAGACCCGACCGCCGAGGAAGTTCTTGGTGATGATCCGCAGCCGCCCGTCCGGCCCGACGACGAGCGACTCGGCGTCGTGCGCTCCGTCGGGGTAGACCAGGTCGTACGACGGCGCGTCGACGACACGGTCGGTCCTGCCCACCGGGACCCGGTAGACCTGCACGCTGCGCCGCTTGACCAAGTTGTCCCCGATGTCGCCGACCCAGACGGCGTCCCTGCCGGCGGGCGCGAGCGCCTCGACGTCCTCGACCTCGTCGGCGAAGCGGGTCGTCGACACCGTCCGACCTGATCGTGCGTCGACCACGAAGACCTCGGGGCCTCCGCCGGAGTCGTTCGTGGTGACCATCAGCGGGCCGAGGTCGACCAGTCCACTGGACTCGTTGATGGCGGTGTCGCGGAATTCGAACACCGGGGTGCCGTGCACGTTCGCCGCCAGCAGACCGGCGGCGACGGCGCCCGCGAACCAGCTCATCCGAGCAGCTCTGCCAGCTTCGGCTCGACCTGCCACGTCGCCGTGAGAGCAGCGAGCTCCTCGTCGGCCCCGGAAGCCACCGCTCCGGTGGCAGCAGCGCGGATCAAGGTGTTGCGCGGGGTGTGCTCGCTGCCGACGAACTCCACGACGTCGACCCGGTACCCGCGGGTGCGCAGCAGAGCGGCCCGAAGGGCGTCGGTGAGGGTGTCGGCGAAACGTTCGCGGAGGATCCCGTCCCGGGTCAGCAGCGAGTACGGCGCCGGGGCGGGTCGGCTCCGCAGCTGCCGGGAGACGTCCTTGTGGCAGCAGGGCGCAGCGAGGACCAGGTCTGCGGACCACTCGACCGCCCGCGCGAGAGCGTCGTCCGTGGCGGTGTCGCAGGCGTGCAGCGCCAGCACCACCTGCGGGGTCTCCTCCAGCACCACGTCGTCGATGCCCGCCTTGACGAAGGTGACCTGGTCCTCGACGCCGAGCCGCCGGGCGACCTCGGTGTTGTGCGCCCGGGACTGCTCCTTCACGTCGACGCCGACCAGCCGCACCGGCAAGCCCCGCACCCGGCTCAGCCAGGCGTGCGCGGCGAACGTCAGGTACGCGTTCCCGCAGCCGAGGTCGACCACGCGCAGGGGGTCCTCGGCAGTCGGTGCGAGTCGACCGGCGCCGAGGGCGTCGTCGACCGAGGCGCCGAGCTCTCGGAGGAACTCCTCGACCTGGCGGTACTTCGCGCGACGGGTCGGCTTCACGACGCCCTTCGCGTCACTGATGCCGAGCGCCACCAGGACCGGGTCGTCCTCGGGCAGCATCCGGGCCTTGGCCCGGTCGTGGGCGCGTTCGGCCACGGCAGCGACGCCGGCGGTGATGCCGACTGCGGCCTCGCCGCCCTTGGTGACCCGCAGCTGGACGGTCTCGGCGGTGGTCTCCACGTGCCAGTTGCCGAACGGCTCGGCGAGCAGCTCGGCGACCGCTGCCGGGGCGTCGTCGGGGCCGTGGTTGCTCACGTGGGCCTGGGTCTCGTCGTACCGGGTGATCTGGAGGCGGCGACCGGCCTTGAGGTCGACGTAGCGCAGCTCGACCCGCGTCCACCTCGGACGCTGACCCTTGCGACGACCGCTCGCCAGGGCGCGGACCAGCGTGTCCGGCGCCAGCAGGTGGTCGCGGACCCGCATCTGCGCGGAGGCGAGCGGCTCGATCATCGGACTAGCGGGCGAGCTTGGCGATGACGACCAGGAGGATCAGCCCCACCAGGGCGCCCGTGATCACCAGGCGTCGGTAGCGGGGGTTCACCCTGCCAGTCTATTCACGCGGCCAGAGCCGGGTCGGACTGCGTCTCCACGACCGCACCGCGCCGCCAGCGCAGCGGACTGGTCGAGGCACCGAACAGGGCCACCGCGAGCAGGATCCCGAGCAACGACATCGCACCGCCGCCGATCAGGGTCCAGCGGGCCCCGAAGGTCGCGCCGACCCAGCCGACGATCGGAGCGCCGAACGGGGTCCCGCCCATCACCACCATCATGTAGAGCGCCATCACCCGGCCGCGCATGGCCGGGTCGACGCTGAGCTGCACGGTCGTGTTCGCTGCGTTGAGCATCGTCAGCAGGCTGAGCCCGAGCAACGGAGTGAGGAGGGCGAAGGTCAGGTAGGTCGGCATCAGGCCGAGGATGATCTCGACCGTGCCGAAGGCCAGTCCGGCGAGGATCACCCAGTGCGGCCGGGGACGGGCCGCGCGACGTGCGCCGAGCAGGGCGGCGGTCAGTGACCCGACCGCGAGGGTGGTGCCGAGCAGCCCGTACTCCCCCGAACCCTTGTCGAAGACCTGGGTGGCCATCAGGGCCGAGGTCATCTGGAAGTTCATCCCGAAGGTGCCGGCGAAGAACGCTGCGAACAGGATCATCATGAGGTCCTGCCGGTTGCGCACGTACCGCACACCCTCGCGGATCATCCGCTTGCCGCGGGGTGCGCGCTCGACCGGGCTGAGCTCGCCGGCCCGCATCAGCCGCAGCGCGCTGATCACCGCCAGGTAGCTGAGGCCGTTGAGTGCGATCACCACGCCGGTGGCGCGGACGCCCGAGCCGAGCAGCGCGATCAGGAAACCGGACAGCGCCGGCCCGACCATCCGGCCGAGGTTGAACGAGGCCGAGTTCAGGCTGACGGCGTTGGCCAGGTCGTCGGCGCCGACCATCTCGCTGACGAAGGACTGGCGTGCCGGTGCGTCGAACGCCGCGCCGGCACCGAAGGAGAACGCCAACGCGAACACCATCCACGGCTCGACCACACCGGTCAGGGCGAGGACCGCCAGCACCAGAGCGGTGGTGCCCATCCAGGCCTGGGTCAGCTGGAGCAGCTGACGCTTGGGCATCCGGTCGGCGACCAGTCCGGCGTACGGCGAGAGCAGCAGGATCGGGAGGAACTGCAGCGCGGTGGTGATGCCGAGCGCGGTGCTCGCCTCGGCCGCGCTGCCGTGGTGCAGGGTCAGCACGAGCCAGTCCTGGGCCACGCGCTGCATCCAGGTGCCCGTGTTGGAGACCACGCCGCCCAGGGCGTACAGGCGGTAGTTACGGATGCGGAGCGCGCGGAACGTGGGACTCACTCAGTCGTCGCCAGCCTTTCGATCAGTGGGGCGACCTGGCGAAGCAGGTCGCGTTCTTCGGGATTCAGGTCCGCGAGCCGGCGGGCGAGCCAGGCGTCGCGACGCTTGCGGTCGGCCAGCAGTGTCTGGCGACCCTTGTCCGACAGGTCCAGCAGGACGAGGCGGCCGTCGTTCTCGGAGGACCGACGCACGACGTACCCGTCAGCAACCAGCGCATTCACGGTCCGGGTCATCGAGGGCGGCTGCACCCGCTCGTGCGCGGCCAGCTCCCCCAGAGTGATCTCGCCGCTGCGACGCAGGACGCCGAGCACGCTGATTTGCGCGACGCTCAGCGGGTTGGCCGGGTCGCGCTCGCTGCGCAGACGCCGGGCCAACCGGACCACGCCGAGCCTCAGCTCGCTGGCCAGGCCGCTGTCCGTGCGCGCGGCGCTCTGAACGGTGGGAGTCATGTCGTGAGCATAACTCATTACCTCTGCTAACTATTCCGGCAGCAGAAGGCCCTCCCCGCGAACGAGGAGGGCCTACGAGGCGATCAGGTCAGCCAGCGCGTGATCGGGTCGATCGCGAAGTAGACGGCGAACAGGCCCGCGATCACCCAGAGCAGGGCGTGGATCTCGCCCACCTTGCCCCGGACGATCTTGATCAGCACGTACGCCAGGAACCCGGCGCCGATGCCCACCGTGATCGAGTACGTGAACGGCATCAGCGCGATCGTGAGGAACGCCGGGATGGCGATCTCCAGGTCGTCGAAGTCGATGCCCTTGATCTGCTGCATCATCAGGAAGCCGACGAGGATCAGGGCCGGTACGGCCGCCTCGCTCGGAATGATGTCGACCAGCGGCGCGGCGAAGATCGACAGCAGGAACAGCAAGCCGGTCACCACCGAGGCCAGACCGGTGCGCGCCCCTTCCCCGACGCCGGAGGCCGACTCGATGTAGGACGTGTTCGACGAAACACCCGCCGCACCACCGGCAGCCGCGGCGATCGAGTCGACGATGAGGATCTTCTGGGTGTTCGGCGGGACGCCGTCCTCGTCCAGGAGGTCGGCCTCCGCGCCGATCGCGGTCATCGTGCCCATCGTGTCGAAGAAGTCCGCGAGCATCAGCGTGAAGATCAGGAGCAGGACGGTGACCACGCCGGCCTTGTCCCACGAGTCGAGCAGGTTGAAGTCGCCGAGGGTGTCGAAGTGCGGCGACTCGAAGAGGTTGCCGAAACCGGGCCACTTCGGAACGTTGAGGTTCCACCCGTCGGGGTTGACCTTGTCCGGCGCGATGAACGACGGGCCGATGTCACCGATCTTCTCGACGACGAGCGCGATCACGGTGGTGGCGACGATCGAGATGAGGATCGCGCCCTTGACCTTCCTGACCCAGAGGGCGATCACGAGCAGCACCCCGACGGCGAAGACAAGCACGGGCCAGCCGGAGAGGTTGCCGTCCTGGCCCAGCTGTACCGGGACCGGACCCGCACCCGTACGACGTACGAAGCCTGCGTCGACGAAACCGATGAGCGCGATGAAGAGGCCGATACCGACGGAGATCGCGATCTTCAGCTCCTTCGGCACCGCGTGGAAAACCGCTTCTCGGAAGCCGGTCAGCACCAGGACCAGGATCAGGACGCCCTCCATCACCACGAGACCCATCGCGTCGGCCCAGGTCATCTCGGAGGCGACCGAGTAGGCCACGAAGGCGTTCAGCCCGAGGCCGGTAGCCAGCGCCAGGGGGAAGTTGGCCACGACACCCATGAGGATCGTGATGACACCCGCGACCAGCGCCGTGGCTGCCGCGACGGCGGCGAGGTTCGGTTTGTCACCCCCGCCGAGGAACTTGCCGTCGACGTCGGCCACCGTTCCGATGATCAGGGGATTCAGCACGATGATGTAGGCCATCGTGAAGAACGTGACGATGCCTCCGCGGACTTCCCGACCTACGGTCGAGCCGCGCTCTGTGATCTTGAAGAAGTTGTCCACGGGCCGCAGCCTTCCAGAGTGAACGGCGATTGAACACGGGGGTGTCCGAGTAATTCACACGGCCGTTACAGTGAGCCCGTGCCCGAGGAACAGCCCGTCGTCCACGAGATCGGCAACCGCACGTACATCGTCGCGGACGTCGACCCGCTCGACGTCGACGGTGTGCGCACGCTCGCGGTCGGGACCATCCTCTGGGCGGTCGCCTTCGTCATGCTGATCCCGTTCTCGGGACGCCTCAAGGCCGACGGCCACCTGTGGTGGTTGTGGACCTGCGTGGCCGGCTTCGGACTCGGCCTCGTCGGCTGGGACTACTGCCGGAGGCGCCGTGCGGCGCGGCAGTCCACCGAAGACCCTGCTTAGAAGTCCTCGAGGTCGCTGCGGCTGACGGTGTCGAACACCGGGTCCGGCAGCGGCGGCGGGAGCTGCTTCTTGCGCAGCTGAGCCTCGGAGTGCGCTCCGCACCCGTGCTTGTGCGCGACGACGCGACCGTCGTCGTTGGCGAACTCGTTCGCGCAGACCCCGAACCCGCGCGAGAGCGGTCCGGCCAGCTGGACCAGGAACCCGCAGGAGTAGCACTGTGCCGGCGCCGACTGGGCGAGCGGAACGTCCGGCCCCTGCTCGCCGTCGTACCAGCGCTGCGCGGCGCTGTCGCGACCCTCAATCGAGAGCACCCGGGCCCGGCCGAGGCCGAGCTCGTCGGCGACGGCCTTGATCCCGGCGCGCTCCGCGGCAGCGTCCTTGGCCTCCGCGGGCGTCCAGTCCCCCGGGTCCCCGGTCAGGTACGTCGGAGCGAGGCGCGGGTCGTCCTCGTCGGCCGGGAGCAGGTCGCCGGGCGAGAGGTCGCCGGGCTTGATCCGCTCGCGCCACGGGATCCACGCCGGCGCGGTGATCGCGTCGTCACCCGGGAGCAGCACGACCTCGTCGATCGTGGGCGCGTCCTGGCCCTCGGGTTGGGCGACGGTGACGGCCCAGCGCCAGCCGGGATAGCCGGGCTGGGTGCAGCCGAAGTAGTGGGTGAACACGCCGCTGTCCTCGGCCACGCTCTGGTCGTGGTCGCCGACGAAAGCCTCCCCGACCTGCTCGAGCAGGGCGGTCCGGGCGGCGGCGACTGCGGCGCCGGCGAGTTCCTCGGTGGTGATCACCGGAGGATTCTCCCCCATCTCCCCGTCCGATGTCTCCCCGACCCCGCATTGTCAGGCAGGTCTTGGCAGGATGGGGACCATGGAGTCGGAGCCGGAGGTCAGCGACGCTGGCGGGGAGCGGCGCGGGGACCGGGTGGCTGACGCTGCCGGCCGCGGTGTCACCGCGGGTACGCGCGGCGTGCTCGCAGCCGGACGCGGAGCCGGGCGCGGAGCAGCCGCGGCCGTCCGGCTGGCCCGACGAGCAGCGCGCGCCGAGGGCGCCGGGGACTCCGGGCTCTCCCGCCTGATCGAGCTGCACTCCTTCAACGCGGCCGGCGACGCGGCGGTGGCGATCTCGCTGGCGGGCACGATCTTCTTCGCCGACCCGGGCGGGGCCAAGGGGCCGGTGCTGCTGTTCCTGGTCCTGACGATGGTGCCGTTCTCGGTGCTCGCTCCCCTGCTGGGACCGTTCCTCGACCGGTTCAGCCACGGCCGGCGGTGGGCGATCGGCTTCACCATGACGTTCCGCGCCTTCATGTGCTGGATGATGGCCGACGCGGTCTCCTCGGACTCCAACGCGCTCTACCCGACAGCGCTCGGCTGCCTGATCGCCTCGAAGGCCTACGCGATCGCCAGGCCCGCGACGGTCCCGCGCCTCAAGCCCCCTGAGCTCACCCTCGTCAAGGCCAACAGCCGGATCTCGTTGGCCGGCGTGATCGGCGGCGCGGTCTCCGCGCCGATGGCCGGCCTGGCCGCGACCGCCGGTGCCCAGTGGTCGCTGCGGGTACGCGTTCGTCGTGTTCGTCGGCGCCACCATCCTGGCCATCCTGCTGCCCGCCGAGGCCGACGCCAGCGCCGGCGAGCAGCCGGTCGGGCGTCGGGCCAAGTTCCGCCTGCCGTCCTCGATCGTCTTCGCGCTGCGGTGCAACGTCGGCCTGCGCTTCCTGTCCGGCTTCCTGACGATCTTCTTCGCCTTCGTGCTCACCCAGCACCCGTTCGAGAACTGGAACCACAGCACCACCTGGTTGCTCGGTCTGGTGATCGGCGCGGCCAGCCTCGGCAACATCATCGGGCTCGGGCTGTCCTCGGTGCTGCGCCGCCTGAACCCGGCCGTGGTCGTGGTGGCCGGCCTGATCGCGGACGTCGCGGCCACGGTCTGCGCCGCCCTGTTCTACAGCCTCGCGGTGGCGGTCGCCTTCGGCCTGACCATCGGTATCGCCGCCGCGATGGGCAAGCTCGCGCTCGACGCGACCATCCAGCGCGACGTCCCGGAGAACTACCGGACGTCGGCGTTCGCGCGCTCGGAGACGGTGCTGCAGCTGTCCTGGGTCTTCGGCGGCATCGCCGGGGTGGCGCTGCCCTCGGACCACCCCGTCGTCGGGTTGATCGTGCTGGCCGCACTGATCATCAGCTGGACCTTGTTCGTCCTGGCGAACCGGCGGCCGACCCGGGCGCACCCGTCCCCGGCGGTCGACCAGGTCTGAACCGAACTGGTCAGCGACGGCGCAGTGCCGCGGCGACGCCGCCGGCGATCCCGGCGACCAGGATGACCACTGCAGGGATGACGAGCTGCTTGGCCGAGAGCCAGGTGTTGTTGCCGAGCAGCGTCCAGAGGTCCTGACGGTTCGCGTCGACGGCAGCCTCGGCAGCTCGTCCGGCCCCGGCGACGAGCCCCACCAGCAGACCGATGCCCACGGATCGGCGGGCGCGCAGCAGGATCAGGTCGGCCAGGACGAACCCGCCGAGGGTGAAGACGATCGTCCAGTTGAGCTCGGTGTCGAAGTTCCCGAACAGGACGTAGGGGAGCTCGGCGAGCAGTGCGACGAAGAACCCCGTCGCCGGGATCCGCGACCACGCTGCCGCCAGCGCCGCGACGGCGAGGGGCGCGGCGTACGCGAGGACGGCGGCGAGGTTGCGCAGGGTGTACTCGCAGCAGGTGCCTCCGTTCAGCCAGGTCTGGATCCGGTCGATGTCGGCGTGCACCAGGTAGGCGAGCGCGAACGCCACCGCACCTCCCAGCAGCGTGAGCACGATGTCGAACGCGCCGAACGGCGGCCGACGGTCCTCCTCGGACCCGTCGCCCTCAAACAGGTCCTCGGGACCCGGCGGCGGCGGTTCGGTCCACACCGGGTTCGGGGGCTCGTACGGGAGCGCGCCCACCCAGGTCGCGTCGTCGGCCGGGAAGGTCTCCTCCTCGGCCGGTTCGTCCGGAGCTGGCGGGGCGTCGTACGCGGCGACCGGCTCGGCATCGGCCACCGGCGGCCAGGCGTCGTACACCGGCAGCTCGGGCTCGGGGTTCGGCGCAGGTTCTGCCTCGGGCTCCGGCTCCCGCTCGCTCTCGGGCTCAGGCTCGGGGTAGGGCTCCGGCTCGGGGGAAGGCTCTGGCTCTGACTCCGGCTCCGGCTCCTCAGCCGGCTCCGGGACCAGGGGCGGGACGTCGGCGAAGATGCTCTCCCGCGAGACCGGCGCGACCTCGACGACCCGCGGGGTCACTGCAGGAACCGAGGCCCCCGGGGGCAGCGAGGCA